>NZ_ADBD01000008.1:0-615635 GCF_000176715.1 Vibrio sp. RC586 | reverse complement strand
CCATGGAGAGGTTGTTCCGGAGCTTAAAAACAGAATGGATCCCATCAACTGGGTATATGAGCGCTCGTGAAGCCAAACGGGACATCGCCGCATACCTGATGGATTACTACAACTGGCAACGGCCCCATCAACATAATGATGGGGTGCCGCCTGCGGAAGCCGAGAATCGGTCTAAACAGGTGTCCGGATTTAGTTGACCACTACAGAATGCCCTTGTTCAAGAACTTGCTTGACGACTTCGTCCTTGAATTCTGGCATGTATCTTTTGTTGCTCATCCTGGTTCCTCCTGTGCTCAAAGAATAGCCTGGAGGTGTCTAATCAACCGTGGGCAGTCCATTCTAATCAGAACAGTGTCTAAGAAAAGCGGGGCGATTCATCTCAGAATCGTCACTTTTTGGGGTTCTTCGGCGGAACCCGATTCCGGCCTTAGAAAGGCTTGAGCCGTGTGCTGGGAAACTCGCATGCACGGTTCTTAGGAGAGTGGTGGTCGGTAACGGCCACTACTTATCCGATTCAAATGCCCCCGCTAGTCCTCCTAGTCATTCAGGGCAAAAGTTACCAAATTTATTAGTTGGTCTTTGGATGATATTAGGTAGGTGTTGCACAATAGTTACCATTTTAATTTTTCGGTTTGAGTCTGTTTTTTATTGATTTATGCCAGTCTGCCTGTGAAAAGTTACCATCTTTATTGTTTCGCCACAATTTTGACAATTGATATACCTCCAATACCCTTTGGTGGATAGCAGAAAATAATTAGAACTGAATACTTTAATTAACCGAAATCTTTACTGACAACCGATCAATTATCCTAGCCGTCTATTGCATACCAATTAAGACTCATGGATATATAAACCAGAAGGCATATAGAGTTATCATTTGAGTAAACAGTCTTAACACCTTATTTTTTTTAAAAAAAATCTCAAAGAAAATTATTTTTATTTCTGACATAAAAAACACAACCCTTTAAATATCAATCATTTATTTTTATTTTTATTTTTATTAAACTTTACCTTCTTGAGATTTTTGATACCACAGGCATTAGCATTAATATGCCATGCTTTCTTTTTCTAGCTCTAAGCATCCACTGATTTATGCTTGTTAGTTAGAAAACGCTCTTCATTCAAACCAACATGCATATCATCTTCATATCTAATGCCACACATAAGATTGACTGATGTTTGCCAACAATTGACATTCCTTTTCTAATTTTGCAATTGCATACATCAGCCCTCACCGATCATAAGATCAATTTACCAGTAGTTTTCTAGGTAATCTGTAGCATTTTCATTTTTGTTATGAATTCAAATGCCACAAAAATAAAACTCAAGATATTCACTCAAGCCCGTATACAATTAGATATGACCATAGTAGCTTAGATAAACAATGGTATTTATGTGGTTACAATAAAACCATTACATAAACCCTACTTACTAAGCTACCAATACTTAAGACTTAGGCGTGACAGATAGTCAATAAATGAAGTGATATAAAAATAATTTTAAACCCACTAAATTTCTTAAAAGTGTGGCATTTTTTTCAATAAAACAGTTAAACATGCCCTGTCTAAAGCGCTTTTTTTATAGGATCATATTTTAAATAATAATTTTTATTGCTGTTTCTTTATCAATCATTACATCTTATTGAACAAATTTTGATATAAATTTAGGAGTCGGTATGAACTACTTTGTTGATATTGATAGTCTCTGTTATGCACCTAGAGACAGTAGAAAAAAGAGTGAATATTGCTCAAGTTGTATAAAACTAAAAGAGATAAACAGAGAGTTTTCTTCTCGCTTTATTGGGGGAAGTGATGGATTTATTTATAGTTTAGACACACGCGAAAGAGTCAGTAAGAATGTAGTGCTATTACTCTGCCTTTTTTCACAAAACCCAACTGGAAGGCCTATCTCATATGAGAAGATCAGCCACTATATTTGGAAAGAATTAAAGTCTAAAAATAACATTACACAAGTAGTATTTCAAACAAACTTAACGGTAAATAACTTTGGTTATCAGATCGTTAACATTCGCAATAATGGGTACATGTTAGTAAAGGAAACGAAGAAATGTGCAAGCTGATTTTTGAACTCGCTGAAAATTTAGGAAACATAGAATTCTCCGATATAAAATATAAGCTACAAAATATTGTAGAGCCTGAAACAGGTTATACAATCGGATATGAAATCCTTATCGATGGTGCGAATCTTTCAGAAACTGAGAAGTCAAACATTTACAATAAACAGATAAAACACCCTAATGCTGTGAGAAGCTTACTCAACACAATTCAGCTTGCAATTGAGAACAATAAGCAACTCCCCAAAATGCTAGAAAATAAAAAGCTCTTCATTAACTTGGAACGTAGTAACCTTTGTGACTATTTTCTATTAAGTGAGCTTAAAGCCTTCTCGAATCTACTTAAAGAGCAAAGTACTGAGCTCATCATAGAAATCACCGAAAGAAATAGCTGTCAATCATGTAAAAGGCTTTCGGATGGACTTTTACTATTGAATGTGTTAGATATTCCACTAGCTGCCGATGATTATGATATTTATACAAGTGATTTTAGGGAGCATGAATATAAATCTGGAGTTTATGACTACATTAAAATCCGAGTTCCTAAAACCTGTCAAGAAAAGAGAAAGCTAGCTCAATTTTTCGATTCTATTGAAAATGAAAAAGTGATTATTGAAAATGTTGAAACTGACGATCAATATCAATTCGCTAAATCTTTAACACCATTTGCATTGCAAGGGTTTCACTTTGGAGATGAAACCCAATTTGCTTAATCAGACAGAGGAAGTTGATGATTATTCATATCTAATTCCATTAAAAATTTTGGCTTATTCTTAGGAACTAAAGCATTATTTTTAAAGAAATCATCTATGGATATCATCACGCCAATCCATTTATATTGCTTATTTTTATAGGCAATGCCGCTCTCTGTAGGTTCACTTCGGTCTACAATCACTGCACCTTGAACCTGGTAGAACTTAAAGATAAACTCATTAAATACTCTTGCATATATATATTCAATATCTGGATATCCCAATAGCACATCTTTTAATAAATACGATGCAGCCAAGAACATATTTTTCGAAGCTGTAAATGAGCTTCCAACAAAAAGTACTTTATCAACATCAACCAATCTTTTATCATTTGATAACTCGGGCACTAATAATGAAAGATGTTCGATATCAAGAATATGAAAAAAAGCATGACCAGACAAAGAACCTAGTTCATTATAAAAACTATAAAACACATTGAGCAAGCATCCATTTTCAAATCTCAACGACTCCTCATAGGATAACTCATGATCAAATACTTGTTTTCCATATTGGCTAAAAAAATCAAATTCGTCATATCCTAAACTTGAGGTTAAAACATACTTAACCTCATCATTTGAATTATAAAAATGGTCAGTCGCCAAAGAAGAGCTGGCAAAACGTTTATTTACTATGTCCTGCTGTTCAGCTACCTTACTCTTATTGCTTTCTGCTAGCTCAGCAAAAAGTGCATCATAGAGATATAGTCTTTTCAAGATAATATATTTACGATGCATTGATGGGCTTGTGATACCTCTCTCCCATCTTGAGTAAGTGACGCGATCTAAGCCCTCTAAAGAGGTATCCATATCAGCAAGCTGTTCGACCATCTCTTCTTGGCTTAAACCATTTTTTTTTCTGTAAGTCATTAATGCTTTTCTGAACATCTCTGAACCATCCCTGTATACGAATATTCATCAGATATATATTGATCCTTCTGTACGTTAATCAAGCTTGTGCATACAGTCAAGCTATCACTCGTTCGTTCATCTATTCATCAATTGATAGTAAATATTATCATCTCAACCGTGAGCTCACTTTTTAGTGAATTTTAGGTCTTATTTGCATGTAAAAAGCCCCAACTTTCGTTGAGGCTTTCTTTAGTAAGGTTCTGCAAAAAGTTAGTTCAAATCAAACTGCACACCCTTCACTAACCAATCATCGGCCCAAATTTTCAGTTGTTGAACTTGGCGACCATTTGGAATTTCAAAACTCTCTGCGTGAGTATTTGTCGCCGATTTTTTTGAACCAAGTACCTTTTGGCTTCCATCACGGTAAGTGAAAGTTAATTCCACCAACTGCTGGCCTCCGTAGAAGTCCCCCGCGATGGCTTTGATGGCTTTGAGATTTTGCAAATCTACCGTTTGCAAAGAGCCACCCGTTCCACCGACCAACAAAGTTGATGCAGTTCCTATCGCATCAATCGCCGCCCCAGATCGAACATAAATCTTGTTGTTCTGCCCAACACGTTGATGGCTTACTTCCCCTTGAGCAAAACCGAGAATGGGTGAGCTCTCCTGCACATTGAAGACATCAGTGTAAGAAGTAATCGTGCGTAGGCTCACCGTATCACTATTTGCTGTATAAAGACCAAGTTCACCGCTTTGCTTGTTATGCCCTAAGATTTCCTTGGTATGCACATTACTCAACTCATCGGTACCCTCATGCCATTCCCAACGTTGAGTTAAATTGCTATTACAAGGTTGTAAAGCCTCTAAGGCTTCTCCATCAAGACACAACTGGGTATCACTAGCGCTTACATAGCGACCGTCCTGATCATAAATAAATGATTGTGCGGCATTTTGTTTATCACAGACTCTAGCTTTTAATACCCCTTTTATACCCGCTTCAACACAGCGATTGTTGAAGCTTGCTAACTGCAAATTCACTGGCCGGCCACCGGTAAAGACTGGGTGATCCCAATCCACCGTAAAGATTGCTGACTTGGTGATTCGACGGCGCGGCGTGTCTTCAAAGCCATGATAGGACTGGTGTCCGCCAATCACGTAATAATGCTTGTAAGCACCGTTATAGATCGGGCGAATATTGACCGAAGAATCGATCACAAAATCTGTACTTCCAGTCTCTTTCGGTGATGCTTTATAGATCACATCCATTTTGGGCACAAAACTGGCGTAACTCAGTGGACTGATTCGGTTCACATCCACTGGGTATTGGTTTACCCACAATGCATCGGTCGAGCGGTTAAGTAAGGATTCAGCCGTGGCATATTGTTGGCGATTCCACGTAAAACTGACGTTTTGCGCATTTTTTGCATTACGTTCAATCCGATAATCTTGCGTGTTGTAGGTCAACCAACGACTCTGTGTATAGCTTGCTTTTGCCTCTAGCTTCGCCTTCGGGCCATTTTTATCGGCTTCCACTCCACCAGAAACGCCTAGCTCAAAACCTGACACCTCTTTACGCTCAAAGTTGGCGTTGACGTTAGTGACTGGGAAGGTTTTTAAAATCTGCGCTTTGTTATTTAATGCATTGAAGCTAAAACGATAGTCTTGTGCTATCGCATCCGTTGACCACTCTCGGAAGTAAGCATCCAACGTTGCGTAATCAGCTTTGAAGACACGATAGGTAAGCTGATCATTAAGATGAATCCCCGCGCCAGTGCTGTCATCATCTAGGCTGATGCGCACAATTTTGGCATCCGGCGTGGCGGAACCCACAATCCCATATTGCAGCGAACGCTCTAAATTAACTCGGTAAATCAGTGAGATATTGGCATCTTTACAAAATGAACGGCTGCCTTTGTCATTTTTCCACAACCAAGAGTTGTCGAAGGTACATTCTTGATCACTGATTGAACGGTTAACGTTGATGTAAAACGCAACATGCGGCAGGGTATTGGTTTCACTGTTGCTAGATACGTTACGAGAAGCCCCTGAACGAGCAAGCAACCTTGCTGTACGCGGAGCCTCCAGTAGAGTTAGGTCCACATCTTGTGCCTGATCAAACGGTGTAAACAGTAACTCACCTTTATGTTCTGTGATCGCGATAAACACATTAGTGAAGCCCACTCCATAGGTTTTTCTAAACTGGGCTTGCAATGCAGATTGAAGTTCCAGATCGGCGATTTGACTGAAATCCATCAGTATCCGTAACTGTTGATTAATAACTTGATCGCGTAATTCAGACAAACTGGGAAAACGGTTTTCCTCCGATTGCCATTCTGCTGCATTGTAATACTTTATTGCATGGCTATCAGTCACCTGACTAATAATATCAACAGCTTCACCAACGGGTTCATTAATATTAGCAAATGCTATGTGACTAGAGATTAGTCCGAGTATAGACAGAATTGCCACTGCACAATGATTGAGTTTTGGCATATAAACCTCACTGATTCAATTATTTTAGATTTTATATAAGAATGTTTTCAAACAGATGAGTTAACTCAATTGCTTAATATAACCAAGAGCTGATATGCAACTCATCATGCCTATTTGATTCACACAGATAAAGTGCAATTCCATCCACTCAAATGGGGTTAATCTCACTGAGTCAAGCCAACAGATTTGAAGACACCTCATGCATTATGATCATGCTCATCCTTGAAGTTGTGGTCCTAAGCACGTTACCACTCTATACACCGCTATCTAGATAGAATCACCTCATCAACATTAGGTTTGAGAAGCTCTCTTTCTATCACCACACACTACTTAGATATATCTATCAATTAAGAAAGTAAAATTGTTGCCATGAATTCCACCGCAGAAGATCACAATTTAAACAGGTTATTTTCACAACAGAGTCATTAACCAAATCCTAGTATTTTCAATAATCAATCTAATTTAATTTGAACTAAATTAGATTGAATTAAATAATCGATACTGATGTAGCCTTGTAGAAAGCATCATCCTCTAAGGCAGCTATAATTTTTACTTACAAATAAAAAAGGCCAATAAAATATATCAACCTTTTTGTTATGGCTTCATGAATATATTACATATTCACCTATTCATTATAGTCTGCGAAGCTTATTTCTCTATTAATACTTATCTAGTATATCTACTATTTTATATGTTCATTTCCATAGTAAAGTGCTCCATCTATGAATCTAAATGACAATTTATGTGATGTGCCATAATTATCCATCATATAAATGTTGTGAGTTTTACGATGCGTAGTAGCAAGAGGCATAGGCCAAGCATTTGTTTTGATTTTTTGGAATTCTATACAGTATTTCACATATCCTGATCCTGTTGGAAGTGGTCGAAAACCCCATCTAATACACTTATCAGTATTAGTAGTTGTAACTAAATCATTTCCTGTACCATAAGCAAGATTTAATAATGCTTTTGAGTCATTAAGAACTTCAAGTACCCATGGATCTGAAATACTACTCTCTGTTCTGTAAGTATTTATACCTCCAGGTAAAAACTCAGCAAAACTAAGATAACTTCCGTTAGAATTAACTTGTAGTAATTTTGAATTTTTGGGGATTGAGTAGACATTATTTTTACTATCAGGAACGCGTAGATGTCCATCTCCAACTTTAAAAACCAAATTTTTTACATTTTCTTTAGGAGATATTGAATAGTTTTTAATTGTCAGTTTTTTATTTTTCACCTCATTGGTATATTTGATTTCAAAATCGTTATTAGAATAGATTACTGGTTGTTTTGCAGTCACAAGTACTCTATCTTGATTTGTATTCTCAAAGCAAGTTGAACTTGTCTTCACCCCGTGTCTAATATGTTCAGCTGTCAACTCAACACAAATATCCATATAATCCACCTCTTTAGAGGTCACATATACAACTTCCGCTGTCTGGCTCTTTTCTAAACTCCTAGCTGTTATCGATCTTGTATCGAGTAAATGACTAAACCCATTGTCAATAAAGGAAACATTCCAAGTTGATGGTAAATCACTTCCAAGATCTTTCTGTTTGAGCGTTATTTTTGGGTTATAAAAGCCACTAGATAATTCATACTTAACCAGTAATTTAGCCTGCATATTACCATTCGCATAGATCTCTACTTTATCACCTAGGCTAGATGAGATACTCAACGATTTTGTTGCGGAGACTGGTGGATTTGGTGGCTCAGGTGGGAAATACCCCTCAGGTGGCAAAGAAAGAGCTGTAGCACCTGACGATGCTAATATTGAGATCAACAAGCTAGATATTACACTAATACTTTTCATAAATAAAACTCCTGTTCAATTAAGAACTTAAAATAGTTATATTAAATTTTAAGAACCATAATATTTACAACACCCTTGATGACTTTGATGTAGGTGTTACAAAGATAAAATGATTAATTAAATATCACACTCGATACACATATCATTCCGTTCATATGATGGAGTGGAATTTCCACTAATGTGATACATGCTATCAATAATTTACATCACCTCCTTATATAATAACTTTTATAAACCCTAACACTTACAAAATGTATTTATGCCGCACCAATAAGAAGCCCATCACCAATCGTAGTGTCAACAAAGCGAGAATAGAATTCTTGTCTTTGGCTAATTCCTTGATGTAACGCATTCATGACTAAAGGGGCATGAATAGCTGAGTTCGATACAAATGCCGATGAAGATTGAGTAACTTCTGACTCATTTGAACTACTATTCACTTGTTTTTGAGCAACCACTTGATCGGCTATTGACCAAGGGTCTTTGGCTATTGATAGGCCTCGCTTCGCCCAATCCACTCTCATATCAAATTTCTTATCTGAACTAATCCAACTCTGTTTTGTTTGCCCAAATGATTTTCCGGTAAATGATGTCACTAATTTTGGATTCCAGTTATCCACTGTTTTTACGATCCCTTTCGTTATCCCACCACCGAATTTAATGATTGATCCCCATAACTTTAGCTTCTTATCATCTTGCACTGTCGCTGCCATCACCATTGATGCTCCAGCAACGCCAAGCATATCTGCTGATAACCCAACAAATTTTATTGCCGGAGCTTGGGATATTTGACCTAATATATTTTTATTAGAAAAACCTGTAATTTTAATAAATGACTTTGAGCCCCACGCTTTATGCGCAAAAGACATGCCACTTCCAGCTTTAATTGTTGAAGCTATACTGTTTGCACCTCCAACCAGCGCTCCAGCTAAACCAAAAGCTGCCGAAGCAATTTTTAGCCCTTTTGTTGCGGGGTGTGAATTATCATCAATACCCGCTACAGCCATATCAAGCACCCCACTTACTGCGCTTGTCACACCGCCAATTACACCTAATGCAATACCAAGGGTTGCACCTCCCGTAACAACAGCTGAAACAGCAACGGCCACCCCAACAATAAAACTAAATAACCCGAAGAAAAAACCTCTAAAGTTAAATTCTCCAGTAGGGTCAAATTGGTTGATGGGATCATTCACACAATAACTGTACCCATTTATCCCCCCCTTACCATGAGGCGATTCTAAATTATCAAATTGCATAAAACTTTGAGAAAGTGGGTCATAAATACGGTAGCCATTACCCGTATGATAAAAACCTATATGTGTTTCTAGGCGGTGACCATGATAACCAAATTGCCCTAAGTCAATAGATAGTGGGAGCACTTTGTCGAAAACCATAGCATTCACAGGAAAAGCTTTGAATGACCATAATGTTGCCCCACTGATACAAGCCGTTTGTTTTAAAAAATTACGTCGAGTTAAATTATTCAACATGGGTTATCCTCATCCAAATGGTAGATATGATGAACTGGCAACAGTTACCTGATCACGAGTAGAACCTAAATTACTGTTTGTTCCATCTAAATAGTTATAATTAGCTTGGGTAATATTTAAATCGGTAGTAATCGTTAATGCTTTTCCACCATTTGATCCAGAGAACGCCAATGATTCATTTGCCCTTGTTATCGCAACTAATTCATCATGGTGGTAATAAAGTTGAGCAATATTTCCTAATGCATCAACCGAAACACTTTGCATTCCAATAGCATCATAATAGTACTTACGAATTACCTTATTTTGATCATCTCGAATTTCAGAAAGTTGACCATAATTGTTATAGCTAAGTTGGTAGTCTCTCTGTGCTAAATTAATACGATTACCAAGTTCATCATATTCAAAGGTTTGGTTAGTAAAATCCTCATGTGTATTATAAATGTTGATTAACCTTGTTGGCATCTTAGCATCAAAGATGCGACTTTCAGTATTCACAATTCCATTGTCATAATGGGTGGTTAAATCAGTAATATTATCAAAATGATCATAATGAAACTGCTGCTTTACTATCGATCTTCCCATAATATCTTGGGGTGGATTGGCCCCCGAACTGACAAATTCTACAATTCTTCCAAGTTGGTCATAATCAAATGTTTCTGTTTGAATGATTCCATTTGTCATGGTTTTTCTCTTAATAATACGCATTGAAGTATCATAGGAAAGATCCATTCTTAATGTTTCTTGACCATTGCAAACCCAGCGGCGAGTGCTTTCCATATCATTAGCACCGTAATCTAAGTACATTTCGACATGATCACTTCCATCTTCATAACGCTGCGAAACAAGCCTATCAAATTGGTCATAGTTAAGATTCACAACAGCTGTTGCATTGCTATTCCCAAAAACGAGTTGCTGGACACGGCCAAAGTCATCATAAGTGAGTGCCTTAGTGCTACCGGTAAAATCGCGCATAGACAATAGAAGTCCCTTTGCTGAGTATGAAAATACGGCGTTTTCAGCTGTCGCACCTAGACTCGTCACTATTTTTTTACTGAGATTTCCAAGTGCATCATACTCATATTGAGTGCTACTCATTGATGCGGCATCGCTCACAACCAATCCACGCTTGTTATAACTAAAACTCCGAGTACAAGATGGATCATTACTAATTTCTTGCTTTGTTACTAATCCGAGCACAGGATCATAGCTATACGTTGTTGCGTGACCATTTGGCAGAATGACTTTTTGATAACGGTTTGAGTCATCATAATCCTTATACTGGTAACGTAATCCATTCACCTGCCTTTCTATCAGTCGACCAAAACCATCGTATCGGTTACTAATAATGGTGGCATGCGTATTTTCATTATTACCCAGTAACCCATCTCTTGTATGAAGAGTTAAACTTTCATCTTCGGTTCTATTGTCATAACTCATTTTATCGGTAAATATCTCTGGACCATTCTTACCAGAAAAACGGGTCGTTTTTTCTATCACACGATCAAACACATCGTATTTAAATTCAATCACTGCGCCACGACTTGTTTCGGTGCGAATGAGTCGGTTTGCTAAGTCATACTGATATGGGATTTCATAAATAAGTTGATCAGCTCGGTCAAAATATTGTTCCAAAATCGTATTACCCCATGCATCCTGATGGGAGATTACGAATCCTTTCCCGACAATACCTTTAGTATGAGTTCGAGATGCATAATCAAATTGGTTAACTTCTACCACTCCAGAAGGGTAGGTAGTACGATAAATTTGACCATATAAGTCGTATTCATAGTACGTTGTTAGTTCTAATGTTTTTGTATCCAGAGTGTCGTATTGTGTCGTTGAGATTTTACGTCCAAATGAATCATATTGATTTGTGTATGCCGTAATTTCATTAGTACCCACTTTGGTTGCCATTGAAAGGACATGACCATTAGCACTACAAGTTTGTACTGTTGTTTCTCCCTCTGATTCTTCAATGCTTAATACATAGTTATCACTGCTAATATGACTTTTATATATTTTTTCAGAATAATCGCTGCCATCTTTTAATAGCCGTTCTTCTGTGATTTGGTTTAGCTCATCATAATTTACTCTTAGCTCTATACTATCAGAACCATTTTTATAAATAAGCTGACCTGTAAAGTAATCATAATGTTCAATATTAGAATGAGATAGAGAACCACTTGCGGTAGTTACTTGGTAAACTATGCGGTCCTGAGTAAAATCATACGTATATGAATAACGCATTGGCTCCGCACCAAGGGCCGTTGTAGATTCCTCCCTCTTTTTACCATAAACCTCAATGTCTTGTCGGTTTTCATAAAAATGATAATTCGTCACCAACCCATTAATCTTTTCTGTTGTAAGAACAGAAAAAGAATGGCCATCAAGCAGAGAAGGTAATGTTTTATAAGTAAATTCCTTTTTATTTACTAGATTTCCGCCCCTATCCAAAATACTTTGTGTTACGGGGATGTTTTTAAAACTACCCTGTGAATTTGCTTTATACTCACTGACTGTTGTTATACCAGTCTCATTAGTATGC
This sequence comes from Vibrio sp. RC586, assembly GCF_000176715.1. Taxonomy (NCBI): domain Bacteria; kingdom Pseudomonadati; phylum Pseudomonadota; class Gammaproteobacteria; order Vibrionales; family Vibrionaceae; genus Vibrio; species Vibrio sp. RC586. The sequence continues at coordinate 603,614 of NZ_ADBD01000008.1, read as the reverse complement.
TCTAGATTGTTACCCCATTCATCAAATTTGTAACTTTCAACTTTTTTACTTACTGATGATGAGTTAAAAAAGTTGATTTCTTTTCTTTTAAGAAAGGTATATTGGGGAACCTGATACTTAATACCTACAGCATTGTTAGCATAATATTCATAATTTATCTCTTGATACACATCACCTTTGGATAGATAACGCTCCTGCTCAATCAAGTGATACTTGGTATAAATTTTTTGTATTTCAATGTAATTATCTATAACCTCTTTCGATGAATACTTATAATCTTGTGCTGCTTGGAAAAGCGTATCCTCACCTGGAATATATGCGGCATCACTGGCAAAACCGAGATAATTCTTATCAGAGTAAGTATATGCATGAACTCGAGCCGGTATTCCATCTCCTTGATAAACCGTCATTTTCGTGACTTGTGGCACATATTTATTAGGTGCACCATCAGGCATTAGAAACCCACGCTCATAGTACGTGACTTCTTCTGAATATCCGGCTGGATAGGTTGTTTTTGTCAATAGATCCATTCCTGTTTCATTGAACCAGGAATACTCAAATTTAAAACTAAGATCCTCTCGGTTTGGCAAGGTGATATATGACAATCGCTTAAAGCTTCCGCCACCGACTTTATGGACAGTTGATGATTTCAATAAACTTTCGTTATTATATAATGAAATTTGTGTCGACCACTCATCAGACCATGTATCAATATGAAGGCTTAGACCAAAGCTATCTTCTACTTTATATAAAATTCTTTGTGAATTATTATACCAGTAAGAAAATTGAAGATGATGACCTTTTGCATTGTACCATCGGCTTAATGTTCCCTCATTCCAATCGATAAATTCTACCTCACCAGAACTATGGACGACTTTTATTTCTCCTTGTTCTGTCCCTGGAGTGGAAACATAGTAAATATTCACATCCTTTAATTTATAGTATGGTGCTACATATTCATTTTTTGCTGAGTCCCACTCAATTTTGAATTGCTGACCATTTCTTAAACTAAGAGTAGAATTTGCTTTATCAAACGAACTCAGTGGTAATGACCAACCTCGACCAAATCCGATATCAAGAGGATTATTCATGCTATAACCAATAGTCACATCAAAGTAAGGACCATTGAGACGATTCCCTATCAAGGATAATAATTTAATCTGTGCAGAATAGCTTCCCGTTCTAGGATCAACCCCTGAACTAATGAAATCTGAGAAATTGTATGCGTTACTGATTATTTTTTCCATTTTACACCAACTTTATTTTAAGAATGCAATAACCTCTACTGCATGAACACAGTATTACCATATTTAAAATTCTCAACCACCGAGGTAGAGTGTTAAAATTCCCAGTTTCCGCTACGTAATGGGGAATTCTACTTTGATTTCTTTAAACTAATATCAACGTGGAGTGTTATGTTGATATCGCTTAACATTCTTTTCTGATAGTATTTACATTGATAATTACTTAATCATTCCAATATTCATAGTTCAAAAAACCAATAACCCAAACAAGATCACACTTTAATTGATACTTTTATTTTTTCACGGTAAGAATTAATTTCGTATCTATATATTTCTAAATAATTAAAAGGCAATTTACAATTTGGAAATGCATGATTTGCCTTGAGCTAATTTAGATATAATTTAGTATTTTAGATAACTATAACTTTTTTATTCTTATTTTTATTTATGTAAAGCGAAGCAATTATAAATCTCACGAATTAGTTATGCCGAGCTCTTTCTAATATTGATCTTACTTCCAAAATATGTATTGGCATAAGCAATCTCATTGACGAGGCAAATGTCTCATTCACAATACAAAAGAGATCTGACCAGATCTGCAGTGTGTATCCCCAACCAATAACAAATTAAGAAGAAAACAATGAAAATAAGACTCTCGATTCTGCTTGCTGGCCTCGCTAGCCTTTCTGCTACGGCAGCCACTGAACCTTGGTCGGTAACGGAAATACAACCCGTTAGCCGTGCTCAAGTACAAAGAGCGCAAGCGAAACCGGCTTATACTTATGTTCGCTGTTGGTACCGCCCGGCAACAACACATGATGATCCTTACACCACTTGGGAATGGGCTGAAAATGCCGATGGTAGTGATTTCAAGATTTATGGCTACTGGTGGTCCAACTACCGACATAAAAATATGTTTTATACCAATACTCAACCTGAGGAGATCCAAAAGCGCTGTGCAGAGACACTCGGAGTTAACCACGACACTGCCGATATCACTTACTTCGCGGCAGATACTAGCCTTTCTTACAACCACACTATCTGGAGCAACGATCAAGCATCTCAGCCCAATAAGATCAACAAAGTGATTGTTTTTGGCGACAGCCTCTCTGATACGGGCAATATTTTTAATGCTTCGCAGTGGCGCTTTCCCAACCCCGATTCTTGGTTTTTGGGTCACTTCTCTAATGGGTTTGTCTGGACTGAATATCTAGCCCAAGGTTTGAATGTGCCCATTTATAACTGGGCTGTGGGGGGAGCTGCGGGACGTAATCAATACATCGCGCTGACAGGGGTTTATGAGCAAGTAAGCTCTTACCTTAACTATGTGAAGCTTGCAAAAAATTATGAGCCCGCCAATAGCTTGTTTACGCTGGAATTTGGCCTCAACGATTTTATGAACTACAACCGTTCACTACCGGATGTAAAAGCGGACTACAGTGCGGCCTTAATTCGCCTTATTGATGCCGGAGCTGAAAATATTGTGTTGCTCACTTTGCCGGATGCCACTCGCGCACCGCAATTTCAATATTCAACTCAACAGCAAATAGAGACTGTACGCAGCAAAATCATCGGCATGAATATGTTTATTCGTGAACAAGCCCGTTATTACCAGATGCAAGGGATCCGTATCGCCCTGTTTGATGCCCACGCACTCTTTGACAGTATGACGGCCAATCCTGAAAAACACGGTTTTGCGAACGCTAATTCACCTTGTTTGGATATTCGACGCAGCTCTGCGGCCGATTACCTACTTCCTCACTCTCTTTCTGCAGAGTGTGCCGTGCAAGGTTCTGATCGTTTTGTGTTCTGGGAAGTAACACACCCAACCACAGCCACACATCGCTATATTGCACAGCAAATTCTTGCAACGCAAATGGCACAATTTCCACTTTAAGTCTTACTGATCTACCTGAGGATAGGATTAACCTATCCTTAGTCACCAGTTTCTTTGCTTTATTGCTTATCTCTTAATAGCCTTATAGGAAAAGGCAGATGACACAATGGATGATGAAACCGACTCACACTCCTGCTTTCACTGGTTCAGAATTACTCAATACCTACTACAAGCGTCGGGTATCACTTTTTATTGCTTTACTGTCCAGTTTGGCTTTCTTTCCGCTCGCGATTAAAAACTTACTGATTGGACAGATTCTGCTTGGTGGGTTGATTATCGTTTTCCAATGCACATTGCTGATTGAAATTGCAGGCATCTATTACCAAAAAAACACACCTTGGGGTTTTAGACTTCCGCTTTCTCTCGTGGTGGTCATTGTGGTTATGGCCATCCATATTTTTGGCACTCTCGCCAGTTACTGGCTTTTTCCTGTGATCATTTCTATTGCTTTTTTATTACCACCGAAAGACAACCTGCTGACGATCTTCATTATCATTCCAGCGAGCATCTTAGCGTTGATTCCGCATCAAACCTCTGAGGTTTTGTTGCGCTTTAGCCTTTCGATCAGTGCTTGCGCAGCCATTATGTATGTCGTGGTTGATGCAATCCGTAAACTGCATGCGGAGCTATTTTATCTTTCCACTCGTGATGCGCTAACCGGCACTCTCAACCGCTATCAACTCGATAGTTTTTTAAAAAAGAATATTCGTCTGCGCCAGATTGGCAATGAATCCGTCGTGATTGCAGTGATCGATATTGATCATTTTAAATCCATTAATGACCTCTATGGACACGATACGGGTGACAAGGTGATTAACCAAGTGGTTGAAATGATTAACACCCACAGCCGTGAGTTAGATCTGCTGTTTCGATTGGGAGGAGATGAATTTCTGCTGCTTTTTGAAAATACCACCGTAACCGAAGCTACTCTCGTTATGAGTCATATCGGTTGCCGAATACAGCAAACTCACTACCCAAACCATGCCAAAGTCACCATCAGTGTTGGGTTAGCCGAGGTGCTGCGTACTGATGACCCAGAACAGTGGGTTAAACGTGCCGATCTTTCTCTTTATCATTCGAAAAAAATGGGTAAAAACCGTGTCTGTTCTGATGAAAAGCATGTTATTGAGCTTAATAGCGAACATTGCCATTCACTGCTGAGCTCAACACATGGTCATCGCTGATTGGCTATCACAATTTGCATCAGTTGCGGTACTACAATCCCCAAACAGAACAGTATGTTCTTCCACTGCACTTGCTTTATCGCCAATAAAACCGGAGCCATGAAAAACAGCACCACCAATACGGGAAGCAGGCTGATATTTTCAAGCTCCATCAGTAGCAACGTCAGCAACAACAGTCCTGCTAAAAGCAAGTAGGATAGCCTTAGTTTATAACCAAGAAGCCCAATAAAAAGCAGCGAAACAATCAGTGAGAGCATTTTCGTCAACACCTTACATCAAGTGATATTAATTCTCATTTAATAGAATAGTAGTCTGCTCTCTGTCTGGGTTCAAGTTTTAAAACCACCAATAAAACCATTAGAAAAAATAATCAAACCTATAGATATTTATCGTGAACAGAAAAACAAGAATCTATTGATATATAAGGACTGTGGAAATAACATCTCGCGCCACAATAGATGCAATCGCATCCTTTTCCATTAGCTTATTTTAATTGGATATTGTTTTTATCTGGAGATAACGATGTCTGCCTCGCTTTCTGTAGCAAAACTGACTTTTTTCATTGCAATTCTGGCTGCGGTCGGCCAAGCGACTCAAACCATGTACGTGCCTTCGATTGGTTACATGGCACAAGAATTTCTGGTTTCCCCCGCCGCGTTACAAGCGGTGATGGCCTGTTATCTTATTCCTTATGGTTTGTCGCAATTTGTTTACGGCACGCTGTCGGATCGTATTGGGCGTAAACCCATTATTGTTGCAGGTCTAGTGATTTATATTTTGGGCTCACTGGTCGCCCTGTTTGCACAAGAATATTCTTGGTTTTTGATCGGCAGCTTCGTGCAAGGTTTGGGTATTGGTTGCGGTGGTGCGATGGCACGAACCTTATCTCGCGACTGTTTTGATGGCGCTGAACTGCACAAAGTGAATAGCTTAATCAGTATGTGCCTGATTTTCTCACCTCTGGTTGCCCCTGTTTTAGGGGGGTATCTGACGGAAAGCTTTGGCTGGCGCTCAAGCTACCTCTTTTTGTCACTGTTTGCGATTGCAGTGGTGATCACCATGATGGCCAGCATGATCGAAACACTGCCCGCGGCTGCACGTAAAAAAGAGCCAGTACTGCGCAGTTATCACTATGTGTTGTCTGATCGATGCTTCCAAGGTTACTTAATCTGCTTAGTGGCGACCTTTGCTGGACTGGCCGTGTTTGAAGCCGCAGCTGGGGTATTATTGGGCGGTGTACTGGGTTTGCCTGCAACCACGGTAAGTTTGCTGTTTGTGCTACCCATTCCTGGCTATTTGGCAGGCGCTTGGCTTTCCAACGTGATTGCTCGCCGCTGGCGTGAAAAAAAGGCGATGCGTGTAGGTTTAATCGCGATTCTAACGGGTTCCATGGTCATTTTACTGCCTGGTCTCTTGGGTATGACAACGGCATTATCATTGATTGGTGGTGCAACCATCTACTTCCTTGGTGCAGGTATTTTGTTTCCAGCCGCCACCACTGGGGCTCTTTCACCCTTTCCTTATCACGCAGGGACTGGCGGCGCGATTTTGGGTGGAATGCAGAATTTAGGTGCAGGGTTAGCAACCTTATTTGCGGCAATGTTCCCAGCATCAGACCAACTGCCTCTGGGCATTATCATGCTGTTGATGTCGGTACTGGCGTTATGGGGACTGAAACGCGTTTACACCAAGCAACCTCCATCGGATGAAATGCCGATTGCGATTTAAAATGCAAAATTCTGCCAACTGAATGAATATACCGGATGAGATCAATTTCGATGCAGAAATGGGGAAATTAAATCTTGTCGTCACTCGAAAAGACAGTAATATACATTGCATACCACACCTCATAGTTCACGCTATGAGTGTGGTGCAAGTTCCTTTAAGTAGAGGCGCGCTGTTCATGAGTCGCCAGTCGTAGGTTGACCCCAATGATGACTGGTTAAAGGGTACAGCGCCGAAGCGATCGTTGCGTCATCGACGTTTGCTGGGCCAGCATTGAACAAATGCCGGACTGCCATAGTTTGTTGTCTATGGAGCGCTACCTTGAAGGATAAGAAGTGTTATTTCGCTGAAATGTGTTTTTTATCCTGCTGGTAGATCTCCACCTGAAAAGGTGATGTGAGATCCATGAATTTAGCCCTTTATTCTGACTCGATTTATTCGGTCATCCCGCCACTGCTCGCGGTGTTACTGGCCATTACCACGCGCCGAGTTCTGCTCTCTTTAGGGGCAGGCATTTTGGCCGGAGCGATGATGCTCAACCATTTCTCTCCTCTCGCTACTTTGCAATACCTGCTCGGTAAAATCAGCGGATTATTCTGGGCTGATGGTGCAGCAAACCACGACAACATCAACATGTTGGTGTTTATGCTGTTGCTTGGTGGCTTGATCAGTTTAATGACTGCTTCTGGCGCAACGCGTGCGTTTGCCGTATGGGCTGAACGTAAGTGTAAAGATCGTCGCAGTGCTAAAGCACTGACGGGTTTAATGGTATTTGCCTTTTTTATTGATGACTTTTTCCATAGCCTGTCCGTTGGTGCCATTTGCCGCCCAGTGACTGATCGTTTCCAAATTTCGCGCGCCAAACTGGCTTACCTGCTCGATTCCACTGCTGCGCCAGTGTGTGTTATTACACCGATTTCCTCTTGGGGCGCTTACATCATCGCTTTGATTGGCGGCATTTTAACGGCTCATCAGATGACGGAAATCAGCGCCATTTCAGCCTTCGTACAAATGATCCCGATGAACCTGTACGCGGTATTTACGCTGCTTATGGTTTTGGCGGTGATCTTTCTGCCGATGGATATTGGCCCAATGCGCCAACATGAAGCATGGGCTCGTGAAGGTAAATTGTGGGATGAAAGCAAAGGCCGCCCTGCAGGCTTAGATATGGAAGGCGGAGAAAACGCTCGCGGCACTATGATTGATATGGTGTTACCTATCGCGGTGCTCACGATTACTACGCTGATTTTCATGATTCAAACGGGTAACGATGTACTTGCCGCGAACGGAGAATCCTTTTCCCTAATTGGCGCACTCGAAAATACCAATGTGGCGCAATCACTGGTTTATGCGGCGCTGTGTAGCTTGAGCGTCTCGATTCTCCTGTCACTGCGCTTAAAACTGTCTGCGCAAACTTGGTTATCTACCGCACCAAAAGGCGTGATGGCCATGATGCCTGCGATCATCATTTTGCTGTTTGCTTGGACGATTGGCGGTGTGGTTCGTGATCTACAAACCGGTATTTATCTCGCCTCTCTGACTCAAGGCAATCTGCCTGTTGAACTGCTGCCTGCTTTGGTATTCGTTCTGTCTTGTTTGATGGCTTTTGCTACCGGTACCAGTTGGGGAACCTTCGGCATTATGCTGCCTTTGGCGGGTGATATTGCTGCGGCGTCAGACATCAGCCTGATGTTGCCAACTCTCTCTGCCGTATTGGCAGGCGCGGTGTTTGGTGATCATGCTTCACCCATTTCCAGTACCAGTATTCTTTCTGCGACTGGCGCAGGTAGCCACCATATTGATCACGTGGTAACTCAGCTTCCTTACGCAATCAGTGCCGCAATGGGAGCACTACTTGGTTATCTTGCAATGGGCTTACTGCACTCTGTTTGGGCTGGTTTAGCCGCGAGCAGCGTGTGGTTTGTACTGTTTTGCGCATTTAACTTACGCCAAAACCGTTGGCAGCAAGAACCGGTTGAGGCCTAACCCCCCATTGACTTGCATCGAGTTTAAAAGAATGCCCTGCAAACGCAGGGCGTTTTTTATTCCGCCACCAACCAATCTTTCGGTGGTTTCAGCCCCCAACGGGCAAACTCATCCGGTTGGTAAATACCTCTCCCTTGGCGATTAATCTGAATTGGGATGTATTTGGCCTTTTCTCCATGATCCAAAATACGCAAAACGATCTCTGCCGCCATTTGCCCTTGCTCTTGTCCAAAGAGTACGACCCCACCCGCCGCTTTGCCTTTCCCAATGGAGAAATCCCAAAAACCAAACAGCGGTAATGTCGAGTTTTGGTTGGTCCAACTCAGGATATGTTCCGGCGGAACATTTAATCCATCGATATTGACTAGTGTCTGATAAAGGCCAACCGCTATCGCGCCAAAACCTTCCTCAGGAGCATTTTCCACCGCATGGTGCCACTCTTGTTCACTCTTAATCACTCGAATTTCCACATCAATACCCAAGTTTTCCTTAATGAGGCTGTCTTGGCTATGCATGTACTCCAACGCAATTTTCGAGGTATTACCTGAATCAAACAGCACCAACACTTTGCGTTTTTGGATGGGCAATAGGCGGCCAATCTCCGCCATATTTTTCACAAACAGGGGCTGTTCTAAAATTCCAGTCACTTGAGCCTCAGCGTAATAGTGATCCAGTAGCTGACGAGGATTGGAATTAATCCCCAAAAACACAATGGGGATCGGTTCGTGAAAGAGTTTGGGAAGCATGTAATAGAGTGCATTATCATCGCCTAGCACCACTAAATCCGGTTTTAGCTTCTGATAAACCGCGAAAGCACTCAGAGCGGATTCTTCGTACTCACGCTCAGGAATGCGCTTGGTATCCATTTCAAAAAATGTGAGCGAATGCTTATCGCCAATCACCTGCTTTAGGCCCCGAATGTAACTCGCATCCCACGCATATCCCTCGTGGTAGCTTTCTATCACCAAAATATTCTCAGCAAAGGCTGCATGGCTCCCAAGCCACAACAAAACGAAAACTATCCCACGCATCTTTTTCTCCTTCTTTTTGAATAGTGTAGCTTGAGCTGCTCAATTCACCGCTGTAAGTACAAACCTGAATGAGCCAACTATACTGAAATCAACCAATTCAAAAATAGAATGCTGAATGAGAAGTCGCTACGTAGAAGAGAAAGGTATCAGCCCCCTGCTTAGCCGCATTGGACGGCGTATTATTCTGATCATGGTTCTGCTAAGTGGGGCGGTCACTTTAGTGATGACATTGGCGCAAACGTATGTGGACTACAACCGTGAGTTTAACAATGTTGAAGCTCGCCATGTCGAGATCCAAACCATCCATGCCGAACTACTGGCAACCTCACTGTGGAATTATGATTTGGTCGTGCTTCGCCAACGACTAGAAGGGTTGGAAAACCTCCCACATATTGATTTCTTGCAAATCACCTCTGGGGATTACCATTTTGAAGCTGGCCAGCACGTAAAAAACATGGCGTTAAGTAATACTTATCCTTTGTTGTATACCAACCCTGAAACGGGGTTAATCGAAAAAATTGGTGACTTGTACGTAGAGTCGGATGCGCAAGAAATCTACAACTACTTGATCCGCCAGTTTTTAGTCACATTGGCAGTAAATGCCCTTAAGACAGCAATTGTCTGTTATGTCATTTTGGTGATCTTCCACTCCAGCGTGAACCAACGCATTTTTGCCATCGCTCAGTTTTTGCGGCAATACAATCCTCGTCACCCCAAAGGTCCCTTAGAGCTGAATTTCAACCACTGGATTATGGAGAAAAATGATGAGTTACAATGGCTCGCAGATGAAACTAACAAGATCACGGACAATGTCACCATCCTGTATCGCAATATCAAATCAGAACAAGAACGCCTTGCCGATTTTGCCCAAGCCGCATCCGATTGGTTATGGGAAACCGATGCAGATGGCGCATTAATCTACGCTTCAGAACCGATGGAGGAAGCTCTGACTCTGCCAGAGGTCAAACATATCCCGTTTCAGAGCATACCTCCGTTACGAGACGCATCCCCGTTGCTCCACTGTATTCAAACTCGCCAAGATTTCTCTAACTGTGAAACCAAGGTGATATTGCACGATGGGCAAGAGGCCTACTTACTGTTTCAAGGCGTTGCTCGTTACGATGAGCAGCAACAATTTCTCGGTTTCCGAGGTACAGCGATCAATATTACCTCGCTAAAACAGGCTCAGTTGAGTTTGGAAACGATGAATCAAAGCCTAGAGCAATTGGTCGCAGAACGTACGCAAGACTTGGAGCAGAGCTTACAGAAACTGCGCCAAACACAAGAGCAGTTGATCGAATCTGAAAAACTCGCTGCATTAGGCGGTTTGGTGGCCGGAGTGGCGCATGAAGTCAACACACCACTCGGTATTGCCGTAACGGCAACCTCTGTCATTCAAGAAACACGAGAAGCACTGCTGCGCGCTTTCCAAGCTCAAACACTCACAAGCCAACAATTCTCAGAATTACTTGAGCACATGACGCAAAGCTCATCCATGTTGGAAACCAATTTAAATCGTGCCGCAAAGCTCATTCGCGATTTTAAACAAACCGCCGTAGATCAGGTTTCAGAAAGCCGAAGTCAGTTCAATGTCAAACAAGTGCTGGAAGCCCTACTCGCCAGTTTGCATGCGGAAACCCGAAAAATTCCCGTTGAGCCACAAATTGCGGGAGATAGCGGCATCGTAATGAATAGCTTACCGGGGGTATTGACGCAAATCGTCACTAACTTAGTGATGAATAGCCTCACTCATGCGTTTAGTGAGCAGCCTTCCCCTCACATCGAAATCCATTTTTATGAACAGGAAAACAACATCATTCTCGAATATCGAGATAACGGTTGTGGTGTACCACCTGAGCTACATCAAAAGATCTTTGAGCCTTTTTTCACTACCAAGCGCGGTTCCGGTGGCTCTGGCTTAGGGCTGAATCTGGTTTTCAATTTAGTGAAGCAGAAACTCAAAGGAGAACTCGAATTCGAATCTGAAATCGGCCATGGTGTGCATTACACCATCATGCTGCCTAAGGTATTACAACAAGATTTAGCCGCTTAAAGACCACCGACTTTCTTTGGCTCTCGATGTTGTGGGTACTCATATCAATGAAAATCAATGTAAAAGCCTCACATCGTGAGGTTTTCTATCGTTATTCGCCTAATTCACAGTGAGTCTAGTCCGGTAAAGATTCTCGAATCGCAATAAAGTCATCCCAATGTGTTAGTAGCAATTCCACAAGTTTAGGATCAAAATGCCGCCCTTTTTGCGCGATCAGCTCATCGCGAATTTTCCCATCTGGCCAAGGCTCTTTATAAGAACGTTTGGCAGCCAGCGCGTCAAAAACATCGGCCAAGGCCGTGATCCGTCCAGAAATCGGAATGTTTTCTCCCACTAATTGATTGGGGTATCCCGAACCATCCCATTTTTCGTGGTGTGTTGCGGCGATTTCTTTCGCAACGTGGATCAACCGGCGCTTGGATTTACTCAGTATATCCACGCCATATTCCACGTGTTTTTGCATGATCAGCCACTCATCTGCATCTAATTTTCCGGGCTTATGTAAAATGTTATCGGGAATCGCTACCTTACCCACATCATGCAATGGAGAGGCATTTTTAATTAAGCTGACATCAGCACTTGGCAAACCATACAGCATTGCCAAACGTTCGCAGAACAGTGATACCCGCTGCACATGAGCGCCAGTTTCTTTACTTCTGGCTTCAACCGCATTGGCCAAGTTGTAAACCAACTCTTTCGAGGTTTCTCTGAGATCCACCATTAAATTCAGGTTTTCAAAGGTCAACCCAATGTTATACATGTAGATCTCGAGTAACTTACGATCCAAATCTGACAGATGCCCTTCCAGGTTGATGTAGAGCAGGCTATCCACCCCTCGATCATCATCTTTGAAAAAAACGTAGGCATCCCCATAATCTCGCGACATTTTTTGTGTAAGCACTTCCTTACAACGTTCTTCCACCTGATGAGGTAACCCTTCAAATACGGACTCGGAATAAAAATTCACGTATTCTCCTGTCGCTGCCACGGTCAACGCATTGCATTGATCACCATCAGGCCTAGGGCTAACAACACAATATAAGGCGGAAGCTTTAAGTTTAAGTAAGGAGGTCACTTGGCTAAGCACTGAGGTTGCGTAAGCTTGTAATGTTTTGGTGTTTTGAACATTTGCCGATGCTTCGATGACACGGCTCAAACCCAGCTTTTGATCTTCAATCAAACACAAATCACGATACGCTCGCAGCATGGAATAAAGTAAGGTTCTTAATTTTTGGGTAGTCAGCTCGGTTTTTTCTTTGTAATCATCAATCTCATAGTCTTTGATCACTTTATCTTCGGGGGCTTGCCCCGCTTGGCCCGTCCTCAAAACTAAGCGCACTTGTCTGTTTTGCAGATCATCACGAATATAACGCACCAAATCTAACCCTGCGTGTTCAGTTTCCATCACCACATCGATCAGTGCCAGAGCAATATCATTGTTTTCCGCCATCACTTTTTGTGCTTCATGTCCTGACAAAACTGAAATCAACTCTAAAGGACGATGTTGAAACTGAAATCCGGTCAACGCTAAGCGGGTTATCTGATGCATCTGTTCGTCATCGTCCACCAGCAAAACTCGCCAAGGTTCGACCACAACCGGTGACTGTGCTTTTGCTATGTCTTCGTTAGAACGATCGCGTATATCGGCAAACAGATCCATGTCAACCCTCATAAAAAATGTTCTTGTTCTATAGGTTTAGCACATATTCAGCCATCAGGAGTGACAAAAATAGGCATTTAAACACCTATAAAATGTGAGCCTAATCAACCTTCGCACCACCTTAATTCGAAAGTGCTAGTTCATTAAGCCACGAAACCGCCACTATCAATTAAGATTGCATAGGTATAAATTTATAACCATTCATGTCAGAGGACACCATGAAACGACTACTGACCCAATTTCCTTTATACAAAATCGTTACGCTTATTGCTGGGCTCCCCATTCTTATTGCTCTACTTCTTGCCACTCGTAACTACATTGATTATCAACAACGCGCTTTAAGCGCTGAGCATGATCAAGAGACGGTACAACTCATCCTTTTATACGATAATCTCGCGCATAACTTGGCCTTAGAACGTGGACTAACGGCAGGAGTTATTGGCGCAAAAGGACAAGGGCCACAAGTCGAATCCTTAAGTAAACAGCGCCAAGAAAGTAATCTCCATGTGGCAGCGGTACTGAATTTCGAACCCACTTACTTAGATACGAAGCTAGTAAGCCAACTCAAAGCGGATGTAAAAAACCAGCTAGACAAATTGAACACGGTTCGAGAACAAGTTGATTCCCTAAAGCTCTCACTCTCCCCCTTCAACTACTATTCAGACCTCAACCAGCTCGCAATTGATAACAGCTTGATTTTGCTATCAACGATTGATAATCCCATCGTTGCCGAATTGGGCAGCTCGCTCATTTCCGTCGTCGTGATGAAAGAACGAGCAGGGCAAGTTCGTGGTGCGCTTAACGGTGCCTTCGCGAAAAAAAGTTCAGATGCCGCGCAATACACCGCGATTAGTAGCTATATCGAATCGGGCAGTTATGCCGAACGCTCGGCCCAAATAACCATGCCAGATGAACTTAAAAGCACTCTAAACCAAATAAAAAACAGTGATGTGTGGAAAAAAGTGCTCAATACACAACAAAGTTATCTGAGTCAAAAATCCACTTTAGATGCGCTGCAAGGCCCAGCTCCACAAGAGTGGTTTAGCTCTGCGACAGAACAAATAAAATTGATCAATCAAATCCGCAACAGCATTCAAGGAAAAATGCTTGATCTGTCAATCACCCAATCTAGCCAAGCTGTCAAAAACAAATGGAGCATTTTGATCTTCAGTGTCCTGATTGGCATTACTTTAATCTTGTCACTCTATTTTTCGGTAGTGAGCCTAAAATCACGAGTGGGCAGCCTAACCAAAGGCTTGGCACACATGTCTGCTCATCGCGATTTAAGTCAAGAGCTCAACGATACTGGTCAAGATGAAATGTCTCAAATATCCCGTAGCGTCAATGGCTTAACAGATAGTATTCGTCGAGTGCTGCAACACATTTTGAACACCAATGAACACAGCACGGAGCAGCTCGCGCAAATCGTTACCAGTTCTCAACAACTCGGGCGCAGCAGCCAGGAAACCAATGCTAAATGTGCCAATATCGCTGCAGCGATGACCCAGTTATCTCAGTCCAGCGTTGAAATTGCCCAATCTTCTGAACGTGCCTTAGAAGAAACCAAACAGATGACGGATAAAGTCATTGCTTGCCAAACTCAAAGCCTGACTTCATTCCGTTCGGTCGAAGCCTTAGTTGATCAGATTGAACAGACCCAAAAATGCATGAAAGATTTAGAAACGGATGCGGAAAACATCAGCAAAATCGTGGATACGATCAACGGGATCTCAGAACAAACCAATTTATTGGCGCTGAATGCCGCCATTGAAGCCGCTCGTGCTGGCGAACATGGACGCGGTTTTGCCGTGGTTTCATCTGAAGTACGTGATTTAGCACAGCGCAGTAAGTTAGCCACTGTGCACATCAGCCAGCTACTGGCCAACATCTCCTCGAACACCAATACCGCGGTTAAAAACATGGATAAGAGCCGCGAGGCAACCCATACCACTTTCGATTCCGTCTCCACGGTGAAAACGAGCGTGGCAGAACTCGAATCCGTTATCGAACTGGTCAATCAACACATCAATAGCATTGCGAATGCAACGACCGAGCAATCCACGGCCAGTGATGCGGTAGATCGCGATGTGGATGTGTTAGCTGAGATCGCACAAAACACAGGCTCGCTGGCCACGACCATGAACAGCATCGTGAGTGATTATCAACATGAAATGAATGAGATCCGCCACCAACTGGCTGAGTTCAAATTGCAGTAACTCAGCCGAGGCGTGCATTACTGCTCAGGATCTAAATAGAGCTGATACTGATACAAAATCTGCTCAACCCCTGATGTGGTCATGCCTGTAATAGGTTGCCCATTCTGCAATGAATCGCGAATCGCGGTACTGCGGATCGGCAACCTCTCAGGGCAGGCCATCACTGCCCAGCGCTGCAGTATTTCATCCGCTTTGTAGAATTTTCCAAAGTGAAGCAAATTGTCTGGCCCAATAACAAACGTCAACTCATCCTCAGGATACAGGGCTTGCAAGCGGGTAAGCACGGCATGAGTGGTAACGAAGTTTTTGGGTGTGTACAAGGCTTCTTCAACATTCGATCGTTGCACTTTGCTTGAGCCAATATCTTGAATGAACTGATCGACCAGTCGATTACGTTGCTCATAATCGAGCATTGCTTTCCCCCAAGCATGAGCAATGCTCGGAACAAGTAAAATCAAATCAAAATGGTCAAGCGAATCAATAATGCTTTTATGGCCTAAGGTCGGCGGATTAAAGGCGCTGCCAAACACCGCAATCTTTTTCATTGTGCACCTTGCCGATCAGGAAATGCCCTTTCTCGGTTTTCTAATTCAACGATTGCGGTATCATACACCGAAAAATTGACATTGCTTGCAGGAAAGGAACCTATGGAACACAAGATCCGTGAAGAAATGCGCGTGCTGCCTTCGATCGATCCTCATTTTGAAATCGAACGCCGTGTTGCTTTTATTAAGCGTAAGCTGACAGAAGCTCGCTGCAAATCATTGGTACTGGGTATCAGTGGTGGTGTTGACTCCACGACCTGTGGTCGTTTAGCTCAACTTGCCGTCGAAGAGCTTAATCAGCAACACAATACCTCTGAGTACCAATTTATCGCAGTACGTTTACCTTACGGCGAGCAAAAAGATGAAGCAGAAGCACAACTCGCGCTCTCCTTTATTCGCCCTAGCCACTCAGTTTCCGTGAACATCAAAGCGGGTGTCGATGGGCTGCACACAGCCTCACAACACGCCTTAGCCAATACAGGTTTGATCCCTACCGATCCCGCCAAGATTGATTTCATCAAAGGCAATGTAAAAGCGCGCGCCCGCATGGTGGCCCAGTATGAAATTGCAGGATACGTGGGCGGATTAGTGTTGGGCACCGATCACTCGGCAGAAAACATCACTGGTTTTTACACCAAGTTTGGTGATGGTGCTTGTGACCTCGCTCCTCTGTACGGCTTGAATAAACGCCAAGTTCGTTTATTGGCTGAAACCTTGGGTGCGCCAGCGCAGCTTGTTCACAAAACGCCAACAGCGGATCTTGAAGAATTAGCGCCACTCAAAGCTGATGAAGCGGCTTTGAATCTGACTTACGAGCAAATTGATGATTTTCTGGAAGGCAAAACCGTGCCTACTGAAGTCAGCCAACGTTTAATCGCGATTTATAACGCGACTCAACATAAGCGTCAGCCCATTCCAACCATCTACGATTAAGCCGCTTTTTGATGTACATCAAGCCAAGCTTCCAACTTGGCTTGATGTTTGATTTCCCTCTTCCTGTGACGCAACAACCTCGTTACACAAAACCACCAAAAATCTTTACCTTTCAGCGTGATAGTGTGACTCCCACCTGAATATCAATATCCATTTTTTCTCGACGAGGATTCTGTGAACTCTGCTTCATAATTTTTGCAAATGAAACCGGACAATACATACAACTTCATTTAAATATAGGGAACATCGAATGCTGTATGTGGAATTTCTCTTTCTACTTCTGATGCTATATATCGGCTCACGGTATGGTGGTATTGGTCTTGGCGTTGTCTCAGGGATCGGGTTGGTCATTGAGGTTTTCATCTTCAAAATGCCACCTACGTCACCACCGATCACCGTTATGCTGATCATTCTCGCGGTCGTCACCTGTGCATCAATTCTGGAAGCCGCTGGCGGCTTAAAATACATGCTGCAAGTGGCCGAGCGCATGCTGCGCAAAAACCCCAAGCGTGTCACTTTAATTGCCCCTTTTGTCACTTACACCATGACGTTTATGCTGGGTACAGGCCATGCGGTTTACTCGATCATGCCAATCATTGGTGACGTTGCCCTGAAAAACGGCATTCGTCCTGAGCGTCCGATGGCGGCAGCTTCCGTCGCTTCGCAAATCGCGATTACTGCCTCCCCCATTTCAGCGGCGGTGGTTTACTACTTGGCACAGCTTTCCAACATTAACCATGAGATCACCCTACTATCGATTTTGATGGTGACGGTGCCTGCCACTCTGTTTGGCACCTTCTTGATGTCACTTTACAGCTTAAGACGCGGCAAAGAGCTGGAAAACGATCCTGAATATCAAGCAAGACTGCAAGATCCGGTTTGGCGTGAAAAAATCCTCAATACCACAGCTACCTCACTCGATGAAACCTTGCCATCATCAGCTCGTAACTCCGTTTTGCTGTTTATCTCCTCAATCTTGGTGATTGTGGTGATTGCGATGTGGCCTGAAATCCGCGTAATTCAAGAAGGAACAAAACCGATCGGCATGGATATGGTGATTCAAATGATCATGCTGTGCTTTGGCGGTATCATTCTGCTCGCCACCAAAACGGACCCACGCTCTGTACCTAACGGCGTGGTGTTCAAGTCTGGCATGGTTGCTGCGATTGCCATCTTCGGTATCGCATGGATGTCTGACACCTACTTCCAATACGCCATGCCACAATTTAAATCTGGCATCGTGGAAATGGTGACCAACTACCCTTGGACGTTTGCTCTGGCGCTGTTCATTGTGTCTGTGGTGGTAAACTCACAAGCCGCAGTCGCGCGGATGATGCTCCCTGTTGGTTTAGGGCTAGGTTTAGAACCTGCACTGCTGATTGGCTTGATGCCAGCGTTGTACGGTTACTTCTTTATTCCGAACTACCCATCAGATATCGCCACCGTGAACTTCGATAACACAGGCACCACCAAGATCGGTAAGTGGTATTTCAACCACTCCTTTATGTCGATCGGCCTCATTGCGGTTATCTCCGCCTGCTGTGTGGGTTTTGTGCTCAGCAAAATCATCATCGGCTAAACCGAGGTATGTAATAAAGAGTAAAGAGCCACGTCATGTGGCTCTTTTTGTTAACAACCACATATTCATTTTCTCTCTACCCAAATTGACTTGGCATTGTAGATAGCGGTTGCTACTAATCACTAAAGGCCTCAAAATGGCAGGCTTTGCGCGGATTTGCCGCGTTATTTGATTACTGTTGAGAATGATATATGGGTTTTACCTCGCTCGGTCTGTCTGCGCCAATCCTTAAAGCGATTGAAGAGAAAGGCTACAACACGCCTTCACCAATTCAGTTACAGGCTATTCCTGCGGTTTTAGCAGGCAAAGACGTGATGGCCGCAGCTCAAACCGGCACAGGAAAAACGGCCGGCTTTACACTACCAATTTTAGAATTGCTGGCAAAAGGACCAAAAGTTCGCGCTAATAAAGTCCGCGCTTTGATCCTTACCCCAACACGTGAACTGGCCGCTCAAATCCAAGACAATGTACTGATCTATGGCCGTCATCTACCGCTAAGCAGTGCGGTTGTATTTGGTGGTGTGAAAGTTAACCCACAAATGCAGCGAATGTGTAAAGGTGCAGATATTTTAGTGGCAACCCCAGGCCGGTTGATGGACCTGTATAACCAAAATGCGGTCAAATTTGATCAGTTGGAAATTTTGGTACTGGACGAAGCAGATCGCATGCTCGACATGGGCTTTATTCGTGATATTCGTAAGATACTGAAATTATTACCAGAAAAGCGCCAGAACCTATTATTTTCAGCCACCTTTTCGGCCGAAATCCGTGAACTTGCTAAAGGCTTAGTGAATAACCCTGTCGAAATTTCAGTCAGCCCAGCCAACTCAACGGCAAGAACTGTTGAGCAGTGCATTTATCCTGCGGATGTGAAAAAGAAACCTGCCATGCTAGTGAAATTGGCCAAAGAAGGGAATTGGCAACAAGTGCTGGTATTTATGCGTACTAAACATGGTGCCAACCGTTTAGCTACGTATCTCAACGAGCAAGGTTTAACCGCGGCCGCGATTCACGGCAATAAGAGCCAAGGCGCTCGCACCCGAGCACTGGCGGATTTTAAAGCGGGAGAGGTACGTATTCTGGTCGCAACAGATATTGCGGCGCGTGGCATTGATATCCCGCAACTGCCTCAAGTGGTGAATTTTGAATTGCCGAAAATTGCTGAAGATTACGTACACCGAATTGGTCGTACAGGCCGAGCGGGTGAAGTCGGTAAAGCGATTTCTTTGGTGAGTGCCATTGAAGCGCCGGAATTATTTGCGATTGAGCGTTTAACGCAAGCCTTACTGCCCCGTGTAAATTTAGCGGGATTTGAACCGACCAACCAACTCCCCGAGTCAAAATTAGACACTCGACCTTTGAAACCGAAAAAGCCCAAAAAGCCTAAAAAGGTAGAGGGAGCAGGAGAAAACAAAGGCAGCGTAGCTGAAAACAAACCTAAAGCTGGCCACCGAGGTCAACCTACAGGGCAAGCTCGCACAGCGAAAAAAGGCAGCACTCATTCAGCGCCGAAAAAACCAGCAAATCGTCCTCGTCGGAGTTCATCAAATCCAGTGAAAAAATCATCATCGGCTAAACCGGTTTAGATGAGTAACAAATAGCAAAAGAGCCACACCATGTGGCTCTTTTTGTTCAACCATCTTCGAAACGCTAATCGCTAATCCTTTGAATATTTGATATTCCGCCATCGTCACATAAGAACTACTCGAAAGTACCGAATATGCAGCATGATGATATCATCGCTCCCGCTACAATCTTTCTCAGCTGTCGTAATCGACGAAATACAGAGAGATTTGTCTGAAATTCAAAAATAAAAGCGATTGAATAGCGAAGGATGAAAGTGGGACGTTGGCTGTAACGATGAAGGAACCGGAAAAACAATAGGCTTATAAGACAAGCGAAGGCCTTCATGATCTGAAAGAACGGGTAAATCCCCAGCATCAAATTGTCATCCTAAAGCCTTTCTGCCTCACGAACGGACAGCTCGTAGCAACTGGAGAAATCCCCTACGCACAAAGCAAGACCAACAAAACGAGCTAAAGCACTTAAACAAGGCGTCTTCATCCTGAACAAAGGGCAGTTTGAAGAAATGATACAAACTGGCGAAGTGTCAGAAGAACTATAAATCAGCACTCAAATGGTGTTTCAAGTATCAATATAAAAACACATAAGGAATCAGGATGGATACTGGCAGTTTAATTGTAATTACTATTTTTTTCTTACCTCTACTACTACTGATCATTTCCCATTTTCGGACAAAATCTCTAAAGAAGAAGTATGACGCCTCTTTAAAGCAATCTGAGTCGTTAACACAAGCAGTAGATGAACTGCTTAGTAAATATGGTTCCATCATTGATATCGAATTACACAATCAAAGAATCACCGATGAAGCCGAAGAAGAAGTTCTTGCTAAACGGAATATAGCCGAACAAATCGTTTCTGAAGCAATGGCTGAAGCAGACACTATTGTTGAAGAAGCAAAAGAAACGCGCACAGAAGCAAGACAATACCTTCAAACCTCAAAAGACAAAGCTGCAAGTATAGAAAGTGCAGCAAGAGCTGAAGCAGATAAAATGATCAGTTTTGCTGAAGCACAGGCTAAAGAAATCGCAGGGAATGCTTATGAAGCTAAAGCCAAAGCAGATTCCTACGAAAGTGCAATTCGAGCGATGCGCAATACCATTGATGGTTACAAAGATGACTACATCATTCCTAACCATTCAGTGCTAGACGATTTGGCTGAAGAGTTTGGACATAAAGAAGCCGGAGAAGAACTGAAAGCTGCTCGTAAACGCGTCAGAGACATGGTTAAAGATGGATATGCTGGCACTTGTGACTACGCTGAAGCAAACAGAAGAATGTACGCAATCCATTTTGCCGTAGATGCCTTTAACGGTAAAGTTGACAGTGCCTTGGCTAAAGTTAAACACGACAATTTTGGCAAAATTAAGCAAGAAATTATCGACGCTTTTGCCCTTGTTAACCATAACGGAGCACCATTCCGCAACGCCCGTATAAACCAAGAATTTTTAGACGCACGACTTACTGAATTGAAATGGGCAATAGCAGCGAACGAACTGAAGCAGATTGAGAAAGAAGAACAAGCTACAATTAAAGCTCAAATGCGTGAAGAAGAACGTGCTCAGCGAGATATGGAAAAAGCTATCAAAGAAGCTGAAAAAGAAGAACGCATTCTGCAAAAAGCCCTTGAGAAAGCTCGCCAAGAACTTGGTCTTGCAAACGAAGACCAAAAAGCCGAATACGAAGCCCAACTAGCTGAATTAGAAGAGAAGCTTAAAGCAGCCGAAGAGAAAGGACAGCGCGCAATTTCAATGGCACAACAAACTCGCCGTGGGCATGTCTATGTAATCAGTAATATTGGTAGCTTCGGTGACAACGTCTTTAAGATTGGTATGACTCGTAGACTAGAACCGATGGATAGGATCAAAGAACTTGGTGATGCATCTGTACCATTCTCGTTCGATGTTCACGCGATGATTTACAGTGAAGACGCTCCTGCACTAGAAAAAGCGCTACATAAGAAATTCGACATTCAGTCTGTAAACAAGGTGAACCCTAGAAAAGAGTTTTTCAGTACTACGATTGCGGAAGTTAAACAGGCGGTAAAACAGCATGGTATTAGTGATGCTCGTTGGACACTAAAAGCAGAAGCTGCTGAATATAGAGAAAGTCTAGCAATAGCCAAAAGCCTAGAAGAGAAAGTTGTAGCTTAATTAGGATGAGTGGTCGAAACCAATAACGTAAGGGTATTCAAGGCTTTGTTGCGTAATTCGAGGAAAGCAAATCAGAAACTTAAAAGACGGCAGCAAAAACCTTGGTTTTGTGAATGTTACCCACAAGGCCTCGAAAGCAAGCGCGTGCGTAAAAGATTCGCAGCCACTCACAGGATAAAAAAGAGCCGCTCAAAGCGGCTCTTTCTATTAATGTCAGGGAATCGATGCGCTTACTCACGCCCGTAGACGTTGTTCTCTTGCTCTTGAACTCGGATAAATGTTGTACGCTTAGTTAGCTCACGAAGCTCCGCCGCACCTACATAGGTACAGGTTGAGCGCACACCGCCTAGGATGTCTTGAATGGTGCCGTGTACGCTGCCACGGTATGGCAATAGTACGGTTTTTCCTTCGGCTGCACGGTAACCTGCTACACCGCCAGAATGCTTGTCCATCGCGCTCTTCGATGACATGCCGTAAAATTTCATGAAGGTTTCGCCATCTTTTACGATGAGTTCGCCGCCCGCTTCTTCATGACCTGCCAGCATACCGCCAAGCATCACGAAATCAGCGCCACCGCCGAAGGCTTTCGCGACATCTCCCGGACACGTACAGCCGCCGTCACCAATGATACGACCACCAAGGCCGTGCGCAGCATCCGCACATTCGATAATCGCGGACAGTTGTGGGTAACCGACACCGGTTTTTACGCGAGTAGTACAAACAGAGCCTGGGCCAATGCCCACTTTAACAATGTCGGCACCCGCTAGGATAAGCTCTTCTACCATATCGCCTGTTACAACGTTGCCCGCAGAGATGACTTTGTCAGGAAATGCAGCGCGCACTCTTTGCACGTACTCGACAAGGTGTTCAGAATAGCCGTTCGCGATATCGATACAGATGAAGATCAGTTCATCAGACAGTGCCATCACATCTTTGGTTTTTTGGAAATCTGCTTCCGATGTGCCGGTTGAAACCATAACATTGTTCAGCGTCGCTTTGTCGGCACTTTTCACAAACTCAGCCCAATCCGACACAGTGTAATGTTTGTGCACTGCGGTCATCACACCATGCTCAGCCAAGGCTTTAGCCATGGCAAAACTGCCTACCGAGTCCATATTGGCGGCAATCACAGGTACGCCTGACCATTGACGACCACTATGTTTGAAAGTAAAATCGCGGGTTAAATTTACTTGAGAACGGCTTTTCAGGGTTGAACGTTTCGGGCGAAACAGGACATCTTTAAAACCTAACTTAAGTTCTTGTTCGATACGCATTGTGTAATTCCTTGATTAATTGACCATTTGTGTCTCTTAGCAGAGTGCGTAGTACCTTCGTTGGCAGACGTCAGTACATTTCGGACACAAAAAAACCGGAGCGTTGGCAGACGCTCCGGTTTTCAGCATTATAGGCCGCGTTTTTTTTCTCTCAAGACTGATATTTGACTTTTTTTTGTGTTACCCTACCGAAGCTTTCATACCTAGCTAACACTCTTCAAGCCTCATACCTTTAATTCTATTATTAAACAAAAGCTTAGCCACACCACGCCAAATTATCGACATTCTAAACCTTTTGAAGATAATCGATTGCGTTGCCGAGATTGCAATTAATTAGATCTATATCACATCAAAGCCAGCTCAAAACATAACCACCTATCAGAAAATACCTACAAATCAGATCAAACTCACACCCCACTCAAACAATTCACCAAATCTATGAGTTAGGCTCAATTGTTGCTTAATTAAAAACCTACTCTTGCGTTAGATATTGCCCCTTTCAGGGAAAGAAACTGGTGATTTATGGCACGCTCTTATATTTGGCTACTTCTTTGTTGTTGGTTTACGTTGCCTGCTTATGCAGGTTCTAGCCCTTATTTATTTTCTCTAAGTACAGGGTTTAGTCGGGTTGATAACCCAGCAAGTAATGACGAGGCTTGGGTTACTCAATTTGGCTATAACTACCAATTCTCGCCATTCATTGGGCTCGATATGGGATATTCTGGCATGATCGGAAACGGGGCTAACATGCTGAATAATCAGCAACAAAAAATAGATGTTAAGGTCGAAGGATTCTATTTCGGCGCTTTTATGGAACAGCCGATCAACAATATAACTGTACTTTACGCCCGAGGCGGCTTGGCACGGATGAAAGTCAAAGAACGCTATGAATTAGGTTCAGTCAATGCTAATCGCCAACTTTCAGGGACAAATCCCTATATAGGTATTGGCACCAAAGTACAATCGAGCATAGACAAAAGTTTGGCGCTGACGATGGAGCTTAACTACCAATCCTTAGAGCAGGATTATTCTAGCCTCTCCTTTACTGTCGGTGGGCAATATCGTTTTTAATCAATACCTGATAAGCATTTTTTGGTAGGCTAGGCACCTGTTTAAATACACTACAAAAGTTTTTATGAAACAAGCCATTCGAAAAAAGCTATTAGAAAAGGTCGAAAACACGACAGAAACTCCGATGTTGGTTCTTTCCGTCATCTATGTTGTCGTTGCCCTATTGCCCGACATCGCGGTGTTATCTCCTGAAGACCTTGAGTTTCTTGATGGCTTACTCTGGATTGTTTGGGGCGTTTTCGCAACAGAACTGTTAGTAAAAATCTTTGTTAGCCCCAAGCCACTACAGTACATGATTCAAAACTGGCCAGATGTACTGATCGTAGCAATGCCGTTCTTACGTCCTCTGCGTTTTCTGCGCATCTTATTGGTATTACCGAAAGCGTGGAGACAAACGAGATCGGTTCTGCGCCAAAAAACATTCAGTTTTATCGGGCTCACCAGTCTTTCAACGGTATTACTCTCCGCCGCTTTCGTATATTTGGTTGAGAAAGGCACACCCAGCCCAATCAACAGTTATTCGGATGCTCTCTGGTGGGCAATGTCGACAATTACCACCGTTGGTTACGGAGATATGTATCCAGTGACAGGTTTTGGGCGGGGCGTAGCGGTATTTTTGATGCTAACGGGGATCACTCTGTTCGGTTTATTAACCGCGAGCGTGGCTTCTTTTTTCGTGGAAGACGACACGGCGAAAAAAGATCACGTGACGATCAATACGTTGCTAGAAAAAAGCGAACAGCTTGAAATGCAATTGAATCAATTGGTTGAAATGCAGAAACCGAGACGACGTTTTCATCTGGCGAGCTATCGTCAACAGCTCGCCGAACGTGAAAACCAACGGAAGAATCAGAAACCGAAATCGAAACGCCGTCGGTTATCTCTCTAACTTAGCGGTATCAATTAAGAGCGCATGGTGTGGCGGCGAAATACCGCCACTAATGCTGCAACCGCCAAGAAGAAGCAGTAGTAGGAGTAGCTCACTACACTCAGTGGTGACATGTGGAAAATGGAACCCAACAGCAAGGCTTGTGCACCATAAGGCAGTATGCCCTGTAGAATACACGAGAAGATATCCAGTAAGCTGGCTGAACGTTTCGCGGTAACGCCATTCTGCTCTGCCAATTCCTTCGCCACACCACCGCTCACAATAATGGCCACCGTGTTATTAGCCGTACACGCATTAGTTAAAGCCACCAAGCCTGCAATCCCTAATTCACTGGCACGCATCTTTTGTACATCGTTGTGTGAACGAGCAAATTTGCTGATCATTCGGCTAATTTGGTGAGTTAAGAATGCCAATCCGCCTTGCTGTTTCATCAGCTCACCCATACCACCAATCAGCATCGACAGCAGGAAAATCTCCTGCATGTTACCGAAACCCGCATACACATCTTTGGTTAGAGATGAAAGAGAATAACCATCGCAGAAGCCGCCGACACCAGCCGCCATCATAATGCCGACCAACAGTACAACGAAGACATTCAAACCCATTACCGCGAGTACTAAGATGGTCAGATAAGGCAGGACTTTCAGCCATTCGATAGCAGAAGTTTGAGGTGATTGTGCTGTTTGACTGCTGAAAGCGAAAACCACCAAGGCAAGTACGGCCGCAGGTAAAGCAATACGGATGTTCTCTTTAAACTTGTCACGCATATGACAGCCTTGCGAACGTGTGGCTGCAATCGTGGTATCAGAGATGATGGAGAGGTTGTCACCAAACATAGCACCACTGAGTACTACGCCCGCCGTTAAACCCAAGTTCAATTCCGCCGCTTGCGCGATGCCTAAAGCAACAGGAGCAATTGCCGCAATGGTTCCCATTGAGGTACCCATAGCCGTTGCCACAAAAGCGGAGATGACAAACAAACCCGGCAGGATCAGGCTTGCTGGCAACAGTGATAAACCAAGGTTAACCGTGGCATCCACACCGCCTGTCGCTTTCGCAACCGCAGCAAACGCACCGGCCAGAAGATAGATGATGCACATCGCCATAATGTCGCTATGCCCCACCCCTTTTAAGAATTGTTCAATTGCTCGGTTAAGGGATTCTTTACTTAAAGTAATCGCCAATACCACCGCCGGGATCACCGCAACAGGTGCTGGCAATTGATAAAAAGCGAACTCAACTCCTTGCCAAGTGAGATAGCTGCCCACGCCCATAAAGAGCAGTAAAAAGACCATTAACGGCAATAGTGCTAATGCATTGGGTTGTTGAGGTTTGGAAGAAGGAGTGTAGTGCATGCAGGTGTCAAATCGTTATAACTAAATAGGGCGCAAAGCCTAAAGGCAAGCTAGATACATGTCAAGCGTCTAGACGTCCAAACATCCATCAATTGCACATTTACGCCTAATAATTTTGGGGTTTATTTTTTCCTACAATGGGTATATCAATACTGCAGAAACTCTAAGAAACAGGAATTACTATGCTCAACATCGTTTTTTTTAGTGCAAAATCCTACGATATCGCTTCGTTTAATAAGATTGTCGATAATTCACAGTTCACTCTCCACTTCCATGATTTTCGTTTGACCGAAAAAACTGCGCAGATGGCCAAAGGGTGTGAGGCGGTTTGTGCCTTTGTGAACGATGATCTTAATGCCAACGTTTTAGAGCAACTCTACCAAGGTGGAACTCGTTTGATCGCGATGCGCTGTGCCGGATTCGATAAAGTGGATCTGGAGGCGGCTAAAAAGTTGGGGATTCAAGTAGTTCGAGTACCTGCTTACTCACCGGAGGCAGTAGCCGAGCATGCGGTGGGGATGATGATGTGTCTAAACCGCCGTTTCCATAAAGCGTATCAACGCACTCGAGATGCCAACTTCTCGCTAGATGGCCTAGTCGGTTTTAACTTTTTCGGCAAAACCGTGGGGGTCATTGGTTCTGGAAAAATTGGCGTTGCCACCATGCGCATTTTAAAAGGCTTAGGCATGCAGATCCTCTGCTTTGATCCATACCCGAATCCAGATGCGATTGCATTAGGTGCTCGCTATGTGGAACTGCCAGAGCTGTTTGCAGAGAGTGACGTCATCACGCTGCATTGCCCAATGACAAAAGAAAACTATCATCTGCTCAACGATACCGCATTTGATCAGATGAAAGATGGCGTGATGATCATCAATACAAGCCGAGGTGAGCTGCTTGATTCAGCCGCGGCAATCGAAGCACTGAAGCGTGGACGCATCGGCGCGCTGGGATTGGATGTGTATGACAACGAAAAAGATCTGTTCTTCCAAGATAAATCGAACGATGTGATTGTGGATGACGTATTCCGACGCCTCTCGGCTTGTCACAACGTGCTGTTTACCGGTCACCAAGCATTTCTCACCGAAGATGCACTCAACAACATCGCACAAACCACACTCAATAATGTTCAGCTCTTTTTTAGCCATCAGCCATCAGGTAACGAGCTAATTCAATAGCTCACGCAGATGGGGTAATAAATCGCTGGCCAGAAGCCCTCTCTGGCCATGCGATTTGGCATTTAAATCCGCCGCATTACTGTGTAACCAAACCCCAAGTTTAGCGGCATCTGACAAGCTGATCTTTTGTGCCAAAAGCGCCACAATAATCCCCGTCAACACATCCCCCATGCCACCACTCGCCATTCCTGGGTTGCCTTGTAAGCAGACGGCGATCTCTTGGCCATCATAAACTAAAGTTCCCGCACCTTTGAGCACCACGACCCCGCCATAGCGTTGTTGAAGCGCACGAATGGCAGCAAAGCGATCCTGCTCAATGTCTTCGACTTCACACCCCAATAAACGAGCAGCTTCAACCGGATGCGGAGTGATAATTCGCTGAGCATCATAGTTAGACTGATGAGAGAGGAAATACAGCGCGTCAGCATCCCACACTTTCGGAACCTTTAAAGCACTCAACTGCTGCATGATTTGCAGTGCTTGGTCATCTCGACCTAAGCCGGGACCAAGAGCCAAGGCATCACACCATTTAATCCTTTCTTCAAATAAGTGCTGTTTGCTCCAACTGGTACACATCACTTCCGGAGTATTCGTCAGCATAGAGGTCACATTATCAGAATGAGTCATGGCCGCACTCAGTCCAGCTCCTGTGCGAGCACAGGCAGAAGCACAGAGGATCAACGCTCCGCCCATTCCTTCATTTCCTCCAATGATCAACGCTTTTCCGTTTTGGCCTTTGTGAGTGCAGGCTTGGCGTGGTGGCAACAATTTATGCCGTAGTTTACCTTCAATCGCCACTAATGACGGCTTATTGTGCTCTGCAAATACCTCTTCGACACCTAACCCTGCGTAGTGCAGCGTTCCCACATAGCAGCGTGCTTGTCCTGTGACTAAACCTTGTTTTAGACCAATCAGGCTCACAGTGTGCTGCGCTTTAATACAAGCCCCCATCACTTGCCCTGTATCAGCACATAATCCTGAAGGAACATCAATAGCTACAATCGGTTTGCCACTTTGATTTAACTGATCCACTAAGGGGATCACTTGTGGCCGTAATGCCGCTTTTAAGCCAATACCAAACAGTGCATCAATAATGACATCCGTAGACTCGGGGATTTCAGATTGCGGTGCATATATAACGCCCCCTAATTCTTTCCATTGTAGATAAGCTCGATGAGCATCTGGTGGTAGTTTTTCAGGATCCCCCAATTGCCAAACCGTAACATCAATCCCCATATGTCTTGCTAACACCGCCACAATATAGCCATCCCCACCATTGTTACCGCCACCGCAGCAAATTAACCAATGATGACTAGTAGGAAATTGAGCAAAAGCGATAGTAAAGACGGCTTGACCTGCTCGTTCCATGAGATTGAACAACTCCAGCCCTCTCTCTTGAGCGGCGTCTTTTTCGCCCCGCTTGAGTTGCTGTGCTGTATAAAAATAGCTGGGTAACGGCATAACGGTGTCCAAAAACTGACAAAACGGCCATCAATAGGCCGTTTTTGTTTACTGAGAGGATGCTTGTAAAGAGATGAGAGCTTCACTAGTCGCATCTTGAATAGATAAAAAGAGCGAGTTGACTACGCCAGTCGGAGTTCGCATGGGATTCAGCGTGACATTTTGATACATGAACTTAGCTTGCTGAGTCACTGGGCGCACGTTGCGACAATGGAACAGATACGGGCGCTGTTGCCAAGTTATAAAACTACGGCAACCCAGATCGTAAACCGGTTTCGATTTAAGCTTAAACCACTCTTTAGGGATCTCCGGGAACAGTTCAAACAGCGATTTACCGATCGCTTCATGTGGCTGCTTACCGCTGTGATGGGTCATGAATCCATTCCAGACCTGAACGTTATAGTCACGATCGATCACCACCAACCCCATATCGACATTCTGTACCATGTCGACCATCCAGTGAAATTGCTCAAACTCCGCAGGTAAGGCTAGCATTAGAAGTCCTCCATCAAATAAGCAA
Organism: Vibrio sp. RC586; assembly: GCF_000176715.1. Taxonomy (NCBI): domain Bacteria; kingdom Pseudomonadati; phylum Pseudomonadota; class Gammaproteobacteria; order Vibrionales; family Vibrionaceae; genus Vibrio; species Vibrio sp. RC586. Next base: position 574,079 of record NZ_ADBD01000008.1, on the reverse strand, counting down.
GTTTGTTATCTAGCAACGGCAAGGATTCATCCACAAACATAAATAACAAATCGCAGCGAATCGATGTTCCTTCAATGTTGTAACTCACTTCAAAAGTCATCGTCTTACGAAATGTTCCTTCAGTCGAATTAATCACCGAATCAATCGAGAGATGCCGCCCGAGTAAAACGGGAGAACTTTGAAAAAAGCGCACTTCCGCTTGGTGCCCTAAACCATTTAAAAAAGAGCCCACCAAAATATTGGAAACATCCATCAAGAGCTCCAGCTCTTGCAGATCCTCGGTATCCACTGGCACTTTCATTAATTTTTTCAGATCAGCCACACTGGAATCACTCAGTAAGACTAAAGCCTCACCTGCAATCCCCTCACCACTGAATCCTTGGCAAACACCGGACACTTGGCTGTTATCCGCTAAATCACGCAAAGCCATGTGCAACTCACTTACCTCAAAAATATTCACATTCGGTAAGGGTAATTCCACGAATACATCAAAGTGACGAGCCAAAGCGTCTGCTGCTCGGCCAATCGAAACGTTTGCGACCTCCATATAGATGTCACGACGTTTTAAAATAGGCAATTCAACAGAAGTCGGCGTAACAATGCGCGGCTGTGTAGGCGGCTCCACCAACATTTTGAGCACGTCATTAAGCGCATTTGGGTCAATCGGTTTTTGAATAAATGCTTTGGCACCAAGCGCCAACACACGCTCTTTCGCTTTAGGTTGGATATCACCAGACACCACCACCACTGGTAAGTCATAGCCTTTATTCGCTATAGCTTCGAGTGTCTGGAAACCATCCAACTCAGGCATGGTCAGATCCAGAAACATGAGTTTAAAACTCTGTTTTTCTAAAATCCCCATTGCATCCAAACCATGCACGGCAAAAGTAATATCAGCATTAAGTGATGCAGGAAGCGAACGCGCCATCTGTTTGCGCGCGAGTGGAGAGTCATCACAGATGAGAACAGGGAAAGACATGCCACCACCTTATATGTTTTATCAGTAACTAAAGTGTATACCCAAAATTCACACAACAGCTAGGTAAATGGTGGTGGGAGTGTAAATCAAATAGCTGGCCAGAAAGTTAGCAGAGCAATACGTAAGATAACAGCAAAGACAATACAGCTTATCCCTAACCGATACCATTTGAACTCTTCGATCGTCATGGGAATGCGCTTATAGAACATAGTGACCACACCTTTCCAATCTTGGCTGCGTCGTCCATAACGCATCACTCCTGTCAAAACTAACAAAATCCCGCTGACAAGAATTACTTTCTCAATCCAAAATAGTGCAACGTCCATAAACATACCCCTCATTCAATTTTCTTTATTGTAATCATCAGATTGAGATTTGACTGTTGTACAAAGGTCTAAGGTATGAACACCGGATTGGTTTTAGTAGAAATAAATACAACCAATATTGAGCTCGTATAATGCAAAAAGCAGAGCTCAGCGGCTCTGCTCTTCATACAATCAACGTATCGTACTCTTAGTGAGAAGGCGATTGGGTGTGCGTGGCAAGGATTTTAGCTCTAAGTTTCATTGCCAGCTCGCGGTAACGGAACCAAAAATAGGTCGCCACAATAGAGAAGAAAAGATAAGAAAGCGCAAACACAAACGGAGAGCTCATCAACTCATTCGAGATACCCCACATGACCCCGACAACGGTCACTGTCACTTTTGCAAAAAATCCGCACAGCAACAAAAATACCGCTAGTTGAGGAAAACGAGTGCTGCGAAACGCCAACCAGTAGCAACTACCAACCGCAAGTGAAGCGACACCAAAACCAAGCATAAAAGAATGAATATGCTCCGCAGAAGCAATGCCACCAGACACAGAAAGCATGAGAATTAAAAACAGTTTCATGATGCACCTACCTTAATTTACTGCAAAAAGCATCCATTCATTTTTGAAAACTCATTTTTAGCTAATTTTGAACGTTAAAATTATTATTTCAAGCTCAAAAACTAGACAGATTTTGTATCCAAATTTTAATGAAAAACCTTGTTACACAAAGGTTAAATGCAAACTGCTTATAAGATCAGAGGTAGAACAGACAAGAACGAACCAAAACACACAAGCCGAAACATTTTAAACAAAATTGTTACATTTAAATTGAGTGCTATTTTTACTGTTTTGAGATGTGAGACAAGTTTATAACATCAAGGTAAGTTGCCTATTTCAGCAATGAGTGAGACGTTACATAAAAGTAACCAAGAGTAGTAATTGGAAAAATTTGCGCAGACAGAGGCGTGTGATCGAATTGCTGTATTCTTAGAAGAAAAAAGCCTTACGCAAACACAAGGTCACACATTGGTTTTGCGTAAGGCTCTCGGCCTTTGTATTTCATTTTTCGCGAATAGCTGCCTTTGCCTTTCTTCGCTTTCTCAACTCGACATCGAAACACTGCACTCGTAACAACCGCTTTGAGTGCGTTATCTTTAATCGTTCCACGTCCGCAATCGGTTTCAACCACCGAGGAGCGTACGGGTTCAACAACTGGCTCTTCTTTCATTGGTTCAACTCCATATCATTAATAACCACATTACAGCGGTGACGACATTTTGTACTCAATTTCAGCTGAGTCAACTCATAATAGTGCGGAATAAAGAGAAAACGCAGTTACATAGAAATGGTGCTCAGTGCAAAAAATGGATTAATTTTGTTAACAGCTTTCGACTCTATTCAAGATTTGATTGACAAGCCAAAGGTTTACTCTAGACTCGATCGCGGCTAGAAAGAGTTCTTTGTATACACATCGCTTGGTTGGATTATTCGTAACCGTCCGTGTCGTACGCAATAGCAAGCAACTTTTCCACGCTATCCGCGCCGTAATCGGCCTACGTTAAAAATGTTTTTAGGATATTTATTATGTCTACTCCAGTTACTGGTACCGTGAAATGGTTCAACGAAACTAAAGGTTTTGGTTTCATCAAGCAAGAAAACGGTCCTGACGTTTTTGCTCACTTCAGCGCAATCCAAGGTGACGGTTTCCGCACTCTGGCTGAAGGTCAAAAAGTGGAATTCGTGATCACTCAAGGCCAAAAAGGTCCACAAGCTGAAAGCATCAAAGTTCTGTAATAGACTTGCCAAAGATTTTAATAGCCAGCCTAGTTAGGCTGGCTATTTTTATGCTTATTTTTTCTATCTTTAGTTCAGTTATGCCGCTAACTGTGCATGTGGACCAAACACTTCGTAATGAATACGTTCCTTTTCTACTCCAAGTTCCAATAGCTGTTTCACCACGTACTGCATAAACCCAATAGGGCCGCACAAATAGAAATCACCATCTTGGACTAGTGAGACTTGGGTTAACTGCATCTCTCCTTGCAAAGCATGTTCTGATGCTTCATCGCGATACCATACCTGTTGTTGCCAACCATGCTCAGCGACCAACTTTGCAGTTTCTTGAGCAAAAGTATGTTCCTTCGCACTGTTACACGCATAAAGATAAGTCACTCCCGATTTGTTGTGCTCCGCTAACGTGTGCAAGATGGCTTGCATTGGCGTTGCGCCTACACCAGCAGAAATCAACACGACAGGACGGTTGCGCTCAACGTAGAAAAAGTCTCCAGCGGGGGCGTAAAGTTTTACACTGCCTCCCACTTTCACCTTGTTGTGCAGATAGTGCGAAACCACCCCTGGGTTATCACTTCCTACGCCTTCACGCTTAACCGAAATACGATAATCTTTGCCATTCGAGCCTTGTGACAACGAGTATTGGCGAATTTCTCGATAATCACTTCCCTCTGGGGTCACCTCAATACCAATGTATTGTCCGGGTTGGTAATCAAGAACAGCCCCACCGTCAGCAGGTACCAGAATAAAACTGGTCACGTATTCCGATTCGGCTCGTTTCTCTTGCACAACAAAGGTTCGCCCATTCCGCCATCCGCCTAGTGCGTGATTACGTTCTAAGTAAAGAGCACCTTCTCGGTCAATAAATACTTGAGCCAAAAAGAAGTACGCGGCAGTCCAAGCCTCTTCAACTTGTTGAGTGAAAGCCTCTGGAGCTAATTCGCGCAAGGTTTCAAGCAGATGATGCCCGACAATCTGATAGTGCTCAGGCTGAATGTTAAAGCTGGTGTGTTTATGAGCAATACGCTCAACAGCACTGGTTAAGGCCGCTAAATTATCAATGTGCTTAGCATAGGCGGCAATCGCTTCAAACAACGCCACACTTTGTCGCCCAGTCTTCTGATGGGTCATATTGAATATATGCTTCAGCTCAGGGTTATGACTGAACATACGTTGGTAAAAATGCTGAGTGAGCGCAGGGCCTGCTGACTCTAGCAAAGGAATAGTACTTTTGATGATATTAATGTGTTCTTGGGTGAGCATAACTTCTCCTCAGTAGGCTAAAACGGTGGCTTAAGCCACTCTAAACAAGCCTTTTCTATGAGCAGATTACGTGCCAAAAACTAATTTATTGAAAAATATAAATAAATACTTTACCTATGAGTCAATTAAACACTTTGAGATGCGTCTAATTGACACTACACTATCAAAAAATCCGAACTCAAGAAGCTAAAATGCAAGAATTCTCACTAACCACTTTGTTAGAAATGACGGTTGGTCTCGCCAGCGGAGCGAATAACGAAGAGCGCTTCCACCGATTGTTGGATGCGGTGCGTAAAGCGGTCATTTGTGACTGTGTAGTCTTGATGTCACTGCAAAACGACACCCTAACACCACTGGCAATGCAAGGATTGACTCGTGATACCTTGGGTCGACGTTTTATGGTCAGTGAGCACCCAAGGTTGGCGCAGATTTGCAGTGCAGACCTGCCTGTGCGTTTTGCGGCAGATTGCCCACTTCCTGATCCTTTTGATGGCTTACTGCTTGATAGCGAAGATGATCTTCCAATGCACTCTTGCATGGGCTTACCACTGCATTTTGGCGACCAACTGCTGGGTATCTTGACGCTGGATAGCTTAAAACCGGATGCGTTTGATCATCTCTCCCCTCGTAGTTTAGAAATGCTAGCGGCGATTGCTGCTGCCACGTTGAAGATGGCTCTCACCTTCTCTGAGCTTGAGAACCAAGCCAAACAAACACAACAGCGCCTTGAAGAACTCAATGAGGAAGCTTGGAGCCGAGACAACATAGAGATCATCGGTAATAGTGGCTCAATGCTCGCCATGAAAGCGGATATTGATGTCGTTGCTCCCTCTCAATTCAATATTTTGATCCACGGTGAAACCGGTGTGGGTAAAGAGTTAGTTGCGCGGACGATTCATCATCGCTCCAACCGCAAACGCCAACCGCTGGTGTATGTTAACTGCGCCGCCATTCCCGAAAATTTGTTAGAAAGCGAACTGTTTGGCCATGTCAAAGGGGCATTTACTGGTGCAGAACGCGCGCGAATGGGTAAATTTGCTCTGGCCGATGGTGGCACGCTGTTTCTCGATGAAATCGGTGAGTTACCACTGAGTGCCCAAAGCAAAATTTTGCGGGCACTGCAAAACCATGAAATTCAACCCGTTGGACAAGATCGTGTACAGACCGTTGACGTGCGTATTCTAGCGGCGACCAACCGAGACTTGAAAAAAGAAGTTGAAGCAGGTCGTTTTCGTGCTGACCTTTATCACAGATTGAGTGTTTACCCGATTTATGTGCCGCCACTGCGTGAACGCAAAGGCGACCTTTCTCTGCTTGCTGGATATTTCGTTGAGCAAGCGAGACGAAAGCTCGGCATTACTCAACTTAAACTGCACGCCGAGGCGTTAAGTCAACTCATCCAATATCCTTGGCCGGGCAATGTTCGCGAACTAGAGCATGTGATCAATCGGGCGGCACTCAAGGCAAAAGCACGCCAACGCGGGCGCCCCGTAACGACACTCAAAGCTGAAGACGTGGGTGAATTACAAGGGCCAAGAGCACCCTTGGTACCACAAACACCATCAGAGGATTTTGTGTTGAGTGAAGCACTCCAAGATTTGGGATTACGAGAAGCGACTGACGAATTCCAACGCCATTTGATCAGCGAAACGTTAACCCAAGCCAACTTTAATTGGGCCGAAGCAGCACGCCGTTTACACACCGATCGTGCTAACCTCACTCGACTGGCGAAACGACTGGGACTCAGCGTTTCACGCAGCCATGCGATTGAACGCTCACATTAACTGTTCGAGGGAGTTACAGTCATTTGTGCAGGATGAGAACGAGGGAATACGCGTTCATACTCCTGCATAAAATCACATCGGATTAACTGCTCTAGCTGATTGGCACGTTCTGTAGGACAAAAAATCATAAAGTGAACCACCTGCTCACCGGTCGATGAACTACTGATTTCAATATGCGGCTCCGCACTTGGCAAATCGACACCGGCGTGCCGCTCAATCACCGTATTGTACCGGCGAGCAACATCCATAAAATGTGCAAAATGCTCATCAATTTTTTCATGCAGCACTGGAACTAGAGGGAAAAGATTCACAAAATCCGGCACCACAATATTGAAGTTATGGAAGACATAACGCTTCATAAAATTCAAATTCTTGACCGGAAAAGAGAAAAACATGCTGTTAGGCAAAGTCGCGGTTTTTCCGGTGTAATTGTACTGCCCATGATGTAGGTCGATTTCTTGGATCACCGTTGCCATCAAGTTGTGCTCAATCACTTCGCCACATACAGTTCCCACTTCAATCCAATCCCCAATGCGAAATGAGCGAGAACTCGCCCGTTGAATTGACCCCGTAAAACACAAAATAATCTCTTTTGAAGCCACGACAATGGCGACTGCAATTGCCGTAACCGACAGCGCAAACTCACTAATTTCAGATTGCCACAGCATGAATATGGCAAGCAAAGTAACCGTAAACACCCCATTTTTGGTACGAGACATCCATTTGCGCTGCTTTTCGGTAATGAGGGGGGCATCTCCACGAATGTTATCCAAAATGATGCGGCGCACTGAAATAACGCCTAGTAAAATTAAGGCTGTCAGCAGCAACTTATGTGTGAGCAAAAAATTCACCGCTATGCTCAGTTGTTCCATGTCATTCTCCTACTACGGCTTAACCCGCCGCTTTCATCTGGTTGTGTTGCTTGTCGCGCCAATTTCAACATTGAACACCCTTGCGTGACAAGTTCTATCCCCAAACTCTTGGCTCCTCGGCAAATTTCATCATAAAAAAAGCCGCTTAATGCGGCTTTTCAAAGGAAAAACGTTTACTGCCGATAATGCAGTGCCGTTTTCTCTGCGAGTTTAACAATCACTCGAACCGCAGCTTCCATCCCTTCAATCGTGATGAATTCATGAATACCGTGGAAATTGTATCCCCCAGTAAAAATGTTTGGACAAGGTAGCCCCATGAATGAAAGGCGCGCCCCATCCGTACCACCACGAATCGGCTTAATTTGAGGTTCCACATCGCACTCGATCATCGCTTGTTTTGCCAGTTCGATAATATGCGGATGCGGCTCAACCATTTCCTTCATATTGGAATAGCTCTGTTCAAAGCTCACTTCAACGCAGCCTTTTTTGAGCTGCTGGTTTAATTCCGCCACTTTCTCTTGCATCAAATCTTGGCGCGCTTGTAAACCATTTGCCTCAAAGTCCCGCAGAATGTATTTCAACTCAGATTTAGCCACACCCATGGTCGCGCTCGAAAGATGATAGAAACCTTGATAGCCCTCAGTGTGCTGCGGTGTTTCAATTTCCGGCATCATCAAAATAAACTGCGCCGCAATGTGCATCGCGTTAACCATTTTGTCTTTCGCCGTCCCAGGATGCACATTCACACCATGACAAGTGACGGTCGCCGTTGCAGCATTGAAATTCTCATACTCCAACTCTCCGATCGGGCCACCATCAATCGTGTAGGCCCACTGCGCCGCAAACTTCGCAACATTAAAGTGGTTCGCTCCACGACCGATTTCCTCATCCGGAGTAAAAGCAATCGAGATGTCGCCATGCGGAATGGAAGGCTCGGCGAGCAATATTTCGATTGCAGTTATAATTTCAGCAATCCCCGCTTTGTTATCGGCACCAAGTAACGTTGTACCATCGGTTGTGATCAAGTTATAGCCATGCAACAGATGCAGATCGGGGTATTGGATTGGCGAGAGCACTTCATCCCCTTTACCGAGGGCAATATCACCGCCTTGATAATCTTCAACGATTTGTGGTTTCACATTCTTACCGCTGGCATCCGGTGCGGTGTCCATATGAGCAATAAAACCAATCGCAGGAACTGAGTAATCGACATTGGATTTCAATTTGGCCATGACATAGCCATGCTCATCCAGCGATACATCACTCAAGCCTAACTCCAAAAGTTCTTCATAAAGCGCCTGTGCAAACACTTTCTGCCCCGTTGAACTTGGGCTATGGTGGTTTTTCGGTTTGGATTGAGTATCAAAAGTGACATAGCGCATAAAGCGCCCAACAAGATTTTTCATAAACAAGCACTCATCATTTAAATACGCAGCGTTGGTGAAACCTCGCTGAAAGGGTATAAGCAGTGAATTGCATCCCATACTACGTATTCTTGCCGCAGATGAGTTGCTACAAATCAGTTTTTCACCGATTAATCGAAACTCGCTGTGCTTCTTAACTTAAAAAAGTGATGAGAGATGGAGCGACATAAAGAAAAGCCTACCCCGTTGGGTAGGCTTGATATTCTTGCCCTATAAACAACTTTGCATTGTCGCCAATCACATAGCGAATGTGAGTCGGTGGTGGCTAAATTGATTTATAACGAGATGAAGATACCCGCTAAACAAGCACTCATTAGGTTAGCCAGTGTGCCAGCAATCACGGCTTTGATACCGAGGTTTGCTACGTCAGAACGGCGCTCTGGCGCAATAACACCAATGGAGCCTAGCTGAATGGCAATAGAACCGATGTTAGCAAAACCGCACAACGCAAAAGTGATGATCACTTGGCTATGCTCAGAAAGCAGTGCTTTGTGCTCAACAAAGTCTATGAAGGCGACAAACTCGTTCATGACGACTTTCTGGCCGATGTAAGAACCCGCCGCCAGAACTTCATGGCTAGGAATACCAATCACCCACGCCAGTGGCGCAAATAGGTAACCAAACAGTGCTTGCAGAGTGATCCCGCTAAAGCCAACCAACTCACCAAGATTTTCAAGGCCAGTGTTCACCATGGCTATCACACTGACAAACGCGATAAGCATGGTGCCTACGGCTACAGCCACTTTCATACCGTTCATCGCGCCGCTGGCGAGAGCATCAATCAAATTGCTGTCTTGGGCTTTGTCCAACTCAACTTGGCTTTGATCAATAGGGGTACCACGCTCAGGAATGATGATTTTTGCCATCATCAAGCTACCTGGTGCGGCCATAAAACTCGCCGCAATCAAGTATTTCAGATCAACACCCAAACCTGCATAACCACCTAACACGGAACCCGCAACCGATGCCATACCACCCGCCATAACAGCAAAGAGTTCTGAGCGAGTCATATTAGCTAAGAATGGGCGCACAAGCAGTGGTGATTCACCTTGTGAAAGGAAAATGTTACCTGTTGCAACCAGAGATTCCGCCTTACTGGTACCCAAGAAACGTTGGATACCACCACCAATAAACGCAATGACTTTTTGCATGACGCCAAGGTAATAAAGTGCAGAAATAAGCGCACTGAAGAAAATTATGATAGGTAAGACACGAATCGCGAAGATAAAGCCCGTATCCGCCAGATCACCAAATAAGAAGCGAATACCAATATCCGCAAAGCTCAGCAAGCCTGAAACACCGTTACTTAAACTGCTCAGAGCGGCTTGTCCCAATGGAAAATAAAGTACTAACGCTGCAAAACCAATTTGCAATAACAGAGCGCGAGAGACGGTTTTCCAATTAATCGCACTGCGGCTTTCAGAGAGCAGATACGCGCACAGGATCAGTACCGTAACACCGATGATTCCAAACAAAATCGCCATAATTTACCTAGAAAAATGTGAGTAAAAACAGGGAAACCCATTGCTTGGTCTAGGTGTAGGCGGAGACAATCTCAAAAGGAGAGAATAAAGCTTTATTGCTCACTAGCCATTCACTTCAACAGACACAAGCTTGGGAATTAGCTGGTCCGATCCTTGGGGTCATTCACATTTCCTTGTGACGGCTTGTACTGGCAGAGCAACCGGCTCTTAGCCGGACGCGAAGTATAACGATAAAAAAATGAGTTTCATCACATTTTTTCACGCAAACGTTTATTTATGCCATTTTTCCTTATGAAGACCCAAATCAAGCAGAGTGAGCGTGGGACAAATAATGGCTTAAGGCATTTCAATAACAAGCACCAACCAAATGGAACGCATATCACAAATGAATATTCTTTTATTTATTATTCACCAAGCAAGCTAGCGTTAGTCATAAAATCAGCCTACGTTTAACTGAATTTCTTCTTCCTTTTATCGCATAACCATTACTAATAACGTCAGTGTTCGCGCCTCACGTGTTTTTCGAAAACCGTGAGGCGTTTTTTCAGCTCAACCTCACTTTTTGTACATTTTCATCTCCTAAATCTCTCTTTAGCACTCCTCAGAAAAATAGATAAGGTTATGATGCGAGTGACCGCCACAGCAGATTTAAGTACAACAGTTATACTTAAACAACACCAACTAAGGAGAGTTCGATGCACAAGCTAACCATAGACCTTGTCTCAGATGTCGTCTGCCCTTGGTGCGTGATTGGCTACTACCGATTACAACACGCATTATCCAGACTACCGGAGATAGATGTGACGCTGAGATGGCACCCTTATGAACTCAACCCAAGGTTAGCCATGGGAGGGGAAAATTTGCGTGAGCATCTTAGTAAAAAATATGGCACTAGCCTTGAAGCGAGTCAGCAAGCGCGTAAAACCTTGACCGAGTTAGGCCGTGAAGTGGGGTTCGATTTTAACTTCTTTGATGACATGCGCATTTACAACACGCGTAAAGCCCATCAGCTACTCTTGTGGGCTAATCAGCAAAATAAACAATTGCCACTGACATTGACACTATGGCAAGCCTATTTCCAACAAGGTAAAGCGATTGATGAAGATGACGTGTTGCTTGAATTGGCCCATGAGGTTGGTCTGGAGCGTGCAGCATGCCAACAAATTTTGGCTGATGATTCTTGGGCTAAAGCGGTCGCAAATACGGAGCAACAGTGGTTACAAGCGGGCATCCATGCAGTACCGACCTTGATTATTGAGCAAAAATATTTAATTTCCGGAGCTCAAACTAGCGATATTTTGTTAGAGGTAATACAACGAGTCTCTGCTGAGACTGCCGCTTAGCCATGCTCCCGCACCTGAAGCTCCGATTGGTGCTGCTGTTTTAGTCAAAAATAAATCGAGCCGCAAAGCGGCTCGATAAAATGATGAGTAACGGATGAGCATCAGTTAGTGAATCGGTGTTTCCGCTTTCACATAATATTGACCAAAATAAGCCTCAAGCACTTCTGGAGTCAGTTTGCCTTCCGCTTCCAACTGTTTGAGTTTTTCTGCAATCGCTTTTTGCTCTTCCAGACTTGGCAGCTTGGTTTCTGGTTCTTCAGCAATCTGCTGAGACATCAACTCCAGCTCTTTTTCGAAATCGTTCATCACTCTTTACCTACTTGGTTTTTACTGGCCGAAAGTGTAACTAACTCCCGGCAAGGTTTCTAGAGTTTAAAGTTACCCACCAATTTATCCAAACGTCCGGAGAGTTCACGCAATGATTTGCTCGCATCAGCCAGCTCTTCTGCCGTTGATGTCGTCACTTCATTGATCGCGTTAATCTCTTCAATATTTTGGTTAATGGTGTGGACAACGGTCGATTGCTCTTCTGTTGCCGTTGCGACTTGAGTGTTGCGATCCGAAATATCATGAATACGCTCTGAAATACTCATCAGAACCTGTACTGCCTCATCGGAAGCGGCAACCCCTTGATGCGTCACTGTTTTACCTGCATCCATCGCAGACACTGCATTTTTTGCGTCAGTTTGCAGTTGGTTGATCATTTTCTGAATTTCTTCTGTGGAGGCTGCGGTACGACTTGCTAAGTTACGCACTTCATCAGCAACCACCGCAAAACCACGACCTTGATCACCCGCACGGGCCGCTTCAATCGCTGCGTTCAACGCCAACAAGTTGGTCTGTTCTGAGATACTGCGAATCGCATCCAAAATAGAGCCGATTTCTTGAGTGGTGGATGCTAATTGCTCAACCACTTTGCCTGTATTTTCAATATCATGAGCTAGGCGGCTAATTGCATCTTTAGCTTTATTAACCACATTGCGGCCCTGATCAGTATTATCTGATGCCTGATTGGCGGTTTCTGCTGCGGTTGCCGCATTCGAGGCAATCTCGCTGATCGTTGCCCCCATTTGGTTAATCGCGGTCACAACTTGAATGGTCTGATCGCGTTGCTGTTGGCTGTTATCATGAGTAACTAAAGCCTTACGCGATACACCTTCTGCTGCGACTTGCAGCTCACGGCTCGTCTGCGCCACGTCTTTAATTGACTGATGGATTTTTTCAATAAAACCATTGAAGCCCTTTGAAAGCTGAGCGATTTCATCATTGCCTTTCACTTCAATACGCTGTGAAAGATCGCCATCTCCTTTACCCAGATCGGTAAAGCGTTTCGCGATCTGATTGATTGGCATTGCGATACTATTGGCGAGAAAAATCCCCATCAGAATAAAGATCGCGGCAACAACGAGGGTGGTAAACATCATGCGTTGTGCTACGGCATCTAGCTCAGCAAACACTTCATGTACGGGCACAGTACCAATTAAATACCAGTCCATACTTTCGATATAGAGGCTCGCAACCATCACTTCTTCGCCTTGATAGTCGGCCGAAATCAAATTAAAACCTGATTTATTGAGCAGAGCACTCGCACCTGAACCATAAATCTGTTGCAGCGTCGATTTCACTTGTGCTTGTTGGCGGTGGATCTGTACCTCACCCTGCGCATTGGTTAAAAACACAAAGCCCGTGTCTTCGATTTTAAAGCTATTCAGTAGCTTGACCATATCATCCATCGATTTCGACATGCCTGACATCGTATCGCCGTTGATCAACTGATAGTTGGCGAACATTTTGACGTCACCATTAGCCTCTTGGAACATGCTCACCATGGTGGATTTGCCTGAACCCGTAAAACCGAAGAACCAGCCATCTTGTTGCGGGGTAAGCTCTCGCAGGAAGCCATTTTGGTTCCAGTAATAGGCCGTTTTGCGGTTGGCAACCGAGGCATCATTGAGCTTATATTGGTCACGCAGGTTGTTTAACTGCTTCACCAATAACGCTTCAGTAGCAGGATCTCGTTCTGTTGTAGAAATCGCCTGCTGTACAAATTCGTTACTTGCGATCTGCTGCGCGGCCGACAACAGTTGAATAACTTGGTGATCAATATCACTTTTGATCAACTTCAAAATATCGGGTAATTCCAAATTGACCAAGCGATGTTCTAATACTTCTCGCGCTTGACGCTGTGCCATCACACCTACAATTAGGGTTGAAGCCAGCACCGCTGGGGTAACCCCTAACACAACCTTTTGCTTAATACTCATCTGATGCAGTTTGAACATATTCTCCGCCTAATCATGGCTATCACCGAAACCTCTACATTATCGACTTAAGATCACGAAGATTGAGAAAATTCTTACAAATCTCAAGCACAAACTTGCAATGCGTCACACTTTTGATTGAAATCACCAAGTGATGTTTATAAATCGTCTGTTGGCATTCATTAAGATAGACGCTTTTATTCGTATTTTGAGTGATCATTTGCCCTTTTGATGAGCTTTCTGCCTTACCATAAAATTTTTATGGAACTTTCTGGGTAACACACAACACTAACCGCTGATATCTCTAGGAGTGGAAGAATTCATGCCGTTTCAACCCTTTCAAACATTACAGCATTATTTGAACCAACAGGTCATTGGCCAAGCCGATTTGATTAACCAACTGCTGATCGCACTTCTCGCCGATGGGCATATTTTGGTTGAAGGTCCGCCGGGATTGGCAAAAACTCGCGCGGTCAAATCCCTCGCTGAATGCATTGAAGGTGACTTTCACCGAATTCAATTTACACCAGACTTACTGCCTGCCGACCTTACTGGGAGTGATGTCTACCGCCCTGAAACCGGAGAGTTTGTGTTTCAGTCTGGCCCTATTTTCAACTCATTGGTATTGGCCGATGAGATAAACCGCGCCCCCGCCAAAGTTCAGGCGGCCATGCTAGAAGCTATGGCTGAAAAGCAGATTTCTGCTGGGCGAAAAACCTACCGTTTACCTGAGCTATTTTTGGTTATGGCCACGCAAAACCCCATTGAGCAAGAAGGAACGTATCCACTCCCCGAAGCTCAACTCGACCGTTTTTTACTGCATTTGGAAGTGAACTACCCTAGCGCACAAGATGAACTGGCGATTTTGCGTCTCAACCGTGGGGAAGCAAAAGGCGAACAGGCGATAGACAAGCCTTTGATTACTCAACAACAAGTGTTTAACGCCCGCCAAGAAGTGCTGAATGTGCATATGGCTGAAACAATTGAAAACTACCTTGTGCGTTTAATTATGGCGACACGTCAACCGGCCAAATACGATACAAAATTAGCACAATGGCTCACAATGGGGGTTAGCCCTCGCGCAACGATTGCATTGGATCGTTGTGCTCGTGCTCATGCATGGTTACATGGGCGTGATTTTGTCACACCAGATGATGTTCAGGTGATGGCTTTCTCGGTTTTGCGTCACCGCCTACTACTCAGCTATCAAGCACAAGCGGAAGGTGTTCATCCAAATCAGGTGATCTCCCATTTATTGTCACTGGTTGGTAGTGCGTAGGTTGTGACGATGCAGTCTTCTCTTCCTTTGTATGCTAACGGTATCACACTGTGTCTTGAAGAGTTGCTCGCTTATGAGCAGCAAACGGTGCATTTTCTTCCTCCTGCGCGCCAAGTTTGGTCACAGCGTATCGGTCAGCATCACAGCCGTCGTCTAGGACGGGGGATGGATTTTTCAGAAGTACGCCAATATCAAGCCGGAGACGATATTCGTTCGATTGATTGGCGAGTCACCGCACGAACTGGGAAACCACACACCAAACTGTTCAGTGAAGAACGGGAAAGAGCCGTCGTACTTTATATCGACCTCAGCCATTCGATGCAGTTTGGTTCCTGTTTACTGCTTAAGTCCGTTCAGGCTGCGCATTTAGCTAGCCTGTTGGCTTGGTTGGCGATTAAACAGCAAGATCGCGTTGGTGCGGTGATTGATGTGGGCCATCGGCTTATTGAAGTTAAGCCAAGCAGCCGTCAGCGGGGCGTACTCCCCATCCTAGCGGCCTGTATCGAAGCGCAACAAATGCTCCCGACACAGCATACTCCGCGAACGCTTGCGCGGCAGGAAGTCTTCACCACACTGAACCACTTATGCCCCAAAGGCAGCGAAGTGGTGTTGATCAGCGATTTTGTCGATCTCGATACACAGCAACACGAATTACCTCTGCGCCAATTGTGCCGCCATAACCGTGTCCGTCTGGTGCAAATTTATGACCCATTAGAGCAAGGAGACACCTCATTTCGAGGTATTGAGCAAGTACAAAGTCACAAAGAGACGCGCTGGCTCAACTTTTCGATAAATAGTACGCGGGCAGGTATCAAAAAAGCCTTTGAAACTCAAAAAGAAAAACTAAAATCACTCTGTCTATTATTGGAAATGGACTACCGCTCAGTTTCAAGCGGAATACCTTTGCTGCAACAATTATCGGACCATAAGAAATGAAGGAATCGTCAATCACATCACTGGATCTCAACGCTCTGCATTTGCCTGAGCTTCCTAGCTGGTTTCCACTGGCCTGGGGATGGTGGGCAAGCGTAGGCGGCATTCTCATCGTGATGCTCATCATCGGATTGGCTGTACGTTGGCGTCGCCGCCGACTGGCCCCTAAAAAAACCGCATTACGTCTCTTGAGCTTAGCAGTGACTCCGCAAACGCCCTCTTCAGCGATTGAATTGGTTCGTCAGGCGGCGCTTTGTTACTACCCTCGAGAAGAAATTGCGCATTTAACCGGTAAAGATTGGTACGCCTTTTTAGATGCCCAAGTCGGCCACCCACTTTTCGTACCAAATGAAACTTTGTGGCAGCAAGCGTTATACCAGAAGCAAAAAGTGAACAATGCCGATGAGTTAGTTCACCACTGTTATCACTGGGTTGAAAGTGCCTTGCCGCCGCGTAAACGGAGAAAATCAGGCATTGGCAAGTTTTGAGTTTATTTGGTGGTGGATGTTTTTACTTCTGCCACTACCTTGGGTTATCTATTTTTTTGCACCAGCCATAAAACCTAGGGTGGCGATTAAGCTGCCCTATCTTCCTCAATCATCGGGAATCCAGCCCTATTCATGGTTTCCACGGTTCATTGCCGCGGGACTGTGGATTTTATTGCTTACCGCTGCGGCGAGACCCGTGTGGTATGGAGAGCCAATCAGCACTACGACATCCCACCGCGATCTGATGTTGGTGGTCGATCTCTCCTATTCAATGAGCCAAGAAGATATGCAGTCCGGCCAACAGATGGTGGATCGCCTAACCGCTGTCAAACAGGTTCTATCTGAATTTATTGCTCAACGCGAAGGCGACCGCATTGGGCTGATCTTGTTCGCTGACCACGCCTATTTACAAACCCCTCTGACGTTAGACAGACAAACTGTCACGGAACAGCTCAATCAAGCCGTGCTCAAGCTCATTGGCACCCAAACTGCAATGGGTGAAGGGATTGGACTCGCTACCAAAACCTTCATTGATAGTGCAGCCCCTCAACGGGTGATGATTTTACTCAGTGATGGCAGCAATACAGCAGGAGTGCTTGACCCACTTGAAGCCGCCAACATCGCCAAGCAGTACCAAACCACTATTTACACTGTGGGCGTGGGGGCAGGTGAAATGATCGTGAAGGATTTTTTGTTCAGCCGTAAGGTCAATACCGCACAAGATCTGGATGAAAAAACTCTGCAAACCATCGCATCAACAACTGGTGGGCAATATTTTCGAGCTCGCAATCAGCAAGATCTGCAAAGCATCTATGACACCATTAACCAACTTGAGCCCATCAGCCAGTCCAATCAAACTTGGCGCCCCCAAACTGAGTGGTTCTTCTACCCTCTTAGCTTAGCTCTGCTGCTCTCTGTCGTTCTGGTTTTTGTGAGGAGATAAGATGGCACCGTTTATTTTTCTTTATCCATACTGGCTATGGTTGCTCGCACCGCTATTCATAGCGGCGTTATGGGTGGGTTTGCGCCACAACAAGCGCAGCTTGATCGCCCCTCATTTGGCACAAGCCATGGGTATCTATACTTCCTCTTCCCGTTATCTCAGTTGGCTATTAGCGATAGTTTGGCTGTTTGCAACGCTGGCACTAGCTGGCCCAAGCTGGCAATCCGCCGAACGGCCCAGTGTGCAAAACAGTGCTTCACGAGTGTTAGTCATGGATATGTCGCGCTCAATGTACGCCACGGATCTTGCCCCAAACCGTTTAACACAAGCGCGTTATAAAGCTCTTGATCTGCTCAAAGGCTGGCATGAAGGCAGCACAGGATTAGTCGCCTATGCCGCCGATGCTTATGTCGTCAGCCCGCTCACCAGTGACAGCGCAACACTAGCCAATTTAATCCCTAACCTGTCACCCGAGATCATGCCCTACCAAGGTGCTGATGCGGCAAAAGCATTAGCTCTTGCCATTAGCATGTTGCAGCAAGCCGGCCATCAACAAGGCGATGTCATCCTTATTACTGACGATTTAAGTTCATCTGAAAAAGAGAGGATGATTCAGCAACTACAAGGGAGCCCATGGCGACTCATCATGCTAGCCATAGGGACATCGAGCGGAGCACCCATTCCGTTAAGTGATGGCAGCTTACTCAAAGATCGACATGGGCAGACAGTGATTGCAAAAACAGCCTTTGATCAGTTGCAACAGCTGACTCACTCAGTTAATGGGATATTGGCTGCTTATCGCGCTGATGGCGCAGATATTGAACAGATCCTAAACCTTACTCAGCAAACCAAGGAGATCGGTGGCCAGGCCGCTAAACAAAACATTCAAGAGCGAGTCAATAACGGTTATTGGTTGATATTGCCTTTACTGATTGCGGCACTCATCATGTTTCGCCGCGGCGCTATTTTCAGTTTACTGCTGGTTATTGGCGTGGGTTTTCCAAACCAACAAGCTTGGGCATCCGCGTGGTTGAACCAAGATCAGCAAGCAATGCAGGCTTTCAAAGCTGAGCAATACGCCCAAGCTGCCGAAAAATTTAGCGACCCAAAATGGCAAGGTGCCGCTCGCTATTACGCTAAAGACTATCAAGGTGCGGTGGAGGCTTACTCACAAATTGCGGATCCAGATCTGGCAACCCAATACAACTTGGCCAATGCCTACGCGCAAGCTGGAAATCTATCCAAAGCGCGTGAATTGTATGAACAAGTCTTAGAGCAAGAGCCAAACCATCAAGATGCGCAGCACAACCTAAAAGTGGTGAAAGCCGCAGAGCAACAGCAACAGCAACAGCAACAGCAACAGCAACAGCAACAGCAACAGCAACAGCAACAGCAACAGCAACAGCAACAGCAACAGCAGGATTCTGTATCTGAATCCGCAGGTCAAGCTCAGCAAGAAAAATCATCCGACAATTCATCTGACACGAATGAGAGTGAAAAAACGAGTTCTCAAGCTGAGGAACAACCTGACTTAGCCAAAAATACGAACCAACAACATAACGCTCAACCTGAGGCAGATAAGGAAGAATCAACCAAGCAACCATCACCAACTTCCACCCAAAATGAACAAACGTCAGCGCAAGATGAGCAAACAAAGCTAAACAGTGCAGAACCGACTAATGAAAAGAACAATGAACAAAATGTCTCAGAGCAAATAAAACCGTTAACGTCAGCAACGGATCCCAATCTCGATCCTATGCTACGTAAGCTCGAACAAGTCGAAAGCGCTCGGGATCCAAGCGCTTTATTACGTGCACAACTTATCCTTCAAGCCCAACAAAAACCTCAACCAACGGAAACTGACCAGCCATGGTAAAGATGCAATCAGTCTATCAATCCGCGTTTTTCTGGCTCACACTGGTAGCAAGTTTACTTGTGCTCCCAGCTCATACGGCCGATTTGGTCGCCAGCGTCAGCAAAAATAAAGTAGTCAAAAATGAAGTGATTCAACTGCGTATCGTCAGTAATGATAAAGTCAGCGCAGAGGCGCTCGATTTTTCGCAATTGGAGCCTGACTTTTTCGTTGGGCAGCCGAGTTTTGCATCCTCAACGAATATTATTAATGGTAACTACTCACAACGCAGCGAATGGACAGTCGCTATCGCAGCGCAAAGAACCGGTGTTATCACTATCCCAAGTTTTCAACTCGGCAACGTTAAAAGTGCCCCGATTGCGATTCAAGTCGCCGATGATGAGCATCAACCCACTCAGGCAGAATTAGCCGAAGTACGCAGTCGTTTGGAGCGAACCCAGCTCTATCCTGGGGAAAGCACGCTATTCCACGCCCAATTAATTATTAAGGAAGATGTACGCCGCTTACGCGACCCTCAAATTACCCCACCCAAAGTAGAGGGTATGCGTATTGAATCAGCCAGCGAACCCAAACAATACCCTAGCGTACTCAGCGGTGTTGAGGTCACTATTGTTGAGCAATCTTTTCGCATCACGGCAGAGCAAGCTGGCAACTTTAGTCTGAGTGAACCCATTCTCAAAGCTGGGTTACTCTATGGTAATCAGTACAGTGGAGGGACACGTTTAATCCCACTGCTCACTCAGCCAAAGGCCTATGCCATTCAAGTGTTAGAGAAACCAAAGGATTATCAAGGCTTTTGGCTACCAACCGCCAAACTCCATCTAACGCAAAGTTGGAACGATGGGCAGAAAACACTGAACGCTCAGAGTCAATATGAAACACAGGTTGGCCATGCCATCACGAGAGAGTTGCGCTTACAAGTCAGCGGTCTCACCCAGCAACAGTTGACCAATTTCAGCATTCAATATCCTAGTAACGTCAGCGTATACGCGGAAAAACCACAATTTAGCACTTTGGATAATGGCGACACCCTGATGACCCTCAAACAAGTGCTGATCCCTCGCCAAGCAGGAGAAATACCTCTGCCCGAGGTCACACTCGATTGGTGGAACACCGGTACACAGACTGCGCAAGTGAGTCAAGTTGGCGGGTTAACGTTACAAGTGAAACCCAGTGAAGAAACTCCATTACTTGCACCACCGATTGCACCGCTAAGAGATGCTGCGAGCTCCACCACAATAGAAGCGGGTTATTGGCCCTACTTCACACTGCTATTTGCGGGGTTATGGCTTGGCACAAGTGGCCTTGCTTGGACTTTATGGCGCTCACGTGTTGAGCACCAAGAACCCAAATCGCCTCCTCCTATTCCAACCTCCGCCTATCAAACCCTGATATTAGCTCTGGAGCGACAAGATCTGCTTGCTCTTAGCCAAGCGGCGCGAATTTGGCAGCATGAAATCGCATTGAATGCTGAAGAGCAACAAACTCTTGCAGCCTATATCCATGCTTTGCAGCAAGCTTGTTACTCTGAACGACCTCAAACACCAGACTTCAATAAACTGAAAAGCTGGGTTGCTCTAAAGCAAAATCAACAAAGTAAAAATCGCCGCGGTGAAGCATCGGAGTTACCACCACTATGATATGCATGCCATTTTTCTTCATTGAAGAATGGCGCACTCATGTAGGCAAGAGTAACGTATAGCCACAAAGTTACACATAGCAACACTACACGTGTTAGTCGTAAGGCTAACGGTCAAATAATGGGAGGAATACCATGGCCAATATCAACACCAAAAGCGCCACCGTGCTTGGCTTAAGCCTAATCATCGGGCTTGCCTCACTAGGCTTTTTGGTACAACAAATGGCGGTAAAGTTTAAAGAATATGAACGAGTCGTTACTGTAAAAGGGCTTTCTGAACGAGAAGTCGTTGCTGATACCGTGATTTGGCCAATCCAGTTTACGGTTGCGGATAATCAGCTTTCATCGCTTTTTGCAACAGTCGATCAGCAAACTCAGCTCATTACCCAATTCTTAGTAGAAAAAGGGGTGGATCGCGCAGCAATTTCTCTTTCAGCTCCCGCGGTGATCGATAAAAAAGCCCAGCAATATGGGGAAGATCGCGCTGAATTTCGCTACTTAGCAACACAAACGCTGACAGTTTACAGTAAACGAGTCGAGCAAGTACGAAACATCATCAGTGAAATTGGTCAACTGGGTAAGCAAGGCATTGTATTTAACCAAGACCCCTATAACAACCGCATTGAATTCAGCTTTACAGGGCTTAATGACATCAAGCCGGATATGATTGAAGAAGCAACGAAACAAGCTCGTGAAGTGGCATTAAAATTCGCTAAAGATTCGCAAAGTACCTTAGGTAAGATAAAAACTGCATCACAAGGTCAGTTTTCGATCTCAGATCGTGATAACAATACTCCGTACATTAAAAATGTGCGCGTTGTTACGACAGTTGAGTATTACTTATCCGATTGATAAGCGCTAGGCTCTCCAACTCTCCAACTCTCCAACTCTCCACGTGGGTGGTAAATGATAAGTTAGATCAGAGTATTTAAAACAAAAATTCAAAACATTAAAAAGGGGCGTGGTTTACACCACGCCCCTTTTAGAATCAATCTGAGCTAATTACAGCGCAGTTACTTGAGCAGCTTGTGGGCCTTTTTTGCCTTGCTCAACGGTGAAGCTTACACGCTGACCTTCAGCCAGAGTTTTGAAGCCTTCAGAAACGATAGACTTGAAGTGTACGAACACGTCTTGACCGCCGTTGTCTTGAGAAATGAAACCAAAACCTTTAGTTTCGTTGAACCATTTTACTGAACCAGTCATTTTCTGAGACATAGTAACCTCTAATATATATTTGCTATGGGTTGATTTGGCTGATAACGAAAGCTATTGAATGGTATATCAAGACAAAGTTGACGCAGGTTTAACGAGAAATCGATAACGATCTGAGATTGAACTTTCACTGAATTTAACATTAACAACTCTTACCTAAGAGCCGAGGTAAACTATACACGTATTTTTTCGAAACGCTACACTTATTTGTGATATTTGCCATCCAGTGAAAAATCTGCCTATTAATGCTGCATTTCTGTCTCTATGTGGCTGATATTTTCAACAATTATGCCGAACACATTATTTCGTCCTTGACTCTTAGCTCGATACAATGCTTTATCCGCTTCGGCATAGAGTTGGTCAAACTGAATCTCTCGCGGCTTATAACGTGAGACTGCATAACCAATCGAAACCGTTAAAACAGTACCGCTGGGGTTTTCACAGTGCTCTATACCTTCCGCTTCAATACTGTGACGAATGCTCTCGGCAAGTGAATGAATCTCTTCAGCACTGCGATTGGCAATCAGCAGCAAAAACTCTTCCCCTCCAATGCGGCAGAAAAGCTCATGCTCTGATTGTGCGTGCCGACTCAAGATGTTGCCAATTCTCATTAAGGCAATATCACCTTCTAGATGCCCATAGTGGTTATTGAACAGTCCAAAATGGTCGATATCCAATAAAATAACACCATAGTTAACCACTTCCTTGATTGTTTGTTCACAGGTTTGCTCAAGCAGATGCTCTAACATTCGGCGATTACCAAGCCGTGTCAGGGGATCTAACTTCGCCATGAGATCGAGTTTTTCGTTCGCTTTTTGTAAGTCACGAGTGCGATTACGCACTTCGAGCTCCAAGGTTTCATTAAGCACGGTGATCGCTTCTTGCGCTTTCGCTCGCATTAACACCTCGGTGAGGTTTGAGGCGAACATGCGGATCACTTCACGCAGTTGCGACGTCAATGGAGTCCGCCGGATTAAATTATCAGCGGCAATAAATGCGATTGGGGTACCTTTGTCAGTCAACATGGTCATCGCAGTCCAACCATAACCGACAATTTTACAATCGTGATAGATGGGCACACTTTCTTTGAAAACCACTTCGTTAGGGTAAAGCTTGGCGAGATCAACAATGTCGTTCTCATGTGTCGAACCTCGAAAGTAAGATTCATCCACAATATTGCCTTGAATATCGGTTCCCCAAGTGCCTTGAATGAATGAGCAATCTTCATCTGTCAGAAACACCGCCATACGATCAATCCCCATCCGATTAATCGCAAAACTAACGGCGGATTTACAAACCTCGCTGACTGTCATACAACGCGATAATTCGA
The DNA here is from genome assembly GCF_000176715.1 of Vibrio sp. RC586. Lineage (NCBI taxonomy): Bacteria > Pseudomonadati > Pseudomonadota > Gammaproteobacteria > Vibrionales > Vibrionaceae > Vibrio > Vibrio sp. RC586. The sequence goes on along the minus strand of NZ_ADBD01000008.1, from coordinate 550,869 downwards.
CCATGCTGGCATGCAGCATACGTACATTCTGCTCTTGGCGTTTCCGAATATAGATTTGTGCAAGCAAGGAGCCAAATGACTCTAGCATTTGCTTTTGGTACTCGGTGATGGGTTGACGGTGAAGGTAATTGTCAATCGCAATCCAACCTATGGGGTCATTACCATCACGCAGAATCAGCATGCCATTCCAACCTTGACCAACTACCTGCCCAGCGGTGTACAGAGGTACATCCTGCACCACCATGAATGTGCACTCATCATTAGATAGCGCTTCGAGATACTGAGGTTCTACTTGGTGCAGATCATATTGTGTATGATGTTCATCCACCGTTTTGCCGAATTCATCCGTACCATAAGTACCACTAAAGCAACGCTTTTTCATATCCAACAGCAATAAGGCTGCGCGATCAAAACCAAGACGATGACGCACAGCCTCTACTGCTGTTCGATGTAGCTCATCAAGGTTTGCGGGGTTTGAAAGCTCCACCGCAACCTGATGAACCAGCTTCATGTTGTCGATGAACAACTCTCGCTGACTGATCTCGTTGAGATATTTTGCTTCCCGTAGATCACGATTTTTGAACTCTTTAGAAGCTTCAATTTCCGCGCGCAAACATTGCCATTTCGCCGCGATCAACTGCAAAAAATCCAACTCGCCAGATTCTGTACTGAGATGTACGCTATCGACACAAGCCGCTTGGATAATCAGATAGGTTCGATGGCGAGGATGGTTATCCAACATCAGAATAAATGACTCGCCTCCCATTACGGGTAGGTAGTCCCAACGGCAAGTATTGATGGCAAAAGGAATTAAGCCATCGGATGTATCAAACTGCCCAGCCCAAGCCCAAAACGGTTCTGGATACGCTTCTAATGCGACAAATTCCCCATGAGATAGAACCATTTCTGGGGAGGATTGTAAGGGAACTCGAACTATTCCAGCCGCAGATGTTTTTAAAAAAAGGGTCAGATACTCGAAGCTGGTATCGGCTAACATTCGATAATTTCGACTTGAGGTAACTCTTTTTAATAGGGTTCGGGGAAACATGCACGGCCTGATGTTATGAGCTAGTTTTGCCAAAAATAATGGCTGAAACAACGATAAGCAATCAATTGGCTATCTTGTTAGCTGTTAACTCTGCCGCACTTTTTCTCGACAACTGGTTACATCCTCGGCACAAGCAACATTTTTGCGATGCTGTTTCCATTTATTTCATCAATAACACATTCTTTTTGAATACTTTCTCATTATTGAGTCAATTTTTTGTTACCACTATCTACCTGTAATAACGCTGATATCTTAAATCTATCTGCTAGAATTACGCGCAGTTTGCTTTTATTTTGGGTTACTTATGCGTCTTTTCTCAACCGTACTGTTGTTGCTACTGTTTTTCCCTAACCTTGGTTATGCTCAGGTCGATTTAGTCAAAGTAGATAAATCTAAGCGGCGTATGTATTTACTGCAAGGTAATGAGGTGATCCGCGAGTATCGCATTGCATTGGGTAAGTCGCCGAAAGGACATAAACAACAAGAAGGCGATCAACGCACTCCGGAAGGACATTATTTTTTAGACTTCATTATCGATGATTCGAGCTTCTACCGCTCAATACACATTAGCTATCCGAACGCTCGCGATCAGCAACTTGCTCAATTGCGCGGCGTGAATCCTGGTGGTGATATCAAGATTCATGGCTTAAAAAATAGCGATGAGAGGGAACCAGCTTTTGTGCAGAGCTTTGACTGGACGAATGGCTGTATTGCAATCACTAATCAAGAAATGGATGAGTTTTTAAGCCTAGTGCAGCCCGGTATTCCCATCCAGATTGAGTGGTAAAAACGCGGCTTTGTTGCAAATCCTTAAAGCAGTAGAACTCGCTCACTGCTTTAAGGGTTTGACTAAAGATTCTAATCCTTCAATTTTGATAGCGAGGCAAAGCTCAAGTAAAACGCCCAACTCACCTTCCGGAAAACCCTGCTTTTGAAACCAAAGTAAATAAGGTTCAGGTAAATCAATCAAAATACGACCTGCATACTTACCAAATGGCATTTTCATGTTTGCTAATTTTAATATATGTGTTTTTTCAAACATTTCGATTTAGTCTTTCTAAAAAATAGAGATTAGACTAAATCCAAGTCATAAGAAAGTAAATAGATCTATGCATCTTGATGTAGCAGTCTGTCGCCACTCAAATGCAATTTGATCCCCCTTTATTTTTGTTAGTCGATTCTCAATTTATCACCAAGGAGATGACAAATTAATAATTTCGACCATAATTAGTTTATGGTTTGAAATGCATGATTTCAAATGGGTGACATCATGAGAAATTACAACATCTCTAGTATTTGGTTTACTCTCGATTACAAAATCGCTTTCTTCTTCCCTGCGTAACCCCTTCTCGTATGGATGAGTAAGCATGTTTTTGCAGTCAACTTACTGCAGTAACTGTTTGTCATTCAGCCTTCTTACAAGCCTGAAGTATCGTTTTCGTAAAGCTTATGTCTGTTTTAGGAAATTATTAAGTCTTGCTTATTCACTTATATAATTTGTTTATATACAGATTCCAGAAAGTCATTACCAATAATTAATCGAACATTTTAACGTCAAGCTCAGTAAGTATTTAAAAATTCATCTGCTCTGAGGTTTGTATTATTTTACGTCACTGCAGTATATTCAAACACTTGGAAATCAAATTATTTCCCAGTACGGATTCTTATTTTTTAAATTTAGGAAAATCTATCATGGAAACGTTTAAACATTTACCTGAACCCTTCCGTATTCGTGTGATTGAACCGGTAAAACGTACGACTCGTGAATATCGTGACCAAGCTATTTTAAATGCAGGTATGAACCCTTTTTTGCTAGATAGTGAAGATGTTTTTATTGACCTGCTGACAGACAGCGGCACTGGTGCAATCACTCAAGAGATGCAGGCCGCCATGTTCCGTGGAGATGAAGCTTACAGTGGTAGCCGAAGCTACCATACACTTGCCAGAGCGGTTAAAGCGATCTTTGGTTATGAATATACGATTCCCACTCACCAAGGGCGCGGCGCTGAGCAGATTTATATTCCTGTTTTGATTAAAAAGCGTGAAAAAGAGAAAGGGCTCGATCGCAGCAGAATGGTCGCCTTATCAAACTACTTTTTCGATACCACTCAAGGCCATACCCAGATTAACTGCTGTGTTGCCAAAAACCTGTATACCGAAGAGGCGTTTGATACCGCCGTCAAAGCTGATTTTAAAGGCAATTTCGACTTAGAAAAGCTCGAACAAGCCATCCTTGAAGCAGATCCTGCTAATGTTCCTTATATTGTCAGCACCATCACTTGTAACTCTGCGGGTGGCCAGCCGGTTTCGATCGCCAACTTAAAAGCCGTGTATGAGATTGCCCAACGTTACGACATTCCCGTGATCATGGATTCTGCTCGTTTTGCTGAAAATGCGTATTTTATTCAGCAACGTGAGCGTGATTACTGCAACTGGAGCATCGAAGAAATCACTCGCGAAGCTTATAAGTACGCGGATGGACTCGCGATGTCAGCCAAAAAAGACGCCATGGTGCAGATGGGCGGCTTACTCTGTTTCAAAGATGAAAGCTTCTTTGATGTGTACACCGAATGCCGAACCTTATGTGTGGTGCAAGAAGGTTTCCCAACCTACGGTGGCTTAGAGGGCGGAGCGATGGAGCGTTTAGCTGTCGGGTTGTACGATGGTATGCGCCAAGATTGGCTGGCTTATCGTATTAACCAAGTGGAATATCTGGTCAACGGTTTAGAAGCAATTGGTGTTGTTTGCCAACAAGCTGGCGGCCATGCCGCGTTTGTCGATGCAGGAAAACTTCTCCCTCACATCCCAGCGGATCAATTTCCTGCTCACGCTTTAGCTTGTGAACTTTATAAAGTGGCAGGGATCCGCGCGGTAGAAATTGGTTCACTCCTACTTGGCCGTGATCCTGCAACGGGTAAGCAGCATCCTTGTCCAGCCGAATTGCTCCGCTTAACGATTCCACGCGCGACTTATACTCAAACGCATATGGATTTCATCATCGAAGCGTTTGAGAAAGTGAAAACCAATGCTCGTAACGTCAAAGGACTGGAATTTACTTACGAGCCACCCGTGCTACGCCACTTCACGGCTCGTTTAAAAGAAAAAAATACGTAACCTTAAACCAGCCACATCAGTGGCTGGTTCTATTTACTCCAACGTCCAACAGCGATCTACTTGGGTTTCTGCCACAAAATAATCATCATGACTGACGAGAATCAATGCGCCTTGGTAATGCGCCAATGCCTTGGCTAAGGCTTGTTTGGATTCAAGATCGAGATGATTATCCGGCTCATCAAGCAGCAAAATTGGTTCATTGGCAACATGGCTGACCATTAACATCGCCAGTTTTATTTTTTCACCTCCACTGAGAGGCTTCGCGAGTCGATAAACGGTGTCTCTGCGAAAACCGATCCCCGCCAAAAGTAAGCGAGCATCATTGGCCGTCAAACCTTCACAAAACCCCGTCAAATTGTCGAGCAGTGACTGGTTTAAATCCACCAGGGTATAATGCTGATCGAGATACACCACAGGAGCGTTGCACTGGATATTGCCTTGATATTGATGATGCAAACCCGCAACCGCTTTAAGAAAAAGGCTTTTACCCCCACCGTTTGGAGCGGAGAGACGATAATGCTCTCCCTGCCGTAGAAGCAGAGTCAGTGGCAAATGGTTAACCCCATCAGCGCTGTAATTCTCGACACTCAGCAAGGTGCGTTTTTTGTTGTTACCAATATCGGCAAGATAGAGCTTGGGATCCGACTCTTGCACTAACTTACCTTGCAATCCTTGCAATTGCTGCTGGTTTCGCTGACGCTGGTTGTGCGCATTCACCAAAGCCGCAGAACGATTTTTCTCGGCACGGTTCTTTTTCATATCCATCAAAATTTTCGGTTGGCTACCCGATTTCAGCGTTTTAACTCCCTGATTTGCCCGTTTTTGCGCTTTTTCCTGACTCTTTTGTATTTCACGCTCAATCGCTTTCTGTTCATTGTGCAATTGACTCACACGTCGGCTCACCGCTTCTTGCTGCAACTGCCATTGCTGTTGATAGTGGGCGTAGTTTCCTTCGAACCAATGCAAACCTTCTGCAGTGATCCGGACAATACGATCCATCTGCATTAACAGTGCTCTATCATGACTCACCACCAACACCGGACGATCCTCTTGTCGCAACTGGTCTATTAACCATTGGCGTCCAGTCTGATCGAGATGGTTACTCGGTTCATCCAACACTAACGCATCACAATTCGACAGAAACAGACGTTTGAGTCTGAGCGCCGCCAGTTGCCCGCCGCTGAGAAATCGACAGCTGGCATCCATAGGTAACGTAATACGCAGCTCATCCAGCAGTGCTTGAGTGGTTTCAGCAATGTCCCACAGCTCTCCCAACTCATCAAAATGCTGTTGGTCTACACTGCCAGCTTCGATTGCACGTAACGCATTGAGCGCTTTCGCTACACCAAGAAACTCGGCAAGGCTAACATCCGTTTCGGGATCCGAGGTTTGCTGAGCGTAGTAACCGACCTGACCGTGGCACACCACATGTCCAGCCGTAGGTTTTAACTTACCCAGTAGTAACTGAAGCAACACCGATTTACCGATACCATTACGGCCAACAATGGCAGTGTGTCCTTGAGGAAAGTGAAAATTAAATGGATGAAACAGCCACTCACCACTTTCTAACTGATAGCTTAATTGGTGGGCATAAATAATGGGCATAAAGATCCCCTCTACTGTTCAAAGAAAAGTAAAGAAGCCAGTAAGCAGATGACCACGCTGGATAGGCGTTTTCCGGCGAACCATCGCCAATCGCACACCCTAAAATATGGCAAAACGAGTCACACTCAGTGAACAAACAGAAATGCAATAACGCCTACTAACTCCAAGAGCCGAATGAAATTAAGATCATCGGTAATAAGGAAGTTAGATATCCATGTTGGCGTTATCTCCAGAAGAAAGGATGGCGGGAGGTTAACAAGTGAGCGACTAAGTTGTCAATATTGGGCAATAGTGGATTCTGAGTTGTTTACTCACTTCCTAGATCAAAAAGCCACCCGTTATACAGGCGGCCTTTTTATTTTGAAACAATCGGTATGTCGCGATTAGCGTGCGCGATTCTTCACATGTTTTTTGACTTTTTTCATCGCCATTTGCTGTTTCAGTGGTGATAGATAGTCGATAAACAGATTTCCAGAAAGATGGTCAATTTCGTGTTGCATGACAATGGCAAGGAAATCGCTCGTTTCGATACGAAGTGGCTTACCATCACGATCCAACGCTTCAACCACGACAGAGGTATAACGCTCCACATCAGCGTAGTAGTCAGGCACCGATAGGCAACCTTCTTGCCCCATCTCTTTATTGCTGCCGCTCACCACTTTCGGGTTGATCAACACCATCGGCTCGTCACGATTGTCTGACAAATCAATCACCACAATCGCTTCTTCGCGACCTACTTGCGGCGCTGCCAGACCGATGCCGTTGTCCGTGGCGTACAGGGTATCAAGCAGGTCGTCAATTAAGGTTTGTACTGAGGCAACATCCGTTACCTGTTTGGATTGAACACGAAGTCTTGGATCGGGTGCAGTAAGAATCTCTAGAACAGCCATGGTTTCCTTGGATCATCAATTGAATAAAAATAACGCGGCGTAAGATAGTGTTTTCTCTCCAACTTGTAAACCTTGTCTCCCCTCTCCATGAACACCGAGTCTCAGATGCCAGCCCACAACTGGTTTTTTCGTACCAGTCGGTACCGGCTTTAAAAAGGGCTGAGAGTCGCCCAAGGGTAATCAAACCTAGAGAGAATAATGAATGTTCTAGCAAGAAAAAGGTCGCCTTATGGCGACCTAGATACAGGGGTTACTTAGTGCTCACTACCACAATGTTCATGGTTGTGATCACTCTCAAGAACAGAGAATGTGCGGCTTACCGATGGCGAAGTCCAGCCTCCTTTGTAGTTAAGCGGTGTCCAACCAGAACTGAAAGTCCAACGATTTCCGTTTGACCAATACACGTTCGGTAATTGTGTACACTGCCCACGGTCATTCACAAAACCCGTACCATAGAATCCCTTATTATCAATCTGACACAATGGTTGACCATTTGAGTGCACAACGGGTTCACCACTCATGTCGGGGTTATAAATTGAAATCCATTCAAATGTATTCCATTCAGATTGTAGCGGTACTTTTGAACCATCTGGGCGTCGATAAGAAATACTGCTCCCCGCTTCACAACGTGCGCTATCGCCTTGCTCAGCAACAAAACCAAAATACTGTTCACCATCTTCGAAGGTGAAACGGCACAGGTAAGGTTTTTGCTCACCCATTGGGTAATTCACCACGTAATTTCGCTCTAAAAAGTTCAAGTTCTCAACCGCGCTGGTGCTCATCTCCAAACCATTTTGTAACCAACCTTGAGGCATGTCAGATTGAGACATAAAGTAGTTCTCAAGTGTGTACATGTGGTTTGGATCGCGGTGTTTACGTTTGCCAGCCTCAATGCCACTGTAATGATAAGGAGCATGTTCTGGCTTGTAGAAGCCATTGATGTTGTCATCCATATAAGGCAAATCACCTTTGCGGATATGGTAATTAGCGAGCTGGGTGATTAACGGCTGCCAACCATTGCCACCATTTGCAAAGCTTGTGTGGTGCCCAAACAGAGAGTGACCATCAAAACCGTGGCCAAACTCATGGGCAATAATGCCCCACGTTCCGTAGTAATGGGTGTAGAACATCCATGTGTCCACTCCAGTCACCGATGCGCTACCGAGTCCTCCACCCATCGCCGTAATACCAGCATTGACTCTGGGTCTCGCCATCAAAGCATCGTACCAATGTTGATAATCTTGCTCGCTGAAGAAACCTTGAGGCCCTTCTACCGCGCCGGCCTTACCATGCATGTTGTAGCCAAAAATATGCTTAAAGTTAAACCAGACGTGATTGAACTCTTCTTCCGACACCATATACGCCAGATTCGTTAGAATGATCAACCATTCACGGGCATAAAGGCCGTTCATCGCACGCCATTTGCCATCTTTTTGGGTTGCGAATTGTACATTCCAAGTTGGCTTCATAGAGGCAAGCTTTTGGGCAAACGCATCGGTTTTTGAGTTAAAGCGATAATCAAATAAGTTGGCGTATTCCATGCTACTGGAAAAAACACTTTCCAAATCGAGCAACCCAGTATCATCACTGGTATTAAACTGACCTGTACCAAAAGAGCTCAATGGCAGGGTAAATTGCGCATAAGCAGGAATACGGTCAAGATTCGCGAGCACAACCCAATGATCAATGCCTTCCAGTTTCAATTCCAGATTGATATCAGTCAGCTCTACGGCGGCATAGCTTGTGACCTGTACTGTATCTTTATCGAGCAATACGGTTTTGACAGGGGAATTAATTTTTACCGAACGTAATGATGGATTGGTCAGGATATGATGCGGCTCATCGAGTGACAGAATGTCGCCGATAGAAAATGGAGCCAACTCGTCAAATTTAAGTTTGGTGGTTTCTACATAAGCATTAGGGGTAAATGTCACGGCGTTGGTACGTAGTGCATCAAAGCGAATTTGTCCTGCCGCCGCGGAGATCAATTCATCATGTGCGAAATGCAGATCGTTTAGGTTGCCGACCGGTGCGCCATTCAGTTGAGTCATCGTGCGAATTGGGTTGGTAAACTGGAATTGGTTGGCAATCACATCGCTCACCTTGTGCCATTCCAGTCTGCCATTGCGGTTCACGATCAGCTGTTCACCATCTTTATCGATTTTCTGCAGTTTGACATCCAGTCGTTGTTCCGCTTGCAACGGAACGCCCGCCGCAGCGGCAGATTCCACTTTGTTCAAGTCGTAGATGTAGTAGTTTTTATTTTCACTCTGCACAAGCAGGTAGTGATCTAACACGTGCATTTGCACCTTACGGTGAGTGTACTTACCTTCAAACTGTAAAGTGGCAAACTGTGGTGCACGTAAGTTATTTTCTGGTGTTGCATCTTGCTGGCGGTACACCTTGATTTTGTCTGAGGCGTCAGAAACCACTACATAATCACGCGTTGTAGTCACGGCTTGTGCATGCAACAACGAATTTGTACCCGAGTGGTGGCCCGTACCTAAACTCATTACATGTTGGTGATTGTTATCTAAATCAAAAATATCGACACGGTTGGAAGAGAGAGATGCCACATAAAGGAGGTTGTTGTCGATATGAAGTTCATTGATCCGGCGATAAATCGATATATCAGAACCTTGTTGAATACCTTCGATTTGCCCCAGCATGCTTCCTGTCTTCGCATCAAGAATCAATACCACACCCGGCGTAATATCATGCGTGACGTAAAGTCGGTCTTGATAACGTTCAACTGCAGAAATAGTTAACCCAGAGATACCCAGCATGTCACCATTTAAGGTAAGCCCACGCTCAAAGTATTCAAAGTACGTAGTGACAATGTCACCTACTGGTGGAGTAACATCATCACTCTCTTTTGATACCCATACCCAAGGCGAATCCCAGCTATTTTCGGTGATACCGGCAGGAGACTGACCCGGATTAGCCCACCACTGAGTTTCATAAATATTGCCATTAAAAGAGACTTGCTCTCCGGCTGGATAGTTTTGACTTGGGTTATAAAGTTCTGCGGCTGACAAAGAGCCAGAAAGCATGATGGAAAGGGCAATCAAGTTTAGTTTCATTTTACACGAGCTCACTGTTTGATTAATGAATGGCGATAAAGTGGGGAACGCCTAAATTGAGTTCAATAGTCACCGACAGAGTCTTGGCAGATTGAAAGCCACGAGTCTAAATAGAGATGACAGAGTTAAAGCGGATTATTAATTACAGAATGTCATTTCGATAGAAACACTACCGCGACAATGAGACAGGGGTTCCAACAGCGTCAATTCAATATGCAAAAAATGAGATCTTTTGCCAAGAATAGGCAATTAGCATCATATAAACCAACCGAGAGGTAACAATAAAATCAATTTAACACACTGATAAGTAAGAATTTACTGACGATAAGTATTTGTGGAGAAGAAAATGCCCACAATGCCCCGTGAGCATAAGGAAGATTAAAGGGTCAACTTTTCCGCGATTTTGTCACACAGATATTCGCCAATGGGCATCGCAGAGGTGGCCGCTGGAGAAGGGGCGTTACACACATGCAAACTGCGCGGACTTTCGGCAAACAGAAAATCGTGCACCAGCGTACCATCACTTAATACCGCTTGGGCACGAATGCCTGCAGGGTAAGGCTGAAGATCGGTCAGTTCGATATTTGGGCAGTATTTACGTACCAACTGTAAGTAGCCCGCTTTCCACCATGAGTTTTTCATTTCGACCATGCCAGTTTTAAAGTGCTTGGCACTCACTTTCCAAAACCCAGGGAAGCGAAGCATCTCCCACACATCATGCAGACTGACATTCCATTTGCCATAACCTTCACGCTTAAAGCCTTGTACCGCATTGGGGCCAACGGTCACGCTGCCATCAATCATGCGGGTTAAATGTACACCGAGAAACGGCAATTCAGGATCGGGGATCGGGTAGATCAGATGACGCACCACTTGGTTATGCTTGGGTGCCAAACGATAGTATTCGCCACGATAAGGGATGATCTGAAAATCCGTCGGCAAACCGAGCATCTTGGTTAAGCGATCGGCCATTAATCCAGAGCAAGTCACTAGAAATTTGGCCTGATAACTCACGCGTTGGTTCTTCTGTTGGCAAGTCAGCGTGATCGAGGATGGCGTTTCTTCCAAGCCCACCACTTCCGTGCCAATTTTCACATCACCCCCCAACTGCATAAAGGCTTCGGCCATTTTCTCAGTCACCAGACGATAATTGACAATACTGGTCGCTTTCACCAAGATCGCCCCCAAGCCACGAATATTGGGCTCCGCCAGCTTCAACTGTGCGGCATCAAGCTTTTCAACGTCGATCTGATTTTGTAAGCAGCGATCATAGAGTGCGTGCATGCGTTCAAGTTCTTGCTCATTGGTGGCCACCAATAACTTGCCGCAGTTTTCCACTGGAATATTGTTTTGTGCGCAAAACGCCAAAGTACGTTCGACTCCGCGCTTACAAAAATCGGCCTTCAAACTGCCGGGGGCATAATAAACCCCCGCATGGATCACCCCGCTGTTGTGACCGGTTTGATGGAGGGAGAATCCCGCCTCTTTCTCAATCAACAGCACCGATTTTTCCGGATAACGCTGTTTCAGTTGCCAAGCGGTGGAGACGCCGACAATGCCGCCTCCGACAATCACGTAATCATAAATCATGCAGATTTCGCCTCCTGTACCACCGAATTTGCTCGCTCAACGCGAGTTGATGATTTTCGTGTGTAGATAAAAATCGCCACAAATAACGCCACACAAACTAAACGGATCCAAATCGGCAAATTTGGCCACACCAGCAGCACACCGATCACCGCCAACAGCAAACGCCATAAGAGATTCAGCTTCCCTTCTAGATAGCCTTCAATCGCACCAATCATGGCGTAGGTGCCAAAAATCGCGAAGATGCCGATGGTGATAACCGTGGTCGCATCCCAACTGATGAGTTGGGTATAGGCAATCAACACAGGAACCAAATACAAACCTTTGGCAATTTTCCACGCGGTAAACCCAGTACGCATCGGCGGTGTTTTGGCGATGGTGGCCGCTGCAAAGGCCGTCAAACACACCGGTGGCGTCACGTTACTGTCTTGCGAGAGCCAGAAGATAATGAGGTGCGCCGAAAGCAGAGCCAAACCAATCGCTTCTAACCCTAAGCTTTGTTGTAGCAAGGTTTCCACAAAATCTGCGGGAACAAGACTAATCAGCTCATGGGCTTTTTCCGCCGCCATAGGCGCATTGAGCAAGCTCAATTGATCCGGCGCCGCCAGCATGAAAATCGCTTTGGCTTGTTCCGGTAATTGCCCCGAAACCATTAAGTCCACCAACTGGCTTTCTGCCAGCAGTTTGTACAGCGCCGGAGCAGAAAGCGTACCCAAAACAATGTACGCTGCCGTTACTGGTAGCCCCATCCCCAGCACCAAAGAGGCCAAGGTAATCAGCACCAACATGGTCAACAGATCGCCATTTGCCCAGTTGTTGATCATCAATGAGAAGGTATTGCCGATGCCGGTTGTGCTAATGACGTTAATCACCAAGCCGATGCCGACCAACAATACCGCGGTGGTTGCCATGTTTTTCGCACCTTGCTCCAACGCTTCAATGATCGCTTTAGGACCCATTTTGTGATTTTTGGAAAACCACGAAGCGACAATCACCGACAGAATCGACAAGCCCGCCGCGTACGTTGGGGTAAAGCCTACCACCAATAAGGTCACGAGTACGGCGAGTGGGATCAAGTTATGCCAACCCGACACCAACACTTTCATAAACGGCTCTTGGCTCGTAGTGACAATCTGTACGCCCATGCGTTTGGCTTCAATACGCACGAAAAACGCAACGGAAAGGAAATAGATGAGTGCCGGAATAAACGACACTGCAACAATATCCACATACGGAATTTGCGTGTACGACGCCATGATGAACGCGCCTGCGCCCATCACCGGCGGCATGAGTTGCCCGCCGGTCGAAGCTGCGGCTTCCACACCGGCGGCGAAACGTGCTGGAAAGCCCGCTTTTTTCATCATGGGAATGGTGATCACGCCCGTTGATACCGTATTCGCGACACTAGAGCCAGACACCGACCCCATCAAACCCGAAGCCAGTACAGCAATAAAACCGGGCCCCCCCACCACTTTACCTGCCGCAGCGCGTGACACATCCATAATGTAATCACCCACCCCAGAGCGCACTAAGAAGGCACCAAACAGGATGAACATGAACACGAAACTCCAGCTGATCGCAGCAATCGAGCCAAACATGCCTTCGGAGGAATAGAAACTGCGATACAGCAGCGTTTCAGCACTTAAACCGGGAAAATGGAAAATGCCGCCAGCCCACTTGCCCCAGACTGAAACATAGGTCAAACAGATCAAAATCAATGTAGGGATAAACCAACCCATGGTGCGGCGGATCATCTCCATCACAATCAAGATCGCGAGAATTGAGAAAACCCAATCGCTGGTGACAAATTTCACGCCGCGCTCATAGAGCGCATCTTCCGCCAGCATCAAATAGATCAAGCACGCCAGTGCCAGCAGCGCTAACAACACATCAAACGCCAGCGCAACTTTGCTTTCACGCCAACGAGGTAAGGCGGGATACCACAGCGCGCAAATCATCGCGAAACCCGCGAAGTGGATGGCCGAAATCCACAATTCTGACCAAGTGGATAACGTATTAAACCAAATGTGCGCCAGTGACAGCAGCACACACAATACGGAAATCGTGCGCGTTACCCAGCTAAAACGGGTACGGGTCGGCACTTCGAACTTTTCCAGTTCTTGTTCTACTGAATTGCTCATTGCGTTACTCCAACAGCGAGACAACTAAGCCATATCCCCTCGCGAAGCGGCCGTAATGCAAAGACTTCCGGCAGTTTCGGGATAGACAAAGAAAACCGAGATGCCCTTTCTTTAGATTGACTTCATGTTGAAAGGGTAAGACTGCCCGCTCCCGAGCAGTCTTTCGCGTTCGCCAAACTTACTGTGGCATCAAGTGAGCTGGAATTTTAATCCCCACTTCTTGGTAGTAACGCGCCGCACCGGCGTGCAGTGGCATAGGCAAGCCTTCGATGGCTTTCTCAATTGCCATATCTTTGGTCGCTTTGTGGATGCCTTGTAGGAAAGCTAAGTTCTCGTACATGGCTTTAGTGAGCTGATACACATCCTCTTCCGAAATGTCGGTACGCACCGCGAGGAAGTTCGGCTGAGCAATGGTGGTGATGGTTTTATCGACGCCCGGATAGGTGTTCGCCGGAATATCAAACTTGGTCCACAAGTTGTAGTTACCGTTGGCTTGTTTGATCTGCTCATCGGTAAAAGAGAGGATCTTGATGTCGTTACCCATCGCTGCAAAAGCTTGAGTCACCGCGCCCACGGGCACACCCGCAGGCGTGTTCATGCCATCAATGGTGCCGTTTTGCAGCGCACTAGCACTGCCGCCGTAACCCAAATAAGCCAGATTAAAGGTATCAGGGTCAACGCCAATCCCTTTCATGATCTGCCGACCCGAAAATTCCGTGCCTGAGTTTTTCGAACCAATCGAAAACTTTTTCCCTTTCATGCTGGCCAGATCGGCAATGGTGCCGGTTGGCGCGAGATCAGAGCGCACAATAAAGTGCTCCACGTTCTGCCACAGCATAGAGACGGAACGCAATTGGTTTTGACGCTCCGCATACGGGCCTTCGCCCGCCCATGCCCAAGCACCGTACAAACCTTGTAAAATCGCGAACTGCGCTTCGTTATCGTTCATCAACTTCACGTTTTCACCCGATCCTGCCGAGCTAATAGCGGATAATGAAAAGTGGTAGCTCGGGGTGAGTTTGACTTTAGTCAGGGTCGCTAGAGCTACCCCAACGGGGTAATAGGTTCCTCCGGTTGACGCGGTGGCAAGAATGTAGCTACGTTCTTCGGCTGCGTAAGCTCCACCGATTAAACCAAACGAAGTGATGGCGGCTAATAGGGTTTGCGTAAGGCGCTTTTGTTTCATCGTGACTCTCCATGTTGTGATTATTTTTCGATGCTGCACCGTTTCCAAATACGGCTGGCGTACAGCATTGGCAATATCACTAACAGCAAAGAAGGTGCCAAAAATTAATTCATTGTTTTATAAGTAATTAATTTTCAACACAGATAAAAATGAGCAAGATCTTGCTGATTGAGCCTAAACCACATCAGCAAAAAACCGCCGATCATCGCGCGTGTTTTAGGCTCACAAATCAGGAGAGCGATCACGCAAGGTTAATTAAATGTGATCGATGTTAATAAAAGCCATTGAAAAGTGATGAGCAAAATTTTGCTCATTCCTCCTGCGAAGTAAAATCACCGCGGAGCAAACCAAACTTCTGCATTTTCTGATTCAGAGTGCGCCTTGGCAAATCCAGCTCTTTCATCACTTCACTGATATTACCTTGATGGCGATGCAGCGCTTGAGCGATCACTTTACGTTCAAAATTGTGTACTTGAATCGCCAGCGGTAACCCCGCCGAGGCTTCTTCTTCGGTCATTCCCGGACGTGAAACCAGAATTTCCCCAACACTGATGGTGTCATCCAGCGCATAACGCAGCGCGACATTGCGCAGCTCGCGCACGTTGCCCGGCCAACGATAAGTGAGCAGCGCCAACCGATCCGCTTCACTTAGGCTGCGCCATATCGGTTTCACTTGTACGCAGAAGTGTTCAAACAGCAGCAAAATATCTTCACCTCGCTCACGTAGCGGCGGTAAATAGAGCTGCGCGACATTGAGACGATAGAACAGATCTTGCCGAAATTCCGCGTGCTGCCGCAGCTCTTCCTTGGCTGCCGCGATGACCCGCAGATCAATGGTGAGCGGCTGATTACTTCCCACCCGCTCTACCACATGATCTTGCAGCACGCGGAGCACTTTCACTTGCATGGCCAGCGGCATGCTCTCGATTTCATCCAGAAACAGGGTGCCTTTATCGGCCAGTTCCAGCTTGCCAATCCGCCGCTTCACCGCACCGGTAAACGCACCTGCTTCATGGCCGAACAGTTCACTTTCAAACAGGTTTTCTGGGATCGCGCCACAGTTGATCGCCACAAATTGACCACGCTGACGCTCACTGGTTTGATGCAGACACTGCGCCACCAGCTCTTTGCCACAGCCGGTTTCGCCGTAAATGATCACGTTGGTATCCATCGCTGCAACTTTAGCGATTTGCTCGCGCAGCAGTTGAATCGACTTACACTGCCCAATCAAGATCTGCTCTAACCCTTTGGCAGAGGCAAGATAGTGGGCACGCGATTGTGATGACAGCGCGTTTTGGTACCGACTGACCGCTTGCGCCACGGTGTTGGCAAGGCGTTCTGGTTGAAATGGCTTCTCAATAAAATCGAACGCGCCTTGATGCAGCGCTTTCACCGCCATATCGACATCGCCATGTCCAGTGATCAAAATTACCGGCGTCAGCGGCTGCACATTTTTCAATGCCACCAACAGACTCAACCCATCGGTATCGGGCAAGCGTACATCACTCACCACGGCCGCGAAACTCTGCTGCTCAATCGCCGCTAACGCGGATCTGCCATCAGCAAACATTTCCACGTCAAACCCCGCCAGTTGTAACCACTGGCCTGTGGCTTGACGCACAATGTCGTCGTCCTCAATCAATGCAATCCGTTGGCTTTCCACACTTGACCCCTTGTTCTATACCCAAACAACTTGGAGTTGCAGGTAGGCGGCAAGTGAGTGAGTCCCCATGAGCATAGATAGACTATGTGATTGGGGTGAACGAACGTAGCCAACACCGCTGCAGCTTCAAGTAGGAAGGGTATACTTGTTGTGCGGCTAAAGTAAGCAAATTTGTCGAGCTTGGAAAGGAGCCGCCTCTCACTTCTGAGTTACCCGTCATTAACATTTATCGCTTTCGTTGCTAAGTTGAACCGTCAAGCTCGGTGCTCGTTTTAAATAGGAAAATGCTTTGAAGCTCAATAAAGCAAGTTGGATAGTGTTAATCATTGTGCTGCTGATCGCGGTGCGATGGGGCTCGCACGCCATCAGTGAAAACTGGCAACTGGGACAAGCGCAGCGCCACGGCGAGCAGCGTTTGCTCGATTACATCAGTGATGTAAGGCGCACTCTAAGCCGCTTTTATCATTTGCCGTACCTGATGACCAATGAAGCCAACACGCTCAAACTGTTTCAGGGCGATGCTCGCCCGCAAGCCCAATTACAGCAACAATTGGCGCAACTCGATAAAGCCGCCAATACCAAAGGTTGGTACATACTAACCCTCTCCGGCTCAGTATTGAGCGCCAGTAAAAATGCCGAAAACTGGAAACTCTCTGATGGCAAAGCCATCATCAACAAAATTTTGCAACAGCGTGAAGGGATTTCGATTGTCACCAAATCCGTTGGCACTAAGCCTATTTACTTTGTGGCCGCCCCTGTTTACTTAGATTTGGAAATCATCGGCGCTGTTGCAGTACAAGTGGATTTAAATGTATTGGCTGATCAATGGTTTGCCAACGATGAATTAATCCTCTTTCAAAATGCTCAACGCCACTATTTTCTCTCCAGCAGTTCAGTTTACAGCGCAGACTGGATTGCGACTCACCCAGAAGTAACGGAAGCAGCACACAAGCGCACCCTCTTTGATAGCACACGCATCACACTGTGGAATGTCGAACAAGCCCCTTACCTTGCTCAATCCGTCACGCTAGATGACCTGAATTGGACGATTACTTATCTGACACCACTCAAGACCATCAATGCCACGGTGATGTGGATCAGCACCAGCTCTGTCGTAGTCGTTTTATTGCTGCTGTTACTGGCACGGCTGCGTTATGAGCAGTATCAAAAGCGCCTGAGTGAAGCCAAGATTCAGCAAGTGTTGTTTGAGGCCGAAGAGCGACAACGCAATATGATCAACAAAACCCACGTTGGACTGCTGCTGATCGATGAGCAAGGCCGCATTGAAGAGATCAACCCGATGGCAAAGCGTTATTTCAGCCTCTCGGAAAGCATGGTGCATCACCTGCAAGCGTGGTCGCTGTTTGATACTGGAAACCCGAATACCACCGTGCCATTGCTGCTAAAAAACCTCACTCGGCACCAAGAACTGGCCGACATCACCAACGTGGAAACGGTCGCTCGGCGCAGTGATGGCCGTTTGTTTCCGGTGCTGTTCTCCCTGATTGCGGTCAGTTGGAAAGATCGCCGTCACTATTTGGTGACACTGATTGATATCAGTAAACGCAAGAAAGCGGAAATCGCACTACAGAATGCCAATCGCGATTTGCAAGAGCGAGTAGAAGAGCGCACCGCAGCGCTGAAATCCGCTCAACAAGAGCTGATTGAAGCGAGCAAAATGGCGGCACTGGGACGCATGTCGAGTGCGATCACCCATGAGCTCAATCAGCCCCTCACCGGTTTGCGCACCCTACTTTCTAGCAACGAATTACTCCTTGAACGCGGTGAAACTCAACTACTGAAAGCCAATACCAAGCTGGTGCATTCTTTGATTGATCGCATGGCGGCGATGACCTCCCAACTCAAATCCTTCGCGTTCAATCGACCCGACGCTTTGCAAGCCATCTCGCTGCCCGATGCGTTACAGGAGATTTTGCGCATTCATCAAGCACGCTTGGCTCCGGTGGATGTTCGAGTTCGGCTTTCTAGCGATCTGCCGTTGGTGATGGGGGAAGAACAACGCTTGCGCCAAGTGCTCGGTAACTTGGTGTCTAATGCGTTAGATGCGATGAGTCAAACCTTAGAACCGAAGCTCAGCATTAGCGCCGTGAGTGAAGAACAGCAAGTGATCGTGCGCGTAAGTGACAACGGTTGTGGGATTGCCCCTGAGCTTCTCACCACCATGTTTGAGCCGTTTCAAACCAGCAAGAAAATGGGCGAAGGATTGGGGCTTGGCCTAGCGATTGTCGCCAACAGCCTGCGAGATATGCAAGGCAGTATTGTGGCAACGAATAACCCCGATTCGGGCATGAGCTTCGAAATCCGCTTGCGTGCCGCCCAATAGCGGCAACGTGCTTGATTAAAAAGAAAAACAGGTTGTACGATACAACCTGTTTTGGCGAGTGACAGCGCCTTTTGAGTGTATATAAACGCTCAGTTCGTCAAAAAGGCAGCGCGCTTAGCGCCACACACCCCATTCACCTGTGGTTCCCGGCTCTTCACCTTGTGTCCACCACTGGGCAGTCCAGCTCTTGCCTTTATGAGTGACTAACGCGCCTGCGGTATAAGTCTTGCTCTTATCCCATGCATTTTCGGGTTGAGTCGGTGGCGTGGTATCTCCCTTCGTCAGCGATAAACGGTAAGTGAGGTTACTGTTTGGCGCAAAGACTTGGTTGGCATACAGATTTTGCGTATCAAACATGTAGTGGTTCATCTCTTGGTGCCAAATACCAATAAACCATTCGCCGTTTTTCAGTTGATTGAACTGACCCGCGAGCTCGGCAGGCCAAGTCTCCAAATTGTTGGCACGAATTGGCAAGGCAATATCTGTCGTTTCCATACCTGTCGCATCAAATGTTCGCAAGCGAACACTATCTCCGACTTCAACAAGGCCAAACCCTTGCGGTACGTAGTAACCCAGAGCAGTGAGCTTAACTGGATCGGTCGGGTCAGTCGGATCTGGTGGCGTTGTAGAGCCGCCAAAGGTGATGTCACTACAGTTGTAGAAACCTTCACCACCCGCATCTACCCGCTGCCAGCGCGTGTAAAGAATCGCATCACCACTGCGATCTTGTGGCAGTGTGACTTTAAAGCGGTATTTTTTATCACTTCCCGCAGCGACATCATCCGAGCTGCCCACCAATTCCAAGTCATCCCACGTCAGTGGCTTGGTGTGGTCGTAAGTCGCTTTAGTTAAGTAAAATTGCCAATACGAGGGATTGTGAGGGGTCGCCGCATGGAATACGACCTCAATTTGACCATTGGCATCTAGGGTGATTCCGGTTTTTTGCCAATGGGCAGAAGGCACATTCAAGCCCGCTTTGGCTTTATCGCCCGCCGAACAGAGCTCGCCATCTTTCACCACCGCTTTTACCGCGGCCATATCCCGATACTTCTGCACATTGGCCGAGACTTCATTGCGCTGCACAAACGGAAACGCGCCGGAAACATCATAGGCCGCCTGACACGCTTGATTTGGAATGGCGTTATCCCAAAAACCGCCGTCAAGGTAACAGGTGTTTTGCCTTGCGCTTGGGAATTCCACCCAACCATGTGCTTGTACCTGCGGTGTAGCCAAAGCCCCGAGCATGACTGAGCCTAGCGCACTGATTTTTAGTCCGTATTTCATGATTATTCCTTATTCGTTCTGACTATGGTTACTCGCCATTCTTGTTTACAAATGGCTAACCAAAGCTAGCAATAACCCCAAAATAACATGTCAATTTCAGCACAAAGCCCAGTGTAGAATTGGTCAATTTGCAGCTTAACTTCCATTGCCAACATGCAACAATCATGAGTTGCTTAGGCTCTTCGAGACACTTCAAACTCTTTTGTCTAGAGCCTAGGCAAGCTCTAACACAACAAAGGCTGAAGTAAATAGGGATTTAACTGTGTCATGAAATCCCAGCTTAAGTCAGTTTATGTAAAGAAACCCAACCATACCTTTTCAAAAGCTTTACCCTGCTTGACGGACTCTTTACATAACCATTGATAGTATGAATATCTCTCTCAACAAGAGAACACAAATTACTTTTAGAAACTCATTACAGCTTTCAAACTAAATAAGGAAAACTTATGAAAAAGATTATTCTCGCCGTTACCGCTCTTACTCTCAGTGCTGGTGCGTTTGCGTCTATCGATACCAACCACAAAGCACGCTCAATCAATGCGGGTGTTTACGCGAGCCAAGAACAAGCTTATGCCGCTGGATTTAAGAAAATCGAGCAGTTACAAGCTCTGCCTAGCAACAAATTAGTGAATGAACTTTCAGTATGGCAAAACAGCGTTGTACCAAAAAGTGTCAAGATTGATGGTACTGAAGTTGTGGTTCAATCTTTTGCGAAACAGCCAGGTGTCGTTGAGTATCGCTCGATTGTTAAAGTCGACTACCAATACAAAACTCGTGAAAGCAATCGCGACTAAGTCGATCAAACCTGTCTCAGATGGCAAAGGATTGCCATTGATTCACCTCCTACGTCCATTCCCTCTCTTATTATCCCCATACGCACTTCCAGCACTCAATTTACGAAAGTGATTTATTTTCGCTCAATCTACATTTAAGTTCAGACGAAAATTTCACAACCACAAAAGCAATGAAAATAATCCAAACGCTTAATTTTGCGATTAGAGTCAATAAAAACGAAAATTTACAATTTGTTTTTATCAATGAAATAATTCACGTGCCACATCAATCACAGTAATAACAACGAATAAACATAAGAATCTCGAAACTTTCGAACGAAAACAAATTGCTCGTTCGCTATTTCTTTACTGTGGTTATACCCATTTTTGTGCAGCGGAATGCCAAGCAGTAAAGGTTTTTATACCATCGCAAAAAACAATGAGGTCAATATGTTTGGGATCTTCAAACCAGCAGCTCATACTGAGCGGCTGTCGTCTGACAAGATCGACAGCGCCTACTCTCGCCTTCGTTGGCAACTTTTCATCGGCATTTTTGTTGGCTATGCCGGTTATTACCTAGTTCGTAAAAACTTCAGCTTGGCGATGCCTTACCTCATCGAACAAGGCTTTAGCCGTGGCGATCTCGGTGTGGCATTGGGCGCGGTTTCGATCGCGTATGGTCTGTCCAAATTTTTGATGGGGAACGTCTCTGACCGTTCTAACCCGCGTTACTTTCTCAGTGCAGGCCTGCTTCTGTCCGCTATCGTGATGTTCTGTTTCGGCTTTATGCCTTGGGCAACCGGCAGCATCACCGCAATGTTTATTTTGCTGTTCTTAAACGGCTGGTTCCAAGGCATGGGTTGGCCGGCCTGTGGCCGTACTATGGTGCACTGGTGGTCACGTAAAGAACGTGGGGAGATTGTTTCAGTCTGGAACGTCGCCCACAACGTGGGTGGCGGCTTGATTGGCCCAATCTTCTTGCTCGGTTTGTGGATGTTTAACGATGATTGGCGCACTGCGTTTTATGTGCCAGCTTTCTTCGCCACACTGGTCGCGATCTTTATCTGGATCACCATGCGTGATACGCCACAATCTTGCGGCCTGCCGCCGATTGAAGAGTACAAAAACGACTATCCCGATGATTACGATAAATCGCATGAAAACGAGATGAGCGCGAAAGAGATCTTCTTTAAGTACGTTTTCAACAACAAACTACTGTGGTCAATCGCCATTGCTAACGCTTTCGTTTACTTGATCCGTTACGGTGTACTCGACTGGGCTCCGGTTTACCTCAAAGAGGCCAAACACTTCACCGTTGATAAATCTTCTTGGGCTTACTTCCTGTACGAGTGGGCGGGTATTCCGGGCACTTTGCTGTGTGGTTGGATTTCCGACAAAGTGTTTAAAGGCCGCCGCGCGCCAGCAGGCATCCTGTTCATGGTGTTGGTAACACTTGCTGTACTGGTTTACTGGTTCAACCCAGCAGGCAACCCAGCAGTGGATATGGCTGCACTGGTCGCGATCGGCTTCCTGATCTACGGTCCTGTGATGTTGATTGGCCTTTACGCCCTTGAACTGGCTCCGAAGAAAGCCGCCGGTACAGCCGCAGGTTTGACGGGTCTATTTGGTTACTTAGGTGGCGCAGTAGCAGCCAACGCGGTATTGGGTTACACCGTTGACCACTTCGGCTGGGATGGCGGCTTCATGGTATTGGTTGCCTCTTGTGTACTCTCAGTGCTCTGCTTAATTTACGCTTTTGTTGGTGAACGCGCTCACCATAACGAAAAACTGAAACAAGCGGCCGTTTAAGAGCACGCCTGTCATCAACTAATAACGTTAGTGTGGTTTTATCTCCCTCGCCGCGCTCTTGCCTGATTAAGAGCGCGGCAACTCAATATCCCCAGCCCATAGGAATTGCATGTTTTGCACCTGTCAGCTGGGAATAACAAAAAAAGGATTTCATGATGCTTAAACCATTCTCGCTTTCTCTGCTGGCTCTGGCCTGCTCAACTTCTTTATTTTCAGGCATTGTTTCCGCAGAACCGTTAGTGATTGCTCACCGTGGAGCCTCTGGCTACTTACCTGAACATACATTAGAAGCCAAAACACTGGCTTATGCGATGAAACCGGATTACATCGAGCAAGATGTGGTGATGACCAAAGACGATCAATTGGTAGTGTTACATGATCACTATTTGGATCGCGTCACCGATGTTGCAGAGCGTTTCCCCAATCGTGCACGAGCCGATGGCCGTTACTACGCGATTGACTTTACGCTAGCCGAAATTAAAACCTTGCGCGTGACGGAAGGTTTCAATATTGATGATCAAGGTAAAAAAGTCGCCGGCTTTCCTGATCGTTTCCCTCTTTGGAAAGGGGATTTCACTGTCCCGACTCTGGCAGAAGAAATTGAGCTGATTCAAGGGCTCAACAAAACTCTGGGTTATAACATTGGTATCTACCCCGAGATCAAAGCCCCTTGGTTTCACCGCCACGAAGGCAAAGATATTTCTCAAGCCGTCCTCAAAGTGCTAAAGCAGTATGGTTACGACAGCAAAGACGACAAAATCTATCTGCAATGTTTTGATCCTATCGAGCTAAAACGCATAAATGATGAGCTGCTGCCAGCGATGAAGATGGATCTCAATCTGGTTCAGCTACTGGCGTACACCGACTGGAATGAAACCATGGTTTATCAAGATGACCAAGCCACACCCTATGACTATGACTGGATGTTTGCTGAAGGCGGCATGACCAAAGTCGCGCAATACGCCGATGGCATCGGCCCGTGGAAACCTATGTTGGTTGATGATGCGTCAACCAAAGACAATATCATTATTAAGCCGTTGATGAAGCAAGCGAAAGAGGCTGGCCTCGCGGTGCATCCTTACACTTTCCGTGCCGATAAAGGGCGCATTGCACCTTGGGCAGACAACTTCGAAGGGATGTTGGATGTGTTCTACAACCAAGTGAAAGTCGATGGTCTGTTCACTGACTTCCCCGATAAAGCGGTGGCTTTCTTAAATCAATAATGCTTTAAGCTGCGAATAGCGGGGAGTAACCCCGCTTATTCAAAGCTGACCACAAAAGCACGCAAAGCTTCAATATCTTTGATGATGAGTCCACGCTCGCCTTTTTCGACCAATCCCCTATCCACCAACTCTTTCACAGCACGGCGATACACTCGGCTCGACGTACCGAAGCGCTCCGCTTCTGGCTCCATCCTTTCAAAGCCACCTAAATTGACCCGTGTTTCATGCTGGAGCAGCAGATCATGTGCGATGTTAAAACTGATTGAATGCATCAAACGCTGCGTATAAATGTCCAACGACTCTTGGTAATCCAGCGCTAAAGCAGAAGCAAAAAACAGGCTAAGAACAGGTTGTTGTTCAAGGCACTCTTGCAGCTTCTGAGCACAAATAACCGCCGCTTGAATCGGCTCTTCGGCCACCACATTCCACTGACAAGGCATGGCGGTGAAAAACTCCATCTCGCCAAACAGGTGATCGTCACACTGCACTTCTCCGAGTTGAAAACGGCGTCCATTAGCCGCCAGAATATTCATCGAAACTCGGCCACAAGACACCACATACAGAGACTCAACAGGCTGGCCTTGCTGCAACAGCGCTTCACCCGCATCAAACCTTTTTGTCGCCGTTTGACATTGAGCCAACGCCAAGCGAAACGCAGGCAGTTGTGCATTCAAATAGCCTGAGAAACGGCCAGTAGTATTCACGGTAAGTTGCATAGCGTTTTGAAATTCGATTCACATGGGCATAGGCTACCTGTTTTTTGCTATTAGGCGAAGCTCTACCTAGATTCCTCACTCAACTGAACAATACCGCTCATTGAGTGAGGCCATGTAATGGGTCGTAAATAGGTTGGGGCTAATCGTATTTAAGCGCGTTTAATGCATGCAAAGCAGCACGTGCAGCCAGCGTTTCGCTCTGCATCATCCTTTGATCAGCATTGACGTATTGATTCACGCCCTCTTGCACATCTTGCTCATACAACACCACATTATTGAGAACGGAAGCGACCTGTAACCCGCGTAAACGGCCAACCGTAAGCAGTGCAGAGGTTTCCATATCCGCCGCGAGAATCCCCTTGCGATGCCAATAACGGCACAGTTCTGCTTCTTCATCGGTATAAAAGCTGTCATGCGAGCGAACAATACCTCGGTGAGTCGGTACTGACTGCTCAGCTAAAAAGCGTTGCATCTCCAGCACCAATTCAAAGCTTGAGTAAGCCGGATAAGCGGCGCCAATATATGCCTTTGAACCGCCCTCATCACGCACTGCGCCTTCCACCAAAATCAGTTCACCTAATCCGATTTCTGACTGCATTGCGCCTGCAGAACCTACTCGCACAATGGCTTTTGCGCCACTTCGTACCAGCTCTTCCACCGCGATGATCATGGATGGTGCACCAATCCCTGTGCTGCATACGGTGATCGGCTGCCCTTTGAACTCACCACTGAATAATCGGTATTCGCGATTTTCAGCGACAAGCTCTGCGTTAGTCAACAAGCTGGCAATACGGTTCGCACGATTCGGTTCACCGCAGACCACAACACGTGGCGCAACTTGAGCAACATGAATGTGGGGTTGAATGCTCATGCTGTTGCCTCATTGGTCAGGTTTTTTTCTGCATTATGACGAGCAGTTTGCATCCAAGCTCGGGTGCCATTGGCGGCAATGAACAGCAAAATCGCGTATTCGATAGAGAGAGCATACACACCTTGCGCCGCATAAATTCCGACACTGATGATGTTGATAACCACCCACAGAATCCAGTTTTCCACGTATTTACGTGTCATCAAAATCTGCGCCATCACCGAAAGCACCGTCATCGTTGCATCCCAGAATGGGAAAGCATCTGGAGATAACACTGGACGATCCAGTTGTGCGCCAAACAGATTCAATACATCAACGGTAATATTGGCTAAAGAAAAGAACACCGGATCGATGTAAATGGTCATCAAGATAATGCTGATCACGCTAATGCATGCCGTAAGCAGCAATTTTTGGCGGCTCATCCAACGCACCACGAGCGTATCCCCTTGAGCATTCGGGCGAGTCCACGCATACCAACCATAAATGTTGGCGCAGAAGAAAAACAGCTGTAGCAACAAGATTCCATACAGTTGGATCTGATAAAAAATGACCGCAAACAGCGTGACATTAATCAGGCCAAACAAGTAGTTAATGGTTTTTTCTTGGCTCGCAAACCAGATACACAGCAAACCAAACAGCGTTCCCACCGCTTCAATCCACGACATGGCATACTCGCCACCGATCGGAATATTGACTAGGGTGTGGTTAATATCAAAAAAAGTCATCAGATCCATTTGTTCTATCTCTCATTGTTATGGCTTGCCACACTATAAGGAACAAAACGGGGAAAGCGAGAGGACATTTGTCCTCTTCGATTGGCTTGGATCATAAATTAGAACAATGGGAAGAACGGAGGCGGCTAATCAAGTTTTCGAACACTACTACGCACCGCTAAAGTCGGTTCTAACTGTACGACTTGTGCGGTGGTGTCTGGGTTTTCCAAGCGATAAAGCAAGGTATCCACCGCCGCTTTGCCGAGACGGTATTTGGGTTGATGAATGGTGGTTAACGCCGGGGTCATAAACTTAGCAATATGCACATCATCGTAACCAATCAAGGAAAGATCGTCCGGTACTCGCAAACCTCGTTGGCTGGCGGCTTGAATCACGCCCATCGCCATCATGTCGTTACACACAAACAGTGCGCTTGGCAGCTTTCCTCGCTCATACAGCTTTTCAAAAGCTTGGTAGCCACCTTCACATTCGAAGTCAGATTCAATAATCCAGTCAGGATGAATTCCAAGCCCAGCTTCCGCTAACGCACGTTTGTAACCTTCATAACGCATCTGTGCTTGGTGGCGAATCAGCGGACCTGTGATACAACCAATCTCTTTATGTCCACACTCGATCAGATGTTTGGCCGCCATGTAGCCGCCTTGTAGTGAGTTGTCTTGAATTTTGTCACTGGCAAACAGGATCGGGCCCCAATCCATCACAACAACAGGAATGTCGGGATAACGATCAAACACATCCAACCGTTCTCCCTCAAGGGTTGAACACATCAGCAATAAACCATCGACACGCTTTTGCAGCAAGGTATTGATGCTGGCTTTCATACGTTGGTTATCGCCTTCGGTGTTACACAGAATCAGGTTATAGCCTTGGTGATAACAACTACGTTCTACGCCTTTTACCACTTCACCAAAAAATGGGTTGGTTGAAGTGGTCACTAACATACCGATGGTTTTGGTGCGGTTCATTTTTAGGCTACGCGCGAGGGCGGAAGGCGCGTAATTGAGTTGCTGAGCCGCGTTGTTCACCCGCTCAGCAATTTCATCACTCACAAAACGGCTTTTATTGATCACATGGCTCACGGTTGAAGTGGAGACGCCTGCAAGTCGAGCGATATCCTTCATGGTGGCCATGTGTTTTCTCCTATGAGTGTTCTGCTAAAAAGGCCTCAACTTCCGCACGAGTGGGAATCGAGGTTTGCGCGCCAAAGCGTGTTACCGAAATTGCGGCAGCAGCATGGGCAAACTTAATGGCTGATTCTAGAGGCATTTCTTGCAACAAGCCAGTCACCAATGCACCGTTAAAGGTATCACCTGCGGCGGTGGTGTCCGTGGCTTTCACCACAAAACCGGGAATTCGTTGTCCGCGACCATTTTGGCTTAACCACACACCCTTTGAACCAAGGGTAATAATGGCAATCTCGATGCCTTTACAGTGTAAAGCGTCCGCCGCTTGCTGCGCACTGGCATCATCCGAAACCGTAATTCCGGTGAGCACTTCCGCTTCGGTTTCATTCGGCGTGATCAGATCCACACACTTCAACAGTTCATCCGGCAATTCACGGGCGGGCGCAGGGTTAAGAATCACATTGGTTTTAGCCGCTTTGGCTTCTTGCGCCGCTTTTAAAATGCCATCGAGTGGCGTTTCTAATTGCATCAGCAGATAACGTGCATCACGAATTGCCGCGAGATCTGGCTCAATCGCAGCGGCCGTCAGCTTGGCATTGGCTTCTGCAGAAATGCAGATGCTGTTCTCACCACTGTCGGAGACTTGAATCATCGCAATGCCGGTTGGGCAGTTCGGTTGCAGCTTCACGCCCGCCGTATTGATGCCATCTAGCTTGAAGCTTTCGCGAATATTAATGCCAAACGAATCATCGCCAACACAGGCAATGAAACCCACATCCGCTTGCATACGCGCGGCGGCAACCGCTTGATTTGCCCCTTTTCCACCCGGAATGACTTGATAATTGCGCCCGTGTAGGGTTTCTCCGGGGCGAGGAAATGAAGGCACTTGCAGCACATGGTCTGCATTGACGCTACCCAGAACCACCAACTTATTCATACGGTTATCCTTTGTATTGATGAGGAAAAACAGAGTGGTTTAATGGCTGATACCCTCTTTCTTCATTGGGTAAACGAGGAAAAGAGAACCAGTAAACCGCTCGGTTTTCCCTCCTCATGTGAGGAGGGAAACGGGTGATTATTTTGAAATCACTTTCAGTGCGACAGGGATGTAAGCTTCCACTTTTTCACCCTTGAGCATTTTGTCAGCAGTTTCAACACCAATCGCGCCAATCATGTCTGGCTGCTGTGCGACAGTGGCTGCTAATTGACCGCGCTCTACCGCTGCGATGCCATCATCAGTGCCATCAAAACCAACAATCATCACAGACTTGCCTGACGCTTGAATCGCACGCAGTGCACCCAATGCCATTTCATCGTTTTGCGCGAAAACCGCTTGAACATCTGGGTTAGCTGCCAGTAGGTTTTCCATCACGTTCAAACCTTTAGTACGGTCAAAATCCGCAGGTTGGCTGGCCAACAGTTGCATCTTGCTGCCTTTCACCGCATTCATGAAACCTTCACCACGCTCACGCGCCGCTGAAGTTCCGGCAATGCCTTCCAATTGGATCACTTTGGCATCGCTGCCAATTTTCGCTTCAATAAAATGGCCAGCCATTTCGCCACCGACCACGTTATCGGATGCAATGTGGCTCACTACCTCACCACGGCTTGCACCACGGTCAAGCGTCAGCACTGGAATCTTTGAGCGGTTCGCGATACGAATCGCGTTAGAAACCGCATCCGAATCGGTTGGGTTGATCAGAATCGCTTTCACGCCGCGCACCGTCAGATCTTCCACGTTCGAAAGCTCTTTGCTTGGGTCATTTTGCGAGTCCAACACAATCAGGTTGTAGCCAAGTTCTTTGGCTTTCGCTTCTGCCCCATCCTTCATAGTTACGAAGAAAGGGTTATTCAGCGTTGAAAGCACAATCGCTACGGTATCTTGCGCTTGCGCAGCAAAAGAAACCGAAGTGGAAAGTAGAGCAGCAGAGATAAGAGTGGTCAGTTTTTTCATTCTCGTAGTCCTTTGGGGTTTAGCCTCGCAGCCCTTGCTCTGTCGAGGCGGATTCACGTTTTATTTATTTTTGTTGTCTACCAAGACCGCCAGCAAAATAACCACAGCTTTCGCAATCATTTGGTAGTAGGAGGAAACATCGAGCAAGTTCAATGCGTTGTTTAAAAATCCGATGATGAGTGCGCCGATCAGCGTACCCATGATGCGGCCTTTACCGCCCATCAAACTGGTGCCCCCGAGCACCACAGCCGCAATCGCATCCAACTCATAGCCCATACCCGCGGTAGGTTGCGCAGAAGAAAGGCGAGATGTAACAATAATGCCCGCCAGCGCAGCCAGTAGACCACAGATGGCATACACACCGATTTTGACGCGATCTACGTTGATACCTGAAAGGCGAGTTGCCGATTCGTTGCCGCCCACCGCATACACATAACGGCCAAAGCGTGTGTGATTGAGCAAGTACCAAGCGCCGGCAAACACCACGACCATCAGCCATACCGGAACCGGAATGCCCAACGCGTAACCCGTGCCAAACCACGCAAAGTTGTCCGCCGTATCAGTGAATCCAGTCGAAATAGGACGACCATCGGTGTACACCA
Organism: Vibrio sp. RC586; assembly: GCF_000176715.1. Lineage (NCBI taxonomy): Bacteria > Pseudomonadati > Pseudomonadota > Gammaproteobacteria > Vibrionales > Vibrionaceae > Vibrio > Vibrio sp. RC586. The sequence continues at coordinate 521,121 of NZ_ADBD01000008.1, read as the reverse complement.
TGGTCACGCCGCGCAGCAGAGTCATGGTCACTAATGTCGCGATAAATGCCTGAACTTTACCTTTGGCAATGATGATGCCGCTGATTGCGCCAAGCGCAGCACCGGCCAGCAAAGCCGTCGGTACAGCCACCAGAACAGGAACTTCCATCGCCACTAAGGTGGCCGCAAAAGCGCCACACAAGGCGAGCACCGAACCGACGCTCAAATCAATCCCTGCGGTTAAGATGACCAAGGTCATACCCACCGCGATGATCGCGTTGACCGAAGTTTGGCGCAGAATATTCAGTAAGTTATCAACCGTGAAAAAATTCGGGTTTAAGAAAGAGACGACAACCACTAAAAACAGCAGTGCGATCAGCGATTTTTGTTCAATCAACCACTCTTTGCTGAGCAGTTTTTTACGGTTATCAGATGTCGTATTAGCCATGGTTCGGGTACTCATGCTGTATCCTTGTTTCATGCTGCGTGAGCAGGGTTACGCCCTACCGCACACGCCATTAATTTCTCTTGATCGGCTTCGCTCGCCATAAACTCGCCGCTAATGCGCCCTTCATGCATCACCAGAATGCGGTCACTCATGCCAAGCACTTCTGGCATTTCTGAGGAGACTAAAATGATGCTCATGCCTTCAGCTTTGAATTGGTTGATCAGTTGGTAGATCTCTTTTTTCGCGCCAACGTCAACACCGCGAGTTGGTTCGTCCAAAATCAGCACTTTGGGTTTGGTCATCAGTCCTTTGGCAATCGCCACTTTCTGCTGATTACCACCGGAAAGATTGCCGATGATTTGCTCACGACTTGGGGTTTTGATGTTGAAAAGACGAATAAAGTCATCCACAGCAATCACTTCATCGGCATGACGAATTTGCATGCCTTTGCTCAACTGATCGAGCGCGCAAAGTGACATGTTCTCTTTCACCGAAAGGCCAAGCACCAAGCCATCACCTTTACGATCTTCAGAGATATAAGCGATACCGTTGGCCAAACCATCTTGCGGACTGACAGGGTTAACAGTGCGTCCGTTGACGTTAATCACGCCACGCTCTGAAGGCAGCGCGCCATAAATCACCTTCATCAGTTCAGTGCGTCCAGCCCCCATCAGGCCAGAAACACCAAGAATCTCGCCTTTTTTGAGCGTAAAACTGACATCCTGCACACCCGAGCCAGTTAGGCCAATCACCTCAAGGCTGATGTCACCTTGCTGCGCGACAATACGTGGGTACTGCTCTTCCAGTTTACGCCCGACCATCATCTCAATCAGGCCATCTTCATTGGTATCGCACACGCGGCACTCACCAATAAATTTGCCGTCACGCAGCACGGTGATGTCGTCACAAATCTCAAAAATCTCTTTCAAACGGTGCGAGATATACACAATGCCGCAACCTTGTTCGCGCAGTTCATTAATGACATTGAACAGAGATTCGGTTTCGGTATCGGTCAGCGCATCGGTCGGTTCATCCATGATGATGACTTTCGATTCAAACGACAGCGCTTTGGCAATTTCCACCATCTGCTGCTCACCCAAGCTCAGCTCTCCGAGCAAGGTTTTAGCACTGTGTTTCACATTCAAACGTGCGAGCAGTTGATCCGCTTTACGATGCATTTCATCCCATAGAATGCGTCCGAATGGCGAAGTCATCTCACGACCAAGGAAAATATTTTCCGCAATCGTCAGCTGCGGGATCAGGTTGAGCTCTTGGTGAATAATGCTGATGCCCGCCAGTTGCGAATCTCGTGGGCCTTTAAAACTGACAGGTTGGCCTTGATACTCAATGCTGCCCGCATCTTTGCTATAAATGCCGGTCAGCACTTTCATCAAGGTTGATTTGCCAGCACCGTTTTCACCCATTAACGCCATTACCCGCCCCGGATAGACATTCAGGCTCGCTTTGTCCAAGGCTTTTACGCCAGGGAACGCTTTTTCAATTTGGCTCAGGGCTAAAATTGCTTGAGTCATAGTGGTTCCTCCATGGTTGGGCGTGGTTAAAACACGACACCCGCTTGGAAAATCACATTGGCGTAAGGTGTACATTCACCGGTGCGCACTACCGCGCGGCTTTGCAGCGTGCGTTGTTTAAACGCTTCATGGCTGATGTATTGGATGGCAATTGGCTTACCGCACAACTGTTCTTCTGCTTTCAGCTCGCGACATAAGGCTTCATACAACACCGGGCTTACTTGAGCGAACTCCTGTGCCACGATGACACTTTCAATCTGCGATTCAGACAAAATCACCCGTACTGTTTCCAAAAAAGAAGGCACCCCGTGAGTCAGCGCGAGATCAATACGCGTCACTTCATCAGGGATTGGCAGCCCAGCATCACAGATTGTGATTTCATCGGTATGGCCGAGTGTTGCCACCAAGTAAGAGAGTTCAGAGTTTAGTAGGGTACTTTTTTTCATGGTGATACCTTTTATTGATTCACGTTTGAATAACGACAGCATCACTTTCAATTGGCGAAAAAATGCACATCGAAACGTTTCGATGACATAATAGTTTACTCAATTAAGTTTGCACGCGACAAATCGGCAGAATGTGAAAACGATCAGCAAAATGAGGCTTCACATACGCAACTGAATGAGTTCAATTCGAGATGGCACCATCTTTTCGCGCTGATTTAACACAGCGGCCTCGTGGTTCGGTATAGTGACGCCAACAAACTAAAGCAGTGAATGAGGATCGAATGAAAAACGCTCTACTAGTAATCTTGAGTGCGCTAGCGCTTTCAGCCTGTAGCGAAGTCGGCAGCAAAGCTTGGTGTGAAGATATGCGTGAAAAACCGAAAAGCGAGTGGAATACTCAAGACACGCTCGACTTCGCCAAACACTGCATTTTCAACAATGAAGTCGGTAGCAAATCTTGGTGCGAAGATATGGATGAGAAATCCAAAGGTGACTGGACAGCCAAAGAAGCAGGCTCGTACGCTAAATATTGTGTGCTGTGAGAAGGAAAAACCCCAGAGCACATTTGGCTCTGGGGAATAAATTTAATGACTCTTAAATTTATCAAGCATATTTTTGTCAGCGGTATCTAGTCCAATAATTGAAGGGATGCATTTGAAATTATTTTCAATAACTTCAGTAGAGTTATCAGATAAATCAACATTTATAACTCCTAGAATAGAGAATGAAGCATCGGTATACACAATTTTCTTCTGATTCCCTCTATAGTTTATAACTTCAAACTTAAAATATTCCTTATCAAGTTCACTTAACTCAAGATTTCCACATGAATCAAACATATATCTATCAGTCTTAGAATTATTATCTACGATATTTAATTCACATATTGGCTCACCATCATCATGGTAGTTTTTAATTGATATTTTTGCTTCCCCATAATCTCTAAATGCAACCACCTTTACAGGTTCATCTGCCAAGGCATAATCACAAAGTAGTGATACGAATGTTAAACTTATTCTAAAAAACCTCATTAGCTTTACATCAAATAAAAAATGATAAACTATTTACCATTGCCACACTGCAACTTATTATCATTTAATAAATCAATAGTGCAAACCTCATCAAAATAAGGTGTTCTATAGGTAAATTCGACCATTGATATATCTAGTTTTAGTCCAACAACCCAAATGCCAGACTCTGCCCCTTTATCTAAAGTAGCATTAACCCCATTTATGTTCTTTTGAAGGTCACAAAACTCATAATTATTACCAGAGCTTATAACATTGACACATGGTTTATTAACAGGAACATATACAACAACACTACCACTTTCAAAGTCTGAATATGATCTAGCAAAAAATATCAACTCATCCTTATCTGGAATTGCTTTAGCGTTACAACCAAAAGAAAAAAACACACATAACAAAATTATTAATCTTTTCATTTCAGATACTTCCATCTTCTTAAAAATCTATTTTTCGCCGTCACAACAACATCACTCCATATATTTGTATCTTTCATTACCAAAGTAAAGTCATTATAGTCTCCAGACTCTTTAGCTTTAGCAAGAACAGGAACATAGTGCATTCTTGTTTTTGAATAACTATCGCCACGATAAGTAATATCTACAACTACATCTTTTATTTTACTAGGCATGCCATCCCAATCAACAACTCCATATGCTTCTTGTACATCACGTTTTGTGACTAAAACTTTCGTCTTGTTTTCTAAATATTCATAGACAAGATTGAACATAATATATTGCTGTTTTCTAGTTATAACTAGTTCATCATCTGTCAAGCCGCTAGAATTCAACGCATCCAATGCATCGCTTTTTGTTTTACCCTCAACACTTAGAAGCCACATTGATAATTTAGGATTAAGACCAGCTGAATGAAATAAATTCCTCAGTTCTAACTTTGATGGATTTTGTCCATTAGCTCCAGTTGGTGGATTACCTAAATCAAGCCCCCTACCGATTGTAATACCAGAGTTCCCTATCACTTTTCCATTGTTACTCGGAACATGCACCCTACGAGAAAAAAATGGGCTACCTTCAATATCATTCCCTTCAGCATCAAAAGTGAGCTGACCTTTGGATACCTTACATATTCTCGTTACTCTCAGTTTCTACGCTAATCTTTTGCACGATATCTCCTAATGCAAACTTTGTATCACTATCAAACAATATATCAATCTTTTCAGAGACTGAAAATTCAAATACTCCAGAGACCCACACTCCATTTATTCTTGCTGAACCACTCTGTATGTATATATCAGATGTACATACATCACAGGGATTTTTTAATATATCAATCAAAAGCCATCGCTCATCACTTGGTACCGAATATACCTGACTGTTATCTAAATCTTTTGCTAAAATTGAAAATGATAAAAAAAACAAAAAACCAAATAACCTTACCATTTTTCATATACTCCTTTGTGATAGACATTTAGTTCACACTTTCTTCTTTTAATAAGTCCTTGCATTACTTTACCTTGTGATTTATTCCACGCTAACCATGCATTATCTATATTGTTTCCATATACTGGAGCACTTCCTCCATTCACCAATTTTAAAACTGATGATGTATTAAAGTTACCTTCTCCAATGTTATAACAAAGCAAAACCAATGCATCGAATTGATTTTGGTTGATATCAACTTTAATTTTTGATTGAACATTTTCTTGAAATCTAGGGACTTTCCTTAAAAATAGTTCCTCAGCAATCTCTTTCGTTATTCCATTTTTGTATATACTCCATTCATTTTTAGGTATTAAGTAACCGTATCCAATCGTTGCACCTTCTACGTAAGAACTAATGCTTTTTCCCGTTTGGTCATCATATGGGATTAGGCGAAGTTCTTCTATTTCTCTGAGTAAAGCCATTCCATTTGAAGAGAATACTAGAGACCTTTTGCTATCAACCCACCCATCCATCAAAGCTTCGTCTAGTGCCAGTAGTGTACCTTTGCCGACAATACCGTCAACGGGGCCAATGCTGTAAGACGGGTGGGATTGGTGGCTTGGTTGATAGCTTTTCTGGAACTGCTCAATCGCGGTTTTAGTTTTGCTCCCAAAGTCACCATCAGCTCCTGCTTTCCCGAGATCAAACCCCAGTTTTATGAGCGCTTCTTGTAATAACTTAACCTCATCGCTGTGATTACCTTGACGATAAGCACTCGCTTGTCGCTTGGCGAGTTTCTCTAACTCATCGGATGGTTTGAGAAGATCGGATTTTAAAATTCGCTCCGGTGTTTTCTCTTCGGCCACAGGCTCATCATTTGCCGTGTTATTGGCTGAACTCGGCATCATAGTGGGGAGTGATGCGACATCAACAACACGCGCCGCGCCTGATTGCATTGAGGCAGCAATATCCGGCTGAACCAATTCTGCTAGTGGTTTAGCTTGCGCTAACATTCTTGGTGCTGCCGCTAATTGCCCACCATAAGCGCTACCGCTGCCTGCACTGCCGCCCGCGTTTAGGTTAATGACAGGACCGACTAAGTGCACGCCACCTGCATCGACTTTTACAAAGCTGCCCCCTGCTTTTAGGGTTAACTCCGCTCCGGCTTCAACCACGATTTTTGCGCCGCTTTTGAGTGAAATCTCTTTACCCGCCTCGACAGCAATGCGTTGCCCTACTTTGTGTTGTAGTGACGCGCCGACTTCATGGCTGCCATCGAGTGCGATTTTGCTACGGACTTCACCTTCAACCGTTAAATGTTGGTTGCGCTGAATGCGGGTAAAGCGATCATTGTCCACTGTGAGATGCTGATCGTGGCGAATCACTTCGGTGTGATCATGCTCAATCAACGCATCCCAATCTTTTTGTGCATGCAGCAAAATCTGTTCGCTGACCGCTTGATCCTCAAAACTCAGTTCGTTGTAGCCTTGACCTTGGTGAGTCTCAGTGCGCAGTACGGTTTTGGTTTTGTGGTCAGGCAAGGCGTAAGGCGCGGTATTGGTCGCATGGTACGTACGCCCCGTGATGATGGGTTGATCCGGATCGCCATTCAGGAACGAAACAATCACTTCATGGCCAACTCGCGGAATCGCCATACTACCGTATTGGCTACCCGCCCATTCTTGTGCCACTCGCACCCAGCAAGAGCTTTTCTCGTTGCTACTTGAATAGCGATCCCACGGGAAATGCACTTTCACGCGAGCAAAGTTATCGCAATAAATCTCTTCACCTTGTGGCCCAACCACGGTGGCGATCATGGGGCCATCCACTTGCGGCTTAGCACAAGGCCTTGCTCGCCAAGTGATGTGAGCGGGGATCAGTTGTAACTGATTGCTGTAAGTGGTAGCGCCTGAGCCACCCTCTTCTTGTAACGCTTGTGGCTGTGTCCCTTGGTGATTGGCTTGTACCACGAGCCAATCTCGATTCATTGCGGGATCAAGGTGATCTTGCAAGTCAAAACGCACTCCCGCCAACAGCAAAGGTTCGTCACTCTTCGCATCAGCCAGCAAAGCATCGCGGCGTAAATACTCTAAGCGAATTTGGCTAAAGGCTTTGCCATTTGTATCGTCTTTGTAGCGTCCCGGAGCATCAAAATGCTCATAATTTGGCTGCTGATAAGCGATGTCTTTGCCCTGCGTGCGCTGAGTAAATCCGTAAGCAGGCTTTTTAAAGCTGTAATCCTTTAGCTCGGTATGGCTGACTTGTGCGGTGGTCTTGAATTGCAGATCGACCACATAAGGGACATTGATCTCGCCACCCGCCAGCGCATTATAAGGTACTGGCTTGGCTAACTTCGGTTGGCTGTCCGAGCTATCGGTAAACAACAAGGTGTGTTTCTGCGCTTCATGTAGGTGACTGTATACCAAGCCTTCTTCGGCGGCGATACGGTGTAAAAACTGCAAATCCGTTTCACGGTATTGCACGCAAAACTCACGCTGGGCACACTCACGCTTAAGGGCAAAGGCGTAATCTTCAATCCCCATTTCTTGAAGTAAAATGGAGATAATTTCCGGTACGGTTTGCTGCTGAAAAATACGGCTATTACTACGCAGAGAAAGCCTTTCCAACGCAGGAACTAGCGTTAATGAATAGAAAGTATGTCGATGGCCGGTATCCCCTTTGCTGAATTGACGCACAATACCGTTTATTTGCTGCACCACTTGCCCATCACGCAGAATGGTGAGATGGGCTGTTTGATCAACAAATTGTTCGGCTGTTAAATCAACATACGCGCTCGCGAGATCAATCTGATAACGGAAACCGTAGCAGGGTTGCTTACACCACACACTATCAGACAGGGATTCTTGACCTTCAAATCCGCGTACGACTAACGATTCATCATCAAGGCCATCCACTTGCAATTGAAACTGTAACCTAGCCATCCCATTTTCCTTGTTCGCTTTTTATCGACTGCATTGCTAAACGTCACAGCCATATTAGATTGGGTGAAAACATGTGTGACAGAGATTGGCAAACTCAATGCCAACTTTTTATCCCTTTTTTCTTGGTAATGCAGGGGCTTATTTTTCCCTGCGAGCAACCCCTTGCCTCAACGAAGCAAAAAGCTGCCCACGAGCGATTTTTTGCCCCTATACCGAACCGAAATGCAACTGATTGAGTGATTACTGCACCTTAGCGGCATCACCCATGCGCAATTCCAGCTCAGCAATTTTCCAACTCAGGCTATCGAGTCTTTGCTTAAGGATCGCAAATTCTTTCTGTGCATTAGGAATATCGCCTTGCTCAAGCAAGCCTTGCACATAATCAACTCGGCCATAGATAGGAGACAAGCTCACGGCAAACTCTTCTAGAGACTTCGTTTGCTTCTCCAATTCGCCCCATTTACCTCGCTTCGCGAGTAACGCGATATTGGCCATTCGGGTGCGAATTTCGCTGAACTTCGCCACAAACAGCGCTGTTTGATCCAAAGCTTCTTGCTGCTGAAGACTAAACTCTTTATGCAATGCATTGACCTGCTCATTCTCAGGATAAAGAGTACGCAGTAGCAGTAGATGGCTCATGGCCTGCTGCTTAGAATCACTGAATGAGGCCGCTAAATTGCGTTCAAGAGTCGAACGATAAAGCGCTACCAATGCCTCTTGCCAACGAGCTCGATCTTGTTGAGAGGATTCACCAATTAAGGCCTGTGCTTGCTGCTCATTATTGAGTGAGGTCACCTGCTGTGGCGTTGCATACGGTGTGGTGTAAAACCACGGCCAAGCTTTGAATCCCCCCATCAATCCAACCCCAACACCAAGCAGGCTCAGCGCCACCAAGCCGTAGCCTCGCAGCCAAAAGTTGAGCTTAGGCGGTTCACGGTTTTCCTGTTTTTTTAGCATGCTGTGGTATTGCGTTTCTATCCGGTCAATATGCTCAAACAGAGCAAATCCAACCCCTTCAAAATCCACTTTGTATTCGGTTTGTTGCTGTTCAAACAGCTGGTGCAAACGCTCGCAATGGCGCTCAGCCCGATACAGATCTCGCAGCGACTCATAAGTCGGCTTCAGTGCTTTTAGCTCCTGCACCACGCGTGCATTAACCCAATCAAGAATTTCTTTACGCACTTTGGCGCTTTTAACATCACAATCGCCCTGATTGGCAAGGCTTGCACTCATTAGCTCCATGCCCGTGGCATAACCCGCCAAACCCTGCGTTTTCAGGCAGGCTACTGCGTAATATCCGCAGATCAGAAAATCCATCCCTTGATGGCAAGCCAATCGCTCACACTGCTCTTTCACCTGTTGCCAATCCGTGCCCCCTGCAATCGGATTGAAACGGCGATTTATCTCTTCTCGAACTTTTAGATAAGGTTCTAATCCTCGTATTTCCTCTGAGTCATTGGTCAATCGGTAGCAAACGGTATCAATAAAAATCATATTGGACATCACAACTTCGTCCTAAAAAAGCCAGAGCGAGAAACTCGCTCTGGCTGCTTATTAATAGAGTGTTTTAGACAGCTTGAACGACTTGAACAGGCGTTCGGTAAATGGGTTAGCATCGGCTTCAGAGTTGATGCGATAAATCATCTCCCCTCCGTCAACGATAAATTTAAAATCAACCGAAGTCGGGCTTGCAGAGACAACATCACCTTGATCCAACAAGCGGAAGAACGCCCACGGACCTTGGATTTGCAAACTGCGTGGCGACATATTGGTTTTGGTCGGGATCAAAGTTACTTTTGAGACCGCCGAATCACGCAAGGTATTTGGCCAAATCAGCTCCACGTTTTCACGCGGGCCGTGGCTATACGCTAAAAATTGTCCATCCACATTCAACACACTACGACGCTTATTGTTGCTTAAACTGAGTGGTTCAACGGAGAAACTCACATCCAGAATGCCTTTACGGTTGAAGAAAGCTTCGCGGATTTTCTGCGCTTGTCGGATTTGATCTAACACTTCTTTACGAATGATGGACTGAGCTGAATCGTCCGATGCCACCGTGATATTTTCTTCAATAAACATCTTCAACTGGTGGTTGTAGAAGTTATCCAATGTGCCATTCGGAGCAAAGAAAGATTCGAAATCTTCCAGAGAAGCGTCTTTGCTGGAAGCCGGATTAAACGGGTAACGTCCAGCCAGCTTACTTTGGAAGGTTTTGTACACATCTTCCGTCCAGCGCACTTCAAGGTGTTTGATCGCTTCTTGCTTCACCACAAACCAACTTTCATCGGCGATCTTTGTCATCATGGTATCCAATGGCTTGGGTAAGCCTGATGACACGCGCTTCAGGGTATAAATCGGATCGGCATTGACCAGTTTGACTCGGGCTTTGGTCGCATCCAGTGCAGCCATGCCCACATCTGGCGCATCTTGAATCGATTTTAAATAGCTTTTCACTTCATCGACTGATGCCAACACTTCCGTCATGTAAGCCGGTTTGCTGCCTACCGGTTTAAGCATGCCATTGAGATCCGCGAATGGCGTTTCGATCATTGCAGCGACTTTATATTTAGGGCTCTTGATCAATTCTTTTAGTGCGGCTTCATCCTTAGGCAGGGCGCTATACAGTTGGGTGTTGTCATCTAACGTACGCAGTAAGCGCTGCATCGGCTCAAGATTACTGGTGATATTCTCTAGCACCAACACCGCATCATTGATGTCATTGAAATATTTCACATCAATTTCATTGAGTGCCGCGCGCCACGTGTTGGTGTAATCCGCCACATAAAGGTCACGGATTTTATCACGCAGCGCCTGTTTATCCGCTTCGCTAAACTGTGCGGTTTTACTTTGGCCTAACACCCAACTATCGATCAGTGCCAGTTCAGAAACGGATTCTGATTGCGGCATAAAGTAGTCATCAAACCCCTGCTTGGTCAGCATTTGTGGGATATACAAGCTGCTACTGTTGAGCACCCGCTCTTCAAACACCACATCAAACACAGGTCCAATCAAGCTACGCAAGTTAACCGAAGGACCAAGCACCGTTTGTGCGCTCAGTTTTAGGTTACGATAAACCCGCTGATCATTCGGCATTGAACCCAGCTCAACTTGAGCACGTGCAATCACCTTATCGTAAGGGCGCATTACTTGTTCAACGCCTTTGTTACCACTCAAGCGATCAGCGGTAAGATCGGTATGGCGCATCGCATAATCCAAATGCCCAAGCAGCTCTTCCTGAATTTGGCGCTGACCTGAAAAAGACTTCTGCCAGTACTTAGCAAAATAATCCATCACATAGTCTTGGTAACGACCGCTTTTGTCGACCAACATGCGGTAGACGCGCAAAACCGCCAGTTTCTCCTCATCGGTTTGAGCTTGATTCAGCGCCACCACCACGTCCGCCATAAGCAGAGGCAAGAAACGCGTTTCCAACAGATTGAGGTAGGTTTCCTCCACTTTCGGGCCAATGGTGTGCCCTTGGTACAGGCCAAAATCGGAGATGTACTGAGGTTTATCACGGAAGAAACCAAACTCTAACGTTGCTTCTCGAATTTTATTGAGTGGTTCTAGAACATCTTGCTGCGAAGCCAAATAAAGGCTCGCGGGAAACTGTTCTTTGTATTGGTTCACTTTGGTCAGCACGCTATCGGCACGCTCAACGTTATTGAGGTAATTACGATGCCAAGTACCTGCCAATAATAGAGTGGCCACAGAACAAGCCACAAAAGAAAGCCCCATAAGTCGGCGTTTGTTTTTCGCCATACGGAAGTTATCCGAGGCCAGCCCTGCTTCAGGATAAATAATGTTCGTGAACAGTTTTTGCGTGAAATAGATGGTGGAGTTTTTTGCTCGCTGCGCAGTATTGATCGCATGTGACAAGCCATAGCGTCGTGATGCCGCATCGTCAAAGGCGTTGGTTGGAACCCCTTGCTGGTACACTGAGGTGAAATACGCGCCACGCACTAGAGCGGATGTTGAGAATTGATCGCTCGCCAGCGACTCTTGGAAAAATTGCTGCAAGATCTCTTTAAGACCTGAGATTTGACGAGTAAAGCTGTAAATCGCGTTGCGCTCTTCCAATGTCATTGGTGCAGAGACCGCATGCGGCAGCATAGTATTCACTCGCTCCACAAATTGCGCATACTCGTTGGCAAACTCCTCCAACCAAGAATCGAGGTTATCCACCGAATCCATAGAGAAGGTGAAACCTAACACTTCTTCACGTTGGCTTTTGGAGTAATGCTTGAAGAAAGGTTCAAAACCGTACAACAAATCCAGCTTAGTGAGCGCAATGTACACCGGAAGACGGGTGGATAAAGTTTCCATCAATTCACGTAAACGCGCGCGCAATAAGTTGGCGTAAGCTTTGCGTTCTGAAGCCGTTGCGGTGGCAAGATGTGAAACATCCAACGCTAACACAATACCGTTCAGTGGGCGGCGACTACGGGTGCGTTCTAGCCAGTTGACAAAGTGCAACCATAGGCGTCGTTCCATCTCACCATCGCTATTTTCACTTCGATTACCTTGCGTGAGTAACTCACCATCAGGGTCAATCAGTACCGATTCGTCACCAATCCACCAGTCAAAAGAGTAGGGATTTTCGCTTTTTTGGCCTGAAGCACGCATCACCGAAGAGAAAACGAAATTCTGACCAGAACGATTAATCAAACTGGTTTTACCGGCATTTTCTAAACCCAATACCAGATACCAAGGCAGTGCGTATAGGTAGTTATGCTTATTCAGGCTCTGTTTCATGTTGACCATGACCTGATTTAACTCTACTTCTTGACGCTCTTCATACACTTTGATTGGGTCTTGGCGCAGTTGTTCTTCGCGTTTTTGATCCGCCTTGAAAGCTTGCAGTTTACGCCACTGCCAAATACCCCATACGGCTAGGCAGCCCAGAGTAAACAAACTACTCGCCATGACACGAGCCATGATCGACTCCAGCGGTTTATAGCCGGCCACTTCTAACCAAGGGCCCGCCCACCAGATGGCGACGTTCAATAAAATGAACGTAGTGAATAGCAAAATGGGTAACGCTGCCACCACCGTGGGTTTAAGCCGCCTTACTATTCCGACAATGAATTTCCACATGAATTGTGTCCTTGTTTACTCTGACGTTGTATATCTTTGAATTTGTTCAATTAAGCTCGGTTCCCACTCAGGTACAGACAGTGTCGTCACTTGAGCGAGCAGAGTTTGGTACTGTTCACTAGCCATAGCATCGAGATGATTTGCCCGCAGCAAATCCGCCGACAGCAATCGCCAATAAAATTTATCGCGTGGTTCGATGGCACTCACCAAACCGTCATTCAGCATGGAGAGCGCGACCGCAATGCCGCCCTCTTTAGCCAACTGGAACGCCTCTTTACGCTTCTCTTGCCAATCTCCACTGACCGATTGGCCAGTCGCGCCTTGCATTTGCCCGACATGCGCTAGCCACTCTTTTACCGTGTCACTGACGAACGGCTCACCCCCTTTGAATTTGAGTTCAAGCAACGAGGGCAAACGGCGTAAAAAGTGTTGCGTTTCTTCCGCAATCGCTTGGCTCCAATCACTTTTCCCTAACTGCTGAGCAATGGTGTAACTCATCCATTGTCCTTCAAACCAATAAGGAGCCATGGTTAAACTCTGCTCAACCTTGCGCCACAGCGCTAAATCAGGATGCCGCAGTTGATCTTGGTAATCTTTCACCCGATCCGCTTGCATGCTGCGTAGCAAGGTTTCACCATCTGGTTTGTGATCAGGCAGTGAGGTAATACTTCCCCATACCGCGAAACGGCGCAGTCGTATCGACAAGGCGATGCCAAACTCTTGCTCGGCCAGAAAATCGGCCACTTTCAGCAAGGTCTGCTTTGCGGCTTTATCGCTCGAGTGATCCACCACCATGCTCGTAGTCGATGGCGATGTGGTTGGGCTTGGTGTTTCACGAGTGCTGCTTTGCGCCGTCACTTGCTGACGCTGCTCTGCACGCTGGATTTCTCCTGCAATACGTACCGCCACTGACTCCACCAACTCAGACGACAAACCCTGTTTTTCAACAGCTTGTTGCCACTCACTGATCGCCGCTTGCAACGCTTGGCGATCCGATTCATCCAACTGATGAAAATCGAACTTTTCCACCACAGCCGAAAAACGCTGAGCCATCTGGCTAAAAAACTTACGCCGTGGTAGGTTGCCGCGCGCACCCGGTGCGGGATAACTCTCATTCCAGTAACGGTTAAGGAACTCGCTCATCACCCCGAAAGAGACAATCAAGCGCGCAGGCGTCACTTGGTTATGCAAACACTGCAGTAGATAAACCAGTAACTTGATGTCTTTACTCTGCTCGCCAAGCAGTTTGAGTGTGCTGATTTCCACTTCATCCCACTGCACTGTGGCGTGAGAAAGAGAGCCTACTTTCATCATCTGATCTTCAATGAAATCAAACAGCGGGTGATCCACCAACCGCTCTCCAATCGGATTACTACTGCTAATAGGCTTGGCGATGCAGTGACGGTATTCAATAATTTCCATGATGACTCCTTACCAACCGCAGCGTTCGCGCAAGGCATCAAGGGCTTCATTGACGCCACGAGTATCAAACTGCAACCCATCAGCAAACGGAGCATTAGAGCGCAGTAACAGTCGAGGTTCACTGGCCGCCAATTTCATCATCTCAATCGCAGGCATGCCGCGAGCGGAAGAAAAAAGCACACCATGATCATCACTGCGCCAAAACTGCGTTTGTTGGCGAATAGAGATCTGAATGCGTGCATCTTCCCTCTCTTGAGGCAGCGCTAACTCGATGCGACTCAGGTTATTGATACAACTGAGTAAAAGCACTGCTGGCGTTTGTTCTGCCGATAAGCGATTTTGCGCCGGTAAGGCAACCCATGCGCTACTGCCTTTACCTTCGCCATCGGTTACCAAAAACCAACCGGATTCAGAGGCAGGCTGTTTCAGTGCCGCCATCGCGCGCTTCCACTCTGTTGGGTAAGGGGTCATCGGAGTCACTACCACCGCATCTAAAGGGGTGGCAAATACACGATCAAAACAGGCCAATCGCTCTAAACGTGCCGACACTGTGCGACACTGCTCGGCTTGATCTATGAGCGAAGCACTCTGCGCCTGAGCAGTAGAGGTAAACACGAGCGAGCTGAAGATTAAACTGACCGCAAAAAGGGATGTATTCATGGGGTTTTAATCTCCAATTTCAGGCACTTATAAGCCAATGTTCGCTTCGGTATGCCCAAGCTTTTCGCCGCTTTCGCGCGATCACCAGAAAAGCGAGTAAGCCGCTCACTGATGATTTGTGCTTCAAACTCATTCAATGCTTGTTTTAGGTTATGAATGACCGCAAAGTTTGGCTCACCGCTGACAGCCGAAGCCGAGGAAGAGCTCTCTTCTTCCACTATCGAAGCGGGGGCCGAGCCATTCAAACATTCCATCGCTTGTAAGCGATGAACGAAACAACTCGCTTCCACTTCCGTTCCATCTAAGGTTTGAGCGCAGCCAAACTCAATCAAATGCTTCAATTCGCGCACATTGCCGGGGAAGTTATATTGTTTCAGGCAGTCGATCGCTCGGTAGTTCAAACCGCGAATACGGGTGTTGTGCTGCAAATTAAATACACGCACAAAATGCTCACTGAGTAAGTCAATATCTTCCAAGCGCGCGGCCAAACGCGGCAAGGTAATAGGGTATTGAAACAGGCGGTAATAAAGATCTTGCCGAAACGCTTTTTTGCGCACTTGATCGAGCAAGTTCACATGAGTTGCGGAAACCAAACGGAAATCTGAGCTGAGTTCTTGCTTACCCCCGAGTGGACGGAAATTACGCGATTCCAATACTCGCAGTAATTTCGCTTGTAAGGTCAGCGGCATATCGCCAATCTCATCCAAGAACAAGGTTCCGCCATTAGCTTGTGCGATCAGCCCTTGTTTATCGCTATCTGCGCCAGAAAATGCGCCTTTGCAATAGCCAAACAACTCACTTTCCAATAGGTGTTCAGGAATCGCCGCACAGTTAATCGCGACAAAGGGCGCTGATTTTCGTGCTGACAGTTCATGCACGGCGGCGGCGACCAGTTCTTTACCTGTCCCCGTCTCACCCTGCACCATGACGGAAAGTTGTGAGTTGGCCGCAGACACAATCTGCTCACGCAGTTTTTGCATCGCGGCACTCTCACCAATCAAGGTGCGAGAGAGATCGTTGGCTAATAAGCGTTGTGCTGAATCACGTTGAATATCGGATAACGATTCTTTTAACTCAAGGCGTGTTTGCTCTTCTCGCTGCATGTCATTCAGCAATGACCACTGCTGTGAAAATACTTCGATAAATTTGAGAAAGTCAGCATCGGCAAACGCATTGACGATACCGTGGCTTTCCCCCATCAGGAGTAAAATAGAATGCACCTGCCGATTCCCCATAGGCAAAGGCTGGATCCACACCGAATCAAACATGCCGACCTTGGCGGTAAATTGGCTAAAGGTACGATTGGATTGCCAGAAAACCAGCTCTTCTGCAGTGAGGTGCATTGCATTCGTTGACTGCAGCACATGAGCAAAAGGCACATCAAAATCGGTCACTGACCACGCGAGCTGACGTTGTGGGTCATGCGGAACAAGTAAACGTCCATCCGATGATGGCAACAGCAGCAGGCTGTCACTCAGATCCAAACCTTGAGTCAGCAGATCCACAAATAGCAGCGCAAGTTGGTGGGATTTTCTCACTCCCACCAATTTGGTTGCAGACGCTAACCATTGACTCATGGCTAAGCCACCTCCCCGATAAATTCACCCTCTTCCGCCGCCAGTCGAATACGCTGGACGGGCGCTTTCTCAGCCAATTTATTGAGCAGAGCGAGAGAAACGGGTGGAAGTAACTGCCCTTCAATGATGGCCTCAAGCATACGCGCACCATTTTCACTGCGCGTTGCACGGCTTAAGATCTCTTCAATCAAGCTCTCTTCAATCACCACTTCGGCGTTGTAACGTGACTTGAACAGTTTTTCGAGCCGTGTCAGCTTGCCGCGCACAATTTGCGCCAGCACTTCTTTACCCAGTGGGAGATAGGGGATCACTTCCATCCGCGCCAGCAACGCTGGTTTAAAGAAAGCGGCTAACTCAGGATAGAGGGCTTCATCCAATTTAGCGGTTTCCTCTGCGTAATCCACTATGGTTTGGTAGCCCAGATTCGATGTCAGGAAGAACACAATGTTTTGGCAATCAATCACACGTCCTTCACCATCCGCAATCTCACCTTTATCAAAACCTTGATAGAAGATGTTTAAGACCTCAGGATGAGCTTTCTCCACTTCATCAAGCAGCACAACGGAATACGGCATTTTGCGAATGGCTTCTGTCAGCACACCACCCTCACCGTAACCAACATAACCCGGAGGGGAGCCTATCAAACGGGAAACGGTGTGTTTTTCTTGGTATTCCGACATATTGATCGTGGTTAAAAACTGCTTACCGCCATAGAGCTGCTCGGCCAGTTGCACCACGGTTTCCGTTTTACCCACTCCACTTGGCCCGACTAACAGGAAAGCACCTTTCGGTCTTCCTGGGCGGCGCAAATCCGCACGCGCAGTCAGTAGATGACGATGGATTCGCTCAATCGCCGTCTCTTGCCCTTTGATGGCTTGACCTAGAATGTCCGTTAAATGGGTAATTTTATGCAGCTCATCGGTGTTCATTTGATCAACAGGCACACCAGTCCAATCAGCGATCACTTCCGCAATCTGATCCGCATCGACTTGCGGATGCATCAGACGCTTATCGTGAGCGATTGCTTCTAACGTCTCATATTGCTCTTGCAGTGCAATACGGATGACTTGGGAATGATCCAGATCAGGAGCCTCAGTTTGGCTCAGTACCATCAATTCGGCACGTAGTGCAATGATCGATTCCACTAATGCTTTTTGTTGCTGCCAGCACTCCGTCAGCTCCGCTTTTTCCGCCTCATCAGCCAACTCTTGATTACGCAACACATCAAGGCGCTCGCGATCCACGTCTTGCCCAAGGAATTGCGCACGCTCTAGCATATCGATTTCTAATTGGCGTTGATGGCACAAGGTTTCCAATAACGCTAAACGCTTAGGTGGTGTCGTCATATTGATTGCGATACGCGCACATGCGGTATCCAACACATCAATGGCTTTATCTGGCAGTTGGCGACCAGATATATAGCGTGCCGAAAGTTCCGCGGCCGCTTTCAACGCATCATCGGTAATTAATACGCTATGCGCTTTTTCATAGACACCATTGAGGCCACGTAGAATGTCTACCGCTTGATCAATAGTCGGCTCATCAAGTTTCACCAGTTGGAAACGACGAGTTAGCGCAGGATCTTTTTCAAAATACTTTTTGTATTCTTTCCAAGTGGTTGCCGCGACCGTGCTCAATTCACCGCGGGCTAAGGCGGGTTTAAGCAAGTTGGCGGCATCACTACCGCCTTCTTGGTTGCCTGAACCAATCAGCGTATGTGCTTCATCAATGAATAGAATGATCGGCTTGGGGGACTGTTTAATGGTGTCGATCACGCCTTTTAGGCGTTTTTCAAACTCACCTTTGACTGAGGCTCCAGCTTGTAAACGGCCTAAATCAAGTGAATAGAGTTCAACATTTTGCAGTTGAGTAGGCACTTTTCCTGCCACTACGCGCAGTGCCAAACCTTCAATCATGGCGCTTTTACCTACCCCAGCTTCACCGACCACGATCGGGTTGTTTTTCCGGCGACGGCAGAGGATATCTATCATCAGGTTCAGCTCGTTTTCACGGCATAACACCGGATCAAGTTCGCCATTACGCGCTTGCTCAGTCACATTGGTACAAAAACGGCTCAGCGCGGTTTCCGCCCCTTCTTGCAACACTCCTGAGCTTTTTTTGTCCGTTTGAACAACGGTTGTTTCAGCGGATTCACTCAAGATCATCGCGAAATGCTTTTTCAAGTTTTCACGGTTGATCTCTTCAAAGAGTTGAATCAACTTGAATGAAAGGTAGCGATCAGCACGCGTTAATGCCGCAAGGAAAATCGCACCAGAGCGTAATTCCGCTTGCTCAAGCTCCGTGCTCGACAACAGCCACGCCTCTTGGAGCAGCTCAACCAGTAATGGTGAGAAAGCGGGATAAGTGTCAAGCCCTTGCTCACGGCTATAGGTTAAAACAATCGCTTGCTTAACCTGTTCTGTTTCCAATCTCGCTTGTTTGAGTATCAAACGAACATCAGATAACGGATTATCCAATAGCACATCCAGATAGTGTTCTAAGGTCACTTCAGGGTGCTGGCGCTCAATACAAAGAGAAGCCGCTTGCTCCAAAGCCAGTTTGCTTTGGGCATTCAGTTTTGCAATAAGAGTGGGTAATTCAATCCGGATCACAACGTACCACCTAGCCTAATTATGTTTAAAGTATTTGATTGAGTTGATTGAGCACATCACTGGATTTGCTGTGCAGCACATAGCTGTAGCCGAGAAAAAGACCAACCCAGAGCACAATAAAGCCGACAAACACTGACCAAACCGGCATCTGTCTGCTGAGTGTGTATTTCGCGCGTACCACATGCTCCGTAGGGCGAGTTAAGTCTTGTAGCCCACTATCTTCAAAGCTGCTCAGCAAATGGTGTAAGCGATTAATCACTTTTTCACGCTCAGCATGCCCCCCCTCCATCACTCGATATTTGCCTTCAAAACCGAGCACCAGACAGTGATAGATAAAGGCCAGTAAAGCGTGATAACGCTGAGGCTCTCCTTCAAGACGACTCAAAATTGTGAAGACTTTCTCACCACCCCATGTTTCATTATGGAAGCGAGACAACATCGAGTGTTCCGCCCACAAGCTCGATGCTCCCCATTCGGTGCCCATGACGGATTCATCCAGAAACGCACACAAAATGTAACGATAGGCCATCAAGATCGCGTGTTCATAGCCTTGCTCTGTCAGCTCAATCTCAATCGCTTTGATCTCTTCGATCGTTTGACGATAAATCTGCTCAATGTTGTCGCATTCGGTCAATGTGCGTACCCGCAGGGAAAGACCAAACAGTGGCGTTGCCGCGTCAATCAGCACATTGGGGTTATCACCACGCAGCTGAAACCAGTAGTCTTGGTCGTGATTGATTTTCTCCACATCGTCAAACAACAAGCTGGCTAGTGGCGTCTCTTTTTTACTCTGTTCCATGATTAACTCCTGATCGCCCAGAATTGCAGCTCAAGATCATCAAAGGCTGCTGCAACGTGGAATGCAAAACCGCTTGAGTGGCTCAACATTGCCCACGCGGCACTGGTTTTATCTAACTGGTAGTAGGTGTAGCCCGCGTGATAAGGCAACTGACGTGGAGCAACCGGTAATGAGGTCAACGGAATACCAGGCAATTGCAGCGAGATCAGTTCACGGATTTTTTCTACTGAGGCCACTTTGGTTTGCTGAGTAAACAGACGACGCAGCTCATCCAATGGCATACGTGCTTTCACCGCAATGATGAATTCTGCACTCTCCATCAGCTGCGGATCGTGAATCGGCGCAACCATCAAGCCGTACTTACGCTTATCAAGCTGGATCGAAACGGCACGCGGCTCTAGTACTACGCTCAAGCTTTGACGCAGACTGCGGATCAGTGGTTGAAACGATTGGCTTGGCAAATCATGGTTATAACTTGGCAAACTAGGGGGCAAACGGCTCTCATCAGTAAACGTTGCCAACTCACCACACACAGAAGAGAGACATTCAAACAACCGCTCAGGAGGCAAACTGCGCAGCTCTGCTAGATGTTTCATTTGCGGTTGCAGGCGGTTTAACGCTTGCAGCAGCATGAAGTCAGACACATCCGCCACTCCACCTTGCGCTGGAGAACTGATCCGCTGCGCAATGTTTTTTGCCCGCTCACGCATCAGCCCAGACATTTCATTGATGAAACGGTGCAATGACGAGATGCCCACCACATTGAGGTGGCAAGGAATAAAATCGGGATCGAGTACCACACTGCCATCAGGGCGTTTTTCCAGAATCCGGCCAATCGCAATCGAAGCAAACGAGCTGCGATCTTCACGCTCAAGCATCAACTGCAGACGAACAGGGGAAACGTCTATGGTTGTGGTATCACCTTGCACGCTATGTACATCACGCACCTCCAGACGACGGCTGATATAGCGACCAGTACCACGTTCTTCCGGCCAGTTAATCTCCATCAGGGATTCACTGCGCAGTGGAACGGCGAGATAAATGATTTGGTTCGCTAGCGAAGCATCTGTCACTTCGAGGGCATCGGGCAGATGATCTTCTTGCGGAATACGAAAAGCCGTGCCATCCGGCATGACACCCACCGCCCGTTCAATCGCGATACGACCAAAAGAGAGGTATTCTGGGTTGAGTGACAACTCAGAAATGCCATACAAATAACGACTCACCGTGCTCAGGCGTTCATCCAGGCAGTACTCCGTATATCTCTGCTGTTGCTGAAAATGTTGGGGCTTAATGAATAGGCCTTCATTCCAGATCACTCGGTTACGCGCAAACATCGTTTGTTATTCCACCCTATCCAATTTCACATCGTAGTCTTTAAACAGCATCAGCAAGTGATACTCTCGACCCTTATTGATCACCTTGACGGCTTTTTTCCATTCACTGAGTTCAGGTTCGGCAAAATGCGCCATTACACCCATGTAGTTGGTTTCTTCATCCACTTCAAAAGCGTTCACAAACTTGAACTGGCCAGGGGTCAGCACATAGTCATAGTTTTTGACAAAGTTACTGCGTAGCGCTTTTTTATAATCGGTTTTGAGCTGGTCATAGTCGGAGGACATAAACATTGAGTCATCCTTTAGCTCAAAAACTTGAATCTCAATCGGTGAAGCTTCACCCCAGATGTTGGGGTTCACCCCTTCATCACTGACAAGGCTAAAGGTCACTTTAGTTGGCGCTTTCGCGGGTTCGTACTGTTCCGACGAACTGCAAGCGGTCAATACCATCAACGAAAACAGCATCCACAGCACTTTGTTCACGGCTATAGCTCCAATTGCTTCTCGCGAATTTTGCGATCGTAGGCCTGTTCAAAGATCTCCCAAAACAGCTTTTCAAAGCCGCGTTGACGGTTGGAAGTCAACTCTTGGTAATAGCTGCAGTACATATTCCACGCCCAAGCATCGGTTGAAGTTTGGGTAGCATCGGAACTGCGTTTGTAATGATGAAAACGGCGCAGCATCACTTGAGGAGAGAAGGCGTTGAGGATTTGGCTCAGCGCTTCAGAAGTCGCAAACTGCATGGCTTCGTTATGGTCACGCACCGTTTTCAAACTCTCGGCAATCGCCGCTGGTGCAGAAAGATGCACCACACTTTTATCGGCATCGTATAGCGTGCGGATCGTCTCTTCATAAGAAAGGCCTAAACGCAGCGGGTTATCTTCAATCGGCTGTAAGTTACGGTTCAAAGTACCAAAACGGCTTTCACTGACCTGTTGATGCAAATCGAGTAAGCCGCGAATACACGCTTGCAGTGACTCACCGAGTTCTTGCGACAACAGATGCATGCGTGCCATGTCATCTTCATCACTCAGATCCACCCCAAGGCCATCCAGAATTGGGCCTGTAACCAAGTGATTGGCATGGTTGGTTGCGGTGGTATTTAAGTTGGAATAGGCGCTTTTTTCCAATTGTGGCTGGATACTTTTCGCGACTTCCTCTTCGAGCAAATCCAGTACTTTTTCATCCATAGTGAAGCCCTCTGATACGTTGCTTTCGCTGCTGTTATAGTGAGAAATGGGGGTAGTAGAAACCACACTCAGTGCTTCTGGTTTAGTTTGTTTTGAGAAGGTGGCTTTAGCAAAACCAAGAATTTTCTTTAGGCGGATCGATGAAGTCATCTCATATTCGCTGTCCGCTTGTGGCGTAAAATCGGCGTTTTGGAGCACTAAATTGTCTTGTGGCACTAAGCTAGATTGCGTTGACGGTTGTGACTCCGTCTTTGGTGTTTCAATCAATGAATTGGCACTATCTTGTGCCCCCATTATGCTGTCTAAAGCCAACAAGGGATCGGCATTGGGCGGCAAGGCCACGGCTTCAGGTTCTGCGTCCAACTCAAAATCGGCGAGCAAATCCTCCTGTGCAGAAGCAAAAAGTGCGTCAAGTGAACCGTATTGTTCTTCCACCTCAATGGCATTACCAAACAAGACGCGTAACCGATATGGGCCAATGTTGATTTCATCTTTGTGACCTAACCGCGCCATCTGACCTAGCCCTAACGGCATATCCGCGCCATTGACATAAGTATCGCCACAGTTGTCTTTCAAACAGTAAGCACCGTCCACCATCACGACTTCACAATGCACTGGTTTCACGCGGCCTTGCGCATCCACCAAGCGCCACTGTGCAGCAGGAGATGCGCCAATGATGCCACCGGCTGATGTCCAAGTATGTTGCGCCGACAAGCCCGACTCCAAGTGCTGTGCATTGGTGACGAGCAAAGTCAACGAAGGTAGAGTCACTGAATTCATGGTTATTGCCTTACTTGAATGAGTACGTGTTTATTGGCAGCATCTTGACCAAGAAATGAGGTCCAACCGAGCGCGATATTCTGTGTGGAGTCCAGACAAAACACAGGAGCCTCCTGCTCATCCATGGTCAGTTCTAGGTCATACGCCATCTGTTCACGCAAAATAAATTCGACCAATTTGCACAATGGCTGATGTTCTTTGCCAGAGGGGAGAAAATCGGCGAAACGACTACGAGATAACTGTTTGATGCAGATGATAAATTTTCCACTGCAATCGACCACCGACTCTCCAATCACAGTATCAACACCTAGCCGTGCATTTTGCTGCCCTAATGACAGCTGCTGGCTACGCTCGATCGAAACACGACGGCGAACCCATTGCCGAATCGAAACATCAGGCAAATCAAAACAGTGCGCAATGATCCCAGCAACGACTTGTGGTGAACGACTGCGCCCAGCCAACGTACCAGCGTACGCCAACATCTTGCACCAGTTGATCGGTGTTTCACCGCGTAAATCCGGATCACCCAACCCAACCAGAGCAAACAATTGAGCGGAAAACACATCCTGTGCACCGGGCTGGAAGCGCACGTAGTAGCGGTATTTACGCCAAACGCGATATACCAGGTTAATCAATCGATTATTGAAAAAATCCAGAAATGGTTGCTTATGGCCTCCGGGCTCTTCCGTGACTAGCTGCTCAATAATGAATCCAGGTAGAGGTGACTGAGCGCCTGATAGACCAAAAAAGTTAGTCAGCATCACCCAACGTTCATCATCGCGAGCTTCTAACGCCATCACATCACTGGGTGAAAAACCTAAGCTGGGGTTAGCGCTGAAAACCAAACGGCACTCGCGTTCCCATTCTTCCGATTCTGGGTTCAGATCGGCTAGCTTTTGCAACAGCTCAACCAGTTGGTAGAAGTTGTATTCCCTTACATTCGCCGGCAAGCTCAGCGGGGAGGCTTGCACTGGATCTGATTTCAGATCAACGGCTGCATTCCGTTCTGTGTTCCCCATGAGTACTTCTCTTGATTGGTGATGTTGACCACGACCAGTTCGTGGAATGAGTTAATGCTGGCGTAAAGGGCGAAGAAATGGCTCAGTACCGTACCAAACAAAAACAAATCGCCTTCTGAGCCAAATCCGGCTTGATCGATATACAAGGTGGATTGCAAGCCACGCACGGGTAGCCCACGCAGAATTTTATCTACTGGCTTGGATTCAATTTTGACTATGCCATCGAGGCGCATGCGTGCAACGCGCTCTGCCTGTCTATCCACCAAGGCACGAAAATCGTAAGCGCGTAAAACACAACTCAATGCATCTTTCGATAAAAGCGATAAATAATTGAGTGATAAGTTAGAAATCAGTGTCCACAGTAAGCTGCCATCCAACACTGGGCGTAACGACTGTGAAGGCACCGTAATATTTTTAAATGTGGCAAATGGTGGAGAGTTATCGGTCGGTACACAAATGTCCCCCACCCCTAATTCCAATGGCAGCAAGCGATTGGTGCAGGTGAGCTTGATGGATACGGCTTCGTCCACCCCCATTGAAAGCGTTTCATCACCGCGCACAAAAGAGATAAATGAATCAAAACCATCCCCCCGGATGCTCTCTTTCACACGTGTGCGGTAGTAAAGCGCTTGGCGATGTCGAACTCGCTCCACTTCATGTTGAAAACTTTCGAAAGAGGAATAGACGCGCTTTTCACCGCGAATACGCTTCCCTTCCGATTGGTTATCTTGCCAACCGACCACTTGATCGATACTGAAAATCTCGTAATGCGCTGGATAGCGGCTAGACGGCACAATACGATATTCTGAACGACGCCCAGTGAGGTCGATCGGATCCGCATCATGCTCAAACAAGTTGATCACTGGCGTACAGTAAAGTTGAAAATTATCCTCGCGTACTCGTGTATCCGCAGGCAACGTTTTCGAGAAATGGATATGCAACGTAAAGTCACCACTGACCGATGGAGGCAGTGCTTTCGCCAATCCTTTCACATCAAAAAAGTGGAACGCTTCAGGAAACGATAGATACTCTTGCAAGATCCGGTAACCGTCATAGACGTTTTTGGGGTACGGCAGCAAGGCTTGGTTGCTCTCAAAACCCACGGTAGAAAAAGCGTCCGTAGGCAGGGCGAATTCCACGCCTTGAACTTCAACCGTCATCTTTTGCAAGTAGTGATGCAACCAGAGATACAAGGTTTGCGAGCTGTATTTATCGCCACCCAAATAAAAACGCAGTGTATCGAGCTTGGCATCTCCGACTGTCATGTCACCCAACATGGACAGGGAAATTTTGATGGTCGTAGCTTCACGCGTGTGTTCTGCTTGCACTCCATGGCACTGCATTGGGTACAAAATCACATCGCGACAAGTATTAAAATGGCATGCCGTACCAAATACGGGCTTACTATCCAACTGAGTATTACGCGGGATCAGCTGTTTTTCACTGACACTTTTATCAGGCTCAAACGCCACCACACTCATACTTGGAATTGGGCGCAAGTAGTTTGGCCACAGCATGTTAATGATCGAGTGCGTAAGTTCAGGGAACTCATCTTCTACCTTCTCGCGCAAGCGTGCAGTTAAAAAGGCAAAACCTTCTAAAAGACGCTCAACGTCAGGATCTGTCGTACGGCCATGAAGGAAACGCGATAGCTGAGGATGAATTTCGGTAAATTCTTTCCCCTGCTCTTTTAAAAAAGCGAGTTCTTCCCTGAAATACTTGTCTTGCGTCATAGAGGTTAAAACACTCGATATTTTCTGTTTTGATCCAACAGAAGACTGAACTGAACCTTATCGTGCAACGCTTCGCTATTAATAGTCGCAGTAATATGAAACCTTAGGGTGAGAGGATTAAAGCTATCTTGCTCTGCGCACACGAGGACACGTGTTAAACGTGGCTCATAACGCTCAAGGCAGTGCTGAATCGCCAATTTAATCCGCACGGAGAGATCTAAGGTTTCCAAAGTTGCATCGTTAAAATCCACCAACCCGAGATGGGGGGCGCTTTGTGCACCGCCGATTCGAGTATTCAGAATGTTGGAGACATTCCGTTTGATCGATTCGAGTACATCCCATGCATCAGGCCCGTGGGTCAGCGACATGGGTTTGGCGTTGGCTTCCAAACGTTCGAAAAAGCCAACACCAAATGCACTCTCTTCAGGTGCGATGTACGTCATAATCAGGCTTGATCAAGACGTCCAACTAAGGACAACTCAAAGTTCGCGCCCATATACTTAAAGTGAGGACGAACAGAGAGTGACACCTGATACCAACCTGGGTTGCCTTCAACATCCATCACTTCAATGCGTGCAGCACGCAATGGGCGACGGCTACGTACGTCTGCAGGTGGGTTCTCCTGATCAGCAACGTATTGCTTGATCCATGAGTTCAATTCACGCTCAAGATCTTGACGCTCTTTCCAAGCACCAATCTGTTCGCGCTGCAGTACTTTTACGTAATGCGCTAAGCGGTTGATGATCATCATGTACGGCAATTGGGTACCTAACTTGTAGTTAGTTTCCGCTTCTTTGCCTTCTTTGGTATTGGGGAAAATTTTCGGCATTTGAATAGAGTTTGCCGAGAAGAACGCCGCATTATCACTGCCTTTACGCATAGTTAGGGCGATAAAGCCCTCTTCCGCCAATTCAAACTCTTTGCGGTCAGTGATCAATACTTCCGTTGGGATCTTGCTTTGCAATGCACCCATGGATTCAAAGACATGAACAGGGAGATCTTCTACCGCACCACCGCTTTGTGGCCCAATGATGTTTGGACACCAGCGGTATTTTGCAAAGCTGTCTGTAAGACGAGTGGCGAAAGCAAATGCCGTATTACCCCACAGGTAGTGCTCATGCGATGCGCTAACATTTTCCGCATAGTTGAATGATTTAACTGGATTTTCGATAGGATCGTAAGGAACACGAAGCAAGAAACGAGGAGCGGTTAGACCGATGTAACGAGCATCTTCTGACTCACGCAATGAACGCCATTTCGTGTATTTAGGGCTTTCAAAAGTGGATTTCAGATCTTTAACATTGGGCAGTTCTTCAAAAGAATCAATGCCGAAGAATTCAGGTCCAACACTTGAAATGAATGGAGCATGTGCCATGGCACCAAGAGCGCCCATGTACTGCAATAATTTCATATCCGGTGTTGACGGAGTAATTACCAATAATTGCGCCAACTGGCTCACCACCGAATTGGCCATAACCGGATGAGTAAACGTGTTTGTAGAGACCGGATTGTGCGGTTTCTGGTGCAAACTCGAAATCTTCCAGCAGTTCATCTTTGGTTACGTGAAGGATTTCGACTTTGTTATTTTCACGAAAGTCAGTGCGATCGATGAATAGTTTCAAGCCACGCCACGAGGATTCCATCGCTTGAAATTGTGAATGGTGAAGAATTTCATCCATTTGAGCACTGATTTTTTTGTCTAGCTCAACCAACATTTGGTCAACTAAAGACTTATTAACAGGCTCTGCGGAATGTTGAGAGCCAATCAGATTTTCAATAAGCGCAGCAACACCTTTCTTCGCGATGTCGTAACCCTCTTCGCTTGGTGCGATACGAGTTTGCGCCATAATTTCGTCAAGCAGCCCGCCTTGAGCAAGCTGCGGTCTTTCCAATACCTTTTCAGTAGTAGACATCATTAATTTCCTAATGAATAAATTGATTGAATGGTGACTTACGCTTGTGGTTCTTCTTGACCACTGAGCAGATTCAATTCTGCTAGCAGTTTCTCGCGCGACTCTTCCGAGTTGAGCAGAGACTGCAAACGCTCACGAAATGCGGGGATATTGCCTAGTGGTCCTTTCAGAGCAACTAGAGCTTCACGCAGCTCAATCAATTTTTTCAGTTCAGGAACTTGTGACGCGACGGCATCAGGTGCGAAATCTGCCAAAGATTTGAAGTTCAACTCAACCGGAAGCTCAGCATTTTCATCATCACTCAGTCTGCTTTTTACTGTTGTGGTGATGTTTAGCTCACTTTCACGCATCACTGCTTCAAAGTTGTTTTTATCTACCGAGACCGTTGCACGCTCTTCCAATGGGGTTTGCTCTGCATGCCCTTTGAAATCACCGACAACGAGTGTTTTGAGTGGGAGCTCAACCTCAGCCTGTGCATCTCCCGTTGCCGGAATATACTTGATATTAATCCGCTCTTTGGGAGCTACACTTCCTTCTTTAGACATATTACGTCTCCAATACCTATGCCAACGTGTCATTGAAACAGCTGTTTGAAGTAACCATCAAACAACCAAGATTCTTGATCTTTTATATTCTCTTTGTTTGCTCATTCCAAAATCGAAAATGAGTCAATTACCTTAGTGAAATTATGGGATCAGAAATCCCACATTAAGCCATGTGTTCACTAGGCATTCTTAATATATTGGTTTAGAACAGGATTATTGTCTGCACAATGCAATAGCAATCTTACTATCGATCAGTAATCTGATCTTAATATCGTTTGCAGTTATTTAATTCCTGATAAATATGAAATGGCATTCTATTCACGATGCCAGAAAAGGTAATATAAAAAAACCCAAAGCGTGATCTCTTACCAAAAAATATATCCTACAACCATACTTATATAACATTTACATTGGAACTAATTATCCCAATATGCGTCATGGTTGAAAAATGGCTGATATTGTTCGAGTTGCATCTCTATTTCTGATGCTATTTCTTTGTCATGCTCATTTAGTTGCATTGAAATATCAAGCAGTTGTCTTTGACTGTTTTGGTAAATATTACTAAGGCGATCGCTACCAGAAATTACCAAATAAAGACCAAGATAAGCCTTAGCCTGCTTAAGATCGGGTTCTACAAAATGGTACACATCACTCTGCCCACTTAAGATGCTTCCCATTGCGGCTAAAGCGGTAAGATCTCCATGCTGCACAGCTTGCTGACGCCAATAATAAGCATCTTTATATTTTCCTTTATTTTCAAGCAATTGAATATATTTCCGCACTGCGGGGATATAACCAGTTTTCGCCGCTTGAAGATAGGTTTTACGAGCTTCAGTCACTCGACTTCCTGGCATCGGATAGCTACCCTGTCCTTGCTCAATCTGCTGAGCCATTAACATAAGTGCGGCGGGGTATTCAAACTCTGCAGCGATACCTAAGTAATGTTGGGCCAGTTTTGGATCATTCTCTTGGAAGTATAAGGCCAACTCATAAGCCGCCTGACTAGGGTTCCGAGCACCCAGTTCAATGACCGCATCATAGTAATGCTGTTGCCATAACACACGTTCAGCCGATCTCAGCCATTCACCATTACGGTAAAGCTCTCGCATGGCTTGGCGATTCCCTCCTTGCGCGGCCATCAGCAAATAGTGTTGACTCTCAGGCGGTGTACGAATAGTCGTACGGTAGTTGGCAACTTCCATCGCGTAGAGATACGCCGCATTAGGCTCCCCTAGATCTGCCGCATATTTCAAATACTGTCGAGCAGTTAAATTCTTAAATTGAGCACGCAGCAAACGGCCATTTTCATAAGCTTGCTGAGCGGTTAACTGCTGCATATCGTATAGTTTTTCTTCACTAAAACCACTAAACGCAGGAAATAAACCAATTATACAAATCAACGATTTAACCAATATTGACACTGCTTGCTCCTTGCAAAACGCCGCCACAATCTACCGCATCACCCGCTCTTGCTGCCGGCTTACCATCAATCATTACCGTGCCAGAACCCGCTGCAATTGAGCGGCCATGTGGAGGATGCTTCGGCTTATCGTGTGGCGCTAACGGGTCACCTAAGCGAGCAGCGGGAATACCATCATACCGGACCGTAGAGGAGCCCGCTGTCACTGGTGTTGGGGGAAAACCATCATGATCTGAGCCTAAATGTCCCACTACAATTCCATTACCCATATTCTATCTCCACATTCAGTTGTCGCTTTTAAAGCAATTAATGTTCCAATATTTAACTCTTAAAAACCCTTTTCTCGTCATTATCTGGGCAACTTTTTGCCCGTCGATAAACAATACATACCTGTCGGGCAACTTATTGCCCAAGTTATCATTTGTCATAAAAATGTCAGTAAATGATAAGTTAACAACAATATGAGATGCTCATTCCCTTTAATTGCTTTTTAATATTTAAAAAACAAAATAAAAAATTCAAAACCGGATTTAATCCGAAAGCGCTAATAAATCAAGCGCTAATATTACAATGTTCGCTGGATAAATATTTTCTTTGCCATATCATTTTTAAGACCAATTCTCCAGTTTAGGAATCTTAATTTCCAGATATTAACCTTAATAAAAAATGGAAAGCACAGAGCTCAATCAAGTAAAAAATAAAGCTTATTGACTAAAGTAAGTGCCGATATATCACCCAAAGACACATCTAATATAGCGGCTATCGTAAAATGCCGTAGCCGCACGGTGCACAGCGGACAAAACTCACCTGACAAGTATTGTCCAAACAGGTAAGATGCGTGTTGGCTTTACCCACTCTACAGCTTGCTATGTCTGCCTTACCAAACTGCTTTACTCACTTTGTTGCTCCAATTACGGATATTTCTCTACCCGAGAGTTTTACCTACCCATTCTGCTATCAACCACATCCATTGTGTGAAATGGCTGCAAATGAGTTACAGCAACACTTACTGACCCAGAAAACATGGTTTCATCCATTTGGCTTAATAGGCAATGATCCACAAGCCCATGGAAAAATGTTTGGTGTATTGGTTGTGCAACACAGCTCGGGGCAACTGGGCTATTTAGCCGCTTTTTCTGGACAACTTGCCGAACAAAATGAATTACCTGGATTTGTTCCACCAGTATTCGACCGCTTTGCTGATGAGCGTTTTTTCCGTGTGGATGGCAATGAAATAGCCTACATCAACCAGCAAGTACGAGAGCAAGAGGCCGACCCTGAACTTCCTCAACTCACCCATACTATTGCCATGTATCAAGCGCAGGCAGAACAAGCGTTAGAACAACATCGTCTACTCATGGTTGAGCAGCGACAAGTTCGAAAGCACCAACGAGAGCTGGCCGAGCAACGTCCGGAATCAGAAAGAAATGCCATTTTTGCAGCACTAGCCGATGCCAGCGTACTGCAAAAGCGGCAATTACAGCAGCTTAAACAAGAGTGGGAGCAACGTATTGCTAGCACTCAAGACACACTCAATAGCAAACTTGAAAAAATTGCCCAACTAAAGCTGCGCCGTAAACAGCTTTCCGCCACTTTGCAACAGAAATTATTTAGCGCTTATCGCTTTAGCAATATTCAAGGGGTTGAGAAAAATCTGGTTGATCTGTTTGCGGTAACCCAAAACCCACTACCACCTGCGGGTTCTGGGGAGTGTGCAGCGCCAAAGCTGCTCCAATACGCATTCCAACATCAACTCAAACCGATTGCGCTAGCGGAGTTCTGGTGGGGCTGTTCACCGAAATCCGAAATTCGCCAGCATAAAAAATTCTACCCTGCTTGCCAAAGCAAGTGCCAACCTATCTTGGCGCACATGCTGCAGGGAATGGAGCTAGATGAAAACCCATTGTTGAACAATCCAGCGGAAGGCCAAGAGATCGAGATTGTGTATCAAGATGATGCGATCCTTGTCGTCAATAAGCCGCCCGAGTTTCTCTCGGTACCCGGTGTGCATGTCCACGACTCCGTTTTGTCTCGTTTGCAAACCCAATTTAGTGACGCGGAGGGTGTGTTCGCCCTGCATCGTTTGGATATGTCGACTTCCGGGCTATTAGTTTTTGCGCTGACTCGTCGTGCTAACAAACATCTTAAAAAACAATTCATTACGCGTGCAGTGCAAAAACGGTACCTCGCATTGTTAGAAGGTGTGCTTGAGGAAGAGCAAGGGGACATTGAATTACCACTGTGTGGAGACCTTGATGATCGGCCACGCCAAAAAGTATGTTGGCAACAAGGTAAACCTGCACTTACGCATTGGGAAAGGATCAGTGTTGAACAAGGTCGCACTCGAGTTTATCTCTACCCACATACTGGGCGAACCCATCAATTACGAGTGCACTGTGCACACCCTCTTGGGTTAAATTGCCCGATCGTGGGCGATGATTTGTATGGACAACAAGCTCAACGCCTGCACCTCCATGCCGAGCAGCTTAGCTTCACCCATCCTTACACTAAACAGCCGATGACATTTCAAGTTCAAGCGGATTTTTAACCGGAAAAGAACAGGGGCTCAACGGAGCCCCTAAAAATGTTAAGCCACTTCTGTCGTGGTCGGTTTTAACAACACACTGATATCCGGCTCTTTTTGTACAACAGGGACATGCCCCTCTTCCATCGCACTTAAATAGCAGCCGCTGAGTTTTATCGCCAAGTACATATCGGCACGCAGCACAACTCCCCCTTCTGCAGTGTTGATCCCTGTAAGATCACACCAGTGCCGTAAGCTACGCTTTCGCCCAGCAAGAATTAAGCGTATACCACGTTTTTTGAGGATGCCATGTAAGTCAGCCAACATCGCCATCACACTGAGGTCTAAGTGGGTAAAGCTCGCAACCGCATCGATAATCACGCACCCCACTTGTGTTCCCTCTCGTTCGGTCTGATCTAAGATGCGGCGTTTAAAATAGGGGGCATTAAAATAAGTTAGCGGTGAGTTGAAACGGAAAATCACCATGCCTGGGATCGGTTTCGCTTTTTCAGAACCATCTAGAGTGCGCAAAGTCCCTTCTTCATCAAGTCCCATCATTTGATCCGTTGGGCGCATAATCAATTTAAGAAACTGGAATAGACCGAGTAAAACAGCCAATGTGATACCAGGGATCACCCCAATAACCAACACCGCAACGAAAGTAATCAATGCGAGATAAAACGCATCTTTGTCACGCTTTCTTAGGTTCCAAATCCCTTTGAAATCCAGCAGCGATAGTGAGGCAATCACCAACACCACCCCCAAGGCCGCAACCGGAATAAACTGTAACGGCTGATAGGCGAAGATGGCAATCAGCGCGATCACTAACGCTGCGATCACCGAAACCAATTGCGACTTTCCGCCATTTGCATCATTCACTGCGGTACGTGAATCCGCACCACTGATAGCAAAACCTTGTGAAAATGCCGCCGCCACGTTGGCCACACCTAGCGCACGAAACTCTTTGTCCGCATCAATGTCATAGCCGTTCTTCGCCGCAAAGCTGCGAGCGGTCAACATCATACTTACAAAGCTAACCATGGCTAAATTCAATGCCGGCATGACCAGTTCACGGCTGATCCCTAAATCAAAAGCGGGAGCTTGAAAATCTGGTAATCCGCCTTGAATGGCGCCAACGACTTGCACGCCGACACTTTCCAGATTCAGTCCCCACACTAACAAGGCAGAGGCCATGATAGCGAACATGGCCGCGGGCCATCTTGGTTGCCAACGTTTAATCACCAGGTACGTGGTTAGAGTCAACACACTTAGCCCCAACGTTTGCCAGTGCAAAGAGTAAAGGAGATCGGGAGCTTCAAGAATGCGCTCAAGTAAATAGCGTTTTTCGTATTTTAAACCCAATACTTTCGCAAACTGCCCCACAATAATGGTCAAAGCGACACCATTCAAAAGCCCAAGCAAAATTGGGCGGGAGAGAAAATCGGCAAAAATACCCAATTTCAGTCGGCTAGCCAATAAACACCAAAAACCCGTCATTGCGGTCATGGTCATCACCAGTTGCCAATGTTTGGTCGGATCACCTGCTGCTAATGGAGTGACCACCGCCGCGATAACGGCACAGGTTGCTGCATCTGGACCTACGATCAATTGCCGTGATGTCCCCATCAAGGCGTAAACCAGCATAGGTAAAACACAAGAATAGAGCCCGACAATCGCGGGCACTCCTGTCAGCTGCGCATAAGCAATCGCGACTGGGAGCGCCACAGCCACCACCGAAAATGCGGCACGTACATCATCAGAAAACCATCCCCGTTCATAATCTTTAAATTGGTAGAGTCCGGGGAACCACTGCCTTATCCACGCTGATTTCACTTCATTCACCTGCTGACACGGAATTGTCATTGTTTTGCAACACAGTTTAGCGGAATTTGCAGCAACTCTCTCGCTAATTTACTGATTTAAAATGCTTCCATTTTGGGGTTCTCAGCCATTCATAAAGTGTGGGACAATGACTGCTCACTTTTTTGAGGTAGGTGGGAACGATGGAATTTCAAGCTGCCATTTTCGATATGGATGGCCTGCTGCTCGATACCGAGCGAGTCTGCATGCGCGTGTTTCAAGAAGCATGCTCCGCTTGTGATCTGCCTTTTTATGAAGAGGCGTATTTGTCAATCATTGGCTGTAATGCAAAAACTATCAATGGCATCTTAAGCCAAGCCTATGGTGATAACTTGCCCAGACTGCATAACGAATGGCGACTACGCTATAACGCTGTGGTCATGCATGAAGCCATTCCCCATAAAGCGGGGGTAGTTAGTTTGTTGGAGTGGCTTAAAGCGCGTTCAATTCCCCTCGCTGTGGCAACCTCAACCCAAAAAGAAGTCGCTCTGGTCAAGTTACGACTGGCAGGATTAGAAACTTACTTCGATATCATCACCACAGGTTGTGAAGTCATCCACGGTAAGCCTCATCCGGAAATTTATCTACTCGCGGCTCAACGTTTGGGCGTTGCTCCTGAAACCTGTTTAGCTTTTGAAGATTCTAATAATGGCATTAAAGCGGCCCTCGCCGCCAAGATGATCGCCTTCCAAATCCCTGATTTGGTCAGCCCAAGCCCAGAAGTAATGGCATTCGGGCACCCCATTTGTCACAGCTTAAACGAGGTCATTGAGCTCTTATAGTCCTTATCACGCCGCAGCAATGCGGCATTTGCATGTTCGTTGTTGGGTATTCATAAATACCTGTTCAGGGAATGAACAAAACACAAGGGTGCATTGATTTGCATTTCATTGTGTTACATAGTTCGGACTTACCAGCCACAAAAATGCTTTATTGGCTAAGGAAAACGTCTGTGATCTCAACCATTCCAACCAGAATCGCGCTGGCCATTCTTTTATCGCCCCTTGTAATCTTCTTACTCACTCAGCAAATTTGGGTTCCTCAGGTGGCGCAATACTTACTTGAGCAGAAATTTGCACAAATCAATCAATATCTTGAGCAACGAAATCTCGCTTTAGACAACATGATTCAGCAGCAAGTACACTCACTCACCTTCACCTGTAATGTTGACGATATACGCCTAATCCGTGATCCACAGTTTTATAATCGGTTTGTACGTTTAATCGGTATTGAGAGCACACAAGGAACAGGGTGCTCAACCATAGGTTACCCAATTCAGTTTTCCCCGCCGTTATTGAATAAGAAGAACAACTTGATGCCTGAGGGGTATCAGCTTTCAGCAACCCCGAAAAGCCAAATGGGAACCAGAGAATTGTTGGTTCAGTATGCCGAATCGAGAGGACGTGTCTTTTGGGTTATTGATGGTAGTTGGGCGCAAGAGTTGTTACGTGAACCATGTGCGGAGTGTTTTTATCTTCAATTTCGGTTTTTAGATCCCCAACTCAGTGAACTCGCTTTGCAACGAGGCAGCCCTGAGTTACTGAAACAGACCGATACCCTATCCGTCCATCAAATCACTGGTTCGGAACCTTTCCATAGTGAGCAGACACTCTCCGCTGGAGATGCTTTACATGACTATGCAAAACAACAGGTTTTGGCTTGGGGTATTCCTATCTCTTTAGTATTGGGAATCTTTCTGGCTTGTGGCTATCTGATCTTGCGTAACTACCGAAATTCGATTGAAGGATTAATTGAAAAAGGTCTGCGTGATCAAGAGTTTATCCCTTATTACCAACCTGTTGTTGATTCAAGAACTCAAGAAATTGTGGGTTATGAAGTATTGCTACGTTGGAAAAAGGGCCATCAACTCGTCCCCCCCAGTCTGTTTATTTCCGCCGCAGAGCGTTCTGGCTTGATCGTCAAAATCACCCATCAACTAATGCAGCAAGTTTATCTCGATCTCAAACAGATCCCGTCATCTCGCTGGGTAAGCATCAACATTGTTGCCGAACACTTAGAACAACAACACCTCTCTCGCTTACTTGAAAAATTGCAGTGGCCATACAGTGAACGACTCAAATTTGAGCTGACGGAGCGCGTACCGATTAAGGCGATGAGCGAAGCGCAAGAAGAAGTATTCTACCTTTTAAAAAAGGGTTATCAGTTTAAAATCGATGACTTTGGCACCGGCTATGGCGGCTTTGCTTACCTGCAAAACTTACAAATCGCCAGCATCAAAATCGACAAAATGTTTGTGGATACTATCGACACCTGTGACATAAAAATCAGTGTGTTAGATTCCATCATCGCTTCGGCCAAACAAGGACAGATTGAGGTCATCGCCGAAGGCGTAGAGGGGCAACATCAGGTAGATTACTTAGCGGAGCGAGGCGTGTATTGGATTCAAGGCTATTTTTACGCTAAGCCTATGCCATTGACCGATGCCTTAACTTTTGAACTACCGCCTAGACATTGTTCAAATTTACCACCAAAAAATGACAAATCACTTGCTTGAAGAAAGTGCCTCATAGCAAATTATGGACACAAAATAGAGAAGGAGTTTCTAAAATGCGGAAGAACTGGTTTAAGGCCATTTTAACACTGTTTACCGCGTGGTTTAGCACGGGAGCAGCGGCTTCTGAACGCGCGGAAGTCGCTTGGCAGATGGTCAATAAAGGAGCACTACTGGTGGATGTAAGAACGATCGAAGAGTATGCCCAAGGCCACCTAGACAAAGCGTTGAATTGGCCATTAAGTGAAGTAGAAAGCGCCTTTCAAACCATTGCCAAAGAGACCCCGATAGTCCTCTATTGCCGCAGTGGAAACCGTTCCGGTATTGCACAGAAATATTTACTTGAGAATGGTTTTACCCAAGTGCACAACGGGGGTGGCTATGAAGAAATATTAGGTGCTTATGAATCGATTCAGACGAAATCAGGCAACCAGTAAATCACTCAGCCATCTTCAAATCCTAGCCGTCAAACACGAGCTACAGAGTTTGATTGGGCAAAGCTCTACCACCAATGATTAAGAGGCACGAGTCTTGATTTACCACTATTCTTGGAAAGTGCGGGGCTAGGCTCAACGAAAATAATAAAAATTATTGTATTCTGGGCCATTAGGTCAACGGAATCACGCTTTTAGGGGACATAATGCTATTCAATAAAGCACTCGTGCATGAGCGAGACACACTTAAGCAGCAGCTCGAACAACTCAACCAAGCTCACCAACAAGAACTGGCTAACTTGCAAGCCACCATTAAGAGAAAAGACCAAGAAATTCAAAAAATTAATCAAGAAATCTTGCTCATGAGTGCGTTAACCTCCAACCAATTAACTGGCGGTAGGCTCCTAGAAGCAATACGTAATGGCTTGGTTGAAAACACGCGCAACTTAGCGGATGAAAAAGAAACCCTCAATGAATTCAACCAACTTTTTGCACAAACGCACACCGCTTTAGAACAGCTCTCAGAAAGAACACTCGCAATTGACCATCAAGCAAAGCAAAACATGTTGGTCGCCAATCAACTCGACCAAACCGCAACCGGTATCAGCCATCTCGTTCACTCCGTTCAAGAGATTTCATCTCAAACTAATTTGTTGGCACTTAACGCAGCGATTGAAGCAGCACGGGCAGGTGAAAGTGGCCGAGGTTTTGCCGTGGTCGCCGATGAAGTGCGTAATCTCGCGGCAAAAGCCCAAAATGCCAGCGAGAAAATTCATCAACTCGTTAGTCAAGTGGTCGTTCAAACCGACGAAATCAAAAATTCGATCGCCGAAAACCAAACCATTACCCAAGACATGGACGTTGCAGCTGGGCAGATCAAAGCAGTGGTATCAGAGGTGCTATCACGCTCTAAACACATGCAATATGTTATCGAAGTGACGACCGCTACCATGTTTCTCAATACCGTAAAGTTGGATCATGCCGTATGGAAACATCAGATCTACAAACAGCTTGATGAGGGCAACTCATCTTGCAATGTCACGGGGCATCACGAATGTCGCTTAGGTCGTTGGTATTTTGAAGGTGACGGCGCTCGCTTATACCGCCACCTACCCAGTTTTGCGAGTTTGGATAAACCTCATCAAGAGGTACACAATTCGGGCAAACAAGCTTTAGAAGCTTATGCGAATGGGCAAACACCTACCATCATCAACCATTTGTCGACAATGGAGAATGCCAGTCTTGATGTGACCAGTGTGATTGATCATTTACTTGACGATATTATTCATCAACTCGCGCAATAGTGATTCGCAGCCCTTTCACGCTGCTTTCCAATGCCAACTCAATCAGTTGGATGGATTGCAGCGCCGATTCAGCTGTAACTGGGTTTGGCGCACCACTTTGAATCGATTCAACCACTTGTTGGAAGTAGTGCTGATAGCCACCCACCTCAGTTTCTATGCGCTGCTTGCTCTCTTGCTGATACAAAAATCCATGCAATTCAGGATCTTCTTTTGACCACTCTGGCTTATCCGGCAACCTTCCTGCTTTCAAGCGCTCTTCCTGTGGATCTAAGCCGTATTTCACGTATTTACCCAGACTGCCGAGCACTTGGTAGCGCACATTAGGCTCAGGGCTATACAAATTCGCATGCAGTCGTACTACATGCTGTGGGTAATACAGCTGAAGATCAAAATAATCTATCGTGGTGGCTTCTGGTCGCATCGTCCGGCAATCCGCTGATAACGACTGCGGAAGACCAAACAAAGCCAAGGCTTGATCCAGTAGGTGCGGCGCTAAATCAAACAAAATACCGCCCCCTTCCTGCGCCTGTTCACGCCAACGCTGACGAACCACAGGGCGATAACGATCAAAATGCGATTCGAACACCTTCACCGCACCGAGTTGCCCTTGCTCAATCAACTTTTTGACAGTCAGGAAATCACCATCCCAGCGGCGATTATGAAACACACTCAGCACCAACCCTTTCTGCTTCGCTAGCTCAATAAGCGTTTTGCCTTGTTCGATGCGAGTCACAAACGGCTTTTCAACAATCACATGTTTGCCCTGTTCCAAGGCCAGTTTCGCCAGAGAAAAGTGCACATCATTGGGCGCGGTAATGATCACCAAATCCACATCACTTTCACAGATCAGCTGCGACGCTGTTTCAAAATACGCCACCTGCGGATAATCATCTTGCACTGTTTGCTGTTGACTCGAACTGATGGCGCCAAGCGTGAGCGAATCTAACGCCTCAATAAACGGTAAGTGAAAGGTTTTGGCGGAATATCCGTAACCAATAACGCCAACTTTGAGCGGTGTATTCTGCATAGCAAACAACCTCTGGTGGATCAGCGGCGATTAGGCCGCTGAGATGTAATCGCGTGGCGAGCGCTTCTGCTGAGCAAGCTCTTGGATCAACGCATCCACATCAAGCTCAATATTAAAACGGCGTTTGAGATTCGCGAGAAAGATCGGATCTTCACACATCGCCTTCTCTGGCTGGTCACTGATCTTCGCTACAGGCCGGCCTTGGCACTCCGCCAATTTAATCACAATCGAAAGCGGGCGATACTCAACACCCGCTGAATTACGCCACTGTCCTAGATCATTGGTTAAAAACGTACCGATACCAAAAGAAATCTTCACTCGTCCGGCAAAATATTCGCACAAATCCAGCGCCTGCTCGAAATTCAAACCATCAGAAAAAATGAACAATTTACTGGTTGGATCGATGCCAAGCTGTTGATAATGAGCGATCATCTTGTCACCCCAGCGGAACGGACAACCCGAATCATGCCGCACACCATCATAAGCATTTGCCAAATGGCGGTTGAAATCACTTAAAAAGGCATCAATGGTTAAGGTATCGGTCGGGGCAATGGCGAGCATGCCATCAAAAGCCGCAAGCCAACGCTCCAGAGCAACTTGTTGTGAATCACGTTCATTCACCAGAGCTTGGTGCCCCATAAACCATTCATGAGCAATGGTGCCAATCGGTTTTAAATCGAATTCACGGGCGAAATGGTAATTACTGGTACCCAGCATCCATTCGGAGATTTCTTGTTTTAAACACGCCAACACATCACGCTGCACTTGGCTAGAAAAACGGCGGCGTGTTCCCATTTCGGTCAGTGAGAAATTGTTGATACCGCGATGAGCAATCTCCGCTTTTAGTTTGCTTAGCTTCGTTTTTAGCATCTTGAGTGGCAATTCTTCCGGTACATCAGCCCAAAGCTGACGGCTACGAACCTCAGAAACTATTGCCATTACTAATGTTTCGTACAAAATCGTGTCGCGCCAACTGCCACGAATACCAATACGCAGTTGCTGTTTGCCCGCTTGTTTAATAATGCCCATCTCCACTTGCTCTTGAGGCACAAAATGGAAATAGCGCAGCGACTGCAAGAACGTGGCTTTTAAATGCGGTGCATGTTGCGTTAGGTAGTGAATGTCGGCATCCGAAAAACGCAAAGAGCCAAGCTGAGCAATCTCTTGGCGAATCTCATCCAACAATGTACTGACATCTTCATCACTGCGCACAATCAACTCATAGCGTACCGAGACATCCGGATAGAAATGGTGTATTGCCTGCATCATATTGATTTTATAGGCGTCGAGGTCAAGCAGACTACGAATGATGTGGGGAGAGAACAGGCGTGAGTTCATAAATGCCTTCCTTCGGTTCACTTCGGATGTTAGTAACATTTTGTTTCTAACTTTTGCAGGCACGATAATCGAGCCACTTATGTTTGTCAACTTTTGTGACAAACTAGTAATAAAGCGTAAAAATCATCGGTGAATTTCTCGACTTAGCTTCTGCTCACTCTCTAATTTCTTCATTATGAGGTGTCCTACACCTCCATCTTAAGTTAATCACAATTTGTTATTTACATTTGACCCTTACCATTCAGTTACCTAGAATAGCCGCATCCCACTTTAGGAACCTTGTATGATTGTCACCATTGATATGATCTGTTTGCGCCTTGCCCCCAAGGGCATTGAGATCTTGTTGGTCAAACGCAGCAATCCGAACCGCCCTGATTGCGGTCTTTGGGCGATTCCCGGAGGCTGGGTGTTCGATGAGGATCTCAGTACACAAGATGGCGAACCGGCAGATAAAGATTTTGACTCTGCACGTCGACGTATTTGCCGTCAAAAAATTCATACTTACCCGAACTTCATCAGTGATCCTTTGGTGGACGGCAATCCTAAGCGTGACCCTAGTGGTTGGAGTATCAGCATTTCCCATTACGCACTCCTCAATCATTCCAACGTAAAACAGATTGAGGATGCGGGTATGGATCAAAGCCGCGTTGACTGGTTTGCGCTTGATACGATACTGCAAGGGCAGCAACACTTAGCATTTGACCATGTGGCACAAATTCAACACGCTTGGAAAAAGCTACGTGCCGCAGTGGAATACACCTCAGTGGTGTTGTTTTCACTTGAGCAGGAATTTTTGGTTGCTGACATTATTGATGCTTACGCCAAATTTGGGGTGGAAGTGAATCGGATGACGGTGAAACGCCGTCTGATTGATACTGGCGTGATTGTGAGTACCAATAAAATTGCCGCCTCTAACAAAGGTAAAGGCGGCAAGCCTGCTACGGTTTATCGATTAGCCAGTAATGAAGTGATCTATTTTCAAACTTGTTTACGTGGCTAAACGAGCCTTCATTTACGGAAAAGTGATTTGGAATGAGTTCAGAGTTCCCACCTTGCCAGCCCAATGGTCTTGAACTTCCAAACGCCACTCTCCTTCTGTCGCCAGCGGATCGACCTCGGTTAAATTGATTTTCATGTTATAACTCTGGTTACGATCATATCTGTTGGCTTTTTTCAAAATCCAATATGAGTCATCCGGCGCG
Organism: Vibrio sp. RC586; assembly: GCF_000176715.1. NCBI lineage: Bacteria > Pseudomonadati > Pseudomonadota > Gammaproteobacteria > Vibrionales > Vibrionaceae > Vibrio > Vibrio sp. RC586. The sequence continues at coordinate 479,059 of NZ_ADBD01000008.1, read as the reverse complement.
TAAAGCACGATACTGAGATCACCACGATATTCATGGGTAAGATCGATGGCAACTTGAGCGGTTGTTGCTGTTTGAGCGCTGACTTTAATCGGTAGGCTTAGAATTTGCTTATCCGGTAAGGCCACAGGTCCTTTAACCACAAACACCTTATCGGTATTGGTTGTCGGCTCGGTATCCTCTGGGGTTCCACCCTCTACTGGCGTAGAAGCGCTTGCATAAGCGTTTGCAATGAGTGGGGCCGTGAGGCCTATCGTACGTACTGAGTTAGCATAATCTTTCTTGCCACAAGGGGCCCCTCCCTCACACAGCAGATCTGGGCTAGAGAATTTAAAGGTGGGCTTCACTCCAAATAAATGTGGATAAGCCATGATTGTTGCGAACTGTCCATTCACACCGTATCCATAAGCATCCTGTTCTGTTCCATTGCTTTCATGAGGCAAATACAAGGAACCAAATTTATTTTTGTACTGCTCATGAGCATGGTTAAGGCCTAAATTATGCCCGAGCTCATGGATAAATGTTTCCGAACCGCACTCGTTTAAGTAGCTGTGGCTATACATTTTCTTCTTCGCATCTTGTGGTTCATTCCACGCGGATGGGCCAACAATCCAAGCCAAACCACAGCTGATCGAATAACGACCATTCGGTTTACGTTCATAGTCGGGAGAATTCTTAACATCAAGGTAGCGAAAAATAGCCACCATATCCGCCCCAACTTGTTGGCGGTAAGCCTCAACATCCGCAAAAGCTGGGTCGATCAGATTAAATGGAGTTGCAGCATCGAGTACTTCATCCTGAGATTTCTTCAATCCCGGTTGTGTGTCGTATTGCACTTCTTTGGTTGCGGCCAAATTAACCTTGATATCCAGACCACTGTCTTTCAGGACTTTGTTCGCTACGTTCACGCTGTGCTGAATTTGTGCCACGTGATCTTGCTTAAATCCCTTTACAGTATCTGGGGTGTATAAACCTAAAACATCAATTTGTGTCGTTGCAGCCCAAATTGCAGGTGAGCAAACCCCGACACTGATGGCTAGTGCCAATGACGCCTTTTTCATAGTAACTCCTAGTTTTTGTGTAAATGCGCGATAGGCGCGTGGTTAATGAGCGCGATCGTGCGATTGCGGATCATGCTCGAATCCATGACTATCTGGGACTTGATACACCCAAGCTTGGTGTCCACTTCCTTCTATTTTTATTGAACCTTGAGGGTGGCCGATAAAACCCATGATGGCGTTTTGGCCAAAAGTAAAGGTGACAGGAAATGAGCTTCCCTGTGATTCAAAATTTCCAGCCCATGTCTGAACACCTTGATTCTGTGTTTGCGATTCATCAATCACCACTTGAATACTTTCGCCATTTGGAAGCAGTAAGGTAGCGGTGTCGCCTTCCATTAAGGCGCGAAACTGTTCAATGTTGTCGAACTCAATCGCTTGGATCTCCGTAATGGCTTGGCTTTTCGGCTTCAACTCTGCCAGTTCTGGGGAAGGGTTTATAGGTAACCAGACTTGCTCTACGTTTTGTGGAGCTGTAACTCTAGAGTCTTCCTCTAGAGGCTCTTCCACCTCATTCAGATCAACAATTTCTGTCTCAACAGGGGTAGCTTCAACGATTGCCCCTTCATTAATCGATAGTTCGACAGCAGGTGCAGGTTTAGATGCGGTAATAGGCACCTTTACTTCATCGGGTAACTCATACTTGGATGTTGTTGAGTACGCAGAGTAGATCAAATACAGACCACAAGAAAATAGAACAACAAACGATAAAAAAAGCCACTTTGACGATTTCATTTAATACACCAGACCAATGAATAAGATATTAGTGTTATAAATAAAAGTGGCAGTGCATCACAAGCCATAGGATGTGATCCTATACCAAGAATAAAAATGAGGATAAGCACAATTAATAAATGATTGAATGGTGATCAAATTTCAATCATCAATTAAAACCTCATAAATTTAGAAATAAAAAAACCATGACGTGATTTTAATAATTCCATGACATTATTTTAATCAACATATTTAGATAAATAAAAAAGCCCGTCATTTTAATTACGGGCTTAATTTACTCACTTAAAGTTAATATCTTTCATTTTCTACTATTTTGCATATCAAACAATATAAAGCTTTCGCGGCCACCTTACCTGCTGGGGTTAACCCATAGTAAACTGTCACGGGTATGGTAGGCTTCTGCTCACGCCAAACCCAGCCAATCTCTTCTAGCATCTTAAGCCGTTGGCTTAACATTTTTCCCGAAATGCCGATAAGTGCAGATTGCAACTCACCAAAACGCGCATGTTCAAATGGTTCTAGATGCCACAGTATATGTGAAACCCATTTAGTTGATATTCTTTCCAACTGTTGTAAAGCTATCAAGTCATTTATGGGGATTTTTTGATCTTTTATATTTAAATCCACGATTCGTTCTCTATTTGTTGTGTTTGTGGGTCAATCATAACATTTGAATAATTTCATTCAACTTATTAACACCCAAATAATTAACTTACTATTTGTAAGTAGATTTACTATTTTTCTTTCTGATTTCATCTACCAGAAAATAGTTCAGTATAAAAACAGAGCTAATTAAATCTATTTAAACACCGAAGCCAAGCACAACACTTTAGCAACAAAACACGTATTGACGAGCAGTTTACTGCGCTTATCTTGTTCTATTTTTTTGAACAACTAAAACAAACCGACCCCATCGTTTCCTTTTCAACAGCCAATTATGCTAAGTGGCGAATGTGAATTCACACATCAACAATCATTATGAGGACTTTATTCATGCAAAAACTAACCCCTGTTTTGTTACTCGCTACTGCGGTTTTACTGCCACTTCACGCCAGTGCTTCTGAGTTAAAAATGAGCGTATCGACTAGCCAAAATACCGCGCTATTAAGACTCACACAGGATGGTGCACCCGTTGCTAACTATCCTGTAAAAGTCGAAGGTGCGGACAGCGAAGCCTATCAAACCTCAGAAAATGGCACCTTGATCATCAAAAACTACGAGCCTCACTCGCAAGTGGTGAAATTTACCGTGACCGATTCCGCTGGCAATAGCCAGACTGAGCAAAGCTTTTTAGCACGCGATTGGTAAGTTCACTCTAAAGGAATCATCATCATGGATTTGATGCCCTAACGAGAATGATGGCCTTCCATCATTCTCTTTCTTTCCTGCCGTTAATCCGATCCCTCGTTTTTTATTCCTATTCAAGCATGGTGAGATAACTGGAAACTTCCACTGCGGCTAGTCAGTATTGTCGGCACGCACTTTCTTGGGCTTCGTTTACTTGAACTGAGTAGCATAAGGTTGTGTGATCGCATGCTCACCGTTACGGAAACCGAAATCACAGACATGACCGCTCATCTTCTCCTTCGTCAAAGTCATACGAATCTCATATACAACCGCCAAATCACCCGTCTGAATGACCATTTGATTCGCCACGATAAGTTTCGACATAAAAAAATCCCCGAATGAGATGATAAACCTCGATTCGGGGTGAGCCAGGTGAATAAGGTTTTGGCAAAAGAACCACTTTCAATAATTGATAGAAGGAGAAAGTGGTTAGTCACAGCGGTTCTGTGACACACAATTTACCACTCACACAGCGCTGGTGCAGGTTGCTTGTCCCGATTGGTTTAATAGCTTAATCCGATGAAGTGTTATCGATAGACTGAATATGCAGTGCTTTTTGATTGAGTAAGCAGTCCACCACTTTAAAGCGTGCAGCTTTAACCAAATTGGCGAGCGTTTGCCGCGAGACTTGCATTTGCAGTGCCGCTTGTTGCTGCTGTAAACCCAACAGATCAACTAACCTCAATGCTTCAAGTTCATCTGGAGCTAACTCGATACTCTCGAGTTGATTCATAGAAACACCATTGGGTTTAAAACAAGATGCAGGAGGATGACAGCCAATTCGGCGCGGAATTTTAGGACGAGCCACGAGAAAGATTCCTTATGCAATTCATCGTGGTATTGAAAATTAAATTCCCGTGGAATTCAACCGTGAAGATGCATTCCAAAAAAGAGGCCGCATAACGCGGCCTGAGGTGGATTGCATGAGCCAACTTAGCGAGATTCTAGTGGATAAGAGCGGTAGCTCCACATACCGTAAGTGCGTAGCGCATCGCGGTAAATCCCTAACAATTCACCGCTCGAAACCTTCTCCAGCTCATTCAGTGGTTTGTCAGGATAGGAAACGGTATCGAAAGTAATGCCTTTCGGACCCGTTTGCCAACTCGCAATTTCAAACAAGGTTTGGCCACGGCGAACATGGCTTGCCGAACTGATGATGGTCGCATGCTTAATGCCATGACGAGCCAAAGCGTAACTACTAAACAGTGCGTTATCGACCGTACTGGTGGCGTAGTTTTCTTCAATAATTCGTGTTGTACTAACTCCGCGCTCAATCAACCAATCCGCCATCAATTTCCCTTCGGTTTTATGATTTTGTGGTACACCGCCAGTCAAAATAATCACAGCGTCTGGGTTGGCTTTCGCCATTGCGAGGGTGGTTTCTAAACGTTTGATTAAAATTTCATGCATTGAACCATCGGGATTGAGTGCATAACCTAAAGTCACAATTGCTCCATCTTCACCCAGCTTTTGAGTGGCTTCGGTTTTCAAAGGTGTAGCAATAATGCGATCAACGGTGTCCAGAATATGCTGTAGATCTACCGCGCGGCCTGCGTTTAAAGATTGCACCGCTTTCATATGCTTCTGATATGCCGCATCGTTCCCTTTGAATTTTTGCCAAACCGCAAGATAGGTATGCAGATCAACATCATCAGGCGCAACACTGAGTGCTTGGTTAAACAGCTCAATCGCTTGGTCGACATTCTTGTTGTAGATCTGTGCATTCGCAGCTGAAATTAATAAATCGGTGCGATAGGGTTCCAATTGATAAGCTTCGAGCAGACGCTGTGTCACAATCTCCATGTTACTCGGCATTTTGGCCGTAAACCCAGCGTGAGAGACTCGGGCGGGAGATTTAAACGCGGTTAATGCCTCCTCTAAAAGTTGATCCACCACTTGGCGTTGCGTAACAAATTGGCTGTATTCAACGCTTGGCTTGGCCACATTTTCTTTCGCCACTACCGAGTAAGGTAGGGTAAAAGCCATGGCACTAGTGATCACCAGCGTGAGTAGTTTTTTATTCATTATGGATTTCCTTATTTAGAGCAGCAAAAAAATAAATTTATGAATTCAGCGCCAAACAAACCGTGACTTATTTCGCATAGTAAAAATTCATTACTGATAAACAAGCTCAATAGTGGCACATCTCTCATTTTCTTGTTGAATTAACGCCACCGTGCCCCAGCTTTGAAGCACACGGAGAAATTCACTGCATTAATGATCAGAAAACCAGCCAAATCCGGCACTTTAATCCATTTGTTGATTGCATAATGTCTCTTTGTGGTTGAGATTAAACGCTCGACAAAGGAAGAAGGACTATTTATGTCGCTAATGAACTTGCTGCAACTGCTCTGTTTGGCGGCAATTTGGGGAGGCTCTTTCCTATTTATGCGCGTTGCTGCACACAGTTTTGGCCCCGCATTTTTGATTGAAGCGCGTGTAGCGTTTGCCGCTATCAGCCTTTTTCTTGTTGCTCAATTACTGAAAAAGTCTCTTTCGATTCGTCAATATTGGTGCCATTTCTTGATCTTGGGGTTAATCAACACCGCGATACCTTTCTTGCTTTTCGCCTATGCAGCTTTAACGCTCAATGTCTCAACACTTTCAATACTGAACTCAACAGCTCCTATTTGGGGAGCCGTGATTGGCTTCTTTTGGCATGGCACGCCTCTCACGCGCAAAGCACTCGCAGGGCTTTTATTAGGAGTGACCGGCGTTGCGGTGATTGTGGGTTGGGATATCGCCGCCATTGGCTCGGGGGCAACGCTCCCTATTATTTGTGCCGCACTCGCAGCAGGCAGTTATGGCTTAGCCACCAACTACACTAAGCAAGCACCACAAATTAGCGCCTTTGAAAACGCTCACGGCAGTATGTGGGCGGCGTGCATATGGGTTGCTCCGCTGATGCTGTTCATCCCATTACGCCAAATCCCTTCAAACCTTGAATGGACTGCCGTTATTGCACTTGGCGTGATCTGCACAGGACTGGCTTATTTAATCTATTTCCGTTTAGTCAAAGAAATCGGCGCCGCATCCACACTTTCTGTCACCTTCTTGATCCCTGTGTTTGGCATTCTTTGGGGATATTGGATTTTGGATGAACCCGTAGGGCTAAATACCCTCATCGGTACTGTGTTGGTTTTAGCAGGCACTATGCTGGTCACCGGATTTTCTTTGCGCCGAGTCTTACCATCGACTTTTTCACAAAACCAGTGAAACCGATCTTATATCGCATTTTCATTTTGTAAGAATGGCTATTTTTGTTGCATATTCAAACTTATGTTTTGCAATTGAAATAAAAAACAAAATTTAAAGCTAAAAAAATGTTACCAATCGCAGTGTTTTTAAGTCATTTTAGTGATAATGATCACAATGAAGCCGTGAGTTTTGCATTTTATTTTCTGATTTCAGAATACGCCTGATAACCTCCTGCTCGCTTTGCCATGATGTCAAAGTGAATAACTATAAGGAGTGTTCTGGATGAATACCAAAAAACCGTTATCACTTACCGCCAAGGTGATCCTTGGTATGGTAGCCGGTATTTTGACTGGATTTGCGATTCGCGCCCTGTTTGCAGGAAATGGATTTGTCGATGCATACATCGTTAATGGACTGTTTGACGTTGGCGGCAAGATTTTTATCGCCAGCTTGAAAATGTTGGTCGTGCCACTGGTGTTTGTTTCACTGGTATGTGGTACGAGCTCACTCAAAGATCTCTCTACGCTAGGCAGAATGGGCAGTAAAACCTTAGGTTTTTATCTCGCCACCACCGCGATTGCCATTACTCTTGCTCTTACTATGGGTAGCCTGTTTAAACCAGGTGCAGGCGCTGATTTAACTGCGGCCAGCAATTTTGCCTCCGCTGAAGCGCCTTCACTGGGCAAAGTCATTGTGGATATGTTCCCAACCAACCCAATCAGTGCGATGGCGCAAGGCAATACCTTGCAGATTATTATCTTCGCCGTTCTGTTTGGTGTGGCCATCAGTGCCGCTGGCAAACCGGGGGAGCGTATTGCTCAGGTATTTAGTGATCTTAACGAAGTGATCATGAAACTGGTCGCGATGCTGATGCACCTTGCGCCATACGGCGTGTTTTTCTTGATGGCAAAACTGTTCACAGGGCTTGGTCTTAGTGCAATTTTGAATTTGGCAGAATACTTTGTCGTGCTGGCGGGTACTTTATTACTGCATGCCTTCGTCACTTACGGTTTGATGCTGAAAACCTTCGCCGGTTTAAACCCAATGGTATTTTTCCGCAAAATGGAAGATGCCATTATGTTTGCGTTTTCGACCGCATCATCCAACGCCACCATTCCTGTGACTATGGAAACGGTGAAAAACCGCTTGGGTGTGGATAACAAAGTGGCGTCATTCACGGTACCGCTCGGTGCAACAGTGAACATGGATGGCACCGCGATCATGCAAGGTGTCGCGACCGCATTTATTGCGCAGGCCTTTAACATCGACCTCACCATGACCGATTACCTGATGGTGATCCTGACCGCGACACTGGCTTCTGTCGGTACTGCGGGGGTTCCTGGCGTTGGCTTAGTTATGCTCGCCATGGTACTTAACCAAGTGGGTCTGCCACTGGAAGGGATTGCGCTGATCATGGGTGTCGACCGCCTACTGGATATGATCCGTACTGCGGTGAATATCACCGGTGATGCGTGCGTCTCTTGTATTGTCGCAAAATCTGAAAACGCGTTTGATGAAGCCCGCTTTGCCGATCCTAAGGCTGGCGAAAAAGAGGAAGCGGTACGCTTATCGCAAACTCAGTAAGCTCAATAACCTCGTTGAACGTTACACAGAAAAAAGGCCTCGCACAGTGCGAGGCCTTTTCTATTTTATCGAGGAGATTGACCGATTATAAAAACAGGTTCATCACCCACATCGCGCCAAAGGCGTTCAATACTGAAATACCAATCATCACTGGGATGTAGCGGCCTTCGGTACCAATTGGGCCAAGAATACGGCCAATATATTGTACTTGTGAGCCCATCAAATAGATAGCGGGCGCCAGAATGGCAATATGCGTTCCGTTTAAAATACCTTGGTCGAACAGTGTGATCACCACACCCACAGCCCCCCCCATCGACATCCACGCACCAATCAACACCGCAGCAGCTTCACCCGGCAATCCAAAAACCGCCATCACAGGGGAAAATACGGTGCCCATCAGTTCCAACGCACCCGTAATTTGCAGCGCTTTGATGATCACAAATGCCATCAGTACATTAGGCACTGTTGAAGTCGTGGCAATCACCCAGCCTTTCTTTGCACCTTCAACGAAGATATCGGTCACCATTGGCTTTTTCGCTTTCACTTCACTCATTTTGCCGCTTCCTCTTGTTGTGCTGCAGGGGTAGATGATTCTTTACCTTCGGTCAGGTTTAAGTAGATGCGGAAAAGGTTGGCACCAACAATTTTGAAGATAAACATCACTGCAACGGCAAGACCAATAGAAGAAGTGACTGCCGCTGAGCCATCGGCCAATGTCAGAGTAAACAGCACCGCGCCAGATGAGAAAAAGTTAACAATGGTCGCACCTGCAGAGAATTGGAACATGGTGAAAACATCCGCTTCACGCTTGGTCATGTGCCCTTCATCTTTGAGCTGACGAGTCATTGCTGCCCCTGCATCGGTACTTTGTAAAGAGGCAATCAATGCTAAACCTGTGTTACCCGGAATGCCCATGATTGGACGCAGTAGCGGAGTTAACAACTTACGGGCTGCATCAAGTGCACCGTAATGCTCCAGTACATTGATCATGCCTAGAGCAAACATGACGGTTGGGATCAGAGTCAGTGCAAATAAGAAACCATCACGCGCACCACTGCCACCGTGACCACGCAGAGAGGTGGTGGCCACTTGCAGACCTTCCGCCGTTTCGCTCACATTGTAAGCGACCTTACCAAAAGCACCGTTTAGGGTGGTGAAATCAAATACGCCATACCATTGGTTGGACTGCAGTAAACCAGAGAAAAAGACCACGGCGAACGCTAACGCAACGTAGCACCCCCATGTCACTTTTCGCTCCAGCGTTGTCGGTTGACTCATAATTACCTCTATAAAATTGGAAACAGGTTGGCGCGATGGTGCACTTATTTCGTGCTAGAGGAGATGATCAAAGTCAATACGAAGATGAAACTAATCTCACAATGAAAAATAAAATATTATTTTGTGAAATAGCGCATAGAAAGCATAGATAATTAATTCGCAGCACAAAGAAATACATCAAAAATGCTTCACCGCACCTATCAAACACAACAAGTTTGTAGCGTGAGTTCGGATACCCACCCTGAAAATATGATTAATAAACAACCATTTCTAAGCTAGGTCACAACTTCAAATTCCGCATAGGGCTACTCTTTCACAGAACTTTCCCCCATCACCACCCTGAAAACTTGAAGCATGACTTCAAGAAAAGTGGATATCAAAAGGAGCTTTGTTATGACGGGTCGGATAGCGCTACTTTCTCTTACTCTTTTTTCGCCACTCAGTGTCGCTTCAACCACCACTGAGCAAGCTTTAGATTTAACCCGTTCCAATATTGGCTATGCCGCACTGATCATTTTCGCTATTGCCTATACCTTGGTGATGCTTGAAGAATATATTCAACTTCGCAAATCCAAACCCGTATTGCTCGCAGCAGGGCTGATTTGGGCGTTAATTGGTTATGTATATCAGCAAACAGGCTCGACAGAAGTCGCGCGGCAGGCGTTAGAGTATAACTTGCTCGAATATGCGGAATTGCTGCTGTTTTTATTGGTCGCAATGACTTACATAAGCGCGATGGAAGAGCGGCGGTTATTTGATGCACTCAAAGCTTGGATGATCAATAAGGGCTTCAATTTCCACACTCTGTTTTGGATCACAGGCTGGCTCGCCTTCTTTATCTCACCAATTGCCGACAACCTAACCACGGCTTTATTAATGTGTGCGGTGGTATTAAAAGTCGGTGGCGATAACCAACGTTTTGTCAGTTTAGCTTGTATCAATATCGTCATTGCTGCCAATGCGGGCGGTGCATACAGCCCATTTGGGGATATTACGACCTTAATGGTTTGGCAAGCAGGGCATGTTAGCTTCCTTGAATTTATGGATTTGTTTATCCCTTCTTTGGCGAACTATCTGGTTCCTGCATTTGTCATGTCACTGTTTGTTCCCAACCAAACCCCTAGCAGCTTACAAGAAGAGGTCGAGCTCAAACGCGGTGCGAAACGCATAGTATTGCTGTTTGTTTTTACCATTATTTCAGCGGTCAGTTTCCACGCCTTTTTCCACTTCCCTCCAGTGATGGGCATGATGATGGGGCTCGCCTATTTACAATTATTTGGCTTCTATCTCACCAAAACACTAGCGCGTTCATTAGCGAAGAAAACCGCGATTGCAATGGCCAAAAAAGATGAAGCCGCACTGAAGCGAATTGGTTCTGTGGTGCCATTTGATGTATTTAAAAGTATTTCTCACGCGGAATGGGACACTCTGCTCTTTTTTTACGGTGTAGTGATGTGTGTGGGAGGGTTAAGTTTGCTTGGTTATTTGGGATTGGTATCGGAGGTGATCTACACCGAGTGGAACCCTATCTGGGCTAACGTGTTAGTGGGATTGCTTTCCTCGGTAGTGGATAACATTCCCGTGATGTTCGCCGTGCTATCCATGCAGCCGGATATGTCGGTCGGTAACTGGTTGCTGGTCACACTCACCGCCGGGGTCGGCGGCAGCTTACTGTCGATTGGCTCGGCTGCAGGGGTGGCGTTAATGGGGGCGGCACACGGCAAATACACCTTCTTAAGCCATTTAAAATGGACGCCCGTGATCTTGCTTGGCTATGTGGTCAGCATTGTGTTGCACCTGCTAATCAACAACGCACTATTCACTTAACGAGCCATTTCATCCAAACGGGGACGTCGATAGACGCGAGTCGGCCTCCCCACTTTGCCATGCTCAAGATAAGCAACAATCTCTCCCGCTTCGACAGCACTGTCTAAATAACGCCGCGCGGTACTTTTGCTGATCCCAAGCCGTAACGCGATAGAATCTGCGGTATGCTCCACATTAGCATGGACAAAGTGATCCAACATTTGTTCAAGGGTAAAGTCATCAATCGCTGTGTTGGTTTTACCTCGCTGTGGATGAAACAATTCATCCAGATCTTGCTGACGTACGGCCTTAGGCGAGGATTCCGGATGCCGTAACCGGTAAAAGCGTTGCAAGCTCTCGCTCAAACGGCGGTAATCTACAGGTTTGACCAAATAATCAAAGGCACCAAAGCGGTATGCCTGCTGTGCTGTTTCCAGATCACAAGCGGCCGTGACCAAAATGCATTCTGGTCTGGGCTGACTGTCAATCAAAGCTCTCACTAAATCGATACCTAGCCCATCCGGCAGATAGTTATCGACGATAACCAGATCGGGTTTTGCCCATTCCACCATGTTCTGGGCATCTGCCAAAGTCGGTACGATCGCGAGCACTTTAAATCGCCCATCTTGCTGCACAAATTGCGCATGCAGTCCGCCAATCTGCGGATCATCTTCCACGATAATCACACTGAGCATTATCACTCCTTAGGAAAGTAGAGACTGAACGTGGTTTCTTGTTCGTCACTATCCAACTCCAAATGTCCCCGAGCACGACTCACTAAAGATTGCACCAAATACAACCCAAGCCCATGCTCGCCTTCCCCTTTTTTACTGGTTACACCGGGGCGACAAATCTCAGTTAACGATTGAGTGATCACTGGGCCATTATTGCTCACTCGCAAGCAGAGCTCGTGTTCATTTTGATGTAGTGATACTCGTACCCACGGTGTTGGCATGCCTCGTACCGCATCTAAGCTGTTATCGATCAAATTGCCGATCACGGTACAAAATGCTTCCTCACTCAGGCTCAACGTAGCGATATTTTCTATCGCTTGGTAATCCATTGGAATATGCCATTCCTGCGCTTTACTCCATTTCCCCATCAAAATGGCCGTAAGCTGTGGCCAAGCATGCAGATGGTGCAAGGCATCCAACTGAACTTGGTTCAAGTTGCTTTGCTGCAATACATAAAGCAAGGCTTGGTCATACTGTTGTAATTGCAGTAATCCCGCTAAGGTGGAGAGTTTATTACGATACTCATGGCGTGCAATTCTAACGCTTTCCACGTATTGATCGACTTGCTGTAATCTGTCCGCCAGCGCTTGTAACTCGCTGTGCGCACGCAAACTGTACACCGCACCCGCAGAGCCCTGTTTTCCGAGCAAAGGCACACGGCTCACCACCAAAGATCGCCCATTCAAACATGCTAGCCGATCAATGAACTTCTCACTCTGAGCCTGAATCGTAATGTCTTGTAACCACTCGGCAATCAAACTCTGCTGTTTCGGCTCTGCACCGATCAACCGCTTGGCGGAATCGTTGATAAGGTAAATCTCACCTTGCTGATTGAGCGCGACCAACCCCTCGTGAGTGGCTTGAATGACGCCTTCATAAGTCATCAGAGATTGGGCCAATTGCCAAGGTTCACGATCTTGCATTTGCCGACGGACTAACCTTGCAAAAGCGGTAGAAATCAGTGTTGCAAGCAGCAAAGTAATACCAGCCACCAGCAGTAACGGCTGCAGTTTTTCATTTTGCCAAACCGCTACTGTATCCAACAGATAGCCAACTTTGATCATTCCAATCACATCACCATTGGTGTCACGAATCGGCGAGATATAACGCAATGAAGGCCCCATCGAACCGACACTGTAGGAAAGATACGATTTTCCCTCCTCCAAGGCTGGGCGAATATCATCCCCCATCACAGGTAAACCAATCCGTGAAGCAATCGGGTGAGCAAGTCGAATCCCAACACTGTCGCTCACAGTAATAAAATCAGCATCGGTCGCACTTTGTAAGGAGGCGACCAATTGACTGACTTGTTTTGCATCCCCCACGCCTACCGCTTGGATTAAATCCGGAAATTTAGCCAATTGAACCGCTTGTACTTGAGCTCTCAGCGCAATTTGGTTGGTCATTAACCGCTGAATTTTATCGGCGCTGAATCCCCACCACATGGCGGCCCCTGCAACAAATGCTGTGCAGAGCAATACGGTGAGCTGCTGGGTAAACGTTCGGGGAATCATTCGACTTGGCATTTTGTAGTCCTCAGCACAATTAGCCAAAGCATACGGTAAGGCGCCGTAATACTGAGGTACGAAAGCGCAGAAACATGATCGAGATCGTATGGGTGAATTTTATGAATTTAATGTTTTTAACCGCTTTAATCTCACCGAGATTGCAGCACGGCTTTGCACTCTCCCCCAATGCTTGAAGCGAACTTCAGCCGCGATGACAAAACTTGATTTGACTCAGCATTTCTTACACCGCCATGACTAAGTTAGTAAAAAACATTGGAGGTGTATATGTTCTCATCAAGCAAGCTAAAGCTACTCACTTTGATCTTATTTGGTGGAGTGCTGTGGTTCATGCCAGTTCCGGAAGGGCTTGAACCCAAAGCATGGCAAATGATGATCGTGTTTATTACCACGGTTCTCAGTTTAATTCTCGCTCCGTTACCCCTTGGAGCAATGGCATTAATGGGGCTGTGTGCCACTGTGCTGTTGGGCATTTTGCCCATCAAAGCCGCATTGGCCGGTTTCTCAGACCCAACTATTTGGATGATCGCCGCAGCATTCTTTATTTCGCGGGGATTTATCAGCACCGGTTTTGGTCGCCGTGTCGGTTATTGGTTTATTTCCAAACTTGGTCATAACTCGTTAGGATTAGCTTACGGTTTAGTCTTAACGGACCTGCTATTCGCACCGGCTACGCCGAGCACCACAGCACGTTGTGGCGGCATCATTGCACCACTCTTTCGCTCTGTAGCGGCAGCTTATGATTCCGATCCGGAGAAAGGTACACAAAACCGTATCGGGGCTTTCTTGGTACAGTGTATTTTCCAGTGTAACGCGATCACTTGCGCTATGTTCCTTACCTCAATGGCGGGGAACCCTCTAGCCGCAAAATTTGCTGCCGAACAAGGTGTGACCATCACTTGGGGTGGTTGGGCCCTCGCTGCAATTGTCCCTGGATTGGTATGCTTGTTTGTGATCCCACTAGCCATGTACACCTTCTTCCCACCTGAGCTCAAAAAGACACCAGAAATGCGCGCCATTGCGAGCAAAAATCTGGCGGAGATGGGCAATATGAGCCGCGATGAATGGATGGTATGCATCACTTTCCTTGGCATGGTGACACTTTGGGTTTTAGGCCCAACACTAAGCATTCATGCCACCGTCACCGCGCTAATGGGTATGCTGTTTTTACTATTAACCAAAGCCATTTCTTGGGATGCCGTATTAGGTGAGAAAGAAGCATGGCACACCATCACTTGGTTTGCGGTATTAGTGATGATGGCAAGTGAACTGAATAAACTCGGTTTCATCAAATGGTTTGGCGATATGATCGGCGCGTCACTGGCTGGCTACGGCTGGATTGCCACCTTAGGCATCTTGCTACTGGTCTATTTCTACAGCCACTATCTTATGGCAAGCGCTATGGCACATATCAGTGCAATGTACTCCGCCTTCCTCGCTATAGCCATTGCGGCAGGAGCACCCGCCATGTTAGCGGCGATTGTGCTTGGTATCTTCAGTAACTTATATATGTCGACCACTCATTATTCTTCTGGCCCGGCTCCGATTTTGTTTGGCGCCGGTTTCCACAGCCTAAAACAGTGGTGGAAGATAGGGTTTGTGTTCACCCTGATTGTCATTCCGATTTTCTTCTTGATCGGCGGCATGTGGTGGAAGCTGATCGGTTTGTGGTAACAGGTTACAGGTAGGTGAATGTAGGGATTTATCTATCAAGCCCAAGCCCGCGTTAAGCGGGCTTATTTTGTTCCTGTCGCTTGCGAATTTTTCGGTTCCGCAACGAGATTGACCCAAATGTTGCTCAGATGATACTTAGCGCACGCGCTGCAAGTCAGCACTTCCCCCCCCCCATGAATAGTCATCACCAAGTCCTCTCGTTTTTCTTTCGAGCTGTTACGGATCTGAATCCGCACCGTACTCCCTTCTACACTAAAAGGACGCTCTGATTTTTGCTGGCCAGACTGGATATATACCACGCCCTGACGAAACTCTAAGGTATCCTTGTTGTATTGATTGTCATAGATACCGTTGAAGGCAAGAGTTTCACGGTTGGCAAAATTTTCTAAATCCTCTTGGAAGCAACCGTTTAACACCAACACACTCAAAACAAGAATAATCCGTTTCCATTTCACTCGATTCATGGTTTTTTCCTTACTTTTGCTGCTCCAAATTCAGCAAAAAGGCTTTGCGCTCTAAACCACCTGCGTATCCGGTGAGCTTGCCATTTTTACCCACCACCCGATGGCAAGGAACAATGATCGAAATCGGGTTTTTGCCATTTGCCAGCCCAACTGCTCTCACTGCCTTAGGGTTACCAATCGCTTCAGCCAGTTGCTGATAACTCCAGATTTCTCCGTATGGAATCTTGCATAGTGCGTGCCAAACCGACTGCTGAAAAGCTGTGCCTTTGGCGGTTATGGGCAACTCAAACTGGCTACGCAGACCTGAAAAATACTCATCTAACTGCTGTATTGCATTGTTTAGTATAGGACAATTTTCAGAATAATCGCCCAAGTGCATAGGCTGGGTAGTTTGGGTGGCAAACCATACCCCAAGCAAACCATGTGGATCCGCCTGTAAAGTCATTCTGCCTAATGGTGATTCATAGTACGTAAAATAGGTCATAACTGACTCCAACAGTGAAAAGTGGCATAACTGCCCCATGGAGCAGCAGATTCAGCCGTTAAATGGGGGAACCGATGCAGTGCTTTTTTAACCACTAAGTCACTACTTAAAAAACAATGACTTTGTGACTCACCTCTCAGCTGAGCATACTCAACCGTCCAAGGACCAATACCACTCAACGCTAACCATTCAGACGGAGGGTCGGTTGGGTGTAAAAGGACATAATCAGCCAGACGTTTTAACGTCTCTTTTCGCCTTTCGGGCATCCGTAAAAAGCTCAAGTCATGCGTTTGCACCTGCTCTGGCGTGGGAAAATAGCGCGTCACCTGCTCGCCAGAAAGCTGCGACACTAAGACATTAAGCTGTCCTATTGCGGCTTTCACAGAAACTTGTTGTCCGAGCACTGCACGCACCCCTGCCTCCCATGCATTCCAAACCCCAGGAATACGAATCCCAGAGCGCACGACTAACCCTGGAGCAACCTGCTCTAGCTGAGCTTCAATGCTCAGCAGGTCTGCATCGAGATCAAACATTCGGCGCAACTTCACGACTAAATGACGCAAATCGCTCAAACGCTCCATTTCAAACTCAATCTGCAAATGGGATTCTGCCATACTAGCCTTAAACCACCCTTTACCTTCACCCAAAACAAAATGGCGCTGATAGCTCTGTTCATCGACCAACTCCATGCCCTCAATCGTCCGAAGGCGATAGAAATCCAACATATGAGCCCAGTCAAAGGGGCCACGAAAAGCCAAACTTAATTGATTACGTGATGGCAGAACAGTCCGATCACGCCGCACTTGTGTAGGCGTTAAACGGAAAAACTTTTGGAATGCATCATTAAATCGGCGAGCACTTTGAAACCCACTCGCATAAGCCACTTCGGTAATCGAAATTTGGCTCGAATGCAGCAATTGCTTAGCAAACATAAGCTGCTGAATCTGAGCATACTGTTTTGGAGGTAAGCCTAAATGACGTTGGAATAGCTGACGTAAATAGCGCTCACTAATGCCTAAGCGAGAGGCTAACGCTTCCAAATTACCATGCAGTTCACCTTGCTCAATGAGCTTAATTGCCCGTAAAAAGGTAGTTTCGGTGCCTTTCCAAGCCCATGAATTGGTTGCACTTTCCGGCCGGCAACGCAAACAAGGGCGATAACCTGCCGCCACAGCTTGGGCTTGAGTGGTGAAATATTCCACATTGTCTTCTTTGGGTAAATTGGCAGGACAAATCGGGCGGCAAAAGATGCCTGTGGTTTTCACCGCCACAAAAAAGCGCCCATCAAAACGCGGATCTCGGCTCATCCGTGCACGTTGGCACTCTTCAATTCTGAGTTGATTGGGCAACATAATGCGCTTTCTCCCTGTATTTTCCTCCGTCAGTCTACGGACTTCTGATCCCTACGCTAGCCATTTTCGGAAGTGAATCGTGACAATATCAATAAAAGTTCATTCAATTATTTCGAACGAGAATGTCAGATAAAACCGATTATATTGCCAACAGCTTTCACCTAAACTCAGCTCCATAATACTTAATCTATTATTCAAATATTTCAAACCATATACCAGAGCGCTGTTATATGGAAATCACAACAGGATCGAATCATGCGTACATTATTGAAAACTACTTTTACTTCACCGAGTTCATGGGCTCCACTGGCACTAAGACTCCCTCTGGCCATCATTTTTATGGCTCACGGTGCACAAAAATTGTTTGGTTGGTTTGGCGGCTATGGTCTTGAGGGCACTGGGCAGTGGATGGCATCCATCGGCTTAGAGCCTGGTGTTGCCATGGCATTCTTAGCAGGTAGCGGAGAGTTTTTCGGTGGGTTGGCGATTTTACTCGGTGTATTCACTCGCCCTGCGGCTTTCGTTTTGTCGATCACCATGCTGGTTGCCATCTTCAGCGTTCATTTCAGCAGCGGTCTATTTTTAGCAAATGGCGGTTACGAGTTTGGTTTAGCTCTGCTCGCAGGCGCTTTATCGCTCCTCATCTCTGGTTCAGGTCGCCTGAGTGTCGATAATCTGCTCGCGAAACGTTACTCATAATCCACAGCAGAGCATTCGCAAAAGCAAAAGAGGATCGCCAAAAGCGATCCTCTTTCAATATCGATCCCTCAACCCTTGTGTTTCAGGTCAACGACAAGGAGAAATAGGGGTAAACGTGGCTAGCTTTCAACTCAATACTCAGTTATCAGCTAATCTGGCCTCGGTTTTCCCTAAGCTACGCGCAAAGCTGAGTGGATCGAGCGTTTTCATCAATTTTTCAACTTGTACAATCGCCTCAATCGATGAGCTATTTTTACGATAGCTCAGATAAAGTGGTCGCTGCCATTCATTGACCTCAAACACTCGATACAATTGCCCTGCATCTAACAAAGGTTGCACCATGGTGTAAGGTAAGTACGCGCTTCCGCCTTTCTCAAGAATAAAGTCGAGAGCGATTCGCGCCGTTGACGTTCTCAAAAAAGGTGCCGGTGCTTTCGGGTGACGATCCGTGTGCTCGGATGCAAAACGTGATCCCCAGTCCACATAGACATAACGATTTTCAAAAACACTTTCGGCATCATCTGGTCGGGTGGAAACCAAAACCAAAACGAGATCAGCGACTTTCTTACACTGCAACTCTTCCGCTTTGATAGGATCCAGTGCAAATGCCATATCTAAAGTGCGTTCAAGCAACCCACGATTAAGCTGCTCACGCCCCATCACTTCGGCCAAAAAACCGTAGCCTTCAAAAGTATCGGTTATCCGACTTAAACAATGCTGTAAATACGCATCCCAAATGTTTGGCGTACCACCTAAAGTAAGCTGCAACGCCTTACCGCTTTCCAACGACAACTCAAATTTTGCCTGTTGTAGAGTTGCCACCATCACTTCGGCATACCCCACCAAACGCTCGCCGGCTGAAGTCAATTTGATGTTATTACGGTCGCGGGTAAACAGTTGAGCATCGAAATGATTTTCGAGTTGTTTGATGCGCGCACTCACCGCCGCTTGAGTTAAATACAGATTTTCAGCAGCTCGACCAAAGTGACGAACTTTGGCCAGTTCAAGAAAGGTGCGAAAGACTTTTACGTCCATATAGTTTCCTCTGATGTTACCCGTGAAGATTAACAAGTAAGAAGTATTATGACGATAAAAAATTTTTGTTTTTCTTTTCCGAAGATTACGCCTAACTTTCGCCGTAACCCACGGTTACACGGTGGTTGAACATATTCACACGAGGTTGACATGTCTGAGACAGCATTTCGTCAAGGAAAAAAACGTTTTTTCGATACTAAGAAGTTCCCAAGAGGCTTTGCTAAATCTGGCGACTTTACTCTGGCAGAAGAGAATATCCTAACTCATTATGGTGACACTATGCTCGGTTTGGAGAGTGGTGAGCTACACCCCGAAAATGCTGAAGAAGAGCATTTCTTGAAAGCGCTAGAAAAACCAGAGTTGGCAGAAAGTAAATTAGAAAAAGCCTGGTTGAAGTACACCCGTTTGGCTCGTGGTCGCAAGCGTTTCCATACCTTGAATGGCCGCAACAAGCCTGATGGCGTTGAAGATTACACCGATGACGAACCAAGCTTGACTGAGGAAGATTAATTCCTCCCTCGGGCTACATCATCTGTTTGTAGCCCGTCTAGCATGGATGGACGTGAATTTGCGTCCCTTTTGGGGGAAAAATGCCCAACCCAGTTTCCAACATCTATTCTCTTGAAGAGATGCTCTCGCTGATCCAGCGCGAGCAGCCTTTCGCAGGGGAACTCGAATCCGCTGGCTGCTTTATCAAGATTGAAGACTATCTGCCCGTGGTGTGTACCGCCATCCATGCTGGAAGCCGTTTGCGCGATGATCTGCTCAAGCAGTGTCAACTCAGCAAAACTGAGCGTAATCTTGAAGAAGCTCCCTACACAGATCAATTCATCGCTTCACAGCCCATCACTTTGTGTGGCCTAGATTCCCGTTTCGAATACGATCTGAACCGCGCAAAAACCCTCAGTACCCGCTATAAATCGGCTTGGAATCGCCCTTTAAGTGATAAGCAGCGTACCGAAAGCCATCGCAAGCACAGCGAATTTTATCAGCTTTATGAAGCCTTAATTCGCAAGCTCGAAGCCATGCACGGCATGGTCATTGTGTTCGATATGTATGCCTACAACTACAAGCAACTTGGCAACAAACCAGCGCCAGTATTTAACGTAGGTACCGCACAAATCGACATGCAGCGTTGGGGCTCGGTTGTAAAGCGCTTTTGCGCCGAGCTAAGCAAGATCCAGTTGCCGCATATTGAAAACAAAACAGAAATCAACGCCGTGTTTGAAGGCCGTGGTTATCTAATCGCTCATACCAACGCCCATTTTGACCGTACTTTGGTGCTCCCCACTGAAGTTAAAAAAGTGTTTATGGAGGAAGATACCGGTACTGTTTATCCCTTGGTATTGAACGCGCTGTGCAGTGGTCTCAAAGGTGCTCTCAGCCATACAAGTGCTTATTTTCAGCGTCGCCATAATCGCCGCCGGATCAGCAAAGCGAAAATGCTTGGCTCATCGATCGAACCTGCGATTCTGAGTATTGATGATGCGCTGTCCAAACTGACCCGCAAAGTGGAAACGCTCAAATACGTCAACCCAACCAATATTAATATTGAACAGAAGCGTTTTGAGTCAGCACCGAGCCGCTATAAGCCCGAATTTCGCTACAAACAGTTACCGATCAACGCCAATGAATTTAAGCAGCATCTTTACCAATTGCCGATCGATACGATTTCCGATCCCGACTTAAAACAGCTGTATGGATCTATGGTCGATAAGCTGAGTGAAAAGATCGATTTGCTTACGAGCATTGGTCAGGAATCGTTTCTGTATAACTCGCTACGCTTTTATGGCCGCCCCAACCGCACTGCCATTGAAAACGCTAAGTTTCTGCTTTATGCCAAAACCTTGCCTGAAGAGAAAGGGCAGCTATATAACGCAGATCAAGCCGCAGAGATCATGCTGAAAAAAGCTCAGGAGTGGGGAATGCACTGTCATATTACCCCAACAGCATCATTAGCCGCGCGTGCAATGGTGAGCGGCAAGAAGCCACCAACCTTATATCTCAACAGCAAAGTGATGTATTCACATGCCGAAATACAGCGCCTTATCCAACATGAGATTGGCGTACATTTAGCCACGACCTTTAATGGCCGAATGCAACCTTTGCGCGTGTTCTCGATTGGGCTACCTGGTGCGACCGAATCACAAGAAGGCTTAGCTATTTTGGCGGAATACAAAGCGGGTTATATGTCTCATGAGCGACTCAAGACCTTAGCTACACGGGTGTTGGCGGTCGATTCTATGCTCAAAGAGCACAATTTTTACCAAACGTTCAGCTATCTCACTGAAGAGTATGGGGTAGATCGTGATACGGCTTTTGTGACCACCACTCGGGTGTATCGTGGCGGCGGCTTCACTAAAGATCACCTCTATCTTGAAGGATTTATCAACACCTTGCAGCAAGCCCAAAAGCGTAGCTTAGATAATCTGCTGGTCGGAAAATGCAGCTATCAGTACCTCGATTTGATTGATGAACTGGTCGAACGGGGTTGGCTCATCAAACCGCAGTTTAGATTTGATGATTTAGGCAGTGAGCCGGAGCCAACTCTCAAATATTTAATTGAATCGCTACGCCATTAATAGCCTGCTCACTTTGTGTTTCAAATACAGAAATTTTTCCTCAAGCCCTGATGCCAACAACCTTCAGGGCTTGTTTTTTCACTCGTCCCCACTTACTTGGCGAGCATATTCAATTTCTTCAAGAAACTATCGCGCAGGTGCTCCTGCTCATAGTCCAAATGATAAGTATTGTGGAAGCCAACTTTCAACTCGACTCCGTTACCACGCATGAACACGTTGTAGCCATCATAATCGGCATACGCCTCAATGCCTTCATAGAGCTTACCAAACTCAGTGGGTGAACCGTTTTCCATCACCGCTTCATAGGCTAACAAGACTTTGCTCGGATCCAGTTCATTTTTCATGATCTTATCCCTCTAGATTTATCCATCTTAAGTATTGGCAATCTGGAGAATACCCGCCAGTCTGTAATCTGAGCTACCTCAAAGAACCACTTAATTTTGTCTATAAATTTTTTATTGCTTTGCTTTATGAAGCTAGAGCGAATATGGTGTCGAGTTAGTTAAGAGTGCTGAATGAACGTGCAGTTAAGGGCGATTTACTATGATGTTTTAGTCAAACTATAATTTTTTGACCTAAAACAATAGCAGTCAGAGACAACTTATTTTATAATAAAAATTAACATATACCCACACTACTTGGTGCAGCAACCATGACTGCAGCTTTAAGTAGGAAGGGGATTGTAAAGCATCATAAATCTAATCTAGGGGCAATACATGAGACTTATCCCACTGAAAGCCGCGGCACAAGTTGGTCAATGGGCAGCAGCACACATTGTTAAGCGTATCAACGAGTTTAAACCTACCGCTGAGCGTCCTTTCGTTTTGGGCCTGCCAACAGGTGGTACACCACTGGCGACCTACAAAGCATTGATCGAGTTGCATAAAGCGGGCGAAGTAAGCTTCAAACACGTTGTGACCTTCAACATGGATGAGTATGTTGGCCTAGCGGCAGACCACCCAGAATCTTATCGTTCATTCATGTACAACAACTTCTTCAATCACATTGATATTCAAGAAGAGAACATCAATCTGTTGAACGGTAATACCGAAGACCACGAAGCTGAGTGCAAACGTTACGAAGACAAAATCAAATCTTACGGCAAAATCAACCTGTTTATGGGTGGCGTAGGTAACGATGGTCACATCGCATTTAACGAACCGGCCTCTTCTCTTTCTTCACGTACTCGTATCAAGACGCTGACCGAAGATACTCGTATCGCTAACTCACGTTTCTTCGATGGTGATATCAACCAAGTACCTAAGTACGCGCTGACTATCGGTGTAGGTACTCTGCTGGATGCACAAGAGATCATGATCCTTGTCACTGGCCATAATAAAGCTCTGGCACTGCAAGCCGCGGTTGAAGGCAGCGTAAACCATCTGTGGACAGTATCCGCACTGCAACTGCACCCTAAAGCAGTAATCGTGTGTGATGAGCCATCAACTCAAGAGCTGAAAGTAAAAACTGTAAAATACTTCACTGAGCTTGAAGCAAAGAACATCATCGGTTTCTAATCAGAAGCTGATTTAAAACCTACAAAAACGCCCCAAAAATCGGGGCGTTTTTTATTACTCAATGTCCAAAAATATCGTGGTTCTAACTCTATTATCTTTTATCCATTGAGCCTTGAGAAAAGTCTAAGCGTTCACTCTTCCCCTCTTGCGGTAGATCAGCGAGTCCATTATGCCCCTCTAACTCAACAAGTAAGGAGTCTGCTTCTTGTTCAGCCAAAGGATCCACATCGTCCTTTGTTGGAATAGGGATTTGGCGTTTATACAGCTTATTAAGCGCACGGATAATTGAATGCTTGGTCACAGAACCGGAGGCCAATTTACGTTGCAGTGGCTTAGCTAAAGATTGCAAGCCAACAATCGACTCAACCCCCATTCGGCCACCAATCATATCACGCAAATTTTTCGCCTTTTCATAACCCATTGAGGAGGAGAGAAAGAGCCAAATATAAGCAATCGGATTGCCATGTGCACCTCGGTCAATCCAAGCCTCACCAGCGTGGTACATCGCTTCTGGGTGACCTTTTTCTGACGCACGTTCTAACCAATAGCACGCTTTAGGAAAATCGCTGGCTCCACCAACGCCATGAAGTAAGTTTTGCCCTAATCTCATCATCCCTTCAGCGCTGCCCATATTGGCCGCTTTGCTATACCAGAATGTGGAATCTGCCGGTGTTGGGGCAATATTGTCTTTTGAAACACACCAACTGCCCATAAACAAAATTGCATCAATAAAATTGGCTTCTGCCGCTTCTTGGATGAAACCAATGCCTTTCGCCACATTGACTTCAATCCCACGACCATACAGCCATGCCATACCGGTTTCGAATTTAGCCGCCAATTCCCCTTCCATACCACGCACGCAGGTGTGCCAAAACTTAGCTTTCTCTTTAGCAATCACATCCTCACGGATACGCTGACAAACTCGGACGATGCCATACATCGCGGAGATATTGTCGAGATGTGCGGCCTTTTCGTACCAAAATAGTGCTTCTTTTAAACTGCTGCGCTCCGCTTCTTTGGCTAAAAACAGAATGGTCGGAATATGGCCAGCTTCTGCTTTGAATAGACGCTCTTTGCGCTCTTGCTCGCGATTACGTTCTAAAGCTTTGCGATAGGCCTCTTCTCTGGCTTTACGCTCGGCTTCCAGTCGCTTACGTCTTACAGATAACGCTATCATCCAGACAAAAATCAGGATCAAGGTTAACCCTGTAGCGCCAATCGCAATTCCAATAATATTCATAGTTTCTCTAATTGGGTAACCACATTTGCCACTGCGAATTTGGCAGTGCAAGAAAAGATGAGCTGAATTGTACTTTACATCCAACTCAGAAACTATGTTCGAAAAAAAATGGGTGAAGATCCTTCACCCATTTTTATCGATTCAGCACATTATTTGCGAGCGTTAACCGCTTTCACAAATACCTCTTGCACCCCTTCAACCCCAAGTGCTTTCGCTTCATCTAACAAGCTCAGGGCTTTAGGCAAATCATTGACTTCCACGGCACGTTCAATCGCGGTGAAATAATAGGTTTGCGTATCGGGTTGAACCTTGAGTGAGGTTTTAGCCGCATCAGCATCAGAAGATGTCGCAGCTTGGCGATCTTCACTGCTCACAAAAGAAAGGAAGGAAGGCCCCGACACATCCAGCTCAATGGTGCCAGTTAAGGCATGCGAAACCGGAATATCTTTTACTTCAGGCAGATAGTTCCCCCGAGCCTCTGCATCAATTCGAGCAGGATGCGCAACATAAGTCACAGCTTGTAAGTCTTGCTCTTGAGTGTAAACCAATACGAAAAGTGATTTGTAACCTTGCGGTGGATAGAACGCCAACTCAGCCACTAAGCGGTTGCCCAAATTCAAGCGCGGCTTACGGTATTCAAACACCGTATCCTCATACGATTCCACCACTTGACCTTTGGCATCGACAATCATTACATGCGGGTAGAATACCGAATCACCGATCTCACTGGTGATGGTCAAGGTCATTTGCCCACGATCCGCGGGAATCTCAAACAATGCGACAGGGCTTGCAATCACCTGATTGCGCAAATACTGCGTTTCCTTGGTCAACGCCACCTTAGTCGTGCTAGGTAATTTCACCTTGGTCGCTTGCAATTGCCCAATCTGCTGCACCTCCTGCCCTGTATTAGGCTTTACTTGCTCAACAACAGCCGTACTCTGACAACCCGCTAAGGCAATGCATCCCCCCAGTAATAAAGCTCTAAGCACCATAACAACTCCTATTTATCATTTTTTTAAAGACTCTCACCAAACCGATCTGCGAGAAACCACCACACCACAATTTTGTGCGATATACCCAAACTACAATGTGAAAACCCGTCAACGTGTGAACCTTGAAAAAAATAGCCGATCAATATCGGCTATTTGGATTAAGGACAATAAATGTTAAGAGCAAGTAGGTTGATTACCACCAAGCTTCAACTTGGATACCCACTACGAAATCAGAATCACCTTTGCTACCGAAGTTAGTGCCTTCGTGGTCAGTCAAGTATGAACCGTAAACACGCAGCTCAGGGCGAGACCAGAAGCTGTTGCCCATCGCCCAAGCTTGAGCCACGGTGAACTTACTGTATTCGAAATCCGCACCTGATGTATCTTCACCGCTGTTGTAACCCGCTTCAAACACAGTACGCATCGTGTCATTCCACTTGTACATTGGGCGAACCACTACTGAGTATTGATCAATATCTGCTTTAGAAGCACCGATGTCAGAACCAGACAGGTAAGCAAGTTGGTGCCCCATTTCCCACGTTTCACCAAGGTTAATCACACCCCAGTTCAACAGGCGGAAACCATTCGCATCGTTGTTGTCAGCAGAACCACGACCATAGTAAGCGCCCGCCCCCCAGAAGTTGGCCACTTGAGCACCGTAACCCGCTGTACCGTATTGGAATACTGTTTGGTTAAAGCCATTGCTCAGGCCTTGATGCAAAATTGCAGTACCCATCACGCCATCGTCAGCCGCTTCGGTTTTATTGTCTTTTTCGGTTGCAAAGTTGTAAGCCACGGCTAGCTCAAGTGTTGCATCAGACCACAGGCCAATATTCGCTAGACGAGCATCAAAAATGTAACCAGAAGAATCTGTGTTATCGCCGTCTTGGATCAAAGCTACCGAAAGTTTTTGATCACCGATAGAAAGGTTTTCAATACCACCACCAGTGCCAGATGTGTTCAAGAAGTAGAAGTCAGTAATGTGAATGTCTTTACGTTGGTAGTAACGCTTACCTGCCCACAGAACGGCTTCTTTATCCGATGTTAGCAAGCCTTTAGCTTGTACGTTGAATTGAGCCACGTTGATTGCATTGTCTGATTCCCAACCAACTTTGCCGTCATCACCTTTAGCCAACATAGAGTCGATCTTCCACGTTTGGTCGCCTGTTTTCAGCTCTTCTGAAAAACCAAACTCATAGTAGTTGTCGTTTTCGTTACCAAGACGACCGATACCATTTTTTTGGAAAGCGACATCCGCAGTACCATTACCACTGATCCCAGTACCAGCACGGAAGTAGCCATTGAAATCGACAGCGAAAGCAGAACCAGCTGCGAGCGTTGCAGCCACTGCGGCAGCAATTACACTTATTTTTTTCATCGTTAACTCCATTTAGGTTTTTTATTTTAGATTCTTCGCTCTCTTTTCTGTCGAGCCCCCAAAGGCAGAAAGTTGGCAGCATAAAAGAGAGATAAGATGGGAACGAATCCCCAGTTGTTTCAACTGTCGAGAGCTTACGTGAGGAGGAATAAAGGCACTTCCTCCACCCTACTTTTATTTAAGGGGGAGGAGAAAGGATGAGAAAAATTACAGCATGCCATTTTTAAAACTTGGATCACGTTATTTGGGGGGAGGAGGTTACTCACTTTCTAAATAGCCTAATACAAAGTGTATTCATGATCACTTTTCCGCCCTAATGGGTTCATAAAAAAGAAATAAAATTACAAAGAAATATTTGTGAGCCTGCGCTTGACCTGAAGCGGTCAAAGCCTTTTACTTAAAACAATGGTGCGCTAAAACAACGACTAAAAATGAAAATGAACCCATCAACACCTTTTCCATTAGGGGCAACGCTCGATACTGGGGGTTGTAACTTCGCGGTCTATTCGCCCGCCAATAAACATATTTTATTGGCGCTGTTTCATTCCGATGGCAGTTATGAAACTCATCAACTTGAACAAGAATATGCAGGCATTAAACACACTTATCTAGCAGGCATTCGTGCGGGCCAAAAATACGGTTTTTTAATTCAACTTAATGACGAGCTTCATTATATTGCTGACCCTTATGCTCGTGCGCTTGATTGCCCGTTACACTATGAGCCACCGTTTGATAGCCACAAAAGTTTCGACTTACCCAAATGCGTGGTTACGGATACCCAGTTCAATTGGCAAGGAG
Source organism: Vibrio sp. RC586 (assembly GCF_000176715.1). NCBI lineage: Bacteria > Pseudomonadati > Pseudomonadota > Gammaproteobacteria > Vibrionales > Vibrionaceae > Vibrio > Vibrio sp. RC586. The sequence continues at coordinate 451,581 of NZ_ADBD01000008.1, read as the reverse complement.
TCGCGAAACCAAACATTGCGCGCGATGAAATGGTATTGTTTGAAACGCATGTCAAGGGCTTAACTCAATTAAATCCACAGGTAGAAAGCGCACTGCGTGGCAAGTATTTAGGCTTGGTGAGTGAGCCAATGCTCCATTTTTATCGCCAACAAAATATCAATACCTTGCAGCTGCTGCCGATTGCCGCTTGCATGCATGAGCCACACTTACTGGAAAGCGGCAAAGTAAATTATTGGGGATACAACCCCTATGTGTTTATGGCGCCGGATCCTCGTTACGCAAACCAAGATGCAGTGAACGAGCTAAAATCCACCATTCGTGAACTACACCGTAACGGCATTCAAGTGATTTTGGATGTGGTGTACAACCACACTGCAGAAGGCGGAGCCAGTGGGCCGGTGTTTAACCTAAAAGCCCTCGATCCAAATTACTATCTGCACCACGGTGAGCACTATGCCAATTACACTGGGTGCGGCAACACGGTGGATCTTTCGAATCAAGCGGCACTGAATTTAGTGATGGATACCTTGCGCTGCTGGGTAACGGAATATCACATTGACGGTTTCCGCTTCGATTTAGCCGCAACGCTCGGTCGCCGTGGCGATGAATTCAGTAGAGAAGCCGCATTTTTCAAAGCCGTGGCGCAAGATCCCGTATTACGCCAAGTAAAGTTGATTGCAGAGCCTTGGGACATCGGCCCAAATGGTTACCAAGTGGGCAACTTCCCTTTCGGCTGGAACGAAACTAACGACAAATTGCGCGACATCACCCGCAGCTTCTGGCGTGGCGATCTCGGTTTTTTGAAAGAGTTTGCGACCCGTCTTATGGGGTCACGTGACTTGTACAGTGCCGCCAACTGGCCATACAAGCTCACCGTTAACTACATCACTTATCATGATGGCTTTACTCTACAAGATCTGGTGTCGTACAAACACAAGCATAATGAAGCCAATGGCGAGCAGAACCGTGATGGGCATGGCGACAATCGCTCAGATAACTACGGCTGCGAAGGGGATTCCGACAGTATAGTGATCCGCGCTACCCGTGAGCGACAAAAACGTAACTTTATGGCCAGCTTACTGTTTGCGTTTGGCATTCCCCATATTCTCACGGCCGATATGCTGTCTCATACCCAGCAAGGTAACAACAACGCATATTGCCAAGATAATGAGATCAGTTGGCTGAACTGGGAAAGCAACGAAACGAAACAAGATTTTCGTGAATGGCTCGCTGGCATGGTGGCGGCTCGGCAAACCTACATGGTGCCTTTCATCCGTGCTTTCAGTGGAGAAAAACGCAACGATAACCGCATCGCATGGCGGCGAGTGGATGGCAAACCAATGGAAATGGATGACTGGAATCGTCTTTCCTCGGTGGCATTGCATATCGGCATTGGCAGCGATGGACCAGAAATGCTCTATTTAATCAACCAGACCAATGCTCCAGCACGTTTCTTGCTGCCAAGGGAGCAACAACAGGAATGGTGTTTGATCTGCGATACCAATATGCGCCATGCCCAACCAGGGCACGCACAAGGGGAAATTTTACAACTCCCCGTTTCGATGTCGATTTTGTACTATCAACCGAAGAAGAAACACGCTTAAGTCATTAGCAATGCAAGGACAGGCAAAAATATCGCCTCGCGAGCAAGGCCACTGAGTAACAACCACATTAAATTTATTGATTTTAGTGATTGACATCTCTGGCCTTACTCTCTAACATTCGCGCCCAACAAAAACGGAGCCGTAATGGCCCGACAATTCAAGAGCTTAACTGCTCTATGCCAGCTGATCTCGGTCAGTTGTCTTTCCTTTTTTATAAATAGAGAGACAACAAAAAATCGAGATTCGGCATGACCACCAAAGCACACACTCATCTCAAGACTGACTGGCAATCCAAGGCGATTCTCAGCGTTGCATTCCTGATGGCGACAACCTCTGTTGGCCCTGGATTTCTCACCCAAACCGCGGTTTTTACCAATATCTATAAAGTCGATATGGCATTCCCCGTGTTTGCTTCGATGTTCATCACCTTTGGTATCGTTATGAACTTGTGGCGAATTGTGGGTGTATCAAGTCTGCGCATTCAAGACATCGCCAACAAAATTGCCCCAGGTGCGGGTTACTTTATCGGTGTTTTACTGGCGCTTGGCGCTGTCGCCTTTAACTTCGGTAACGTAAGCGGTGCAGCACTGGGGATTAATGTACTGACGGGCGTAGATACCACTTGGGGAGCCTTGTTTACCGGTGTGGTCGGTTGCCTACTCTTTGTGGTGCACAATGCCTCAAAACGTATGGATCAGATGGCGCGTTACTTAGGCTTCTTCATGATCATCTTGATTGCATATGTCGCAATGACCAGCCTGCCTCCAATGGGAGAAACCTTAACCGCAGCAGTAATGCCAACCGACATGGGTAGCCTGCTACTCCCAACCCTAACCATTGTGGGTGGTGCTGTCGGTGGTTACTACACTGGCGCACAACGTCTGGTTGATGTCGGCCTACAAGGTGATCACAACGTTGAGCACATTAAAAAAGCGGCTTGGGCAGGCATTTCGATTGCAGTGGTGATCCGCATTCTACTGTTTATGGCCATTTTCGGTGTGATCGCCACCGGTGCAGTGCTAGATAAAACCAATCCTGCTGCCGATGCGTTTCGTCAAGGCGCTGGGGACATCGGTTATTTCATCTTTGGTCTGGTACTGTTTGTGGCTTCTATCACTTCAGTTGTCGGTAACTCTTACATGGCTATTTCACTGATCAAAACCCTATTCCCTGTCGTAGCTCGCAATGAAAAAGCTTGGTGTGTCGGATTTATTATTCTGACCAGTGTCGGCACTGTGATGATGAATATGCCCATTCTTCTGCTGATGTTGGCAGGTTTGATTAACAGTATTATCCTACCTGTGGTGCTTGGCTTCGTTCTTGCGGCAACTCGCCGTAAAGATATTGTCGGTGATTATCAGCACCCAATTTACTTGACTGCGATTGGCGCACTGATTGTGGTTGTGATGGCCGTATCCAGTTTCAGCAACATCCAAAACTTTATCGGAAAATTCATCGGTTAATTTTCCATAGGGAGGTGATGTCGAGTTGTATCGATTTTGCCGCCCAAAACCAAGATGAATAGAGGAAATCAAATGAACCCAATTCTAGCCATGTTGAAAGAAAACAATATCAGCAATGAGCAGATCAACGCGCTATTTCAAACCCTAACCCAAAACCCTTTCGCCGCGATGGCAACATTAGCGCAATTGGGGCTTCCACAAGACCAATTGCAACAGTTGGTCGCGCAAGTGATGCAAAACCCTACACTCATCAAACAAGCGGTTGAAGAACTGGGGCTAGACTTCGCCAAAGTGGAAGAAGCCAAGGCCAAATTACAGCAGTAGCTCTGTCGCATACACAGGCAAAATCACTACGCTTATTCTTTGAACCTACCAGCTGTTGGGCTGCACTCTAACGGCTGGTATCGCGTTCATCACCTCCCCCAGGTTCACCGCCAATTCCATGTCCAGAAAAATGAACACTTCACGCTATGAAAGTTGTCATAAGAACGACAAAAAAATGTGATAAAAAACACGCAAAATCATCCCATTAATGCAATTAGTGTTATACTCCGAGCCGATTTTCAGCCAGAGCCTCTACGCATCTTGGCTAAGTGCAACTTGGATAGCACCTTTAACATATGGAAGTGGCCACCCCGTTTATCACTAGGTCACGTGCTCTATGTCCTTCTTCAAAAACTTAGCGATCGGTAAAAAAATTGCCGTCGCACTTGCTGTGATTGCTTTGATCAACTTAGCATTTGGTAGCTACCTGTACCGCTCACTCGACACTATTAACGCTGATGTGCTTAACCTCACTGACGATACCCTGCCTTCCATGATGTTGGTTAACAGCATTAAATACGACATGTCTTCTGTGCGTCGAGCGCAAATCGGCTTACTGTCTTCAACCGATGCAGCAGAAATCGCTGACGATATCCGCTGGATGAACGACCACTACAAGCAAATCGAAAAAGATTTGAATCAATATGAACGTAGTATTTGGACTGACAGTGAACGCCGTGTATTTATGCCGGTGAAAAACCTGTGGCAAGACTACTTACACCAGCTCGATTCCTACAATAACGATATTCTGAACAAAGATTTCGATACAGCACAACTAGACATTCAACGTACCCGACCAACCTATGAAAAATTGGAAGTCGCGATTGATGAATTGCTGAAACTCAACCTTTCTTATGTTGATGGTAACCGCACCGAACTCACTTCGCTGATCGATACCATTACTCACTTTTCCATCACTAGCATCATCGCTCTTCTGGGTTTTATGTGCCTTATCACTTGGTTACTGACCAACCTGATCTGCCGCCCACTGCAACAAGTCGTTGCTCAAGCAAACGCGATTGCTGAAGGCAACTTAGGGCACCGTTTAGACCGAGAAACAATCGGTAAAGATGAGCTCGGCGAGCTAGCAGATGCCTGCAGCAAAATGCAAAACAACCTGCGCTTAATGGTTGAAGAAATCATTACTAGCGCGACCCAATTGGCTCATGCCGTTGATGAAGTGAGTGCGGTGTCTGAGCAGACTTCACAGGGAATGCAGATCCAACAAGGTGAAGTGATGCAAATTGCCACAGCAATGACGGAGATGAAATCCACCGTTGAAGAAGTGGCACGTAACACCGAAATCGCATCCGATTCTTCTCGTGAAAGTAGCCAACACGCAGACTTAGGTTCACAACAAATGCGTGCAGTGAACGACTCGATTGAGCAAGTTAATCAAGAGATCGGCCGTACTGAGCAACGTGTACTTGAGCTAGAAACTCAGGCGCAGCAAATCAATATGGTGGTAGATGTGATCAGCAGTATTGCCGAGCAGACTAACCTGTTAGCATTGAACGCTGCGATTGAGGCGGCACGCGCTGGTGAACAAGGTCGTGGTTTTGCGGTGGTGGCGGATGAAGTTCGCTCTCTAGCCGGCAAAACTCAACAGTCAACGGGTGACATCGTTGAGATCATCCGAAACTTGCAGGTTTGTGCACAAAAAGCACGCGAAACAACCAACAACAGCCGTGAATTGATCAACCACTGTGTGCAGCAAAGCCAAGAGACCCAGCAGGCGATTGAGCAGATCCGCTACCAAAGTAGCCAAATTGCCGATATGACAATTCAAATCGCTAGCGCCTGTGGTGAGCAAGATTCGGTGAGTGAAGAGCTTAGCCGTAATATCGAACGCATTAACGATTCCGCTAAAGAAGTGGCGCAAGGCTCCACTAGCGCAGCGCAATCTTGTGCTGAACTTAGCCAGCTTGCAAGCCAATTACAGCACACGGTACAACGCTTCCGCCTGTAATCAAGGTATGCGTTTGAGGAACACCATGAGTCATCCCCAACGCAGCCATTAAAAGCACAAGGGCGAATGATAAGTTCGCCCTTATTTACATCACTTGAACCGTGCGCAGGCTCTGTCTACAATGGCGCACTTTTATCGAGTCAGGTCACATACAATGAACGACACTACAACAAAACCCGCTTTACCTGATCGCCTATCAGGCAACTCACGCAGCCCATTCTTCGTTAAAGAGTGCTTTGAACACCAAATCGGCATTCGTTTTAACGGTAAAGAGCGTACCGATGTAGAAGAGTACTGCATCAGCGAAGGCTGGATTAAAATCCCATCACCAAAAGCGAAAGATCGCTACGGCAACCCAATGCTGATCCAATTGAAAGGCACAGTAGAAGCTTATTACGTGTAAGTATTCACTTTGAGGCTAAGCTTGCTGTGGCAGCCTTCCTCTTTGAAAATGCCAATAAAAATCCGCCCTCTAGAAGGCGGATTTTTTTATGTGTTCCTTATTTGCAAACGTGATTACTCATCACGCAGCAGTGCTTTGGCAAGCAGTGATACCGCAGCAGAGAGCAACACAATATCTTTTAGCAAGAATTGCCCCGGTACAACTGAAATAGCCGGGAAACCACCTAAGCTTGGTTCTGTAATTGGAGCACTCAGCAAGAAGCTACTGGTTACCGCAAACGTGAGTGTGGCACTGGCTGCACCTAATACGGCAATGATGCGATGTACTGGAGCGAATAGCAGAGCAAGCGCTGTCACCACTTCAACAAAACCAATCAGGTTTGATGCACCTTGTAAACTAAACACACTGTACAACCAACTGGTTAGAGGACTTGAGGCGACAAGCCCCTCAATCGCACCTGCTTCATAGCTGGTAAATTTCATCGCACCGATCCAAGCCAGCACAATAACGATGGAGAAACGTACGGCGTTATCGGCCACTTTATCCAACGAATATACCCAAGCTGGGTGATGTTGAGCGTTGTGTAGTGTTTTCATAATTTATTCCTTTAACAATCTGATTTATATATTAATTTTTGAGTTATCTAGTGTTTGTTTAACGAGCTAACGCCTTCTTAAACTGGCCGTTTTTTATCGCGATCACTAAGTCGTCATAACCGCCGATATGTACATCACCGACAAAAATCTGTGGCACGGTTTTGCGCTGACTGCGGTTAAGCATTTCGTTAAACAAAACCTGACTATCACTGACTTCTATTTCGCGATAGCTCAACCCCATGCTGTTCAAAGTTTGTTTTGCGGCTTTGCAATAGGGGCAGTAGCTTTTGGTGTAAATTTCAATCTTCGGCATGGTAGTGACCTCGTTGTGTTGTGTATGGTGCTACTTTAAGGCTTGCGCTCAGTACTATCTATGCACAATAATCTTGAATTAATACATCGATCGTACATTCTAAGAGAGAATTTAAATGGAAGTGATGAGCGACATTCTCCGCGCGATACGGGTGTCTGGCAGCGTCTATTTTTGCAGTCAGGTCGAAGCTCCTTGGACAAAAAACTTTCATGATGCCGAGCAAGCCAGCTTTCACATGATTCGGCGTGGCACGTGTTGGGCGAGTGTCGATGGCGATGTTGAGCGTTTGGAAGCGGGTGATTTGATTTTTCTTGGCCCAGGCCAAGAACATGTACTTTCCAGTCAGTCTCCGGTTAAGGGGAAGCCAGATTTTGAAGAGTCAACTCTGCTGCTGTGTGGATCATTCAGCTTCACGCGCACGGCGACGACACCACTATTGAGTGTGTTTCCTCGCGTTACGATAGTGCGAGACAAGGACTTTGCTAAATACCCTTGGCTGCGCAGCACTTTTGATCAGTTAAGTGCGGAATACCTATCGCAAGGCCCCGGCTCTGAGCTGATTGTGAACAAGCTGACCGAGATCATTTTGGTTGAGCTGATCCGAATTAACTTTGGCCGTGAACAAAGCAGTCCATTCTTAGAAGCGTTGAACGACAAACGTATTTCTCGCGCACTACAACTGTTGCATGATCACCCGCAGCAAAGTTGGACACTCGAATCACTCGCTAACCAAATTGGCATGTCGCGCGCCGCTTTTGCGAACCGTTTTTCCAACTTGGTTGGCCGCCCGATGTTTGAGTATTTAACTCACCTTCGAATGCAAAAAGCGCAGGAATTGCTGCAAGAATCCCTGCTGCCTATTGATGACATCGCCGAACAAGTCGGCTATGAATCAGAGCGCGCTTTTACTTTAACCTTTAAAAAGCACACGGGCACCACGCCCAAGCGATTTCGCTCGCAAAGCTGACGGCATAGGAATGAACTCGGTAGGCATCAATCAATTAGCCTGTTCACGCAATAGCATCAGGCTAGGTTGCGTGATATCTTTTTGATTCAAAGAGCAAAAACTAAAAAATGCTGTTGGTGACAGAAGGAGGCTAGGGATCACAATGAGTCAAATCACATTCAAAAACATAGAAACCGCGAAAAGTGTCACGCTTGATTCTCATCTCTGCACACTAAAATCGTCTGGACGAGAGGTTTTTATCCAAGATGCGGCGATCTCGGTTCTCCTTCACCACCTTTTCACTCTTCAAGCACCATTAATCAGCTACAGCGATATAGGCAATATCGTCAGAGATCAGAAATCCACCTTCCATATGGAAGATAGTCCAGACAGTATTATCGCCAACAAATACGTATTCAAAGCTCGTGCAGTATTAAAGAGCGTCATGATCGAAGATTTTATCGTGACTGTACGCGGACGTGGGTACAAAGTTTCCAACAAATGGCTGCCTCTTGTCGAAGAGCAAACCGATGATAAAAGTAAAAATGCATTTCTGGCAGAAATCACCGCTATCATTGAAAACTGTATTGCCTACAGCGAATCCGCCGACATTACGCAAGACAAAAGTGGGTTATCGTTTATCAAGCCAGATCAAGAGATTGTGATGGAACATTTTCGAAGAATGAACGATTGCTATCATGCTTTCCTGCGCCGTTATTCTGCGCCGGGCAACAGTATTGAACTGTTCGAACTCCGAGAGAAAATCACCAAAGTGCTTCTTTACGCCATCTATTGGCGAGTCGGCGATAGCCTGACCGATGAAAAATTTCGGTCAGACTATAAAAATGAACTCAAGCTGCTCCTAAGGCAAATTAACCAAGCGGCAGCCCTACTCAGCTAACAGCATAATGCACAGGCTTAAATCGACTCATCTGTTCAAAAGTTTGATCGATAAGTGATTTATCGTTTCCACAACAGGTGACGTGCGCACAGTAATCGAGGTTGGAGAAACAACCTTGGTGTATATCTCCAATCGAGGCTTGATTTAAAAAACGCATACTCAGTTGATCATGCGTTGGAGGGGTGTTGAGCAATTCAACGCGCCCCGTACCTTTGGGATACACCAAATAGAACGCATGTTGTTGTCTAGAAAAGTGAAATGCAGCAGGTACTGAGTGTGTCTGAATCATAATATCCAGATTGAGCAAATTCACTCCCGTCGCTTTCTCATACATGGTCGTCACCAGCATACCGGGAGGCCTCGCCCCGACTTCCAAAAAAACCAAGTCCTGAGTGCTATTCTGCCGCACGAATATTTCCATGTGATAAACACCATCTCTCGCCTTCAGCACAGATAAGGCATTTTCGGCAAACTCGATGAGTCGCTGCCGCAAAATATTCTCAACATCCATAACCCTTCCGCCAAGCGGTGAACCAGATTGAAAATCTATCGTGGGACATAGATATTCCGTACATTCCGAGAAGAGGTTTTCACCTTGCCAAATCGCGATATCACAATGATACAAATCACCCTCAATATACTCTTCCACTTCGTATTCGCTGAAAGCACATCCCACCTGCGATCTCATCTCGATGAAATCGCCTTCAGTGCGAACGATATAAATGTTATTTGAACCAGCCGAACGCTTGGGTTTCACCACAAAAGGTGAACCAAGAACCGATTCTATAGAACGATAGCCTTGTTCATCATCCAACGTTTCCAAAAAGCGTGGTGTGGTGATGTGTTGTGCAGATAACCATTTTTTCATAGTCACCTTATCTCGAAACCGTTCAAGTTCACTGTCATTGAAAGAGTTGTGACGCAGTGCATGTGTAAGCTCGACATTACCTTCATCAAAACAGATGAAATCGATATCGGGGTACGAGGCTTGAATCAAACCCACAACATGAGCAATCTCTTGATTATCGTATTCGACGATCACGCCATCATTTGCCGTAATGGATACTGGAAATTGACGAGAAAAAACCGCCGCAATATGCGAAGGCAATTTGTCTAGTTCTTGAGCTGAAGCGATGACAATAAGGTCATAACTATTGAAAAGAGGCATTGAAAAATCAACCTGAGTTAACTGCCTCGTTGAGAGAAATACCATTGCTTGGGTCATTTTATTTCATCCTTGAAATCATGCGGTTTTCAGAGTGGCCTGATAAAGCATTGTCAACGCAATCAGGAGAGTTAAGCCAATTTCTAAAACAGAGAAACGTTGGTTTTCTACCAAGCTCATAAACAGCAGGCAAAGAATGGGCGTCAACGGGGTAAATTGTGCTGTCACTTTGGCACCAAGTTTCTTAATCGATTTTTGCATCAAGAACAAAGGCACAATGCTGCCTGTCACCGCAATTAAACACAGTAATGCCAAGTCGTTGAAGGCTAGACCTTGCTGACCAATAACAAACAAGCTGTAAAGGCCACATAAAATGATGACAAAAAAGAATCGGACTGAGAGGATTTGCGAGGCAGAGATTCCTGTTTCTTTGTGTAAATTCGCACTTTCTCTCATGTAAAAAGCACCAAAAAGCGTTGAAATGAGTGTTAACCCCAAGCCAACCACGGTGTCTTGAGGGGCCGCATCTGAAATCAAAAACGACACAGCAATCGCAAGCACCATCGCTACGATATTCACGGAGATCTCAAGGTGGCTTATCGCTTTTCGGTTATGAAGCATATTGAAAAACGACAGCCCTGAGAAAAACACCATGATGTAGGCGATTGGGCTAATGTAAAGCACGACATAAAACGCCAATACCGTATTGATTAATGTCGACAAATTGATTTTTAAAACCAACTTCTTTTGGCTAACCAGAACCCCCCATATCACCTGGCGGCTTTGCACATTGATAATAAAAAAGAACACGGCAGCTAACCCGTAGGTAATAAAGGTCGACACAATGGGGTCCACACTTTTCACCACTTTTGACATAAAGACAAAAGACAGTGAAAAGAAAATGCAGAACGCAATGATTTCTTTATATTTAAGCATAATGACTCAACAACCCCATTTTCGTTTGGCGATCAGACATCGCGATATGAGAAACAATTTTTTCCGCTTGAATAACGGAAGAGCGCACGTAATTGATGATGGGAACTTCTCCGGTTGCGGGTCCACCAATCACGTACAGCGGAACCACATTATTGTCGGAACGAACTTTCATTGTGCTGGCATCAAGGCTAAGCCCACCCGATTTATTTCGGCGTACTGAGAATGCAGAAAGGGCTCCAATTAATTCATCGTTCAATGGCTTATGAGAGATGCCTGATGCATTAATCACCAAGTCGTAGGGTTCAATAACACCTGCGTTGTTCCCACACACTTTATTGTCTTGAATGCAAAGATATTCAGCCAAATTCTTCTGGATAATGTGGAGCCTGCCCGATGTTGTGGCTTTGAGTACAATCTCGGCATTTTTAAGAGGGAAAGAAGATACATAGTGCTTGATGAAATAGTGAAACTGTGTAGAAAGTTCGAGCTGACGTGTCGTGGGCATCAAAGGGATCTGCTCATTAAACTCCTCAATAAACTGACCCACAATGTCTTCCCAATCATTCTGATTTGATTTGCAGTTAGCAATATCTCGCCCAAGCTTTTCAACAACGTTCGCTTCTCGATAATAAGAGGGGGCACTCAAACGACTCAGAATATTTAAATCTAAAAGGCTAGGTTTTTTAATCAGTAATGAGTCCCGCACCGAAGGCAATTCACCGGAGCGCGATACCATCGTCATGTTCGCATCGGGATAGTGATTGTGAATAGCAACCGCGACATCAATGGCCGACAGCTTTGAACCAAGGATCAAGACGTTACTGTGATTATTCACACGTGATAGAAAATGGCGCTCTGGGTAAGGCGTTGCAATGAAGTTTTCACACTCTTGTTCAATCTCATTTGGGATAGACGTGCGAATACCTGTTGCAAGGATCACGGCATCAAATACAAAGTCGATGTCGTATTGATTCGTGACTATCATCCTCTCATTTTTATACGCTAGCGCTTTCACTTCCGAGCGTTCCACCAACGTAGAGCATCCAAATGACGCCGCGTAGTCTTTCGATTGTTGAAAGCGATCTAGGCAGTATTCACTGAAATAAAATCGGCTGATGAAATCAGAACAAGTGACGTTAAGTTCTGGCTTCTTATCCCGAAGCCATTTGAAATAATCCAGTTTGTCATCAGCGTACAAAGAGGTAACGCCGACACTGGTGTTGGTTAAAGACGAGGCCAAATCCGTATGAAAACTGAAACTTTTTCCAACCCCTTGAGGGTCGAAAAGCGTAATCGATGAAAGTTCTGTGTGTTGCTCTTTTACCAGTTGTAGATACGCAGACAGCCCGCTAGGCCCCGCGCCGATAATGGCGATATTTTTAATTTTCGTCATGGTTTTCCATTCCGTGGATAGGGTGAATGTTACGCTCAACGTGTAACGCTGTTTCTTTGGTGCTTAAACATCTGCGACTAACCAATGGAATAAGTGGCAATCATATACAGCCCCATCATGAGCATGAATGCTCCTAGAACGCGGTCGATAAGATAGACCTTACTATCAAACTTCACCCGAACACTTGGAATGGTAACAATGAAAATAAAGGTCAAATACCACGCCATTTGCACTGCAATAATCGAGACAATGACTAATAACAATTTCTCAATGCTCATTGATGGAGAAATAATGATGGAGAAAAGAGAGATAAAATAAATCGCCGCCTTGGGATTGAAAATATTCACGATCAATCCGCTCCAAAACGCAGATTTTGCAGCGGTGTCGCTTCCTTGTTCACCTGATGGTGCTATTTCGCCAGAGAATGACCCTTTGATGGATTTATATCCAAGAAAAACCAGATAACTCCCCCCAAAAATACCAATGCCTTGGGTCAACCACGCCGAACGCTCAAGCACCGCCGTTAATCCCGCGATGGAATAACCCATGTGAAATTGCAACCCCACACAAACTCCCACCCCGCAAAGAATTCCGGCTTTTCGGCCCTGAAGCAGGGTTTTTTGAGACACCACAACAAAATCTGGACCGGGTGAAATAGAAGCCATTAGATGGATGGTCAGGATAGAAAACAGAGCAGTAACGAAATCCATCATTAACCTCCGTGAATTGAATAACTAACTTTAATGCGATCTTTCTTACGTTTTATGCGGGTCACTTGAAGACCATTGAGCTCAGTGGTACTCACAACGTGCGTACCACCACAAGGTACGGGAGTAAACCCATCGATAGCGATCATGCGAATTTGGGTGCTTTGTGGAATGAATTTACACAGTAAAGGCCTCAGTGATTGCACTTCCGCCAAATCCAGCTCTATAGATTGAATGGCTCTTGGCGCTCGGTTAACCAGTAAATTAATCTGCTCGTTAATCAGCTCTACCGAGAAATTATCGTTAGTTCTCTCACTCTCAATCAGCTCAATATAGGAATCATCGGGGTAATGATGCCCTTTCGCGGGTGATAGGTTGTTATCCATCTCCTCAATGATGTGAGAAATTAAATGCCCTGCAGTGTGTGACTTGGCGTTGATCAGGCGACGCTTCATGTCAATGCGTTGGATACATGGCATACCATTACAGACAAGAAGTGAAGGATGAGACTCCAACACATGCGCAATCCCCTCTTCTGTTGTTTCGGTGTGATGAACTCGGTAAGCGACACCGTTAATTTCAAGGCTGCCAAGATCACACGGCTGTCCACCACCTTGAGGGTAAAAAATAGAGCTGTCGCAATACACAGCAACCGTGTCATCCATTTCCACCACCTGAGTGATCGTAGCGGTGCTTTCCGCTCGATAGGTATCTGAAAGGTACTTAGGTATCGTCATAGTATTAACTCCAAACTTGCAGTGCTTTGTGGTTATCTTCCAAGCCGATGAAGCATGACCATGTCAATCTGGAACCCTGTTGGATTGTCTCAACCGAGTGAATGCGGGTTGGGTTAAATAGAATAAGCTCACCCACTTCTGGCGTGATTTCCAAATAACCGCCGTTCAGCAGCTCTTCTTTCACACCGTAGCTGCCTTCAATACGTATCGCGTTGTAGGCTTCTTTCGACTCTGGCCATTCGTGCCATAAGCGTAATTCGCCACCTTGCTCCGAAGTTTCCAAATACACATTGGCAGCAAGCTGGTTGGTAATACCGGAATGCATTCCGCTCACCAAGTCCCAGCTCAGCACATCATTGTGTGGCTCAGCATAAGAGCCCGCTTTGAACTCTCTAACTAATCCAGCAAAAAGCTTATGGCCACCAATTTCGGCAAGGTTGCAGTGTGAAGGCCACACTTCACTAAGTTCTAACCGCAAACGGTCAATTGGAGAAAGAAATGGACTCACTTCCTTGCGCATTTCTTTAATCCAGATGTTTGCGAATTCACGATAACGGCTCAAAGAAACCTCATCATTCTGACATTCGAAAAACGCCTGACCTATGCGACCAATTTTCGGCGCGTTAACGTAATTACCAAAGAATGCGCTGCGCTTAATTTGGTTAGCGATGTCGTGTGCGGCCTGTTGCGAGAAATATCCGGGCACGCGAACCGCATCAATGGTTCGGTCGAATAAACCATCCAAGTGCCATTTTTCGAGCTCACGGGTGATGATGATATTGTCTGGCTGCTGGTACTTAAGTACAGGAGCAAGATTAGATGAAGACATTGAATTACCTAGCGTTGTGTCGTTGTTTTAGTGATTGACATGCTAAGTAATCGCTGTACATGAATAAAATACAGATAAATCCAGAATAAAAAGATAAAGCTGGAATAGTTCCAGTGATGCCGAACAAGCCGTGATGGAAACATCACGCGCGGCCCCTCCTCCACTGCCCCTAATTTTGCGTGATTGAAGACCAGCCCGTATCAATGATTACAGTTCGGTCGAAGCTCAAGGTTAATGGTGTAGTTGGGTGCTTAACCACTCGATAAACGCAGCATTTTTCGGCCTATGATGCTGACCATTCAAACAAATTAAGTCGTATCCTCGCCCTGCGCTTACACGTTCAAAAGGCGCAACCAGTTCACCATTGGCTAAACTGGTTTGCACTAATGACTCTCGTGCCATTGCAACCCCCATACTATTTTTGGCGGCGATCATCGCCATGTCTGAGTGATTAAACAGGTAAGTTCTTTCCATCACATCAAGTGTTTTAAGTTCGATATTATTCTGGCTTTCAAGCCAAATTTTCCATTCATGATTGGGTTCACTTGCTTCGAGAGATTCAGTGCAATGAATAAACGTCATCGAAGCAAATTGGCTAACAGAGTCACCATTCTCAGAGAAATGTATATCGTAGTATTCTGGGCTACAAACAGGGACTAACACTTCATCAAACAGTCTTTGGTGATAAAAGCCCGGATGCTCACTATCACTGTAGTAAATAGCGATATCCACTGGTTCATGTTGGAAATCTAATCGGCTGGCTTTCACTCGCAGCTTAACATTGAGAGAAGGATACAAACGCTGGAACTCAACCATACGTGGTAATAGCCAACTCTGAGCAAACGTCGGAGCAACTCCGATATAAAGTTCGCCACGCAACTCGTTGAATTTAATGTCTTCAAGTTCAGAAAAAATAACTTCGAAAGATTGGTTCAGCGCATGCAGCAGTCGCTCACCTTCTTTGGTCAGTTCCAAACGTCGGGTCATGCGCACAAACAGATTGAAACCCAGTTGCTCCTCGAGCGACTTAATTCGTTGGCTTACCGCCCCTTGGGTAATGAAGAGCTCCTCTGCCGCCTTAGTAAAACTCAGGCATTTACCAGCAACGGCAAAAGTATACATGTTGGAGAGCATCTGCTGTTTTCGATCCATTGTTCCGCCTCAGATAAATTAACAGAGCTAATGCATAACAAGTTTTAATTGGTTTGTATAGCCAACCTCTATGTTTTTAAATCAGATTGTCTTATCCATAACGAGAAACAATACGATGAAAAAAAACCTAAAGATTACCATTATTGGCGCAGGCTCAAGCTACACACCTGAACTGATTGAAGGTTTGATCAAACGAAATCATGAGCTTCCGATTGGTGAACTGTGGCTGGTCGATATTGAAGATGGCAAAGAAAAAGTGAGCATCATCGGTGACTTAACTCGCCGTATGTTGGCAAAAAACAACATGTCTCACATCAATGTCCACGTTACGCTCGATCGTAAACCAGCGTTAAAAGACGCGGATTTTGTCTGTTCTCAATTCCGTGCAGGTTGTTTAG
This sequence comes from Vibrio sp. RC586, assembly GCF_000176715.1. Taxonomy (NCBI): domain Bacteria; kingdom Pseudomonadati; phylum Pseudomonadota; class Gammaproteobacteria; order Vibrionales; family Vibrionaceae; genus Vibrio; species Vibrio sp. RC586. Next base: position 435,745 of record NZ_ADBD01000008.1, on the reverse strand, counting down.
AAGGCCGTATCCGTGACGAACGCATATCACTGAAATACGGCATGATTGGTCAAGAAACTAACGGCCTAGGTGGTTTTGCTAATGCATGCCGCACCATTCCTATCGCACTAGAAATCTGTCAAGAAATGGAAGTATTGTGTCCAGATGCATGGCTACTCAACTTCACCAACCCATCAGGTATGGTGACGGAAGCAATTCTAAAACACACCAAAGTCAAAGCGGTTGGTTTATGTAACGTGCCAGTGATCATGCAAAAAGGTATCGCTAAAATGCTTGATGCCGACGAGCAAGACTTTGTATTGCAAGTGGCGGGTTTAAACCACTTTATCTGGGCTCGTCAAATTCTGCATGAAGGCCGCGACAAACTACAAGATGTGGTGGAAGCGATCTTGTCTGGCAACGATCCTTTGGTACCACAAAACATTCCTCCGTTTGAATGGCCAGAAGAGCTGCTGCGTAATATGGGAATGATTCCATGTGCTTACCTTCGCTACTACTACACAAGCGAAGACATCATGCAGCAAGAGATAGAAGAGGCCAAAGGCGAAGGCACACGTGGTGAAGTTGTGAAAGCGATGGAAAAGCGCCTATTTGATATCTACCGCAATCCGGAATTGAACGAGAAGCCAAAAGAACTCGAGAAGCGTGGGGGCCAATACTACTCGGAAGCAGCATGTGAACTAATGAGCTCCATTTACAACGATAAGCGTACCATCATGCACGTGAACACGCGCAACAATGGCACGATTGCTGGCTTGCCAGACGACTGCACGGTTGAAGTTAGTTGCATGATCACACGATCAGGGCCTGTGGCATTAAATGTTGCACCGTTTCCGTCAGATACTCTGCGTTTAATTCAATTAATGAAAGAATTTGAATCGCTTACCGTAGACGCTGCGGTGACTGGGAACCGAAATGCAGCACACCGAGCCTTGATTCTCAATCCATTGGTCACAACTGGTACGGTTCTAGAAAAAGCCTTGGAAGAGACGATTGAAGCTAACCTCGATTATATGCCGCAGTTTCGTTAATCCTCAATAAAGCAGAAGGGATGGTTGATGCCATCCCATTCTTCTCATCAATCTCATATCTGTGATCTTACTGCTTTCTCTATGCTTTCGCTGTTGATGTTTCGTTCAATAACGTCATTATCTACCACAAAATAAATGCGTTACATCGTTTACTAAGCGGCCAGAGTTTCTGTGGTTTCGGTGTGGCTTAATAAGAACATTACGTCACCTATCGAGGTATAACATGCAATTTTCTATGCTTTCGCGCACGCTGCTGGCGGTTTCAACGCTGACTCTGGCTATCCCAACTCATGCTATTAAGATGACGGATAAACAGATCGAACTGAGCATCAATACTCAGATCGCTTGGATGAGAGATAAAGGGGCTTTTACCGATATGGCCGCCTGCAGTGGCAAGCCAGAAGACACCATCATTAAAGGCATCCGTAGCCTACTTGAGAAATGTATGAAAGGGGATGAGAGTCAATATGAGATCTGTTACAGCAATGGATTTAAGTCTGTGCTCGGGGTGACAGATGCACGCTTAGAAGCCTGCATGGATCAATACGGCGACGATGACGAAGAGCAGTATTACGCGCTACAAGAGAAAGAAGAGAAGTTAAGGGCTGAGCTCGATGAACTGCAAAGCCGCAATGACAATTCAGACGCCCATTGGAATAAAATCGAAGCGCTCGAGCAGCAACTGCAAGATCTCTATCGAGAAATGGAACCGCTGGAGCAAGCAGAAGCTGAGCGAACCAAACGTGAGTGGGAGTTAGCGACAAACGAAGTGCGTAAGATGAACAAAAAGCTCGCTCCGCTGAAAGACCACCCAGAACACAATATGCCGCTCGGCCTTGATGAACCTTGGCGAGGAATGAAACCCAGTTTTGACCACCTTCCTCCAGAACAAGCAATGGCGAAAGAAGCACAATGGATGATTTGTTCCCAAATGGTCAATGATGTGACCCTATCAGCAGAAAGCATTGGAGCGGTAAAACATCAGCCTGAAGCGTACGGCATTACCGATGAGCAAAATCAGCAAGCGCTACGTGAACACTACCATGCTTCGAGTGGCACTTTCCTCGATAAGATAGATGAGAAAATCGTCGAAATTAGCTTAAATGATTGGGAATTTGCGCATACCGCCAAAGGCATGTACGACATCTCGAAAAAAGCATGGGACTGGTGCCAAGCACAACCCGCGGAGAAGTTTATCGATGTAGATGATTCTCGCCTGTAATCGCGAGTAATAAAAAAGCACTGAGTGAGTCCAGTGCTTTTTTGTTTTCGGCTATTCACAAGGTTAACGTGGCTTAGTTACCCCAAATGTCATCTTATAGTTCAAGCCACAAATGGCTTACTTAGCTCGAGGCACGGATGGTTTCGACTTACCTTGAAACTGCTTAACGCTCTTTTTATTTTGCGTGCGGCGATTGGCCTGTTTATCGCGCGGAGCACGTTTGCTTTCACCCGTTGATGGCTGATCGGTCACTGGGAAACCTTCCAGATTCTGCACAGGTAATTCACGTTGAGTTAGGGTACGAATGGCATTCAGTGCATCCATTTCTCCGTGACACACTAACGAGATCGCAATGCCTTGCTGCCCCGCTCTGGCGGTGCGGCCTACACGGTGCACATACGTTTGCGCATGCATCGGCAACTCAAAGTTGATCACCACAGGAAGCTGTTCAATATGAATGCCGCGCGCGAGCAGATCGGTGGCAATCAACACTTGGGTTGAACCGTTTTTAAACTCTGCCAGTGCAGCTTCACGTTCCGTTTGGCTTTTATCACCATGCAGCGCAGTGGCTACCACTCCAGCTTTGTTGAGTTTTTTGGTCAAACTATCGGCATTCTCTTTTGCGCCGATAAATACCAGCACTTGCGGCCATTGGTGCTGCTTTAAAAGGGCCACCAAGGCTTGCGTTTTACTGCCTTTGTTCACCAAATACAGCGTTTCTTGCACTGCTTGGTTGATGCTGTTTTCAGGATTGGCGGAAACTTGGGTTGGCGCATGCATCAATTGCTGCGCTTTAAGTTTCAAATCATCAGAGAAGGTCGCAGAACACATCACGGTTTGGCGCACACTGGCGGTTTGGCTTGCGAGCGCTTGCACTTGCGGCCAAAAGCCCATGTCGAGCAGACGATCGGCTTCGTCTAACACGAGCGTCGATACGCGGTTTAAGCTCAACCCACTTTGGGTTAAATCGAACAAACGCCCCGTGGTTGCCACCAGAATAGTCGGGTTCTCGGCCAACGCATTTTGCTGTTCAGTCTTATCAACCCCACCGCACAAGCAGAGCGTGTTCAGCTCTAACGGCGTACCAACGTGAGTGAGCACTTCACTCACCTGCATGGCTAATTCACGCGTGGGAACCAACACTAAGGCTTGCTGCTCAGGGCTGGTTTTTAAACGTTCAAGCAGAGGCAGACCGTAAGCCAAGGTTTTTCCACTTCCCGTATTCGCCAACGCCAACACATCTTTGCCCGTTAACATGGCAGGGATCACCAAAGTTTGAATGGCTGTGGGCTGGGTGATCTCTTTAGGCAGAGCTTGGATCACATCGGCGCTTAACGCGAGAGAAGAAAATAACATGGGTTGGGTACCTGAATATTCAAAAAAACAATGTGGGGCGAATTATCGCAGGCGTGGACTTTACCACAAGCCTATTTGGGAAGTGTCACTCTTTTCCACTCAAGCGTATAGCCCAGCGTTAAAACGAAAAACGCAGAGCCGAAGCTCCGCGTTTATGAGGTTGCGCTTTATGTTACTCGCGCCAGATTAGATTTTAGTAAAGAAAGCGCGTTTGAGAGCCATTTCAAGGCCACGCACTTCGGCTAGCCCTTTCAAGCGGCCGATCGCCGAATAACCCGGATTGGTCTTTTTCTTCAGGTCATCCAGCATTTGATGGCCGTGATCAGGACGCATCGGGATCAAACGATGATCGCCTACTTCGGCGCGGCGGTGTTCTTCATCCAGAATCGCCATCACTACGTTGTACATATCCACATCGCCATCAAGGTGAGCCGCCTCGTGGAATGTCATCGGGTTGCTCTCTTCACGTTTCGTTGAACGTAAATGCGTGAAGTAGATACGCTCGCCGTGCTTTTTGATCATCTTGACCAGATCGTTATCACCACGCACACCGTACGAACCAGTACACATGGTTAAGCCGTTCATTTTGCTTGGCACATTTTCGGTCAGCCAATCAATGTCTTCAATCGTTGAGACAATACGTGGCAGGCCAAGAATCGGGCGCGGTGGATCATCAGGATGTACCGCCAGTTTCAAGCCATAAGATTCACAAATCGGCATTAGTTGTGAGAGGAAATACGCCATGTGCTCACGCAACTTATCTTTGTTAATACCGGCATAGCGATCAAGCTGGGCTTGGAACTCTTCTAAGGTGTAACCTTCTTCCGCACCAGGTAAACCGGCAATAATGTTGTTGGTGAGCTGCTGAATCTGCGCTTCACTCATGTTGTTGAAGTATTCCAAGGCTTGCGCTTGTTCTGCTTCGGTATAATCCGCTGCCGCCCCTGGGCGTTTGAGAATATGCAGCTCAAACGCAGCAAACGCGATTTGGTCAAAACGCAGCGCTTTTGAACCATCGGGCATTTCAAATTCCAGATCGGTACGCGTCCAATCCAGCACGGGCATAAAGTTATAGCAAACCGTATCAATGCCGCATTCCGCTAAATTACGCAGGGTTTGTTTGTAGTTTTCGATCCACTGTTGGTAGTTGCCGGTTTGAGTTTTAATTTCTTCATGGACAGGCACACTTTCCACGACAGACCAAGTCAGCCCTTTCGCTTCAATGATCGCTTTACGTTTTAAAATCTCTTCTTTGGACCACACTTCCCCGTTCGGGATGTGATGCAACGCATTCACGATGCCCGTTGCGCCCGCCTGACGAATATCGTCTAAAGAAACGGGATCATTCGGGCCGTACCAACGCCAAGTTTGTTCCATGACACTCACCTTTTTTAAAACGCACTTATCTCGCTCGAAAATTTCAAGCTCAGTGCGTAACGACTTCTTATTATGCGGTTGCAAGAACAACCGCGCTGATCAGTGCCAGCTTGCGCTGGCAAGGTGGTTATCTTTTTTCAGCACCCAATAGAACCACTGGATTTGAGCTAAATAAGTAACCATCAAAGTTAGGATCGTCGACGTCGGACAACGCCAGCAGGCGCTGCTTTACGTTTTCAAGGTGTTGCCACATGGCACTTTTGGCCGCGATAGGATCTTTACGCTGCAAAGCGGCAAGAATTTTGGCGTGATCGTCAAGCCACTCTTCACGATAGTCTTGACTGCTGATGTGAGAATGCAGTTTTTTCCACATCGGGCTTTTTTCGCGTCGTTCCCATGATTGTCTCAACATGTCCACCAGCACAGAGTTTTGGGTCGCCTCTGCAATGCACATATGAAACCTTTCATCACCATGACACTCTTGCGCGCCACTCAACAGTTCATCACGTTCTAGTTTGAGTGCCGCACGCATCTTCACGATGTCTCCCGGCGTAACTTGCGTTGCGGCAAATTCAGCAATATTGCTTTCGAGCAACTGTCGCGCTTGGAGCATTTCGAACGGGCCAGCATCATCGCTGATCACATTCTCACGAGCGTTATTTTTCGATGGAATATTAATGACATAGACACCCGAGCCTTTTTTCACTTCGACTAAGTTTTCCAATTCCAACATGATGATAGCTTCACGCACTACGGTACGGCTGATATCTAAACGTTCAGCAATATCGCGCTCAGGCGGAAGTCTATCCCCCACTTTATAGTGGCCGTTGATCAACTCTTTTCTTAGTTCTAAACCAATCTCTTGATATGGTCTTTTCGGTTCAAAAGGCATCATGATGCTATTGTCACTGTATTTCATCTCACTACTCACGCCATCATAATGACCAATAATAATTGGTCAACCTATATGTACCAGTATGTGGTAACACCTTGTTTTAATTTTACAATTACGACGATTTTAATGAATTACTGAACGGCTTTAATGCGTTCAACCAACTGATTTAGTTGTGGATTGCTCTTTTCAATCTCTTGATACATTGGTTGAACAGCTTCCACGAAAGCCGCTTTGTTTGGTTCAACAAACGTTACGCCCATTTTTTCTGCTTTGGTGCGCTCTTTCGCTTCTGATTCTGCCCACAGCTTCTTCATGTATTCCGAAGAATCCGCGGCGGCTTTCATTAATACTTTTTGCTGCTCTGGCGTTAACTTGTCGTAGGTCTTAGTCGAAATCACCAGTACATCTGGAACCATGGTGTGTTCGTCTAAGCTGAAGAATTTAGAAACTTCACTGTGGCGGCTCAAGCTAAACGATGGGATGTTGTTTTCAGCGGCATCCACTACGCCTTGTTGCAGTGCGGTGTAAAGCTCGCCGTAAGCCAGTGGCGTTGGGTTACCACCCAGAGCCTTCACCATCGCGATAGCCGATGGGCTTGGCTGAACACGGACTTTCAACCCTTTCAGATCTGTTGGCGTATTCACTGGTTTACTGGTGTAGAAGCTACGCGCACCCGCATCGTAATAGGTCACACCAATAAAGCCGCTGCTTGCTGATGAGTCGAGGATTTCACGACCAACTTCGCCATCCGTCACTTTGTAGTAATGCTCTTTATCACGGAACAAGTAAGGCAAGTTGAAAGCAGAGTAAGCCGGTGAGAAAGCCTCTAACTCAGCCGCATTGCTTTTCACCATATCAAGCGCGCCGTTTTGCATCAGCTCCATCGACTCACGCTGTGTGCCTAGCTGCGCATCAGGGTAGATACGGATACGCACCTCCCCGCCCGTCAATTCATTCACTTCTTTTGCCATGTAATCCATCGCTTTATGCACCGCATGGTCACGAGGGTGGTTATGGCTCAGTTTTAATGTGGTCGCAGCATAAGCAGAAGCTGTGGCGCCGAAGGTCATTGCAGCACCCACAAGGGCACTTAATAGAGTCTTACGCGTCATCATGATTCTTGTCTCCGTGGATTGGTTGTCCAATGTGTAGGGTAATTGTTCTTCTCTAATATTGTTGTTTCGATGGGCATGTTGACCTTCAAAAAAGTCATCGTCAAAGCAAAAGATCAAATTGATTGACCACAATCACACTAATAACCCTCAAATTGGTCAACCAATTCATTTGTGAAGCCGCTCACGTGACAACCAAATCGACTAACTTATAATCCGCTCAAAAATACCCTACACATTTTGAGACCACACACAAACACGCAACCCAAAGTGGTAAACCAATTGTCATGCAACACGCGTGTTTATTTTAAGGAAATGAAAATGAATAAATTGGTCACATACATAAACAGAGGATTGGCGGCGTTCACCATTTCTCTTTCAAGCTTTCTTGTCTTTTGTGTTGTTTGGCAAGTGCTGTCTCGCTATGTACTTGGTAAACCAAGTACCGTCACGGATGAACTCGCGCGTTATCTGTTTATGTGGGTCGCTTTGATTGGTGCAGCCTATACCACTGGGCTAAAACGCCATCTTGCGATTGATCTGTTGACCATGAAACTGACGGGGAAACGCAAACTGATTAATGAAATCGTCATCCAAATCGCCATCGCCCTTTTCTCTTATGTCGTTTTGGTTCACGGCGGTACCCAATTAGCTTTAAAAACCTTAGCCACTGGGCAGCTGACTCCCGCGTTAGGTTTAGAGATGGGGTACATCTATTTCTGCTTACCGATCAGCGGAGCACTAATGATTTTTTATTCCGCCATCTTCACTTATGAACGCGTTAAACAGCTCATCCTTGGTGAAGCCCTACTCACCAACTCACCACTTAACTCATAGAGGGTTCCATCATGGAATGGCAATTAATTCTTACCCTGTTTGGTAGCTTCGCCGTTTTACTCGCAATTGGTGTACCGGTTTCGTTTGCGATCGGTTTGTCATCGTTAGCCACTATTTTGATGGGCTTACCGCTTGAACCCGCGATTGCGGTGGTTGCACAGCGCATGGCGGCGGGTTTAGATAACTTCGCCCTGCTAGCCATCCCGTTCTTTATTCTGGCAGGCAACATCATGAACCAAGGCGGTATTGCTTTGCGCCTGATTAACTTCGCCAAAGTCTTAGGTGGCCGACTGCCAGGCTCACTCGCCCATGTTAACGTGATGGCGAACATGATGTTTGGTTCGATTTCAGGTTCAGCGGTGGCTTCTGCTGCCGCAGTGGGTGGCACTATGTCTCCGCTGCAAAAGAAAGATGGTTACGATGAAAATTTCTCTGCCGCTGTGAACATCACCTCTTGTCCATCCGGCTTGTTAATTCCACCCAGCAATACCTTGATTGTGTTCTCGCTGGTTTCTGGCGGTACTTCTATCGCGGCTCTGTTTTTAGCAGGCTACATCCCGGGTATTTTGATGGGTCTGAGCATCATGGTCGTGGCAGGCATTATCGCCAAACGCCGTGGTTACCCTGTGGCAGCACGCCCAACGCTCGCGATGGTGTGGGATACCTTCCTCAAAGCAGCACCTTCACTCGCGCTAATCATAGTGATCATGGGCGGCATTATCGGCGGGATTTTTACCGCAACGGAAGCGTCTGCGATTGCGGTGGTGTACACCTTTGTGCTCGCGGTATTGGTTTACCGCGAAGTGAAGTGGCGCGATCTACCGAAGATCATCCTTGAATCGGCGGTCACCACGTCCATCGTGCTGCTGTTGGTTGGCGCGTCTATGGGTATGTCTTGGGCGATGGCCAATGCGGATATTCCTTACATGATCGCCGATGCCCTGCTCGCGATTTCCGATAACCCAATGATGATTCTGCTTATCATCAACATCATCCTGTTGATTGTCGGCATCTTCATGGATATGACACCAGCGGTGCTGATCTTCACGCCAATCTTCCTGCCTATCGCACTCGATATGGGCATCGACCCTGTGCACTTTGGCATCATGATGACCTTCAACTTAGCGATTGGTATCTGTACTCCGCCGGTCGGCAGTGCGCTGTTCATTGGCTGTTCGGTGGCTAATGTGGCGATCGATAAAGTGATTAAGCCTTTGCTGCCTTTCTACGCGGCGCTGATCTTGGCGCTGATGGCGGTGACCTTTATTCCTGAACTCAGCCTGTTCTTACCCAAACTGGTACTTGGCTACTAACTCTTTCAATGAATCATCCCGCAGAGCACTCTGCGGGAGAAGGGAAATAAAATGAAAACCATTGCAAACTCCACACTAAATGCTGCTGTTTCACTGCCAGATTACGATCGTTCAGCCCTCAAAAGCCGCATTGTTCATCTTGGTTTTGGCGCTTTCCACCGCGCTCACCAAGCCCTATTCACCCATGAAATGCTCAGCAAAACGGGCTCTGATTGGGGTATTTGTGAGATCAACCTGTTTGGTGGTGAAGATTTAATTCAATCACTGCGCGCGCAAGATCACCTCTACACCGTCGCAGAAAAAGGTGCGCAATCGACTGAAGTCAAAGTGATTGGTTCGGTGACCGAATCTCTCCATCCCACTATGGATGGAATTGCAGCAGTGCTGGAAAAAATGGCCGAGCCGCAAGTGGCGATTGTTTCGATGACGATTACCGAAAAAGGTTACTGCGCCGATCCTGCCACCGGCACGTTGGATAAAAACAATCCGTTGGTGATTGCCGATCTGGCGAATCCAAGCGAGCCAAAATCCGCCCTCGGCTACATTGTTCAAGCGCTGAAACTGCGCCGCGATCGTGGTTTGAAACCTTTTACTGTGATGTCTTGCGATAACGTGCAAGAGAACGGCCATGTCGCCAAAGCCGCGATTCTCGAATTTGCTCAACTGCTTGACCCACAATTGCGCGACTGGATTGAAACGCATGTGACTTTTCCATGCACCATGGTTGACCGCATTGTGCCGGCAGCAACAGAAGAGACTTTGACAGAAATCGCGCAGCTGCTTGGCTGTGAAGACCCATGTGGCATCGCTTGCGAACCTTTCCGTCAATGGGTGATTGAAGATCACTTTGTCGCTGGTCGCCCTGATTGGAATGTGGCAGGCGCAGAATTTGTCGCCGATGTTGTACCTTACGAAGAGATGAAACTGCGCATGCTCAACGGCAGCCACTCATTCTTAGCTTACTTGGGCTATTTGGGCGGCTACGCGCACATTTCAGACACCATGACGGATGAAGGCTACCGCAAAGCTGCTTTCGATATGATGATGAAAGCACAAGCGCCCTCCCTCACCATGCCAGAAGGCACGGATTTAGCCGGCTACGCCAAGCTACTGATCGACCGTTTCACCAACCCAAGCCTAAAACACAAAACGTGGCAGATTGCGATGGATGGTAGCCAGAAAATCCCACAACGTATGGGCGGCAGCTTACGCTTCCACCTCGCACAAGGCTCTAATTTTTCATGGTTGGCCACCGCGATTGCCGGTTGGATGCGTTACGTGGCCGGTGTTGATGAACAAGGCAACGACATTGACGTTCGCGACCCGATGGCCGCGACTCTGCGCCAAATCTGCGATGAACACGGCTTAAACGTTTCAGTGGTCCCAGCCCTACTCAGTGTCGAAGCGATTTTCCCTGCTGAATTAGGCCAAAACGCCAAAGTAATTGAAGCGGTCAGCCGCGCTTATCAAGCTCTACTGGCTCACGGTGCACGCGCCACTGTGGCAGCGCTGTAAGAGGAAGGAACCATGAAGAATTTTTTGTGTGAAGATTTTTTACTCTCCAATGAAACGGCGCGCCGCTTGTACCACGAACATGCGTTCCACCAACCGATTTATGACTACCACTGCCATCTCAATCCGGCAGAGGTGGCGCAAGATCGTCAGTTCGAGAATTTAAGCCAAATTTGGTTGGTCGGCGATCACTACAAATGGCGCGGCATGCGTTCCGCAGGCATTGAAGAGCGTTTGATCACTGGCGATGCGAGCGATTACGACAAATACATGGCGTGGGCGAAAACCGTACCGCAAACCTTAGGCAATCCGCTGTATCACTGGACGCACCTCGAACTGCGCCGTCCATTTGGGATTAAGGATACATTGTTAAGCCCGAAAACGGCCGATCACATCTGGCACCACTGCAATGAACGGCTGGCAACACCGGAGTTCAGCGCTCGTGGCATTATGCAGCATATGAATGTGGTGATGGCAGGAACAACGGATGATCCGATTGATTCACTCGAACACCATAAAGCGATCGCCGAAGATGACTCATTCAATGTGCAAGTGCTGCCCAGTTGGCGTCCGGATAAAGCGTTCAAGATCGAACTGGACGTCTTTGCGGATTACATGCACAAACTGGGGGAAGTGGCCGACATCGAGATCCGTCGCTTTAATGATTTACTGAGTGCGCTCGATAAACGCTTGGCGCACTTCAATGCACACGGCTGTCGCGCAGCCGATCACGGGATTGAGATGGTACGTTACGCCCCAATTCCAACCGAGCAGGATTTGGATGCATTGTTAGCTCGCCGTTTAAAAGGCGAAGTGCTTTCCGAGATCGAATGTGCACAATTCTCGACTGCCGTTCAGGTTTGGCTTGGCAAGCGTTATGCGCAATTGGGTTGGGTGATGCAGTTGCACATTGGCGCGCAGCGCAACAACAACACACGCATGTTCCAATTGCTGGGCGCGGATGCGGGTTTCGATTCGATTGGCGATCGTCCATTTGCCTTTGAGCTGGCGCACCTACTGGACGAAATGGATCAAACCAATGAGTTGCCTCGCACGATCTTGTACTGCTTGAATCCGCGTGATAACGAAATGATGGCGACCATGATCGGCAACTTCCAAGGTGGGGGGATTGCAGGTAAAGTGCAATTTGGCTCGGGTTGGTGGTTCAACGATCAGAAAGACGGCATGCAACGCCAAATGGAGCAGCTCTCGCAGCTTGGTCTGCTCAGCCAATTTGTGGGCATGCTGACCGATTCACGCAGCTTCCTATCGTACACACGCCACGAATATTTCCGCCGCATTCTGTGTGATATGGTCGGCCGTTGGGCAGAAAATGGAGAAGTACCGAATGATCTCTCCCTGCTTGGCCCAATGATTGAAAACATCTGTTTTGGTAACGCTAAACGCTATTTTGAAGAGAGGGCGTAACGAATGAAACATATCGCCATTGTGGGCGAATGTATGATTGAGCTGAACGGCAAGCCGTTCGGCGCAATGCATCAAACATTTGGTGGTGACACATTAAACGCCGCGGTTTATCTGCGCCGCAGCTGTGAAGCCAATACTAACCCAGACGACATTAAAGTCTCTTACGTGACCGCACTCGGTACCGACCCAATCAGTTCAGGCATGCTGTCGCGCTGGCAAGAAGAAGGCGTTGCAACGGAACTCGTGCTGCGCGATCCCACTCGAACGCCCGGTTTGTACCTGATCCAACTTGATGATCAAGGCGAACGCACTTTCTTGTATTGGCGAAACCAATCTGCGGCGCGTTACCTGCTGCAACACCCCGATTTTGGCCAGATTAAGCAAGCGTTAAATCAGGTCGATATGGTGTTTATCAGCGGAATCACTCTCGCGATTTTGCCTGTCGAAGATCGTATTGCCCTGCTCAACCTGTTGGTGGAACTCAAAGCCAATGGCGTAGAAGTCGCGTTTGACAGCAACTTCCGCCCCGCCCTGTGGCCGCAAGATGACAACCATACGGTGAAAGAAATCTACCAAGTCATGTACCAACTGACGGATGTGGCGCTCGTTACCTTTGATGACGAGCAATGGATTTGGGGAGATAACACTCCAGAGCAGACCATTCAACGCCTCACCGCACTTGGCGTACAAAAATGCATCGTCAAATTGGGAGCTGAGGGCTGCTTGATTCAAGATTCCTCGGCTTCAACTGTCGCTCCACAAGCGGTGCCAACCCAACCGGTAGCGCAGGTAGTGGATACCACTTCCGCGGGGGACTCCTTCAATGGTGGATTCCTCTCGGCCTACTTGGCGGGCGCCGATTTAGCCACCGCATGCCAACGTGGTAACGCACTGGCCGGCACTGTGATTCAGCATCGCGGAGCCATTATTCCCAAAGCATTCACACAATCGGCGCTTGGCGTCGCTTAAGGAACCAACATGTCTAGCATTAAACAACAACTGAAAGCTCTGAAAGTGATCCCAGTGATCGCCATCGACAACGCCGAAGACATCCTCCCACTGGGTAAAGTGTTGGTGGAAAATGGTCTGCCTGCTGCCGAAATCACCTTTCGCTCAGAAGCGGCGGTCGAAGCCATTCGCCTGCTGCGCCAAGCACAACCTGACATGCTGATCGGCGCAGGCACGGTGCTCAACCGTGAACAAGCGATTGCAGCCAAGGAAGCGGGCGCGACCTTTATTGTTTCCCCAGGCTTTAACCCTAATACCGTCAAAGCGTGTCAGGAGATTGGCATCGATATCGTACCGGGCGTGAATAACCCGAGCACGGTTGAAGCGGCACTGGAAATGGGCTTAACCACGTTGAAGTTTTTCCCTGCCGAAGCCTCTGGCGGTATCAACATGGTGAAGTCCCTGCTTGCGCCGTATACCGATATTGAGCTGATGCCCACTGGAGGTATTAGTCCTGCCAACATCAAAGATTACTTAGCGATCCCACGCGTGTTAGCGTGTGGCGGTACTTGGATGGTGGATAAAAAGCTGATTGAAGCCGGCAAATGGGAAGAACTGGCTCGGCTGACTCGTGAAGCCGTTGCGTTAGTCAACTAACCCTCTGACTGAGTTTAACCATCTTGACGCCCCTCACTTTGAGGGGCGCTTTCACTAAAGAGACACAACAATGGACAATGCATTAGCGCAAGGCATAGGTGGTATTGCGTTTCTGGTCGGTGTGATGGCCTTTTGGCAAAAAGACGACATGCGCTTTCGTTATCAGATGGTCGCATTTTGCTTCATCATGGGCATTCATTTTGCCTTGTTGGGTGCGACCGTTGCAGCCATCGGTGTCGTGATTAACGGCATGCGCAGTTTTGCTTCGATCAAAACGCAATCGCGCAGAGTCATGTGGTTTTTTATCGCGTTGATGTGGCTGATGACGCTGCCCAACATCACCCACTTTTTCGAGTTTATGACTGTGTTTGGATCGTCAGTGGCGACTTGGGCGCTGTTTTCTAAACGAGGGGTCGCCCTGCGCAGCCTGATTCTGTTTAACTCGCTGTGTTGGGTTAGCCACAATATTTGGCTTGGCTCCATCGGCGGCACGCTCGTGGAAAGCACCTTTATTGTGACTAACTTGATCACCATTTACCGCTTACATCAGCACAACCAAGGTAAGCGGTAAACCCATGGTCTAAATGGCTTAACTCATACTCTTGTCTGGGTTACGTCATTTCGCAATGTGTCGCTTCACTATGTGCCGTTGAATTACGCCCCTCGTAACCGTCACCTTGTTGATACTGCGCTTTAATCACATCGGCAATTTTCTCCGCAATCATAATGGTCGGGGCATTGGTATTGCCACCCACTAAAGTGGGCATAATTGACGCATCGACCACTCTAAGCCCCTCAATTCCATAGACATTCAATTCATGATCCACGACCGCCATAGGATCATCCGCAGGCCCCATTTTACAAGTGCCAACAGGGTGATATTGCGTATCGGCACGTTGGCGAATATCGTGCTCAATCGCTTTATCATCAGAGGCATCGACAGGATAAAAGTTCTCGCCACGAACTGCGTTGAACGCTTCACTCTCTAACATCTGATGCTGCTTCTTCCACCCTTTGATCATGATCTCCATATCTTCTGGATGGCTAAAAAATGCGGGATCGATGCGAAGTGCATCATAAGGATTCGAGCTATTGAGCTTTACGGTGCCGATACTCTTGGGTCGTAACAAGGTGACGTGCGAGCTAAAACCATGGCTGATATGTATTTTCCGCGCATGATCATCCACCACCGCGACCACAAAAACGAACTCCAGATCCGGAACATCAACCTGCTCATCAGAATACAGAAAGCCAATCCCTTCGGCGTAGTTACTGCTTAATTTCCCAGTACGCTGTTTTATCCACTGTGGAAACGCCTTGATCATCTCGGAGACCATTGGCAATGAGATACCAAAGGTTTCGCGCTTTGCGCTGCATCGGTAGGTATGCACTAAGTCGATATGGTCTTGCAGATTCTCACCAACACCTTTCAGTTCATGGATGGCGGTAATTCCATGCTTTTCAAGATCACTCTTGGCTCCTATGCCAGACAACATCAAGATTTGTGGTGAACCAAAGGCCCCTGCGGAAAGAATCACCTCTTTCCGACAACGGATCTGAAAAACCTGCCCCTGCATACCGTACTCAACACCAACGGCGCGCTGGTCTTCAAACAGCACTCGATGGGTTGTTGCAGCCGTGAGCACCGTCAGATTCGGTCTGTGCAGATTGGGAGTCAGATAAGCCTTCGCAGCACTACACCGCTCCCCGTTAAGTTGCGTCACTTGCGTGGTCATTGCCCCAAACTGTTCAGCGCCGTTGAGATCGGGATTACGTGGAACGCCAATGGATTCACAAGCGGCCAGATAGCGCTCGACCATTGCACTCGGTGAACGTAAGTTGGCGACATTCAGTGGGCCACCTTGTCCATGATATTCATCATGGTGAACTTCGTTGTTTTCCGCTTTTTTGAAATAGGGCAAACAGGCGGCATAACTCCAACCTTGGTTGCCCAATTCCCCCCACAGATCGTAATCAAACTTATGACCTCGTGAGTACATCATGGCATTAATCGAACTTGAGCCACCTAAGGTTTTTCCTCGTGGCTGATAACCTTTTCGGCCGTTCAGCCCCGGCTGAGGAACCGTTTCAAATCCCCAATTGTTTATTTTGGTAGGCATCATCGCCACCATGCCCATCGGGGTATGAATCAGCGGGCTTGAGTCTTTGCCCCCAGCCTCAATCAAACACACAGTCACATTGGCATCTTCCGTAAGGCGGGAGGCCAAAACACAGCCTGCCGAACCGCCGCCGACAACAATAAAATCATATTCCATCATGTCCTCTCCTCTCACTCGTTTTGATCTTTGTTCTTAGAATGTTTTTGCTCGGTCAACCGATATGGGAAGCACCATTACAGGGTAGGATCTGCTTTACCCACAAAGAGTCTAACCACTAACTTCTGCACCCAATTTCCATAAGGGGGCGCAAACAGCTGAATGGGAAACCAATCTCGCATTTTCAGCACCGTGCGCGCATGGCTCAGCTCACGGAATCCTTCCTCACCATGGTAATTACCCATTCCAGAATTCCCCACACCACCAAATGGCACTGCGTGATTCAATGCATGCCATCCCCAGCCATTGAGAGTGACACCCCCACTGTGAGTCAGTGTTAGCAAGGCTTCACACTGAGCTGCATTCTGACTAAATAGGTAACAAGCGAGTGGCCTTGGTCTTTGAGTAATGTAACGAATCACCTCATCCATCGAACGGTAGGTGTACACCGGCAGCAGTGGACCAAAAATTTCTTCTTGGCAAATACGCATATCCGGCGTCAAATTCGTTGCAATATAGAGTGGCGTTTTTCGACCCTCACCCTCATCAAGACATTGAGTGATCGCGGCCCCTTTAGCGCGCGCATCAAGCAACAAATCATGGAATCTTTTGTGCTGCGCCTCATCCACCAAAGCGGTGTAGTCTGGGTTGGTTTTAAGATCACGGTACATTGCGCGGTGGGCACTTCTCAGCGCGTCAACAAAAGCTTCTTGCTTACCCTCCGGCACAAACGCATAGTCAGGTGCAATACAAATTTGCCCTGAATTGAAGCCTTTCCCATGCGCAATTCGCTGTGCCGCCTTGTTCACGTCATAGTCATCAAACAAGACCACGGGCGATTTTCCGCCCAGCTCTAAGGTCACCGGAGTCAAATTGGCAGCCGCATTCGCCATAATGATTTTGCCGCTCGCCGGAGATCCAGTGAACACCAGATGATCAAAGGGGAGATGGGATATCTCCATTGCTTCAGGATGCTGACCATCAACGATACGCACCAAATTTTCGGGGAAGATTTCCAATAGCATGCGGCGCAATTGTTTTGTCGTCGCTGGGCAGTTTGGCGGCATTTTAATCATGCAGTGATTGCCTGCGGCCAGCGCCGTGATCATCGGCCCTAGCGAAAGATATAGGGGGAAATTCCAAGGACAAATAATGCCCACAACACCTTTGGGTTGGTAACGAACTTCAAGCTTATTGCCTTTAAACAGCCATTCTGTCGGTCTTCGGCTGGGTTTCATCCAGTGGCTTAAATGGCGCAGCACATGATTGATATCGAGAATAGGGGCAAGAATATCCGCCATGATTGACTCTGTATGGCAACGCCCACCAAAGTCTTGGCTCATCGCTTCAGCCAGTACATTTTGATAACGCGAGATCTGTTTTTTCAGCTCTAACAAACGCTGTTTTCTCACCGCATAACGGCTCAAAGGATCAGCCTGATAAGCCATGCGTAATTCAGAAAACCACGTTGCGAGTTCGCTTGTTTGAGACTGATGACCACTCATCTCATCGAAAGCGCCCTGATCTCCCTGCTCTTGCTTTGCTAGCTTATTCATGTTTTTCTCCCACCGTACAATTTGTGTGATTACAACATTTCGATAACACTAAGCACAGGTTACAAAAAGACAAAAAACGGTGATATTCGGACAAATTCGAGCTGACTGATGTGGCTCGCAACCCCTTTTCGAACCATCATTATCGAAATAAATCAGGAGAGAAATGTGGAATACACTGCTGTTTATGAGCCAGATACACAGACTTTCGGTGTACTGGATTTACAGCTTCTGGTTCGTTACCTTGAGCCGACAGTCGATGTGGAAGCCTTACTCAAGGGCAGTGGCATCACGGTCAAACAGTTGCATTCACCGGAAACGCACGCCACGCTCGCGCAAAAGTTGGTGGTTTTTAGCAACGCGCTCGCGCTCTGCCATGAAGCGGGGCTTGGCCTCAAAGTCGGGCAACAAGCCCGTTTTAGTGACTTTGGGGTGCTGGGCTACGCCATTTTTAGCAGCAATACTTTGCTGGATGCATTGATGATGGGCTTTAAATATCTGCGTCTTGCGGGGCCAGTATTGAAGAAAAAGATGTGGGTTAACGAGCAATCCGGCCACTTCCAAGCTGATCAACTTATTGATTTACAATATTTATTACCCTTTTGCTGTGAATATTGGTTTGCTGCCATTCAAAGCCTTTGTGAAGAAGTTATGCAACACCCTTTTCCTTCAACGCTGATTCGTTTTCCTTACCCAAAGCCCGAATACAGCGAGCGGTATCAGCAGATATTTCAATGCACCATTGAATTCGACAGCCCACGGTTGGAGTGGCAGTTTGATGCATCAAGCTTATACGCACCGCTTCCCGCTGCAAACCCAATGACCTTACAAATGTGCTTAAAGTCGTGTGATGAAATGTTGGCAAAAGTCTCGGGCAATGCCTCTTTAAAAGAGAAAATCACCCAGATCTTGGTGGAGAATCTCGGCAATTACCCCTCCATTGAACAGTTGGCTGCTGAGCTGGGGATGTCTTCTCGCACATTGAGACGCCATTTAAAAAATGAGGCGACCAGCTATCAGCAGATCCTCGATCACGTTCGATATCATCTTGCTCGCCATTATCTCGCCTCCACCCAACTGCATATTGAAGAGATCTCTGAACGCGTTGGTTTTTCAGATGCCGCTAACTTTCGCCATGCATTTCGTAAATGGAGTGGGTATTCACCAAAGCAGTATCGACAGCAAACGCTGTAAGTCGCCATCCAACTCCAGCGCCATTAGCTCGCCGCTGGGTATTCTGGCAGTAAGAGTCTTAGTTACCCTTTGGGCAAAAACAGCTCGGCCAACATACAGCGCACACTGCCACCGCCGATGGTTTCTATGGTCGGTACGGCGAAAGGCAGCAACTTACCGTGAGTGGCAAGCTGGTTGAGTTGAGCGGGTGTAAAAGCCTCATAAGCCGATTGCGACATTGCAATCACTTTCTGACCATCATGCGTTTCTAGTTGCAGGATATTGCCGCAGAAGTGGTTCATCTGCTCTAGCGAGATCGAAATCACCTGTTTATCTTTGGCGAGCGATTTCACGACAAATCGGCGCTCATATTCGGGGATCGCTTCATCACAAATCACGCAGAAATGTTCTCCGATCGCCATCATCACATTGGTGTGATAAATCGGCGAGCCAGAGGGCAATCGAGTTTGGAATGACACCACTCGCGAATAGCCGATCTGTTCGGCATACACTTCCAACACTTCACGATCGCAGCGCTGTGAAAGTCCCGCATAAATGGTGCGATTGGGGTGATCCATCACCATCACGCCGGTACTTTCCAAAAACGCTTGCTGATCCGTAAACGCCAGCAAAGAGTGCTGCTCTTTCACCACAAAGCCCTGTTGTTGCAAGGTCTGAATCAAGGCTTCGGGGCGCACTTCCAAACGGCGGTTCGCACACGCCATCGGGAACAAAAACAGCTCGCCCGCGTCAGTGGTACTGAACCAGTTATTGGGGAACACCGCATCCGGCGTTTCACCATGGCCTTGAGGGTAATCAAATACCACAACCTCGACCCCCGCTTGGCGAAGACCGTTTACCATGGCGTTAAACTCAGCCATGGCGCGCTGCAAAATGGTTTCAGCGCTGAGTGCCAACGGGTTTTGAAAGGCATTATCTTGCGCAGTTTGCGCATTAAAACCGAACTCTTTCGGTGGCACCATAACGACGGCGCGAGCCGTTTGCGCAGCAGAGCGCGGAATCAACATATTGGGTTGCAGATGAACATTCATAAATAGGCACTCATCACCGATTTCACCCCAAAAGTGTAAACAGAATGTTAACTAAAGATTTGCTGATTTTGATGAATTTCAATCGATAAATTTTATCTTTTTACTGAAAAAATGATTCATTACAGTCAAATTTACTGGCGTTGTGGATGACATCGGCTGGATTCACTTAGGAATACCACGCCAAACGAATTAGCTCACTCGCCTGTAAGCAAACAACTTGGAGTGGCAGCTTCAACTCGGAAGGTATATACGCAAATGACTTGGCGTTGCAGGTCGCAAGGGTATAACTTCAAGTCACCAATGGATAACGTTATACTGCTGGCGTTTTAACAAAAAATCATATTTTGGCGGACGCTCGAACGCGTGCTTTTTCCTACTCTTCCGCCCTTTCACAGCAAGGATTTTCTCATGTTTAAGCTATTTGAAAGCTTTACCGAACCTTTTCCCCAAGGTGACCCCCAGCGCCCCCCCAATACTTTGTGGGCATTCTGTCGTCACTACACTCGTGGCTTTGAAAAACCGCTGATGGTGATGGCGTTACTCAGCACTTCAATCGCGGTCATTGAAGTTTCCCTGTTTGGTTTTATGGGAAAACTGGTGGATTGGCTTTCCACTAGCCACCCAGAAACCTTTTTGGCGGAGAATCAAAGCACATTGATTGGACTGGGTTTGCTGGTACTGATTGGTATGCCGATGCTCATCGCCCTCTATTCGTTGCTGATCCATCAAACACTCCTCGGTAATTACCCGATGTCGATCCGGTGGTTGGCGCACCGTTACCTGCTCAAGCAAAGCGTGTCGTTTTATCAAGATGAATTTGCAGGGCGCATCTCAACCAAAGTGATGCAAACGGCGCTCGCGGTACGTGAAACCGTGATGAAAAGCCTTGATGTGTTTGTGTATGTGATGGTCTATTTCACCGCGATTGTGGTGATTTTGGCGCAGGCCGATTGGCGCTTAATGATCCCGATGCTGATTTGGCTAACCATCTATGTCACGGTACAAATGTATTACGTGCCTAAGCTGAAAAAAGTCGCCTCCGAGCAAGCCGATGCACGATCATTGATGACTGGGCGCATTGTCGATAGCTACACCAACATCATGACCGTAAAGCTGTTTTCACATAGTCAACGTGAAACACAATACGCCGAAGAAGGCATGCAAGATTTTCTGGGCACCGTCCATCGCCAAATGCGTTTAGTGACCGGTTTTAATATTTGGGTTGAGATGGCCAACTATTTGTTGGTATTTACCATTGCAGCCCTGTCGATTTATCTGTGGACCACCAGCGCCATCAGCGTCGGTGCCATTGCAGTTGCAGTCAGTTTATCCTTGCGTATCAACGGCATGTCTAAATGGATCATGTGGGAAGTCAGCGCCCTGTTTGAAAACATCGGTACCGTCGTGGATGGCATGACCATGCTCGGCAAACCGATCACAGTGAAAGATAAGCAGGATGCTAAACCCTTGGTGGTTAAGCATGGCGGCATTACGTTTGATGATGTGAGCTTCCACTACGGTGAAAACAAAGGCGTGATCAACCATCTCAACCTCAACATCAAACCGGGTGAAAAAGTCGGTTTAGTGGGGCGTTCTGGAGCCGGTAAATCGACGTTGGTGAACCTATTACTGCGTTTTCATGATGTGGAAAGCGGGCGGATTTTGATTGATGGTCAGCCGATTTCAGAGGTGACCCAAGAATCACTGCGCAGCAAAATCGGCATGGTGACACAAGATACTTCACTGCTGCACCGCTCCATTCGCGACAACATTTTGTATGGCAATCCGAACGCGACCGAGGAGCAGCTGTTGAAAGCCACAGCGCAAGCCCACGCTCATGAGTTCATCCTTGGTTTAACCGATCCGCATGGCAACAGCGGTTATGATGCACAGGTCGGTGAACGTGGCGTCAAACTCTCCGGCGGGCAACGCCAGCGGGTTGCGATCTCTCGCGTTCTGCTCAAAGATGCGCCTTTGTTGGTGCTCGATGAAGCGACTTCTGCGCTCGATTCCGAAGTGGAAGCGGCGATTCAAGAGAGCCTCAATGAGCTGATGCAAGGCAAAACCGTGATTGCGATTGCGCATCGTCTTTCGACCATCGCCGCGATGGATCGCCTGATCGTGCTCGATAAAGGCCAAATTGTTGAGCAAGGTACTCACCAAGAGTTGATTGCGCAAAACGGCATTTATGCTCACTTGTGGGCGCATCAAACCGGTGGCTTTATCGGTTGTGATGAAGACGAAGCGGAAGAAGCAATACTGGCGTAACTCGAATCAGCACAGAATAAGCCCGCGACCATTCGCGGGCTTTCCTCTTTCTGGGCTTTTGACTTAGAATTTCGCTACTTTTTCCATGCATTAACCGAGAAGCACTTGGCCGTTATGCCAAGGTGAGACTTTGAGTAACCAAGAGAACACCATGAATAAAAGCCTTATTACCAATGTAGTGGCGCTGGCCCTGATGGGTGTCGGCTATTTCCTGCCTAACCACTATGCCTTTTACGCGGGGCTGTTTGCCTTTTCCGGCGCGATCACCAACTGGCTCGCCATCCATATGCTGTTTGAAAAAGTGCCGGGACTGTATGGCTCTGGCGTGATTCCCGCACGTTTTGAAGATTTCAAAGCCGCCATCAAAAATCTGATGATGGAGCAGTTTTTTACCGATGCCAATATCGACCGCTTCCTCAATAAAGAGATGAATGGCGCGTTGAACCTCGATCTGCAACCGGTAATCGCCAAAGTCGATTTCAACCCGACCTTTGATTCGCTTGTCGAAGTGATAAGCCAATCCTCCTTCGGTGGCATGCTGGCGATGTTTGGTGGCGCGACCGCGCTTGAGCCACTGAAACAGCCATTTGTGGAGAAGATGCAAACGGCGCTTGTCGAGATGAGCCAAAGTGAGTCGGTACGTGAAGCCCTAAAGGGGCAATTGGAATCCCCCGCGATGCTGGATGAAATCAAAGCCAATATCGAAGGCATCATAGATCAGCGCTTAAATGAGCTGACTCCGCAATTGGTCAAAGAGATCGTGCAGAAGATGATCAAAGAGCATCTAGGCTGGCTGGTGATTTGGGGCGGCGTGTTTGGTGGTTTGATTGGCCTTGTTTCAGCGGCTTTGGTTTAACTTTGGTTTAAACATCCGCACTGTAAACCTAAAAAAATCAGCCCCAATAATGGGGCTGTTTTTATCAATAAAGGTAAAACACCGGGTTAGTAAAGCTCCGTTAACATCGAATCTTGGTACGCTTTTAGCTCTTCACCCTGTTGAACACGGGCGATGTAATCTGGGTTAGCGATAAATGGACGACCAATCGCGAGCAGATCAAACTCATTATTTTCAATCGCAGTGGCACCCGTTTCTGCACTAAAACCGCCTACACCCATCAGCGTTTTTGAGTAGTGCTGACGCAAGTAAGTCGACACTCGGCCACCTAAGAAATCAAAGGTCACACTGTCATCAAACATCCCTTCATGCAGATAGGCCAAATTGCGTTTTTCCAACTCAGGCAGTAAATAATCAAACACTTCACGATCACGCGGGTCAGCTTTGATGTTGAAATACGCCCCCGGAGACACACGCAGCGCGGTGCGCTCTGCGCCAATACGTGCGATCACCGCATCCACCACTTCCAAAGCAAAACGCGCCATATTGGCCGGCGTTTCGCCGTACTCATCGCTGCGTTGGTTCGAATCAAAATGCAGGAACTGGTCAATGAGATAGCCGTTCGCGCCATGAATCTCGACGCCATCAAAACCCGCCAAGCGTGCATTTTCCGCCGCTTGTGCGTAATCGGCCACCAGTTGCTTGATCTCCGCTT
Source organism: Vibrio sp. RC586 (assembly GCF_000176715.1). Taxonomy (NCBI): domain Bacteria; kingdom Pseudomonadati; phylum Pseudomonadota; class Gammaproteobacteria; order Vibrionales; family Vibrionaceae; genus Vibrio; species Vibrio sp. RC586. The sequence goes on along the minus strand of NZ_ADBD01000008.1, from coordinate 412,185 downwards.
GGCTCGCCGCTTTCGGTACTGTGTACTGCAATTCACGGCGGCGTGGCAAGCAGCCTTCTAAACCAAGTGCAGAAGGTGCCAGAACGTATTCACCCGCAAAAAAGGCAGGGTGCGCCACTCGTCCGGTATGCCATAGCTGAGCGAAAATCTTACCGCCATTGGTATGCACCGCCTCTGTCACTTTCTTCCAACCAGCAATTTGTGCCTGTGTAAACAGCCCAGGAGTATTCGGGTAGCCTTGCCCGTCGGGGCGAATAATCGTGGCTTCGGAAATGATCAATCCCGCATCAGCGCGGCGCGCGTAATACGCCACCATGGCATCGGTCGGCACCAAATCATCATCGGCCATGCAACGCGTCAGTGGCGCCATTGCAATTCGGTTATTTAAGGTAATCACATCGTTGAGCGCGTATGGCTGAAAAAGAATATCGGTCATTTGAGTTGTCCTGTAGTTGTCCGTTGCGCTTATGCTAGATCATTCTTGAACAATCGCTCAAGAATTTTTTTGAATGAACGTTCAAGATACTTTGTCATCGACTCCGTTTAGCGCTAGAATCGCGCCATGTTCGATGAAGAGAGAGTGTTGTGCGAGTAGCTGAATTTGACCGTGAGCAGGTGTTGCGATCCGCGATGGATGAATTTATGTCCAAAGGATTCAACAAAACCAGCATGCAAGATTTAAAACGCGTGACCGGTTTACACCCTGGCTCGATTTACTGCGCGTTTGAAAATAAGCGCGGTTTGCTGATTGCCGCCCTTGAGCAATACACCAAGCAACGCGTTTCGGAATTTAATGCGATTTTCGCCGCACATCCCACCATCTTAGCGGGATTAGAGCAGTACATGGCGATGGTCGTGGATGAGTGCGAACGCGATGAGATCAAAGATTGCTTGCTGCAAAAAGCGCTCAATGAACTCTCTTGTCAGGATGAAGAAGTCGAAACGCTGATCCGCGCCACTGTCGGTACTTGGAAGCAAGGCATGCTTGCGCAATTGCAAGAAGCGCAGCAGCGCGGCGAGATAAACCCAGACAGTGACTGCGTGCTGCTCACCGAATATTTGGTGATGGGGATTTATGGTTTACGCTCATTTGCCCACACTCGGCCGGAAAAGGGCTTACTCAGCAAGCTCGCCGATAAACTGTTGGACGCGATTCGTTGATCCATCGGTCTTGGTCGTTCTTACAAAAAAGCCACAGATGCAGTCTGTGGCTTTTTCACTTTTTGGGCGATATCACACAAAATCGCTGAGCATCCACAGCGCTAATAACAAAAATACCCCACCCATCACTTTGTGCTGATAAGTGCGAAAGCGCTGATTGTCGACCAGCGAGCGACCAAACACGCCAATCAAAGCCACCAACAGCAGATTAAACAGCAAGCCGCACACATTCAGCACCATACCCAGCGCGAACATCTGTTCGGCAGAGCTGGCCGCGATATTGGTTGAAACAAACTGCGGCAAAAACAGCACAAAAAACACCAAGGCTTTTGGGTTCAGCAAATTGCTCACTAAAGCGCGTTGGTAAAAGGTTTTTGCTACCGCTTGTGCCTCATCCAAGGTGGGCGCTTGCGCTGCATCAGCGCGCAAACAATCCCATGCCATTTTGAGTAGGTATGCCCCACCCAACAAATGCAGCACATTGAGCGCCAATGGGTTCATCGCAATCAGTGCAGAAACCCCGAGCGCCGCGAGTAAGGTTAAAATCATCCCTGATGTCGCATTGCCCAAGCTGGCAAACAAACCCACTCGGCGTCCGTAGCTCATACTAGAGCTCGCAATCAGCAGCATATCTGGCCCTGGGATCAGCAACAACGCCAATACCGCGGTGAGATAAACCGGTAATACCGAAACATCAATCATGTTGAAAATCTTGTGAAAGCAGGAAAGCGGCGGATTTTATAGGAGACATACTGCCATTTCCATATGAAAGATAATCCAAATAAACTCATTTCTAGCCAGAGATAAAATAATGCGGATTTTGATTAGTACAGAAGCGCAATTTTGTACAAAAATTTTCTCGCACTTTGCAGTAGACTCGCAAAGGAAAAGCACAAGGAAGCGTGATGAGCGACTCAGCAGGCAAAATTAAAGAACAAGCAAAATTTCAGATTGCCGAAGAATTTGGCGGCCTAGAGCTGCTCGATGCGCAATACGAAACGCAGAATTTTTCTCGCCACAGCCATGAAGGCTATACCGTGGGAGTGATTGAGCGCGGTGCACAATCTTTCTACCGCACCGGCGGCACTCATATTGCGCCGCAAGACAGCATTATTTTGGTCAACGCCGATGAAGTGCACACCGGACACTCTGCCGTCGAAGGTGGTTGGGCGTACAAAGCCATGTACCCGCTGCCCGAGCAGTTTGCCACGGTTGCAAAAGAAATTGGCGCCAATACCGGCGCGCCTTATTTTCCACAAGCGGTGGTGTATGACCCCGAACTCGCAAGCCAACTGCGCTTAGTGTTTGAAACCCTTGAGAAATCGACTAACCGCTTGCTACGTGAAACCCTGATTTACGCCAGCTTAGTCAAGCTGATGACGCGCCACGGCCGCACTGCGCCAAAAACCGATCAACCGCTATCTGCACTGCGGCCATTATTGCTAGTTAAAGAGTTTCTGGATGACTTTCCGCAGGCCGATGTTTCACTCGAAGAGCTGGCACAGCTGGCGGGATTAAGTCCTTTTCATCTGGTGCGGACCTTTCAAAAACAGTTTGGCTTACCGCCCCACGCTTATCAAATCCAAGCACGCTTGCGTCTCGCGAAAACCCTGTTAAAGCAAGGCGTAAGTATCTCGGAAACCGCGCAAGAGTGTGGCTTTCATGATCAAAGCCATCTGCATCGCCACTTTAAAAAAGCGCTCGGCATCACGCCAAAACAATACGCCAAACCTTAAGCAAGCAGAGCAAGATTATCCAAGATGACCCGCTTATCCCTATGCTTTGATAACCCCGAACGGTACCCAAACCACTTGGAGTTTCAGGTAAGAAGGGTATAAGGTTTTCTTCTATACATTGGAAAGAGTATGAATAGCCAAGTGTTAACCATTGATCATTCACCTACCCCCACCCGGCTGTTTTGGCAGGGCACAGTCGCTATGCTGCCGTTGAGCATTGCGGTGTTACCTTGGGGTTTACTGGCCGGTTCGTTTGCGATTGAAGCAGGGTTGTCGGTCATCGAGAGCCAAGCCTTGTCTGCAATCTTGTTTGCTGGAGCGGCACAGTTAGTCGCTATCGGCATGTTTAAAACGGGGGCGGGGTTACTGAGTTTGTTGATAGCCACTTTTTTTATTACCTCACGCCATTTTCTGTACAGCGTATCAATGCGCAGCAAAATCAGCTCATTACCCTTGCGCTGGCGGCTGACACTGGGCTTTTTACTCACCGATGAGCTGTTTGCGATTTGCGGCGCGCAGTCCGACAAGCAGTTTAATCACTGGTATGCGTTAGGCGCAGGGCTGAGTTTTTATCTGATTTGGAATTTAGCCAGCTTGGTCGGCATTGTCGCAGGCAGCTATCTTCCCGATCTCAATCAGTGGGGACTGGAATTCGCGGTCGCCGCCACTTTCATCGCGATTGTGATCCCGAATATCAAAAGCTGGCCAGTGCTCATTTCGGTACTGACTGCCTTGTTGTTATCAGTGTCACTCAACGTGATGGGGATTGAAGGCAGCTTGATGTTCGCCAGTATTGGCGCAATGCTCACCGGCTATGGTGCTGAACGTTTATTAGGAGCTCGCTCATGATCATGCTTTCGATATTCGCGATGACGGCACTGGTGTTTCTCAGCCGTTATCTGTTTCTTGAACCTAAGCTACCCCTGCGTTTGAGCCCCACGTTGCAACGCTTACTTAGCTACTCGGGGCCTGCAGTACTCACCGCGATTTGGGCGCCGATTGTGTTTATGCCAGAAAAAACCTTGTGGTTAGAGTGGCACAACCCCTATCTTCTCGCCGCACTGCTTTCCGGTGTGCTGGCTTGGTTAAGCAAAAATGTCCTGCTGACGACCGTCGTGGGGATGGGGAGTTTCTTACTGCTCAAGCTGGTGGTATTGGCCTAAGCCCGTAAAAACGGGCTTAGTGTATGTTGGGCGAGAGGGTGAAAGCTCGGTTATTCCGCCAACCATTCCACTTCAATCAACGTCTGTTCACCACATTTCAGGCGGCCTACAAAACGGTCGCCGACATGCACTTCCCCAACGCCTTGTGGTGTGCCTGTCATGACCACATCACCATCATACAAAGTCGTGTATGAATTGAGTTCTCGGAGAATCACCTCTGGTGAGTAGATCATCTGCGCAACACCACCACACTGAACACGAACACTGTTGATATAGAGCTCCAGCTGTAAATCGGCAATCTTCATTCCATTAAGTGGTACAAAACGACTAAATACTGCAGAGCCATTAAACGCCTTGGCGCGCTCCCAAGGCAAACCCTTACCTTTCAAAGCCGATTGTAGTTCACGTTTCGTCAGGTCAAGCCCCAAACCAACCGCTTGATATTCTCCGTCATGCACCACAAAACAAATTTCCGTTTCATAATGCAAGGGCTCTTGATGGAATGCTTTCAGTGTTGAAGTAATGCTGCTGTTTGGTTTATTAAATACCACCATTTGATCTGGCAAGACATTATTTAATTCGCGGATATGTTCCACATAATTACGCCCAACACATAAGATTTTGGAGGGGTAGATTAACTCTTCACACAAACGGATCGCATTCATAATTCATCCTTGAAGCCAATAAGCAATTCAAAATCGGAAAGAGCAGAGTTTAACCGATTCAGTCAGTTAACCAATCATTCGCCACTTTTCTCTCTCAATATTCTGATCTTTCGCTCAATTATTCTGCAGAGTACCCGTTCATTTAAATTATGTAGAAATATCCGCGATATACACGAAATAAAAATGAAACAAATTTGTGACAAAAGTTCAATCAAAGTTTCATATGCATCATATACTTTACCTCGAGATAAATGACCGAGCAGCGAAGCTCATCAACGATGAATAAGGTATAAAAAATGAAAAAGACAGCAATGGCAGTCGCCGTTCTTTCCGCAGTGGTATCAGGTTCAACTTTGGCAGCAACCGTTTATGATGCTGAAGGCACCTCTCTAAACGTTGGTGGTCGTTTAGAGTTTCGTGGTGATTTCGGCGGCGCAAACATCAGCGGCAAAGAAATTGAAGGTTCAATGCAAAACAAGAGCCGTATGCGTTTGAATATTGCGGGTGAAACCGAGCTTTCTTCCAGCCTCAAAGGTTTCGGGTTCTGGGAAGCGTAGCAAACCGTTAAATCCTCTGCTGACAACGAGGCAAATAGCAGCTTCAAACAACGTTATATGTACGCTGGTATGAAAGGTGACTTCGGCGCAGTGTCTTTTGGCCGCCAAAATACAGCTGGTGTGCAAATCTCCGATATGTCTGATATCGCCACCTTTACTGGTGACCAAAAAGCCTTCATCAACTCAGGCAATGAGCAAGTAAACAATACATTCCTTTACGCCTACAACATGGATGCCCTCAAACTGAAAGCAAGCTACATTGCAGGAGAAGCTAAAGATACTGATGGCTATGGTATCTCTGGTATCTATTCTCTGCCTTTTGGTCTGGACATTGGTCTTGGTTACTCAGGTAACGACAACGGTGTAGGGGCTGGCTCTGCTGACCAAATCATCGCAGGTTTAGGCTACACCTTCGATGCGTTCTACTTAGGCGCGACCTACACTTCTGGCGACATCGATGACAAAACGAAAGAAGAGTTCGATGGTGTCGAAGTTTCTGCTCAATACAAATTTACTAAAGAGTTCCGTGTGATTGCGGCTTACCAAAACCGTCAAACGGAGCTGAGTAATGTTAAGACCGATGAATCCGATTTCTTCGAACTGACTGGTCGTTATGACTTCAACAAAAACTTCCGCTCTTACGTTGCGTATATGCTGAACAATTTGGATGACGACAAAGTGGGCTACAAAGTAGAAGATACCATTCGTCTTGGCTTACGTTACGATTTCTAATAACTCTGCCTTAACTCCTTAAATTGTCCTTGTTTGGCCAAGCGTAAGCTTGGCCTTTTTCATTGCAATATTTCGTTCTTGTAATACTCAAACGACTTGGTGTTGCAGGTAAACGATAAGTAAGCGAGCGCCGATGAGCATAGATAACCGATGTCATTGAGATAAACGAACGTAGCCAATACCGCTGTAACATAGAGCAGGCAGAGTATAAGCAACCGCAAACATTGGTTTTCCATACATTACAACGTATGATTCAGCCCAACTTTTCGACTACTTGCTTGATTCATGAGTATAAAACACCACCCAATCCAAGGTGCGCTTTGGATGCTGACTGCCGGTTTATCTTTCGCCGTTGTAAACAGTATTGCGCAATATGCCAGCATTGAATTTGGCCTCGCCTCTACTACCGTAGCACTGGTTCAATACGCCATTGCGATTGTTGTCATCCTGCCTTATCTCAAAACATTAGGCATTCGTCAGTCTCTCCATACACAGCGCTTTGGTGCACATTTGCTGCGCGTGTTTTTAGCCGTAATTGGAATTCAGCTCTGGCTATGGGCATTGGCCTACCCAGTGCCAATTTGGCAAGGCATCGCGCTATTAATGACTTCACCACTCTTTGCCACCATCGGCTCTGGATTGTGGTTACGCGAAAAAGTAGGCATGGCACGCTGGCTTGCTACCCTCACCGGTTTTATTGGCGCAATGATTATTTTAGAACCTTGGGCGGATGATTTTAACCTCGCCTCTTTACTGCCTGTGGGTGCGGCATTCTTTTGGGCATGCTACTCACTCATGGTGAAAAAGCTCTCAGCGCACGATTCTCCCTCCACTATGGTGGTCTATTTACTGCTGCTCATCACCCCATTTAACTTACTGCTTGCCCTCCCCGACTGGCAAATGCCAAGCGGCCAAACCTTATGGCTATTGTTGATCGGTGCAGGTGTGATGACAGCCCTAGCACAATGGTCGATTGCTAAAGCCTATGCCGTTGCAGATGCCTCCTTCGTGCAACCTTTTGATCACGCCAAACTACCGCTTAACGTATTTGCCGGATGGCTAGTATTTGGATGGGTTCCACCAGGTCGCTTATGGCTTGGGGCAGCGATCATTGTGCTTTCTGTGGCATTCATTACCCAGTGGGAAACAAAAAAATCTCGCCGTGAAATAAAAATGGCCTAGAACCTTTCCTATCTTTTAATGAAAAGATTTGTATGAGGAATACCTTGATGACGACACCCATTAAAGTAACACTTTACCGCTGGGCTGGCAGTTTTGGCCCATTTAAAGTCAACATCCCTTGTGGGGAATGCACGCTGACCAAAGATATTTTAGCCGATACCTTTGCCAATGAATTGGCTGGCATTCCGATTGAATTGGAAGTAAAAGATTGGCTTTCTTACTGGTGGGAACCCTTGAAGCTAGGCGCATGGCATGCGCCGATTGTGGTAGTAGCAGGCAAAGTGATCAGCCAAGGCGAAGCACTCAACCGTGGTGTCCTCGTGCAATCTATCATCAAAGAATGGGCGAAGCAGGACACTTTACAAGGCAATATTGTCTTTGGTAAAGCTACATGCCCTTACTGTGTGAAAGCCAAGCAATTGCTCGACAATGCAGGAATTGACTATCGCTATCACGATGTAGTGAAAGAAAGCGCAGCACTGTACCGCATGATCCCAGAAGTGAAAGCGATCATTGGCGAAAAAACACCGGTTACGGTTCCGCAAATCTGGTTGAACAGCCAATATATCGGTGGTTGTGACGCGTTAGAGAAATGGTTGAAAGACAATCCCCACTCCGTTCCTGATAATGTGGTTGAGCTAGAAAGCACACGTGTAGCTCCATAATCCAAAATTGTCGTTATCCAAATCAGCCAAACAAAAACGCCCCACAAATCTGTGGGGCGTTTTTCTTCGCCAACGTTTTTTGGTCTCGCTTCAGCCTGCAAAAATGCCACTTGAAAGCCTTAACCAAGCGAACTATTGACTGAATTTTTGACGTATTCTCTGCAATAAAGAACGCTTTTTCGTTTTGGTTTTGCCAAATTGAGCTTGGTGTATCGCTTGCTTAGCGATCAATTGACCAAGGTAAACCGAACCGAGTTCATTATTCATAGCGCATGCCTCTGTGCTGTTGAGTAACATTTGCGCTCAATATAACAGCGAAAAACAACAAAACAAGAATCAAGTCACATTTTTATGTAATTAAATTACAAGTTAACTGCGCTTGGGTTGTTTGTAAGTTTTACCTGCCGCTTGGTAAATCTCTTTTTGTTTAATATCGAAGAAACCTTCAAAGAACCACGCCACAAATTTCACCACATCATCGCCTTCATTCATTATGTGTTCAACGTACTCTTGCTCTTCACCCTGTTCATCCACTTCAGTTGTCACATGGTAAATGCGTTGCTCACCTTCCACTTCTGCTAAAGCAAACTGGCCAGAGAGTGACTGCGCCGCTTCGGCAATCGCTTCATCTTCACTGTTTTTCAGTAGCGTTAATGCCGCCGGTAAAGTGGTTTGCTCACATAAAAGTTTCACTAAAGATTCAAATTGGCTCTGCTGCATGGTGTTCCCCGTAAAAAGTGCTTCCCCGTAAAAATGAGCGCCGATTATATACACTTCTGCAATAAAACGTCAGCGAATCCTAGCTGCTGAAGCCGCATTGAATTTATGAAAGACAAAACGTGTCTTCTCCACCCTATTTAGAGCAAGTCAAAACAGCGAACTTGCATCCTCACTTTCGGAAAATTCATAGCAAGATTGTTGTTCAAAATGCAACAGAGTTATTTGTTGTGGCATATATATCAACAATAAACAGCCACATATAATCCAATCTGTTTTCAAAAACACCATGAATATAATTGGAGAATTAAATGAACAAACTAAAAACAATCAACCTTTCTTTGGTGATATCAGCAATATTAAGTGCAGCACCAGCAATGGCAGAAAGTCAATTTTTAGGTGATGAATACCAAGCAGGAAAAAATAAAGTTTCATTCCTCAGTGAAAATATACGTATTGCGGGTAACGTATTTCTTCCCCCTAATTACGATGAAAATAAAAATTATCGAGCGATTGTGGTTGTCACACCAGCGAGTGGTGTTAAAGAACAAACCGCTGGTATTTATGCAGAGAAAATGGCTAAAAAGGGGTTTATTACATTAGCATTTGATCACCGAACTTACGGTGAAAGTGGCGGTTATCCTCGTGGCATGGAAAACGCACCAATGAAAGTTGAAGACATAAAAAATGCTATTACATTTTTAAGTCATTTCCCTGGTGTTGATTCTGAACGAATTGGTTTATTGGGACTTTGTTCTGGCGCTGGCTATAGCCTCCAAGTCGCGACACAAGATACCCGGTTAGATTCAGTAGCAACCGTAAGCGGTTTCGTTGATTTTACTGATTACGGTATGGGAGGGGCGACTCAGTATATGGATGAACTCACGGGAAGTCCGGTCGAGCAGTACCGCCAACAAATTAAAATGGCGAGTGATGCAAGACAGAAATATTATGAAACCGGTGAAGTAGTGCTAGTGGATGGTATTCCATCGATGGAAAAAGCCAAGACCATGAATGAATTTTGGGTTCGAGCTGCAGATTACTATCGAAATCCTGAACGTGGTGGTGCCGCTGAAAATTATACCCCTCTGCGAGCGGCGATGTCCCTTGATACGCGATATGCTTTTAACCCATCTGAAAATATGGAACTGATTGGTGATACTCCATTTTTGGCTATCGTGGGAACCAAAGCACTTTCAGCTTATTTTAGTGAAGTAGCAGTAAAACGAGGCATTGAAGCAGGTAAAGATGCTCAGCTATTTAAAATTGAAGGAGCCCAACATTTTGATCTCTATGATCAAGAAAAATATGTTAATCAAGCAGTGAATAAACTAGATGATTTTTTCTTAAAAACGCTGCGCTAATTCTTTATTAATAAGCAAAACCACCATTTTATGGCATCATTCAATGGTGGTTTTCATTTACCTTTGGAGATATACGGCTTATCAACCATCACTTATCTCACTCTGAATATTATTGCTTCCAAGCAAATAGCAGTACACACAAACCTCCACCGCTTGTGAAAAGAATCATGTTGATGCCTGTGCGATACTCGACTGTGAATATGATTTCTTAGTAAGAATTAACACGGTGAGCATAGTACCGCTGACCATAATGTAAAACACGCCCATGGCCGTCTGAGTTGTCACCCAATGCTCCACTAAATAACCACCCAATAAGCCCGCAATCCCCATTTGAATTGAGCCAGAAAGTGCAGAAACAGAACCCGCTTGCGCTTTATGCGGCGACAGTAACAGCGTTGTAGCCAATGGGAAAGAGATCCCCTGTGCGATACTGAGCCAAGTAAATGCCCAAATAAGGTTGAAAACAGAAAACTCAGTCAGCAATAACCAGAGGCCAGAAAACACCATCAAGCTAATTGCACAGGCTAGTAACTGGCGCGCAGAAAACCGAGAGGTCAACATATTCACCAATAGGCTTCCTACCAGTAAACCTGCTGAAGGTATGATTAGGGTAGAACCATAATCCGCTGCCGTCATTCCGAGCTGTTTTTGCAACAAGAAGGGAAGAATCGACAATGTCACTAAACTGGCTAAATAGCTCAGCCAGTTATAACTCGCACTGCTGGTGACTTGGTGATTGGTCAGTAGTTTCGCATAATTCATCACAATCCCACGCCACTGAACGCGCCGCTTCGGGTAAGGCAGGGTTTCCGGCAAAATCAAAAAACCGAGCGTAAAAATTGCCCCGATATAGATCAGCACAAAAATAAACACCGATTGCCAACTCAAATGATAGGCCATCCAACCCCCGAGCACTGGCGCAATAATCGGCATGATCGACGCAGTAATCGACAAATACGAGAGCGCTTTGGTGAGATGAAAACCATCATAGCTGTCTCGCAACACACTACGCCCAAGTACCGAAGCACTGCCCGCCCCTAATCCTTGTAAAAGACGACCAAATTCAAGCGCTTGGAAGTGATCAGCCATCATCACACAAACGATCGTCCCAACCAGATAGATGCCTTGACCAAGCAAAAATGTGGGGCGTCTCCCTACCGCATCAGACAATGCACCATAGAACAACTGAGAACCGCCAAAGCCCAACAAAAACAGAGTGACGAGCATCTGCGCACTCGCTTGATCCACCTGTAAATCGCGGCTAATCAGAGGCAGTGAGGGTAAATAAATACTCACACCAACTTGGCCTGTCGCGATGATCATCATCGCAAGTAGCATAGGGGTGCGGCGAAAACGAGAAGATGTTTGTGCGTTCATAGCAGAGAGTCTATATTGGCAACTCTCATTTGATAATCTCGCAATTTGGAAATAAATTAGTTCCCAGTTGGAATGAATAAGGCAAAGAGATGGATTGGATCCAGAGCGTAAAAACCTACATCAAGGTGGTTGAAGAAGGTAGCTTCAATGGGGCCGCGCGCAAGCTCAACACCACCAGTTCTGCCGTCAGTAAACGCATTCACTGGCTTGAGGAACGTATTGGCGTACAACTGCTTAAACGTACTACACGATCTGTCACTCAAACGGAAGCCGGCGCACTATTTTATCAACGTGCAAAAACGCAACTGGAAAGCTGGCAATCGGTAGTGGATGAAACTCGCTCCGTCAATCAAACTCCAGCGGGATTACTGCGTATAGGTGCGACTCTGGCCGTTGGCTCTAAGTTTTTGATGCAGTATCTCGATGAATTTTTACAACGATATCCCGATATTCGTATTCAACTTATCACCACGACACCCGGGCAGTTACCTGAACTGCATCTTGATCTCTTCATCAGTCGCGAGATAGAACAGCTCAATTCACTCAGTTTTAAGGCTACGCCGCTGTTTGAGCATCAAGCTGGGTTTTACGCCTCTCCTAGTTATCTACAAAAGCAGGGCACCCCAAAAACATTACAAGAATTGACTCAACACAATGTGTTGTGTTGGGGGGAACAAACATTCCGAGAAGTGAAGAATGCGCAAGGCAAGCGCATTACCTTAACGGGAAATTTTGCTACCACCAACCCTGAAGCATTATTTTATGCGGGGAAATCGGGAATGGGTGTCATTGTAACTGGCCACATCATGATTAAAGAGGAGCTAAAACAAGGAAACTTGATGAGAATTTTACCGGATATCACTGTCGATGAAGCCACGGTATACGCTTACTATCCCAAACTGGAATATCAGCACACTCGCACTCGACTCTTTGTGGATTATCTTAAAGAGAAGCTGACACACAGCAAAGCATTCACCTAATATGCCCTGAAAATAGAAGAGAAGGCGTACACCATGGGCATGCCTTTTCTTTCCCAACCAAAACGTGCTGTATTAACCACTATTAAAGATAACTTTAAGAAAAAATAATTCATTCATTCATTCAAACTAACCAATTGAATTTGAATTCGATCTCATTTCTGATGCAAATTGGCTTTGGAATTTGTAGTGGAAAAAGCGCCAAGTCTCATCAATAGTAACTGTGTGCATATAAGAATTTATTTCAAATAAACACATTCATTTGTCAGTCAAGGCTAAAAGAGATCAAAAGTATGACAAGCACTCAACTTATCGCTGAAGAACTGAGTCTGGATGCCATACACCATTTCAATGGACTTTGTGGCCCAGAGCTGCTCACACAAATCACCCAGTTTTTACATCGCACTTTTAATAGCCACAGCTCAATGATTATAGAGTTAGATAAACTGCGTTATCGTGCGCAAAATTTGTGCTGCGCCAGCCTAGAACCGAGCAGTTTAGACCCCTATTACGAGCTGAAAGGCACCCCTTGTGAGCAAGTTGGTATAAAAAAACAACCTTATTGCTTATATACCAGTAAAGTCGCAGAGCTTTTCCCTACTGATACCTATCTGGTCGAAAACCGCATTGAGGCTTATCTTGGCATTCCCATCTACCTATCTAACGGTGAAAATTACGGAGTCTTACTCTCTACCTTTACTCGCCCGTTAGAGGAGATGACGCATCTGGTGCTAATCCATCAGGTTTTGGCGCAGATCATTGCCCATGATTTGGAATGTAAACAGATAGAAGCGCGCTCGCAAAGCCTAGTTAATCAACTGCGCCATGAGATTTCCCACGATAGTCTAACTGGGTTAATGAATCGCAATGATTTAGCAGAAAAACTTTCTACTTTCATTCAAGAAGGACAACAGCATTTCACTTTAGCCTTCCTCGACATTGATGAATTCCGCTCAATTAACGACCTGTACGGACACTACATTGGGGATTTGGTGTTGAAGTTTGTCGCTGATGCTATCGCAAAAGCAGTACCTGAAGAACATCTCGCCTTTCGTATCGCAGCCGATGAATTTGCTTTTATAACCACCGATCGTGAACCGATGAAAGTCTGTCAAAGCATACTCAATTTACTGGCGCAAGACTTCGTCAATCAAGAGCTACAGATTAAAGTCAGCGTAAGCATAGGGATTGCTAAATACAATGGTGAAAAAGTAACGGCAGACCAATTGCTGTTCAATGCCAGTCTTGCTCTAAAAGAGTGTAAGCGAAACCATAACACTAAAATTCGTTTCTACGATACGTTACTGAGCAACCAGTACTATCGGCGAACACAGATTATCGATGCGTTGCGACATGAATTGAGTAAGCCCTTTCATCAAACAGAGCTGTATGTCGTGGCACAACCGATAGTAAAAAGGAACCAACAAGATTGGCGCTATTTTGAGATTTTAACCCGTTGGAAAAGCAGTTTGCTTGGTTTTGTCTCTCCGATCGAGTTTATTGAAGCCGCCGAACAATCTGGTTTAATTATCGAACTGGGAGAACAGATACTTGAATTGGCTTGCATAGCCAAATCCGAATTAGAGCAGGGGCTAGGGCATAAAGTTCGTTTAAGCATCAATTGCTCCGCTGATGAACTCACCAATTCCAACCGCTACCTTGAGTACTTATTAAAAACGCTCAATAAATATGGCTATCAGCCTGATGAGTTTACAATTGAACTCACTGAAACCGTACTGCTATCAAAAGCAGTAGAAGCACGCAGCATCTTAACAATATTGCGCGAGCTCGGTTTTAAAATTGCCTTGGATGATTTTGGAACTGGCTATTCAAGCTTGAACTACATTCACAGCTACCCGATTGACTGCATCAAAATTGATGCAACCTTTGTCCATAATCTACTAACGAATCAAACCGCTGAAAGCGTTGTCTGGCTGATTATTCAACTTGCCAATCAACTCAAACTCGACTTGGTCGCAGAAGGCGTAGAAAACCAGCAAGCCTTAGACAAACTCTACCAAATGGGTTGTGAACAGATTCAGGGTTATTACTTCAGTAAACCAGAGCTGCCTTCTAAAATTGTTAAACAATGGCAGCAGAAAACTTCTCACCTCCCCCCCAAAGCTCAAGCCAGCAACAACTAGCACTAGAGCCAGCAAAAACAACAAAGCCCCAAACTGGGGCTTTGTGATAATAAACATCGCGATTATTGAGAGGCTAACATACTTTCTTGACGAGCAAGCATTTGATCCAGCTCTTTACGCTTCGCCACAAATTGCGACATCTCTTTCTTTGGCACAGAACTCGCCATAGGGATGTTCGCCTTCATCGCGTTCACCGCTCGGCCACGAACAATTAATTCATAGTGAAGATGTGGTCCCGTCACACGCCCTGTATTGCCAGATAAACCAATACGCTGGCCACGTGATACTTTCTGGCCTTTCTTCACCAAAATTTTGCTCATGTGCAGGTAGCGGGTCATATAAGTGCTACCGTGTTGAATCACCACATAGTTACCCGCATAAGGGTGGCTACGTGTCATCACGACTACGCCATCACCCGAAGAATAAATTGGCGTACCAATCGGCATGGCGAAGTCTGTACCGTTGTGAGGCGCAACTCGTTTAGTTACAGGATGCAGGCGCTTCGGATCAAAATTCGATGAAATACGCCACTTACTATCGACCGGATATCGTTGGAAAGCACGCTGTAAACTTTCACCATTCTTATCGTAGTACTGACCATCTTGATGCAAATAAGCGGTGATCTCTTTGCCTCGATTGAAAATCTTAATCGCCTGAATCTCAGAATTACCCGTGAGCTTTTCACCAACAAACTGGCGCGACAACACAACTTCAAAACGATCACCACTACGCAGATCTCGTCCAAAATTGATTTTGTCTTTTAATAACGTAACGATTTGGTCCACATCAGCAGCACCCAATCCTGCACGGCTCGCAGAAACAGAAAAACTTCCATCCACATCACCGATCAGTGGTTCCACTTTCCATGTGCCGGGGATTTTACGCTCTTCAAATTCATAGTTACCATCATTAAGACGTGTATAAACCGCGCGATCAACCAAGCTAAACTCAAGCTCCATCTTGCTCAGTGTATTGTCTTTTCCTTTCCAGAAGCGCAGCACGTTACCAGGTCTCAACGTATCGAGAGCTAAGTAGTTCAAGTCAGTTTCCATGACTTTCATCAGCTCGGTATAAGCAAAGCCAAGCTGACTGAAGATTGTACTCAGATTATCGCCCGGTTTAATCTCATACTCATAATCTGGATGACCCGCTCGGTAGACTTCTGTCTGCTCAGCCGCGGACTCTGCGGTTGAGAAAGGAACTAATGCGGACTCAGGAAGAGAGAGCTCAATTCGTTGTTGCCGAATCGGACTGTTTAGCGAAGTTGTGATCGCTGCCACAGCCAAAAGCGGCAAACCTACCAATGTCACCTTCTTTCGCATTGAGAGCTCAGAAAATCGCAAAATAATAGATTTAGATGTCACTCATTTACCTGTGGAGAAAAGTCAAAATTAGCCCAAGAGTAAGGGTTTCAGCACGGCTTGTCACCTGTGCTTGCGTCAATTTAAAGCAAAAAAGGCACGTCAGTGCCTTTCAAAAATAGAAGATTTTGTGTGGTAGCAGCAACTTACTTGTTTGTGATTTTTTAGCCTTTCGTTTAAAAATGCTACTCAAATCACTGATAAGTGGTCAGCAGACAGTTCTCTTCCCCAAAACCATTGGCGATGTATTGATCTGCATGGGGGTCATTCACCCATTCTTGTTGGTTGAGTAGATAGCGAAATTGAAATTCGCGATCTTTCGGCAAACGTGTTTTGAATTTGAACGTACCCGATTTGGCCACTTTTTTCATCGGCTCGGGCTGCCAATCTAAAAAATCTGCCACAATCGCCACTTCAGATGCCGCATGATGTGCATCACATTCAAAAGTAACTTCAACTTCATCTTTTGTTTTAAGAAACTTCTTGTTAATCATGTCAAACTCCATTTTTGAACAAAAAACAGCCAACCAAAGGAATGATAGGTAATTTGCCCTCTATACTCAACCTGCAATCTGTCAATTGGATGCATATTGGTAAAATAAACTGAATTTCCATTTTTCAACATGCAATTCCAATTAATTATCGAGTTTCTGGTAAACAAGGAGAAAATGCCAAGTTACACGAAGTTAATCACATGAAATTAAAAGATTAATATTCTAAACACACCACGATAGTGACCTGCCTGCTATGCTGAAAGTATCCCTTTACAGCCTATAAAATGGGCGTAGAATCCTCGGCGTTTTCATTTCCCTATTTTTATTAAGGTGATCAACTATGTTTGCCATCTATGAATCCTATAAAGCCGGTCTGTTGCAACCTAAGCATTGGGTCAACAACATTACAGCAGGATTGATAGTTGGGGTGGTAGCACTACCATTAGCCATGGCTTTTGCGATAGCTTCTGGGGTGAAACCAGAACAAGGAATTTATACCGCAATCATCGCGGGGATCATTGTTTCCCTATTTGGTGGTTCACGCGTACAAATCGCCGGCCCAACCGGCGCGTTTATTGTTATTCTTGCTGGCATTGTGGCTGAGCATGGTATTGCTGGATTACAGATCGCAACAATTATGGCGGGCTTTATTCTGGTTATTCTCGGCTTAGCTCGTTTAGGCAGCATAATCCGTTATATTCCCGATCCCGTGATCGTTGGTTTTACCTCCGGTATTGGCGTAATCATCTGGGTGGGTCAATGGCGTGATTTCTTTGGCTTGCCAGAAATTAAAGGCGAGCACTTCCATCAGAAACTGATCGCGATTTTTCACGCTTTTCCACAGCTCCACCTCACAACAACCTTACTCGCGATCTTATCTTTAGCTTTGGTGATTTTGGGCCCTAAAATTCCAAAACTCTCCAAGATCCCTGGACCTCTGTTGGCGTTAGTGGTTGTTACTTCACTACAATACGTCATTGGTTTCGAAGGTGTGAGAACGATTGGTTCCGCATTTGGTGGTATTCCGCAAGGTCTACCTGAGTTTGCTTTACCGGATGTTAGCCTGAGCCAAATGATCCAACTGATTGGCCCCGCGTTTGCGATTGCGATGTTGGGTGCTATTGAATCCTTACTTTCTGCAGTCGTGGCCGATGGCATGGCGGGTACAAAACACAACTCTAACCAAGAATTAGTCGGACAAGGCGTTGCTAACATTATTACCCCTTTATTTGGCGGTATTGCTGCTACAGGGGCAATTGCCCGTACTGCCACCAACATTCGTAATGGTGGTACCAGCCCGATTGCCGGGGTGATGCACGCGTTAACTCTCGTGATCATTCTGTTGGTATTGGCTCCTTTAGCGGTGAATATTCCTCTAGCCACACTGAGCGCTATTTTGTTTGTCGTGGCTTGGAATATGAGTGAAGCCCCTCATTTTGTTCAACTGGCAAAACGTGCACCGCGCGCGGATGTTGCGATTTTGCTACTCACCTTTGGTTTGACGGTATTTGCAGATCTGGTCGTGGCCGTCAATATCGGTGTGATCATTGCCATGTTGCACTTTGTGAAACGCATGGCCTCCAGTGTTGAAGTAAAAGCCAACGGTTCGCAAGATATGAACTATGAACTTGCGCAGCAAGGCAAAACCGCGCTGCCTCGTGAACTCGCAGTGTACGCACTAGAAGGGCCTTTCTTTTTTGCGGCAGCAGAAACCTTTGAACGTGTTATGAGCAGTATTCAAGAAACACCACAGATACTGATCTTGCGTTTAAAGTGGGTGCCATTTATGGATATCACCGGTATTCAAACGCTAGAAGAGATTATCCAAAGCTTCCATAAACGTGGTATTAAGGTTCTGATTTCAGGGGCGAATCCGCGAGTTTCTCAGAAACTGATCAAGGCGGGCATAGTTGGCCTAGTGGGAAAACAGAATGTTTATCCTGCTTTTGAAGGTGCACTCAACGCAGCTTTAACTGAAATCGACAATGCATCCAGCACCACTCCCAATATCACTGAATAAAAAAGGTGTGGGTTTAATCTAATTTACGCTTACGCTTTAAGTAACAAGCCCTCTGTTTTACTGAGGGCTTTTTTGCTTCTAATTTGCTTCTAACTATCTGCTTTCTCGCTACAGAAATCCCTTGCCCAATCACGCCTTGTAGCCCTCTCTATTCTCCAGCCGATGATTGATTTAACAATAAACATACAAAAACCCATCATAAGCTGAAACATCAGCAAATAAATTTGAATGCATACCCAAAATAAATGAATAGTATTGCGAATGGTTGCAAAAATAGCTATTCTTGCGCCCGCTGACTAAATACGGAAGTACAGTGAATTTTTATGCCATGGATAGCTCAGTTTCACCCGTTCCGTGCGTCTGAACGACGCAATAATCAATGCAGTAAGAGATAGAGACAACGAATGCAAGATAACGCGCAAACCCTAGAGCCACCTGTAAAAAGTCACTCTGGCAATCTCTGGATGTTCCTGATCCCCTCTTTGATCGGGCTTTTCCTGTTTATGGCCCCGATCAGTTACGATGGGTCGTTCACCATTCCGGTTGCCGTATTGGCAAAATCGGTGCAAGCGCTATTTGGTGATTCGCTTGTCACTGTCGTCACTGTGATTATTGCGTTTATGTCAGCCGCTTCTGTTGTCACAAAAATCTTTCAACCAAGTTGGGGCACAAGTCGCCCTTTTTTAAACAGTCTGTTTAACCCTTCTTGGCTTTGGTTGGCGGTGCGCGTGATTGGTGGTGTCGCCGTCATCATGACTTTTTTCCAGATTGGCCCGAAAGCGATATGGGAAGAAAACACCGGTGGCTTGGTCTTAGAAGGTCTGCTACCAACTCTGTTTTCTGTGTTTATTTTTGCAGGCCTACTGCTACCACTGCTGCTCAATTTCGGCTTATTAGAACTGTTTGGCAGCCTACTTAGCAAAGTGATGCGTCCGGTATTTAACTTGCCTGGTCGCAGCGCGATTGACTGTATGGCGTCATGGCTTGGGGATGGTAGCGTGGGTATTTTGCTCACCAGTAAACAGTACGAAGAAAAATTTTACACTCAGCGTGAAGCCGCTGTGGTGGGTACCACGTTTTCTGCTGTTTCAATCACGTTTAGCCTTGTTGTGATTGCCCAAGTTGAGCTTGAGCATCTCTTCTTGCCTTTTTATGGTGCCGTCTGTTTAGCCGGTTTTGTGGCCGCTGTGGTGATCCCCCGCCTTCCGCCTTTGTCATGGAAAAAAGATACCTATATCGATGGTAGCAAGCCGCATCCGGATGCTGATGCGATCCCTGAAGGTCATACTGCTTTCTCTTGGGGTATGGAGTTAGCTTTAGCCAAGGCCGCCAAAGTCAGCTCGGTGAAATCAGTAATTGGCGAAGGCGTACGCAATGCCATTGATATGGTATTCGGTGTACTTCCTGTCGTCATGGGACTAGGCACTATTGCTTTGGTTGTCGCGGAATACACCTCAGTCTTCTCGCTACTTGGCCAGCCCTTTATTCCTTTCTTGGAACTGCTTGGTGTTCCAGAAGCCGTTGCCGCATCAAAAACCATTGTCGTGGGTTTTGCAGATATGTTTATTCCCGCTATTTTGGCCGCATCGATCGACAATGAGATGACACGTTTCGTGATTGCCGCAATGTCCGTGACCCAGCTGATTTATATGTCTGAAATTGGGGCGCTGTTGCTTGGCAGCCGCATTCCAGTCAACATTTTTGAGCTGTTTATCATTTTCATTCTTCGCACCCTAATCACTTTGCCTGTGATTGCCGCAGTAGCACACCTTTTGTTCTAAGTTGTCTCCCATTTAAGAAGCGCCATAGCAATGGCGCTTTTCTTGCTTTATTTCTCATTTCTGAGTCTTTATATCATTAGTATTGTTAATATTGGTGATTTTCATTTCACTCATCTCCGCCTATAATTCAACCAATTAAGAAACTAACCACAGAGTTATCAGCGGCAAACCATTTGCTCGGTTGACTTTGTGCGTCATGTATCGCGTAACAGCAGTAACCATTCTCTCGCCAAGCTAAAGCCACAATAAAGAAGTCGGGAGATCAAATGTCAAACAGCACGGAATAACAAATCATGAGATGGATGTTGCTGATATTGGCCTTGTTGTGCAGCTCCTTAACTTATTCGTCTGAGATTACGATACAAGTTGCGGACTCACCCACTAAGGTTTTGTCACTCAAAACATTAGCCACTGAGCTACCAAAGACGACGTTTACCACCCACCTACCTTGGCTAGAGGGCTCACATCGTTTCACTGGTTTTAAAGTGAGTGATTTGTTGGCTTACTTACAGCTCGAGCAAGCAAATTCAGTGACCTTTATGGCATTGAATGACTATGCTGCTAATATTTCAATAAAAGATATTAATCAATATGCACCGATTGTGGCGTATGAGATGGATGGAAGCGAAATGCAAATACGCAACAAAGGGCCATTTTGGTTGGTGTATAACTTAGATCAGAATCCTAAACTCAAGGATCCTGTTTATTACACCCATATGGTTTGGCAAATTAGCCATATCCTTATTCATAAGAAGCCATGAATACACAAACTCAAAAAACACTTCACCCGCTAATTCTGCACGCGAAGACATTGCTAATTGTCATGTCAGCCATACTGATTCTGGCTAACCTCTACGTGCTCAATACCACTCGTGAGCTTTCTAAATCCTATTCTTCACAAACCAATCAAGCGATCTGGTTTTTATTCCAACTCAATAAAGAGTTCACGGAAATGCTGTCTATCGCGCCTTATTTACTGGAATCGCAAACAAACCGCCAACAAGTCATGGTGAAGTATGAACTGACTTGGAGCCGCTTTGACTTGATCCTCAATAGTCCAGAAGCGGATGGCATTATCGGGATGCCCAATACCCGTGCATTTTTCCAATCCGCATTCGCTCGTTTTAAACAACTTGAGCCATTACTGTTGGCAGTTAATAACCCCGAAAGCCTGCAAAATTTTGTTTCTGCTAGCCAAAATGAATTGGATATTTTCATCCAATTTATTAATCGTACATTTGGGGTACAAAGCCCACTGTACATGGAACAGAAGGAGCAAGTGAATTACCTCAGCCGGATTCAGATTATGCTGATGTTGCTGATGTTTGGCTGTGCGGGTGTGGTCAGTTTCATTTTGCACAAAGAAGCCGCTTACCACCGGATTTTGGCTTTAACCGATCCTTTAACGGGTTTGGAAAACCGCACCGCAATGTTCACCGAGTTAGAGCGCTATCGCCGTAGCGGTGGATTTTCGCTGTTTTTGATTGACCTTAACGGCTTTAAACAGGTCAACGATACCCATGGCCACCAAATGGGAGATGCGGTACTCAAACAAGTCGCGTACCGCTTAACACATTGTATTCCTGCGCTTGATTATCGAGTATTTCGGATGGGAGGTGATGAATTTGCCTTGATCCTGAGCAGCATTAATTCAACAGAGCAGATGATGATGCAACGTATGATTAAAGAGTGCTTCAACCAAGATTTTGCCATTAGTGATAATTTGCAAGCGAAGCTCAGCACTAGCGTGGGATTTAGTACCTATCCACTTGATTCCACCAATTTGAGCCAACTGATTTATCTGGCTGACCAGAATATGTATGAAATGAAATTCCTACAAAAAAGCCCCTCATCGTGAGGGGCAAAGTTTACCATCGCTTATAGTTATAATCTGTTTATGTTCATTAACCGAAGTCACCATTAACGTAGCCGCGAGTACGATCATCACGTGGGTTACTGAAGATCACTTGCGTATCATCATGCTCCACCAATTCTCCCATCAAGAAGAATGCAGTACGGTCAGAAATTCGGCGGGCTTGCTGCATCGAGTGCGTCACAATCACAATGGTGTAGTTCTTCTTCAGATCTTCCATCAACTCTTCGATTTTGTGCGTTGCAATAGGATCGAGTGCCGAAGTCGGCTCATCCATCAAAATCACATCGGGTTCCATCGCTATCGTGCGTGCAATACACAAACGCTGTTGCTGACCGCCTGATAAACCAAATGCATGAGACTTAAGGCGATCTTTCACCTCATCCCACAACGCGGCACCACGCAATGAGCGCTCAACCACTTCATCGAGATGCTTTTTGTCTTTAATCCCTTGCGCACGTAGGCCATACGCTACGTTTTCATAAATGCTCATAGGGAATGGATTCGGCTTTTGGAACACCATGCCAACTCGAATGCGTAGGTCTGACACATCGATATTGCCATACACATCTTGTCCATCCATGGTCAGCTTGCCCGTAATGGTCACACCTTCAATCAGATCATTCATGCGATTCAGGCAGCGCAACAGGGTTGATTTACCACAGCCAGATGGGCCAATCAGCGCCGTCACTTGACGGGTTGGAATTGGCAGATTGATCGATTTTAGCGCTTGGTTCGCACCGTAGAACAGGTCAAGATTTTCGATATTGAGTTTGGTTGTTTTCATTGTGTTATCTCTAAATTCTGTCAGGGACTTAGTAAGTCGCAGTATTGAATCGTTTGGCGATGAGCTTGGTGACCGTGTTGATCAGCAAGACGACAACAATCAGTACAGTTGCGGTGCCATAAGCTTGATTCCACTCTTCAATAGTGAACAACTCCGTGGTCAGCTTGTATAGGTGGACGGTCAACGTACGTCCTGAATCGAGCAACGTATCTGGAATACGAGCCACCATACCTGCAGTCAAAAATACTGGGGCAGATTCACCAATCACTCGGCCAATACTCAAAATGACAGAAGTTAAAATCCCCGGCATCGCACTTGGCAAAATCAGCCGACGGATAGTGTAAATTTTCGAAGCGCCCAATCCATAAGAGCCTTCACGAAACGTTTGCGGTACCGCCATTAACGCTTCTTCTGTGGTACGAATAATCACCGGTAGGATCAAAATACTCAGCGTCAAAGCACCGGAGAGAATCGAAAAACCAAGACCTAAAATTGCGACAAAGAAAGTCATACCGAACAGACCGAAGATGATCGACGGAATCCCTGCCAGTGACTCAGTACAAAAACGGATAATTTTGACTAAACGGCTGCCCACTTTGGCATATTCCGTTAAGTAAATGGCCGTCATGATGCCAATCGGCGCCGCCACCGCGATAGACGCTACCACCATGTACAAGGTAGAGATGATCATCGGGAAAATGCCGTGTTCATCACCCGTATGGGTGTAGTTGTCAGTAATAAACTTCCAGTTAACGTGTTGTAAGCCGTTAGACAGGATGTACCAAATAATCCAGAACAGGAAGCCGACAGTCAGCGCTGCTGAGATCCAGATAAAAGCACGCAGGATATTGTCTTTCAATACACGCGCTTGTTTGAGTTTTACGCGATCCATAGCCATTACCTCGCTTTCTCACGGTTTAAATACAGCAGCGCAGCGTTCAACATCATGATAAACACCAACAGCACCACACCCGTTGCGTAAAGTGCATTGGCATGCACACCACTCGCGTATGACATTTCAATCGCAATGTTCGCGGTCAGTGTACGCGCAGAATCCAATATCCCTTGAGGCATAGCAGGCGCATTGCCCATCACCATGATGATCGCCATAGTTTCACCCAGAGCACGACCGATCCCTAATATAACGCCAGTCATGATCCCCGAACGAGCAGCAGGCACCAGCAGTTTGAAGATGGTGTAGATGCTTGAAGCACCGAGAGCGAGTGAACCTTCTTTGTATGTACGAGGTACAGCACGAATTGAGGTTTCAGAAACCGTAATCACGGTCGGCAGAATCATCACCCCAAGGACAATAATCCCAGCCAAAATAGTATTGCCAGCAGGAACGTTAAACACGTTTTGGATCAGCGGAACGATGATCACCAAACCGAAGAAGCCGTACACCACAGAAGGGATACCCGCAAGCAGTTCAACTGCAGGGCGAATCACATTCGCCACGCGTTTTGGAGCCACTTCCGCAATAAAAACTGCGGTAAGTACGCCAACCGGAACCCCCACAATCACTGCACCGAAAGTTGAAACGACAGAAGCGACAATCATAGTCGCGACACCGTACAGCGCAGGAGGTAACCAATCTTGGCCAAGCACAATGCCTGACACGCCAGCCTCTTGGAAAGCTGGGATACTTTCTCGAACAATGAAGTAAGCAATGATGCCAAGAGAAACAATACCAATCACGGCACTGGTGAGAAACAAACCGTGAAAGATACGTTCTTTCCAGTCAACACGTCGCTGCTCACGCAGGCTACGCATAGAGGTATTATCCATAAGCTTGTCACTATTTGTTGCGATGGTCATAAAATCACCTATCGAACTGATGTCGATGTAAACAAAGTACCCGACCCAAATTGGGTCGGGAAAAGAGTGTGGAGCATATTAGTTAACTGTGATATAGCCTTTTTCAGCCACGATCTTTTGTGCGTCAGCAGACAGCATCCACTCTAGGAATTTTTTCGCTTCTGCAGATGGCTTATCTTGTTTGTACAGCACAAGGAACGGACGAGAGACTTTGTATGTACCGTTTTTCACGTTATCTACGCTCGCTTCAACGCCGTTAACAGATAGCGCGTGAACCGAGCCATCGACCGTACCAAGTGAGATGTAACCGATAGAGTATGGGTTTGATGCCACCATAGTTTTCAGCGAGCCGTTACCGTTAGCCACTTGCGCACGTTGAGAAATCGCTGAAACTTCTTTATCGGCAATTTTCTTTTTCAGTTCCATGATGTCTTCAAAAGCACCACGAGTACCAGAAGCGGTATCACGAGTGATCGCAACGATTGGCTTATCTTCACCACCCACTTGTTTCCAGTTAGTGATTTCGCCTTTGTAGATTTCAGAAACTTGCTCAGCCGTTAGGCCTTTCACTGCATTGCTTGGGTGAACTACCACAGCGATGCCATCCAGAGCAATTTTCTCTTCAACCAGATTGGTTTCTTTTTCAGAGTCTTTCAGATTACGCGAAGACATACCGATGTCTGCGCTGCCGTTTTTCGCGGCTTTGATGCCTGCAGAAGAACCAGGGCCTTGTACTTCAATGAAAACTTCAGGATTCATTTTTGCGTAAGTTTCAGAAAACACTTCCATCAGCGGAGTAACACTGCTTGAGCCCACTGCTGAGATTGTCTCTTTCGCCATAACTGGAGTTACTGCAAGTGCGCCCATAAGAGCGATAGCACCGATTACTGTTTTTTTCATCACAAATTTCCTATAAGTGGCTTTGTTGCCGTTGTGTTTCACTTGAACGAAGCTCACTTTAGGGGGTGAATATGACAGTTATGTTTCACTTAATTGAACCCTGTATGACACGACCAACTGATTGTTTATAAAATCCACACACATAGCTTGTCCATCCCACGCCTTAGCAACTGCGCAACAAAAATTTCACCCGCAAGACTTAATATTTCTTCTATCGACAATAATTATGCATAACTGTGATTAACATCACTCACTTGTGGTCAGCATGAGTTTACTAGTGATTGCATTCTCAACAACGATACA
The DNA here is from genome assembly GCF_000176715.1 of Vibrio sp. RC586. Taxonomy (NCBI): domain Bacteria; kingdom Pseudomonadati; phylum Pseudomonadota; class Gammaproteobacteria; order Vibrionales; family Vibrionaceae; genus Vibrio; species Vibrio sp. RC586. Next base: position 386,408 of record NZ_ADBD01000008.1, on the reverse strand, counting down.
TATCATCATGCTGCCATTATTTCTTAAATAACAATAACTATTCTTACTTAATTTTTTCAAAAGAGGACCACCATGCGCCAGTTACTCAGCGGTTTGTCTATCAAACTGCAGGTTGTAGTACCTGTGTTTTTCACAATGCTTTTACTCGTGACAGGGATTGTATACAGCACATCAACATTGAAAACCGCCTTTAGCCAGGTTTCAGACTCCACCGAACACCTCATTGTCGATAAAGACAATCTCACCAAAATTATCGATAACACCTATGCAATGCGTATCAGTGCTATTTATAGCCTTTTTCGACCTGCTGAAGTGAAAGTTCTTCCCTCTGCACTAAAAGACCGCCAAAACCAAAACTTACAGTTGATGCGCTCTTTTAGTGATAACCCTGAGCTGCAAGATGAAGTTCAGGCGTTAACTAAAGCCATGCAGCATTATGTGGATTTTTCGATCAATAACATGATCCCTCTGCTCAATATTAAGCAAAGTACCGAGCAAACTAGCGCTGAATTCGACCAACAATATCAACAGGCTTCCGATGCCTATCGTGCAGCGGGTAACGACATGGTAAAAGCAATCAGTAACCTATCTCAGGCACTAAACGAGCTCGCCATGCGTACGATTAAACAGAGCGAAGAACAGCATAATGGTGTGCTAAGCAATTCCACCGTTTCACTGATTGCCATTCTGCTGGCTGCAGGTGTGTTCAGCTGGATTTTGGCAGGCATCATCGTTAAGCCATTGAGCCAGCTACAGCAAACAATGCGTGAAGTGGCAAAAGGCAACCTGCTCGTTACAGCCCAAGAGGTGGGTAAAAACGAGATCACCTTGCTTGCACGAGATGTGAACGCCACCGTTGCCCAACTGCGTCAAACCGTGGAAAGTTTAGTTCGCATCAGCACCGATGTGGCTTCTGCTTCGACAGAATTAGCTACGGTGATGACGCAAGCCAATGTCAACTCAAATCAGGAAAAGCAAGAAGTCGAGCAAGTGGCTTCCGCAGTTAACCAGCTGCAAAGTACCGCGCAAAGTGTGACTGACCATGCGCATAGCGCTGATGGTGCAGCACAGCAAGCGAACCTGCTCGCCTCACAAAGTTTACGCATGTTTGAAGAGAGCCATCGTGCCACCGCAAAAATGGCCGATCAGCTTACCGAGGCTGCACAAGTAGTCAATCAACTCAAAGATCAGTCGGAGCGTATCGGTAATGTCACGGAAGTGATCCGTAGCATTTCAGAGCAAACTAACCTGCTTGCTCTGAATGCAGCGATTGAAGCGGCACGCGCAGGAGAAAGCGGACGGGGCTTTGCTGTTGTAGCCGATGAAGTGCGTATGCTAGCAGCGCGTACCCAAACCTCCACCCAAGAGATCCAAGCCATTATTGAAGAGCTGCAAAATCAGTCCAATACGGCAAATAGCAGCATGCATTCGAGCCTACAATTACTAGAGCAGAATCAATCATTAGCGGCCAAAGTCAGCACCTCACTCAATGAGATCAATCTCTCAATCAGTGCACTGGGGCAGATCAACGCCCAAGTGGCAACGGCCTCGGAAGAACAAAGTCAGGTTACCAAAGACATTAACCGCAACTTGAGTAACATCTACGAACTGGTCAGCCAAAATGTCACGGGGATCACTCAGTCGGCCGCAGCAAGTCATGAGCTATCCAACCTTGCAGAACAACAAAACCAGCAGTTGCACTATTTCCGAGTGTAATTTCCTGCCACTGTCAGCACAAAAATCTCATAAAAAAGGTCTAGTTTACCCATAATGCCACTCGCTTAAGAGCGAGTGGCTTTTTTCTCTCTGGCTATCGCTGGATACTTTAAAGCTTTCTTCAATACTGCCCTAGGGTAAGCTTTCCTTTTTCTTTTGTTAGGCAATATCAGCCGCTTTCCATTTTCTCGAAGCATTTTTAGCGCCTTTGGGATAGCACCAGGGCTTCTCCCGTCAGACCAGATAAATTCATCTTGAATGAGGTAAAGTGCGTTGATGAAGCTTATCCTCAACAGCTCAACTTTATGCTCCGCGGCCATCGCTGCCATTTCTAAACGCACGATGTTGTAAGAGGTGAGGATGCACCACATCTCTTGATATATTCCTTCGTACTTCAAGCTTCTTAAGAGGGCTTGCTCGACAGTTGATACTGCTTCAGCTCACCGTAACCCCGCTCGATTTCCCAACGTTGCCAGTAAACGTCGACCAGCGCTTCCAACGCATACGTTGTTAGACATAGGCAAGACGTGATAAAGCCTTTTATCTCTCCCTTTGGTGAAGGGATGAGTACCAGTCTCACTGTCCAACTGTCTCCCAAGTATGGAGCTTGCTGCTGAGCTTGAGGAGAGACTGGCAGTTCAACAAGATGGTCATAGTCGCTGTATGACTCAATAATTTTATACCTGAGTTTAGATTTAATGAGCGTCAGCCAGTGCGTGTTTTGACCACAGCCCTGCCAGCTGGCAAAAAGCTCGGCTGACATAAAGCCTCTGTCAATGAGAGTGAGGGAATTGTCTAGTGCTGACCCCACTAATTGCTGTGCATACGCGATTTCACTTTACGTCACTGGCCCAAACGCTGCGTCAGATATCATGTGTGTTTTGGTCGACATCAAGGTGACAGCAAGCGCTGAGGGGAATGAGGCTGACTTTTGCGCATAGCCAAATCGCTGGTTGCTGTCAGTATCATGAGTTTTAAAGTAGGTGCCATCGATACTGAGTACCGTCAAGCCGCATACCTTGTCGAAGTCACATTGCTTCTCCCACTGTGCCGCCGTTAGCTTGAAGAGATAACGCATCGGCTCAGCCTCCCAGTTTTTCTCTTCCCTTTATGATGCTGCTCGTGGCAAGAGGAGGCTGCTCCCCTTTAGCATCCGGGAAAGCCAGTTACAGTTGGTCACAGACACGTTGAATAGAACGGTTGCGCAGCAATCCAATCCCTAAAACCAGCCAGACAGCCTGCTCCGCGGGGAAGCGTCTTTTACGCAAAGAAGCTCGTCCGGTCTGCTTGACAGCTTCTTCCCCCATTCTAGAGGGATATGCTTAGAAAAAGCATTGATATGATGGTCTTAGGAAAACTCAGACATAAAAAATCGGCCTCAACAATGTTGAGACCGATTATGAAGCCCGCATAGGATCGTTCAATTACTTAAAACGATCGGCATTATGGTTTACCCAGACCTTTTTATTACCAATCATCTATTCAATTTCTATTCGGCTTATTCGATTTCGTCTTCCAAATCCGCATCTGGCTTAGGCGCGACTTTCTTTTTCGGGATAAACACAGCGTCACCCACAGACACATTTTGGTAGAAGCTCTTATCACGCGGTGTGGCTTTTTTCGCTTTCGTAGGGGCTTTCGCTTTCACCACACGCTTGCTTGACGCGGTTTTTTGAGCCGCTTGGCGAGGTTTGAGGCCTTTGAATTTACCTTCCAAGCCTTCCATCACGTCAAACTGAATCTCTTGTTGTAAGAAGGCCTCTACACGTTTGAAGCTATCCCAATCTTTAGGGCCTACTAACGACATAGCATCACCTTTGTTGCCTGCACGACCAGTACGACCGATACGATGCACATACTCTTCCGTATGCTTTGGCATATCAAAGTTGATCACGTGAGTGACCGATGGAATGTCCAAACCACGTGAAGCCACATCAGTTGTAACAAGGATCTTAAACACGGTGCGCTCAAACTGCCCCATAATGGTGTTACGCTGCGTTTGGTTTAAATTACCGCTTAACGCTACCGCTTTTAGGTTGTTTTTATTGAGTTTTTCGGTCAAGCGATCGGTATCTGCACGCGTGGCAGTAAAAATGATCACTTGGCGATAGTCGGCGTCCGCCAGAATGCGATCCAATAATGCTTCTTTATGATCTAAATGGTCACACAAGTAGAAGTGCTGAGTAATGTCTTTGTGCTCTTCGCTGCCAACCCCAATCGCGATACGTTTTGGATCATTGAGCATCTCCATCGCCATGTCATTCACATCCGCGTGATCTAACGTAGCTGAGAACATCAAAGTTTGGCGACGGCGGTGCTTCGCTGCGTTATGAATACGACGCAACTCTTTAGCAAAACCTAAATCCAGCATACGGTCGGCTTCATCCAACACTAAGGTTTCTAAACCATCCAAAAACAGAGAACGATGATCCAGATGGTCCGCTAAACGCCCCGGTGTCGCTACAATAAAACGAGGTCCACGCGCTAACGCTTTCACTTGATCGTTAAAGTTTTCACCGCCAGTAATTACGGTTGCGGTATAGCTCAAGCCCCCTAGCATCGAACGCAGCTCACCATACACTTGTTTCGCCAGTTCACGAGTTGGAACTAAAATAACACCACGAGGATCTTTTGCCGAAAATGCTTTGGTTTTTAAAGATTTGTGCAACATAGGTAGCACAAAGGCTAACGTTTTGCCTGAACCAGTCTTAGATGAAGCCAACAAATCACGTCCCGCTATCGTTAACGGTATTGCTTGCTGTTGGATTTCTGTCGCTTGTTTGAAATTATAATGTGCTAGATTTTTCAGTAAGCGATTATCTAAGCCTAAATCTTTAAATTGCAAAGTATTCTCCATCTTTGGTTATGCTTAAAAGTACGAAGCAGATCACGAAAAAGTCCGTCATGATAGCGCAAATCACCTATTCATAGATAGTCAATGGATAAAATAATCCAAGAATGGATAAGCAGTAGGAATGAAAAAGGCCATTCTCATCAGCGCCAAACTAGAATGCACGACAATTTGTTGATTCCTTGTCATATTATTGGATTTTTTTAACTTTTCAGGACTAGTTTTACGCGAAATTGCGACTACAATGATCTCGTCCATATTTTAAATGCACATAAGTATAGGACGTAACTGATACCGACTTACCAAGTTAAGGAACTCTCTATGAACAAGATGTTAATCGCAGCAGCAGCGTCTTCTGTACTCCTACTAGCAGGCTGTGCCTCTGGTCCTGATGAAGCTACTACTGCAAAAATGAACGAAATCAGCAATCAGGTTAGCGAACTGAACTCACAAGTTTCTGCACTGGCATCAAAAGTAGATCAAGCAAACGAAGCAGCGAAAGCAGCACAAGAAGAAGCTGCTCGTGCTAACGAACGTATCGACAACATTGCTCAGTCTTACACTAAGTAATCTCTGAGTAATGCTTTAATTGAAGAGCCAGCGATTGCTGGCTCTTTTTTATACTGGCTATTGGGCTTTATTGAGCTAAAGATTCCCACTGTGGGGGAGCGACTTCTACCGGCACGCCATTTTGTGCCAATACGGCGGCGCGTGCTTTGGCATCCGAAAGTTTATTTTCAGCTAGCCACCAACTCAAATCCTCTGGCATCACTAACTCTTTTTTCTCGCCATTGCTGCGGGTTAAAGGTTCATGAACTTCAATAAATACGCTGCGATCTGGCTCTAACGCCACTTTGATCGGCTCGTTGATAATACGAACTTTCTCACCGCGCTCCACCTGCTGAAATAACCATTCGATGTCTTTGGGATCCATACGAATACATCCTGCACTCACGCGCATACCAATCCCGAAATCTTTGTTGGTGCCGTGGATCAAATACTCTCCAGAACCATAAGCTAATCTCATTGCATAATCGCCAAGTGGGTTATCCGGCCCTGCAGGCACGACTGCGGGTAAAATATCGCCCTTCGCTTTATGTTCGCGACGTACAGACTCTGGTGGTGTCCATGTTGGATTTTTGCGTTTGCTGCTGATTGAGGTTTGCATCACCGGAGTATCACGGCCAATTCGTCCGATCCCAACTGGGAAAATATGCACTTTACCTTCGTTAGGTCGGAAGTAATAAAGACGCAGCTCAGCAAGATTGATCACAATGCCCTCATAAGCCACTTTAGGTAGAATGATTTGCGCAGGGATCGCTAATACAAAACCGTCTTGAGGCAAGAACGGGTCCACACCACGGTTAGCTGCCATCAATGCCAAAAAGCCAATATCATACTGCTTGGCAATTTCTGACAGTGTTTCCCCTTTCTGAATCTCGTGGTATTGCGTGCTACCGACTATGCTACTGCCTTCCACAGGTAGATCGAACACGGCGGCATCAACGCTATAACTGACCACCAATGAACAACCGATTGCCCAAACTTTCCGCCACATACTGCTGGTTATCCCTTCGCTGTTTTATACAAACGTAAGGTTACTTCTCTTTCCTGTTTATGATCAACTAGTGGCGCAGGATATAACACGCTATTGACAGCCGGATAGGTCCAAGGCTGATGAATATATGCTGAAGAAAGCCCCCTTAATTCAGGCACCCAACGACGGATGAAATCACCATTCGGGTCAAATTTTTCCCCTTGACTGACGGGATTAAAAATCCGGAAGTAGGGCTGCCCGTCACACCCCGTTGACGCGCACCACTGCCAACCGCCATTGTTGGCTGCGTAATCACCATCAATCAGTTGACTCATAAAATAGCGTTCTCCCCAACGCCAATCGATATGCAGATCTTTAGTGAGAAAACTCGCGACTATCATGCGTAGCCGATTGTGCATCCATCCCGTTTGATTAAGTTGGCGCATCGCGGCATCGACGATCGGATACCCGGTTTGGCCTTCACACCAACGTTGAAATTTTTCGTGATCGTTCCACCATTCAAGGTGAGATCCCCACTCATGAAAATCACGGCTTTTGGAAAGATTGGGTTCCCGCGCGACCAAATGCTGATAGAACTCACGCCAAATCAGTTCACTTAACCAGACTTGAGCCCCTTCGCCAAGGACCCCCATTGCCGATTCACGATACAAACGAGCAACACATTGACGCGCCGACAAAGCACCAATCGCTAGATAGGGGGAGAGCGAACTCGTACCTGTACGCGCAGGGAAATCACGCCATTGATGGTAATCCTGCACTCGCTCTCGGCAAAAATCGCGCAACTGATTACGTATGGTTTCAAACTCCACAGGCCATTGGGAGCTATCGACTCTCTCGTAATCAAACGCTTGTTCACTATTCCAAATCCAATCTGTTAATTCAGAGGGGATTATCCCTTTCAAGGCTGGAGAGTTTTTGACAATCGTTGGGGGTTGAAACAAGCTCAGCCACGCACGTTTAAAAGGGGTGAACACTTTAAAAAACTCACCTTGCTGAGTGCGTACAGAGCCAGGAGGAAGAATGCACTTATCATCAAATGCCCACCATGCAATCTGCTGTTCTGCGAGCCGCTGCTCCGTGCGGAGATCACGCTGCTGTTCATCCAGCTCATAATCTCGATTCGCGAATACCTGCTTGGCTTTAAGAGTCTTCGCTAACTGACAGATCACCTCGGCAGCATCATGGAAATCAGCAACTTGGCGATAAAGAAGCGGAACATTCAGCTTCGCGAGTTCTTGCTGCAGGGCTCCCAAACGCCGCCAGATAAAATCCGCTTGTATCGGAGCTAAATGGTGCTGTTGCCACTGCTTCGGTGTAGCAAGGTACACCGCCACCACGGGGTCACCACTTGCAATAGCCGCCGAGAGTGCACTGTTATCGACGCAGCGCAGATCGCGCCGCAACCAAACCAATCGCATACCAATACCTTATTGCTGTTGTAACTGTTGCAATACCTCGGACAGCACACACCGATCACCAAACCGCTGTTGCAAACTGTCTAATGCCGAGAGCTGCGTGGCTGGCAAAGAGCGATGAGCATGAAGCGCCAAGGTGTGATATGAAGCTAGACTGGGATGATCTTGTAAACCGCGAATATCCTCTACCGCTTCAAGTAGAGTCACTTGATAACCTTTTTCTGCCCAAGCGAGAGCCCATAGCCAAGCATTGAGTGAACCAGCTTCGTCCAAACTGATGCACAAACACTTGCCTTTGGTGGAGGCTTTGTTTTCAGCATCGAGAATAAACGCTAACTTAGTCAACATTAGAATGCGAAACAGCCCCATTTGTAGGGAACGCAGTGGCCCTTTCACTCTTTCTAAAGCTTCTGCAACAGGCTGTAAAAACTGAGCTTGCATCACATTCAGTGGGTATTCTTTTAATACAGTTGCGATGATCTGCTCTGCTTTGGAGCGCTGTAATGCAGCCAATGCCGTGAGTAAAGCTTCGCACTCTTCCAGTTGGTGAGCACTTTGTGGGGCGAATTCTGGATCAGTCACACCACTTTGTAACAGTGGCCCGACTTTACCAATCGCCACCCCTTTCGCCAGCCAGCTTTGGATTTGGCGGATCATTTCGATGTCTTGCTCGGTGAACAAACGGTGCCCTTTTTCAGTACGATCCGGCTGCACCAAATTATACCGACGCTGCCATGCACGCAGAGTTACAGGCTTTACGCCGGTTATCTCTGCTACTTCGCGAATCGCGTAACGTTTTTCATCACAAGCCATAACGTAATTTCAACTCCGAAGGATAAGGATTCAGATAGCGTTGTTGATCAAGATACCCATCGGGATACAACGCGAGATAATGTTTTAGCAAAGTCAGTGGCGCAAGCAGTGGCAGTTCACCTAATCGGTAGCTTTCGATCACTTGCGACAATTCTGCTTTTTGCAATTTGTTGAGCGAGCGTTTGAAATACCCTTGCAGATGCATCAGCACATTGGTGTTGTTCTTGCGACTGGCACGGTGAGCCAAGGCCTGCATCAAACCTAAGCGGTACTCCTGAATAAAAGTATCCAGCGGATACTGTTTCACATTGGCCACCAATTTTCCCAAAGCCCGATAGGACTCTGGATGATGCGCCATCAAACTCAATTTGTAGCGAGAGTGGAAATCCACCACTTTTTTGGCACTAGGCAATTCACCCATACTGAGATGAAAATCATGCAAGCAATACAGACGAGTGATGAAGTTTTCACGTAGCACTGGATCATTCAAACGACCATCCTCTTCAACAGGCAACCAAGGCATTTTTTCCATCAAGATTCGAGTGTAAATACCCACCCCCTCTTTCTCAGTGCCATGCTGTTTGTACACTTTGACTCGTTCCATACCGCAACTTGGGGACTTCGCACAGACGATATAGCCGCAAAGATCTGAGGTTTGCAACTCAGCGATTTTTTGCTGCGAATAGCGTTCCAGCCCTTCGGTATGGTCACGAGTGCCATCTTTGGTTTCCACCAAGGCAATCCGTTCACTCTCAGAGATCAGCCGTAAGGTTGCTCGTGGCACTGGCAAGCCCATCCCCATTTCAGGGCAGACAGAAACAAATTCAGCGTAACGCGCGAGTTCATCTGTAACGAAATGGCTGATTTTGTGCCCGCCATCGAAGCGTACTTTCGCCCCGAGAAGACAAGCACTGATGCCAATTTTGAGCGGCGTGGTCTGCATACGAGTCTCCAACACTTATCTGTACAATTAAAATTTCCGTACAAGATCTATAGCACGCCACCACAAGCTATACAAATTTTATTTTTGTACACGAAATACACCTACACACTAGCCAAACGATTAGCTCAACGGTTGCCTTATCAATTTCAACATATTTCGTTATCAACCTCTTAAATTCCGTTTGAAAGAGAGTATTTTGTGACAACCCTCTCAAGGAGCCCTGTCTATACTGGCTAGTATTGGCGCAACAGATAAATCCTCAGCCAACAGGATTTGTAATCAATCTTTACTCCGTTGGCTGAACTGAATTGGAGAATAACCATGGCAACCCCACACATTAATGCACAAGCTGGTGATTTTGCTGAAACCGTATTGATGCCAGGCGACCCACTACGCGCAAAATACATTGCAGAAACCTTCTTAGAAGACGTGAAGCAAGTGTGCGATGTACGCAGCATGTTTGGTTTTACTGGCACTTATAAAGGCAAAAAAGTGTCTGTCATGGGCCATGGGATGGGCATTCCATCTTGCAGCATCTATGTCCATGAGTTGATTGCAGAATATGGCGTGAAGAACATTATTCGTATCGGTAGCTGTGGCGCAGTGCGTGACGATGTGAAACTGATGGACGTGGTGATCGGCATGGGTGCATCGACCGACTCTAAAGTAAACCGCATCCGCTTCAGCGGTCATGATTTTGCTGCGATCGCGGATTACGATCTGCTGGAAACTGCCGTGAATCAAGCGCGTACTCAACAAGTACCAGTGAAAGTGGGTAACGTTTTCTCTGCGGATCTGTTCTACACCCCTGAGCCAGAAATCTTCGAAAAAATGAAGAAACTGGGCATTTTAGGTGTGGATATGGAAGCAGCTGGTATCTACGGTGTAGCCGCTGACCTTGGCGCTCGTGCACTGACGATTTTGACTGTTTCTGACCACATTCTGCGTGGTGAAAAACTCAGCTCTGAAGATCGTCAAAAATCATTTAATGACATGATGAAAGTCGCGCTTGAAACCGCAATCAACATCTAATTTATCTTGTCATCACCGTCAGGCCAAAAGGTCTGACGGTCAGAAATACCCCGAGGGGGAGATCGTGCCTAACGACCAACTACCACCGGACGCAGAAGGTTTACAACTCAACTTTTGTAAAACATTGGCGTGTGACAACTTTGGATTGAGTGAAGCAAAACATTACGTTTTGCAGCGCGCAAACCCGAAACGGCCAGCGATGGTTTGTCGTGAATGTGGAGCTTTCCCCCCCTTACTTAACAATCGCGAAGTGGTGAATGAACTGCACCGCTTACGTCAATTGCACAGCGAAGGCCTCCCCGCTTGCCATAATCCGGCTTGCACGAATACGGGGTTATCTGTGCACACTCACAAGCAGCTGTACCATGCCTTTGGTTATAGTGGTGATCGTCAGCGTTACCGCTGCAAAGCCTGCCACGCGACTTTTGTTGATAAATGGTCGGGGGCAAACCATAAACTCAATTTCCAAGAATCACTGCTCGGGCTACTGTTTACCGGCTATTCAGTGCGTGAAATCTGCCGTAAATTGGCGATAAATCCTAAGACGTTTTACGATCATCTTGACCATATTGCCAGCCGTTGCCGACGCAAATTAGCAATGATCGATGCGCGTTGGATCAACCATGCTAAAGCGTATCATTTCGCCTCTCACTACCAACCTTTACAGGCGCACAGCCAAAATGGTGTGTATTGGATAGCCACGGGCGATGCCCAAACAGGATACATTCTCTGCCAACATCTAAACTACTCCGCCAAAGAAGAACCCATTGGTAGCCTAGACCACGACCCGTACCAAACGCCTGCGCGTTTTGTACCTCGAGCATATCAGGCAGAAACCCAAGCCTCGCCCCCTCAAAATGCCACACTACTTCGAGAACGGATTGATAACCACTACCAGTTAATTCTGGCTCGAGCCAATGTGGAGGATCCGATGGGCAACATGGCTCAGTTCCACTACCCCTCTAAAGGGGCAGTGATTCGACCACCTTACACCTCGTATGCACACTATTTACATGTGTTGGATATGTGCGATCCGGAGAAACGTGTTTCGATTTACATGCCGCAGGATCCTCTGCTGCGTTCGGCGGCATTGAGTGTCAGCCTATCTCGAATTCAACGTCAAAACGTTGACCTTATGTACGTGGAAGAAGACCCCGATTGGCAAGCGCATACCTCATTTGATAAAACAGATATTGTTCATATGGGATGGTGGCGTGACCGTTGGGCTATCGCTCATTCAGGGACCAAAGCGAAAGGCATCTGTTACCTCGCTGGCAGTAATCCAGAGCCGCAGCATTGGCTGCAGCATGCTTCCATCAAACAAATCGAGTTTTATCAAAATCGATTCCAGCTGCTGTTTGAATCTTTCATTAATGAACCACGTCGCAAGCTACGCCCTGGCGGCATCCAACCGTTATTGGATATCTTCCGAGCATGGCATAATTTATGCTATCAAGATAAGCATGGATTCACTGCGGCACAAAACTTAGGTTTATCTCAGCATCCCCTAACATTAAAGGAACTTTTGTCCTAAATTGCTTAGAAAGGAAGAGTGTGAGATAACACCAATTATTGTCGAATGACATGATAAAAGTGTCCGTAATTTCACATGAATTCGTGTTTAATGACGTCTTGCCTCTATAATAGCAAGCCATGACGAGCATTAAATCGCCCAAGGACGACACCATTTTGGACAAAAGCCAATATCTTCTTGAACTGGAAATCGAACAGCTGAGATTGCGTATCGAATCTGAGCCTGAGAAGGTATTAGTTCAAGCTGAACTGTGTTTAATCCGAGCTCGGCAGATTCATTTCACTTCAGCCATGATTGAAGCGCTGATCATCATGTCGCGCTGCTACTGGTGCAAGATGGATTACCGTACTGGGCTGAAATACATCAAAGAAGCTTTTCAAAACCAAAGCAACCTCGATACTGATCATTTTCTGCCAGAGATCCTTCATATCCATGCCCTACACTACTGGGGACAAGCTAAGTATTACACCGCCCAGCAGTTTTGGATTAATGCCTTAGAACAATCGGCACTCGTTGATCAACCAGAAACTGAAATCGAATGCCTGATCGGTCTTGGTAATATTTGGCGCATCACGGCAGAATACAAACTTGCCTGCTCAACCCATGAACTGGCAGTGAAAGTCGCCAATAACACCCGCATCGACTGGCTAGAAGGTAAAGCCCGCATTCTATGGGCATGGGATCTTTACCATCTCAACCAGTATGTGGACATGTTGACTGTTCTTGATGGGGCAGAAGAAGTGTTGCAAAACCATCCGAACACCACTTGGCAAGCCGAAGTATGGGATTTTCGCGGTTTGGCACTACTTGGTTTAGAACGCATCGAAGATGCTGAAGAAGCCACGCGTAAGGCCCATGAACTAGCCGTTGTCAATAACTTGACTTGGATGAAAGCGCACTCCTACATCAGCCGTGCGCGCCTTGAACTCCTGCGTAAAAATTTCTCCGCCGCCGCCGAATTACTCAGCAATGCCGAAAAAGCGGCCACCGCCTTTGATAACGGCGAATTACTGTCACAGATTTGTTATCAGCAATCTCGCGTTGCTGAAGAAAATAGCAATGCGCAAGCCGCTTTGATCGCCTTTAAAAAATATCGCCACTACACCGTAATGATGCTGCGTGAGCAAACCATGCGCGTTGGTATGGATAAAGCGCGTTCGTCAAAACGCCAACTTGAACAACGCGCTCGCAAACTGATCAACCGGATTCGCGGTCAACACGAATTCGACCCTGAAAAACACCTCTCTAATGTTGTATCTGAAACTTATTGGTGGGAACAGTTAGTGTTGTTCAAAACCGAGCTGAAGAAATCCAACCACGCAGTTGTTGTGGTTGAACACACCAACCCCAAATACATCGATGTGTGCACAGAGGTGATCCACTCACTCTGCGCCCCCCAAGATTTACTCTCACGCATCAGTGGTGACCGTTTAGGCCTGCTGTTGGCAGAAAAAGGCGATGCGGCCTTAGAGATTTTCCAAGTCATGGCCAAAATGATTGAAATTTACCCGTGGCATCGTAAAGGATTAGATGGCCCACTTCCCAAAATTACGCTGCAAGATATTCTGTCCTTCCCATTTACTTTGGAACAGTTGATTGATAACCAAGCACAGGAAAAGTCGAATGGAAAGCCTGCTTAATAAGATCAAAGAAGCTGGATTAGATGCGGCGGCAGTGACTGGCGAAGAAGCGATCATTTTTTGGAATCATGTTAGACAACATGTGGCCAGCACAACGCAAGAGCGCGCACAGAGTTACATCATCAGCGCGGAATATCGCCGCGAAATGAAACAGTGGCAAACCAGTATTGAAGAGTTACGAGCTGCACTTTCACTTTTGGAGCTGCCCGCCGATCTCGAGTTACTCCTCTCCGTTAAACACAGTTTAAGTGAGCGTTTACTGGATCACGGTGAGTACGTGGTTGCTCTATCCGAATATGTCGCGATTTCAAATATTGCGGTTGAACACGGCATGATAGATGACTACGTTTTGGCAGTTCTCGGTATGGGCAACTTGTGTGATGCATATGGTGATCATAGTCGAGCCTTACGCTACTACCAGAAAATCGACAGCATAGATCATGCAATTTCCAGTCGCTCACTGCGCCTACGGTACAAACTCTACATGCTGGCTTGCTACATCAGCCTTGGACGTTTTGCGGTTGCTAATGATCTCATCAAAGAGTGCGAAGAGTTGAGTATTTTAGTCAGTGATAAATTGCTGACTGGGCAGATCATGCTGTATCAAGCCAAGCTCTACTTACAGCAAGGCAAAGTGCAAAAGGCCATGATGACATTGGCCAATGCGCAATATTCATCATCTCTCACGCCCTCAGATTGGCTTTCAAGCATGCTGCGCATCGAGCTAGCTCATTGCCTATCAAAAGCAGGAAAAGCCCATTTAGCCACTTTACTGCTCAGCAGTACCGAAAAGCGCCTAAAAAACATTCAGTCGCCTTTCCTTGAAAAACGCTTATACGAAGCGTTCAGTGAAGTATGCGAAATGGAGAATTTGTACTCCACCGCCCTCACTTATGAGAAAAAAGTTTTCCGCATCGAAAGCGATTTAATGAAACGGATCCCGATCAGTGAGCTAGGCCCGATTCAGCTTCGTCGCCTATCGCGTTTTGAACTGCAGCTGAAGTTGATCTTGTCAGAACTCGAAAACCGAGAACTCAAAGAAACTACGGAAAATCAGAAAAATACCGTGCTGCAGTTGCAGCAAGATGTGTTCACTGATCCATTAACCAAATTACATAATCGCCGTTGGCTCGATGTAAAACTCAAAGATCTGCTGCTCCATGAAACCCCGTTTGCTTTCTTGGTAGTGGATATCGATCACTTTAAATCGATCAACGATGAGTTGAGTCATTTGGTTGGCGATAAAGCAATTACCAATGTCTCCAGTGAACTAGCCACCTACTTTAAATTCCGCGGAGCCTCTTGCGTACGCTTTGGCGGCGAAGAGTTTTTGGTGATCCTTGAACACGTGACTGCCGACATGGCACAAATGCACGCAGAAACCTACCGCCAACGTATTTTTGACTTCCCTTGGCAAGAAGTGCTTGGAGAACGTGGGCTCACCGTTAGCATCGGCATCACTTTACATCGTGATGGTGAAAACACTCAGCGCACCTTCTACCGTGCAGACAAAGCGTTGTATCGTGCCAAAGCCAATGGCCGTAACCAAGTATGTGTGGAATAGCAAAAAATCGGCAAATCTACCACTTAGCTTCCTCTTCTGCGCTTTGTTTCTAGTATTATTCCGTTTACTATCATTTCGGCAGTGAATGTGGAGGTGGACACAGCACCATCAGGACGTCTTTCACATTACTCGCCATCTGCTGCCCTACTCATTAGTTCAGCAGCTTATTTCGCCTTATTGGACAAAAGGACCACTGCATGTTTCTCGACTATTTTGCCCTTGGGTTACTGATCTTTGTCGCCCTGGTCATTTTTTACGGCATCATTGTCATTCATGACATACCCTATGAAATCTCGAAAGAACGTGACCATCCACATCAAGATGCCATTCATTACGCAGGTTGGGTAAGCCTATTTACTCTCCATGCTTTATGGCCATTTTTATGGATTTGGGCCACCTTGTGGCGCAAAGAGCGTGGTTGGGGTTTTGCAAAACTCGAAGCCGAACAGCATGATATTCACCACCGAGTGGATGTGCTGATTGACGAAGTCAAACAGCTGCGTACCGAGCTAGAGACATTGAAAGCCTCAGCTTCTCCGGTTTCCCCCCCCCCCGTTGCTGCACCGAGTTCAGAGGAGAAGCAATAATGGATTTACTGCTGATCCTAACTTACACAGCATTGTGCGTTGCGGTATTTAAAATTTTCAAAATCCCTCTCAATAAATGGACAGTACCGACGGCGGTTTTAGGCGGTGTGGTTTTAATTGGTACGCTGATTTTGTTGATGAACTACAACCACCCTTTCACTCAACTGGGCAATCAGGTGTATTCAACCACCCCGATTGTTTCTGGCGTTCGTGGTCGTGTCATTGATGTTCCCGTTAAAGCGAACCAACCGCTCACACAAGGGGATGTGCTGTTTCGTATCGACCCTGTACCTTTTGAAGCGGAAGTTGCTCGCTTGAGCGCGAAAGTGAAAGAAGCAAGTCAAGGCGCTTTAGGGCTAGAATCAACGTTGAAGGAATCGCAAGCTGCAGTATTAAAAGCAGTAGCAGAACGAGACAAAGCACAACGTGAGTTCGACCGTTACAAACGTGGCTATGATCGTGGGGCTTTTACTGAGCAACAAATGGATACCACTCGCCAAGCCTACAAAGCGGCGCAAGCGGCCTTAGAAGTGGCACAGTCAAAACAAGAGCAAGCCCAAATCGCTTTAGATTCAGAAGTCGGTGGCGAAAACACCACGGTAGCTCAACTGTTAGCTGAACTGCGTAAAGCAGAATTCGATTTGGAACAAACCGTTGTTCGTGCACCAACGGATGGGTATGTGACTCAATTGGCACTGCGCCCTGGCATGATGTCGGTACCACTGCCGTTAGCTCCCGTGATGACTTTTGTGCACACTGAAGAGAAAATCTATACTGCGGCGTTCCGCCAAAACTCGCTACAGCGCCTACAACCCGGGTTTGAAGCTGAATTCATGTTCCGCGCATTACCTGGTAAGGTATTCAAAGGTGAAGTGATTGAAGTGCTACCTGCCATTGGCGAGAGCCAGTTCCAAGCGCGGGGTTCGCTCCTTGGGACGGAAGCACTCAAAACATCGGGACGTGTATTTGTCACGCTTCGTATTACCGATGATTTATCTCAGTACCATCTTCCAATGGGCACAGCTGTTGAAGTTGCGGTGTATTCAGACAGCTTTGAGCACGTCTCTATCATGCGCAAAATTCTGATCCGTATGAAGAGCTGGCAAAACTACCTCTATCTCGATCACTAATTTTCGGGGATGATGAATGTAACAAGCCGCTCAATTGAGCGGCTTTTCTTTAGTTAGTCGTTTATTTAGAAGCCGTGTCGGCTAGCAGTGCTTCGACTGCAGCGGCCAACTGGCGATCTTCACCTGCCACAACGGATTCTGGATCGTTATATACCAAAATATCGGGGACAATTTCTTGGTTTTCGAACCAACGACCTTGTTCATCTTTAATGCCTAATTGCGGCACTCCGTACACCAATCCCGGTTCTTGTTGCCGCTCCCAAATCACGGCTGTGCCTGTACCAGGGACTCGTTCTCCAACCAGCTTTCCGAGACCTTCTTTTTGATAGAAATAAGGCACAATCGATCCATCAGAATAGCTGTCAGCATTGGCGAGCATAATGCTCGGTTTCGCCCAGCGTCGTTCTGGGAAGGAGGAAACCACATACCCATCACGAGTTTGCAGCACTGAATGCCGTGTTCCTGATAAGATCTCCATCACTTGATCATGCAGCCAGCCACCGGCATTAAAACGTACATCCACCACTAAGCCTAGTTTGTCTTTCTCACGGCCAAACATATCATTTTGCATCTGCTCAAAGCTATTCGCATCCATCGCGGCAAGGTGTACATACCCCAAACGACCATCCGACAGCTTTTCAACGAGCCCTCGGCGCTGCTCAACCCATTGCTCATAAAGCAGCTCACTTTCTTCCTCTAAACTGATCGGAATTAACGTGAAATTCTGCGCTTTATCCTCCCCTGGTACGAGCACGTTTAAACGGGTCAATTTGCCTTGGGTAAAATTCAGGAAAGTGTGAATATCCTGCTGATCACTAATCTCTTTACCGTTCACCGAGTAAATAATGGCACCCGCTTTGATGGGGGATTGATAGGTATCCGCAGGACCGCCAGGTAAAAGTGATTTCACGCGCACCCCTTTGCCTCGATAACGATCATCATAGTAAAGCCCTAGCGATGCGGGCTCTTCCCAACTAGAGTTATCGGCCATAAAAAATGCTCCGGTGTGTGAGACATTGAGCTCTCCGACCATTTCACTCAGTAGTTCAGCAAAGTCGTTGTAGGTATGAATACTTGGTAAGTGCTTACGGTATAAATCACCGTACTGTTTCCAGTCCATATCATGCATTTTCGGATCATAAAATTTGGTTTGAGTCAGTCGCCATACATGATCAAACAGGTAGGCGATTTCCGCTCGAAAATCAAAATTAGCATTCGCTTGATAACGCACAAATTTCGTATCGCCAGTGACAACGTTCAGATTCTCAATCCCGTGCTCTCCCATAATGAGTAGGCTTTCATCATCAGAGGCCATAGCAAGTAAAAAGGCATCTTCGCTCGATCGATTAAACAAAGCAGTCATCTCACCACTGCGCAGATTGATTTCTGAGATTTGTACTGAATCACCGGTCCGGTAAGCGATGATCAGCGTTTTATTATCTTCTGTTAAGTATTTGAAAATAATATCTAATGAAACTGGTGTCATACGCATAATGCGCTGCTTAAGCCCTTTATTTTCCACCACCGTTAACTCTGCGGGCCGGTGTTGGCTAGGCACAATATTTTTCTCAGCGGCGATTTCATCTTCAAGCCATAACTGCTCTTGGGTTTTATTGAAATCAAATTTGGCTTCGCGGTTCAGTGCAACACCGTAGACATCATACTGCACAACCATATTATCAATATCACGCAGACCCTTGGCATCGGTAAACCAGTAAACCCATTGCCCATCAGCGCTAAATTGTGGCATGAATTCAGCAAAGCCACTTTGGCTTAGGTTGAGCGGCACTTCGCTTCCATCAAATTTCAGTAGTTGGATATCACCATTAAACATTGCTCGGTCACGAGTCACTAAATATTCACTGTCTGGCGACCACTGATAGCTCAGATCGGCATCAACATAAGAATAGAGCGCATGTTCATCTAATAGGGTATAAGTTTGATCCTGTTCGATATCATACACTTTGAGCGTATTACGATTCTCACGGTAAGCGATCCGTTTATGATTAGGGGAATAGAGCGGTTGGATCACATCCGATTCGGTAATCAATAAAGGCTCTTCAACAATATCGAGTGAAGTTGAAAAGCTTTTCCCTCCATCATTCACGTAGCTTTGATAAAGATTCCAACTACCCTCACGCTCAGAGGCATAGACCAAGCGATACCCATCACTGGAAAATGAAATATCTCGCTCCGCTTCAGGAGTGTCAGTGATGCGTTGGGTTAACCCAGAAAGTAAAGACACCACATAAACATCCCCACGCGCCACAATCGCCACTTCAGCGGCATTGGGAGCTACCACCATTTCGGTGGTTTCAAGGTTAAAATTCACACTATGACGGCCATCGGGCATCGTGCTGCGACGTATCGAGACATCCACCTTTTGAGGTTGCTCTGAGCCTGCTTTGAGTCGCCAAATTTCACCATCAAACCCATAGGCTAAGTCGCCTTGTAAACTGGCACTTAAGAAACGCACTGGCAACTGCTGATGATATGTGATTTGCACAGGCGCTGAGCCATCAAAGCGCTGTTGCCAGACATTAAAATTCCCCGCTTGCTCAGACAGATAGAACATAGATGTCCCATCCGTACTCCAGACTGGATTGCGGTCTTCGCCACGGAAAGTGGTGATTTGAGTGTGTTTTCCAGTGAGCGGGGACCACTGCCAAATATCACGTGTGGCATCCGACACCGCACCTTTACGCCACGGTTGCTCATCTGAAGGTTGATTGGTGTAAAGGATTTCAGATTGCGCAGGAGATACCGCCACATCACTCACTGCAATAGGCAAAACTCGCTGCTCTCTGCCGCCAACCGAGGGAACAGAGTAAAGCTGTGCCATAAAACTGCCCTGTTTGACACTTGCATTGGCTTTATCATCGCCGAGTCGACGTGAAGAGAAATAGATAAGTTGACCATCAGCCGAAAACGCATAAGGAATATCCTTCGCTCCGTGGTAGGTTAATCGGCGGCTCTCCCCTCCTTGTATAGAAAGAATAAAAACATCACCAAAGCCATATCGATCTGAGCTGAAAGCGATCGATTGACTGTCTGGGGACCAAACTGGATTTTCGCTGTACACACCGCTTTCGGTCAGTGCAACAGCTTCGCCTCCTTGCGCAGGCACAAGCCAAATCTGCCCCGCGTAGGTAAAAGCGATCTTTTGCCCATCGGGTGACAGTGCAATATCCCTTAACCAAGTTGGCCGAACATGCGCAGCGGTTTCGGGTTGATTCGTGTTCGCGAGCCCTAGATTCGGGGCTATAAGCGACGTCAGCAAGAGCACTGAGCTCAGGGTAAATTGTGGCAAATGCATCGCTCTTCCTTATCAATACTTTAGATACATCATCTTTTTAAATAAGA
The DNA here is from genome assembly GCF_000176715.1 of Vibrio sp. RC586. Taxonomy (NCBI): domain Bacteria; kingdom Pseudomonadati; phylum Pseudomonadota; class Gammaproteobacteria; order Vibrionales; family Vibrionaceae; genus Vibrio; species Vibrio sp. RC586. Next base: position 366,262 of record NZ_ADBD01000008.1, on the reverse strand, counting down.
AGTTACCTCAATATGCTAAGGACGTCTAAACCATTTAAAGCGAACTATGCTGACATCTCTTCAAAATCTTCCTTTCACATGTCAAACGGAACGATGGCGCAAATGCTGCCATTCGGGATGCCGTTCAAGATAATGAGCGACATAGCTGCACACCGGAACAATCGTCAAACCTGCACTCTCAATCTCGGGTAACACACTTTCCATCATTACTTTGCCATATCCTTTGCCTTGTAACTCGTCAGGCACTCGGGTCGATGTAATGTGTAACACCTCGCCTTGCTGTTGATATTTCACAATGGCGTAATATTCACCTTCTAAAGCGACTTTGTAGTAATGGTTTGATTCATCATGTTGCACATTGTTTGCCATATTCACTCCTTTTTTGATAGATAGATCAAATTAGTTGGTGACTCTCTCATTTGAATCTACACTTATATCACCATAGAATTCAATGGACTCTAGGATCCACCGATGTCGTATCTCAACACGGAGAAGTTAAATGAATTCACGGCCCGCTGAAAATATTGATGATAATGAAGGCCAAACGCAGTCTCAACGCAGCAAAACTGTATCAACAATCAACAGTACCGATGCGCTCGCTATGGTGGAACATGGTAGTGAGTTAACGTTGAGTATTACCACACCGGTGGGGACAAAATTTGTCTGCCGTACTCCTTTTATTGGTACTCATACCGATAAATTTTTACTGGTTGAAACACCTAAAATCTCTCCCGAAGATTTAGGATTTTTCTTCCAAGAAGGGTTTTGGATGAACATTCGCGCCATCTCTCCCAGAGGAGAGGGAGCGCTCATTCATTTTCGCAGCCAGCTGATGCACATTTTGCAAGAGCCCTTACCACTGGCTTTTTTGACGATCCCCAATACCATGCAAGTCTCTCAACTGCGTAAAGAACCAAGATTCGAGCTGAATTTGGCTGGCAAAGTAGTCTTTGAGGATCGGCGTGGAGATTGTGAATTGCGTGACCTCTCACGCAGTGGCTGTCGCTTCATTACTCCGCCATTGGGAAGAACTTACCAAATGGGAGACTTGGTTGCGCTTGAGATATTCTCTGATCTACGTGGCAACAATAGCTTTCCCCCGCTAACTGGAAAAATATGTAACCTACAGCGCTCGCTTCATCACGCTCGCTATGGGTTGGAGTTTAATGAGGAAGGTCGAGCTAACGCCAAAAACTTGTTGGCACAGCTGAAGTTTAACGGCACCAAACTCACCTTGAATGTCGACAAGAAATCGTAGTGGTTTCAATTTACTAACATGAGATAAAACAACAGCCGCTAGGATAGCGGCTGTTGGTTTTATTGATCAATGATGAACCCACTCATCCTAGAAATGAGATGTAACCCTGCAAGATGATTAAGTTCACTATGTCGATAAAAAATGCGCCGACAATTGGCACCACCATAAAGGCTTGTGGTGAAGGGCCAAAGCGTTTTACGACCGATCCCATATTCATCACTGCCGTTGGTGTGGCCCCTAAGCCAAAACCACAATGCCCCGCAGAAATTACCGCTGCATCATAATTGGCCCCCATGACTTTAAACGTCACAAAGTAACAAAAAATACCCAATACAACGGATTGAATCGCAAGGATCACCAGAAATGGTAATGCCAAGTCAAAAATGTTCCACAATTTCAGGCTCATCAGAGCCATGGCGAGAAACAGTGACAACGAAACCGTCCCTAAGATATCGACCGTCTCAGCATCAACCTTACGCAGCTTCGTAACTTCCAACAGGTTGGTAATGAATACCCCAATAAACAAGGCATATACAAAATCTGGGATCATCAGCCAGCGGATTTCGAAGGTTTTAACCCAAGCTTCAAGGTACTTCGCCCCCGTAACGCATATGAGCAAGATAAATAGAATTTCAATCACCTTCTTCGCAGTGACTTTATCTTCTTCATATTCGTTATACGTAACCAGCTCAGGGAAGCGAGAATGCGTTTGCGTACCACGTCCGTATTCAGACTCAATACTGTGTTTATCAATTAATTTCTGTGCTACGGGGCTGCCAATGATGCCGCCGATGATCAAACCGAACGTTGCTGAAGCCATAGCGATCTCTAACGTATTGGTTAAACCATAATTCTCTGCAAAAGTATTTGCCCACGCGGCTCCCGTACCATGACCACCCGATAACGTGATTGAGCCGGCAATCAAACCCAACAGAGGATCTAGCCCCAGACTAGCCGCCAGAGAAACCCCAACGCCGTTTTGAATGATGATGAATACCGATGCTACTGCCAAGAACAGGAACACTTTTGCACCACCTTTCATCAGTTGGGTATAGTTCGCCGCTAACCCTACCGTGCTAAAAAACATCAACATAAAGACGTTTTGTAACGGCAGAGAGAATTCCATATCAATACCTTGAAAATGCAATCCCGTGATCACACAGGCAACCACTAATCCACCGACAATCGGTTCCGGTATGTTGAATTTAGTCAAAATGGGAAGTTTGGCATTAATAAAGTGACCTAGAAAAAGGACACTGATAGCAATCAGGAAAGACTCTAATGCTCCAATAGAAATGATTTGATTCATAGTACCTCTTATTTTTCAGGCTCATCTCTCCTTGATAAGCGGGCGCCTCAACCAATCTTGGCGACGCCAAAACAAACATCACTCCAGTGCGATAGTTATCCTCTAATAAACGGCCAAATGGCCACGTAAAGCAATGAAATTAAACGAACCGTTTACCATTTAATGCTAATAATCAGCAAAAAATGAGTGGAAATGGTGGTGGATCATACCTAAAAGACAAAAAAATAGCCAATCGCAAGAATCGCGATTGGCTTATATATGGTGTGAACAATAACATTCACTAACAACGTCAGTTGGCTAGGTGACCCTCGGCTTAACAAGGGTCATGTAAACTAATGCACGATACGTGCCAACTTATTAAGCCCTGATTTTTGTGATGCTTTGCCATAAAAACCTCGATTAACTCCCTTAATGTTGCAATTTGCAATTTGCAATTTGCAACAAGCCGCAATATGAATATGAACCTTATTGTTGAGCATATTGGCTAACGAGCATGAATATCATACAAAAGTATCGATTCAGAACAGTGTAAGCACGTTACGCAGCGCTAGGCTGCAAGTTAAAATAGAACAGGTATAATGGCAGCCTTAATCAATTGGCAGGAAAAACAATGAACTACTTAAGCACCTACTTAAAAGGGCTAGCGATGGGCGCCGCCGATGTCGTCCCTGGTGTATCAGGCGGTACTATCGCCTTTATCACGGGCATTTACGATACTCTGCTTGAAAGCATTCGCCGCATTAACCCAAGCTTACTCTCTGTATGGAAGGAGCAAGGCTTCGCTGGGGTATTTCGCCATATTAATGGTCTGTTTTTGATCACGCTATTTGGTGGGATTTTCACCAGCATTGCCACCCTAGCCAAGCTCATCTCATGGCTGTTGGTCACTCACCCTATCCCTATTTGGTCATTTTTCTTTGGTCTTATTATGGTTTCTGTATGGCACATGCTGCGCCAAATCGAGCAGAAAACCGTCTATCGTCTGCTGTGGCTTATCGCCGGAGCCATCTTGGCTTACGGCATTACCGTGCTTAAACCATTACACCTTGAACCCACTTACCTCAATATTCTGCTCTCAGGTGCCATTGCGATCTGTGCGATGATCCTGCCTGGTATTTCGGGCAGTTTTATTTTGCTGTTGATTGGGATGTATGCACCGGTATTAGGCGCAGTCAAAACCTTCCAGGTTGATATTCTGCTGCTTTTCTTAACGGGATGTATCGTAGGGCTGCTGAGCTTCTCACATGTGTTGTCATGGCTTTTAAGACGCTACCGAGACATCACTTTAACCTTCCTAACCGGACTCATGCTCGGTACTTTACCGAAAATCTGGCCTTGGAAAGAGACGCTTTCTTGGCGTGTCAACTCTAGTGGCGAACAAGTTCCTCTGCTGCAACGCAACCTTTCTCCCTTTGAATTTGAAGCCCTCACTTCGCAACCTTCACAGTGGATTTTAGCGATTGTACTCATGCTCGCGGCCTTCGCTCTTGTACTAGGTTTAGAGAAGTACGCAGAAAAATAACTCTTTCGCAAAAGTGGTCAAGGCGATGCGTATCGCCTTGATTTTTCTAAGATCTCCAGCACATTTCCTTCGCATTCACGCTCCGAATCATTGGTGAACATGCTAACATCCCACCTCTCACAGCTCCATGGAATAATGACATGATGAATACTCTAAAAGGGATTGCCATCATACTGGCGCTCAGCGCAGGTTTCTTCGCCAATGATTTGCTCACTTGGCTACAACAGCCGAAACGCGATCTTAGCAACTACTGTGTTTTATCTAAGAGCGGTTGTGAACAAGCGGGGATCACCATGACCCTAGCGCAAGATAAAGCCCATCCCTTAATAGCCAATCGGCTCACCGTACACTGGCCCAATACCAATGCACCGCATCTTATCCTGACGTTAGAAGGTCTTGAGATGAACATGGGCAGCGCGAAATTTTCGTTATCCCCTTCCGGTGAAGGTGTCTACACTGCTGACATCATTTTACCTGTGTGTACTTCAGACGCGATGACTTGGGTAGGTGAGCTCAGTGATGGTACACAAGCCGTATACCCTGCAATTAGGATGGAAAGATGAGTAAAAACTGGTCTCTAATTTTAGTCGTGGCTTTCACACTCGGTTTTGGTGTGAAAGCTTACCTTGATAGCCAACAAAAACTGACGAATACAACACCTACATCGCTGGCATTATTTGGACAAAACCAGCAACCCGTTCAACTGTTCGACCAAACCGATCCACGAATTCGAATTGTCTATTTTGGTTTTACGCGCTGCCCCGATGTTTGTCCAACCTCTTTAGCTATGCTCTCAGCAGCCTTAAATCAGGTGGATGACAAAGCTAAATCACAACTTCGCCCAATGTTTATTTCTCTCGATCCAGAGAGAGATGATGCCAAGCTTGCCGCACAATATGCCCACTATTTCCATCCAATGATCGAAGGGGCTTCTGGTACCTTAGAAACCACGCAACAGCTTGCTAAAAAATATGGTGTGATTTTTCGAAAAACCGAACTCCCCAATTCAGAGTTAAAATACACCTTGGATCACAGCTCTTATTTCTATTTTTTACAACCAGATGGCACATTGATCGATAAAGTGCCGCATACCCAAGACCCAGCACCAATCGTGGAAGCCATACAAAAAATCGTAAATTCAAAAGGATAATTTGATGAAACTAAAAACTTTACTTCTTTCTAGCCTACTACTCAGCAGCTCCGCGTTTGCAAAATCGGACATCATGATCCATGCGCCTTATGCTCGCGCTACCCCACCTGCAGCGGTTAATAGTGCTTTGTTTGCTGAAGTGATGAACCGCAGCGATTTGGATCGCTATATTGTTTCAGCAAGTACGGATGTCGCTGGAAAAGTGGAACTGCATGATGTCATTAAAGAAGGTGATGTGATGAAAATGCGCCAAGTGGAAGAATTGGTTGTTCCTGCCAAAGGCACCTTAGTTTTGCAACCTGGCAGCTTCCACATCATGTTACTGGAACTGAAAAAACCACTACAAGAAGGCGAAAGCATTGAGGTGGAATTCACTTTCAAAAATGGTGAGAAACAAACCGTCACCGCACCGGTGAAAAAAGTGATGTCCGGCATGGCTCAGCACGGATCACATTAATCCTCACCAGTCTAGGTTTAGCCTGTCTGACGCTATGCTTGGAAAAGAGACTCAACAGGGTGATTCATTCACCCTGTTTTACTATCCGTTATGGAACGATTCTCAACAAAACGTTCGTTTATTGTTCCAAACATTGTGTTTGAGATGGTTTTTCTCAACATTCGGCAACAAATTCATCACTTCATCTCAAAATCGACAACTTATCACGCCTATTATCAATTATCGGTAGACACATTATCTTGTGCGGTTAATATTGGAGACCTTCAGGATTAATGACTGAAGCTACAATAATTCAAATCTTTTATGATTCGCAGGGATAATTATGCAAAACAACTCATTTATAGCCAGTTTTGCGCGTGGAAATCTGGTATTACAAATTTTAGCTGGCATCCTATTAGGTGCTGCTCTAGCTACTTTTTCACCAGATTACGCCCAAAAAGTGGGATTACTTGGTAATTTATTCGTTGGTGCACTGAAAGCCGTTGCGCCTGTCCTCGTGTTTATTTTGGTAGCGTCTTCCATCGCTAATCAGAAGAAAAATAAACACACTTACATGCGTCCGATCGTTGTGCTATACCTATTTGGCACCTTTTCAGCAGCACTGACCGCCGTTGTCCTGAGCTTTCTTTTCCCAACGACCTTGGTCTTAGCCAGCGGTGCAGAAGGCGCAACACCACCACAAGGTATTGCCGAAGTGCTTAATACTCTGTTGTTTAAACTGGTGGATAACCCAATCAATGCGCTGATGAATGCTAACTACATTGGTATTTTGGCTTGGGGTGTAGGTTTAGGTTTAGCGCTGCACCATGCATCTGCCACCACAAAAGCGGTTTTTGAAGATCTCAGCCACGGCATTTCACAGATTGTTCGCTTTATCATTCGCCTCGCCCCACTAGGTATTTTTGGTTTAGTAGCGTCAACTTTCGCAACGACAGGGTTTGGTGCTCTAGCTGGTTATGCTCAACTACTCGCCGTTTTACTTGGCGCAATGGCCTTTATTGCTCTCGTGGTGAACCCACTGATTGTTTACTACAAAATTCGTCGCAACCCTTTTCCTCTGGTACTTCAATGCCTACGCGAAAGCGGTGTAACCGCATTTTTCACGCGCTCCAGTGCCGCCAACATCCCTGTCAACATGGCGTTGTGTGAAAAACTCAAATTGGATGAAGATACTTACTCGGTTTCTATCCCACTAGGCGCTACCATCAACATGGCGGGCGCTGCAATCACGATCACTGTGCTCACCTTGGCTGCTGTACACACTATGGGCATTGAAGTGGATCTAATGACAGCACTACTGCTGAGTGTGGTCGCTGCAGTTTCTGCTTGTGGGGCATCCGGTGTGGCGGGTGGCTCACTACTGCTGATCCCACTTGCGTGTGGTTTGTTTGGTATTTCTAACGATGTCGCAATGCAAGTCGTTGCTGTTGGTTTCATCATTGGTGTGATTCAAGATTCGGCAGAAACCGCATTGAACAGCTCAACAGATGTCATCTTCACTGCAGCGGTGTGCCAATCTGCCCATGCTGAACAACTGCAATCTGAAAAGCTTGAGCAAGCGTAAATCTTCTTGCTTTATTCTCAGCATGTCCAAGACGCTCTTTAGAGCGTCTTTTTTATTAAAAAAACCAATAGCAACAATAAGTTAAAACTATAATGCTTGTGATTTCAATTTCTCAAATATGCAACCATGTTCATTTTTGCATTTGATAATTTGACCTTACTTCATGATATAAAACAATTGCAAAATTAACATTTAATTAACACAAGAACTATTGAACAATGACTCCGTCAAACGACGCAAGGAGTCTACAATGCAAGTACGCACAATAACGAAAACCTTTCTCGCCACCTCAATCAGCACTGTCTTACTGAGCGGATGTTATTGGGATGACCCTCAATGGGTTGCCAATAAAGTCAGCCAATCCATCAGTCGCAGCGATGTGGTGGACCATCTGCAAACTCTGGAAGGAATTGCTTCACCAACCCAGGATGCGGCCTCCATCACTCGTGCAGCCGGCTCTGCCGGTTATCAAGAGTCGGTCGATTACATTATCGAGACGATGAAAGAATTAGGCTACGAAGTCACCACTCAAGAATTTGATTTTCGCTCTTGGGCTGAGCTTAGCGGCACAAAACTGAATGTCGCTGGAGTCGATCTCATCAGTTCGAAACAAGCACCAGAAGGCAGTGAAGGTGAATTTTCGGTTCTCTCTTATGCAGGCAGCTCAAATGGAGAATTAACTGGAGAATTAGTCTTCATTACTCCGGATTTTGACTTTGCCTCCCCCAACTACGATGGTAGTGACGGTTGTGAAGAGGGAGATTTTTCAGGTATTGATCTTCAAGGAAAAATTGCCGTCATCCAACGTGGTGCCTGTGGTTTTAGCGATAAGGTTGTCAATGCTCAAAAAGCAGGAGCAAAAGCCGTGATCGTATTCAACCAAGGAAATAGTGCAGGTCGTACGGGCCTATTCAATGGTACGTTGAGCAACACCAGCACAGCCACCATTCCAGCCTTCGGTGTGCCTTTCCAACTGGGTAAAGATTGGTTCGATGCCGCTCAATCGACTGCGATTCCCGTGGCTCTAACACTCAACGTTGAAGACAAGATGATTGTGACTCAAAACGTGTTAGCTGAGACTCGCAAAGGTAACCCTGATCAAGTTGTCATGCTTGGCGCTCACTTGGACTCAGTACCTGAAGGTCCTGGGATTAATGATAACGGTTCCGGTACGGCAGGCTTGTTGGAATACGCAGAAAAGCTAGCCAAACTTAAAGTACCATTGAAGAACAAGGTTCGTTTTGCTTGGTGGGCAGCGGAAGAAGCAGGGTTAGTCGGTTCAAATTACTATACAAAAGAGCTTTTCGAGCCTCTCTACCAACAAGCTCAACAGCAAATTATGGATGAGCTAGGCATTAGTGATCCTGCACAGCTGACAGAAGAACAGAAAAATCTTGTTGAGGCCCGTTATACTCAACTCAACAAAATCAAACTTTACCTTAACTTCGATATGATTGGCTCACCCAACTACATTTTTGGAGTGATGGATGGCGACCTGTCGGATACCAAAAGCAACTCGGATAACGCCTACACCGGTGATTTCACACCGCCATTTGGAACCTCAGATATCGAACTTCGTTTCAATGAGTTTTTCTCTGACAAAGGCGAAGGAACGGTGCCACAAGCACTTTCTAAACGTTCCGACTACGCAGGTTTTGCTGATTGGGGGGTTGCATTTGGCGGACTCTTCACTGGGGCTGATAGAACCAAAACGGCTCAAGAAGTCGCACAATTTGGCGGTGAGATTGATGTCGCTTATGACCATTGCTACCACCAAGCTTGTGATGACCTCAACAACATCAGCCAAAAAGCGCTATACATCAATACTCAAGCTTTGGCCTATGTCACCACTTACTATGCCATGAGCAAGACCTTATTCCCAGCAGACGTGAATACTCAGCCGAAAACAATGGCCAAGCATAGCCTTCGACTCCAACCTGTTGAGAAACACCGTATTGGTACGATACTGAAAGCGGCGTACAGTGAATCGGATCACGGCCACTTCCATGGGGATTTTGACCAAGAAAAATTCTAGTTTTACTGCGGTCATCAGCTCGGTCAACCACAATAAAAAAATGGGCGTAATGCCCATTTTTTATACCAGATGCATACGCCGTAACCACGGTTGGAAACGAGGGTGTTGCAATGGATACTGCTGCGGAACCAATAAATACAGTCCCCCCACCAACAGTCCTGCACCGAAAAGATCTACCGGATGATGCATACCAAGCCACAATCGGCTGTAAGCCACACTCAGCGCCCAAATGAGAAGCGCCCCAAGACTCAAGTAGCATTTCTTCTCAATAAGCAAGCTACCGAAGTAGAGCAAACAGAGCACAGCGAATACCGTGTGCCCAGAAGGGAAAGAGTAATCCGTTTCACCCTGCCAATGTACGATTCTCCATGGGCTGACTTTCGATTCCATCGCCACTAATAAAGCTTCTTGTTTGGGTTCAGAGAGCTTATAAAAATGCTCGCCATTGGGTAATAACAGAGATTGAGCCATCAATTCAGTGTAAGGTCTTGGCTCTTGAGTCACGGCTTTCAATCCCGTCTTCATCACCATGGCTAACCCTAGTAAAAGAACTAATTGAATAGCTTTATTCAACCATTGTTGGCGTGGTATTTGGCAGCGCCATCCAACCCAGAGCGACAAAAAGAACAAAGAAAATAGGAAACCTTCTTTACCCGCAGATTGCGTCAGATACATCATGGTTTTCCCCACTGACTCATTGACAGGTTTGAAAAAATCCAGTTGTAAGGACACTACAGCGAGTGGAACCAACAGAAGGGTAAACGTCAGCAGTAATACCAAGGCACGCTTACAGCTCTTAATGCGCGTTTTCATAACCATACTCCAACCCAACACAGGAGCAACATTGTAAAAAAACGATCTAAAGAAATGCCAATATCATGTCAATTTGCCGGCAAAAAATGCGCCGTTTCCCATCATAAGCATCGAAAATAAATTAATGCTTATTTAACAATGATGTAGCGCTTAATTCACATCCTTAAGTTGTATTAAAAAAAATCTATAGCCTATATTTTGGTTTAGGTACCCGATAAGGAGAACGACCATGGTGAAGAATGCTCTGCTTAATCGTTTGAATGAACTCCCTAGACTTTCTAAAGTTATGCAAGAATTGTTGGAAATGGCAAACCAACCGAATGTGGATTTTCACAAACTGAGTAAAAAAATTACCTTAGACCAGATATTAACCGCACGTTTACTGCGTATGGCGAATTCAGCCTATTTTGGGGGCAATGGACATATCGCGACCGTCAATGATGCCATCATCCGTGTCGGTATTGAATCCGTTCGCACCTTGATTGTTGCGTCTGTACTCTCCAGCGCCTTTCCGAAAATTGACACCCTCAATTTGAATGAATACTGGATTAATACTTTTGAAACCGCACTCATTGCGAGCAAAATCGCTGAGCAAGTCGGTTTAGATAAATCGGAAACCTTCACTACAGGTGTATTGCACAATATTGGTGAACTGATGATTCACACGTTAATGCCAAGTGAAGCAAAATTGATTGAACAGAAAATTGCCCAAGGAGTCGATCCGATCACCGCTCAAGAAGAGATCTTAGGGATTTCAGCTCCGCGAATTGGTGCCATGCTTGCCAAAGAATGGAAATTCCCATCGGAAATGATTGATGCGATTAAACACTTTGATGAACCTCGCGAAGCCGAAATTTCACCTAAATTGGCGGTAGCAATTCATTTTGCCCGAGACATCAACCGCTACTGGGATAGCTTTGAACAGACTAAAGACAAATCCGTGTATCTCGCCGATCACCCAGATTCACGCTTACTCAATATCTCTGCGACTTTCCAATCCGCGATTGATGGAGTCCGCGGAAATGGTAAAGAAATTGCGACACAAATGATGGCCGCCTAAAAAAACAATCCCAGGAAGAAGCGTTTCTTCCTGGGATTATACTGATCCAATGATTCGATTATGCGCCGATCACTCCATCATCTTCACGAGTGATCATCATCACTGTGGAGCGAGGTTTGCTGTTTCCGCCATAAGGGAAATGAGAAGGAGCGCCCTCTTCACCAGGATGTTGAACCCCAACAAACATAGTTTTATGATCAGGGCTAAAAGTTAAGCCTGTAATTTCACACGCAATTGGCCCAGTCAAAAAACGTTTTACCTCTCCGGTGATCGGATCGCCACACAGCATCTGATTATTACCTTGACCAGCAAAGTCACCTTGGTTGGAATAATTACCATCGGTCAGGATCCACAAGCGACCAGCATCATCAAAACCTAAACCATCTGGACTGTTGAACATATTGTCTGCCGAGATATTCTCACTTCCCGCATACAACGTGCCTTTATGTACAGTCGGATTACCTGCAATCAAATAGAGATCCCAAGCAAATACAGCATTGGTATGATCCCCCTGCGCAGGCATCCAACGTACAATTTGGCCATAATTATTCTTTTCACGAGGGTTAGGTCCCCCCACCGGTTGACCTTCTTTACCACGGTTTTTATTGTTAGTCAGAGTGCAAAAAACATGCTTTTTATCAGGATGTACCGCCACCCACTCTGGGCGATCCATCGTTGTTGCCCCAACCAGAGTAGCGGCACGGCGCGCAAAAATCAGCACTTCTGCCTGATCTTTAAAACCATTTTCTGGAGTCAGACCGTTTTTACCAAAACTTAATTCAATCCAACGCCCGCTGCCTTTCAGTTCCTTATCCTTGATATCGAACTTCGCAACATAAAGAGTGCCCTCTTCAAGCAACTTGCGGTTCTGTTCATCATCACCCTCTCGGTAACGATTTTTTGAAACGAACTTATATAAGTGCTCGCCGCGTTCATCATCTCCGAGGTAAACCACTACATGGCCATCGCTGTTAACCACTAATGCCGCATTTTCATGTTTAAAACGCCCAAGAGCGGTACGTTTCAGTGGCGTTGAATTTGGGTTATGTGGATCAATTTCTACCACCCAACCAAAACGGTTTGGCTCATTCGGATTCTTTGTCACATCAAAACGTGAATCGTGTTTATGCCATTGATAATCACTAGGAGCCGCGGCAATACCGTAACGCTTTTGATCAGCGTTTACACTGCCTTCCTGATCCGCACCAAAGAAATCATCAAAATTTTCTTCACAGGTCAGATACGTTCCCCAAGGGGTTTGGCCATTCGCGCAATTATTAAACGTCCCAAGTACTTTTAAGCCGCTCGGGTCATCAGCTGTTTTCAACAGATCGTGTCCTGCTGCAGGCCCAGTCATCATCATAGGAGTGTAAGCAGTAATTCGACGGTTACGCTCACCTTGGCGATCCACCATCCATTGACCATTCTTACGAACCACTTCAACCACAGTGACACCCACTGCCGCTTGCGCTTTACGCACATCATCAGCCGTCATTGCTTTGCCTTGATGATCAAACAGATATTCGTAGTTGGTGTATTCATTATTGATGGCTAACACACCACGATCCTCACTGATCGAGAAGAAACTCATCCCGTCTGTGTTATCGCCAAATTGCAACTCTTGTGCTTTAGAATCTTGCTTGCCGCTTTGGTCAAATTCCGGAGCCTTGGCAAAAATTGGATCCCCCCAAGACATAAGTGGCGTTGCTTTATAACCTTTCGGAACCATTACCGCATCTTCGGTTGATAAAGGGATCGGAGTGAAGTTGAGCAGGGTGGATTGAGCTGGTGCGGCTACCGCACTCGCTACGGGATTTAGAGCTAAAAAAGCTCCTGTACTCATTGCAGCACTACCCGCTAAAAAATGACGTCTTGAGAGTTGTGCTTCAATCATTTCACTAAATTGGGAATCTTGCTCATCACGCTTCCACATTGGGGGCTCCTTGACTTTATGGTTTTATCCTGAGAATCAGGTTAAGTAAATGTTGCGCAAGCGTAGCGGAGCAAGATGACTTATCGGTGAAATTTATGTTGCTAATCGATGACAATTGGCGAAATAAACCAAAGGCTTAACGTATTGCTTATACAAAGCAAATTGAAAAATAAGTGTAGTCAAAAAAGCCATAGCAATTGCCATGGCTTCAGGAAGAGAATGTCATGAGTTAGGCTTATGCGGCATGTACTAAGTGCGGAGCCAAACTCATCAGTTCATCGACAATTTCTTTAGTCTGTTTGGAGTAAATCAGCTTATCTTTTGCACCGACTAACTGAATGTAACGCAGCTTACCCGAAAGCACGATTTGACGAAGGACACGCAATACGACTTGATTATCAAGCACTTTATGTGCCTCCAGTCCATTGCTTGGCACTAAAGAAGCAAGGTCAATATTCAGCACCAGTTGTTCACAATGTTCAATGTATCCACTGAGTTGGGTTTTAAGTTGAGCGCGATTGAGAAAACCACACTCTTCATGGCTAACCCAGTCACAACCTAAATCTTCGGCGTACTCCAAAGTTTGAGTATTAATATGTTCAGCATCAATGCCAATGCAAAACAGTTTCGCTTGTGAAAAGCGCGATAATGCAAAATGAAAAGCACTGCCTACTTGCAGGTCTAGGCTCGATTTCAGCTCAAAACCATGTCCGATATGCACAATGCCAAAACTCGGATTGTCTTGTGCAAGTACAGGCAAACTGTGCAACAACACCTCATGGCAGTTGCTAAAAGCAACAGGGAGCACTCCCATTGTCGTGGACTGATTCAGTGCTTGTTGAAAGGCGGTGTGATGTTGCCCTTCAAGAAGGTAGTGATTGGCATCTACGGTTTTCCAACCCGATTGCTGCTGATACAACCAGTCAGACGCCACATCCAAACTCTGCTGAGCAAACTCAAACTCTACCAACGACATCGGCTTTACGCGCTGACACACGGTCATAAAGCCAAACGTTGACGTTGGATGACTGGATGTACGATGTAAACGGTAGCGTTTGAATAAGCTAAGCATGATCATTTACCTTTCTGGTGGCAACGCCCGTGCGGCTTGCAGTACGTGTAAAATTATTCGTTGTTTGTTGCTCTCGACACGATGAGCAGGAGCCATCACCGAGATTGCACCAATCAACTTACTCCCTTTCATCACCGGAGCACTGATCCCGGAAACTCCGGGATCAATTTCAGAGGTACTCACGGCATAGCCATGACGACGTATTTTTTCAAACTCACTCTGCCATTTGTCTAGCGTCGGATCCTCACCAAAATAACGTAAGATCTTCTCGCAACGTGCGGCAGGCATATACGCCAACATCACTTTAGATGAGGCACCTCGAAGCAGGGGTTGACTTTGACCCTGGACGAAGCTGCATCGAAGCGCCTGCATACTTTCTTTTTGGCTAACGCATAAAGCTCGGTAACCAACAGGTACCATATAGGCGGCCATTTCCCCAGTCTGTTTTTGTAAACGGCTCAATACCGCTTCCACTGCATCAAGGTTGTGTGGGCTTGTTTCGTAGCTTCTCATCAACAGCAAGGCTGCTGGACCGATGATCAAGGTTTTGTCGTATGGACTTTCTTCTATCAAGTTCCACTCTTTGAGTAGTTTCAAATGTCGGTAAAGACTACTCAGAGGAACTTGCAGTTGTTCACTTAATCCTTTCGCAGATACAGGCTCTGGGTTTACTGCCACTTGCATCAGCAATTGCAGTGATTTTTCATTAACTTGGTTTGCTGAAATCTTTGTTTCGTTCATGTGTGCTTTTTAGCCTTTAATGATGGGCACCTCAAATCTTGATTCTTGTATATCGAGAAATAGAGAGGAATTAAAGAATTGCATTCCCAATAAGTGAGAATGAATGGAAAATTGAATAAATTAACCAATAAAAGTACATCTGTTCAGCCCACATGAAAGGGCCATTAGGCTTTCCAAACCAAAGTTCACTAAAGCTGAATTCGCTCTGTCAGCTTGTAATAGAGGTTGTTGGTTTATTGAGGGATGATTGGATAAATACGTGATAGGCGACAGCCAGAACACGAAAGAAAGAGGCTCTGTAAATTCAGAGCCTCTCTTATTATTTGAGAAACGTTATTTCACTGAGGCAAGCTCAAAGGAAGCCGATCAGTTGGTAGTACAGTTTGCTGCGCCGAGATCTTTCCAAACGCCCCATTCACCTGTTTTGCTTGGATCTTCGCCGCGTGTCCACCATTTGGCTTCCCACACTTTGCCAGCCCAAGTCACTTGTTGGCCACCATTGTAGATTGCTTCTGCACTCCACAAGTTAGTACAGGTAGTACCATCGACCTTTTTCTCAACCAATACTGATACTGATGCTTTGCTGGTTGCTTTACCATCGCTCACCGTCACGGTGAAGTTCAACGTGGTATCTTGCGTGTATTCAGGAGCAACAAAGGTCACTTTTGCCCCTTGAGCCGTTGCCGCTAAACCAACAGGCAGATCCCACGTAAAACTCAGTACGTCTTGGTCTGCATCACTAGACGCAGAGGCATCAACCACTACGGTTTGACCCGCTTTCACTGACGTTGGTGCAGAAACCGCAGCAACAGGCGCAGTGTTAGTCGGCGTGGTTGATTTTGGATTGACCGTCACCACCACAGTATCGGTTGCTGTGGCCCCTTTGTTATCTGTCACTGTCAGTTTAAACGTAAAGGTTTGCTTGGTTGCTACCTCAACAGCATTAAAGCTAGCTTTTGCCGTATTCGCTCCTGCTAAGGTAACGGCGGTTCCAGCCGTTTGTTCCCACAAGTAGCTAGTGATAGTACCATCACTGTCTTTTGAAGCACTGCCATCTAAAGACACCGCAACTGGGCCAGTTACCGCCATATCCGCACCAGCATTCGCCACTGGAGCTTTGTTTGCAGGAGGGGGAGGAGTTCCACCCGCTAAACCTTCATGCATCGCATTGAGGATATCGCCGTTGTCTGCATCAATTTCCCATGAGAACAGACCAGCCAAGCCTAAATTACGTACATAAGCACCTTTCGCTTTGATCGAACGATCATCATCAAAAGTGACTAGCTGACCAGTAGTACGGTTCCATACCCAAGGCGCTTCTGCTTGCTCATCGTAGCCGTATTCAAAGCCATTCACGCCCGTTTTATTGGCGCCAAGCATGTAAGTTTTGATCCCTTTGTAATCAATAACGCCTGCTTCCCAAACACCTTGTGTACTGGTGCCTTTCAGCTTGCCATTACCAACACCCGTCATCGGATCGTTAGGATCTTTCAATGAAGAAGGGGTTACGCCCTCCCAACCACGGCCATACATAGCTGCACCCACCACGAGTTTGCTTGGCGGAACACCTTGAGCCAGCAGCAGCTGGATACCGTTATCGGTCGTGTAAGCAGGGCCTTTGTACGGTTCGCCGTTTTCATCAACGCCTTTGCCATCACATTGGCCAGGGCGCATGAATGAGCCGCAGTACAGCGCAGTTTGATGTCCTAATACGTTGTTCCAACCGCCGTAGAAGTCATAAGTCATCGCGAAGATGTAATCCATGTATTGAACCGCTTGGCCATAGTTCACATCTTCAATCTTGTCGTGACCAACACCGATAGCCGAAGTCAGTTCATACTTACGACCCGTTTCCGCTTCAAGCTCATCGAGCATAGCGCGCAACTCAGCCATTAATGCAACATAGGCAGGGCCATCTTTCACAGGATCACCCAAGTTAGCCGCTTGACCACCACCGCCAGGGAATTCCCAATCAATATCTACACCATCGTAGAATTTCCACGTTTTCAGGAAACGTTTCACAGAAGCGACAAATACGTCACGCTTCGCTTTGTCGGTAAAGCTGAAGAAAGGATCTGAAAGTGTCCAGCCACCAATTGAGGGAATGATTTTCAGATCTGGGTACGTTTTTTTCAGTGCCATCAGCATGGCATAGTTGCCCTTGATCGGTGAGCTGTACTGGTGCCCCGCTTGTGGAAAGCTCTTTTGATACGCCGCCCAAGGATCATGGATGACCACTTCAAAATCAGGAACCCCCTGACAAGCGGTTTGCAATGCATTAAAGCTATTACCACCCACTGATTTCAGAGATTCGTTAGGACCACAAATTGGAATGAAACCATAAAGAATATGAGTTAGGTTTTTTCCTGGGATATTATCAACCGTATATTTACGATCATAAATTCCCCACTCAACAAAGTAAGTCCCCACCACCGTATTTTGTGGTGTGTTGTATGACTTATTGTTCGGGTCAATATTCATGGTTAATGGCTTGAGATGTGAGCCATCAGTATCTGCAATCGTGATTTCAGTTGCTGCACTCTTAGTACAGCCTGTTGCATCACACGCTTCAATCACCAATTGGTAAACGCCGCCCTTAGGATAAGTAAACTTGGCGGTAGTCTGGCTACCGCTGATTGGGCCAGTCGCTACTTCAGCGCCATCAAAATAGATTTTATAAGTGTTGCCCGTCACACCGCTCCACTGGTTGAACTTGAGAGTGATCGGTGCTTGGTCATGGTATTTAACCATCTGGTTGTAACCCGCGGTGCTTTCCATCGCGAGTTCAATTTTCGAAAATTGCAGATTATTCGACCCATACACGTCAACACTAGGAGCCGAAGGTGCTGCCATCGCAGTGCTAGCAAGAGCACAGGCGATACTGGCGGCGCACAGAGTAATTCGATTCATAAGTTATATCTCTCTTCCTTTGATGTTTCTTTTTTATCAATGACTGCCAACAAACCTATAAATCGCATGAAGGCATCGCTTGCAGTATCAGAGAGACTTTTTTATTTGCGAAAAAAAATTAATCAGTTTTCGAGTCACAAATCGCTAATTTTACGAAACCAATGACACGTTGCAGAAATTAAGCAATCTTGAGTCAAGAATTCGGAATTTTGACAAAACAAATTGGCATTAATTATTGATTTACGCTATTGCAAGGCTCGTTTAAAGCATATTTACCTTATTTTATGCGAAATAAGGCTATTCGGATTTTCTGTTAAGTTTCAGTAAATTCGCTTTGCTCTGTGATGAGAAAACCTTGCCTTTTCACCATGAAGAGCGCACCCTTTGCCGCACTCATCACAGAATGAAAAATAAAAGGATTGATCTATGAAACCTATGCAGCGTCTCTCATGTTTGCTTGCCCTTTGTTTTGCTGCCTCAGCCAGTGCCAAAGTGACGATGGATATCCCCGATACGATTGATTTACTGGTCGTTAATGGTGGAAGTCCCAAAATGTCCGGTGGCTTTTTTGATGCCACGAAAAAGCTTGAATTAGAAGATGGTGAGCAGCAAATCGTCTTTCGTTACTCTCCATATTTCAGTCAAGGCAATGACCGTATCATCATTGAAAGTGATGTGGTAATTGCAACTTTTAACGCGGCTAATCAAGAGCTGACATTTGATATGCCTAAATATCGTGATGCGCCACAAGCAACAAAAGCAATCAAAAACATGCAGTGGCAATTGATTGATCAGCAAGGCAAAGCCGTCAATCTACGTCAAGATCGCTTAGTCAAAGAAGGGTTACAGATCGGCCGTAATTTTGAGTTTGAAACTGCGGAATACAATAAAAAGGGAGGGGTAGCCGCCCTTACTGCCTCTGTCGCGGTTCAGCCAGTGCTTCAAGCAGAGATGTCGAATGCGACCGCCACTGCGGCTGCAGAAGAGATGTTGCACTTTTGGTACAACAAAGCGGATGAAGAAACGAAAGCTCGTTTCAAAGCTTTCGTGAATAAACAATAGTCTCTTTCTTCGTATCTGCATTTTCTGATTCGCAAAAGTAAATCAGCACCTAAATGTAAACGAGGCCATAACGGCCTCGTTTTTCATTACTCATTCAATTCACTATTTAATGAATTATTGCCAAAAGAGCATCGCAATCGCCGTCAGTAAACCAATACAAGCGATGTTTAGATACAGCCCTACACGCATCATCTCGCTCTGTTTGATATGACCAGAGGCAAATACAATTGCGTTTGGCGGTGTTGCTACTGGCAGCATAAAGGCACACGATGCGGCGACAGCAATCAATACTGACAATAGCACTGGAGACATTCCGAATGCTTCCGCAACCGTTGCAAACACAGGGATAAGTAACGCTGCACTGGCCGTGTTACTTGCAAACTCGGTCAAAAACACCACGAATGCTGCCACCACCAAAATCACCACAAAAATCCCCATATGGGAAACCATATCACTTAAGGCATTGGCTAAAAATACGCTGGTTCCGGTCTGTTTCAGCACATTACTCAAACACAGACCGCCTCCGAATAGGAGCAATACGCCCCAATCCGCTGTTTTTTGGATCTCTTTCCAATGCACTACGCGGGCAAAACTGAGCATCAAAATGGCACTCAGTGCCACTAAGGTATCAAAACTTTTGAAACCACCTAGTGCAGCATTCACCGGACTACTGAAAATCCACAAAAACACGGTTAAACCAAAAATACCCAGAGTAACGACTTTGCCTTTATCCCAATCCACAGGCTCACGCTCTAAAGCAAAAGTTCCACTGAGGTTTGGTTTAAGCAGAAGATACAGAATTCCAATCGCCATCGGCAGCATCAACAACGCCGTTGGTAAACCAAACTTCATCCACTCGGTAAAGCTCAAGCCCACTTCTGCTGCAGCAATCGCATTCGGAGGGCTACCAACCACAGTAGCAATACCACCAATACTGGCGCTGTATGCAATACCTAATAACACAAACACATAAGTACTACGTTGCTTGTCAGCATCCACTTTACTCAGCACACCCAATACCAGCGGAAGCATCATAGCGGCTGTCGCCGTATTGCTGATCCACATAGAAAGCAGAGCCGTCACACCAAATAGCATAAATACCGCTACGCTCATTTTACCTTGCGCCATCGCGAGCACTTTATCGGCAATGACTTTATCCAACCCTTGGTGGTGCATTGCAGCGGCAAGCGCAAAACCACCTAGAAACAGGAAGATGATTGAGTTTGCGAAGTTATTTAGTGCGGCTTGGGTTTCAAAAATACCAAAACCGACCGCCATGACAGGGACTAAAATCGCCGTTACGGTGACATGCAGCGCTTCGGTTAACCAAAGCACGGCAATGAATGCAAGAATACTGATCCCCAACACTACATTGTGTTCGAAAGGAAGAAAGTTATAGAGAGCGAGAAAGAGTGCTACATCCGCCAAAATAATCAGGTTATTTCGTTGGAGAAACCATTCTCTGGTATTGGTGGGCAAAGGGAGACTATCGTTTCTGTTCATTATTATTTTCCTTGTGAGGGCCATCAGGCTGCGCCATGATCCCACAGATTCAAACAGAAAAGATAATTATCATTGCAAAATTGTTAACTTTATCAAAGGCGCGATTACAAAATTAACACATTGAAATAAATTGAAATTATTTGAATGAACATTTTTCAATCAGAGCATTTATACACCTGTTTAAAACACATTCACCCCATGGATTTCTTTGATGAAAAATCCGTCACTGAGAATTCACTCAAAATCTGATTTGCCATCGTAGAGATCTGTGGAAGAATGCTGATATTGTGAGCATATTCAAAGGATTGGTATGAACGAAATCATAACCCAACTGCAGTTTTCAGCCACCATCACAGGACCAATCTGTCTAATGCTCTGTTTGGGTGTGCTCTTCAAGCGCATCAACCTGATTAATGAGAACTTTATTGAGGTCGCTTCACGGGTCGTCTTTCAAGTCACACTACCTGCCATGCTATTTCTGAGTATTGTCAGTTCCAAGCACGACTTCTCTTCTAGCATGCCACTGGTGCTATATAGCTTAATCGCCAATATCCTCTTCTTTATCTTTACCTTGCTGAGCACTCGTAAATTCATCAATAAGCCACAAGATTGGGGCGTTATTGCTCAAGGTGGATTTCGTGCTAATACCGCGATTATTGGTTTAGCCTATGTTGCCAATACCTACGGTAATGCAGGTGTTGCTTTAGCCGCCATTTATGTCGCGTCAACAACGGTTTTATTCAATATACAAGCGGTTATAGCTTTAACACCAAGAGGAGAAAGCAATGGCTGGCAAGCAGCCAAAATGATGTTTAAAACTCTGACTAAAAACCCACTGATCATTGCGATTATGCTTGGTGTGATTTGCTATATGGTGAGTGTGCCTATTCCACAAGTCATCACCGATGCGGGCCGTTATTTTGCCAATATGACCTTACCATTAGCCTTACTCTGCACTGGCGGATCCCTCAATTTGAACTCTTTAAAAGAGGAGCGAAACTCCGCTTGGTTTGCAACCGGTTATAAGCTTATCCTTTCACCCTTACTGATCACTGGTGGTGCATGGTTACTAGGATTCCGAGGTTTAGATCTAGGGCTACTTTTCTTGATGACCTCAGCTCCTACCGCGGCGGCAAGCTATGTGATGGCACGAGCAATGGGCGGTAATTCAGCTCTTGCCGCCAATATTATTGCTCTTACCACCGTGTTTTCACTGTTTACCTGTACGCTTGGTATTTTCCTGCTTTCTAGTTTTGGCGTGATCTAATCACCACCGGTGAGCACTGGATCGCAAATTCTCTCTTAAGGTTAAGTGCAAAGGTAAAAAGAGACATAAATCAATAGAATTGAGATTTGAATGGCGTATGGTCAGCTTTTTCAATTTGCCGAGTGTCGTTATGTTAAACCATCAAAAAATCGCCAGCCTTGAACTTGGGCGAGTGATCGCCATGCTGGCAATTATTGCTTTGCATTGCCAACTTTTTACCAGTTATTGGCTCACCGATGAAGAACCATGGGTGGCCTACTTATTTAACCAATCCACCCGTTTTGCTGTCCCACTGTTTTTCCTTATTTCGGGCTATTTGATCCAACCCAAACTCAGCCAGAACCCAATACAAACCTTGCGTAATTACTGCTCTCCATTACTGAGGATATGGGTGATTTGGAGTGTGATTAGCCTATTGATGCCCTTCAATCTCGAAGTGGTGGTTAATCAAGGCTATCTCGCTGAGCGTTCTGGCTATTGGGGATTTTTGCTACAAAACCCACTTAACTCACTGTTTGAAGGCGGGCTTGTACACCTTTGGTTTTTGCCAGCTCTCATGATTGCGGTCACCATCATGGCAATGTTGATCCGCCAACAAAAAACACACTGGATGCTACCGATTGCCATCGGGTTATACATCTACGGTGAATTTGCAGGAAGCAGCGCCGTCGTCACAGGCATGAGCGCGCCCATCTATACTCGTAACGGCCCATTTTTCAGCACTTTGTTTGTGGTGGTCGGTTATCTGATTCGTGAAAGGCACATCCTGTGGCAAGCGCGCTCTGCGCTGTTATTAGCGATGCTGGGAATGGCTTTTCACTTCGTCGAAGCCTATGGCTTACATCAACACGGGCAGGTGTTTAATACCAATGATTATCTGTTTGGCACCGCTTTGTGGGCGATTGGACTGTTTCTTTTCCTGCTCGCCAAACCCGATCTAGGCCGAAAGCCTTGGGTATTTTCACTGTCACAAAGCATCCTAGGCTTTTACGTCAGCCACCTTTTAATGGTCATCGTAATGATGAACATCGCTGGCATTTTAGGCCTCGCTGGCTTGCAGAAAGACGCACTGATCCTGTTTGGCACTTTGATTACCACTTATCTGCTCGTGAAAGGCTTAGAACGCACGCCACTCAAACGCCTGCTGCTAAGATAACAATGAGCTAGAAACCACAAAGGGAGCGAACGCTCCCTTTGCTTTTTTATCGGAAATAGTACTTAGAAGAACTTGCTATAAGGCAGCCCATAGGTTTAACACCATCAGCACCGCTAAGCAGCCAAAAGTGAGCTGCATACCGCGCACACGATTAGGAATGGTGGCTTTAAACATCGAATCAGCGTGTAACACCCGCCCTACCACAAAGGCCACGCCGAGTGCGTGAATCCACCATACATTAACGCCATTCATTTCAGCTAAACCGAGTAGGATTAGGAAAATGGGAATGTATTCCGTCGCATTACTCTGCGCACTGCGCGCCCGAACTAAGGCATCCACACCACCATCGGCAAACAGCACCTGATACTTACGCCGCTGACGAATCACCTGTACGGATAAATAAATCAACCAGCCGCACAGCACGACGGCATAAACTGTTGTGACCATAACCTATCCTTATTTCTTATTGGCTTGACGCAATGAGTGTAAGTGCAAATGGGAAAAATAAACTATTGAGTAGGTTGATTAAAATCCATAATGCCACCACCCGCTTCATAGTGTTTTTCTATCGCTGCGCGTTGCCTCAATAATTCCTCACTCGGTTTAGCCCATTCACTTTCAGGAATAGGCTTAGACCACTCCTCAATCTCTTTTGGTAAGTCAACTTTTGCAAGATTATCCGTCCATTCAGATACCCAATAAGGTAACTTCCATCCACTCAGAATATGAAATAAGTAATAAAAAAACATCGAGGCGTAAGACACCCAAGGTGAGTTAGAATTAAGAATAAACCAACACTTGGGGCCTTTTTGAAATCTATCACACATCTCGCGACGGCTCTTGTCAAAATAGGCACGATCCTCTTTGATAAAGGGACTTGGCTCTGGGCGTCGAGTGAGTGGCTCATCCATATACATACGCATCGTCTCCCACATACGCTGTCCATCAGTGACAGAGGCTATCGGGCGGCGCAGTATCCAGTAGTCCTTACCATCTGGCGTAGGAATAGCAAGACCAAAAGTAAAATGCGTCACCATACTGTTACCAGTGGTTCCTCTATTCAACGCAACCCAACACACCACCTCTTCCCATGGAGCAATAATCGGTTTTTTCTCTTTATCAGAGTAATAGCAAATCTCACGGCGTTGTCGATTTAGCCGAATCGGGCGCTGACGGGCAAAATCGATAGACGTACCGATAATGACTTGACAGCTAACACAAAGTAAAAGAAAAAAAGCAATAGTTAGTGACACGGCAACGTCATTGAAAGACTCGATAAATGCGACAAAGAACGAACCGAAGAGTTGCATATCTCGATGACCTACATAAAACAAAATAAGCAGAATCACGATTGCAGAAACACTTATCCCAGAACTCATTATCTGCACCTGCCAAGCTTTACCCTGATTGCGTTGCCCAATATCTAGGTAGGTATCGTTGATTTCCAGAATCTCGGGTGACTGAACTATTGTCTCTGAGGCAATTTTGGCCGAAGGCAAAGGTTTGGGTGAAAAAAACACCGCCTCTCCGGTTAAAAATTTGCGCGTATCGCCAGCCTTGGGCTCAAGCTCTTTGAGATCTATATCTTGACTCTTCTTTTTCCAAAACATAATTATGTTACTTTCCAATAAATTTGCTGGGTAGTTAACGGGGCAAGATGACTAGCAGAGAGATTTCTCGCTTTAAACAGCGCAACTTCACTAAGTGGGCCAACACGGGTAAAGCTTTCTGCTTGAAAACGCAGAATATCTTTCTCTGGCGTATCTGGCACCGGGAAATAGTGCAACTCAATGGCAATCCCGTGCTCGGCATTGATTTCAGAACTATACAAAGGTAGTGCTATCACTATTGGCTCGTGAGCCTCACTTAAACATACCCATTGTTGTTCTAGCTCTTGGGTCCATGGTTGCCAGTTGTTATCACGCAAGCTAGTTTTCCAATAGGCCGACAACATCACACCCGCCTCGTCCAATGTTTCTCGACTAATACCAGGAAAGCCCAATATCAAAGCTTTACCCTGTTCAAACTCACGGATTTCGACACTCGGCTTAGCTGAGATTCTTGCTAACTGAAGGTTACTCTGTTCAAGAGAAATTGACGAAGGCGACTTACCCCACTGGCTGTTTGCAAACCAAGTGAGGTATTGAGAAAGATTAGTGCGGTTATACCACACAGTCGCCCCTAGCTGTATGGCAGAGATAGCAATACCAATCAACGTTAAACGAATACTTAGTGAAAGCAAATTAGCGCCATTTCTTGCCCAGATACCAGCGCGAACAGCTTTATCTGATTTAAAAACTGCATAAGCAACCTTTCCGCTCTCTTTTATACCAACATAATTGACTCCAATCATTACACCTTCTGCCGCCAATGTAATAGAGGCCTTGGTGTCACCTTTTACAACCGCATCGTACCCAGCAGAGGTTGCTTTTACGACTGAACTAATACCACCAAATATATATGCCCATCCACCCAGCATCACGGTCCATTTACCAAGATTGGCACCATAAACAAGTTGACTGACTTTACTGCTGACCAACTTGATGGCAGCCATATCTGTTGCAGCCCGTACCCCCTGCACAAAACCTAAAATACCACTTAATGCACCAGTCATCTCTGAGATAAGCAATGCAGTATCCTTATTACGTGCCTTATAAGCATTACTGATGGAAAAACAGACTAGTATCAAAGACAGCACATCCCACTTTCCTGCCTTAATACGTACTGAATATTTACCCAAATTGACGCTTCTAGTTTTCAACTGGCGCAGATCAGCTGCCATCTGCTTCATATCTGCGTGTGTTTCTGGAGACAAACCTTTGATGTAATAGCCAACTTTGGCAGGGCTATCACCAAGAGGTGAAAGGGCTTCTGCGAGTTTATTTTCCATCATAAGCAGATTTGACTGATTGCGTTTCAAATCCTGACGCATCTTAGAGATCGAAGCAGACTGATTAATTGATTTTCCTTGCTTACGTAATTTTACCAGTTCCTGCCGGAGCTGATTTTTCAAGCTGAGGTTCTCCTCACGCATACTCACCGCTTGATTACGCAGCATATCAAAAGCTTCAAATTCTGCTTTATTGGCCAACCCAACGGAAACTCCATTAACCTGATAAGCTTTAAGCATATTCAACCAAGCACTTCCAGAAAGATCTCGAAAAACCCTCTTAGGATCAAACTGTTTATTGGCATTAGCATCTTCCAGAAATTCCGACGTCGCTTTAGCGAGTACTAACGTATTCGCCTGGGCATAACTGGCGTCGATCAAAGAATCAAAAGCTCGCATGCCTTCATTAAGTGAAATCAACCGACTACCCCAGTCTTGACCTGTAAATTCTTGAGCCAGTAAACCGTTTAGCTCTAAGCCGATGGTGTTGATAGCTGTAAGATCATCTTCAGCTGCAACCAACTTTTGCAGCTCGCTGATTTTCTTTTGTATTTCCTGGGTAATTTTGTCGAAATTTTCGGCAGGCAAGGTAAACAGACCACGGTAGGCAATCCAAGGCATTTTATCCAACTGGTCAGCGATGAGCTTACTGGATGTATCACTCCAGCAAATATCCTGAATACAGGCGTATTCGGCTGCGAGCAAATTTTGCAAGCTCTCAACGTTTGTAGCATCAAAATACCAAGCCGCTGGATAAAAACGACTAAATAATGCCACTCTGTCTTCGGTGATTTGTTCTAGTAGAACTTGCCAGTGAGCCAGTTTTTCTCGTTCCTGTTTTAGAAACGCTTTCATCTCATCTTCATTGATAAGATCCAAAATACCGAGAGTACCCGCATTAGAATCCCAAAACTTGAAACTATTTACACCATGCATTTGACGTTGGTATTGCTCTTCAATATCACCGATTAATTCTTGATATTTTTTCCACAGATCTGTACCAAGTGCATCTTTTAGCTGATTCCTTTTTATCGCATTGAGTCGAGCATTGTTACCACCGTGTTCTTCCTGAAATTCAAGCCACTCAACAACTGCTTGCTTTTGATTGTTATTGAGCTCGTTTATTAAGGTAGTGTCACCAATCGCAACAGCGAGTTGGTCAACTTTATCTGGAGAAAGCGTGATTTGCGATTCAATGTAACATCCTTCGACAAACTGTTGATATCGTTTCTCATCAGACGTCCAATCTTCTAGTGATGTTGCGACCAGTGCTTGAAATGAAGCTAAGTCTCTGAGGATACCAATATCATCATTAAGGATAAGGTAAAAATGGCCGTTTCTATATTGGCGTAGAACTTTGGCACTTAACTCAGTAAAGTCGATTTGACGGTATAGTGGTTTATGCTCCCATTGATAAGTCTGGTAACTCAGTGATGACGTCTGTGAAACTACTTTTTCCGCACATTCAGCAATCAGTGAAGATGCTTGTTTGGGCGTCAACAAATTTTCTCCACCAGTCAGCGGGTTTGCCTGCAATAAGCTCACCCGCTGCATAAAGCGTTTTCTATCTTTATCATTCTTAATGACTTGTGAACATTTTCTCGCTGTCCATTGAACTTCCGAGTAGCACGCATAAAGGATATCGGTCTTTTTGAACACAAGATTAGCATCACCAACAGTCGTTGTTCTGACATCTTTATCAACGTCACTATCTTGCCATAACAAAGTAGTAATCTGTCCACCTTCGGTCCGATACTCATGAAGTAGCCACGCTTCCTCTTGCTTCATCAAAATATATAACCAACCATCACGAAGTAGGCGAACTCCGATAGGTTTTGACTTAGTTTCGAAAGGAGGTGAAGCAACACCTTTAACAGAAAGAGTTTCTACTAGCCCATATCTAACTGGAATAAGTTGTATTTTATCAATGGTTAATGGACAAACAGCAACGGGGCTTTGGGCATCTTTAGTATCACCACACATGGCGGCTTGAAGAGGTGAGCTCACGATCTTTGCTCCTGAATATATTGATGAGAGTATTGCTCTGCGAGTAAGGCAGCATGCTCGATACGCTGCGAAGATGTCTGCTGTGATGTTTGGTGTATAAGCTGATAAATGTCAGGATAAATTGGAGACGCAATGGCCTCAATACCAAGAAACCCAATTACATTAAAGAATAACAACAAGTCTCGTTCAGAATTAAAACCCATTTGATATGCATTTTTCGCTTGTTGGTTAAGCCACTCCTCTATATCTGCATATTGTGAAATTGTTTCGGGAAACCATTTACACATGTGATCTGCAATATTTTCCAGTGTATTACGCCAAGAAATCTGCCCCATCATCTGCCACTGTTCATCAGACAATTTGTACATACCCTCTGAAACAGTGGGTATAGAATCTGGTTTGCTCAATAACTCCCAGCCCCTTTTAGTAGGGAGCCAAGCTTGTTCCATCACTTGCCATAACCGAGCAACTCGAGTTTGCAGCAAAACATAAGCACAGTCACTATTGGCCATTTTCAAAAATACCGATGTACCGTAGGGTGAAAGCACTTTAATCAGACTTCTTATCCTCTCTGCAACATCATCCAATGGTAATGACGATGAGAAAAAATAACCGACTCGGTTGTTATTCAAATCGAAAAACCATTGCTTTACGGGGTCAGTAGCTTGCACTAAATACGGGGATACCTCGATCAGTTGGTTGTATGGTTCATAGAGATAAATTGGCTCTAAATTTAACTCTCCACTCAAGCTGTACAACTGTTTGGCAATGTGCTCGACCTGTGCTCCATCAACCAATAGATACAACGTTTTATTCGGTGCAATAGCGGTATCAGGCAAAACCGTAATCATCTCCATCTGCATCACAAACTTTTTGCCTCTTCACACACTTCACACACAGGTGCAGGACCTTTGAGTGCTTCAATTTGTCGCGCCTTAAGTAAAGGTGACATGGATTGTTGAGTGGGAGTTACCGCGGCTAGCTCAATCTCTTGCGGCGTTTTGGCTTTATCCACCCCTTGTGGCAACTCGGCCATTTTACCGCCATAGCCTGAGCCGCTGCCTGCGCTGCCGCCGGAGTTGAGGTTAATAGCAGAGCCGACGACGTGCACACCGCCGGCATCGACTTTGATAAAACTGCCACCCGCTTTTATTGTAAGCTCGTTGCCTGCTTCCAAGACCAGTTTGTTACCCGCTTTAAGGTGAACCTCTGTGCCTGCATCGTAAATCGCTTTGCTGCCGATTTTTTGCTGCAATGAACCACCGATTTCGCTACTGCTGTCGAGTTTGACGAGCGTGCGACTTTCCCCCTCCACCGTCAGATGTTGATTGTGTTTAATCTGGGTGAACTGGTCATTTTCAACGGTCAGGTGTTGGTCATGGCGAATGACCGTGGTGTGGTCGTTTTCAATCAAACCATCGAAGTCTTTCTGCGCATGCAGGTAGATTTGCTCTTTGCCCGCTTGATCTTCAAAACTGAGCTCGTTAAACCCTTCCCCTTGATGCGTCTCGGTGCGCAGCACGGTTTTGGTTTTGTGCTCAGGCAAGGTGTATGGCGGCGTGTTGGTCGCATGATAAGTGCGTCCGGTGATAATCGGTTGGTCTGGGTCGCCGTTTAAGAAAGAAACAATCACTTCATGACCGATGCGCGGAATAGCGATAAAGCCGTATTGGCTGCCTGCCCAACCTTGCGACACCCGTACCCAACAGGAGCTTTGCTCGTTACCGTTCGAGTAGCGGTCCCACGGGAAATGGATTTTCACGCGTCCGTGTTCATCACAGAAGATTTCTTCGCCTTCAGGGCCAACGACCGTGGCTATCATTGGGCCATCGACTTGCGGTTTAGGTTGTGGCTCAGCGCGCCAGTGGAGATGCCCAGGAATTAAGCTGAACTGGTTGCTGTAGGTCGTTGCACCACTGCCACCGTCTTCTTGTAGCGCTTGCGGCTGCTCACCTTGGTGGTTAATGGAGACCACCACCCAATCGCGGTTCATCGCAGGGTCAAGGTGCTCTTGCAGGTCAAACTTATAGCCCGCACGCAGTAGCGGTTCGTTGCTCTGCCCTGCCGCGGTGTGGGCATTGCGGCGCAGGTAGTCTAAGCGGATTTGGCTAAAGGCTTCACCATTCACATCGTCTTTGTAGCGCCCCGGCGCATCAAAGTGTTGGTAGCGCGTTTGCTGATAGCCAAGCTCTGTGCCCTGCACGGTTTGTAAAAAGGAGTAGGCTGGCTTTTTGAAGCTGTAGTCTTTGAGCTGAACTTCGCTGACTTCTGCTTGGGTGTGATAGGTTAAGCCGTGGATGTACGGCGTATCTATCGCACCACCCGCTAAAGCGTTGTACGGGATGGGCTCCGGCAGTTTGCTTAGGCTATCACTGGCATCACTGAAATAGAGGGTATGTTTGCCCACTTCATGGACAAAGCTGTACACCAAGCCTTCTTCAGCGGCGAGGCGGTGCAGAAAGTCGATATCACTTTCACGGTACTGCACACAAAACTCACGCTGCCCGCAATCACGCTTGAGCGCAAAAGCGTAATCGGTAATCCCCATTTCTTGCAATAAGACGGAGAGAATTTCAGGGACAGTCTGCTTTTGGAAAATGCGGCTATTGTGGCGCAGGGATAAGCGCTCTAAGGCAGGAACTAAGGTGAGTGCATAGAAAGTATGGTGATGGCCGATATCGCCTTGGCTGAAAGCACGCACAATGCCATGCACGCGCTGCACCAGTTGTGAGTTGCGGTAAAGCTTCAGCTCAGCACGCTTATCGACCATCTGCTCAGCGGTCAGGTTGGATACCCGACTCGCCAGTTGCACTTCATAGCGAAACCCGTAACAGGCTTGCTCTAAAAAGACGCTGTTGGAGAGTGACTCCTGCCCGTGAAAGCCTCTGACCACCAGAGTCTCATCTTCCAGCCCTTCCACCTCAATGCTGTACGCTAATGTCGCCATCCTGCCTTTCCTTCCCCTACATTAAAAATGGCAAAACCTTAAACCCACAATACCGCGTCAAACGATACTCTGGGTTTAAGGTTCACAGCCGCCCACCCGAAGGTGAGCGACATACTCGGAGCGTAAATTACGCTTCGATTGGCTTACGCCAGTCATCCGCACCTGAAGTACCCGCGTTAACGTGGTCCCAAGTGATTTTGCGGTAAGACAGAGACACAGTCACATTCTGAGTAAAGTCAGATTTTGCTGGGTCTTGGCAGTGTGGCATTTCACAGTGGATATCGACGATAGACGCGTTTTCCAGCTTAGTAGTGAAGAAGTTTTCTTGTTTGCCTTCGATAGACGTGCGGTACCATTTCAGCTCAACGGTTTTCAGCTTCTCACCTGAAGACAATGCGTTGTATAGCAGAGGAACCGCTTTGTTCAGCGCCACAGTGAATTTGAATGGCTTGTGCACACGTTGGCCTGAAGGCTGACCAGATTGTGGGTCAGTCGGTACGGTTACAACGTGGTCAAACTGTTGAACCAGCATCTCATCTTCGTGGCCTTCAACGAATGAATCGCCGATAGAGTCAGCAGTACATGCGCCTGCAGTGATAAGACCCTGAGTTTGGCCGTCGATAGAGATATAACATGGAGTTGGCATGGCTATTTCCTTTCTAAAAAATCATTAAATAAAATGAAAGCGTTAACGCGCTAAGCGCACCATCGCCATAGAAAGAGCAAGGTCGATGCCAACTTACTTGCCATTAAAAATCAATGTGTTATTAAATTACCTCCATCAATAAAGCAAAAAGCTGCCTGTGTTTGAGCAAGATCTTGCTTGGTGGGCAAAAAGTTTCGGCGCAGTAAAAACCGATCTCTCTGAAAAATCCCACCATCGGCGATAAAAAACCAACCCGCCGTAGCGGGTTGATTGTTTGATGAGGAAATATCGAAAAGTCGCGAGACTTACTCCGCCATCCACTGATAAAACAGCGTCGCAAGCGGAGGAACACGCAATAACAGGGATTGATCTAAGCCTTCACTGCCCACGGCTTCGCTACTGACTTCCTGCAACACAGAGTAATCACTACCATTGTATTGCTTGGCGTCGGTATTGAGTAGCAGGCGGTAACGCCCCTCTTTGGGAACACCTAAGCGGAATTCCTGCTGCGGAACAGGTGTGAAGTTGGTGATCACTAACACGCGATCGCCAGCTTCATCCATACGCTCATGGGCGATCACGCTGAGATCGGCATTATCTTGTAAACGCCATTCGAAACCACGCGGATCGCAGTCAAGCTGATGCAGTGCGGCTTGTGATTGGTACAGATGGTTCAAATCACGCACTAGGCGCTGAACCCCAGCATGGCGTTCAAACTGAGTCAAAAACCACTGCAACTGACCATCGTGATTCCATTCGGCGGTTTGCCCTAACTCGGTGCCCATAAAGTTGAGCTTTTTACCCGGCTGACCATACATATAGCCCAAGTAGGCGCGTAAGTTAGCCGTTTGCTGCCACTCATCACCCGGCATTTTATACATAAGTGAGCGCTTACCATACACCACTTCATCGTGTGACAAAGAGAGCACATAATTTTCGCTAAACGCGTAAATCAGCGGGAAAGTCAGGGTATTGTGGTGGTATTTGCGATGAACCGGATCTTCTTTAATGTACGACAAACTATCGTGCATCCAACCCATGTTCCACTTAAAACCAAACCCTAGGCCGCCCATAAAGGTCGGTGCAGAAACACCGGGGAACGCCGTCGATTCTTCAGCGATCGTCATCGCATTCGGGAAGTATTTGTACACCTCTTCGTTCATCCACTTAAAGGTGGCGATGGCGTCGTAGTTTTCGCGTCCACCGTCAACATTCGGGATCCATTGATCGTGACTGCGCGAATAATCGAGATAAAGCATCGAAGCCACCGCATCAACACGAATACCGTCGATGTGGAACATCTCAAACCAATACAGTGCGTTAGCAACTAAGAAACGGCGTACATGCTCACGACCAAGATCGTAGATGTAAGAGTTCCAGTCTTGATGCCAGCCGCGGCGCGGATCCGGATCATGGAATAGCGGCGTGCCATCAAAATTGGCTAGACCGTGAGAATCTGACGGGAAGTGTGCAGGCACCCAATCGAGCACCACACCTATCCCAGCTTGGTGACACAGATCGACAAAATATTTGAAATCATCTGGCGAGCCGTAACGGCTAGTCGGTGCAAATAGACCAACCGGTTGATAGCCCCAAGAGCCATAAAACGGATGCTCCGCGACGGGCATTAGCTCAACATGGGTATAGCCCATATCAGCCAGATAAGGCACCAATTGATCAGCCAATTCACGGTAATTGAGAAACTCGCCGTTTTCACCCCGCTTCCATGAGCCGACATGCAGTTCATAGAAAGAGAGCGCTTGTTTACGCTTTTCCGTCACGGGACGCTGCTGCCATTCGCTGTCTTGCCACTGATAGCTTTGATGATCGTATGTGACGGAAGCAAAAGAAGGGTATTGCTCGGCATAAAATCCCCAAGGATCGGCTTTATGTGGTAAGCCTTCTCCGTGTGGGCCTTTCAACTCAAATTTATATTGGGTGCCTTCCGGTAAGCCGGGGATAAAAATCCCCCAAATGCCGTAATCAAGGCGTTGCATCGGGTGACGGCGACCATCCCACTGGTTAAATGCACCAATCAAACTGCACGCGGCAGCGTGAGGAGCGTACACCAAAAAGCGCACGCCTGAGACCGCTTCACCATCGCGCTCTAAAGTGACAAATTGCGCACCCATGTGATGGTACATCTGCTTCGGTGTGTGCAGATCATCGTATTCAGCATAAATGGTATGGTATTGGTACGGGTCGTCCAGTAACTGCTCTGTACCTTCCCAATCTACAGCCAATTGGTAACGGGTAAAACGCAGGTTACGGCCATCTTTCAGAATAAAGCCGCTCTCACCTTCACGCTCTAACGTAACGCGCGGTTGCCCTTCAACCACCAACTCCACTTTATTGGCTCCCGGCATCCAGACTCGCAATGCGCCTTGTTCTGCGGGAATGTAAGGGCCTAAAAATGAAAAGGGATCAGCAAACGCAGCACGCGCTAACTGATCATAAATCTGTTCAGCCTTAAATGGCTTTTTTGTGATTTTCAAACCTAACTCCTAACCTAGCTAGCGAAACATTCCCTTCCGGCTTAAAGATTTATGTCGTTTTGAATCGGTATCTTTAAGTTGTTTGGGTATAGCAGAAAGCCCGCAAACCGCGGGCAAAGCGTGTGTCCATCTTACCGGACTTCTCAAGGAGGAAAGAGTGACCAACCCTCAACTTCTTTGGGTCATAGTTAAGAAATTGGTCACTGAGTTCCTTATTGGCTGGCTTTGCTGCGCACTTCGGTCAGTCGAGCCGCAATGCGGTTCACTTCTTCACGCGCAAAAATCTCATCCAGATTCACGGATAATTTACGTCGCCAGTTCGGGTATTCGTTGACCGTTCCCGGAATATTGACCGGCTTATCCATCTCTAGCCAATCTTCCAACTGCACGCTCAGTAGCGCTGAGGAACCTGCCGCTACGTGCAGTTGCAGTGCTTCGCTCAGGTAGGAATCCATCGGAACCTGCGTGGCATCACGCCCAACTCCGGCTGGCAAATAACCGTGCCACGCCACCGAATCGAGGATGCCTTGTTTGGATTTCAGGCGATCATCAAACAAGCCTTGCAGCTGCTCTTCATCCGGATAGAGGCCAATTTCACGCCCCATTTTGAGATCATCACAGTGCCAGAAGCCGCGCAGGGTTGGCATGTCATGAGTACAGAGTGCCGCCATGGATTGCTCTGCGTAATGCGCTGGAGAAACGTAACCACCATCTTCCTTCGAGGTTTCGAAGAAGAAGACTTTGTACGAATGCACGCCCGCATCACGCAGCAGCTCGACGATTTCATCCGGTACGGTTCCCAGATCTTCGCCAATCACGCTGCACTGGTGACGGTGAGATTCGAGCGCCAAAATCGCCAACATATCTTTGACTGGGTAGTAAATGTACGCGCCTTTCGTCGCGTTTTCGCCTTTCGGGATCCACCATAAACGCAGCAAACCTAGTACATGGTCGATACGTAATGCGCCGCAGTGTTTCATGTTAGCACGCAGCAGTTTGATGTAGGCGTCATACGCCGTTGCTTGCAGCACTTGCGGATTGAGTGGCGGTAAACCCCAGTTCTGCCCCAAAGGCCCCAGTACATCTGGCGGCGCACCAATGCTGACATCTTGCAGCAAGTTGCCCTGATCGGCCCACGTTTCGCTGCCAGAATCGGCCACGCCAACCGCGAGATCGCGATACAGGCCAACGGCCATGCCTTTCTCTTCCGCTAATGATTGCGCTTCATGGATCTGCGCATCAGCGATCCACTGCAAATACATGTAGAGATGAACCTGATCTTTCTGCTCATCAATAAATTTTTGTACCGCAGCACTGTCGAAACGATGGTATTTCTCAGGGAAAACTGGCCAACCCCACACTGAAGCATCTTCCGCATGCAACTCGGCATGCAGCGCATCAAATGCCGCTTGATGCAGTAAGCTCTCACCGCCCTGTTCCACGAAATTCAAGAAAGCATGAGCACGATCAGAATGTTTATCCAGATGACGCTTTTTGAACTCAGCAAACAACAGCGGTAACACGCTCATTTTCAGCTCAGCCACTTCGCTGTAGTTCACCCAATGGGCATCACGCACTTTTTGCAGGCGCAGCTGGAACTCTGGACTCCCCACTTTTTGCTGCGCTTCGGCACTGAGTGCGAACTCAGGCACAGAGCTGACATCAATGTACAGAATGTTCAACCAACGGCGAGAGGATGGGCTGTACGGGCTTGCGCCCTCAGGGTTGGCTGGGAATAGTGCGTGAATCGGGTTTAACCCGACAAAATCGCCACCGCGCGAAGCAATATCCGCCACCAACTGTTTCAAATCGCCAAAGTCACCCATGCCCCAGTTGTGCTGAGTGCGCAGGGTATAAAGTTGAATGCTCGGTCCCCATAGCTTTTTGCCTTGTGCCAAGGCGGGTTGCTTGTAGCAAGCTTGTGGCGTCACAATCAGCGTCATTTGGTAAGGTGCTTTGCGGCGCTTACGGGCAATCAATAAAGTGTGATAACCGAGCGGTAGATCATTGGGCAACGCAAACACTAATGGGCCGCCTTCAGCGCGCTCATCACGTACAATTTGTGATTGCAGATAGCCTTCCAGCACCTCGCCTTGCTCGGTCTGCAAGCGCCAATCAAATTCACTTTCGCGCGCACTCACGCCGAGATAAAGCGGCACTTCAATCGCCGCACTTTGGTGCACCACGAGTACCGGATCCAGCACATCTTTCTTGTGTTTTTTCTCAGCCGATTGCAGCAAAGCTTCATCGCTACTGGTGTCATAGCCAAGAGATGCCAAAAGACGACGGATCGTGTCGTCTTCCACTTGAGCTTCACTGCCCCACGCGCTGACATATCGATCGGCAATTTTTGCCATTTCAGCGACTTGTTTTAATGCATTGTCTTGATTCATCGCTCTCTCCGAAGGGACTGCTTTACCCTTCTATGTAGGGTATGTAGAAAAAGGTGAGCCAGAAGGCTCTGACTCACCAAAGGGGCTTAACGCTGAACCGCGCTCAGTTTCCAAATGTTATTCACGTAATCACGGATACTGCGGTCGGAGCTGAATTTGCCCACCAAAGCAGTATTGAGGATGGCTTTCTTCGCCCAACCCGCTTGGTCACGATACTGTTTGTCGATCGCTTCATGTGCTTTTACGTAAGAGGCGAAATCCGCCAGCACTAGATATGGGTCGCCGCCATCGAGCAAGCTGTCATAGGTCGCGCGCAGTTTGCCCGCAGCACCCGGCGTAAACTCTTCGCCCACCAGCAGATCCAGTGACGCTTTCAATAGCGGATCCGCATGATAGAAATCGTATGGGTTGTAGCCACGCGCTTTCAGTGCTTCTACGCCATCCACTTCTAAGCCGAAGATGTAGATGTTGTCATCGCCCACTTCTTCACGGATCTCGACGTTCGCACCATCCATCGTTCCGATGGTCAGAGCACCGTTGAGCGCCATCTTCATGTTGCCGGTACCCGATGCTTCTTTACCTGCGGTTGAGATCTGCTCAGAAACATCTGCCGCCGGAATGATGATTTCCGCCATGCTGACGCGATAATCCGGAATGAACACCACTTTCAGTTTGTTGCCGACCCGCGGATCGTTATTCACTTTTTGCGCGATCATGTTGATGGCGTAGATGATCTCTTTCGCCAAGTGGTAACCCGGCGCCGCTTTCGCTGCGAAGAACACCACACGTGGATGCATGTCAAAACTTGGGTCGTTGATTAAGCGATGGTAGAGCGACAAGATGTGCAACATATTGAGATGCTGACGCTTGTACTCATGCAGACGTTTGATCTGCACATCAAAGATCGCATTGGTATCGAGCTCGATGCCCATGTGATCTTTCACCCAATCGGCCAAACGCGCTTTGTTGGCTTTTTTCACTTCCATAAAGCGTTTTTGGAACACGGCATCTTCCGCGTACTGTGCCACTTTGGTGAGTTGATCCAATTTCGCAGGCCACTCCTGACCAATCTTCTCGGAGATGAGCGCAGACAAATCTGGGTTACAGAACTTCAGCCAGCGACGCGGCGTGATACCGTTGGTCACGTTTTGGATTTTGCCCGGATAGAGCTCAACAAATTCAGGGAACAAGTCACGCTTCACCAATTCAGAGTGCAACGCCGCTACGCCGTTCACCGCATAAGAGCCGACCACACACAGGTTGGCCATACGCACCATACGGTGGAAGCCTTCTTCG
The DNA here is from genome assembly GCF_000176715.1 of Vibrio sp. RC586. Taxonomy (NCBI): domain Bacteria; kingdom Pseudomonadati; phylum Pseudomonadota; class Gammaproteobacteria; order Vibrionales; family Vibrionaceae; genus Vibrio; species Vibrio sp. RC586. The sequence goes on along the minus strand of NZ_ADBD01000008.1, from coordinate 328,776 downwards.
ATAATGGAGAGCTTTTGCTGTTTCGCGACATCACCCGGCCATTTGGCACGCACTTCTTGCAAGAAGCGATGGTTGATCTCGTAAATGATCTCCATGTGACGTGGCAGTAAGCGTTGGATCAACGATTCGCTCCAGGTTTCCAATGCTTCTGGCAGCAAAGTATGGTTGGTGTACGCAAAAGTGTGTGAACAGATCGCCCACGCCGCTTCCCAAGACATCTGCTTTTCATCGATCAGAATGCGCATCAGCTCAGGGATCGCGATGGTTGGGTGCGTATCGTTAAGCTGAATGGTTTCGTATTTCGGCAGATCCGCCAATGCATGACCTACGGCTTCATGGCGACGCAGAATATCGCGTACCGATGCTGCACTGTGGAAATACTGCTGCATCAAACGCAGGGTTTTACCTTTTTCGTGGTTGTCATTCGGATACAGGACTTTGGTGATGTTGCCAGCATCGATCAACGCGTGCTGCGCTTCAAAGTAGTTACCGTTGTTGAAGCTTTCCAGCGAGAAAGGCGCGATAGCACGACATTCCCACAAACGCAGCGGGTAAACCGTATCACTTTGGTAGCCAACGATCGGCAAATCCCACGGCATCGCTTGCACTAACATGCCCGGTACCCAACGACGACGCTCTTTGCCATTTTCATTGACCACTTCAACGTGGCCGTAGAAGCCAATTTCTTGCTTCAGCTCAGGACGCGCCACTTCCCATGGGTAGCCTTCAACACCACACCATGCATCAGGGGCTTCTTTTTGGCGGCCTTCTTCGAAAGACTGTTTAAACAAACCATATTCGTAGTGCAGACCGTAGCCTACGGTTGGGAATTCTTGCGCCGCACAAGAATCCATAAAACAAGCGGCAAGACGCCCTAAACCACCGTTACCCAATGATGGGTCGCGCTCTTCTTCCAGTAAGTCGGTCAGATTTTGGCCGAGTTCTTCCATCGCTTGAGCAACGGCTTCATACACGCCCATGCTGATCAAGTTATTGCCGGTTAAGCGGCCAATCAAAAACTCCAGCGATAGGTAGTTCAGGCTTTTGCTATTAAGGATGCGCTCATCCTGTTCGGTTTCCAGCAAATCAAACGTCGTAAATTCAGCAAGGGCTCGTCCCATCGCCAAGTACCATGCACGCGCCGAAGCGTGCTCTACCGTTGTGGCATAGGTTGCGGTTAAATGGCGCTTCACGTTTTCTTGGAACGACTTCTTGTCAAACTGTTTCTGTTGAGTAGGTTTCATTGTGAACTCTCACTTTTTGGTTCTAATCCATCTAAGCCCTATCCTGCCTCTACGACTTTGGCAAAACATCCTCCCACTTTTCTCATCAATTGGGAGGAGGAACCAAGGCGTAGAGGCGCAGGAGTCCGGTAGTGAGTGATCTGGCTCCCATCAATGCTCGGTTCAGCCCGAGATAGCAGTGATTCGGATCACACCACCCGCCGATTAACCATAGCTAGGCTTTATGATAGTTCGGAAAACAAGTGGTTGAACATTTGTCCACTCTGCTAAATAGATCACAATAATTTTGCCTCTGTTACCGAATTTTCACTCAATTACGTAGAGGCCTAGACGATATCCTTGCTCACGGGAAGATTAATTAGTGACAAAAATCACAAATATGGGGCGTAGTTATGAGCGAAATGTGAAGAACACAGAAAACTCAGTATGGATCAATAAACGCACCAAATGACTTCAAGTAACATTTGTCCATCTGAGTGTGATACGCCGCGCGTATTCACCCCCCTACGCTTGGAACTTGCGTTTCAAGTTCAAAGAGCATGAAGCTCTGATTGGAATAGACGAGAGAAAGAAGATGTGGATCCCTTCGAAACTGACTCGCCCGGGACGTTTGCATAACGCCATCGTCCGCCCCCGTGTTCTGGAATTATTGCAACACGCCACCTGCTACAAATTAGTGCTATTCCGCTCACCGGCAGGCTATGGCAAAACCACCATGGCGGCTCAATGGCTTTCGGATAAGCCCAATGTTGGTTGGTACAGCATTGATGACAGCGATAACGATCCGTTTCGCTTCATGAACTATCTGCTGCAAGCCATTAATAAAGCGACCCACAATACCTGCCCCAACGCACAAAAATTAGCGGAGAAGCGTCAGTTTTCCTCACTACACTCGCTGTTTAGTGAAGTGTTTGCCGAGATGGCTGACTACCACGGCGAATGCTATGTAGTGCTGGATGATTACCATCTGATCAGCGATGAAGCCATTCACGAAGCGATGCGCTTTTTCTTAAAACACATGCCAGATAATTTAACGCTGGTGGTGACGAGCCGCTCAACGCCACCTTTGGGTACCGCCAATCTGCGCGTACGTGATTTAATGATTGAGATCGGCAATGAGCTTTTGGCTTTTGATACCGAAGAAACCACGCGCTTTTTCAACCAACGCGTTTCCGATGGGATTGATGCACTGACCGCCAATAACCTGCGCGATTATGTGGAAGGCTGGCCTTCAGCAATGCAGCTCATCGCTCTACAAGCGCAGCATCAACACCGCACGCTGGCGCAAACCATCGAATCGGTTTCGCATTTTAATCATGCCCACCTTTGGGATTATCTGGTCGAAGAAGTGTTTGATCTGCTTGATGATGAAACTCGCTATTTCTTGATGCAGTGTTCGGTACTCGACCATTTTGACGATGCCTTGGTGAGCAGTTTAACTGGGCGTGACGATGCCTTGGCGATGATTGAATCTCTCAACCGCTTTGGCTTATTTATCTCGCCGCTGGAGGGGGAAACCAACTGGTATCGCTTTCATAATCTGTTTGCCGAATTTTTAGCGCATCAACGCCAAGCCCGCATTCCACAGCAAGAGCAAGATTTACAACGCTCTGCCGCCAAAGCATGGTTGGAAGCGGCAACGCCTCACCAAGCGCTGCGTCATGCGCGTTTGGCGCAAGATAGCGAGCTGCTGGCGAGCATTTTGAGCCAGTTTGGATGGAAGATGTTTAACCAAGGCGAGCTTGAAGTATTGGAAGCGGCAATCAATCAACTGACCCCCGCTCAACTGTATCGCGAACCTAAATTATGCATGTTGCAAGCGTGGTTGGCACAAAGTCAGCACCGCTATAACGATGTGGGTGCATTGCTGGCCAAAGCAGCGAAAGAGATGAAAGCGCTTAACGTCGAACTCTCAACCAAAGAGCAAGGCGAATTTAACGCGCTGCGTGCGCAAGTCGCCATTAACCAAAACGAGCCAGAAAAAGCACTGGAACTCGCCGAACTGGCCTTAAGCCAGCTTGACCACACCACGTATCGCAGCCGTATTGTCGCCACTTCTGTGGTTGGCGAAGTGAACCACGTATTAGGTCATCTCAGCCGTGCACTCTCAATGATGCAACAAACCGAGAAACTGGCGCGCCAATATCAGGTGTATCACCAAGCCTTATGGGCATTACTGCAACAGAGCGAAATTTTACTGGCGCAAGGTTATGTACAAGCGGCTTACGAGGTACAGGATAACGCGTTTAAATTGATTGAAGAGCAGCAGCTGCATCAAGTGCCACTGCATGAATTTTTGCTGCGAATTCGCGCGCAAATTTTATGGTGTTGGAATCGCTTGGATGAAGCCGAACAAGCCGCTTATAAGGGGCTGAGCGTGCTAGAAAACCATTCACAGAGTAAACACCTGCACTGTTATTCGATGCTGGCCAGAATCACCATCGGCCGCGGCGAGTTGGATAAAGCCGGACGCTTCATAGAGCAGATCCAGCACCTGCTTAAGCAATCGACTTACCATGTGGATTGGACGGCGAACGCTTCACTCTCCCTACTACTCTATTGGCAAGCCAAGGAGAACAGCACCGAAATCCGCCAGTGGCTGCAATCCAGCATTCGTCCCGATAAAGCGTGTAACCACTTCCTTCAACTGCAGTGGCGCAATATTGCCCGTGCGCAAATCCAATTGGGTGAACTGAATGAGGCGCGTGCGACTCTAGAATTTATTCAGGAACAAGCACAGAAATATCAGTTAGTCACTGATACCAACCGTAACTTGATTGTGGAAGCACTGCTGGCTATCACAGCAGGCGATGACCAACAAGCTAGCGACAAGTTAAAACAAGCACTGCGCCTGACCAACCAAACGGGCATGATTGGTAACTTCCTGATCGATGGGGGAAAAATTGGCCACTTGCTCGAAAAACTGGTGCACAAAGGTGAGCTAGGGGATTTGGAGCGCCATCGCGCCCATCTGCTGCTCAAAGAGATCTCGACCACTCAACGTAGCCGCTCCATCCACTTTGACGAAGAGTTTGTCGAAAAGCTGGTCAATCATCCAAATATTCCAGAACTGGTACGCACCAGTCCACTCACGCAGCGTGAATGGCAAGTACTTGGGCTTATCTATTCCGGTTTCAGTAATGAGCAGATTGCCCACGAATTGGATGTGGCGGGCACCACCATTAAAACGCACATTCGCAACCTGTATCAAAAACTCAATATCGCGAATCGCAAAGAAGCGGTACACACCGCCGAGCAGTTATTGCAATTGATGGGCTACTAAATTTGAGTCAAAAAAACGCAAAAGAGCCAGCAAACGCTGGCTCTTTTATTTTAATTCTTTGCCGTATTTAGAATGGCTTAGGCGCGAAACCCGTCATCACTTCGACACGTAATGCTTTGCCAATTTTGGTGGTTGGGTGAACAAGTACCAAACCTTTCACTGATTTTTTCAGCTTGCCCAAATCCGCTTGCTCAAGCTTCGTGATTTCACGTGAGAAAGGCATATCGGCAATCGTTTTACGCGTTTTATTCAGGTCGTAATCTTGCTTGCCTTTCACGCTATTCAAACGCTTAGTCAGAGCTTCTAATTCATCAGTGAACTTGCTGACCATTTCTGAATCGGCGCGACTTTTTGCGGCATCCAACTTACGACGGCAAGTATCGATGCGATTGTTGAGTTGTTGAATATCGGTTTTAAGGTTCATGATTGTCGCTCTATCGAACAGAAAGGGCGCAGAGTATAGCATGGTAAATGGAGGAATACCCAAACAACTTCCTTGCTCAGGCTACACAAGCCCTGCTTTTGGACTAGGCTTATTAGGAATAATTAACCATGTGAGCCACGATTATGAGCCTAACCATTCGACAACGACTGTATATCCTTTCCTTGGTGCCCTTGCTCATCATAGCGTTAAGTATGATGTACTTTACTTTCAGTGAAACTCGCCTGCTCAGCCAAGAGCAAATGCGCAACACCCGCGAAGCGATGATGGAAATGAAACAGGCCGAGCTGAAATCCTATTTGCAAATCGCCGATACAGCCCTAACTCCGCTCAAAACTCGTCAAGCTTCATTGGATGAAGCGCTAACGGTATTGCGTGAAATCCAATTTGGGCAAAACGGTTACATCTTTGGCTACGATTCTCAAGGCACTCGCTTACTACTGGGTAAATCCACTAATGGATTGGGCGAGAATTTTATCAACATGCAAGACACCCAAGGTAACTATCTGATCCGAGACTTAATCAAAAACGCCAGAGTAGATCAGTTTACGACTTACTATTTCCCCAAACCAGGTGAACAAACGCCATTACCCAAGTTGAGTTATTCTGTTTATCTTCCTCAGTGGGATCTCACTATCGGTACCGGTTTTTATACTGATGATGTGGATGCAGAAATAGCCGCCATGGAAGCTCGTGCCGAACAGCAGCTCAAGCAAGTCATCTATACACTGAGCAGTATTACTCTCGTGATTGTCGTTTTGGTTGGCATCATGGCGATTCTTATTAATCGTAGCATCATGCACCCACTTGAACTGTTTGATCGTTCCATCAACTCTTTTGCTAGTGGTGATGCCGATCTCACGGCACGCATGGAGCGTTTCAGCGTTCCTGAATTTTCTAAGCTAAGCCAAAACTTCAACCGTTTTGTGGAAAGTCTGCAAAATATCATCAAACGGGTGAATCAAGTTGGGCAACAAGTCGTCGAAGAAACCAATGCGATGAGTGAGCGAGCAGCGCAAGTGGATAATTTAGCCTCTAACCAGCGAGAAGAAACCGAACAAGTGGCGACCGCGATGACCGAAATGACCACCACAGCGCAAGAAATTTCCAACAACGCCAATAATGCCGCCCAATCCGCCAAAGATGCTGAAAATAATGCAACCGATGTACATAACATAGTGAATGCCGCCGCTCGCTCAGTGCAAGCGTTGGCAGAAGAAGTCGCGGATGCTAGTAGTGTTATCGGAAAGCTCGAAGGTGATGTCAATAACATCACCTCCTCACTGGCTGTCATTCAAGACATTGCTGAACAGACCAACTTATTGGCACTGAACGCCGCAATCGAAGCGGCAAGGGCAGGAGAACAAGGACGCGGCTTCGCCGTGGTTGCTGATGAGGTACGTAAACTTGCCAGCCGTACTCAAGAGAGTACGCAAGAGATTCATACCATGATCCAGCAGTTAAAAGCGGGCTCAGATGCGGCCGTAAAAGCCATGGAATCGAGTCAACAACGCAGTATTACCACGGTTCGTGAAGCCAATGCGGCAGCCGAAGCGCTACAAAAAATCCAAGCGTCCATCGGGACAATTATGGATATGAACGCGCTCATTGCGACAGCAACCGAAGAGCAGAGCATTGTCGGTCAAGAAATCTCACAACGTATTGTGGTGATATCGGATCAAAGCAGTGAATCCGCGACACTCGCGAATCAAAACCGCCAAGGTAGCCAAACCTTGAATGGGCGTGCACATGAACTGTATGAGCTGGTGGCGCGCTTTAAGGTGTGAGTTGTTTACAGTGTAAATTGACTAAGAGAGACATAACTAACGAAAGAAAGCGCCTTGCATTAGGCGCTTTTTAATAAAAGAACTACTTACTGCCAGCATCTTTAATCGCTTTAATCAGCACCGAAGTATCCATTCGCCCTAGCCCTTGTTGTGAAAGGCCTTGATAGACAGTGAACGTGCTTTCTGTCATCGGTAGTCTCAGGCCTAACCGTGCAGCTTCATCCAGGCTGAAACCCAAATCTTTGATCATCCAATCAATCGCAAAGCCAAAATCAAACTTATCTTGACTCATGGTGAGCGCGCGATTTTCCATCTGCCAAGAGCCAGCAGCCCCATTTTTCAAACACGACACCAGCTTTGGAATATCCAGCCCGGCTTGCTCTGCCAACATAAGTCCTTCCGACAGACCATTCAGCACACCGGCAATACAGATCTGATTGACCATCTTAGCGCGCTGCCCCTGCCCTGCTTTCCCCATCAGTACAGAAGAACGTCCGTACGCGGCAAAAATCGGTTGCATCTCAGTAAAGAGTGCTTCATCGCCACCACACATAATGGTTAAAACACCATTTTCAGCCCCAACTTGACCACCAGAAACGGGCGCATCCATAAAACGTAAACCCGAGTGTTGCGCAGCCGCGGAAAGCTCTTCGGCAAGCAGTGCGGAGGTCGTGGTGTGATCGATCAATACTGCGCCCGGTTTCATCGCAGGTATAGCGCCTGGGGCTGCCGTGGTCATGCTGCGTACGTCATCATCATTCCCCACGCAAGTCAGCACCACATCCGCATCCTTAACGCATTCCGCGACGGTTTCAGCGTATTTACCACCAAACTGTTTCGCCCATGCTGCGGCTTTCGCTTGAGTACGGTTAAATACCGTTACCTCAAAACCGGCTTTCTGGAGATGACCCGCCATGGGATACCCCATCACACCTAATCCAATAAAGCTGACTTTCATCTTGTTCTCCTTATTGTTTTTGTTCTTATCCTAAAAGAAAAAGCCGAGCTTTCGCTCGGCTTTTAAGATAACGATTATTCGATATCCGCGTTGTGGTAAACCTGCTGTACGTCGTCGCAGTCATCCAGCATATCGAGGAACTTCTGGAATTTCTCTGCGTCTTCACCGCTCACTACTGTGCGGTTTTGTGGAACAAAAGTGATCTCTTCCACATCCAGAGTCAGGTCTGGGAATGCTTCGTTCAGAGCGGTTTTGACTTTGAAGAACTCAGTGTTGGGTGCAAACACAGTGATCACGCCATCTTCTAGTTCAATGTCTGTCACTTCTGCATCAGCCATCATCAGCGCTTCAAGAATCGCTTCTTCATCATCGCCTTGGAACTGGAAAACAGCTTGGTGATCAAACATATGCGCTACCACACCAGGTGTACCAATTTTCGCGCCTGTTTTCACAAAGCATTGACGAACGTCTTGGTAAGTACGGTTGCCGTTGTCACTCAGACAATCAACGATCACACTTGCGCCACCTGGGCCAAAGCCTTCGTAACGTGCTGGTTGGTAATCTTCACCTGCACCACCGCTAGCTTTATCCAGTGCTTTTTCAATAACGTGCGCTGGTACTTGGTCTTTTTTCGCTTTCGTGATCAGGTGACGAAGCGATAAGTTCATGTCAGGGTCAGTACCGCCGTTTTTCGCACAAACGTAAATCTCTTTACCGTATTTTGAGTAAACTTTAATTTTTGCGCCTTGAGTTTTCGCCATAGAGGCTTTGCGCACTTCAAAACTTCTTCCCATTGGGATGTTCTCTCTAATTCAATTTGTTGCGACGGATTTTAGCAGAAGGCTTGCTGTTTGCAATTTACCACCTGCAGAGCATAGACGCTACGCAACGCCCATCACTCTTTTGTACTTCTCTATCGACTGTTGAAACCACTGTTTTTCGCTTTCAGAAGCAATCTTGGCCATCTGCTTAGTGATCTCTTCCGGTCCTGATTTTACTTGCTTAAGTCGCCAAACAAGGAAAGAAGCTTGTTTATCAAGTTCTACTTTGTTTTTCTCTTCCGCACTCAGTAATGCAAGGTTGAAAGACATTAGTAAGCCCACAGTCAATAAAATCGTGAGGCGAAATATAGCATAGGAATGCAGAAAATTAAGAGTCAAAATGTTGCATTGACTGCTTCAAATCAACTAAACCAGTGAAAATAAGTAAGGGTGACCTCTGTCACCCTTAATCGATTTGGTTTGATGCCAAGCGCTAATGAAGTAATCCAAGCTCTTTGGCTTCCTCAATCGTTAGGCCACTTTCGCGTATCTCACGCAACGTTTCGATACGACGTCGAGCCTCTGCTGATTTTATGCTTTTGGCGGGTTTTAGTGACTCAACCTCTTCGACTGAATCCCATTTGTTGGTAATGCTCGTCATGTCATCATGGTCAATTGAATTAATGGACATAAATACCTCCGAAAAACCATGCTAGGAACAACTCATCTGTAGCAAAGGGGCGGTTCTTTGTTAAGTAGATTTAATCCGTATTGTGACTGTGGCAATACTTCAGAAATCTTATCTATTAAACTATAGATATTCTTTTTGCTAATCCCCAAACACATAGCTAAATTAGCTAACTTTCTTCCCAAGAATCATTCACTGCTACTCCATAACTCTTTCTTTTCACTCAGATCTCTGATTGCCATTTTTATTAACGGATATACCTAAACACTGTGGCGTTGCAGGCTGGGATATTCATCATTTGGCAAATGGATGAATATTGAGCCAAACTTTCGAGATGAGTGCCGAAGATCAATACAGCAGCTCAACAATGCAAGTTCTACTTGATCAAATCGGATCACATCATTTTGGGCAATAGGATCATGTGACATGAGTGAGTTACACCTCTGGTTGAGTGATGTTCATCAATGGTATCAAAGCAAGAATCGCGAGCATGTCGCCATGCTGCAGCCTTTGATCTTCAATGTTCCAGCGCAGATCTGGAATCCGAAATTGAGTGAGACACAGGGTAAAGCCATCGCCTGTTGGCTTGACGCTTGTTTGCGCCAATTTACTTACTATCGTGAAAGTGATGCAGAAAAAGCTTTACAGTACCTAAGCCTAGCTTATGGCCGTTTGCAGCTTTGTGCAGCTCAGCCTCTGTGTGATATAGAGCTGAAATCTTGGTGTATGCTACGTATGCAGCAATTGATGGTATTGAGCTTAGAATACCTGAACCAGCAACCAGATGGCCAACAGCAATCCGTCTCGCTCATTGAGGCACATGTGCAATTTATGGCGTTTCATGCTTGGAACGATGATCAAGGTAACTCTCCTCACAGAAATGATGGAGAAGAAACCCTTCTTTCTTGATCTACTCAAATTGCGGACAAAAAAATAGCGAGCTATTTAAACTCGCTAAAAAACATATGAGCCAATCTACAATCCATCAGATGGGACAAAAGGTTGTCTATTCGTGATCGAGTCTATCTACAGCAAGAGTGAAAAATGTCAGCATCTTGTCAGGTTTAGGTTACAAAAACGATGTGGATTCAACGCCACTTCTCACTCACCCGCCTGCTGCCATCTCATCAAGAGCACGATACACCGTTTCATCAATGTGTCCATCTTGAACCATTTTGCACACTTTACGACGCACAGCGAGACCTGCGATCAGCTTCTCGATCGAGAGATGTTTACTCTCATTTTGGCTGTTATATAGCTCTAGAAGCTTACTCAAGGTTGTATATTGGATCACATCATTCTCAACACGTAGCCAATCAAGCTTGTCAATCAGCTCTACACACTCTTCTTTAATCGAAGAAGGGGCATGTCCAGTCATAGCCGCTAAAGCCGTTATACTGCGTTCTAATGCCTCTGATGAGGTATAGCGTGATAAAGTAATGGTTATTTCGTCAGCATTGATCTCAACCAGATGCTTACGCAGCTTAACACGGCGCCCCAATCTTCCTCGTGGTGATGGTGCTTTACGTTGGATCGGCTCAAATTCACCATCAATAATGCTCGAAAGTTCAGCTAACTTTTGTTTGGAAACTAACTCATTACGTAATGGATTTGGCAAGGTTGGCGCCATATTGCGTTTCCCTGCGTTGGTGGTTTTCGCTCGCGAGTAACGCAGAACTTCTTCCACATCGCATTTGATATCCACTTGGTAATCCACCACTTTGCCTTTTTCTTCGATGCTTTTCACAGTCAAGTGGTAACCCCACAGATTGACCACAAATAGCTCCTCACTCCCCTTCCCTTCAGATAGACGACGAAGCTCGCGGATCAGATCCATAGAAAAACGTCGCCATTCGATGTTTCTGGCCAGTTTTTGGTTCAATTCACTGAGCATCATCACATCCGTATGACGACGTGACATACGACTACGGAAATATGAATAGAGCTGAAATACCAAGGTGTGCTGTTTCAAGATCTCCGGTGGAAATAGGAAGAAGTAATCACGCGTTAATAGCTCTTCAAAAAACGAAGGTTCCCAAACCAGAATGTACAGATTAGGTTTGATCTTGATCTCGCCATCACTCCCCTCCACAGGAGCCTCTTCCGAAGCAGTAATAGTGCGCGCTAAAAATCGGAAGCGATCGCTCTTAAAACCCTCTGGCATGTTCTCGCTGAGCCAACGGCCTGTCAATTCATGCAATTGAAAATCAGTAAACTCAATGCGATCAATACTGTCACGGATCGAATCACGAGCAGGTCCGCTGTCCTTTTTACCACGTAAGGAAAGAATATCCGTAATGTAGAGTGGTGTTTTGTTTGGTGCTTGTTTAGCATTGAAATGGTAATCGTCTTGATGATGATCATGGTATTGAACGGTTAGGGTAAACAGAGCAAACAAGGTCATCAAATCATCAACGGTCATAATGTTTTTTGATGATCGTGTTTCAATCACCGCACGGGTGCCTGATATTGAAACCATGGCTTTCTGGTAACTTTTCCGTGTGCGAGGTGGCGCTAATGCTTGATCAATGATCCCTGCCCAGTTTGTTGGTGAAACAACAAATTGCTCAGATTCATCTTTCATTGCAGGCGGAGTGTTCAAGCCATGTTCATGCAGTAAACGTTGATTGACTTGCGTTTGTGCTAATGCTTTAGAACGTTTTTGTTTTTCGTTTTGTTTAACCGATTCGGTTACTAAACTGGTTGATCCCAAGACAGAGATCAATTGATTAGGATTAATGAATCGGTGCAGCATGGTTTTACCCGCCAAACCTTCTTCAAATCGTACTGGGATTTGTTTAAATAATCCTGTTGCGACAGCGGCTCTTAAACGTTGTTGGATTGCCGCACGCGTGAGTTGGCCATCAGTGGCATCAATCAGTTCTGTTGTCGAAACTAAGCCATCTTTGCTACGTAATCCACGCAGTGAAATAAGGTTCAATAATTCAACGATGCTTTTCGTTACACCTTTGAAGTGCTGATACTGTTCAATCCAGTCAATTGCAGCTTCAGAAACTTCAAAAAGATGGCCATCTTTGTGAGTTCTTGGCAACTTGATCAAGAGTTTTTCTTCTGAGCTCATGGTTAGATTCGTATCACACTTACCGTAATATCATTGTAGTTCCAAGAGAATAAAGAAAAAGAGATCATAAATAAAGAAAAATTTGTTGTTTTTAAATAACTGATCTTTCTGATTAAAATGATTAATTATGATTAGATTGATCTAATGATCTGAATGAATATCGTGGCGTAAGGTTCTGTAATTTAAAGAGATTAATTTTAGCGCCTCAGAAGCATGATCATAAGTGTATTGAAACCATGATCAATGTGAGATCGAAAGCATGATCATTTTTTTCTTAAAGCATGATCACCTAAAGATCGTATCTATGATCAACAGCAAGCTCTAAGCATGATCAAGGTAGGAGCACAGTTTATCCACAGAACTCATTTCTCATTCTCTAATTTTGTGCGCATTCTATCTCGATACCTCGATTTTCTCTTCGGAAAGATGATCAAGAGCTAGCCCGATATTAGACTATTTCATAAAATACTTGCGGATTTTCTGTCGGATGGACGATTGGCTAAGATTGTTTTTCTCTGGCGCTAATTCTGTACTCGTGATGAAAGCATGATCATGGTGAGATGTTTGTGTGTCTACTTGTGACTTTCCTCTTTTTTCTGTAGAGAATTCTGGCTTGTTCGACTCGGAAGCCTTTCTCTATCTGACATTATCCGTAAGATAATCGAAAATTTACATGCTTCCGTACTTCATGAATACTTGATCATTGATCCGTAAAAGGATCATCAGAAAAGGATCTTTTTTAGCCTGTTTCTATACGGGATATTCTCTTGATCATCTTTCCTGATGATACCCCTTTCATTGGAAGCATGATCATGATGCTGCTCTTGATCATCGTTTCGGGAGTGTTTAAGTGATGGATTGAATTATTGAATCTCCATGTTTTGGTTTGGGTTTGGATGGAGATCTTAATCTAAATAGCATTGGCCGTAATTTGGCAACCGAATTCAATCGTTCCGTATCTAGTTACCGTGCCTTATGATTATCTCTACTTTACATTGTAAATAAGTGACGTCGTAATATTTAAAATTTAATAATTATCTACTTCTAATTACCTTCTTATTAAGAGTTATTTTTGATTAGTTCTTTTGTTCATTTGATATCAATTTTCTGTTAATACTCCAATATGTGTGATTTTAATTCATAGTTTTACGTTCACCTTTTTGTTGTTTTTTGTTGTTTATGTTGTACAATTAGTTTTAAGCCCTAATAATGGAAATTGGCAATGAAAAGAGAACAAACAATAGAGAATCTCTATCAGCTGGCACAACTCACCCAGCAAGTGCAGGCTGACCGTATTGAGATCGTATTAGAGGAGCGCCGTGATGAGCATTTTCCTCCAATGTCAAAAGCACTGATGGAAACGCGTTCAGGCTTAACTCGTCGCAAGCTCGATGAAGCGATTGCGAAGATGGAAGAAGCTGGCCATCAATTTACCAAAAATAATGCGAACCACTACTCTATCTCTCTTTCTGAAGCCCATATGTTAATGGATGCGGCGGGTGTGCCTAAGTTCCATGAGCGTAAAAAGAACAATGACAATAAGCCATGGATCATCAATGTGCAGAACCAGAAGGGTGGTACAGGTAAATCGATGACTGCGGTGCATTTAGCAGCTTGCTTAGCGCTGAATTTGGATAAACGTTATCGTATTTGTCTGATTGACTTAGATCCCCAAGGTTCACTGCGCTTATTTTTGAATCCACAAATCAGCCTTGCTGAGCACACCAATATCTACTCAGCTGTCGATATTATGTTGGATAACGTACCGGATGGTGTGGAGGTTGATACTGAATTCCTACGCAAAAACGTGATGCTACCGACTCAGTATCCGAATTTGAAAACCATTTCAGCATTCCCTGAGGATGCGATGTTTAATGCTGAGGCATGGCAGTATTTGTCACAAAATCAGTCATTAGACATTGTTCGTTTGCTTAAAGAGAAGTTGATCGACAAAATCTCTGGTGACTTTGACATCATCATGATTGATACCGGCCCACACGTTGATCCGCTGGTGTGGAACGCCATGTATGCATCGAATGCTTTACTGATTCCATGTGCCGCGAAGCGACTGGACTGGGCTTCAACGGTAAACTTCTTCCAGCATTTGCCAACGGTTTATGAAATGTTCCCTGAAGATTGGAAAGGGCTAGAATTTGTTCGTTTGATGCCGACTATGTTTGAGGATGACAACAAGAAGCAAGTTTCGGTGTTGACGGAAATGAACTATTTGCTTGGTGATCAGGTAATGATGGCTACCATCCCACGTAGCCGCGCTTTTGAAACCTGTGCTGATACCTATAGCACCGTGTTTGATTTGACTGTTAATGACTTTGAAGGCGGTAAAAAGACGCTAGCTACCGCTCAGGATGCGGTTCAGAAAAGTGCACTCGAGTTAGAGCGCGTCCTTCATTCTCATTGGTCATCACTTAATCAGGGGTAAGTAACTTATGGCAATTAAAACTTCTGACCTTAATGCAAAATTGTTTGGTAAGGCGGATAAACGCCGTGCAACAACGCCTGCAGAAGCGCAATCGGCTGCCAAAGCGCAAGCGCAGATGATTGAACTGGCTGTGGCGGGTGAAGAGATCGTCACTTTCGAGCTGATGCGTATTCCTGCACAGGAAGTGGCTGAAAAAACGGTGGTGTTTGCTCAAAATGCCCGCGAACAAGCCTTTTTAACGGAACATGCTCTATCCGATGTACTGACAACTCTGCGTGAGCGCGGTCAGCAGTATCCTGCTGTGGGTCGTAAAACGGCGGAAGGTAAGATAGAAGTTCTCGATGGTAGCCGTCGTCGAATGTCTTGTATCTTGGCGGGCAAAGAGTTTCTGGTGTATGTGGCGGAAAACATTAATGCTGAGCACGCCAAGTTTCTCTCTGATGTCGCAAACGCGCACAAGCCTCTTTCGCTTTATGAAAAAGGCAAGGAGATGCAGGCTAAACTCGATAGTGGTGAAGCGGAAGATCAAAAAGCCCTCGCGAAAATGTTTCAGTGCAGCGAAGCGTTAGTCAGTGGCGCTTTAAAAGCAGCTGCATTGCCGCTAGAACTTCTGCAAGCGTACCCAAGCGTAGTGGAGTTAGGCCGCCCAACTATAGTGAAATTGCATAAGCAGTTTAATGAGTTGAGTGAAACTCAGCGCGAACAGTTGTTGGCAAAATGCCACCAAGAAAATGGTTTTGTGTGGCAACAGTCTCAGGCTCAAGGGGTTTCCCGTATTACGAAAGAAGTCACGGAAACCATCGAAAGCTGGATTCAGGATGTGCTACCCCCTAAGCGTAATGAAACGCCTAAGGTTGAGCTGATCAAAGGCCGCGCAAGCTATGCGCGCAAAGGCAGTAATTTAGTGCTGAATTTGAAGAAGGTGGATGATGAGCTGATGCAAGACATTCTGGATTTTGTACAGTGCAAGCTAAATTAATTGCTGTTTCTAATGGTAAAGCCCGCAAAATGCGGGCTTTATTCGTTTTAGGCTTTGGAAATTATTGGTTTCTTAAGCGTTGCCAGTATTTTTCGTAGATTGCTAGAGTTTCAGGGCCTACGTCATTGATAAATTCACCTTTCTTCATATCTTCTTCAGATGGGAAAATGGTTGGGTTATCACGCAGCTCTGCGGGTAACAGTGCACGGCCACCTTTGGTTGCTGAGGCATAGCCAAGGCTTTTTACGATTTCAGCTTGGTTCTCTGGCTGATACATGAAGTTGATAAACTTGTGCGCTAACGGAATATTTTTGCTTCCAGAAGGGATAGTGAAGTTATCCATCCACAGTACAGCACCTTCTTCAGGCATTACAAATTTTAGCTCAGGCATTTCTACTTGGCCTTGGTAGGCGTTACCATTCCATTGCATGCCTAATGTTGCTTCACCAGAAACATAAGGAACGTGTGGAGCATCTGAGTTATACAGCAGTACGTTATTTTTTAGTGCTACGAGTGATTCGTATGCTTTTTTGATTTCATCTTCATTTTTGGTGTTAATGCTAAAGCCATTGAGCTTCAGAGCCATGCCAAAAACGTCACGAATATCATCGATCAGCATAACTTGTTGTTCATATTGCTTGTCCCACAGATCCGCCCACTTGGTGATACCGTTTGGCAGTGTCGCTGAGTTGTAGTAAAGGCCGGTAATTCCCCAAATGTAGGGGAGAGAATATTTGTTTTGGGGATCATGTGCCAAACCGAGTACCGTTGACATCGCATCTTTCATGTTCGGGATTTGGTTATGGTCGATTTCTGCCAGCAGCCCTTCACGGCCCATCTTTTCGATAAAATAAGCCGACGCGAACACCACATCATATCCAGTACCTTTCAGAAGTTTGAGTTTGGTGTACATTGACTCATTATTCTCAAAGGTTGAATAGTTAATAGTAACGCCTTCTTGTTTTTCAAAAGCTTTCAGCGAATTCTCTGGTAAGTAACCACCCCACGCATACACGTTGAGAGTTGGCTGTTCAGCATACACCTGAGAAGACGCAACAACGGCAGAAAGTACCAATCCTTTAATGAAAGTTTTCATTGCATTTTGATTCCTTTTTAACCCAGCCCAATGCTGGGGTTCGAGTGCATAATTAGTGAATTTTTTGTTGGGATAAAGCAAATATAATTTGTCGTTAAGAAAAAATATTTTAGCCTTCTATTAACAAAACCCTCGACTCCTTGTGATGTGTTTCAAGGCGTTACAGCGATCTGTCTGCATGTGCTAACATGACGCATCACTGATGGGATACGACTTGTTATGACTCAGCCACTCACTTATTTATTGCAACTTCATCAATTGGCTCAACAGCACCACACTCGCTTTGGGTGTTGGTTACGTGGTGAACCGCAATGGCAGTACCAATTACTTAACTCCTTGATTAGCCACTTTACCGAGCAATCGATATTTATGTTAGGCAATAGTGAGTGTGATGGTGTGACTTGTGTCGACTATCGCCAAGGTCAGCAATGGTTGGGGAAAGAATGTGAGCTCTTGATCTGTGATTTAAACCAAGGGTGGGATGCCAATAGTTTTAATGCAGCGCTCGGTACATTAGTAGGCGGTGGCATACTGATTGTGATGGGGGAGGCTCATTCACTTACCCCTGCAGCTCGTGGTTGGTTAGAAGTGGCCCTTGGTAAACTGTTGGTGATTTGTCCTCAGCAACTGCCTCTTCTGCCCGAAAGAGTGGCTAGCTCCTCTGCAATCCGCTATGAGCAGCAAGAGTTTGCGGTTGAGGGCATTATCAAAGTCGTGACTGGGCATCGTAAGCGACCTTTCATTTTAACGGCCGATCGCGGTCGAGGAAAAACCAGTGCTTTGGGGCTCGCAGCGGCGAAACTTATGCAAACGCGCAAGATGCGGATTTTAGTTACTGCTCCTGCGCTGACATCGGTTGAGCCACTTTTCATTCATGCGCAGCGTACACTCTTGCAAGCGAATGCCAAACGAGGCGATATACAGTGGGAGAATTCAACACTCCGCTTTATTGCTCCTGATGAACTGCTAAGAACTCAGCCTGAGTGTGATTTATTGTTGGTTGATGAAGCGGCGGCGTTACCCTTGCCTTTGCTGAAGCGTTTGGTGGAGGGGTATCATCGAGTCGTCTTCTCTTCAACGATTCATGGTTATGAAGGGTGTGGCCGTGGTTTTTCTCTCAAGTTTCAGCAATGGTTACAGCAACAGCGTCCGCAGATGCGTGCGCTGCATCTTGAGCAGCCAATTCGCTGGGCGCAAGCAGATGCATTGGAACAGTGGCAAAATCGAGTATTCTTGCTGCAAAGTGAGTTGGCTGAGCTTCCTGCCGCTCATACTCGATCGCCACTGCGTTTTTCTCCTTTGACCCAAGACACTGGCGTGCAGCAACCAGAGCGTTTAGCGCAAGTGTTTGCACTCTTGGTGAACGCTCACTATCAAACTTCACCCAATGATCTATTTTCTTTACTTGGTGATGAAGCGATGAGGCTGTTTACCGCTTATCATGGAGAGATCTGTGTGGGTTGTGTGCTCGCCGTTCGGGAAGGGGCGCTAGATGAAGGTTTAATTGAAGCGATACAATTGGGTACTCGCCGCCCGAAAGGGCATCTTGCACCGGTTACGCTCGCGAATCAATTGGGCATTACTGAAGCTGCGCGTCAATCTTGCTACCGTATTTTACGCATAGCCGTGCACCCTGATTGCCAACGTCAGGGCGTTGGTAGTCAATTACTGGAGCATTTTATTGAGCAGCATCCTGCGGATTATTACGCCACCAGCTTCGGGGTGAGTGATGATTTACTGCCTTTCTGGCTAAACAATCGATTTGTCCCTGTTAAATTTGGTTCGCATCGTGATCAAGCCAGTGGCTGCTATTCCCTCTTGATGGTGCATCAAAACTCACTGGCTTGGGTAGCTCAGGCTCAGCAGCAGTTTGGTGTGCATTGGGTATTTGAGTTGAGTGACTCGTTGAGAGAGTTAGAGCCAGAAATCATTCAACTGTTGCTGCCGTATGGTATTTCATCCCCCACTTCTCCGCGATGCCAAGTGCTAGTTGAACACTACGCGCAGGGTGGAGCTAATTATGAGAGTGTGGCTGTTTGGCTATTTGGGTGGCTTTGGGAGTATGCTGTATCGACAAACGAGCTTATCTCGCCTTTATTGATCAGTAAAATTCTACAGCGTAAAAGTTGGGCTGAGTGTGCTGAGCAATTTCAGTTCACGGGCAAGCGGCAAGTGGAGTCCGCTTTGCGCACAGATATTTTGGCTTTGCTCGGTGATTTACACTGTAAATAACCGAGGATTTCAATCCTACACTTTTATCTTCCTATCTCATTCACTCCGGGTTGGTTAGCGAATCCGGACATCCTTCTCTGAGCATTTCATGGTGGATGAAGGTATTTCCTTATTTGTGGAAGCGGCTGGTTCGTACTTTGTTTAGTAAAGTCGAAAGAATTAGGCCTTTCGTTGATAACTTTAATGAAGAGTTAAGGGATTCTTAAGTTAAGCGGATTACTTTTGACTTAGCGAGTAAGCAAAGGGAAACGCAGATGAACCATTTACCTTGTCATTCTGAACTGCAACTGGAAGTGATTACTTCAACGCATGTGCGTTGGAATGAAGCAACGTCACTGGTGCATGAGCGTTATCAACAAGCTTTCGATGCCCATCTCACCACGTTTATGCCTGCCTATTTAGCGTTGCTTGACCAAGCGGAAATGAAATCTGTGTGTGGGTTTCGGATTGCCGAGCATGAGCCGCTATTTTTAGAGCAATATCTTGATGAGCCTGCCGATGTGATTCTTTCTGAACGGTTTGCTTGTGCGATTGCCCGCGGTAAATTGATTGAATTTGGGCATCTCGCTTCATTTAGCCGCGGCTTATCCGCGTATCACTTCCGCTTAATTGCTCAGCAGCTTGTGGCTATGGGATTTGAGTGGTGTATTTTTACCGCGACCGATCCCTTACACGCTTTGATGCGTCGTTTCGGCTTACAGCCAACGTTGATTGCGAAAGCCTCTTCTGCCCGTATTCCCAATGCTACCCAAGTGTGGGGAACCTATTATCAGCACAGTCCGCGAATTTTGGCCGGAAATCTTGTGCAGGGGTGTGAGCGTTTAAATCAACTTGCCCTTAATCAAAAGCAAGCGTAAGGAATCAATGATGAACGCAATGATCACCGCGCTGCAGCAACATGCTCAGTACCAGCCACACAAATTGGCTTTTGTTGGACATAATGCGCAGCATGCCAGCGCGAGCTTGAGCTATTCGCAACTGTTCGAGAGAGTCAAACAAACTGCTGAGCACTTGCAGCAGTGGCAAGTGAAAAGTATGGCTCTACGTGCTGAAAACAGTGTGGATTGGGTGGTGATGGATTTGGCGGCAATGTGGTCACACATCGTCATGGTTCCCGTGCCTACTTTTTTTTCGCCTGAGCAAGTTTCACACCTGCTCAGTGAAGCTGAAGTGGATCTGTGTGTAGGTGATTGGCCTGAACTTGGTGCTTCAACTGAGCGATTGGATGAGTATCCTGCGTGGCGTTATTCAAGTGACAAGCTGAACCGCGTACTGCCTTATACACAAAAAATTACGTTCACTTCAGGTTCAACGGGCACTCCGAAAGGGGTTTGCTTGAGTGAGGAAAATCTAGTGCGAGTCTCGCTCGCGATTGCGAAACAGATGAGTGCGCAAGTCGAACAGCACTTAGTTATGTTGCCGTTATCAACGTTGTTAGAAAACATCACCGGAATTTATGTGCCTTTGTTGTTAGGAGTGACCTCGAACGTATTGTTTGGTGAAGAGGTTGGGCTATCAGGGTCTAGTCAATTTTCTCCGCTCCGCTTTGTACAGGCGTTGAGCCAATATCAACCTTCGAGTTTGGTGTTAACTCCAGCACTGTTAATGGCGCTGATCCATGTGGTAAAGCAAGCGCCAATGCTTGCTCAATCCTTGCAATGGGTGGCGGTTGGCGGCGCCCGTGTGGCTGCGGAACTTATCCACTCGGCTCGAGCATTGGGCATCCCTGCTTATGAAGGGTACGGATTGTCTGAGTGTGCTTCGGTCGTCAGTATGAACAGCCCACAACATGATCAACCGGGTAGTTGTGGCAAGCCACTGAGTCATTTACAAATCAAACTGGCTGAGGATGGGGAATTGTGGGTGCGTGGCAATAGCGCGCTCGGTTATATCGGTGAGCCTTTTAGTGATGAGTGGCTAGCCACGGGTGATCTGGCTACTCTTGATGATCATGGTTTTCTGAGCATTATCGGGCGTAAGAAGAATCTCATCATCACCTCTTTTGGGCGCAATATCGCACCAGAATGGATTGAATCTCACGCTCAGGTTTGGATGCCGGAATGCCGTGTCGTTGTCGTGGGTGATGACGAGGCCGGATTGACCGCGGTTATCGATCGACCACTACCTCAGATTGAACAACGAGTCGCGCAACTGAATCATAGCTTGCCGGACTATGCTCGTATCCAACATCTCTTGTTAGTGACTCAACCCAGTGCTTGGCATGCATGGCTCACCGCCAATGGTCGGCCTAAGCGTGCTTTGATTGAACAAGCACAGCGTGAGTTTCGCACCGGCGTGATTGCCCCTAATACGGATTGGCAGCGCCTATCGTTTGTTACCGCTATCTCTTCACCACTAGGAGAATGATCATGACTTCGTTTTTTCAACGTTTACAAATTGAGACTCAAGCTGCCCAACAGCAGATGTTACAAGCTCCGGTGTTTGAAGCCTGTGCACGAGGTGAAATTACATTGGAGATGTACCTGCGCTTTTTGACTCAAGCCTATCACCATGTGAAACACACAGTGCCACTGTTGATGGCGTGTGGTAGCCGATTGAGTGATCGCTATGAATGGGTACGGATTGCGATTGCCGACTACATTGATGAAGAAAAAGGGCACCAAGAATGGATACTGAACGACATACGTGCCTGCGGTGGCGATGCTCAATCGGTGCGCTTAAATCAAGGGGAAGGGCGCGTCAGCACGCCGATCGAATTCATGGTCGCCTATTTATATCACCAAATTGATCGGGCAAACCCACTCGGGTTATTTGGTATGGTTTGGGTGCTGGAAGGAACCAGTGTTGGAGTGGGTGGCAATATGGCACGCATGGTTAAACAACAGCTTAATCTGCTGGATAACGCGCTGAGTTATCTCACGTCACACAGCGAGCTTGATAAGGACCACATACAGTTTTTTGAATCTTTGATGAATAAGATCACGGCGGAAGAAGATCAACAAGCCATTATCCATTCGGCGAATCAAGTGTTTTATCTGTATGGGCAAATGTTGCGTGAGTTAATTCCACAAACTCAGCAAAAGGCCGCTTAGGAGCAAACCATGGATATTAAGCAGCAGTACGTGTTGTTAACGGGGGCATCCGGCGGTATTGGGCAGAAAATTGCCCATACTTTGGCACAAAGTGGAGCTTGGCTGATTTTAGTGGGGCGTGACACTCAAAAGCTGGAAGCGTTGCGTCAATCACTGCTGCTGCCGGAAAAGCACCTCATCCTAAGTGCCGATTTGAGCAAGGACGAAGGGATTGAGCAATTAGAGAAGCTGGCAGAGCAGATTAATCAACGCCAACAACGGATCAGTGTGGTGATTAACAATGCCGGTACGAACCAATTTTGCCTCTTTGCCCGTCGCTCAATGGCATCATTACAACACGAGCTAGTGCTCAATCTGCTGACTCCTATCCACATCACCCATATGGCGTTGCGTTGGGCAAGTAAACCAGAATTGATAGTGAATATTGGCTCAAGCTTCGGGGCGATTGGGTATCCCGGCTATGCCACTTACTGTGCGGCCAAAGCAGGTTTACATCGTTTTAGCGAAGCGATGAATCGTGAGCTTGATGGCTCAGGCGTGAAAGTGCTTTACCTTGCCCCCCGAGCGACCAATACCGCATTAAACAGCGAAGCGGTTCAGCAACTGAATCGAGCGCTTGGCAATCATTGTGATGAGCCTGAAGTCGTCGCAGAACAAGTGAAGAAAATGATTGAAACGGAGCAAAGTGTGTTGTGGATGGGGTGGCCGGAAAAGCTATTTGTACGCCTCAATCAACTGCTGCCGAGTGTGGTTTCCAACGCCATAAAAAAGCAGCAACACATTCTATTATCGTATTTAAACCGCTAAAGCCTTATATCGCAGAGGTGAATAATCATCAAAGCGTGATAGTTCAAGGAGATCGAATGATGAACACTATGTTTAAATGGATCGGCATCAGCGCCCTGTTTGTTGGCAGCATATCCACCGCGTATGCCATCACACCGCTAGAGCAAGCTCAGATGGATTGGGCTAAATGCCAGTACCAAACACCTTCGGCTGATGACCAAGAGAGCTGTTTTGAGCGTGCCATTGCTCGCACCCGCTTAGCGCTGGATTTGGCACGAGATAACTCAGAACTCAAAGTGTGGCTCGCGATCAACCTCTCCTCACTGGCAGGTGTCAAAGGTGGCTTGGGCGCGCTATCTTTAGTGAAAGAAGCCAAAAGTTTGTATGAAGACGTGATCGCGCAAGCGCCTAATACACTGGATGGTTCGGCATTGACCAGTTTAGGCACGTTATATTACAAAGTGCCAGGTTGGCCAGTCTCGTTTGGTGACGATAAAAAAGCCGAACAGTTATTAAAACAAGCTTTGGTGGTTAATCCCAATGGCATTGATGCCAACTATTTCTATGGTGATTTTTTAGTGC
The DNA here is from genome assembly GCF_000176715.1 of Vibrio sp. RC586. Lineage (NCBI taxonomy): Bacteria > Pseudomonadati > Pseudomonadota > Gammaproteobacteria > Vibrionales > Vibrionaceae > Vibrio > Vibrio sp. RC586. Next base: position 305,363 of record NZ_ADBD01000008.1, on the reverse strand, counting down.
AGCAAGGGCGTAATACCGAAGCAAAACCCTATTTGCTGCAAGCGCAGCAAGCACCCGCCAGACCCAATCGCGCGGTAGCGGATGCTGGGCGGCAGAAAGAGATCGCCCATTTATTGGAGAGCATTAAGTAAATTATGCGTTTATTACTGGTTGAAGATGACACCTTGCTTGGCGAATCCATGCAAGAGGCTTTGAGTCGGCAAGGATATACGGTTGATTGGTTGGAACGAGGTGGCGGTGTCGTCAGTGCTTTGAAAACCGAGCAATTTACTGCGCTGATTCTGGATCTTACTTTGCCGGATATGGATGGATTAGAAGTGCTCCGCCAAATCCGGCGAGCAGGATACAGTTTGCCAGTCATGATCTTGACCGCTCGTGACGACATTAGCGATCGAGTCAAAGGTCTGGATGGTGGGGCCGATGAGTACATCGGCAAGCCTTTTGCGCTAGAAGAATTGTTGGCTCGTTTAAGGCTGATTATTCGCCGTAGCACAGGGAGTGCAGAAGCACTGATTTCAGCGGGTGAGTTAAATCTCTCACTCTCAAAACAAGAAATCTACTATGCTCAACAGGCACTGAAATTGACGCGTAATGAATACAAAATACTGGCGAGCCTAATGACTCAAGCTGGACGAGTGATGAGCAAAGAGCTGTTACAGCAAGCACTCCACGGTTGGGACGAAGGCAGCAGTGACAATGCGATTGAAGTGCATATCCACAATTTACGCAAAAAATTGCCAGATAATCTGATCAGAAACGTACGCGGTGTGGGGTACATGATTGAAAAATAAACCTCTATTTTCAATTAAACGCCGTCTTACTCTGACCTCAGTCTTGCTCAGCTCAGGGTTGATGCTGATTTCGCTCTATTTCAGTTATACCAATGCCAAGCATGAAGTCGAAGAGGTGTATGACGCACGTCTTGGACAATCGGCCAAATTATTACTCATGGCCACTTCTGTGTCCGGAAACGAGTTTTCTGCTCAAAATCAACGTGAACATTTTGATCTGTGGATGCAGCATATTCAGCGCCTTGCTAAATCCAAGGATGAATCGGCTACCCAGTTTGGGCATCCCTATGAGCAGTATCTGCTGTTTCAGTTTTATCGCGATGGCAAGTTACTGTTTAGCTCGGATGCACGTATGCCGGCATTGAGCTCCAATCGAGATGCGATTGGCTTTGCGGATATCACTCTCAATAGTGAGGATTGGCGCTATTTTCAGCTCACGCAACCGAGCCAAGGAGAGAGTAAAGAGTACATAGTGGTTGCCGAAAAACAGCGGATCCGTGATGAAGCGATCAATGAGATAGCTACTTCAACCGCGCTTCCCCAGTTCATTTTGATTTTCTGTCTGATCATCGTATTGATTGTGCTGATTGAGCGCAGTTTCCAACCGATACAGTCACTCAAATCGGCAATTGCGATTCGCAGTGTACATAAGCTTGATCGCATTTATGTCGAAGAACCCACCGTTGAATTATCCCCACTCGTTGAAACACTCAATGAACTGCTCAGCGAATTGGAACAGGCGTGGCAGCGAGAAAAGCGCTTCACTCGTATGGCTGCGCATGAGCTGAAAACACCGCTCACCGTATTAAGACTTAATGCAGAAAATGCGCTACTGAGTACCAATCCAGAGCAGCTTAAACACGATTTAAGTCGGATCTTAAAAGGGATTGAACGTACCGATCGACTCATTCAACAGCTTTTGATGTTGGCGAAAGTGGAGAGTACCCATACCCTCACTAAACAGCCTGTTGACCTCGCGAATGTGATCAAGCAGGTAATTGCTGACCTTGCACCTATGGCATTTAAACAAGATCAACAATTGAGTTTTAGTGGTGAAAGCCCTCGGCTTTGGGGGGATGAGTTACTGCTCGGGATCTTATTTAAAAACTTGCTCGATAACGCTATTCGCTATTCTGGCGATTCCAGTTCGATAGAAGTACAACTTAGTCACCATGATGGGGAGATCGAGGTTAGGGTGTCGGATACTGGCGCCGCCATCGATGAACTGACCCGCGAAAAAATGTTTGATAATTTCTATCGTGCAAACAGCCAAAAAGGTGATGGTGCAGGGCTTGGCATGTCCATTTGTTGGGATATTGCGGCATTACATGATGGCGAAGTGAAGCTTCTCCCTCGCACCGATGACCGAAATACGTTCCTAGTGCGTTTTCGTGATATTGAGTGATAGGAAAAACGCCTGACAAGGAACAACCCTGTCAGGCGTTTAGTTATTCATAACCCCATGTTGTGTAGATTAGAGCTTTGCCTTACGGCATTGAGCAAACAGATCTAAAGCGGGTTGGTAAGCTTCGGTCGAGACATCCATTACCCCAAGAAGAGAGTGGAACAGATTTTCGTGCGCATAAGGTAACTCAGTATTTTTGCGCAGGCACTCCACATCAATCCCTTTACTTTGGCTAAAACCTTGTGACATCCAGACTAACAGAGGTACTCGAGTTTGGTGCTCAGGAGCGAGGCTGTATGGCATACCATGCAAAAACAAACCGTTCTCACCCAAAGATTCACCGTGGTCAGAAACATAAATCAGAGCGGTGTTGTAACGATCTTGCAGTGATTCAAGTTTGCTGAGCAACTGCGCCATCACATAGTCCGTATAGCGAATGGTGTTGTCATAGGTATTCACGATCTGCTCAACACTGCAGTTCTCAATATCCGCTCTTGGGCAGTCAGGTTGGTAAACGGCCATCTCTTTTGGGTAACGTTTAAAGTAAGTGGGGCCGTGGCTACCAATGAAATGCATGAATATCATTCGATTGCCTTGTTGTTCAGAAATTTCTTGATCTAAATTTTCCAACATTGCGATGTCGTAGCAAGTGTCACCATCGCAAAGCCCTTCACGCTTATCCCTTGCTAACTCTTTTAGTGGAATATTTTTCGCTACATCTTTATCGCCACCATCATTCTCCTTCCAAAGCAAACTGATGCCTGCACGCTGAAGAATATCCAACACGTTGTCTTGGTTGTCTGCGCGGTTGCGATCAAAATTATGGCGATTCATGTTGGAGAACATACAAGGCACTGAAACAGCGGTTGCCGTGCCGCAACTCGCCACATCTTTAAAAAAGATGGGTTGAAAAGGGGATGTATAAGCATTGGTATCTCGTGGATAACCAAAGTATTGGTAGTTGTGTACCCGAGCTGTTTCGCCTAGCACAAAAAATACCAGCGTTGGTTTTTGTCCATCACCACTTGCGGTTGAATTTGCCAACTGTTTGGCATCGAGGCCGATCTTTTTGTAAACCAAAGGCTCAGTGAAATAGCGCTGTTTGACCAAACCAAAACTGCTGTAGAGGAAATGGGTTGGAATAATCATTTTTTTGAGTGAGCTATTATTACGGCCAACGGAAGAGTAATTTTGATAATACAGCCCGGCAATCGCAGCAACTACCAACAAAGAGAGCAGCATGGATAATCCCTTTTTGGCCAAAAAGCTCAGTACACTGGTTTCGTTGCGAATTGGAGTAAGGATTAGCCAGATGGCTGGCAGAATGCCTAACACGACAAACCAAGAGATCGAATACATAGTGAGATAAGATCCCGCTTCGCTACTGTGGGTTTCCAACACATTCACGAGCATGTCTTGATCAACAATGGTGCCATATTGGTAACCCGCAAAACTCACCAGTGCAGAAATGACCAACAGCAGTACAAATACGGGTTTAAAGAGATAAGGCCAACTCAGGATCTGAAAAATAAAATTAAGAGCAAACAGAAAAAAGAGTGGGATGGAAAGCGCAAATCCCCAGTGGATTTGTGCCGATTCCGAGAAAATCTGCGCAAGTTTAGCGTAAATCGGCAAATTGATCGGTAATGCAAAAAAAACAGCCAACAGGAAGACTAACTGATTATAAGAGAAAGCTTTTAACTTCATGACTCGCATGCTTACCTCAAATAGCGATTTTAATGATAGGTGACACATCTAAAATGAATGTTGGATGAGCAACTCATAAAAACTCAATCCAGAGTGGTGGACAGAAATGAAATATCCATACTCAATGAGATTGAGTGAATAACCAGTTCTGGGCTCGATGAATTCAAAACTCATTCCAATGGGCTACAACATATCAACAGTTTCTTAATAAAACCTTAAGAAAAGGCAAATCAATTTCAGAGTGTGATTTGTGTTACATATATATTGATATGGAGTGTATTTATTCAAAATAATGTCATCCATTTATATGAACTGCGTCATTTACAGTGTAAATACGTTGATGTTGCGTGGTGGCGACTTTTTGGGGGTGATATATCCCCATGCTCTCTGAAGTGGAAGTGGTGTTCGCTCCGTCCGTTCCCCCAATGACATAGCCTATCTATGCTCATGGGAAGCATGAGTGCCATTTTTGTCTCTTACCAAATCCATATACTGCCTGCGGCTGTACAAGTTGGTTCAAACAAATGTGTCACGCATTTACCGTCTACCTGCAACGTCAAGTCCTTTGGGTACAAAAATGATAGAAATAAGAAGGGATGACTTTCCTTGCATTCCACGATTGGGTAATCATAAAAATAAGGAATAAGATGATTATTTTTTAGAATGTCTCTGTTTTTTAAGAAAAATAAAATAAGAACACCACTCAGTTCAATCCCATTTGAACTCACATTATCTCAGTTGATATCTCCGTAAGCCCTGCGTGATCATCATTTCAACACCAGCTAAAGAAAGAATTGTGTTTGTGCCTCCCGCCTTTTATGTCTGCATTTGTAGTGGTTAACAAATTCCGGATACGACTTTGGTGCGAGATATCCCTTGTTCAATTTGATAATTGGCTAATCCCTCCTAAACTCAAAATCGGGAAGTAAGAAAATAGTTGATTATTTATTTCGACTTAAAGGTTGAGCCTGCCATGTTGACTCTGAATGAAGCATTAGACATTGCCCATGTACACGAGTGTAAACAACAATTTTTGCTATGGATTGCAAAAGAAGAGCCATTGGTGATTGATGGCTCGGCAGTGGTTCGAATTGATGCCGCAGGTTTGCAGTTACTTACTTCTTTGATGATGACAGCACAGCACAGTGGGCTTGAGATCCATTTTGACCAATTATCTGACGTTTTAGAAGAAGGGTTTGCTCAACTAGGCATGACAGACCTAATGCAAACTAAGAGTGCGTGAGGGAAAAGCTATGACAAAAGTTTTGGCAGTAGATGATTCAATTTCGATTCGACAAATGGTCTCCCATACTCTCCAAGATGCAGGTTATGAAGTAGAAACGGCATCCGATGGGCGTGATGCTTTGACCAAAGCGCAGAAAACCCGTTTTGATGTGATCATCTCGGACGTCAACATGCCTGTTATGGGAGGGTTTGATTTTGTTAAAGCGGTTCGAATGCAGAGCCAATACAAATTTATCCCGATTTTGATGCTGACCACGGAAACCAGCCCAGAGAAAAAGCAAGAAGGTAAAGCGGTAGGTGCAACAGGTTGGCTAGTTAAGCCCTTCAACCCAGAGACATTGCTAAAAACGTTACAACGCGTTTTGTAAAAAACTGAGTTTTAAAATAATTCAAAATGAGTCAGTCGGCGGGTGAGTTATGGCTTTAGATATGGAGCAACTGCGTAAGATTTTTCACGTCGAATGCCGTGAAAATCTTGAGACATTGGAAGGGGAGTTGTTGCAACTGGACCCTTCTCAAGTCGATCTTGAAGTTTTAAACACCATTTTTCGTGCCGCACACTCCATTAAAGGCGGGGCTGGTACGTTCAATCTGAATGAAATCAGCGAATTTACCCATGCGGTTGAAACCTATCTCGACCTGATCCGCAATCAGAAAAAACAGCTGACAGCGCAAGGTGTTGATACTTTGCTAAAAAGCTGTGATGTGATTCGTAACATGCTCGATAGCCGAGAGCAGAACACTGAGAGTGATCAAGCACTAAAAGAGCAAGTGAGTATTGAGCTACAGGCGCTACTTGCTGATACGCCATCGACTCCAACCGAATGTTTGCCAGCGACACCAGATACCCCAACTGAACAAATCCGTGAGCCAGCAACATTCGCGAACAACGTGGTCGGGTGGCAAATCCAGTTTATTCCCCATCAAACGATGTTCTACAGCGGTAATGACCCACTGCGGATTTTACGTGAATTGCGTGATCTCGGGGCTGAGTGTGAGATCGAAATGCACCAGCAAACGTTACCCGAGTTAGCGGAAATCGATCCCGAGCTCTGCTACTTGAGTTGGACGATTCGATTAACAGGTGAAGTGCCAGAAAGTGACATTCGTGAATTGTTTGAGTGGGTTGAAGATGAATGCGATTTAGTGTTGCGAGCCTTGCAACCTGAGAGTACAGAACTTGACGACTCGAAATGCGAGACTCCTAGTGACGCGAATGCACCACTTGCTTCAACGGCTATTACTGCCGTTGAGCCACCTAAAACATCTATCTTGAGTCAGCCATCGGTGGCTGAAAAAACGCCATCGGTGGAGCACCTCTCAACGCCAGCTAAAACGGAGGCGGCCAACAAGCCTGCCAAAATGGAATCGAGTGTCTCTTCGATTCGGGTTGATATAGAGAAAGTCGATAATCTGATCAATTTAGTGGGTGAGTTGGTGATTACTCAATCCATGCTGACTGAGCTAGGGAATGACTTCTCGATGGACAAGCTAGAGAAGCTCAAAGTGGGACTGGCACAACTACTGCAAAACAGCAAAGACTTACAAGAAAACGTGCTGAATATTCGCATGCTACCGATGAGTTTTGCATTCAGTCGTTTTCCCCGCTTAGTGCGGGACTTGTGTGGTCGCTTAGGTAAGAAAGTCGACTTACAGATTCAAGGTGAACAGACCGAGTTAGATAAAACGGTACTGGAGCGAATTGTTGACCCATTGGTGCACCTTGTACGTAATGGCATCGACCATGGAGTTGAAATGCCCGAAGTCCGGTTAGCAAAAGGCAAGCCGGAAACGGGAGTGATTACCTTGAAAGCCTTTCATCAAGGTGGGTCGATCATTGTCGAAATTTGCGATGATGGTGCAGGGATTGATTGCGACAAGTTGTGGCGCAAAGCCGTAGAAAAAGGGGTATTGGAAGCCCAAACCCAGCGTAGCGATCTCACCGATAAACAGATCATCAACCTGATTTTTGCTCCTGGTTTTTCTACCGCAGAGCAGGTTTCCGACATCTCAGGCCGTGGAGTGGGCATGGATGTGGTGAAGCGCAATATTGAAGAGCTCGGTGGACAAATTGAAGTCGAGTCCGAACTTGGTCGTGGCAGCCGCTTTACTATCAGTTTGCCACTGACACTCGCCATCCTAGATGGCCAGTTGGTGAAAGTGGCTGATCAGGTGTATGTGATCCCCTTACTGACGATTGTTGAGTCAATTCAGATCAACACAGGCAGTGTGAAACATGCCGCAGGTGGGATTGAACTCTATCGCCTGCGTGAAGAAAACATCCCGATTCTACGTTTACAAGATGAGTTAGGGATGGGGCGCAGCGGTAGCTTAGAGAAACGCTTGCTCTGTTTTGTCGAGTCAGCTGGTCACCGTGTTGGTCTATTGGTGGATGACTTACTCGATCAACAGCAAGTCGTGATTAAAAGCCTTGAATCGAACTACGCCAAAGTGGCGGGAATTTCCGGGGCGACAATTTTAGGGGATGGCTCCGTCTCATTGATCCTCGATATACCCGGCTTAATTACGCATTTTATGAAGCGAACTTCCTCTCCTACCAATAAAGGCAAAGCCGCGTAAGGAGCTCGTATGCATTCAGAGAATCTCAGCACCGCATCCAATTCGCCGCCAATCCCCATTCTGTCTATTGATATGGGCTTAACGGGGGGCGCGGACTTTTTGAGCTTTATTTTAGGCATGGAGCTTTATGGTGTGCCGCTTTCTCACGTTGAAGAGATTCGAGTGTGGGAGAAACCGACCCCTATTCCAAGAGCTCCTGATTTTGTGAAAGGCGTGATTAACCTACGCGGCATGATCGTCCCCATCATAGATTTACGCGAGCGCTTTGGCTTAGAGGAATGCCACTATTTACCCACGACCGTTGTGCTGATTTTGAGCTCCAGTGAGCAAGAGCAAAAGCGGTTGATGGGACTGGTTGTGGATTCAGTCAGCGATGTGATCGGGCAAGGTGAATCGCTGTTGCATCCTGCGGTAGGCGAGAGCGTCGTGGTGCCTTTTATCAGTGGAATTTTAAATGTTGGTGATGACGTAATGTCTCTGCTTGATGGGGATGCATTGCTGGATATGGACAGGATCCTCAGTGGGGGACAGGCATGACACAGCGAGAATTTCTGAGCTTCATTTTAGATGATGAAGAGTATGGCATTCCAATACTGGAAGTACGTGAAGTGCGAGGTTGGAACCCAGTACGAGTGCTTCCCAACGCCCCTCCTTTTGTTTTGGGCTTGCTAGACATTCGTGGTGAATACATTCCGATTGTGGATCTCAAGAATCGTTTGGGATTGGTTCCCGTTGAGATAAATGCAACCACAGTCGTGGTGGTGATTAACACCGCCAACCAACAACCGCTAGGGTTGATCGTGGATGCAGTGGCAGAAGTGTATGCCCTGTCGGATCAGGAGATCAAACCAGCGCCCAGTATTTCAACTGTGATTGGCAGTCAGTATGTTAAAGGGATTGCCGCAATCAAAAACCGACACTTAGTTTTAATTGATATCGATGCGCTGTTTGATGTGAATGCGCTGCGCTTAGGCACCACTGCTGAAAGCACACAATGAGGGAAGACACATGGGATTTTGGAATAATAAGCAACAGGTTGTGCCCCAGTTTGTTGAGCCAGCCAAAGAGAGTGTAACCAGCGAGTTTGAAGAATCGGAAAGCAATGGTGAGTTATCCAACTACCAGCTGTTATCCGCGCTCAATGCAGCAAAGACCGCATTAATGATGATTGATCGGGATTTTCGGATCACCTATTTCAACAATCAAACGCTCAAACTGCTCAAACACCATGAAGCGCTATTTCGTAGTGTATGGACCGATTTTCGAGCGGAGGCAGATTTCCTGCAGGGCTACTGCATTGATAATTTTCATGTCAATCCCAGTCATCAGCGTAAGTTACTCGCCGATCCCAAAAACTTGCCTTACACCACAGTGATTACCATCAAAGAGATCAAGATTGAACTCAATGTTGCAGCAATCATCGATGATCGTGGTGGGTACATAGGCAATACGTTGGAATGGCGTGATGTGACCGAAGAGATCAAGCGTGAGCAACAGATTGGGCGTCTAGCCTCTGCGGTTGAGGGTATGACAACCAATTTAATGATGGCGGACAAGGAAGGGGTCATTCAATACCTCAATCCGGCACTTTTACAACTTCTTACCCACCGTGAACCGCAATTAAAACAGGCTTTCCCTGGATTTAATGCATCCGATTTGGTGGGCAAAAATATCGATATTTTTCATAAAAACCCAGCCCATCAGCGCTCGATCATCAATAACCCTGATCGCTTACCTTTTAGCTCTATGATCAAAGTCGGTGACTTAGAATTTAACTTAACCTGTATTGCGATGCGTGATGCAAAAGGGCAATACATCGGCCCCGCTTTGCAGTGGGTCGATATCACTGAGCAACGTGATGGGCAGCGCCAAGTGGAAACACTTATCCAAAAAGCCATCAAGGGCGATTTACATGACCGCATTAATACCAGTGTCTATAACGGCTTTATGCGTGAATTGGGGGATGGCATTAATAACTTGCTCAATACCTTAGTGGAACCTCTTGGGCAATGCATCAACGTGATGAGTCGAGTGGCGGAAGGGGATCTCAACACCAGCATGTCGGAAGAGTACCAGGGCGAATTTGGCCGCTTAGCCAGTGCGGTTAACTCATCGATCGTCAACTTACGCAACATGGTCGACAAAATCACCGTTTCTTCAGCTCGCGTTGCTACTGCTTCAACAGAAATTGCTGATGGGAATAACGATTTGAGCCAACGAGTAGAGGCTCAGGCCTCTAACTTGGAAGAAACCGCTGCCAGTATGGAAGAGATCACGGCTACGGTTCGCCAAAATGCAGATAACGCGAAAGATGCGAACGTACTCGCGACCGATGCCGCGAAAAAAGCGACTCGAGGTGGGGAAGTGGTGGGTGAAGCTATCGGCGCAATGGGAGCGATCAACACGGCAAGTAAGAAAATTGCCGACATTATTAGCGTGATTGATGAAATTGCTTTCCAAACCAATCTGCTAGCACTCAATGCTGCTGTTGAAGCGGCACGCGCTGGTGAACAAGGGCGCGGTTTTGCAGTCGTGGCTGGAGAAGTGCGTAACCTAGCCCAGCGAAGTGCGGGAGCTGCCAAAGAAATCAAAGGGTTGATTAACGACAGCGTGGATAAAGTGAATGAAGGTTCGCGTTTAGTGAATGAGTCAGGATCCACACTGAAAGAGATCGTTGAAGCGGTGGTGAGAGTTTCAGACCTGATCGGGCAAATTGCGGCATCTAGCGTTGAGCAATCGACAGGGATTGATGAGATCAATCGTGCGATAGCAGCGATGGATGAAATGACTCAACAAAACGCCTCTCTGGTAGAAGAAACCTCAGCGGCGAGTCAATCCCTCAAAGATGAAGGTAAAGAGCTGCTTAATTTAATGAATTTCTTTGTCACTGAAAATAATGTCACAACATTTGAGCGCAAGGCTCGTCAGCCTACCACACCACCCAAAGCGAAACCGGTAGTTAGTATGCATAAAGCTTCAGTTAACCAAGTGGCGCATAAAATGCCGCCGCATGCGGCGGATGAAAGTGATGAATGGGAAGAGTTTTAATCTAGGGAAAACGTATGCTGGCGGTCAATAAACAAGAATTTGAGCTAACCGAAAAGGATTTCAAATTCATTCAGTGGTTTATGCATAAGACAGTAGGCATTTACCTACCGGACTCCAAGCGTGCCATGGTATATGGCCGCTTGAGTCGGCAGATGCGCCGTAAAGGATTACAGCGTTTTAAAGAGTTTCGTGAGCTGATTGAAAATGATGAGCAAGAACGTATTCACTTTATTAATACGCTAACCACCAATAAAACCGAGTTTTTCCGTGAGAGTCACCACTTTGATTTCATAGAAAAAGCCTTGGTGGAGGAGTGGCGTAAAGAGCGAGTTGGTCAGTTACGTTTTTGGTCAGCGGGATGCTCCACGGGGGAAGAGCCTTACACCCTCGTTTCAGTTCTTGAAAGTGCAGGAGTGTTGGACTTTTGCCCTGATGTGAAAATTTTGGCTACGGATTTGGATACGGCCGTGCTTGATAAAGCTCGTTTAGGGATTTACCCCATAGAATTGCAAAGTTCGATTCCTACTCGTTATTTACGTCGTAGCTTTGTGCGTGGAGTAAAGGATCAGCAAGGCAATATGAAAATTAAGCATTATTTGCAGCGTCATATTGAGTTTCGTCAGGTCAATTTGATCCAAGACTGGCCGTTTAGAGAGCAGATGGATTTGATCTTCTGCCGCAACGTGATGATTTATTTTGATCGGCCAACACAAGAGCAATTGATCGAGCGCTTTCATCAGCAACTTAAGCCGGGTGGGGTTTTGATGTTAGGACATTCGGAGAGTGTTGGGCGTTGTAGCTCTCTTTTTCATCATCTGGGGCATACCATTTATGTCAGACAGTAAGCTTGCTACACAACACAGATTGAAACAGGAGGAGGCAGATGGTCATTACCATCGCTTCAATCATCCTGTCGATCGTCGGCATTGGGTGAAAGTGATGCCGGGTGGAGTGTATGCAACGGTGGATCACGAGATCATTCATACTGGATTAGGTTCTTGTGTGTCCGTATGCGCATGGGATAGTGCCGTGGGTGTGGGAGGAATGAACCATTTCTTACTGCCTTTCCATAGCCAGTTTGAAAGCCAACATTGGCATCCCCAAGCCTTGTTGTCTGAGACGTCACGCTACGGATGCTACGCCATGGAACTGTTGATTAACCGCTTGTTAGCTCTTGGCGCTGAACGAGAAAGATTACGTTATAAGTTGTTTGGTGGTGCGCGTTTAATGGGGTACCAATCGCTAGTTGGGGACAAAAATGTTGAGTTTGTGCTTGAGTATGCCAAACGGGAAAAATTGGATGTGATTGCTCAGGATCTTGGTGGAAGTGAACCTAGGAAGCTGCTTTTTGATCCACAAACTGGCCAAGCTTGGGTCAAGCGGATTAGCTTTAATGCCGCCCGAACCATTAAGAATGTTGAAGAGCAGTACCAGCACAACATAGGTAAGCAAATCTCCTCTGACAATGTGGAGTTGTTTGAATGAAAAGAATCAAAGTGTTGATTGTGGATGACTCGCCAGTATTTCGAGCACTGTTAACGCAGCTTATTGATAGTGATCCGGAGCTGGAGGTAGTTGCTTGTGCACAAGATCCTTTCCAAGCTCGTGAGCTGATCAAACTTCATAAGCCTGATGTGGTGACCTTGGATGTCGAAATGCCCAAGATGAATGGCGTACAGTTTTTAAAAAATCTGATGCGCCTTCATCCTCTGCCTGTAGTGATGATCTCAACCTTAACTCAGCATGGCGCAGAAGCGACATTATCGGCACTTGAATTGGGCGCCGTAGATTACTTCCCCAAACCTTCTTCCGACAATCCGGCCGAAATGCTCAACTACAAAACGTTGGTGAATGAAAAAATAAAAATGGCGGCACAAGCGAATGTGGGCAGCACACAAAATGTGGCTCCTACCTTCTCGTCATCACGACTGTCTGGCCAAGTGTTAAGTGATTTTCAGTTGATTGCGATTGGCTCATCAACAGGTGGAACGGAAGCCGTTAAACAAGTGCTATCTGCATTACCCGCAGGACTGCCTCCGATCGTAATGACTCAGCATATCAGTGCACTTTTTACCCCGTCATTAGCCAAGAGACTTGATGAGAGTAGCGCAGTGCATGTTCAAGAAGTGACGCAGCAAAGCACCGCTTTAGAAATAGGGTGCGCTTACCTCGCACCTGGGGATAAACACATCGTCATTGTGAAACGTTCCGGCAAATTGTATGTCGAGTTAGACGATAGACCTGCGGTGAATCGGCATAAGCCTTCCGTCGATGTGATGTTTGATTCCGTTGCGCAAAGTGTTGGCAGTAAAGCGTTAGGCATTATTTTAACCGGCATGGGACAAGATGGCGCAAGAGGGATGCTCGCGATGCATCAACAAGGTGCAATCACAGCGGCGCAAGATGAACAATCCAGTGTGGTATGGGGTATGCCCAGAGTGGCAATTGAGTTAGGTGCAGCTAGTGCAGTGAGGCCGTTAGGCTCAATGGCTGCGTGGATTGTTGAACAATTACAAAAGAAATCCAAATAACCCTAATAGGGTATCGCGAGGTTCAGAATGATAACCAGAAAACACAAGATTACGCTGATACTAGTTGGGCAAATTCTCTTACTTTTGGTGTTGATCCAGTTTGGGGTTGTCTGGTGGCATTTATTAATTGCAGCATTGTGTGCCGCTTTACCTTGGTGGATTGGGCTTGAGTCACAAGCATCTCCTAAGCAGGTGGATGCTGAGCGGTCAACCGCAGAGTTTAGCCTCTCTAAAGAGCATAAACAGATACTCAGTCAGCTTGAAGAAGTGCTGAAAGAGAATATTCAGCGCATTTCAGATCCTTTGGCGAAACAACTGCAAATTGTTAACGCATCCGCAGAAACCATCAACCACAGCTTTTTTAGCTTGCAGCGCGTAAGTGAAGAGCAAGCCACAATCTCTACTCAGTTGGTGGATAACTTACTGGCTAACCAAGGCAGTGAGTTTGACCTAATGCAAGTGCTGCCAAGAACGGATGCCATCATCCAACAGTTTGTGCAGATCCTCGTGGATATTTCGGAGAAAAGTATCTCCGCTGTGCACAGTATCCATGATATGTCGCAGAAACTAGAGATCGTTTTTAAGTTGTTAAGACAGGTAGGAGGATTGTCTGAACAAACCAATTTACTGGCGCTGAATGCTGCGATTGAAGCTGCTCGTGCAGGGGATGCAGGGCGAGGTTTTGCTGTGGTGGCACAAGAGGTTCGTGAATTATCAATAAAAGCAGGCAACCTCAACAGCCAAATCGAAAAAGAGATGAAAATCGCTCAAGACACGGTAACTATTGCCAATCAAACGGTAGGGGAAATGGCCTCATTCGACATGACTCAAGCAATAGAATCCAAAGAAAAAGTGGATTACATGTTGCGTGGTGTTCAGCAACTGAGTACGGGTATAGAACAAGAAGTAACGAAGCTGCAGCTCTTAGGGCAGCAACTCACCCAGCAAGTTCGTGATGGCACGCGGGCTCTACAATTTACCGATATTGTTTCACAACAAGGGGAGTATGCACTGGACTCACTTAAATTTCTTCAGGAAGCGGCAGGCTTATTAAAAGCGGTTCATTCAAGCGCACGCTATAACCACCAACTCATCCAAAACATCGAGGATTTGAAGGAACGTTCACAGAATCGTCGAGATCTGGCGGCCAATCAGCACAGCATGGATGAAGGCGAAGTCGAGCTTTTTTAAGGAGAACACGATGACCATTCAAACAAATATCGATAGTCATAACAAACACATCACCATTTCGATTGAAGGTGCATTTTGTTTCAACCTTGTGCACGATTTCCGAGCGAGTTATGCCAAGCGCCATGATCATCGTTTCACCATCGATTTACGGAAAGTGGATTACATCGATAGCGCAGGGCTTGGCATGTTACTCAATATGCAGAAATACCTAGAGCAGGCCGATGGCATGATCCGAATTGTGAACATCCTGCCTCAAGTAAGGAAAATCTTATTGATATCTCGCTTTGATAAAAAGTTTGATATCGAGTAGAGAGCCGTAGGAGCTGTTTTTGTGAGAATAATGATTGTTGATGATCATGGAACGAACCGTGAACTGTGCCGCTTTATTTTGGCGCATATCGCATCGCACATTGATACTTTTGAACATGGGCAGCAAGCATTAGATGCACTGCGTGAAATGGAAGATCTGCCCGATGTGATTTTGATGGATGTGATGATGCCGATTAAAGACGGCTTCACCACAGCCAAAGAGATTCGCCAGAGCTTTGTAAGGCATCACATCCCGATCATTTTTCTCACCGTATTGGACGATCGCGACTCCTTCCAAAAATGCTTGGCATTGGGGGATGACTTTATTCTCAAGCCGGTTGAGCGCAGCGTGTTGATTGCTAAAGTACAAGCGCATTATCGAATTGTGAAAATGCACAATGAGGTGATGGAACAACGGGATGAATTACGCCATTTTCGCGAACAGGTTCAATACGATTACGCCATTTCAGAGTCTATTTTCACCAATTTGATGGAGGAAATGTGCCATCAAGTGGAACATATTTTTGGTATTCATTACATCTCCACCCCATCGACCATTTTTAATGGGGATTTGATCGTGGTGGCCAATCGACCACATGGTGGGGTGTACGTGATGATTGCCGATGCCACGGGACATGGATTACCCGCTGCAATATCCACCATCCCAGCGACACGTACTTTCTTTTCGACAGCGCAAAAAGGCTTATCACTGGGAGAAATGGTGGTGGAGCTGAACCACTCATTAGAACGTTTTCTCCCTATGGGGATGATGTTGGCCGCGAGTGTGTTTGAAGTACGAGCCAACGGCTTTGAGATTTCTTGGTGGGGAGGTGGCTTACCAGAAGCCTATTTGCTCGATCATGAAGGCCAAGTGGTTAGCCGTCTTATTTCTAATCACATGCCGCTTGGTGTATTGCCTTCCAATGAATTTGAAGCCGATATCCAACACTTCAAACTTGAGCCGAACCAAAAATTGGTGTGTTACACCGACGGTATTATTGAAGCGATGAACGAAAAGGGAGAGCACTTTGGCCAACACCGGCTTGAGCAAGTGCTGACTAAAGCCTATTCAGAGGCCTTGATCCCTACACTTTATGATGCAGTTAAAAAGTTCTCGAACCGAGGAAAGGGCGATGATCTTTCTATCTTGAGTATGACTTTTCCTATTACTAACAGTAACCCGAGCAACAAAGGGCTGCCGAGAGTGATGTTAAGCTGTATTCCGTTGCAGACCGAATTGCACTTTCCAGCCGATGTGTTACGCAAAATTACGTTAATGAATGAAGTTCGCCGCTTTTTGACCGGTATTGTGAGTGGTGGCGAACACCTTGATCTGCTCTGCTCTGTGCTCTCAGAGTTGTTTGCTAATGCCATCGAGCACGGTTTGTTAGAACTTGATTCCTCTTTAAAAGATACACCTGATGGCTTTTTTGAATTCTACCAACTTCGAGATAAGCGCTTAAAAACCCTACCGGATTACCACTGGCTTATTCTTAAAGTTAATTACCAACCCGAAAAACAGTGGCTAGAGATAGATTTAGAGCACAGTGGCGCTGGGTTTGATTATGAGCAGCGCAATACAAAGAACAGTGATGATCATAATCACGGCCGAGGCATTATCTTGGCGCAAGAGCTGTGTGAATCTTTGGTGTATTCAAATCAAGGGCGCCGGGTTACGGCGACCTACTCTTTCAAATCTCGCGATACCTTCGTTTAATCAACGGTTTTACAGTGTAAAGCGGCCATATCTCCAAGCTACTTAGAGTGGCAAGTAGGCGGTAAATGAGTGCATCCCCATGAGCGTAGACCGATGATGTGATTGGGGAGATGTTTTCGCTATCTATTCATTGATTCAAGTGCAATACCAGTCATATGAGAAAGGGTATTTACACATTTTCCTGAACCAACCACGTCAATTGGTTGGATATAAACGCTCAAAATTTGTGATTGATTCTTTGATTGTTCAATCACACCCTGCGTAATACCTGTCCAAAACACCATTAAAATGTGATGCGTGTCGATAATTTGATGGTTTCTAATCACTAATTTGTTCTTTAGCGTAACCGAGGAAGCTTGGTTTCCTTTCCTGATTAAAGAGAGCGATTTATGAACTGGACAAAGCAGATTTTAAAAACCGACAAACCGATCATTGCCATGTGTCACATCCGAGCCTTGCCGGGAGATCCCGGGTATGACAAAGCCGCTGGAATGAAATGGGTTATTGAAAAAGCTCGCGAAGATTTACATGCCCTGCAAGCAGGTGGTGTGGATTCCGTGATGTTTTCCAATGAATTTTCACTGCCTTATCTTACCAAAGTGAAAACGGAAACCGTGGCGGCGATGGCGCGCATCATTGGTGAATTGATGCCAGAAATTGAGGTGCCTTTTGGTGTCAACGTGTTGTGGGACCCTGTGGCTTCGATGGATTTGGCACAAGCCACTGGGGCGAAATTTGTACGCGAAATCTTTACCGGCGTTTATGCCAGTGATTTCGGCGTATGGGACACCAATTGTGGTGAGACGATTCGTCACCAATACCGGATTGGGGCGGATGAAGTAAAAACCCTATTCAACATTGTTCCTGAAGCTGCGCAGTACCTCGCGCATCGAGATATCGCCAGCATTGCAAAAACCACTGTCTTTAACTGTAAGCCAGATGCGGTTTGCGTTTCAGGTATGACAGCCGGTGCCGCAACGGATACCAACATGCTGACCCAAGTTAAACAAGCCATTCCGAATACATTAGTGTTTGCCAATACCGGCGTGCGCGTTAATACCGTACGTGAACAGCTATCGATCGCTGATGGTGCGGTTGTGGGAACAACGTTCAAACAAGAGGGGGACTTCAACAAATTCGTGGATGAACACCGAGTTAGAGAGTTTATGTCAGAAGTGAAGCGTGTACGTAACCAATAAACACAGGTCGATAAGTTCAGCTGAATGACTTAAACGAGAGTTTGTGCTGATTAACTGAAGGATTTACAGGGAGTAAGGGTATGAAACTGTCTACAACAAAAGTGGTAGTGGCGTCGTTGCTTGCAGGATGCTTATCCAGTGTAGCGAACGCTGCCGACAAAGAGTTTGCCACTGTACCTAAAGCGGTGGGGCTAAACTGGTTTAACCGTATGGAAGAAGGGGTTGTACGCTTTGGTGCGGATACACCGGGAATCGCTACCTTTCAACAAGGTCCGTCCAAGTTTGATGCAGCATTACAAGTGCAGGTGATTGAAGATCTGATTGCACGCAAAGTGGATGCGATCAACGTGGTGCCTTTTCAGGCGGAATCGCTTGAGCCTGTGCTGAAGAAAGCTCGTGCACAAGGCATTGTGGTGGTCGCGCATGAAGCATCTAACCTCACCAATATCGACTATGACGTAGAGGCGTTTGACAATCAGGCTTATGGCCGATTCTTGATGGATCAACTGGCGCAAGGCATGAATCAAGAAGGCCAATATGCGGTGTTTGTTGGCAGCCTCACTTCTACAACGCATATGACTTGGGTCAATGCGGCGATCGATTACCAAAAAGCGACCTACCCTAAAATGGAGTTGGTGGGTGGCATCAATGAAAGCAGTGACGACATCAAAAACTCCTACGCCAAAACGCGAGAGTTGTTAAGAACGTACCCGAACTTAAAAGGGATTCAAGGCTCCTCTGCGCTGGATGTGGTGGGAGCAGGCCAAGCGATTGAAGAAGCGGGATTGGAAGATAAAGTCACAGTCGTGGGAACCAGTATTGTTTCTTATGCTGGAGATCTGCTGAAAACTGGTGCCATCGATGTGATCACCGCTTGGGATCCGGCGGTTGCCGGTTATGCGATGAATAAAGTTGCCAGCATGGTGATTAATGGTCAACCGATCACGGATGGAATGGATCTCGGCGTTGAGGGTTACAACAAAATCACCTTGGATGGCAAAGTGATTTATGGCTCGGCTTGGATCCGTGTGACCAAAGACAATATGTCTGACTATAACTTCTAAGTTGGGAGGAAGCGTCAATGCAAGGCCTACCACTCGTTCAAGTGAAAAATGTCAGTAAAAGCTTTGCCGGTGTGCGGGCCTTAAATGACGTCTCATTCAGTATTTATCCAAGTGAGCGTCTGACTCTGGTCGGGGAAAATGGTTCAGGGAAGTCCACCATCATCAAAATCATCGCGGGAGTTCAACCGTGTGATGAGGGGGAAATTCTGATCGCGGGGCATGATTACCCCGCGTTATCCCCTAAAGAAGCGATCAGCGCAGGTATCCAAGTGATTTACCAAGATTTCTCCCTTTTTCCTAATCTCACCGTGGCAGAAAACCTCGCGTTTAATGCTCATGTGGCATCCGGTGATTGGCGGATGGATTGGAAACAAACGGAACAGATTGCCAAACAAGCGTTAGAGCGGATCGGGGTGGAAATCCCACTTGATGAGTTAGCGGGTAACCTTTCCGCAGCGGATCGTCAATTGATTGCGATAGCCAAAGCTCTGCTCAAAAACACGTCATTGATCATCATGGATGAACCCACTACAGCACTGACCAAAAAAGAAGTGAAAAACCTTTTGTGGATCATCGATGAGTTGAAAGCCCAAGGTATTTCTACCGTGTTTGTGAGCCACAAAATGGAAGAGGTGTTAACGGTATCGGATCGAGTTGTTGTTCTGCGTAACGGCGAATTGATTATGGAAAAATCGATCGATGAATTGGATCGTCAAGCCATTGTAGAAGCCATGTCCGGTGTTCGCCTCGAAGAGACCAAAGCGCAAGCGAAACCAAAAACCGGTGTGCCAGCACTCTCAGTGCAAGGTTTATCGCTGCCCCCAGCTTTAGTGGATGCTAGCTTTGATCTCTATCCTGGGCAGGTGTTGGGTATCACGGGCTTGCTTGGATCTGGGCGTGCTGAATTGGCTCGAGCCCTAATGGGAATTACTCCTGCCAGTGCGGGAACACTCCGCATCGAAGGCCTGCCGGTTAGCATTCGAAGCGTGGCAGAGGCTTTGCAGCACCGTATCGCGTTAGTACCGGAAGATCGCCTATCTGAAGGCTTATTCATCGATAGTTCGATTGGTTTCAACATGATGTGCCGAGTTTTGCAGGACTTTGAATCAGATCAGAAGTTACTGAATTGGGGGGCTCTGAAACAGAAAGCGCAAGAGTGGGTTGCGACATTAAAAGTCAAAACGACAGATTGCCAACTGCCCGTCAGTTCACTCTCTGGCGGTAATCAGCAAAAAGTGGTGTTAGCCAAATGGTTGGCTTTTAACCCCCGCATTTTGATTCTGGTCGGCCCAACGGTGGGAGTCGATATTCGCGCCAAAATGGAAATCATCGATAAGATTCATCAATTGGCCGAACAAGGGCTGAGTGTCATCGTGATTACGGATGATATTCCTGAGCTGCTGCAAGTTTCCAATGCCGTGATGGTCATGACCAAAGGCCACTCATCGGAAGTCGTATCGATTGATGATGTGGATGAACAGTGGGTTATCCGTCAGCTTGCTTTTGATGGAGAAGAAGCATGAAAGCATTTTTAAAATCACATGAGTTCATCATTCTGTCGGCCATTGTGCTGTACAGCGCTATGGTTGCAATGATTAATCCGGGAGCTTTTTTTACCTTCTCGACCCTATTTGACCTTTTGAAAGGTGCCTCCATTCACGGCATTTTGGCCTTGGGAGTGCTGCTTGTGATCTTGACGGGGGGCGTCGATCTCTCATTCCCTGCGGTGGGGGCTTTTTCGAGCTATGTAGCGATTTTGCTTTTTAAATCGATGGGTTGGTCATCTTTAGTGGGGATCTTTGCTGTCGCGATCGGCATTTTGCTCGGCATGCTCAATGGGCTGTTGGTACACAAGCTGCGCGCGCCAGCTATGATTGTGACGTTGGGCACTTCCAGTGTGATTTACGGTACGTTGCTGTTTGCTTTTGGCAGTACCGTGATCTTCTCTCTTCCCGCTGCGTTACGGAAATTCTCTAATGCGGCAGTCGTCTCTGCAGAATCGCTTGCGGGTACCACCTCGCTGCATCCCGTTGTGCTGATCTGGTTAACTCTAGCGGCGCTGTGCTTCTTCTTTCTCACTTACACTTTACGCGGGCGCTTTTTGTATGCAGCCGGCGGCAACTACAGCGTATGTGAACGAGCAGGCATCTCTATGCGTGGGCTGCAAATCATGGTGTTCTCCGCTGTCGGAGCATTATCCGCGATTGCGGCGGTGGCTTTTAGCGGTCTGTATCGAATGTCATCCCCAATTACCTTTCTGGGTGAAGAGTTAGACGTCATTGCAGCGGTTGTTCTCGGAGGTACTTCAATCATGGGTGGGCGCGGAACCGTATTGGGAACATTACTCGGGGTTTTACTGATCACGCTGATGAAAAACAGCTTAATTTTGATTGGTATCCCTTCTGAATGGCAGAAGTTTATGGTGGGTGTGCTCCTGTTGATCGGGGTGACTGGCCCAATACTCCACGAACGCTACAAACGAAACCGTGCGGTGAAAGCGGATGCGAAAAAAGCATCACTGACTTTGCACATGGAGGAAAGATAATGTTTGGACGATTTTTATCAGATCACGGCATGCTGAGTCGCCCTCAAGAACGCCTGCATGTGCGCATTCTTGCTATCGCGATTGCCATTGTGTTGGTGGTGTTACTGGCGGTGCAAGGTAGCCAATTTCTATCCGTCACCAACTTCCAGTCTATGGCATTTCAAAGCGCGGAGCTGGGTTTGCTTACCCTTGCCATGACCTTAGCCATTCTATTGGCAGGGATTGATCTCTCGATTCTTGCGATTGCCAATCTCTCCGCTATCGCGGTGGCCAGTTACTTGAAAAGTGTGGATGCCGCTGCGTTTGGGTTACTCGACTTCGGCATCGCCGCCATGATTGCGATTGTAGTTGGGGTCGTGTGTGGTGCAATCAACGGATTACTGATTGGATTTTTCTCCGTTCCGGCGATCTTAGCCACGCTAGCCACAATGACGCTCTATGGTGGATTCGCGATTGGTTTTACCGGCGGTTCCGCCATCTCAGCAATGCCCGAAGGGTTTGCTGTACTCGGTAATGGCACTCTTTTGGGGGTACCGGTGCCGCTGTTGATTTTCTTACTGTTTGGCTTTGTCTTATGGCTAATTTTGGAGAAAACCATCTTTGGCACAGAGATGTATTGTGTAGGCAGTAACCCAAAGGCTTCACTGTACAGCGGTATTGATATTCGTTGGGTCTATTTTAAAACCCACACGCTTATTGGCGTCATAGCAGCGATTGCCGGTTTAGTCATCTTATCTCGCACGAATTCTGCCAACCCTGATTATGGTTCGTCTTACATCCTGAGTACCATTTTGATTGTGGCCCTCGGTGGGATCTCCGTATTGGGAGGAAAAGGCAAAATTTCAGGGGTGATACTGGCCATAGCACTGCTGCAACTTTTCTCCACAGGCTTGAACATGATGCTGTACAAAACCAGTGGCAGTAATTTTCTTAAAGACGTGATTTGGGGGCTGTTATTGCTCTTTGTGATCAGTGTGATGCACTTTTTTCAACGACAAGGACGAAAATAATGAAAGATAAAAGAATCAATGAATTAGCAACATTACTGGTTCACCATTCTCTGGCCATTCAACCGGGTGAGAAAGTGATGATTGCGGCAATGGAAGAGTGCAGCATCCCTTTTGCAAAAGCGCTGAATCGCGAAATTGTGAAAGTGGGTGGCAATGTGCAAGTGCAATTTCTTAGTGAAGAGATGCGCCATGATTTGATGAAATACGGCTCGTCTGAGCAGATGGCGTGGATCCCTGAAATTGAGCGCTACGGCATGGAATGGGCGGATGTGTATATCGCTCTACGAGGTGCTTCAAACCTCTATATGCATTGGGATATAGCTCCAGAACATAAAGCGATTAGCCAGAAAACGCAGGGGATCATCTCAACCGATCGTTGGATGAAAACTCGCTGGTGCTTGCTACGTATTCCTAACCTGAATATGGCGCATCAAGCCAAGATGGATGAAGAAACGTTAACGGAACAGTTTTTTAACGCCTGTTTGCTCGATTGGGATAGCTATACTGCACATTGGCAGTGGTTGTGTGATCAGCTAGAGCAAGGTAGCGAAATTCGTATCGTTGCGAAAGGAACGGATTTGAGCTTCTCAACCAAGGGACGCAAATGGGTGGTGTTTGATGGACGAGCCAATATGCCGGATGGTGAAATTGCTACTGCTCCACTTACCGAAACCATCAACGGCTATATGTCGTTTGAAACTCCGGGCGTGTTAGGTGGACAGCTGATTGAAAACATCTACCTCGAATGGGCTGATGGCAAGTTGGTAAAAGCGGATGCCACATCGAACCTTGATTATTTGCAGAAGATCCTTGCCACCGATGAAGGTGCAGGGTTGATTGGGGAATTTGCTTTCGGACTTAATCCAGAAATGAAGTTTTTTACCAATGACATTTTGATCGATGAAAAAATTGGTGGCAGCTTACATATCGCCCTTGGCCGAGCCTATCCGCAATGCGGCGGAACCAATATGTCCTCGATTCACTGGGATATCATTAAAGATACTCGAGAAGAGGGAGAAGTGTATTTGGATGGCAACGTGGTCGTTTCCCATGACATTGCCCACTCACTGAGCATCCCACACGATGGATGGGCAGAGCACGATGCGAAGCAGGTTTGGTGGGGGGAGTTTGTTGAGATTTGCCAAGCCTTACTGCGCAAATCAGGCATCGCACCTGCGCAAATCAAAGCAGTAGGTCATAGTGCGATGTCTCCCTGCATCCTGTGCGCGGATGAGCAAGGCGAGCCCTTACACCCCGCGATTTTGTATGGCATAGATACCCGTGCGGTCGAGCAGCAGCACAGTATTGAGCTGCAGTTTGGTCAAGCGGCGATTTATCAACTCAGTGGTGTAACACTCTCCGCACAATCGGTCACACCGAAGCTGCGTTGGATTCAAGAGCACTTACCGAAGGTGTGGCAAAAGGCACACTTTCTCTTCTCAGCTTCTGGCTATCTAACTTATCAATTAACGGGGCAGTATTGCCTCAATTACTACGATGCAATTGGTTACCCCGGTCTGTATGACGTACAAAACCGCGCGTGGTCGGCACAATTTCGCCGTGATTTAATTGGAGATAAAGCGCTACCTCACTTGCTTTGGGCGAGTGAGTTTGCAGGGCAGATCACCGCGCAAGCGGCTCAGTTAACCGGCTTAAAAGAAGGTACGCCAGTATTACCTGGTTGCGCGGATGCCGCCTCTGAAGCATTGGCCGCTGGGGTGAAAGCGGTTGGTGACACCATGATGATGTATGGCAGTTCTACCTTTTTCATTAGCCGAACCGAGCGCTTACCGCACTCGCCCGTTTTTTGGGGAAACCACTTTTTGGAGCCAGAAACCTATGTGATTTCAGGCGGGACGGCGACCTGCGGCAGCTTGATTACATGGTATCTAAAACAATTTGGTACGGAGGCTTGTCGTATTGGCGTTGACACTCAGCAAAATCCATATGCCGTTTTAATGCAAGAGTTCTCGATGTCGGCACCGGGAGCGAACGGGCTTATTTGCCTACCATACTTTTCAGGTGAGCGAACGCCAGTATTGGATAACCGAGCACAAGGAATGTTGATGGGGCTATCGCTTCATCATACCCATGCCGATGTTTATCGCTCAGTGTTAGAAGGGATTGCGATGAGTTTGAGGCACAATTTGGATGCATTAGATCAGGAAGGGTTCACCATTGCGAAACTCTATGGGGTGGGAGGAGGAACGCACAATCCTTATTTAATGCAGGCGGTGAGTGATATTGCACAGAAAGAGCAGCAAGTACCACAAGTGGATTTCGGCGCGTGTTACGGAGACTGCTTGATGGCGGCAAAAGCGGCAGGTCAATTTGCTTCATTAGATGAAGCGGTGAGTACGTGGGTGACTCACGCACAGCACTACACACCGCAGGATCTGACGAAAATCTACGACCCGTTATATGCGCTATACCGAGATCTTTATACGCATACCAAACCCTTTATGCACCAACTTCACCAGTTAAAGGGGTGATCTATGCAGGCAACTCAGCGGCGGCAACAAATCCTGCGTTACGTTTGGCAGCACGGAGAAATTCTCACCAATCAAGCCATTGAACTCTTTGGCTTTTCCGCGCCAACCGTGCGGCGAGATTTTCTCAAATTAGTCCAATCGCACCCGTCTATTCACAGAACTCATGGCGGTATTCGATTTAATCAGCAAAAAACCGATTTGGAATTTGAATTCGACATTAAACAGCAGTTACAAACGACCGCGAAGCAGGAGATCGCGGCCAAAGCAATCTTGCAGATTGAACCCAATGATTGCCTGTTTCTTGATTCCGGTTCAACCTGTTATGAACTGGCTAAGTATTTGAAAGAAATGGAAGTAACCGTTATCACAACGGACTTAAATATCGCTCACTTGTTGGCGGGCACCTCGAAAGTAGAGGTTTATGTGGTGGGGGGGAAAGTGCGCAACGGCTTCTTTTCGATCGGTGACAGCATGGCGGTAGAGTCGCTACGCCAGTTCTCTGCCCCGAAGGCATTTATGTCTTGCGATGCCATTTCACTCGATGCTGGCATTACCAACTCTTCCATGTTTGAGGTTGGGGTGAAAAAGAACGTGATCCAACAGTGTCAGGCTGTATACATGTTGGCAGATGACAGCAAATTTGAACGGATAGAACCTTACGCTGTCGCAGCGCTATCGGTAATTTCATACCTTATCACCAACAGTGAGCTTGATAGCCGCTTAAAAAATCAATACCTAGCGCGTGGTATCCAGATGATCTGAGTGCTTTTTTTCCTCAAACCGCAGAGTGTATCGACAAATTCCATACTCACAGAGTGACATAAGCCTGAATTTGCAGGCCACAACATTCAGCAATTCGCTTTCTTCTTATACACTGAATTCATGGATATTCTGTACCGTAAAAGTTGAAGCGTTATGTGGAAAGAAATACTCGAATTCACGTCAGATAGGCAGCAAGTGATCGCGAAATTGGGAGCAAAAACCGCCCCAAAAGAGCTGAATCACAGTGAACTGCCTGCGGTGTTGGCACAAATTGGAGCCGCAAAACTGTTCATCTTGGAAGAGAATGTCACCCGTTTTATCAATAGTGTGAAAGAAGGTAAACGTGCAGCCTTTGACGGCGTCCCCATTGCTGAAGTGCGTAATGCAACAGTGACCATTGAGCTAGGCGAGAAAGAAATGCTCGCCAGTATGATTGTGACTGGGGCATACGGTGGCCGAGGTTTACGTGGTAATGAACTGGTTCATGCTTTAGCGCAAGCGAGTGTGCTAAAAGGCATCAACAAGTTGGCGTTAAAAAAAGTGCTACTGGTGAGCAATCAGTTAAAACCGGGCGAAGTGTTCACTCAGCCTGTAGCGCGAGGTAAAGATCCGATCCAAGGGAAAGACACCCATTTTGTACCCTTGGTTGACGATGTATCCAAACGCGTGTTGCGCCCGCAAAAAAAAGTGGGCGAGAACAAACTTGATATGCGCAATCTAGGAGAAACCATCACGGTCGGCGAAAATGATCCCGTGATGCGTCGTATCCCCGCGACCAAAGGCGAAATGGGCTATACCGTGCAAGGTAAACCCATTCCGCCTAAACCAGGTAAAGAATCTGCTCTCGTAGCGGGCAAAGGCACACATATCTCTCCGAATGATCCCAATTTATTGCTCGCCTCTCAGGCGGGTATGCCTCTGATAAAAAAGAACACTATTGAAGTCGATAGTGCGCTTTGTTTGAACCATGTCAGTGTGGCAACAGGGCACATTCGTTTTAAAGGAAATGTTGTGATCGCGGGAGATATAGAACCAGGGATGATTGTGCGCGCTACGGGGTCGATTACCGTTGGGGGGTTTATTGAATCGGCAAACGTACAAGCGCAGGGTGATATCGAGGTAGGTAAAGGGATCATCGGCTACACCGTTTCTGATAATGAAGAATTGGGTTGTGTGGTGAAGTCGGGGGGCAATATTCGTGCAAACTACGCTCAGAATGCTGAACTACAAGCGGCGGATTCCATTTACCTTGCGGTACATAGCATGGGAAATGCAATCCGTTGTGGGAATGATCTCTTGGTGCTTGATAGTAAGCAGACTCAAGGTACGCTCAGTGCTGGCACGGCCAAAGTCGGGGGAAAAATTATCTGCTTTAATCTCGGTGTAGAAGGTGATACTGCGACACACGTTGAGGCCTTTGCGCGCTACCAAAGTTACAAAGAGCGGATCAATAAACATAAAGATCTCTACAAGCAAGCGCAGGATACGATGATGGAACTGATCCGGCGCGAAATTGAATTTAAAAAACGCCCCAAAGCTGAGCGAAACGAAGAAGAATCCCAAGCGATCGATAAAGCTAAAGTTGAAGCCAATGAGCAGATGGAGAAAATCAAATTAGCGCTCGATATGCTAAGTGAAGAGTTTGAAGTGCAATTAGCGGAAAATACGGTGGAAGCGAAGAACAAAGTGTTTACCCATGTCACGATTCAATTTGGTGATGAACGGGTACTCACTAAGCGTGCTCACGGGGCTTCCATTTTTGCCTTCAACCAATATGAGATTCAATTATCCTCAATGTTGGAAGCCGAAGATATTGGGATTTGATCTCGTGGTTTAACCAGATCAACAAAGGGAACCCTAGGTTCCCTTTGTTTTATCGCTATCAGCTTTTTGGCCGCAGTTTGGCCGCAGTGCTATTGCACAGCGCGTACATTCCCCTGACGGAGGTCGTTTAACACTTCGTGTTTCGGACCATCTGCAATGACGCAGCCTTTTTCCATCACAATGACGCGATCCACCACATCCAACATAGAGGTCTTGTGGGTGATTAAAATCAGCGTTTCGCTAGGTTTGAGTTGGCTCAATTGCTGTTTAATGTGCATTTCTGAGCGGTTATCCATCGCGCTGGTTGGTTCATCCATCAACAATACGGGAGGACGTCCTAATAGAGCGCGCGCAATACTAACCGACTGGCGCTGACCACCAGAGAGCAGCATGCCGCCTTCACCGACCTGACGTTCCAATCCGGCTGGATCTTGCTGAGTAAAAGCGGTCACTCCTGCTCGGTTAGCGGCATCCATCACTTCACGATCATCGGCCAGTGGTCGGCCCAGTGTAATGTTGTCACGAATCGAGCCGTAAAATAGCACACTGTCTTGTGGCACACAGCCTATGTTGCGGCGAATATCAATATGGTGTAGTTGTGAGATGTCCGTATCGTCAATGCGCACGTAGCCTTCCGTGGGCTTATAAAGCCCCATGATCAGGCGTTCTAACGTGGTTTTCCCTGAGCCGATCCGACCGATGATTGCCACTTTTTCCCCAGGGTTAATCGTCAGGCTGAGGTCACGAACCGAGGCGATTGGAGAATTAGGGTAGTGGAAGGTCACGCGATCCAGTTCAATTTTGCCTTGAATAATAGGGCGGTGGATATAGCGCTTGCCTTCTTCCTGCTCATCGGGCATCGACATCACTTGCTCTATGATGGTCATAGAGGACTTCGCTTGGTTATAACGTGTGGAGAGCAGGGAGAGTTGTACTAAAGGTCCAATCGCGCGGCCACTGAGCATGGTGGCAGCAATCAATCCCCCCATGGTCAAATCCCCATTCGAAATCAAATACACACCGACGATGATCATGCCGATGTTGGCCGCTTGTTGAACGAATCCTGCGGTATTTTGAATGCTATCGGTAATTCGGCGGCTGGTGATGTTCCAGTTAGCCATATGGGCTACCGCTTCTTCCCAACGATATTGGAACTGCCCTTGGGCACCAAATAGCTTGACGGTTTCTAAGCCATATAAGCTTTCGATCAAATTCGCGTATTTCTGAGAGGCAAGCCTTGAACCTTCTTCGATGGCACGTCTGAGTCGGCCTTGGATCATGACTGAATAGATCACTAAGATCAGCACGCCGATAATGGGAACCCAAACTAGATGCCCAGCCATTAACCAGATCAACACTAAAAATAGCAGGGCAAATGGCAGATCAATCAGCGCAGAGATGGTAGCGGAAGTGAAAAATTCGCGAATGGATTCAAATTCTTGTAAGTGACGTGCAAAAGCACCCACAGAAGGTGGGCGAGCTTCCATCCGAATGCCCATGACTTTGCTAAACAGTTTTGAAGAGATCAGGATGTCCGATTTTTTGCCTGCCACATCGATAAAGTAGTTGCGCAGCATTTTGAACATGAAGTCGAACAAAAAGATCACCAAGATACCGCTTGAAAGCACCCATAAGGTTTCAAACGCGAGGTTAGGCACGACTTTGTCATACACAATTCGCGAAAACATCGGTGCGGCAATGGCAAACATGTTGATCAAAAGTGAAGCAATCAAGACATCTCGATAAATGTGTTTAGATTTAAAAATAGTGCCCCAAAACCAGTGGCCATCTTTTGGCTTAAGCACTTCAGGTGAGCGTTCATCGAAGCGAAACTGTTTTTTGACCATAAAGTAACGGCCAATGTACAGTGCTTCCAAATCATCGAGTGGGTAGGCAACAGGTACCATTCCCGATTCTGCCGTGACAATTTCTGCTTCTTTGGACTCTGCATTAATGCTGTTGAGTACGCAGGCTTCCCCCCCTTTGAGTAGCAATACCACCGGAAAGACCAAATGAGGGATTTTGTCTAATGGTGCGCGGTTTTCTTTGGCTACTAGTCCAGCTCTTTCTGCTGAACGAGGAAAAAGAAAAGGCGTCAGCTTGCCATCAGCTAAAGGTAAACCGCTGATCAGAGCTTCAGGAGAATTCGCTAAGCCGTAATAACGGCTTACGTACACCAGCGAATTAAGTAATGTATCTTGCATGCCTGTGGCCTTGGTTACTTATCAACAATGAAGCCTTGGAAAACTTCAATAAAATGTTCAGAGAGAAAATCGAGCTGAGTCTGTGTTTCAACTCGTGAGGCGATGGTCGTAATTCCCAAGTTGTGTGCCGTACGCGAGATAGAGGTCAGAGTAAACTTCTGGCGTTCATCATCCAAGTTATGGGTGAACAGATAATCCAATTTCACGTACTTAGGACGGAACTCGTTAATGTAATCGAGGGATTGGAAGTTACGTCCATAGTTGTCCACGCCAAAATCCGCCCCCGCATTACGCACAGCGTTACAAAAAAGCGCGGTGAAATGGGGTTCGTTGACAAAGCAGCCTTCTGGAATTTCAAAATGCAGCAGATGGGCGACGGAGAGGTGCTTACTTAAGGTTTGGCTGATCCAACGGATAAAGCTAGGTTGAGAAATGCTGTTTTGGGTAATGTTGATCGCCAGTGGTTCCGTTTGCGCACCACTTTCAAGTAGACCGATCACTTGCTCAATCACATACTGATCAAAGAGATGACTCGCATTGAGCTGTTCAAGAGCAAACAAGAATTGGTTTGCGCTATAGCGAACACCGTCTTTTTCAAACGCGGAGAAAACTTCGCGGTGGAAGGTTTTTCCCCAACTGCTATTGGCTGCTTGGAAGCGGAAAGTGAACCAATCGTTATGCATAGCTTCTTCAACCAAGGTTTTCCACTGCTGCTTACCTAAAATCACTTTATCAGTATCACTGCTGATAAAGCCGTAGTTGAGCTCTGGATTGGCTTTGGCTTTGGCGACAGCATTATCTAATATCGAAAGCAGTTGTGTTGTCGTGGATTGGCGTTTATTGCTCACCACACCCAGTGATAGGTTGGCTTTCGCCATACCAGTCGGGTCAGGGTTGATGTCTTCCACACACGTTATAATGCTATCAGCAACGATTTTGAGTTCGCTTTCATCGGTGTTTGGCATGATGATGCCAAACTCATAAGTGGAGATACGCGCAATCGAAATATCTTTTGTGGTAATCGAGTTTTTCAGGCGTTCAGCAAGCTCGCGGACCATGCCATCACCCGCTTCATAGCCTTTATCTTCGTACAGTTCTTTAATGAATTCTGCTTGTAGAATGGCTACACCGCCAATGCCACTTTCTGAAAGCCAGCCACTCAATTGACTCATGTAATACGCTCGATTACCCAGATGAGAAACAGGGTCAAGGTAGGCTCTTTCACGCAGCTGTTGTGCTTCTTTCGCCTGAGCTTTAAATGCTTTTTCTACCTGCTCAGACATTTTGTTGATGCCATCCACCACATAGATCAAATCCTGAGTGTTGGGGCGGGGCAGTGGTTCACCAAATTGATTGTTCGCGACTTGCTCCATTTTATTAACGATCAACTGCAATGGCTTGAGTGAGCGTTTCAGAATAAAGGCAACGGCAAACATACCAATCACTAAAATGGCTACGAAAGCACTACTGAGACGAATCAACGCTTCCCATAGTTGGGCGTAGGCAGGCCCTGGGTGGCTAACGATTTCAACTTCGGCTAATTGCATCCAACCACTGGTGACAACTCGTCGGTCATGAATCGGTTCAAAGAGGTTCAATTGGGTAAACCATTTTGGGACATCATTGGGTTGAATAGGGTAGGAGCGAAGAATTTCGGTACCGTCATCAAGGAAAATCAAACGAACAACCGAGTAGCTGCTGCCATCAAACAGAGCGTTGATCACAGATTCTACCGCGACGTTATCCTTTTTTTCCAAATAGGGCGCTAAAGCCAATCCCACCGTATTGATGGTGTTATTGACCTCAGAGCGTTGTTGTTGCTCAAGACTGTCGCGAGTGGTGTTGAATTGGATGGTAAAAACCGAACCCAACAACAAAATAAACACCGCAATCATCCCTGCGACCAGTTGTTTGTATAGCGTCATAGTGCTTGCCTACTCATCATAGCTAACTAGAGGTTTATTTAATTTTAGAGAGCGCTCTCTGGCTCTTAAATCGTTCCACAAACTCAATCTCGAAGAGTCCCCTGCCAATTGTCCGTTATTGGATTTCATTAGCCACAAATTCTTACCGTTAAAGCTGTAGATGGGTAGTAAGTCTTTGCGTGTTGATGCGGGTTTAATTTGTGGATTGATGTTATCCAAAATCACTGGCTCGGAACTCGGGGTGGAGTAATACGCCAAGACCATATGAAATTGGTTTAATTCAATTGCTTTAACATACACGAGACGGAGTTTTTTATCTGATACACCCAGCTCTAACAGCGAGAAATACTTCGCAATTGTGAAATCTTCACAGTCTCCCGCATTACTACCAAGAAACTCTAATGGGGTGGCCCAATAATCGTTGGAACCCCAAAGATAGATATCATTGACGAAATTGAGCTGGTTAAAAAACGCATTCACTTCTTGTAGCTTCACTTTCTCAGATACGGAAGCCAGCTGCGCCATCTTAAGCCGCCAAGTCTCTACGCGTTTGCCTGCTCGCGGGCCATAGGTTGCCTTTACCGCATTCACCCACTGTTGCTCCTTGGTATTGAGCGCCAGTGAAAGAGAGGAGGCACAAATCGCCAGTGAGAGAACGATCCAACGTTTCATAATCAGGATCATTCCCTGAGCGCATTACTTTGCGCACTCAAGATGGGTTTCAGCAGGTAGTCCAACACGGTTCTTTTGCCGGTGATGATATCGACAGATGTCGTCATCCCTGGAATGATCGGCAAGTTCTTGTCATGGCCTAACGTTGTCTCTTTGGTTCGTACCCTAACGAGATAAAAGCTGTTTCCTTCTTCATCTTGAGTGGTATCTGCGCTGATGTGTTCTAGAGTTCCTTCTAAGCCGCCATAGCGTGTGAAATCATAAGCTGTGAATTTGACAATCGCGGGTAAGTCTGGGCGTAGGAAAGCAATATCTTGTGGAGCAATTTGTGCCTCCACCAGTAACGTGTCCTCGGTTGGAACGATTTCGATGATGTTCATCCCAGGTTGAATAACCCCCCCCACCGTATTCACATAGAGGGTTTTTACTGTGCCTGTAACCGGTGAAACCACGACAGTTCGATTTACTTTGTCTTCTAAGCCAACCGCAGATTCGGTCATGGCTGAGAGTTTGTCTTGTGCTTGGTTTAGCTTATCTTGCTGCTCGGTACGAAACTTTTGCGCGGCGTTAATTCGGCTGAGCATCGCTTCACGCACGGCGGCTTTAAGTACCGGAATTTTTAGCTCTGTTGAAGTTAATTCTCGACGAGTATCGTTAAGTTGACGTTGTAATTTAAGCAGTTCAATTTTCGGGACGACACCTTCATTCGCGAGAGGCTCCGTGATATCTAACTCTTTTTTCGCAAAATCATAGCTTTGGCGTAGGTTAATCACCCTAGCTTCCGCTTCAACTCGATCTTGTTGCTTCTGTTTGATTTGTTGGGAAAGAACCGATAACTGGTTGCGTAGGTTGTCCAAATCTTGTCGATATTGGTCACGTTGTCGCTCAACCAATTCCGGTTGTGAGTCACTCAATACGGGAGGAAACGCAAGCTTGCTGTAATCCAAACGTACGCTGTTCGTCCAATTCTTCTCATCAAAATTTTCATCGATAATGACGCTAGAGATTGAGGCAGAAAGCTGCAGTACGTTGGCTGTTAAGTTCGCCACTTGCTGTTCACGTTCACGAAAATCGGAGCGAAAGCGGGTATCGTCAATCAGGATCAACTGTTGACCTTTTTGAACTTGTTCACCTTCGCGCACCAAAATCTGTTTTACTAGCCCACCTTCGAGGTTTTGGATCACTTGCACTTGAGAGGAAGGGACTACTTTACCTTGTCCGACCGTGACTTTATCTATTTCTGCCCAAGATGCCCAAGCAATGGCCAAAACGAAAAATAGCACCATAGCCCAGAGAATAATGCGTGCGCTATGAGGGGTATTCAGTAACAAAGCGGCGGTTTTATCGTCCACATAGTCCAATTCTTCGGCGGTGAGCTTGTTATAACTGCGATTGCTCATGTGTAATTCCTGTTTAACACCATCCCCATTCTCTTTGAAGTTGCTACGGTGTTAACTTAGCATTCCAAGTCGTTTGGGGTTTTTAGTCGGTTGATTTTATTATGCGAGCCAATAATTGTTAAGGATATGCTATCTAGGGCGAAAGGCCTATTCAGCAATTTAATAAATTACGCATTTTTTAGAAATTGTGATCTTATTTTGTCTGGCTGAACATTCCCTAGCTTGCTTGAGTTATCAGCGCGATAGGCGCACAATCGGTCAAAAATAAGTGAGGAGCAGAAATGGATCTTTCCGATATTCGCCGCGAGTACATTCACGGAGGCCTAAGAAGAAAAGACTTACAGGCCAACCCTATTGATCAGTTTAATTTGTGGCTACAGCAGGCGATTGATGCCAATTTGTCTGATCCGACCGCGATGACGGTAGCGACAGTTGATGAAAATGGGCAGCCTTTTCAAAGAATTGTATTACTGAAAAATGTCGATGATGCAGGGTTTGTGTTTTACACCAACCTAGGTAGCCGTAAAGCGCAGCATATTGCTCATAACAACAAAATTAGCCTGCATTTCCCTTGGCATCCACTTGAGCGCCAAGTGCACATTACTGGTGTGGCAGAAAAGCTCACCGCGATGGAAAACATGAAATATTTCATGTCTCGTCCTAAAGAGAGCCAAATTGCGGCTATTGCCAGTCACCAGAGTAGCCGAATTTCGGCTCGTGGTGTGTTGGAAGGAAAGTATCTTGAGCTGAAACAGAAGTTTGCGAATGGCGAAATCCCAGTACCGAGTTTTTGGGGGGGGTATCGTATCAAGCCGGAAAGCATCGAGTTTTGGCAAGGTGGTGAACACCGACTGCATGATCGCTTCCTTTATTCTCGCGAAGGAAACACTTGGCTAGTAGATCGTCTGGCTCCATAAGTTAAGAGATTGATCTTCTAAACTAAAGCTGCAGCAAGGAGTGCTTGCTGCACTTTAAGTGTCGATAACGCCCTCAGATTTAAGTCACGTGATCGCTTAACACGACTGAAAGCTGTTTCTTGAGTAAGGTTTTGGGTATGACCGAACCAAAACCGTGGTCAAGCGCTAAATCAATCAATTGATCTTTACTCAACGCGCCAAACTTACTGCGCAGCTTTGCTTCATATCCCTCAACCGTTTTTATTGAAATTCCCATCACTCGTGCAATGTGCTGTGGTTTTTTGCCATACAGCAGTAGAAACAGCACTTCTGATTCACGTGCCGTAAGTTTTAATGCCGCGCGATCAGCGGCCGACTTAAAGGGGGTGGTATTGGAGAGCCCTGTTGCACGGCATACCCAATGTCCGACTTCTAGGATGGCGGTATCGGTTAAGTCTTGTCCGAAGAAAATGGTACCTTGAATATTACCTTGCCTGTCCCGCCAAGGGGTTTTGGTAAAAATGTGAGCATGCCAGTGACCATCAGGGTAGGGGTGTATGTCTAATACTTTAACGGAATGCCCCGTTTCAATCACATATCGATCCTGTTGCTGAAAATCGGCAGCACAAGCAGCCGTTGGGCTTGGCATTTCAAAATCGGTACGGCCGATACACTCTTCTTCACTATCGACTCCGATCAGTTGACCATAGGCTTGATTGGCATACACAAATACGGAATTGAGGTCTTTACATCCCCAATAGCCGGGCAGTTGTTTAAATAATGAAATTTGCTCTGATGTCAGATGGTTAGGCACGCCATATCCTCCGCTGAGAATGCGGAAATATGATACCAAGGGCATTGCATCTTGTAAGCTAAACTTATCGACTTTACGACTGTTTGAATGAAAAAAAGCCAGCCTGAAGACGGGCTGGCATAAATACAAGAAACATATCTTGTCGACGTGTAGAAGAGGTTCCATGGATTCAGCGAGGGTCTGCCAAAAACACGGAGGTATCATGTTGATACCAGACATCAGTCATGCAACTCATGTCTTGTTAGCTACTTTACCGAATGGGATACAAACGAAAAAGGGGGGAAATCCCCCCCTTTCTGTATGATTTTTCAAGTGAAAATTATAATTCTCGCAACACTCGAAAACCGACATAGTTAGCCGCAGTGGTTGGTCCGACAAACATTTCGCTATGAGCTTTTGCCATTTCAGGGGAGAAGCTCCAAGCCCCACCTTTGGCTAAACCGCGTGAGTCACCAGTCCATTCCCAAACGTTACCCACCATGTCATAGAAACCGAGGGCATTTGGAGTAAAAGCTTTGACTGGAGAAGTGCTCTTGTTTGACCAAGTCGTACCGCCCCAACCGGTGTTGGCTTTACCTGCTCCAAATTTGC
This sequence comes from Vibrio sp. RC586, assembly GCF_000176715.1. Taxonomy (NCBI): domain Bacteria; kingdom Pseudomonadati; phylum Pseudomonadota; class Gammaproteobacteria; order Vibrionales; family Vibrionaceae; genus Vibrio; species Vibrio sp. RC586. The sequence goes on along the minus strand of NZ_ADBD01000008.1, from coordinate 269,441 downwards.
TTCCCCACCAATAGTCGGTCTTACTGCCTGCACGCGCGGCAATTTCCCACTCTTCTTTCGTTGGTAAACGGTATTTGAAACCTGTTTGTTTTGAAAGCCAACGCGCATAAGCTTTAGCATCATTTTGGCTTACACAAACGACCGGTGAATCTTTACCTTGTTTAAATCCTGGGTTGCGCCAATAACTGTCGGAAACAGGTGCCACTTCGGATTCATTGACCGAAATACACAGCTTTTTCAGCTCAGCATCGGTTTGGTAGTTTGAAAGATTGATGAATTTTTCGAATTGCTCAACGGTTACTGGCGTTGCGCTCAGTGCGAAAGCATGATCAAGGTTATACTGCTGTGAAGCATTTTCACTTAATAGATATTCCCCTGGCAAAATCGTAATGACTTCTGGTGCATTTACTTTGCCTTTCACCGAATCAGCAAATTTTTGCCCAGCACGAAGTGGGTTGGCTTTTTCGTGTAAATTGACACGTAACGTCTGATCTGACGTGATATTCACTTCTTGCTGGAATGGGCGAAATCCCTCTTTTTCTATCTGCACTAAGTGTTTACCCACGGGGAGCATGACTTCAACGGGAGTGCTGCCGTAGTTAACTCCATCAACCGTTACGCGATCACCGTGTTGATTCGAACGCAGTGATAGACTAATCCAAGCGATCTCTTGCTGCTGTTGATCTATTTGACCTTCACCTGGCGCAAAACAGTACTGTGAGTCGATGTTAAGCAGCTTACAAGGTGCATTTTCCGCAGGACGAGCTTCAAGTTGAGCATTGACAACGCTTCTAAAACGCATGCCATCATAGAAACCAGAATCCACAATCGCATGTTTTAGTACATGGATGTTCAAGGAGACATTGTTAAGCTGTGGTTTGATCGCATTCGACTCGCTGCTTTCATTGATCAACCAGACTTGGAACTGGTTAACTGCTTTTTGCAAAGCCAGATCGTTGGTCTGTTTGCTACATTGAGCAAAAGTCATATCCGCGTTACACACATTGGTGAAACTCACTTTTTGTTCGCCAGAGCGTTGCAACTCCTCGCGCAATCTGTCCACCCGAGCACGCATCTTATCTTGTTGGAGTAAAGTTATGCTCTGCTCTATGGTCTGCTGCTGAGCTTGGTACTGAGCTAAAACCGTTTGCATCTCTTGCAGCTTTTGTTCGGCATCCAAACGAGCGACTTGGTTCTGTTTCACTTCAGCCCATGCAGCTTGATAAGCATTCTGTGTGGGCTGAATATCCAGATCCGGCTCATCAATCATCTTTTGATAATCACGCTCAAGATTGGTTTTGGCATTTTTCAGCGCAGTATCCAAAGCTTTTGCTTGCTGAGTTAAACGATTTAACTCGGACTGTTGGTTATCAACAGCCGCTTTCTGAAGCTTGGCCGCATCCGTAGCGTTTTTCAGCTCGGTATGTTTGCCAAACAGCGCATCGTCAATGGCAAGAACAGAAGAAGCAATTTCTTCTGCTAGCACTGGTGCTGCCATCAAGCAAGGTGAAAGTGCTATTAATAAAGCGGGAATCCCTTGTCGCATGGTGGTCTACTTCAAGTTAGGAAATTAAGTCTAAGTTATGAGCATTCTAAACGAAAACGCCATTCCGTCAGAAGTCATCTTTCAATAACTTAGTGACAAAATGGCGTTTTATCTACAGCTTTGTGAATTCCAACAAAAAATCGTTGAATTTTTGCGCCGTTAACTGTCTTTGCTTGGTCTGAGTTTTACCCATACCGTATCGTGACCGTTGACGGTAATCACACGATTGTAGGTTTCATACCCTTCTTTCGATACGGTCACTTGATGACGACCTGCGGGTAACACCAGTTCAATCGGAGTACTACCATAGTTGATGCCATTAATGGTCACTGAATCATTGTATTGATCAGAACGTACTGTGACATTAGCCCATTGCTTATCTTGTTTTTTCGGTGCTGGCTGCTCCGCCTCACCTTTCAAGCAGTAACGAGTCTCTACATTCAAGAGTTTACAAGCTGCCACTGCTTCTGGTTTGGCTTGTAACTGAGCTTGTACTTGAGTGAAGTATTCGTTGTTACCTTCAAAACCAGAACGGAGCATCTGGCTCTCTTGAACGTGGATATTGAGCTCAACCCCTTTCAAGTTTTGTTTGGCAATCGCAGATTCGGTTAACTCATTGATCAGCTTTTCTCGAAACGCTTTCACCGCTTTTTGCTTGGTAAGATATTGACCTTGGTTAGCACATTCACCTAAAGTCATTGTCGTTGAACAGGTCGTTTTGAAACTGGTTTCAAGTACATCACTTTCGCGTAGTTCAGCCGCTAAGCGTTTCACCCGAGCATCAATTCTGGCTTCTTCCAAATTGGTCATCTCAGTGTTCAAACGAGCTTGCTTTTGTTTGATCTGCGATAGACGCATTTCAATTTCTGTTACCGCTTGCTCATTCTCTAACTTGAGTGATTGATTACCCTTCAGCGCATTCCACGCCTCTTGGTAACGCTTTTGGAAAGTAACTAGGTCAGTGTCAGGATCTTCAAGAAGACGAGTATACTGTTTGTCCAACTCTGACTTAGCACGATTACGCTTGGCATCTAACTCTTCACTTTCACGTTGTAGTCGGTTTTGCTCATTCTTGAGTTGTTGGAGTTTACCGCTTTCCACCTCGTAGTCGGTGAGAATAGCGTTGATTTCGTTCTGTTTGGTATTCATCTTCTCATCGATAGTCACAACGGGGTCAGCTTGTGTGACCTCCTCTGCGAACACCGATGCAGATATCCATAACGGGGATAGCGCAAGCAATAGCGCTGGGATGCGACGTTTAATCATAGGTCCCTGCAACACATTTACGTTTAGCCACAAAAAGTGGGAAAGACAAACTTTTGACAGCTTTGTAGATAGCTGAATTATTAATGCAAACTTTGTTCCGCTTAGTCAGAAATCATCACAAATCTGAACACTTAGGTGACTGATTTTTTGAACTTTAGATCTAAGCATTTTCATTGTGAGCAGATTCGAGAAATATGCAAGCTGAGTTTTCCGATCTACTTTAACGTTTTTTATATTGAGTACACATTGACCGTAATTTATGTGCACTTGATCATTGTTCCGAGATGAGAATCTAACCCAATTGCAGCCAAGTTTTTGCACCAATATGTGTGTAATTGGTTATTAACATTCGCTAAATGGGAGTGATTTCGTTTTGAGACGATTTGGTATACCATGGCCGCGCAAACACCACCTTGTGAGGTCGACATGGCTCAATCGTCTGCTTTTGATGTAGCCAAAGGTTCCCAAATAGCCAAAGTTTTGTCGCCTAAGCCGGCAGAGCTGATCACTCTACCTTCGCACATGGCTTGCCATGATCATAGTTACACGCAAATTGTGATTGGTTTAAAAGGCCAAGCGGAATTTGAAGTGCGTGGCATCGGCAATATTGTTGGCCCATGGCAGGGGTGTGTCGTGACTTCTGGCTCAGATCACGCGTTTGGTGGAGTAGTCGGACAATCGGATATTCTGGTGTTAAATATGCCTATGCCGAGTGACGATGATCCGCTACTGCTGCGCAAACTCAATGAACTCGCGGTTGGTGACGTTTATTTTCAACTGGATGGTCAGATCCAACGTTTGATTCAAATGCTGGTACAAGAGATGCAAGCCAGTCCTGACGATCTGCTGCTTGGTCGAGCTTGTAACGATACGGTCGTTGCGCTTTTGCAGCGCCACATCAGCGCGCTTGCCAGTGCCCACAAAGAATCCCGTTTTGATATGGAAGTGGTGGATCGTTATATCGAGCAGCACTTGGCGCATCGTATTTCCGTTGCGCAGCTGGCGGGCAGCGTGTTTTTAAGCGAAAGCCAATTCCACGCGCTGTTTAAAGAACAGATGGGGCTCACGCCACATCAATATGTATTGAATAAGCGCGTCGATATGGCGAAAAAGCTGATTGAACAAGGGCGACTCAATTTGGGCCAGATTGCGGAGCTGACGGGGTTCTCCAATCAAAGCACTTTCGCTCATACTTTCTCACGACTGCATGGCATTTCGCCTTCACACTATAAGCGGCGCATTTCTTCTTCGCCCTAATTTTGAGTGATCCTTGAATTTCTCATTTATTGAGTTCGCTTGCTAAGACTCAATTCTCCAACCTTTTTCCTCTTGGTGACGAAACCCTAGTAACTACACATCAGCCTGCTTATTGATGCAAGGTAGCTCATTTTTTTCGTTGTTGAGTTGCAATAATTGCAAAATAATTGGCGATGAAACTTGCTCGAATTGGTGTGATCTTGTTTTTGTTTTGTTAAAACTCAGAGTTATTGACAAAATACTAGGACTTTTTGACAAGTTTTCTTCTCACGCTCAAAATACACTGCCAGCCATTGCAGGAAACCTGACTCAATCTGTCAGGTATGAGATGAAGGAAACCACATGTTTACAGCAACCGATGTGTTGAACGCAGAGTTTATCGAGCAGCCGCTGGATAAACTATGGTCGCTGATCTCGCCACTGTATATGGTGGACGAATCCCAATGGCTGACCCAATTATTGCCTCTCGCGACCCCAAGTGACGCTGAAAAAGCGGCGATGGCGGAGAAAACCACACGCTTAATTGAAGCGATCCGCAGCGATAAAAAAGCGGTGCAGATGATTGATGCACTGCTTTTGGAATACAGCTTGGATACCCAAGAAGGTATTTTGCTGATGTGTTTGGCTGAAGCGTTAATGCGCATCCCCGATGCGGAAACGGCAGACGCGTTTATTAAAGACCGCTTGGGTGTTGCGGATTGGAAATCCCACCTGAAAAATTCAGATTCTGTGTTCGTGAACGCTTCAACTTGGGGCTTGATGCTGACAGGTAAAGTGATTGGCCTGGCAGATGGAGATACCGCAAGCCCAGTGCAAGCGGTGAATCGTTTAGTCAATAAGTTGACTGAACCTGTGATCCGCAAAGCCATGCATCAAGCCATGAAAATCATGGGCCATCAATTTGTGCTTGGTCGCACCATTGAAGAAGCGCAGAAAAATGGTCGCCCAATGCGCGACAAAGGTTATACCTATTCGTTTGATATGTTGGGTGAAGCGGCGCTGACTTCTGCCGATGCGCACAAGTATTTCAAAGATTACTTGATGGCGATTGAAGCGGTAGGCCGCGATAAATATGGTCTGGAGACCAGTCCTGCGCCGTCGGTCTCGATCAAGCTTTCTGCTTTGCATCCTCGCTACCAAGTGGCGAATGCCGATCGCGTGATGACCGAGCTGTACAGCACACTTATTCAACTGCTTGAGCGCGCGAAAGAGCTGGATGTGGCGATCACGATTGATGCTGAAGAGGCGGATCGTTTAGAGCTGTCACTGCATCTGTTTGAAAAGCTCTACCGCAGCGACACGCTGCGTGGTTGGGGCAAGTTTGGTTTGGTGGTTCAAGCCTACTCCAAACGTGCGTTACCGGTATTGGTATGGCTGACCGCATTGGCGAAACAGCAGGGCGATTTAATCCCTGTACGTTTAGTCAAAGGTGCGTATTGGGATAGCGAAATCAAGATGTCGCAGCAACGCGGCTTTACTGGCTATCCGGTTTATACGCGCAAAGAAGCGACCGATGTTTCTTACCTAGCTTGTGCTCGTTTCCTACTGAGCGAATCGGTACGCAGCAATTTATTCCCACAATTTGCAAGCCATAACGCGCAAACCGTTACAGCGATTGCGGTGATGGCGCAGCACAAAGATTTTGAATTCCAGCGCCTGCATGGCATGGGGGATGCGCTTTATCACCATGCGAAAGCCGCTTATCAGCAGTCAGTACGGATTTATGCACCCGTGGGTAGCCATAAAGATCTGCTGCCTTATCTGGTACGTCGATTACTGGAAAATGGTGCAAACAGTTCGTTCGTACATCGCTTGGTGGACTCGCGCTGCCCAGTGGGTGCGTTGACTCAGCATCCAGTCGATATGCTGCTTGCGTTTGAAACCTTAAATAACCGTAAGATCCCACTGCCAACGGAGATTTTTACCGAGCGCAAAAACTCATTGGGGATCAATATCGATATTGAGAGTGAAGCGAAGCCGTTTGAAGCTAAGATCCACGCTTGGTTAGATAAGAAGTGGCAAGCAGCGCCGATCATTGGCGGACACTCTTATTACGAAAGCATGATCAAGGTGGATCACAGTGCAGAGCTCGTCACTGCGCCTTATGATCGCCGTATTCAAGTCGGTCAGGTGTTTTACGCTAACCTTGATCATGTTTCCGCTGCGATCGACTCTGCTCAACAAGCTTTTGCAACTTGGAATGCGCTCGATGCCAGTGAGCGTGCGAGTAAATTGGATGCGCTGGCAGATCTGCTTGAACTGCATATGCCTGAGTTGGTGGCCTTGTGTCACCAAGAAGCGGGCAAAACCATTCACGACAGCATTGATGAAGTGCGTGAAGCGGTCGATTTCTGTCGTTATTACGCCAAACAAGTCGATGTGCTGGGCGAGTTCAGTGTTGAAAGCTTTGATGGTTCAACTCGTCGTGTCTGCCGTCAAGGTCGTGGTGTGTTTGTGTGTATTAGCCCGTGGAACTTCCCGCTGGCGATTTTCCTTGGTCAAATCAGTGCCGCCTTGGTGGCCGGAAATACCGTGATTGCTAAACCTGCTGAGCAAACCAGTTTGATCGCGTATCGCGCGGTTGAGCTGATGCAAGAAGCGGGTTTCCCAGCCGGAGCTATCCAGCTTCTACCGGGGCGCGGTGCCGATATCGGCAGCGCACTCACTTCTCATCCGGCCATCGCGGGTGTGGCGTTTACTGGCTCGACCGCCACGGCGCAGCGCATTAACCAAACGTTAGCGCAACGTGAAGCCGCTCCGGTACCATTTATTGCAGAAACTGGCGGTCAAAACGCCATGATTGTCGACAGTACCGCGCTGCCTGAGCAAGTGGTGCGTGATGTGCTGCGTTCCGCTTTTGCCTCTGCTGGCCAACGCTGTTCGGCACTGCGTGTGCTGTTTGTACAGCAGGATATTGCCGATCGCGTGATCACTTTGATTCAGGGCGCGATGCAAGAGCTGAAAGTCGGTGTGCCACATCTGCATCAAACCGATGTCGGGCCAGTGATTGATGAGAAAGCCAAACAGAAACTGTTGGCGCACATTGAACACATGAGCCAAACCCAGAAGAAAATCGCTCAGCTTACTTTGAGTGAAGCTTGCCAGCATGGCGACTTTGTTGCGCCAACCGCCTTTGAAATTGATGACATTGCCGTGCTGAGTGAAGAGCAGTTTGGCCCGATCTTGCACATAGTGCGGTTTAAAGCGCGCGAATTGGCGCAGATCGTCGACAAAATCAACCAAACTGGTTTTGGTTTAACCATGGGCATTCATAGCCGTAACGAAACCTCGTATCGCTGGATTGAAAAACATGCTCGAGTGGGCAACTGCTACATCAACCGCGATCAAGTCGGGGCTGTGGTGGGGGTACAACCGTTTGGCGGACAAGGGCTGTCTGGTACCGGACCGAAAGCGGGCGGGCCTCACTATCTTTACCGCTTTACTCAAGTGCAATACCAATAACCCACAGCAAGGAGACGTATCATGGTGCATCAAGTAACCCGTTTTTCAGACGCCTTTTCTGCTTGGGAAAATTGGAATCTGACCGACTTTGACTCGAAATGTGAGTGTTTACTCGCGTTGAAATCTTTATTGGAAAACAGCATGCCCGGTGTGGCAAAAGTGATTTCCTACCATCTTCAAAAGGCATCAACTTTGTTGGCGCATACGCACCAACTGATTGGGCCTACCGGAGAAACCAATGAGCTTTATACCGCAGGGCGTGGTGTTGCCCTGATCATCCAAGAGGATAACGGTGTTCAAGCGAAACAAGCCGCAGTAGCTCAACTGACCGCTGCCCTCGTGGCCGGTAATAGTGTTGTTTTTTGTAGTGACGATGCTGAATTGAGTTCTGCGTTAGTGACTGCTTACCAGCAGTCATCCCTTCCGGCGAATCTGTTGCAGTTTGCTTCTTTTGACGCGTATCACCAACTGATCGAATCAGACGTGAGATGCGTTGGATATGTCGGAAACCTGTCGGTTGAGGCTACGCTCAACCGCCAACTCGCGAAACGTACAGGCGCGATTGTTAGCCTAGTTTCAGAAACGGATTTGCTCACCTTGCCGGTGGCGCATGATCCACATTTATCACTGCGCTTTATTACTGAGCGCACACGCACAATAAATATAACAGCAGTGGGTGGAAACGCGACGCTCTTGGAGCTGGGTGTGGATACTCATTAGTCCTTTCAGCGTTTCCCCCCTTTGGATAAAAGGGGGGATGAAGGGCGATCTTGAAAAAGAGGACAAAACACAATGGAAAATAGCTTCGCTATTACAACCACCTTTATCGTCTACCTCATTTTGATGTTGGCGATTGGGGTTTACGCTTATCAGCGAACGAAAAACTCTGCCGACTACTTTCTGGGTGGCCGTTCATTAGGGCCATGGCCTGCGGCACTTTCCGCTGGTGCATCCGACATGAGTGGCTGGTTACTGCTCGGTCTGCCGGGTTATGCGTATGCCGCCGGCATTGAATCATTCTGGTTGGCTGGCGGCTTGCTCGTTGGTACTTGGGCTAACTGGTTAGTGAATGCTAAGCGTCTGCGTACCTACAGTATCACCACGGATTCTCTGACTTTACCTGAGTTTTTGTCACGCCGTTTTAACGACAACTCAAAACTGATCCAAACCATTTCTGCATTTTTCATTCTGCTGTTCTTCCTTTTCTATACTAGTTCAGGTTTGGTTGCCGGCGGTAAACTGTTTGAAACCGTATTCGGCTTGGATTACTCCACTGCGGTGATTGTGGGTACGGTTTGTGTGGTGTCGTACACCTTGTTTGGTGGCTTCTTAGCGGTATCCTGGACTGACTTGGTGCAAGGTCTGCTGATGGCTGCGGCGCTGATGATTGTGCCGATTGCTGCGATGGAAGGGGGCTTTACTCAGCTTGATCACGATTTGGCGGCGATTAACCCAGAGTTACTGACTTTGTGGAATGATGCAAAAGGTGAACCTCTGTCCGCGATTGCGCTTATCTCGCTGGTGGCTTGGGGCTTGGGCTATTTTGGTCAGCCGCACATTCTGGCGCGTTTCAAAGCATCACGTTCCAATAAAGATCTGACTACGGCGCGCCGTATCGCTGTGGTATGGACTGGCCTTTCAATGATGGGGGCGATCCTAGTGGGTTTAACCGGTCTGATTTTCGTTACCCAATCCGGTACGATTGGTCTGGATGATGGCGAAAAAATCTTCATGTTGTTGGTGAACTCGCTGTTCCATCCTGTCATCGCAGGCATGCTGCTGGCTGCAATTCTGGCAGCAATTATGAGTACTGCCGATTCGCAACTGCTAGTGTCTTCATCTGCGCTCGCGGAAGATTTCTACAAGCAAGTATTTAAAACCGATGCCAGCTCAGAAGAGATTGTGCGCGTTGGTCGTGCCGCGGTTGTGATCATTTCTCTGATTGCGTTGTTCTTAGCCATGACGCCGGATAGCTCAGTACTTGGTTTGGTGTCCTACGCTTGGGCTGGCTTTGGTGCGGCGTTTGGTCCTGCGCTGGTGTTGAGCCTCTATTGGTCACGTATGAACCGTAATGGTGCTTTAACGGGCATCATTGTGGGTGGTGTGACTATCGTGGTTTGGAAGCAGCTTTCAGGCGGTTGGTTTGATGTGTATGAAATCGTACCGGGAATCATTTTGTCGACACTGTCGATTGTTGTGGTCAGCCTGCTCACTGGTGAACCAGATGAGAAAGTAAAAGCACAGCACCTAACGTTCAAAAAACACCTGATTGAACTTGAGTAAGACAGTTTCACTCTATGTAACAAGCCTCGCTTTGCGAGGCTTTCTTTTTGCCCTACCTCTCTGTTATTGAGTAATTTTTTAATACAGGTCACGAAATTTGCACAACAAATTATGTCTGAGGAACCTATCGCTGCAAAATGCGTCAACTGTCAATAGTGACCAATCGGATAGGAGATCTCCGTCATGCCTAAAGCGTATTGTCGTAGTTGTGGTAAACACACCGCACACAAAATGGTGATGAAACGTGTGCAGTCACAACCTGAAGGCTGGCAAGGTTTCCAACAATTTCTCACCATGCTGATGCAAGGCCAACACTATTATCAGATGGAGCAACGCTATTTCTGCCGAGTCTGTAACCAGCAGAATGAACGCATCAACAAAACTATTTTAGAGGGTATACATGCATCATAGTTAGGTAATCTATCCCTCTTTTACTAAACCGTTTCTGTTTTCTTGATGAAAAACTCCTACAGAGTTTCTAGCTTCAAGAAGTTGTATAAACTAATTATCCCGCCAAACGATATTTTCATTCTTGTCAGGCTTTCTCTGTACCGTATATCGAATAACTCACTGATTTTGCAACATAACCGTGGATTGATCACATTTCTATGATCCCCCAAGATCATGCTTTCCATAGTGGGAGCTTTCGCAAAGTAATTACTGGTGATTTTGATGCTTTGCTCACAAATTTATGCGGTTAGATGTTGGGTGGGTATTATTTATGAGATTAAGTCTAAAGAGAAAAATGGTTTTCTCTGTGGTCATGGTAATTGCAGTGACTGCTGCAGCTTTGGTGGTTGCAGGTTATCAAACGTTTAAAAAAGACAGCTGGCGTGCTATTGAAAGTGAAAGTCGTAACACTTTGCAAGCTCATGCAAAAGGAGTTGGTGATTGGTTTTTTACTAAACAGCTTGCTCTTAAAGGTGTAAGAGAGGAGATTGAGCGCAACCCACAACTCGATGTTGTGCCTCATCTAAGACAAACTCTACAGTCGGGAGCATTTGCTTTAAGCTTCTATGGTAATGAGCTAGGGGAAATGTTTCGCCAAGATCCTTCACTAAATAGGGCTGGCTATGATCCTCGGACACGAGGGTGGTATAAAGAAGCTAAGGCTGCGGGTAAGCCTATTACCACAGCACCTTATGTAAGTGCCACAATGAAAACCTTAGTGGTTACCTTAGCAGAGCCTGTGCGCCAAAACGGTCAGTTTATTGGTGTTACGGCCTCTGACTTACTGTTGGATAAGCTCATTCAAGATGTACTCGCCATTCAAGTACCAGGGGAAGGGTATGCGATGTTGGTGAATCAACAAGGTCAAATAGTTGCGCATCCAAAGCAAGATTTGATTTTAAAACCTACGGAAGAGATTTCCTCACAGCTCACTATTTCTCAGCTCAATGCTACTGCTCAAAAACATGCACCACTCCACTTAAGCCTTGATGGGGGAGCAAAAGTTTTAATGGCAGAAGAGGTGGCCAATACCGACTGGCTATTGGTCATGGTGATGGACAAAGCGGTACTTGAACAGCCACTAAACGATATGTTGATGGTGCAAATTGGTATCGGTCTGGGCATCCTATTGGTGATGGCTCTATTGACCTCTTGGTTTGTGGCTCGTCAGCTTAATGAGTTGGGTAACATTGCCAATGCACTGGCGGATATTGCCGAAGGGGATGGCGATTTGACTCGTCGGTTGGAGGTCCGCAGCCAAGATGAAGTGGGTCTACTGGCCGATAAGTTCAATAAGTTTGTCGATCGTATCCATCACATGGTGAAAAATGTCGGCGAAGTTTCGGCTGCGCTTAATCAAGGGGCGGATCATGCTGCCGCATCGGCAACCCAAGCGAGCAAGCGGATCCGTACTCAGCAAGATGAAATCACCATGGTCGCGACTGCTGTGACCGAAATGGCATCGGCGACCGCAGAAATTGCCGGAAACGCCGAAAATACCGCGAAGAATGCGACTCAATCGGTGCAGTTGGGCGAAGACGGCTTTGTTCAAATGCAGCAAAGTAAGCAGTCGATTGACCAATTGGCGAAAGAGTTAACTGGCGCGGTGAGCATCATCAGTGAGCTAGAAGTGCATGCCAATGAAATTTCCACCATCTTGTCGACCATTCGTGGCATTGCGGAACAGACCAATTTGCTGGCACTGAATGCGGCGATTGAAGCGGCGCGTGCCGGTGAACAAGGGCGTGGATTTGCGGTGGTGGCGGATGAAGTCCGTGTGCTGTCGCAGCGTACCCATGCTTCAACGGAGGAAATCCAAGCCAAGATTGCTGGCTTGCAGAAAGTGACCACTACAGCGGTTTCGGTGATGACCGAAAGCCATAAGCTGGTGGAAACGAGCGTAACGGATGTCAACCAAACGGGTGAAAGCTTGCAAGCGATCAGTGAAGCGATTCAGCAGATCAGTGATATGGCCACGCAAATCGCCTCTGCGGCGGAAGAGCAATCACTGGTGACTGCGGATATCAATATGAACACGGAATCGGTGCGCGAAGTGTGTGATCAGCTAGCCGAAGAAGCGCAACATTCGGTGCAGCAAGCCAAATCGTTACACTCGATGGCGCAAGAGCTGAATAAAGAGATCTCCCGCTTTAAGTTATAAAAGCGAACGAAAAGAGTGAGAGGGCATCGTCAGATGCCCTTTTTTTCGCGTGATGTTTATCACAGCTTATCGCATGACATTTCGGCACGCTTGCAGATGCCAGTATTTTATTGGCGATGAATCATTACAGGATGCAATGTTATGAATCTGGATCGGGTGGATGTGCAAATTCTGCGGATTCTGCACAACAAAGGTCGTTTGCCAGTGGTCGAATTGGCAAAACTTGTCAACTTAACCACTTCGCCTTGCTCTGAGCGAGTAAAACGGCTGGAAAAAGAAGGGTACATCAAAGGCTATCACGCTGAATTGAATCCTGAGAAGTTAGGGCTTGATGTGCAGGTCTTCATCCATATTCGGCTCGACCAGAGCAGTTTCTCGATTTTCGATCGCTTTGCGAAAGCGGTTGCCGATATGCCAGAAATTGAAGCCTGTTATTCACTCTCTGGTGATTTTGACACCATGATTAAAGTTCGGGTGAAGGACATGAAAGCTTACCAAGCCTTTATGTCTGGGAAGCTGGGCACTTTGCCGGGTGTGATTCAAACGCGCAGTGAGTTTGTGATAGAAGAACACAAAACCAGCTTTGGGATAAATCCTGATCTGATTACGCATTTTTAACGGGAGGTTTTATGACTCAACTCTCAGTGGTTTCCTCTAAACCCGATCTTGTCAGCGATGAGATTAAAGCGATGCAGGCCGAGTTTGCTCGCCTGCAAACGCAATACAACAATGAACCTTATCCCAATTTAACGCGCCGTGAGCAGCGTTTGGTGCAGTTAAAACGCGCTTTGCTGGAAGAGCAAGAAGCCTTGATTGCGGCGATGAATGAGGACTATGGTTTTCGCAGCCGCTTTGATACTTCATTGTGCGATTTACTGCCCTCCGTCAACCACCTCAACTATACCCTCAAGCACCTGAAAGGTTGGATGAAACCGAAAAGCCGTCATGCGGGGTTGATGATTCTGCCCTCGCGCGTTGAAGTGCAGTACCAACCCGTGGGTGTGGTAGGCATTATTGTGCCGTGGAATTTTCCTATTCTGCTTAGCTTAGCGCCACTGATCACCGCCATCGCGGCGGGCAACCAAGTGATGATCAAATTCAGTGAATACACACCGAAAACCAACCAAGTGCTTGAGCGAATCATACGTTCTTTGGGGGATGCGGCGGTGTGTGTGGAAGGGGAAGCCAAAATGGCTTCGGCATTCAGTGCACTACCTTTCAATCACCTTCTTTTTACTGGCTCTACCGCCGTAGGGAAGTTGGTGGCACAAGCGGCGGCGAAAAACCTGACCCCAGTGACCTTGGAGCTTGGCGGTAAATCTCCGGTGATCATCGCTGACGATGCGGATCTCGCGCGCAGTGTAGATAGCATTATGCTTGGCAAAACCACCAATGCAGGGCAAATCTGTGTTGCACCGGATTACGTCATGCTGCCGCAAGAGAAAATTGCGACGTTTGTAGAGCTTTATTTGCAGCGTTTTGCGCGCCGCTTTATCCGTAATGGCCGCTTGGATGTCACGCAAATTATTAACCAAGCACAGTTTGAGCGTTTGCAGCATTATCTGGATGATGCGCAGCAAAAAGGTGCCAAAGTTAATACCGTTGTGGGTAAAACGGTTGAGTTAGAAGCAAGACAGATGCTGCCTCAATTACTGACTGAGGTGAGTGGCGACATGCTGGCGATGCAGCAAGAGATCTTTGGCCCGATCCTGCCGGTGATCGGCTATCGCACCATTGAGGAAGCGATTGAGCGAGTCAATCAAGGCCAGCGGCCATTGGCACTGTACGTGATGACCAAAGATAAGCATCTGGCGAATCACATCTTACAGCGCACTCACAGCGGTGGTGCGTGTGTGAACGATACCTTGATGCATGTTGCTGCGGATGATGCGCCATTTGGTGGCATCGGTGAATCAGGACAGGGGCATTATCACGGAATCGAAGGGTTTAAGACCTTCTCACACAGCAAAACGGTGCTTCATTCGGCCGCTTGGTTGCCACGTAATGGCTGGCTGCTGACTTATCGTAAATCCGTGCTGCGTCTGCTAACACGGTTTTTCTTACGTTAATTCACGATGATTAATATTTACCTCAAGCCGAGTTTCAATTCAGCTTGAGGTTTTTAACTTCCTGATTATTAAACCCAAGAGGTATACCCAACCTACAGCTTCAAGTAGGAAGGGTATAGGTTAAAAGTAGAATTCAGCTTTAATAGAGAGATAACTTTCACTGCTCAGGTAAGCAATCGGCTCATTATTGGCCATGGCAGATAAATAGTAACTCTCAGCCACCCAGCGCCAGTGATGGTTAATCCGACCGGAGGCAGTGAGTTTATAAATCTGCGAAGCATCATCTAAATCAAACAGACCGGAGAGCAACAGTTCGGTATCACTCACATCGTTGGCTTGCCAACGTAGCCCTAAAAATAGGTCGTTGTCATAAATGGTTGCCGGGGCAGAAGTATCTCGGTTATCCCAAGTGTATTCCGCAATCAGTCCCAATTGCCCTTGAGAAAAACTAAAACCATACAGGGAATATTCAAAGCCAGCGACGAGCGTTCCGTAGGTACTGCCTTCTCCCGATTTCAGTGTTCCTTCCCCTTTGACTAAAAGATCATCCTTTGTCCATTGCAGCTCAGTGCCGAACTGAAAAATTTTGGCGTAACTTTGTTGCCATTCACTCGCTGTTTCAATCAGCAAGGGCTCACGACTATTGCCATAGAAAGCGCTCAAGGCAATATCCAATTCATCCTGCCAGAAACTAACACGGCTCGCCAAATCGAGTGGTTGTTCGCCGTCAGGATAAAGTGCATCGCTGCTTACGGGTTTAGCTAAAACTCGCCTTTGATTGGGTTCACGCCACGTTCTGGTTTGATGAAAGGGCAGTAAAAGAAACTGTGTTTCTCCCCACTCTGGCAACCAGCGCATTTGCAGCATAGGTTGCCCCATTTTTTCCTCGTAACCCAATGCGATGCGTCCATCATACTGATTCACAATATTGACGGGTTGGTAGACTTCCGTAACGCCCCAATACACCAATCCATAGCCAATAAGCCACTCGGTGGTTTCCGCCGCATAGGTCAGGTTTGCTTCCCGCAAATTGATGAACCCTTGTTCGGATGGTGCTTCGTATTCCATATAAGGGGTGACGTTGACGGCCCATCCTTGTTCATTCCACCAAGACATTCTGGGTGCGAGGATCATGGTTGCTGCAAAATGATCACAACACACCGAGCTGGGAGAGGATTCTTTATAAAAGTCGGCAGCAAGGCCGATATACCCTTCAACTTTCTCCTCGGCTCCGGAGAATGACGCCCAAAAAGAGAACGGCAATAGGGCGTAAATCAGTTTGTTCGCCATCAGTTATGCCTGTATGCATTGCGAAGTTGATTCGGTTCAAAATATGAAGCGGGAACGTCAACACCCAACTGCATGTTTTGCCAAATCAGTGTTGAGCTGCGCTGGTTTTGAAGATTGTCCATTTGCGCGAATTTGGGTCGCCAGTAACGCTGGTTAAACTGCTGATACTCCGTTAAAGAAAGCTGCTTAAATAAGCTGCCTTTACGGTCGTAATACTCAATCTTTCTGGGTTGGTAGATGGATTGGTCGATCCAGGCGACCAGTTTGGAATAGCCAGAGTTTTCATATTGTGGGTAGCACGCCAATAGCCAGAATTGCTGGCCGTTTTCCGTCTTTTCCCCAATGAGCTCGTAACGATATTTATCCAGCTCCCAAGAACTCATGTCTTCGTAAGCGAATTCACTGCCCATAAATGGACCTGAACGGTTATTGGATGAAATGCGTTTAACCCGTTTGACCGAAGGCAGGTAGAGCCATTGATCATCCGCCTCAATCGCGTGGCTGAACGTGAGTAACGCGGTTCCCGCAATGTCCAAAGGTGCTTGAAAATAGGTCACGATTTTGTCGCCATCGTTCTCTTGTTCAATTCCTTTGATCATCAATTGGCGCGTCACGGTATCACCATTCAATGCACTGATTTTCATTTGAACATCCGCAGTATAAGAGAGATAGCCACTATCTCGATTGACCATTTCCGTTGCGATATCTAACCCTGACAGAGTTTGTTGTGCCATCACACTACTGGAAAGTGTTAGCAACATGGCTGACCACATTCTCATCTTCATTTCCTTATCAAAATCCCAATCTCGCCAGCAAAGTACCGGAGTTCGGAGAAAGTGGAACCTGTCCAAGTGGACAGTCGTTCGATGCGCAAACAACAGGTAAAAAGGCAAGGTGAGAATGGCCATCCAACAATGGATGGCTGAAATGGAGAGGAAATTCCCAAAATGGAAAAATGGACAACGCCCAGAGCTTGGCTAGTCATAATCGCGTGGCTCGCAGTTATGGTTATGGCTTTTATGGGGCTAGGTAAACTCAGCCTAAATAATGATTACAAAGTCTTTTTTAGTCAGGACAACCCAGACTTAGTGGCTTTCGAAGCCATTGAAAATAAATACAACAGCAATGACAGCGTGCTGATTGTGGTACATCCAAAATTGGGTGATGTATTTCAGCCTGAAGTATTGCAAGCGGTATTGGAACTGACTGATTACGCATGGCAAACCCCGCACTCCTATCGTGTGGATTCGATAAGCAATTATCAGTACACCTATGCGAAAAATGATGTTCTGATCGTTGAAGACTTCATCACTCAGGCCAACTTGAATCAGCCTCAAGGCTTACAAGAGAAGAAAGCGTATGCGTTAAAGCAGCCGGAGTTAGTGAACCGCTACTTGGCTCAGGATGCACACTCGACAGCGATCAATGTACTCGTCAGTTTGACCACCGAAGGGCAATCTGAAGAAGTACGTGAAATTGCTCAATTTTGGCAAGACAAGAAGCAAGAGATGGAAGCTCGGTATCCAAACCTTTCTTTCTACTTGACTGGGCAAGTGATGCAGAACGATGCGTTTGGTGAGGCCGCCCAACGTGATATGGGGAGTTTGGTTCCAGCAGCATTACTGCTGATCATTGTTGGAACGGGCATTTACCTGCGTAGTGTCTGGAGCTCAGTCGTGATGACACTCACGATCGTTTCATCCATCTTTATCGCTTTAGGATCAGCCGGGTGGCTTGGTATGGCCATTACCTCGCCATCGGCTTCTGCGCCTTTGATCATCTTAACGATGGCGGTAGCGGATTGTATCCATTTCCTGCAAGGATACCGACAAGGGATTCAAAATGGGCTGGTGAAAAAAGACGCGCTTCAGTACTCCATGCGTAAACACCGCTTACCGATCATTTTGACCAGCTTGACCACCGCGGTGGGCTTCCTTTCGATGAACTTCAGTGATTCTCCACCGTTTAACGATCTGGGTAATATCACGGCTATGGGCGTGTTCGCTGCCATGCTGTTGACCTTATTCTTGGTGCCCGCATTGCTTGCTGTGCTGCCGGTAGGCCGTCAGCGCAAAGTGAAACCGCTGCCCGTTTCAAACCCACAAGGTTCAGCAAAGCCACTAGAGCGTATTGCTCAGTGGTCAATGGTCAAACCGGGGTTGAAAATCGCGGTTGTTGTGGTGTGCAGTCTCGTTGTCGCCGCGAATATGGTTCGCAACGATATTGATGACACTCTATTCGAGTACTTCGCGGTGCGCCAAGCGAATGATTTTACCTATGCGAATCTCACTGGTGTAGCGAGTATTCAATACGCGATCAGACCGGAAAAAGGGGAGTTGGTGACATCTCCTGATTTCCTAAACAAACTCGATAGCTTTGTGGCAACCGCGCGTGAAACACAGGGTGTTTATCATGTGCAGTCACTCACTGACATCATGAAGCGTTTGAATAGCAGCTTGCACAACAATGATCCGGCTTTCTACCAATTGCCAACGGATCCCGATTTGTCTGCGCAAACCTTGCTGCTTTATGACATGTCTCTGCCTTATGGCTTAACCCTCAGCAATCAAGTTGCATTGGATAAACAAGAGCTGCGAGTGGTTGTGACGGCGAAGAAGATGTCTTCCAACGATTTGGTGAGCCTTGAAGCAAACTTACGCCAACAATTGTTAGCTCTATTTCCTGAATCCAGCATAAGCCCTGGAGTGAGTGCTGACATCATGTTTGCTCATATTGGTTACCGTAATAACGTCAGCATGTTAACGGCATCCGCGGGAGCTTTGCTGGTAATTTCATTGTTGATTGGGCTTATCTTGCGTTCAGTACGTTTAGGCTTAATTAGTCTGTTGCCTAACGTGCTACCCGCTTCCATCGCATTTGGTTTGTGGGGCATTTTGGTGGGCGAAGTTGGGCTTAGTCTGTCCGTCATTGCGAGTATGACGTTAGGTATTGTGGTCGATGACACTATCCATTTGCTCTATCGTTTCCATACTGCGCGTAAAGAAGGGCAATCAGAAAATGAGGCGATTGTGACTGCTGTCAGAGAAACAGGCGTTGCCATTATCGGTACCACTTTGGTACTCAGTGCTGGTTTCTTAGTGCTAGCAAGCAGCAGCTTTAAGATGAACGCCGATATGGGCTTGATGACGGCCATTACAATAATGATTGCACTTATATTGGATCTCTTGTTGGTTCCTGCGTTGCTCAAAGTCACAGGACAGTCGAAGAAAGCGCTGAGACAGCAAACGCAGACTGCATAACTGGGAGTTAGTGTCTCGATGATAGGCTTAGGAATTTCTAAGCCTATCCATTTTGCCACTTATTCTTTGTACCAACCGAGTTCAATCGCTTTCGCAATTGCATGGGTACGATTATGTGTTTCCAGTTTCCGATAAATGTTTTGCAGGTGGTACTTCACTGTGCGTTCACTGATGTTCAATAAGCGACTGATTTCCCAGTTGCTTTTCCCCAGTTTTAGCCATGGGAGCAGCTCGCATTCTCGATCGGTTAATGGATTGAGAGGGGGCGGCAGATGTAACTGCTGTGATTGGTGTGCGATAGAGTCTGACGCCATATATAAATGAGGAGTGAGTAAATAGAGCGTATCGATCTCATCATTGGATGGGTGTCTATTGCCAAAAGAGGTCAGAAAAATCGCTTTTTTTTCACCATGTTGGCCGGCTAGAAGCAACCTTTTACCGTAATCAGGATGATTATAGTGATCCATTAAAGCCATTATTCCTCTTCCCGATTGCAGCACAGCCTGTAGCGCGCCAAGATAAAGCACTTAAAATTTCAAGATAAATAAATTACAGAGAATCCCATAGCATGGGATGACGATTTCATTTTATCGACAATTTTCACCTAGTTGATACCTGTATCTGGATCTACAGAAAATCCTTTTGGAAGGTAAGTAGGAGTCACTTTTACCCTATCGTCCGAGACCTCTACTTTTAGTCTCATCTCTCCTGCTTGAGCTGCAAGATACGAACTAGGGGTTGATATCGGACTCCGATTATACCCGCCTATCATGTATTCGGGGGGAGACATTGGCTTGACTTCATACTTTGCAGGGTCAGCTCCATAATATTGAACATCTTGAGATTGAGCCTCCTTGTCTCCCAAAAACGCTTTCATTTTTGTTGTAAACTCTTTATCTGCCTCTCGATATCCATCGAAAATAGATGCAAAAACAGAATCAACAATGTCTGCCCCCATACTACTTGCCTCATAAGCCAAATAAGTAGGCACAATGCTACCAACAACAGATGAGGGAGAAAGAAGCCTTGGTGCTTTTGATGTTGCCTTCCCTTTCTTTACGCTACCATCAACAGATGTAGCACCACTCATGCCTCCACTTGGCATGTTCACAACATATACAGGCATCGTGCCTAAATCAGAGAAACCACCAGTAGAACCAGCAGTACTAGAACCACCCTTAACCCACCGATACGCATCAACAGACCTTTTAAATGCCATAGCTCCACCTACAGCCCATAGTGCCGTCTCACCCCACTTGAGCCAATTCTGAATGGTTTCATCATCGACAGAGTTGATCGCGTCCGCGAGTTCTTTAATCGGCTCGGCTAAGCGTTCGTTGGAAAACTTATTGAAGCTGTTATTCAAGGATGCCATAGCCGCATTCATGGTCGCGGCGTTCTTGGCGGCGGCTTCTTGGGTTGCCCCCATCTCTGCGGTGCCGCTAATCATCGAGCGCAGCAAATCTTTATTCTCTTGAGAGTAGAGAGAGGCCAAACCTTGCAAGCTGGTTTGGTCAAACACATCACCCAATTTCAATGGGTCATTCTTGGCCTTATCCAAAATTTCTAAGAGCAGTTCGACTGGCTCGCGCAGCTCTTTGGTGCCTTTTTTGAATACTTCGATGCCCTGACGGTTCAGGAACTCCACTTTCTTTTTATCGCTGAACGTGGCGAACACGGCCTGAATTGATGTCAACGATTGATCAGCGGTTCCTTTTGTCTTATTAAAAAGCTGAACAAGTGCAGACATTTGGGTAATCGCTTCTGGCCCTTTGCCTTGGTATGTAGCAAAGAGCTGTTCAGAAATATCGGCCAAGTCTTTGACGTTGACACTACCGATCGCGAACTGACCATACAGCTCATCGATGGTGTTCATCACGTCTTTGGCATCTCGGATACCTTTCTCACGGAACTGGGCAAACAGCGCACCCGTTGAACGCGCATCAGCCCCGAAGGCTTGCATGAACAAACCCATGTTCTCAAGGTTCTCTTGCACGAATTCAAAGTCACCCGTTTTCCCTAGCAGCTCGTCCACGCCTGCGGCCAACTGGTCAGTACCAATGCGGATATCCTTTTGCACTGACATCGCTTCAAGCTGCTTGGTGAGCAGGGCAACTTGATCACTAGAGAGCTTGGCGTTAGTACCAATGCGCACCATTTGCGCTTCCAGTGCCGCCACATTGCGCACGGTTGCGCCTGTCGCAAAAGCGGTAGCAAGGCCAATATAGCGGTTGCCGAGTGAGTCAATGCCACGACCTGCGGCATCTGCTGAGGTTTTGAGCAGAGTCATGGCACGATCATTCTTGCGTGCGAAGTCGCTCATTGATGCGCCATATTGCTTGGCTTTGGCCGCGAGGTTGCCTGCGAGGTTGATTGAGATGTCAGTTTTTAGCTGCTGAGCCATTGGGCATATCCTTCAGCTTGTTGTACATGTGCAGCCACCTGCAAAGTGGCATGATTTGATACGCTCTCGCGTAGCCGCTCGCCAGTGATAAGAAGAGGTCGATTACAGAACACGCCAATACCACTGCTAGACGCAATTACAGATGATCTGAAGATGTTCTAGACTGCTTTTAAATTTATTAGCGTTGCCGTTTTTTTTGCTATACGCCCACTCTTTCTGGTAAAAATCACAAACTTTAAAACCATCTTCTAAGTTAAATTTTATTACTTCCATTTCGCATACTCCTCTTTAGATTAGAGGGTTATACCAAACCATTACTTTTGTTAGGCAAGCATCGATCCCTGACTTGCGTAGTATTCCGATATTGCAAGGTTTGCAGTGAGGATCACATTCCAATCTTGAGCACTGACGTTTAGCTGACATAAGTCGAGGAACATCAAATCGACATTCTCATCACCGATTTTTGATATTGAACTCGCCGCGCTCTCGTTTAAAAGCATATAGCCTTTAAGCCCTTGGAGGTGACTATCATTAACCAAGACAACATCTGCTTGATTTTGTATATGTTGCAGTTGTTCTTCGACTAGTTGTTCAACTAAGTCGTAGGACACACTATCAATTGGGTGAAGCGTGACTTGTTTCTGTAATTTACCCTTAAAAACAATGCCATCGACTAATTGATACACATGTTCCATTTTCATTCCTTTCGCAGTCTCAGTGGCAGTGAGCCACTGAGATAATAAATCGACTGACGACTATCCAATGGACGATTCTGCATCGTACTTTTTCAGCATCTTTTCTTTATGGCTAGTAAAGTCAGAGCCTTTTAATTGACCGTATAATTCATCGAAAACGCATCCTAGGAAATAACTTTGGCGTACGCTATCTGACAATTCACTACGAATCAGTTTTTCGATCACAACAAAATCTTTCATCAACTCTACTTGCTCATCAGTTAAGACTTTGAGTTCTGATTTGATGCTGTTGTAGATGAAATTGAGTAAATTTTTTTGCGCACGTTCCACAAGTTCAGAGGCATTCTTTTTATCCAATCCAGCCTTAACTGTTAGATAATTGGAGATGTTATTGATCAAGGTTTGACATGCTTGATGCTGAGATTCCAATGATTGCAGCTCACTGGTTAGAGTTTCAGCAGAAGATTGCGATAAAGCATTCGATAACTCTTTACGCTTAGCCGCGACTTGAGCAACTAGTGTTTGTAGGCGGCGTTCTTGAGTGTTTTTTTCAGAAAATAGGTTTCTGATCTCTAGCTCTTTAGCTTCATACTCTGTTTTTGCTGAAGCCAATTCTGCTTGTAAGGTACTTAATGACATGGTTAATTTCCTATCTAGTTATGATTTTTTGAATTTGCGAATGACAGTAAAAATCGTGTTGAAACCTAACTTATATTTTTTTGAAAGTTCTCTTACCGACATACCTGACTCGTAGTCTGCAAAGATATCAATGTTTCGTTGAGTAATTCGCGCCACGCCGCCCAAAGGAAAGTAGAAAGTTCTTCCTCCTAATTGCTCACTAAGATCGAAAATAATCTTTAGAGCATCAGGTTTACCAGTACTTTGATGAATAGCTTCATCTAATGCACGGTAGAGCACTTGAGCGCTAGGAGTGAGTTTTGAAATAACAAGCAACCTTTGATTATCAGTAGGTGTCATTGATAACTCTCCTTACATGATTCGTTGAACACTGATAACGCTTAGCTAATTCAACGTAGTTGCTGCCGTTGAAGTCATTTTTCATCATTTTCTTGATAATGGTTTTTACAATAGAGTCAGGCTTAGGTAGGTAAAACTGCACACCATTGCCGTATTCCATCAATTTAAAAACCAGATGTAATGCCAACCCGTTATCTTCAATTCCTGAGTCTTCAATGACACTAAGAAAAATGTCATGAACATCGCTTAGCAGCTCTGGATATAAAGCATCACCGCTTTCAATATCATCAAAGCTAAAAAGCCCCTTGCTTAAAGCGTCAACAACTAATGGGATTGCTTTTTCTACAGCTAACATCGTTATCCTCTATTTTTAGACATCAAAGAACCTAGCGTAACCCTATCCAAATTTGCAGATAGGGCTACGCCAAGTTGATGGCAAGTGTATTGCCATTTAATGGAGAACCGACTTATCTCCATATGTCCCAACCGCAATACAAGAATAATCCTCGTTGCAGTAATAACTAAATTAACGGAAGTTGCTATTGGCAAATGGGAGTCTGGATATTGTGGGAGTCATATATAAGCGCTGATATGTGTAGGAACCATGTTTAAACCCTGTTTAAATCGCACCAGATTGATTTAAACTTTTTTAGACAAGTGAATGCTCGCATCACGGCTAGAAATTGATTTGAGGGCGTTTCAGAAAGAAATGCCTTTTCTAATGAAAAGGCATTTAAAGATTGGCTTGTTTGAAGGCGGTTTAATCTACTGGCACTTCCAGAACGCCTTCGGCTTTTAACTTCTGGTATTCATATTTCGATACCTGTCGGATACTACACCGACAAGCCGAAGTCTCTCGCATTGGAAACTCTGTCCAGTAGCGGTCATCAACAGGTAACACTAGGCCTTTGTTCTTTGTATGCACAGGACATTGCTCTTTAGTGGGGCCGAGTATGATGGTCAAGTACGGCATGACCGATTTTTGCCGTAGAGCCTGCTTCAGTTTTTGTTCGTAATGCTCGTTCATAGATAAGGCCTCTGTTTTTCATGGACGAATCCAACGACTGATCCTGAATTTGGCGGAGAATAAGCAAAACCTGTTTTGCACCTAACGCTGATACTCGTGTTGCTAGCTCATGGCTTTCAGCAGCACTCAAGTGATGATTATTCATACCAAACTTCCTTTTTGATGTCTTAGTAACTGTAACAGCTCAATTGGGTGTAATCCATCCAACAATGCTTTCAACTCCGAACACTCTAAGGGTGTTAATCCTTTTGATAGATCTGGTATGCCACCATTTAACAAAGGATTATAAACCATCCCATTTCGATCATTTCGGCACATCTGTGAAATCGTTTTGAATTGTCCACTGACAACTTGCGTTCTGAGTGTCAACTCACTGACAGCAGACCAATTACAAGATAACTGGCCTTGTTTCCACTGATTGTAAATAGACAAAATGCTATTCAAGTTACTTACCGCACAACCGAGTTTATCGTGTAAGTCTTGGCGGAACTGGACACTGGGGATGTAGTCAGCCGTATCAAAATCATTGCAATCGAAATGAACTGCACTGACTAACTCTCCAACGTTAAAGGGCAAAAGGCCATTATCATTCTGATTGTTCATGGCTACAGCTCCTTAATGATTTCTTCATTTACTTTGTCTTCGCCTAAAGAAGCACAAAGATTCATAGCTTTGGTTACCAGGTTATTGATGACCTGAGGATAAACCAAGCTTCCTGACTGGTTGCGGCGAGTTTGTAAACGCAGTTTCAAGGCAGGAACCGCACTATCATCCATGATGCGCTCATACTCACATCCTGCACGTTCAAACTTATGCTTGAGGTAAGCTTCAATATCGTTATCAAGTGGTGGAACCTCTATAACCATACAACGTCGAATAAACTCACGAAGTTCGTAATGACGACGCTCATCGAGGCGGTGAAACAACTCTGTCTGTCCAACCAATAAAATACCCAGCAGCTTTGAAAAACCATCTTCAAGTTCCCAAAAGCGCTTAAGGTACTTCATGACAGGAATCGTCAAATCATGAGCCTCTTCAATGATCAGAACGTGGCGCTGTCCTCCTTTGAATGCTGTCATAAGTAGACGTTCCACTTGTCTTGCTTTAGCTTCCATACTGCGCTTAGGTGCTTCACTACTGATATCGCTGATGATTGCATCACAAATACCTGCTGCGGTGGCGCGCGTCTTGTCGATGATTTTGGGTTGGATCACTGAAATATCGCCATCGTTATGTAGCTCATCTAGTAGCAATCGACGCAGCACGCTTTTACCTGCGCCAGAATCTCCCACAACAGCCAAAATACCTTGATTCCTTGCAACATCTTTCATCGCAGCTAAAACATATCGACTATCTTCATTCATATAGATGTCGCGAACAGCGCGAATGTCATTAATAAAAGGGTTGCGAAATAGCTTAAAGTGCTTCATAGCTTCTTGTGTTAACATAGGATTCTCCAGTTCTAACTCTCGATTTGTTTCAGTCTGGGGATCAGGTTGGTCATTGGTTGCCGCCTTTGACCAACCGCTTACTCCTTCCAGGCCGTGCGAAGCAAAAAACGCTTCGACTTTTTCTTTAAATTCTTCTGCACGTCTCTTAGGCGGTTCGTTCATTTTCACCGCTCTCTGCACTGTGCTGTAGTTCATCGCTAAATAGTCAGCCAATGCTTGTATGCTTGTGCCTGCCTTATCTAGTCGCGCTCTGAGCGTGTTCATTGCCTTTTTGCTCCCATTGTTCGGTAAAGACTTGTAGTTCATTGTCGGTCATGCCATCTGGGTATTGCTGTTTGAGCACCTTTCTCATGACAGCAAGTTCCTCTTTGGTTGGGTTCAAACGTCTTTGAAGACGGTTTAAAGCCCCAATAAACGACATTTTTTGCTCGGTTAACGGCTGTCCCTCCATACTCATTACGGTGCCACGTCTTGGCATAAATGAGGGAACAACTTGCTGCTCAATGTCTGCCATAGGATTAATTCGGCCATCGAATGCTGCTACTT
Source organism: Vibrio sp. RC586 (assembly GCF_000176715.1). Lineage (NCBI taxonomy): Bacteria > Pseudomonadati > Pseudomonadota > Gammaproteobacteria > Vibrionales > Vibrionaceae > Vibrio > Vibrio sp. RC586. Next base: position 243,296 of record NZ_ADBD01000008.1, on the reverse strand, counting down.
TTCCTTTGCGGAGCTTCTTAATATCGCGTGGGTTGTCCGTTCCCCAAGCTTGTATGTCTAATCGCTTGCGGTTGTGATCAGCATCTGTTTCACGTACCGATTTGTGTTCAGCACCAATGATGGGCGCAAGCAAGTTGAATCCCGCAGCATCGCGCTCGATTGGCGTTGCTTCATGAGTGTGCTCTTGTCCTGAGTCGTCCACACTTATCACACGAATAGCTGGCGCTTTGTATGGATTTGCAAACACTTTCACTTCATCACCCGCAATAAGGTGCGGAATGTGAGCCAGCGAGTAATCCATTGATGCATAGCCTTTTGGTGCAAAGCTGATGCTTAGTTCGTTAGGACGCACTTTGCGAACTTCTGGCTTAGTTTGTTGCATCATGCTTTTCACCAGATTCACGTCTTTGATCAGCCGCAACTGCTCAGCCCGTATCGTTTGCCACAGCCCAAAGCGGCTATTCTTATGTCGGCTGTGCTCTTTAAGAGACTGAAAACCAATAGACCATTGCACCGCGTGTCGATTCAGCTCCTCAATAGACTGCACTGTCATAAAGGCTAGTCGCCCCTCAAAACGGCGCTCTACGAGGTTATGCGTCGATTCCACTTGACCTTTCGCCCAAGGACGACCTGGTGTGTGAGCGATATGTTTCACTTCCAGCATGTCCAACATGTGTCGCGTTTGGTGGGCGATGTTTGCAGACCCTGCGTCCCAAATTAAGATCTGAGGAACGCCGTACATCAATTCACCAGTATCACGCTCGCAGAACGCTTCCAATAGGAACTGAGTAATGGTTTCTGTGTTTTCACCTGGAGCAAGGTAGTAGCGTAAAAAGAAAGCGCCGCTGTAATGGTCTGTGGCTAAATAGCGCAATACTCGCTCATTGACGATACGGTCTAAGTTCTTTGGCTTGTTTTTGTAAAACTCATCCTTAGACATCACTTGCAATCCCTTACCGCCACGCAGGTAGTAGAGTACGCAAATCGACACGTCAAACTGCCAAGCATGATTGGGAAAAAGCGAGCGCTGACTCATGGTTGTCTCCATCATATCGAGCTGGTCAGGATGAACACGAAAGCGTTTAAAAGCGCGTAATACTGTCGATTCAGATACGTGTCTCGTGAGTTCCCCATTGGCTAATGCAATATCAACGGCATCACGAACCGTCATCAGTGCCTTGCCGCTCTCTCGCTTACTTTGGCGGATCATGTTCGAAAGCAGCTCGGTCTCTTCTTTCGTGAGAGCTAAGTCTCCGTTATCCGCTCGTGTTTTTCGCCCAGATGTCCAACCTAAATCCGTTAGCTCTTGATACAGCTTGCTTTTTGAAATACACAAGTGATCCATTGCAGCTTGAACAATAACCCCTTTTTGGCCACGCCCAGAGCGGTCAAGATCCGACATCAGACGTTTAAGATATTGTGCGCGTTCTAATTCAAGTGCATTCATCGTGGATCAGCCCTCGTTACCCAAGAACAGGCCATTTTCTGCATGCCATTGCTCTAAATGACTAAGCACGTGCGCACTAATCCCTAGGTCTGCTGATAAGGCGAGGAATCGCTCTAGGGTATGGAACAACGCATTTTCACAAGCAGCATCAATATCGGTCGGATGTGGGTTGTCATGAATCGTTTGAATCGCATCAAACAGGCGAGCCAAACCACTATCGACGGCCAGAGTTGCCACGTTCAATTGATCGAGTAACTTGCTGTTGAGTTCTTCTTCTTTCTGGCGCGCTTGTGCTGGTGAAAGCGGCGTATCGAGCTTCTTAGATAAGTCATTAATCTTCTTATCTTTATCCGCTAGCAGCCTTTCATTAGATTGTTTTTCTTGTGTCAACTTAGTGACTTCGGATTGCAGAGCTTGTTTTTCTTGGCGATGTTTTGCCGACAGCTCTTCAATGATTTCCAAGGCTTCATCGCGGTCTTGAACTTTAACCACTTCACCCTCAACAATAACGGTCAAATCTTCTTGAGGCAGTTGGCGAAGTCGGCGTAAGTCTCGGGTAGTCATACCTATTGCGCTCATTGACTCTAGAGCCTGAGCACCAAATACGTCTAAATTTTTTAGTCGTTCATCAACGGTTGATTTTGAACTGCCATAGATTTCACAAAACTCTTCCCAAGTGCCTTTTAGAACAACTAAATTACTGCCGACAGTCGAGCTTTTTGAAAAGGTGATTCCTTTTAACGCCTTGTATTTCTTAGACTCTTTGATCTCTTTCAATGCACTCAAACTCACGGCGTCGGTAATTTTTGACAGTCTTTCGGCCATCTGAGCACGCCCCAAAAGAGCACCCAAATCTACGGCTTCACCAAGTTTTGTTCCTTCACTTTGAGAAATCGTTAATGCTTCAGCGGCATTCAGTTCTTGCGCATCGCTCAATGCTTGTTGAGCTGTCATTAATTGCTTCAGTTCATCGGACATCTTATAAATCCTCTCCTGTTAACTCTCTAAATTCAGCTCCAATGCGATCAACTTCTGCGCGAACGGCGTTACGGTAGTTGAATGCCAATTGGATAAAGTGTTTTGATGGCTTCCATAACATGGAGTTTTTTTCGCCGATTGTTTCTACCCAACCGCTATCAACCAAAATTTGCAAATAGCGGTGAACGCTAGCTCTCGGGAGACCAGAAAGATCACCGAGACTCTTTAAACTCAGACCTTCAACACCATTCTCTACTAGGGTTTCAAGAAGCTTTAGAGTCAAACGAGTCGGTTTCAAATTACAACCTGAGATAGAGTGCTTATATTGGCTCATAGGCATTCACCCTTCTTATGGAGAAGCTTTTTCCATGCCCTATTCAAAGATGTTCTTGAAGGCGCTCTTTTTTTTCCAAACTTATCGATACAAGCTAGCAGGACATCTTTTTGATGAAGGAACTCAAGATCCAGACTCATGATGAAATCATGTAACTCTCTGTCCGAATCTATTTTGCTTTTGTAGTTGTTTGGAATGCGAGTTGGCTCTGGTGTTACAAACGATACCGAGCGATAAACTGAGTCCAATACATTTTTTGCCTGATAGACGTTCAACGAAGACAAGATCTTAACAATCTGTTCGTAGGCTCTTTTTTCTTTGCAACTTTTCATTAGAGCAATTTCCTTTCTAAATCAATTCGTTGTAAATACCAGAAGCAATAATTGCTTTGGTTCTTAGCTCACAAGCTTTAGGTCCATTCCAGCTTCCTAAAATCGCCGATTTAGTGTTTGCACGGTTGAAACCATGCTCTAAACACCAGCGGCTAAAAGATGTTCCTTGCTTTACAAAACCGCTTTTTAGAGCATTAAACTGTTCAACTGACAATGGTGATGTGACTTTTTTCACTTTAAACCTCCTTCGGTTTGAATTAGACTAATCCGACTAACTAGTCACAAATAATAGGCGGATAAATCTATATGTCAACAGAAATAAAGGCGGATGAGTCTACTTTTGGTGGAAGGCTTAAATCGGTTCGCACTCAACTTGGCCTTAATCAGTCTCAAATGGCAGGTCAAATAGGAGTAAGTAAAGATACGTTGAGTCGATATGAGAGAGGAGAACTGACGCCATCAATTGATGTGCTGAAAAGAATTATAGAAAGCTACTCATCGGAGGGAGTAACCGCTGACGCGTTGCTACTTGATACAAAACCATCAATTCCTACATATTGTGTAGAAAACATTGGATGGGCTACAGGTTTTAACTTTCAAAATGGTGGCGCATTTGAAATAGCTATAGGTTTTAATGACTTAGCAAGGCTTTGTGAGGCAATGATTGTTTTTACTGAAATGAATGTTCCACTTACTGAAGCTTTACTTGGAGCTGCGGATGCTCTAAAGGATGTCAATAATGGCTTTGAACCTTCTGATGATCTTTTCTTAGAAGATGTGCATGAAATAAACACAATGAGTTACCTTAAAGTGACCACCCCTATAGCTCAGCAGGCCGCAAGTTTAATACCAACCTTTATTGAGGGCGATACCAAGAAGGATAAATTGGTGGCTAAATACATGAAAGAAGTTGGTAAGGTTGAGCAGCTTAAGAGTGAAATAGCGGAACTAAAGAAAAGGCTAAAGGCACCACATTAAAATAGTATCGTTACGATGAGATTGTTTGACGGTTGTAAGTTAAACCTTATTGGAGATGGTTTAGCTTACAACTATGCAAGAAATACACTCGCCAACAGATGGGACGACCGTCTCAAAACCAATCCCCTTTAACACCTAGGTTTCCAATATAATCCCGCGACATTAGTTTATTATCTTGACGCCGATCCATTATTATCTTGGTTCTATACAACAGCCGCAACGAAAGGATCGTTTTCTGATCTTTTATGGCCAAAGCAAGTCGAAAATTGGGTTGGAGAGAATCCATAGCAGAGTGGTTCTAGAGATGAATACTCTCCAAATGTACCTAATATGCTGAATTCAAATGAAATATCTTTTTTAAGCTCATCGAACCAATGGTGTATCGATGCTGAGTTTTCTGCGCACCTAAGTTGGTTGGCTAATTCAAAAATCCGATGCTTATCCATAAGCTATTGTGTGTCCTAGCGAGTGGGTGTTGATACCAAAGATGGGTCAAACGAAGAGGTTATCTCTTTCTTATTGTGCCGTTTATCTGCAACTCCAAGTCGTTTTGGGGTATGGATTTTGAAATTTAAGTACTTGAAGCCCAATCAGTGGAGCCATTGTGATCCAATTTCTGCCAAGTGGGCAAGAGTCAAATGTCGGTTTCCTTTGCTTACACGCATTTTGGGGTGATACGAATGTTGTACAGTTCTTTTGAAGGGGAGTAGTAGGATCTCACGTCAAATTGAAAAACAGCAGTGTTATTGAATGTCATTAAATATGTGGTATTTGTTGTTAATGTTGCATTTTATCCGGTTGGATTACGAGTGTTTGATAGTGCGTTGTTCTGTTTATTTTGTTCTCCGCTATATTATTTTCTTATAGTTTTGCTCAATTCCTAGGATATATATGGCAATACCTATTCTTGTTGGTAAATAAATCTAAAATATATATCTATGCGTATTAAGGTGTGATGATGGTCAAATTTTAATTTTTCCGTGGGGTATAGAATGCGCCTGCTTTCTAAGCAAAACGACGTAGACTGGTTTCTTGATTATTTGTAACGGAGTTGTATATGAAAAAGAAATCAAAAATCATGGCACACATTCGCAGGACTCGGCACATCATGATGCCGTCTCACCGTGACTACTTTGACTACTCTTTCTTTACCCAATCGACATCTCATCTGTAACGAGTGCTTTAGACTGCTTGTCAGCTAAAGATTCGTCCTATACCTGCTTTCCTCATGTCGAGGCATTAAGGCATATCAACTGATCTTCCTTTGCGCGCTTTTGCGTGATGTTAAATCATGTTGATTTTGCCAGCTATTACCGTGACTGAGCGAATCTCTAGGTATGCCCAAGAAAAATATCATTATTAAGCAAAAGAATATTCACCCGTTCTTAGGCTGGGGCTCTCAATTATTTTTATCTCAGCCTTTGTGACTGCAATATTTATTTTGCTGAGCGAGTTCTTGCACGCTAAAAATAATTTGGCTCGGAATTCGTTTATTAAAAAATAAGAAAGGCTAAATATGAATTCATTAAAAATTGCTACGAGTTTATCGGTTCGCGCTTGCTTCGCCACTCAACGTGAAGTGGTGGATGTACTGAAAACCGACTTCTGTGACATTGGTGCAGCGGTGGTTTCCGTCGAAGACGTACAAAACGGCATCATAGATAAAATGAATGCGACCGGTTTGAAACTGCCGATCTTTGTTGCTGTGTGCTGCGAAGACCAATTTCCAGATGATTTTTGCGCAGACATTACCGGGGTATTTGAGCTGTGTGATGCCAAAGTCGAGTTCTATGGTAAGCAAGTCGAAACTGCCGTACGTCGTTATCAAGAAAGCCTGTTGCCACCTTTCTTTGGCACATTGAAAAAATACGTGGACATGGGTAACTCGACCTTTGCTTGCCCAGGCCATCAAGGCGGTCAGTTCTTCCGTAAGCACCCGGTTGGTCGCCAGTTCTTTGATTTCTTTGGTGAAACCTTGTTCCGCTCTGATATGTGTAACGCGGACGTACGTTTGGGCGACTTGCTGATCCATGAAGGCGCACCGCATGATGCACAGGCTTACGCCGCGAAAGTGTACAACGCGGATAAAACCTACTTTGTACTCAACGGCACGTCGGCCTCCAACAAAGTAGTGTGTAACGCACTGCTGACACCGGGGGATCTGGTGCTGTTTGACCGCAACAACCATAAATCCAACCACCACGGTGCGTTAATTCAAGCAGGCGCGACACCTGTTTACTTAGAAACGGCGCGTAACCCATTCGGTTTTATCGGCGGGATTGATGCGCACTGCTTTAACGAATCTTATCTGCGTGATGCGGTACGTAATGTCGACCCAAGCCGCGCGGAAGCGAAACGCCCATTCCGTCTTGCCATTATTCAGCTCGGTACTTACGACGGCACGATTTACAACGCGCGTCAGGTGGTGGATCGCATCGGTCATCTGTGTGACTACATCCTGTTTGATTCAGCGTGGGTGGGCTATGAACAGTTCATTCCAATGATGAAAGACTGCTCGCCACTTCTTCTCGATCTGAAGCCTGAAGATCCGGGCATCATCGTCACTCAGTCCGTGCATAAACAGCAGGCGAGTTTCTCACAAACTTCGCAAATCCACAAGAAAGATCACCACATCAAAGGTCAAGAGCGTTACTGCAACCATAAACGCTTTAACAACGCCTTTATGCTGCATGCTTCAACCAGCCCATTCTACCCGCTGTTTGCGGCGCTCGATGTGAACGCCAAGATGCACGAAGGGGACAGTGGCCGCTACCTATGGCGCGAAGCGGTGAAAACCGGTATTGAAGCCCGTAAGCTTCTGATGAAAAAATGCAAATACATCAAGCCGTTCATCCCACCGATGATCGAAGGTAAACCTTGGCAGTCTCACCCCACCGAGCACATTGCCGATGATTTGCGTTTCTTTGAATTTGAACCGGGTCAGAAATGGCATGCGTTTGAAGGTTACGAACATGGTCAGTATTTCGTTGACCCTTGTAAGTTCCTGCTGACCACACCGGGGATTGACCCTGAAACCGGCGAATACGAGCACTTTGGTATTCCGGCCACCATACTGGCCAACTTCCTGCGTGAGAACAACATCATCCCAGAGAAGTGCGATTTGAACTCGATCCTCTTCCTGCTCACCCCAGCAGAAGATATGGCGAAGATGCAGCATTTAGTGGCGCAAATTGCGCGTTTTGAACGCTTAATTGAAGAAGATGCACCACTGAGCGAAGTGTTACCTAACGTGTACCGCGCGAATCGCGAACGCTACAAAGGCTACACCATCCGTCAGTTGTGTCAGGAAATGCACGATCTGTATGTCAGCCGTGATGTAAAACAGCTGCAAAAAGAGATGTTCCGCGCGCGTTACTTCCCACGCGCGGTGATGAACCCACAAGAAGCAAACTTGGCCTTTGTTCGTGGTCAGGTTGAGCTAGTCCCACTGCGTGAAGTGGAAGGCCGTATCGCCGCTGAAGGCGCACTGCCTTACCCTCCGGGCGTGTTGTGTGTGGTTCCGGGAGAAATATGGGGCGGTTCAGTACAGCGTTACTTCCTCGCTCTAGAAGAAGGGATCAACTTGCTACCGGGCTTTGCGCCTGAATTGCAAGGGGTGTATCTGGAGCCGACAGGTGAGGGACGAGTACAGGCAATGGGCTATGTACTGAAACGTTAATCGGGGCATCGGGGCAGAGGTTTCTGCCCCGATGACAAGACGAAAAGACCCATAGAAGGGGAATATCATGAGTAAATCCAATAACAAAATTGGTGTAGTGCAACTCACCATTCTGACTATCGTTAACATGATGGGGTCGGGCATCATTATGCTCCCGACTCAGCTTGCCCAAGTCGGTACCATTTCTATCTTATCTTGGTTAGTCACTGCCGCAGGCTCAACTGCCTTGGCGTTTGCCTTTGCAAAATGCGGTATGTTCAGTAAAAAATCCGGCGGTATGGGTGGTTACGCCGAATACGCGTTTGGCCGCAGCGGCAACTTTATGGCTAACTATACCTACGCGGTTTCTTTGTTGATTGCCAACGTGGCGATAGCCATTTCCGCTGTCGGCTATGCCGATGTACTGTTTAACTTCCACCTCACCCCGATTGAAACTTGTATTGCCACAATTTTGGTATTGTGGGTGGCAACTGTGGCCAACTTTGGCGGTGCACGAATTACTGGCCAAGTATCGAGTGTGACTGTTTGGGGCATCATCATTCCCGTGATTGGGGTATCAATCATCGGTTGGTACTGGTTTGATTTTGATCTGTACCGTGAAGCATGGAACCCACATGGCTTGCCATTCTTCCAAGCGCTAGGTGGCTCAATTGCGATGACTTTGTGGGCATTCTTGGGTTTGGAATCGGCTTGTGCTAACGCAGAAGCGGTGGAAAACCCAGAGAAAAACGTACCGATTGCGGTCATGGGCGGCACCTTGGGGGCTGCGGTGATTTACATCATCTCAACCAACGTGATTGCCGGGATTGTACCAAACGCCGATCTGGCTAACTCGAACGCACCCTTTGGTCTGGCTTTTGCGCAGATGTTTAACCCAACCATGGGTGCGATTGTCATGGCGTGTGCGATCGTGTCTTGCACTGGCTCACTGCTTGGCTGGCAATTTACCATCGCGCAAGTGTTTAAAGCCTCGGCCGATGAAGGTTTCTTCCCTAAATTGTTCTCTAAAGTGACCAAAGCCGATGCTCCAGTGGTGGGTATGCTGACCATCGTGTGTATTCAAACTGTGTTGAGTTTGATGACCATCAGCCCATCACTTAATAAGCAGTTTGAGGCGTTAGTGAATTTGGCGGTAGTGACCAACATCATTCCGTACATCCTCTCTATGGCCGCGCTAGGCGTGATGCAAAAGCAGCTCAATGTGCCTGTCAGCCAAGCGAAAGTAGCCAACGTGATGGCCTTTATTGGTGCCATGTACAGCTTCTATGCGTTGTACAGTTCAGGTGAAACCGCGGTCATGCTAGGCTCGATTGCCACCTTCTTCGGTTGGGTGCTGTACGGTGCGATCTCTCGCTCACAGCAAAATACCCCATTGAAACACGCCTGATCGGGTTTAAAGCTTAAGCTATCAGGTCAACAGCGCAGCGAGTCTGCGCTGTTTTTCTATCCGCGCTGTTTTCTCTCTGATGTTCTTTTTATCGACTTTTCTTGCTCAAAAACGGTGATATTCAAAACAAGTTTATCCATAACGCTTTTCACCGCCTGTTGAACTGACTACACTAAGCGGCGTTTCAGAATCGTCTGAAGCGCAACAATATTCTCAGGGCGGGGCGAAATTCCCCACCGGTGGTATGCCGCAAGGCGAGCCCACGAGCGCTCGATTCGTCGAGGTCAGCAGATCTGGTGAGAAGCCAGAGCCGACGGTTACAGTCCGGATGAGAGAGAATGACAAACACACTGAATCTCAAGGTGCGGTGTTGCTACATCTTTCGGTTTTCAGTGCTTTTCGTTTTGGATTTTGATCCCTCATAAGCCCTGATTCTGGTCATTTTTTGGAGTATTACCATGAATCAGTCCTCATTACTTGCCGAATTCGGCGACCCAATGACTCGTGTAGAAAACGCACTGCAAGCCTTACGTGAAGGGCGTGGTGTGCTGCTGCTCGATGATGAAGATCGCGAAAACGAAGGCGATATTATCTACGCAGTAGAATCTCTTACTACAGCGCAAATGGCGCTGATGATCCGTGAATGCAGCGGCATCGTCTGTTTGTGTCTGACTGAAGCGCAAGCCGATCGCTTAGCCCTACCGCCTATGGTGGTGAACAACAACAGTGCGAACCAAACGGCGTTCACCGTATCGATTGAAGCCAAACACGGTGTGACCACGGGGGTTTCGGCGCAAGATCGCGTCACCACCATCAAAACTGCCGCCAACCCACAAGCGAAGCCGGAAGATTTGGCACGCCCCGGCCATGTATTCCCACTGCGTGCTCGTGCGGGCGGGGTATTGGCGCGTCGTGGTCATACCGAAGGTACGGTTGATTTGATGCAGATGGCGGGCTTACAGCCAGCCGGTGTATTGTGTGAACTGACCAACCCAGATGGCAGCATGGCAAAAACGCCAGAAATCATCGAGTTTGGCAAACTGCACAATATGCCCGTGTTGACCATTGAAGATATGGTGCAATACCGCCTTCAGTTTGATCTAAAACTGGCTTAAGCGAAGAAAAACAGCCCTGACGAACAGATTCATCAGGGCTGTTGGTTATTGATGAGGGCAGGGATTACCACCCTGCTTCTTGGTGATCAATCTCGTTATGGATCAGCGTGACACACTGTGAAGCAAACAGCATTTTTGGCCCAAGGCTGATTTTTTCTACCCCGAGACGCTTCATCGAGTTACCGCTCTTTTTCGGCATCGGGATATGGTCGGTCAGAATAAAACACGGGTTCGGGCCAATCTTAATATCACGAATGGAATCGCCTTTTTTATCCATCATGTACAGCGAATGATGCTCTGCCAACTCACCGAGTAGCGCTTCAAAACTGATAGTGCGCACGGTCAATCCCGGCTGAACCACACGAGTTTGTTCTTTGCCCATACCAACAGAGGCATCCAGCGCTTTCACCAATAGGGCAATCAACGCCGCTTCATGGAACCCGCCCACATCACTGATTTCATTGGCTTCGACGGTGATGGTGCGTGAATAATCGCGCGTACTTTCCAATACCAGGTGAATCACCACATCTTCACGATGCGACTGCGCGGTAAACAGGCTGTTCATCATGCAGTGTGCCAAAATTTCGGTATGGCATTTGCCACCAATTTCGTCCAGTAGGCGTTGGCTATCGGTCGGTGCGGAGCGAGCTCGAAGGATAAAACTGCGCATGGTATTTCTCATTCGTTGTCATTTAAAGTGCGGTATTGTCGCTAAGCGCGCTGAACTTGACCAGTCTTTTATGCTGCCGTTTTGCGAGAGCCGTGACTCGCCGATTTATTCGATGACGCCCTGCTCAAAATAACGCTTACTGAACTCAATAAACCGCTTTAAGCGCACCGGTTGATATTTGTCTTTATGGTAGATAAGGGAAAACCCAACGCTTGGGATATGCCAATCCTGAAACACTTCGACCAATTCACCGCGGGCGATCTCTTGGTGGCAGTAGAAAGTGGGTACGCGAATGATGCCGTTATGCGCCAATGCCGCTCGAACTAACACTCGGCCGTTTTTACACTGTAAATCTCCATCGACAGGCACATCGAGAGTTTGCTTCGTTTCTTGGTGTTGGTAGCTCCAACGTTTTACCGAACCGGTTAAGCAGCGATGCTCGGCGAGCTGCTTGGGATGTTGAGGTTGACCACACTGCGTAAAGTACACGGGGCTCGCGAGCGTGCTCATACGGATTTCGGTAAGTTTACGCGCCACAAAGCTGGCATCTTCTAATTTGCCCATTCGAAATGCCACGTCAAATCCTTCTTCAATCAAATCAACACGATGACTACTGAAATCAAGGTGAATACGCACATCGGGGTTTTCCTGCATAAAAGCACTGCAAATGTCGGCAATTAACTCTTCCCCAATATGCCCGCCCACACTGTTGATGCGTAGCTCCCCGCGCGCTTCTTGCACATCATCCACAGCCGCTAATACGGCTTGTTCAATACTGCTCAGGGCTTGCTCGCATTGACGATAGAAGATCTCTCCTGCATCCGTGAGCGAAAGGCTGCGTGTGGTTCGCGTGACAAGGGTGACGCCCATGCTGTTTTCTAACTGGCTCAGTTGGCGTGAAACATGTGAGCGAGAAACCTCCAGCTCTTCCGCGGCCTTAGTGAAATTGCCGAGTTTGGCAATCAGTACAAAGGCGCGAATGTCGGCCAGATTGAGTTGGTTAAGTTGCATTGAGAGCCCTTTTATTTGTCATTGTATGGCAACAGTTTGTGAACCTGTCGACTATATATCAACAATCGGCTTTCGCCTAGACTGCACGCATTGCAACGAACTCCTGTGTTCAGGAGACTTTTCTCAGAATCAATGAGGTAATCCTATGAAATCATTAGTCGTTATTACAGGTGCAAGTTCTGGTATTGGTGAAGCTATCGCACGCCGTTTCAGTGAAGCGGGTCATCCATTGCTGTTGGTGGCACGCCGTGTGGAACGTTTAGAGGCGCTGAATCTGCCCAATACACTGTGTGAAAAAGTGGATGTGACGGAGGCCGCGACCTTAGTGGCTGCGATTGCGAAAGCCGAAGCGCTGTATGGCCCTGCGGATCTGCTGGTGAACAATGCCGGTGTCATGCTGCTTGGGCAGATTGATACTCAAGAAGCGAATGAATGGAAGCGCATGTTTGATGTGAATGTGCTAGGCCTGCTCAATGGTATGCACGCCGTGTTGGCCGATATGAAAGATCGCAACCACGGTACGATCGTGAACATCAGTTCTATTGCGGGTAAGAAAACTTTCCCGAATCATGCGGCTTACTGTGGAACTAAGTTTGCGGTACATGCGATTTCTGAAAACGTGCGTGAGGAAGTGGCCGCCAGCAATGTGCGCGTGACCACGATTGCACCAGGAGCGGTAGAAACGGAACTGCTTTCACACACTACATCAAGCGAAATTAAAGACGGCTATGACGCTTGGAAAGTGGATATGGGCGGTGTGTTGGCCGCGGATGATGTGGCGCGTGCGGTGCTGTTTGCATATCAGCAGCCACAAAGCGTGTGCATTCGTGAGATTGCGTTGGCACCGACCAAACAACAACCATAGTTCATTACGAAAGATGTATTGATCCCACACTTGGATGATTGAAGAAAGCGACTCGACAGGGTCGCTTTTCTTTTGCCAATAAATTCAGTTTGTTGAGTTTGGACCGCGCAATCTACTACAACTTTTGTTGCATTTTTTTTTGTGAAAGGAAAGTGTGGTAGCTATGCTTGTTATGAGTATCTATTCCTATAACAAAATAGTTTTAATTTGATGACATATCGTTGGCGACATTTTGAATTTATGCAGGGCTGAATATTTTTCAGGGGAACAACATGAAAATTGCCAACAAAATCGTACTTTCAATGACTTTTCTTTCGATTGTTGCGGTGGTGATTGCAGGAGTGTGGATCGGCTGGAGTGCATCACGTCTTTCTGAACAAGCCATTTATAGCCGAGCATCGAATCAGTTGCTGTCGGTTCGAGAAACTAAGAAAAGTGAAATCGAACGCTACCTGAAGCGTGTGGGAGGGCAACTCACCACGTTGGCGAACATGGTTTCCACGGTTGATGCCATGGAAGAGATGTCTAAGGCATTTCAAAGCTATCCCGTCGATCAAGTTCCTGCTACTTCATTTAGCGCTTTAAAGGATTATTACACTTCTCAATTTGGCCAGAATTACCAGAAACTGAATGATGGTCAGGATGCTAATGCATTAACACGCTTAAGCCTCTTGTCCAAGCAGGGGGAAGCGCTGCAATCTCGCTACATTGCCAGCAACCCTAATCCGCTAGGTTCCAAGCATGAATGGTTGGGCGACTCTCTCGGTACGCCTTATGATCAGTTGCATCAAAAGTACCATCCTGGGATTAAACAGTATCTAGAGCAGTTTGGACTGTACGATGTGTTTATGGTCGATAACGATGGCAACGTGGTATACACCGTTTTCAAAGAACTCGATTTTGCTACCAACCTACTTAGTGGACCATACAAAGACACTGGTTTGGCAAGAGCTTACCTGAAAGCCAAAGCGTTGCCGGATAATCAGTATTACCTTGATGATTTTGCCCCTTATTACCCTTCCTACGAGGCCGCGGCTTCATTTATCGCAACCCCTGTTTTTGATGGTGAAACTCGTGTTGGAGTGCTGATTTTCCAAATGCCAGTGGATGAAATTAATCAAATCATGACCTTTGATGGGCGTTGGAAAGAAAATGGGCTGGGCGAAACTGGGGAGAGTTATTTGATTGGTAGTGATCATTTTATGCGTAGCCAACCTCGTCAGTTATTGCAAAATGAAGCGACATTCATTGGTGCATTGGATGCGATGAATGTTGACCGAGTAATGGTTAACCAAATCCGCAGTAAAAGTTCGGCGATTGGTTTATTGAGCATGAACACGCAAGCGGTGGATAACGCGTTACGGGGTGAAAGTGGGTTGCTAATGGAGAACAACAGTGTTGGTGTCCACTTATTATCGGCTTATGCACCTATTGAGGCGCTCGGTTCACGTTGGGCATTGGTCACTGAAATGCAATCTAGCGAGGCTTTGGCTGATATTGCTTTGCTTAATAATGAAGTCATTTTAAAAGTTGTGATAGCGATTGTGGTGGCCGCCATTGCCGCAACTTTTGCCGCTTTAGCGGTAGGAAGAGGCATTTCAACCCCGATTCGTAATGCGATAAACCAAATTCAACGCATTAGCCAAGATAACGACCTCACCGCCCGTTTGTCAGAGCAAGGCAGTGATGAGATCAAACAGCTCGCGAAAGCGCTCAATACCATGCTTTCGCATCTGCAGGACACCATTTGCCAGTTCGCTCAGGCGACCGATAAGTTAAACTCTCATACCCAAGTGATTTCGCAAAATATGGGGGGAACGCGTAATTCGGTTTCTGATCAGCATGAGCGTACAGAATCGGTCGTGACTGCGGTCAACCAGATGAGTGCCTCCATCGCAGAAGTATCACAATTTGCGCAGCGTGCCGCTCAGTTTGTGCAAGAAGCCAACCATAAAGGGCACAGTGGTGTATCAGTGGGCGATGAATTAGCGCGAGATATGACATCGATAAACCAACAGATGGCTTCCGCTGTTGAAGCCATCTCAAGGTTGAATCACGAAAGCCAATCTATTGCATCGGTACTCGATGTTATCCAAGCGATTGCCGAGCAGACCAACTTGCTGGCATTGAATGCGGCGATTGAAGCGGCTCGCGCCGGAGAGCAAGGTCGTGGTTTTGCGGTGGTGGCTGATGAAGTGCGTAATCTTGCAGCGAAAACTCAGACATCCACAGAGGAAATCCGCAATAAAATTGACCGCTTGCAACATGAGACTCAATCGGTGGTCAGCTCAATCGAAGGGGCGAATAATACGGTGATGCGAGGGGTTTCGACCTGTAATAGCAACACCGACATGCTCAAACAGATTGTGGAGATGCTCAATGAACTGAATGAGATGAACATTCAAATCGCTACCGCAACTGAGCAGCAGCGCAGCGTAACTGAAGAGATCAACGCTAATATCACTTCGATTTCGGATGTCTCTTCATCAGTTACCGTACAGGTGGGGGAAGTGGACTCGATTGTGAATGAGCTCTCCCATGAAGCGACAGGTTTAAGCAAACGAATGGGACAATTCCGCTACTGAATTATTCTGCCGCCGATGAATGAGAGTAAACATTGCCCAACCAAACCGTTGGGCAATGTTGTTTAAGGCCAGAGCAAATCTTGTTGCCAGCGATCGGCCAAAAAATCAATAAACTGTCTAACTAAAGGAGTTTGGTAACTACGTGATAAATACACCGCCCAAATTGAGCTGCTGGGCAGATGATATTCCGGCAGCAGTGCTTGTAATTGACCGGATTTCAGCAAGGGGTTAGCGAGATCGCAGGGCAGGCGGATGATGCCTTTATGGTTAAGCGCTACACGACATAAGGTTCCCATATCATTGGCACGCACATTGCCATTGACCATCACACTGAACGGTTCGTTATCTCGCACGAAATCCCATTTATTGGCGCTGACGTGCACTAGGCAGTTATGTTCGGTCAAATCATGTGGGGTATGGATTGGTGGGTGCTTCGCGAGATAATCCGCTGTGGCACACACCACAACACCGACTTCCAATAAACGACGGGCGATCAAATTTTCGTCTGGTTGCTGGGTAAAGCGTAAGGCAATATCGACTCGTTCATCCACCAACTGCGCAAAGCGATCAGACGCCAGAAGATCAAAATTCACCTGCGGATGCAAGTCAGTAAACGCTTGGACTGCATCGAGCAGCATGTTTTGGGTCAGCCCAATCGGGGCAGAAACACGAATACTGCCATGTAAAGAGCCCGATTGCTCCAACGCGCGCATTTCCAATTCCATGGTTTGATGCAGAATTTGTTCGCAGCGTTGCAGCGCTTCTTCCCCAGCGGCAGTTAAGCTGACACGGCGAGTCGTGCGATGCAGCAAGCGCTGCTTTAGCCAATCTTCAATGTCTTGAACATGGCGAGAAACCTGTAAACGGCTGAGATTTAGATTATCCGCCGCTTGAGTAAAACTGGCGGTATTTGCCACTTCAATAAAGCTGCGCATAGCGGTGAGGCGATCCATAAACCCTCTCATTAGCAAACTAACCAGATACAATGTACATCATTTTTACACATTTATCGCTCGCGATGCGACAAACTATACTTATCCTCGTTGAACACACTCATCTAAATAGATTCAAGAGGAAGGTAAAAAATGAAAGTAGCAATTCTAGGTGCATCGGGTTGGATTGGTAGTCATTTAGCGGCTGAAGCGAAAATGCGCGGACATGAAGTGGTTGCTGTCGTTCGTGACCCTGCCAAAGTCACCCTCAAAGGGGTAGCGGTACAGCAACTGGATATCCTAAACCCAGAGAGCTCACTCAAATCTGTGCTGGAAGGCGTGGATGCTGTGATTGCCTCTATCGGCGGCCGTGCCGCAGGCAACCATGAAATGGTCGCGAAAACCGCGCAGCGTCTACTCAATGAGCTGCCACAAGCTGGCGTTGCTCGTTTACTGTGGGTGGGTGGTGCGGGTTCACTGGAAGTCGCACCGGGTGTGAAGTTAGTGACAGTGCCTGATTTCCCAGCAGAATACAAAGGTGAAGCGCTAGCACAAGGGGAAGCGCTGGAAGTGTTCCGCGCTGGCAACAGCGATGTGAACTGGACTTTCGTCAGTCCTGCTGCAGAAATCTTCCCTGGTGATAAGCAAGGCCAATACCGTGTCGGCGGCGATCAACTGCTGACTGACAACCAAGGTAACAGCCGTATTTCGGTTGCTGACTACGCGGTGGCGCTGATTGATGAACTGGAATACGCGGATCATCCTCGCCAACGCATTGGCGTGGCTTATTAATCCATACTGGCGGTTTATTCCCTTTCTACCGGCAACGTCAAGTAGTTTGGGCATTATCAATGGATGGCTCAGAGACTCAGAAAGATGTGCGGCATCTTTCTGAGTTTTGCTATTTCGGCGCTTTAAAGCTTGTGGCACACTGCATGCTCATTAAACCGACAAGGAGAAGTCGAATGTCTAGTGCCGTATCTCACGTGCCTGCTGCGTCCAGTGCCGATGCTCTGGTGCACTTTGAAGCGTTGTTACAGTTTGAAACCGATTGCTGGGATGTTCACCACGCGATCACCAATGAAAGACAAGATTTTGTGTTACTCGATGTGCGTGGTGAAGCCCTGTATGCCGAAGGACATATGCCATTCGCCATCAGCTTGCCGCACTCACGCCTGAACGAAAAAACCTTGGCCGATTACCCCATGGACACGTTGTTTGTGGTCTATTGCGCTGGACCTCACTGCAATGGCACTGAAAAAGCGGCGATTCGTTTAGCCAAGTTGGGTCGGCCGGTGAAGAAAATGATTGGCGGTGTAACGGGTTGGCTAGATGAAGGATTCACTTTGGTCACAGAGTAGCTTGCCTCAACACGCTCCATCATTTTGATGTCACTTAAGAGAAGCGGTCGCCTTTGCAAGCGGCCGCTGGTCGTTTTTATCGGTGAGCGAGTCTAAATTTCTGATATGCCCGTTCGAGCGAAACGTTTCTATTGCGAAATATTGCTGAACTGATACCGTCAATGTCATTCGATACATTGCAGTACAAGGGAGCGAAATGGAGTATTTAGGCGCGAGTGCATGGATTGCCATGCTATTGGTTTTCATGGGTTCCTTTGTGCAGACCGCGATCGGCTTTGGGCTCGCAGTCGTTGCATCGCCGCTGCTGTTCCTTATTTCGCCGGATTATGTGCCATCACCGATCTGCTTAGTCGCGTTGTTTATTTCGGTGCTTAATGCGATGAAGCATCGCGAGAGTATTTCGATTGGCGGATTAAAAATGGCCTTAATCGGGCGCATTCCGGGGTCGATTGTGGGTGGTTTGCTGCTGATGTGGATTTCCACACAGGCGTTGGCGCTGTGGCTTGGTTTGTTGGTGTTGTTTGCGGTAGCGGTAAGTTTGCTGCCGCTGCGTATTGAACCGAACCCAACTCGAATGGGGATTGCGGGATTTTTCTCCGGCGTATTTGGTACCAGTAGTGGCATCGGCGGTCCTCCTATGGCGCTATTGCTGCAGCATCAAGAAGCTAATCAATTGCGCGGTAATTTGTCAGCCTTCTTCGTGTTTAGCTCGATCATCTCTTTGATGGTGCAATGGCCGACGGGTTTTTTAACTTGGCACCATGTGCAACTGACTCTGCCGCTGATCCCCGCTGCTTGGTTAGGCTACGCGTTGGCACGTAAAACCACTCACTCATTGCCGAAAGAAAAAATTCGCTTCGCGGCGCTGGCGCTCTGTTTGGTGAGTGGTGCGACCGCGGTTTGGCATGGCTTTTTTTGATCATTCATTTCCTGTTCATAGTCGCCGAATTAGCGTTAGGCGCATGAAACATCTTTAACAACGTGAGGTAACCTAATGTTAAGAACACTAGGCAACATTATTTGGTTCTTATGCGGCGGCATAGTGATGGGATTGGCTTGGTGGCTATTTGGCGTGCTGGCGTTTATCAGCATCATTGGCATTCCGTGGGGACGTGCTTGCTTCGTAATGGGGAATTTCTCATTTTGGCCGTTTGGTTATGAAGCCATTTCCCGTGATGAATTGACTGATCAAACCGACATTGGCACCAGCGGTTTTGGCGTATTAGGCAATATTATTTGGTTTGTCTTAGCTGGTTTTTGGTTGGCGGTGGGGCATATTTTGTCTGCGGTGGCCTGTTTTATCACCATCATCGGTATTCCGTTTGCGTTACAGCATTTAAAACTGGCGGTGATTTCATTGGCACCGATTGGCAAAACCGTGGTGCCAATTGAAGAAGCCGCGCGTGCGCGTTATCACGCTCGTTAATAGGCCTTAATGCCGAACTCACGCAATTTCGCGGGCAAAATGTCATCAAGTTGCGTGATCTCATAAGGCTGGATCTCAATTAACCCTAACCCGTGTGCTTGATAGAGTGCGCGGGTTTTTTGTTGCTCACTCGGCGCAATTTCACCTTCGTCTGTACCCCAAAATTGCAAATACACTTTGCCGCTTGGCAGATAAAAATCACTGGTCACTTCCTCTTCGATGGGAAGCGGGCGCTGATAAGCGTGTACCACGCCAGCCAGATACAACCAGTTATCAATTAGCAGTTCACCCGTTGAACGGACATAATGCCCATCCAAAGTGCGGTGTTTGGCGGCAAACTTCTGACGAAAGCTAGAATAAGATTTATCGGTCGCGTGAGCCTGTGCTTCTTGGCCGAGAAACTCAACCACGGATTGGCGTAAGTGGCGGTTACGTAGTATCGCTTCATGCCAGACCACAAACCCATTGCCTGAGCTTTTTTCTTCACGCTGCTGGGCTCCGGCACGCATGCCACTTTCAGTGGCATGCCAACCAGCTTCGCTACGCGCTATCCAGCCTAATTCACTGAATAACTGATTCATTTTCTTCGGGTTTAATTTGAAATATTCCCCGACTTGCGTGGCGGTGAGTGTTTGGCCGGAGGTGGCGTGTAAGTCGATCAGCAAATTCTCAGGCCAGACAATAAAGCGACCATACTTAGGGTGCTGGGCATACTCACCACCAAACTTGATGCCGAGATCGGTCAATATCCACTGCTCATCATGGCGATGGATATAACCCGCTGTTTTCAAATCTTGAAACAGCTGTTTGGCATCTTGCTGGCGCTTTTTTGCCAAGGCGGAGGTGGAAAGTTTGTCGGCCATGCTGAAATTCCTCGGTGTCTGCGCTCCATTCAAGCATAAGGCGAGGAAGGGACTCAATGCCGATCGGCAATGGGAACAGAAATCTGTGAGGCTCTAGGCAATCCCGTTTGATTGGCTAACTGATTTGAATCAGTGATGTTCAGAATGCGATCTATTTGTTCAAATTAAAACACAATAAGCTGTCACCGTATTGATGCACTACGGAGACATAAACATGAATTTTACTCGTACCTTTTTGACCACTGCACTGATGTTACCTGCTTTTTCAAGCTTTGCTGCGCTGCAACTACAAACTTACAACCCAGGTGAGCAGGGCATATTCCCCGTCAGCTCTACGCTGATCAGTGGCGAAAAGCACGCCATCTTAGTGGATGCTCAATTTGGTGTGAATGATGGCGCTAAGTTGGTGGAGATGGTGAAACAGTCAGGCAAAGAGCTCACCGCTATTTACATCAGCGCGGGCGATCCGGATTACTATTTTGGCCTACAACCTCTGGTGGAAGCCTTTCCCAACGTTCCGGTTTTAGCCAGTGAGAGTGTGGTTAAACACATTGAAATGACCAAAGATGCGAAAATTGGCTATTGGGGGCCGATCCTCGCTGAAAAAGCGCCAACCAAAGTGATTGTTCCTAAAGTGGATAACCGCACCGAATTTGTGCTGGATGGCGAAAAGATCGAGATCAAGCAGCTCAATCACCCACAAGCATACCTCTGGCTGCCCGCGCAAAAGACCATTTTAGGCGGTGTCGCGGTGATGAGTGATATGCACGTTTGGACGGCAGACAGCCAAACCAAGCAAGCTCGTATGGAATGGGTTGAAACCCTTGATCGTATGGCCGACCTGAAGCCTAAGCAGGTGATCCCGGGGCATTATGGTCACGAGATTCCACAAGGGCTACAAGCGGTGACGTTCACCAAAGAGTACTTAGTTAAATTCGAACAGGCTTTGGATAGCTCGACTCACTCTTCACAAGTGATTGAGAAAATGCGCGCGATTTACCCAACCTTGCCAGATGACGGTAGCTTGCAGCTCAGTGCGGAAGTGAACATGGGCGAAAAAAGCTGGTAAGTACGGCGTTATATACTCGTTCCATCGAAGTATGTTGATGAAATATATTCACCCCAACCCTAGAGGGTATCTCCGAGGTTGGGGTGAACTCATTGGTTCGAAGCCGAAATACACTGAAATTGCGCGAGTCAGTTTCCTGCTGCTTCGATTCGACTTATCGTTGAACCTGTTGAATTAGATGTTCGCAAATCGCTTCTGCCAGCTGGTGGCTCGCTAAGTTACGCTCAATGATATGGGCAGGAAGCGTGCCTGTCGCCGCAACCTGTAGCCAGTCTTGCACCATATGCTCAAAGCCTTTACTGGCCAGCATTGGCGTCCAATCTTTTAAGGCCACTCGGCTTTCTTGGTTATCTCGCCACGCTTTTCCTTGGGTAAAGGAATCAAACTGATAGGCCACATTGTCATAGCTGGCCGTGACATGCTCGGTGGTGATCCCAAACTGACGGTTCATCGAAGCGTGCAGTAAGGTATCGCCCGCTTGCCATTGAAGATCAAGGCGAGCAAGCAGCCCGCCGCTCATGTGATGGGTCAGATGGATGTCGTCTAAGTTGCGTTGACGCGAAAGGTTGACGCTATCTAGAGGATGAATGAAATCATCAAACACGAAAGTGCGGATATCACCGGGTAGGGCGTGGCGATGCTTTTCCCAACGTAACGAACGCAACTCACCACATTCTTGATGGCGCAGCTCTGGCAGATGTTGGTTGTAGAGCGGAATATGGCGTCGATTAAATCCGACATAAAGTGGTTGGCGATGTTTCCCCGCTAACTCATACAAGTCTTCACACTCTTGTGCGCTCGCGGCCAGCGGTTTATCAACAAAGGTTGGAATACCTTGGGTTAGGAAAAAGGTCGCCAATGTACTGTGAACATCGGTCGCCGCATGGATCATCACCGCATCCACCCCATGCTGTAAAACATCGCGGTAATCAGTACAAGTTGCACTGACTCGATAACGCGTAGCCAGTGTTCCCAATATTTTCGGGTTACGGGTACACAGCACCAGCTCGACATCGGATAATTGAGCTAATACAGGAAGATAAGCTTTCTGGGCGATATCACCCAGACCAATCATGGCGATTTTCATTCTTCGATCATCGGTTATCAGAAAAGGACTTCAGGCTAGCACGATAAACAGACAATGCGAAAAATGGATGTGAGATTTGTGTTGTGATCGTGCGGTTTATGCGGCGGCTGGTGCGGCAATCTCGCGGTTCAAAATGGGCTGTCTTTATTGAGCGTATTGCAAATCTGAATGATGGCTAAAGAGAGCCCAGATTTAATGACTTGCTGCTGGCGCTGCAACTGCAAATGGTAAAAGCTGAGGTCAATATCATCGTCGGGTTCCACCACATTTAAGTGCAGCATGCCCATTTTCTTAACCAAATTCAGCGCTTTGATTGGTGCAAGAATTTGAGGATCGGTGAATTGGTACTCAGTGGCATCGTGATTGAGCTGGTTACGCAGTTTGATGAGCTGCTCAATATCGTGGAAAACTTCATCCGGGATAACGCCGAGGCCGAACAAAAGCTTCAGGCGAACGGAGAGATCACCCAGTGGGCCAGTATCGTGCAACAGGGGCTCTACAACGGATTTCACCGCAAAGTTGTCTTTACGGAAAATGCGTTGCATCAGTGCATCAATGGCCTCGGTTAGCACATCAACCGTTGTAATGAAGAATCCTCGTACCGTGTTGGTCTGATTCAAGCGCTCCAAAATGTCGGATTCGTTAATTTTTTCTGCCATAAACTGATCTGTTGTTGGGTTAAGTCGAGAGCGAGTGACGGCTCTCGACATTTTAAGGCTTCCGATAATATTGTTTTTTCAAACAGTTATCCTGAGGCTTCAATCCATTTGTTGATAGAGTGCTTCAATCTTCTGCGCTTCAACACTGTCTGCTGCCAACCCTGTGTAGCGAGCCAGTGTAGAGCGAACACCTTCTTTTTCAATGCATTGCTGCAGTTCCACGGCTTGCGGATCACTGTGATTACGGTATTTCAGTGCGGCCGCGATGCCTTTCAATAACATGCCGTTTGGCAGACCATACTCGATTGTACCGAGTAACGGTTTGATTAATCTATCATTTGCGCCAAGTTTTCTTAGCGGCTGACGACCAACACGATCCACTTCATCCACCAGATAAGGATTGGCAAAGCGGGTAAGGATTTTTTCGATATAGGCGCTGTGCAGTGCGCGATCAAAACCATAACGGCGGATCAGCACTTCGCCGCTCTCCTGCATCGCTTGTTTCACCTGTGCCTGAATGCTCGGATCTTCAATGGCCTCACGAATGGTGCGGTGTCCTTTCAAACATCCTAAATAAGCAGTAACGCAGTGACCCGTATTCAGGGTAAACAGTTTACGCTCGACAAACGCCATCAGATTGTCAGTTTTTTCCATCCCCTCAATATGCGGGATTTCGCCTTTAAACTGCTGCTCATCAACAATCCATTCACTAAAGCTTTCTACTGTCACCTCCAGCGGATCATCGTTGGCGGCTTGCAGTGGTGGCACAATGCGATCGACTGCGGAATCAACAAACCCCACTAAAGCATCGGCTTGTTGTTGCTCGTCGGTGGTGAGGAATTGATACACCTGCTGTTTAAGGTGGGTGGTACCGCGCACCATATTTTCACAGGCGATGATGTTGAGTGGTTGAGTGTTACCCGCGGCAAACCGAGCGCTCAAGCCCTTGGCAATGGTTTTGGCGATGATATCGAGCACTGTTGGGCCAACGGCCGTGGTGACTAAATCGGTTTTGATAATCCGCTCTATCAAGGCTTCACTGGCACTGTTAACCGCGGTGACGTGGCTAACGGTCTCCATTTTACATTCGTTACCCACTATTTTGACTTTGTATTCTTGCTGATGGCTCAACTGATCCACTAAAGGTTCGTTAACATCCGCGAAGGTGACGGCGATATCGGCATCCGCCAGAAGTTTTCCAATAAATCCGCGGCCAATATTGCCTGCGCCAAAATGAACTGCATTCTTTTTCATCTTTACCTACCTCAATCTTGAATTGTTACCTTTACTGCCTGAGGTGAGGTCAGCCACATAGGGGGCGTTGCTGACCTCGTTTTGCCTCAGGAGCAAAAACGTTATGCTGCTTGGCTGGTGGCCAAAATGCTCAGTACATCACTCACGTCCTTGGTTGAGGTGAGTTTGTCGATAGCACTTGGATCATCAAGAGCATTGGTAATGGTGGTAATGACTTGTATATGTTCGTCATTTCTAGCCGCGATACCGATGACGAGCTTTGCAACATCGCTGCTGTCTTCGCTAAAGGCGACACCTTGCGGGTATTGGCAAATCACGATGCCGGTTTTGATCACGCGATCTTTGGCATCCACAGTGCCGTGAGGCACCGCGATGGATTCACCGAGGTAGGTAGAAACCAGCTTTTCGCGTTCAAACATGGCATCGACATATTCTGGGTGTACGTAACCCAATTCGACTAATTTGTTACCCGCAAAGCGAATGGCTTCTTCTTTATTACTGGCATTCAGGCCAAGGTGAATGTTCTCTTTTTGCAGTTGGAACACACTCGGTGGTTGGACTTTAAAACTGTCATCATTGGCGGCCATGATGGAAGGTTTGAGTAACTGACCATCATTCGCGGCATGGCGTTGGGCGGCGAGAAGCTGCGTGACCAGTTGGCTATACAGTGCGCTGTCCAGAAAGTTATTGAGTGAAATGTGCTCGGCTTGTGGTGCATGTTTGCGTGCACGGTCAGTCAGATCTCGGTGCGTGATCACTATGTCTACCTCCGCAGGCAATGCATTGATCGCCATGTTGGTGACAATGATTGGTAAACCAACTTCTTGAACCTTCTTACGCAGCATGCTTGCACCCATGGCACTGGAGCCCATGCCTGCATCACAAGCGACGATGATGCTTTGTACATTCGCCATGTCGATTTTCTTATTCTGCGCGGCAGTTGGTGTTGATTGACCTTTAGAGCCCGCTTTCATCTCTTGCATCTTGGACGTGGCTTTCACCAACGCGTCTTTATCGCCATCTTGCTCTGTCGAGGTTTGTGCTTTCATCAGTAGTGCTGCGACGGCGAAAGAAACCGCTGCTGCTGCAAAGATAGAGCACAGCACGCCTAAGATTGAGCCTTTGTTAGTCATCAGCAGAACCGCGAAAATCGAGCCGGGAGAGGCTGGAGATACCAGACCTGCATTAAATACGGTGAGCGTAAACACACCCGTCATACCGCCCGCAATCGCTGCCAAAATCAGGCGTGGATTCATCAGAATGTAAGGGAAATAGATTTCGTGAATACCACCGAAGAAATGGATGATGGTTGCACCGCCCGCGGTTTGACGAGCCGTTCCTTTACCAAACACCATGTACGCCAGCAAAATACCAAGGCCTGGACCTGGGTTGGCTTCAATCAAGAAGAAAATAGATTGGCCTGTTTCATTGGCTTGTTGGATCCCCAGTGGTGAGAAAATACCGTGGTTGATCGCGTTGTTGAGGAAGAGGATTTTGGCTGGTTCAACAAAGATGGACGTCAGAGGGAGCAGGTGAGCGGTTACGAGGAAGTTAACCCCAGCCGCTAATGCGCCTGACAACACTTTCACAAATGGTCCGATCAGGAAGAAGGCGATGATGGCACATAGCATCCCGATGATGCCGGCTGAGAAGTTGTTCACCAACATTTCAAAGCCACTACGTACTTTGCCATCCACTTTGTTATCGAAAGTTTTGATCGCCCAACCGCCCATTGGGCCGACGATCATCGCGCCCATGAACATGGGAATATCAGTACCGACAATCACGCCCATTGTGGTGATGGCACCCACCACCGCACCGCGCTCACCACCGACCAGTTTACCGCCGGTATAACCGATCAAAAGCGGCAGTAAATACGTAATCATAGGGCCAACCAAAGAGGCTAACGTCTCATTGGGTACCCAACCTGTTGGAATGAAAAGCGCAGTAATAAAACCCCACGCAATAAAAGCGCCGATATTCGGCATGACCATGTTTGATAAGAAACGGCCAAAATTTTGTATCTTGACCTTGGCGTCTGATGATATCATCGCGTCCCCCGTTGGATGTTCCGTTTGAATTTAATCGTAGTAACGGTTTGGCAAAAAACCGTTGATTGCTTAGTACACAATCACTCTACCACACAAATTTCGAACAGAATCCCCAACGGGTTTTTTGTGATCGTTGTTATGAAAATGTGCTTATCATTCGGATTTTTTAGTGATCTATTTCAACTATTTGTCATGTAAATTTAATACATTTTTTTAAATTTGATTTTGTCAATTATTTTAAATCGATCAATGCCTCAAATTTATATTTTTAATTTTTTATGAATTAAGTGATTTTATTCACATTTTGTGAATATTGGTCGTTTAAAAATAAAACCATTGATGACCCAGATCACGCTTTTGTTTCCTTGGCACTCCGTAATCTGCATTTCTCCTTTTATTATTGTTTGATTTGTAATTAAGCTACAAAATCCGTCATGTTTTCTGCCTATAAGCGTAATTAACGTGTGGGTAAGATACCTAATTCACAAAATGCGCAATAAGGTTGTGAATGGGCTTCAATGACCTTATGCAAAAGGTTTAGATGGGGGGAGTTACTTGTTATCATCCGCTCCACTTTGCCGTCCAGATGAAGAAATAAAGCAGTATGAAAGAAAGAGTGATTGTCTCGGTTTCCTCGATTCATGGAACCCAGCATTTTCATTTGGATAGAGTGTTTCGCCTCGCTCTCAAGAGTTTGGGTTACATCACCTTGGTGGGGGTGTTTGCCACGGGAGGCGTAATTTATTATCTGAAAAACCAAGTCGATTTTGCCAAACTCAAACAGCAAGAGTTGGAAAGTCAGTCAATGTCCTTACTGGAAGAGGTTGCTTCACTTAGTGAGCTAAAAGAAAGCCTTGAAAGTGACTTAGCAGTACGCGAAGAGAAGATTCAGATCGTTTCCGATCGCCTCGGTGATTTGGAAAAAGTGCTTGGCGTGGATGAAACGGGCGCTGAATTAGAATCTCGTTTAGATGCCGCCGCGATTACATCCTCAGTGCGAACTATGATGTTGACACAAATTCCAAGTGGTTCCCCTGTTCCAAGCGCACGGATCTCTTCCGGTTACGGTAAGCGGGTTCATCCGGTGACCAAGCAAGCTAAATTGCACCGCGGTCAGGATTTTGCGGTCAACATCGGGACCCCAATTTATGCCCCGGCTGACGGCGTTGTAGAAGTGACTCGCGCCAGCAAAGTGGGCTCAGGGAATTTTATTCGCTTGTTGCATGCGTATGGGTTCAGCAGTTCGTATTCACATTTGCAGAAGTTTGCCGTGAAAAGTGGTGAGTTTGTACAAAAAGGCGACTTGTTGGGCTATTCCGGTAACAGCGGGCTTTCATCCGGCCCGCACTTACATTACGAAATCCGTTTTATTGGTCGATCATTAGACCCACGACCTTTTGTCGATTGGGGAGTCAATGATTTTGAAACCATATTCACTAAAGTAAGAGGTATTCGATGGGAATCTTTAGTAAACAAAGTCGAGCAAAGAGTCAGCTCTCAGCTACAACTCTCATCGCAAAAGGTAGCCACATCTCCGGAGAGCTGAAAGTGGAAAGCAGCATTCAGGTTGACGGCCTAGTAGAAGGCGAGCTGCATGTTGATAAAACACTGGTGATCAGTGAAAGCGGTGTGGTTCGTGGCGAAATCTTTGCTGACCATCTGATCATTAATGGTCTGTTTGAGGGCACTGGTCACGCCGGAAAAATTGAGATCCTCAACAAGGGTCGTGTTAATGGCACTTTGTTCAGTGATGATCTCAGTATTGAACAAGGCGGCCGTTTTACGGGCAATACCCACCCTTCACCAGAGCATCAAGTGGTTGATTTTAAAGATGCCAAAGCTGCGGCTGAAGGTTAAGTTAACGCTAAGTCGACAACAAAAGAGAGGCAGTCGCCTCTCTTTGTTTTTGTACAACAGATGGGTGCAAAGCGCGTTATAAACTCGTTTGATGCTCCGCAATCAGCAGTGACATCTGCTCATCGGCACGTTCTTGTGCGCTCGCAAAATCTTCGCCAGCCGTAAACGGCGTCACCACCTCGTAGTAGCATTTCAGCTTAGGCTCCGTACCCGATGGGCGTACAATCACACGAGCGCCACCGTCCAGATGGTAGATCAGCACATCACTGGCAGGTAGGGTAATCGCTTCGGTTTTGCCATCGGCAAAGGTGCGGCGAGCCAGTTTAAAATCTTCCACGATGAGCACTTTACGCCCTGCAATATCCGCTGGTGGCGTGGCACGCAATTTATCGCCCACCGGTGGAGAGTTAGGTGCTAACGCAATGCTGCGCTGCGCGTTAACGTGCAGGCCATGTTGGCGATACAGTGCTTCAAGCTGATCCCATACCGTTTTGCCTTGTGCATTAAGCTCTGCCGCCAGTTGGGCAAAAGCGACCAGGGCAGAAAGGCCATCCTTATCCCAAACTGTGCTACCAATCGTGTATCCCAACGCTTCTTCATAAGCGAACAAGAATTGGTGTTGCTCGGTTTGCTCTTGCATCGCCACGTTGGTCAACCATTTAAAACCTGTGAGGGTTTGGTAATAACGTGCGCCATGAGCTGCGGCGATTTTGCTGAGCAAGCTGGAAGAAACGATGGTGTTGCCGACCAGTTGGCGACAAGCATCGGTTTGCGAGAGCAGATAGTGACCAAACAGTGAACCGACTTGATCGCCGGTCAGCATTTGATATTCGCCATCGGCTTTACGCGCGGCAACCGCAAAGCGATCCGCATCGGGATCATTAGCACAAGCAAGCTGAGCGCCGACTTTTTTGGCCAGTGCCATCACCATATCCATCGCGCCCGCTTCTTCCGGGTTCGGGAAGTTGACGGTTGGGAATGTGCCATCCGGCTCGCGCTGTTCCTTCACGCTGCTAACGTGAGTAAAACCGGCATCGGCGAGTAAGATTTCTGCCATATTAGCACCCACACCATGCATCGCGGTGTAAGCCAAGCTTAGCGCTTGCGGCTTAGTATGATGCTGCAACAGTGGGCTTTCACCAATGGTTTTACGGTAAGTTTGGTAATACTCATCACGTAGCCAATGCAGCAGGCCTTGTTGCTCTGCCTCTTCAAGGGATAGATAAGGGAGCGCTTGTTGTGCCGCTTGGTCAATACAAGCAGCAATGCCTGCATCATGCGGAGGAATAATTTGCGCGCCGTTTTCCCAATACACTTTAAATCCGTTGTATTCCGGCGGGTTGTGGCTTGCAGTCACCACCACCGCTGCCGCCGCGTTGAAATGGCGCACGCCGAAAGCCACGATCGGGGTCGCGGCCACTTGGTAGGTCAAATACGTTTTGATGCCGAGTGAAGTCAGCACGCTGGCGGTATCGTGAGCAAACTGCTTTGAATCTGGACGGCCATCGTAACCAATCACTACGCCGCGGTTTTTGGCATCGGGTAATTGAGCAATCAGGTAATGCCCCAAACCCGCCGCCGTTTCTTGGATCACTAAACGATTCATTCGGTTAGGGCCACAGCCGACTTTGCCACGTAAACCCGCAGTACCAAATTCAAGGCGTGATTGAAAGCGCTCGGCAATCTGCGCGTCTTGCTGAGTGTCGATCAACTGTTGCAGCTCTTGACGAGTTTTAGGGTCCGGATCTCTGGCCAACCAGTGTGTGACTTGTGAATTCATGGGGTCACCTTTGTCTATTAAGGTTTTGAAGTTTCAGTCTAATTGATATTTATTCTCAAAAATATCGAAGCAATCGCTAAACTGGCTTTGCTTCGATACCTTCATTAATCATTCAACGGCTTAAATGGCGTAAGCTGCGCTTCTCTACTTGTTTAAACAGCATAGACAGCGTGAGGCAAAGCACCAGGTAGGCAGCGCCGACAATGAGCCAGATCTCAAAAATTAGCCCAGATGAGTTGGCCATTTCGCTGCCGACAAAGGTCAGTTCTTGAATCGAAATCAGCGAGATGATTGACGTGTCTTTGATGAGGGATATTGTCTGTCCTGCCAGTGCTGGGGTAATGGCGGTCAGCACTTGTGGGGCAATCACATAGCGGTATTTGACCCACGTTGGTAAGCCAAGCGAATCCGCGGCTTCCCACTGTCCCAGCGGGATGTTGGCAAGTCCCGCCCGCACGATTTCCGCAATATAAGCAGAAGAGAGTAGCCCGATACACAACACGCCGGACAACAAGTTTTCCCACAAGCGGGCAGGGCCGAACAGCCCAGTCACCAATGGATGAACTTCCTCAATATGGTTGCGCAGTAGCTCATCCAACCCCAGCAGCGGAATAAGTTGATTGGAGATGAAAAAATAGAAGATGAACACAAACACCAGCGGTGGAATATTGCGTACCAGTTGCACAAATGCGTTAGCGGGTAAACGCACAAACCAAGCCTTGCGGCTGCGCGCGATGCCGATCAGAGACCCTAACACTAAAGCTAGTACCATGCCCCACAAGCTTAAACGCAAGGTCGCACCTAAGCCTTGTAAGAAGTAAGGTAAACTGCCATCCGCACGCGGCGTGAAAATCAAACCCCATGCTTCACGCCAGTGCCAGTGGTAGTGAATACCCACCTCGGATCGATAATAAAGCCAGCCGATGAGGCTGGCGATTGCGAGCAGTAATCCACCATCGAACAAAGTAAAGCGGTTGCCCGATGAGGTTTTGGCGCCATAGTTATTCATCTACTGACCTGAGGCGATCTGATCTTGCCAATCTAAAGTGGAGAACCAGTATTCATACCGTGCTTGTAACCAGCCATCGGCCGTGCGGTCTGCAATCCATTGATCAAAATAGGCCATCTTATCTTCTTCCCCTAAACGCACTGCAAACGCTTCATTGCCTTTACTTAAACGTTCACTGAAAGGAAGAAACAATGAATCGCTGTGCTTGATACTTTCATGCTCGGGTTTGGGGCTTGAAGCAATCACCGCATGCGCGTTGCCGTTGATCACTTCTTGGAAAGCTTGGGCATCGTCATCAAATTGCAGCACACTGGCTTTAGGGAAAGTTTCACGCGCCACTTGTACGGTGAAAGCACCACGGCGAGCCGCGATTTTTACGTTGCGCTTGTTAAAGTCTTCCAACTTGGAAAAGCCTTCAGCGAGCTTTTTGCTTGCGGCCAGTTGCACACCAGAGTGCGAATAGGGCGCCGTAAACAGCACACTTTTGGAACGCTCAGGCGTGACCGACATTCCGCCGATGATCACATCAAATTTTTTGGCCAGTAGCGCCGGAATAATGCCATCCCATGCGGTCGGCACAAATTCCACTTGCCAACCTGAATCGGCGGCTAAGCGTTTAGCGACATCAATCTCAAAGCCAATCAGCTCACCCTGCTTATCGCGCATTGCCCAAGGCACAAAGGTAGACATACCAACGCGCAGTGTGCCACGCTCTTTAATCGCATCAAGATTCGGCGTGTCGCTCGCCACTGCTGGCAAAGTGAGAGCCAGCCCCAACAAGCCAGTAAGTAAGGTTTTAACGCTGAATCGACCTAAACGTTGTCCAAATGATTGCATAGGAGTTCCTTCTTTATTTCATCGTTACTGTGAGCGCCACTGCGCGCCCAATTTATGTTCTAGCCAAGCTGATAATGCTGACAGAGTCAGGGTTAACAACAGATAGATCGCCGCGACGCTGAACCAAATCTCAAACGGCATCGCGGTTTCCGAGACGATATTGCGCCCCTGAGTGGTGAGATCAAAAATCGCCATCACACTGACAATAGACGAGTTTTTAATCAGCGACACCATCTCATTGGTGAGTGGAGGTAATGTACGTTGCAGAAGTTGCGGCAGGATCACATCGTAAAAGGTAAAAAAGCGCGATAAGCCTAGCGAGCGTGCCGCTTCATACTGACCTTGCGGAATGCTGTTTAACCCGCCGCGAAATACCTCTGCGGTATACGCACCTTGAAACAGAGCAAGGGCAAGCACTGCGGTAGCAAATCGGTCGAGCCCTATCACTGGGCCAAACACAAAGTAGAGGAGGTATATTTGTACCAAAAGCGGCGTGTTGCGGACTACCGCGATGTATCCGGTGCCTAAAGCGCGCCCGACCAGTGAACGTGACTGACGCAGCAAAGCGGTGGTTAAACCCAAAGCCAAAGTGAAAATCAAACTGATCCCTGTCAACTGCAAGGTGACCAATAGGCCGTGCAGTAAATCACCCGCCCACCACTGCCCATCTTCAAAAATCAGCACATACTCAGGCACTCGGTGCCACTGCCATGTATAGCCCATGGCTTGTGCGCCAGAATCAAGCAGCCAGACCAATCCGGCAAATACCAAGATCATTTGCAGGGTGGCAAACAGCAGTGGGCGAAGAAAGCGTTTTATCATCAATGGCTCAGGATCTGATTGAGAAATTGTTGGGTACGCGGATGCGTTGGGTTTTGGAACAACTGATCGGGTGAACCCACTTCGAGAATTTCCCCTTCATCCATAAACATCACGCGGTGTGCGACTTTGCGCGCAAAACCCATTTCATGGGTTACGCACATCATGGTAATGCCATCTTGCGCAAGGTCGACCATCACTTCGAGTACCTCGTTAATGGTTTCAGGATCGAGCGCGGAAGTGGGTTCATCAAACAGTAAAATCTCCGGCTGCATGCAGAGAGAGCGAGCAATCGCGACTCGTTGCTGCTGGCCGCCAGAGAGTTGAATCGGGTATTTATGTGCTTGATCGGTGATCTTCACGCGCTGCAGAAAATGATAAGCCCGATCTTTGGCTTCCTGAGCCGAAAGTTTTAAAGTGCGGATGGGGGCTAGGGTAAGGTTTTCCAGTACCGTTAAGTGCGGAAACAGGTTGAAATGCTGAAATACCATGCCGATCTTGCCGCTGCGTCGAGTGCGTTCATCCAGATTGGGTAGCACAGTAATTTCACCAGCATCAATGTTTTCTAAGCCATTCACGGTGCGGATCAGGGTTGACTTACCGGAGCCTGAAGGGCCGCAAATCACCAAAATTTCCCCTTTGTTGACGGTTAGAGAAATCGACTTCAGTGCTTGAAATTGACCATACCATTTGCTGACTTGGCGAAACTCTATCACTTTCATGTTGTTATCTTTGTTGTTCTTCTTGGCATACCTTAGCAACATAAAACTGACATTGCATTAATTGATTCTGTCTTGAAAGCCGCTTTTGTTCTTTGTCTCAACCCTGTTTTATTCTCGCAACTTCAGGGAGTTTGAAGAGGATTCATCAGTTCTTAGCGCTCTATTTTGTGGTGTAATTTATTTTTTACACAACGATTTTCTTGTAAAGAAAAGTGGAATCTTGCCTTTATTTAAAAATAGTGCTTGCGACATTTTCTGAGTGCCGATAAGTTACCCGAAGACACGACAGGTGCAGTAACTACTGTAGCGAGAGCCGTTACTCGCTAGGTGAACCAGAAAGTAAAGGAAGAAGTGACAATGTTTCAAACCGATGATGTAAAAATTAAGAAGATTAAAGAGCTACTGCCACCAGTCGCGGTGTTAGAGAAATTTCCGGCTACCGAAACCGCGTCTTCGACCACGTTTCAGGCGCGTGAAGCGATTCATAATATGCTGCAAGATAAAGACGATCGCCTGTTGGTGGTGATTGGTCCATGCTCTATTCATGACCCGAAAGCGGCGATTGAATACGGTCAGCGTTTAAAAGCACTGCGTGATGAGCTCAGTGGTCAGTTAGAAATCGTGATGCGAGTGTATTTTGAAAAGCCACGTACCACAGTCGGTTGGAAAGGGTTAATTAACGATCCGTACCTCAATGACACCTATGAAATTAACGATGGTTTACGCATGGGGCGCAAACTGCTGCTGGATCTGACCGATCTGGGGATGCCAACTGCCAGTGAGTTCCTCGATATGATCACCCCACAGTATGTGGCGGATCTCATCAGTTGGGGCGCGATCGGAGCGCGCACAACGGAATCTCAAGTGCATCGTGAGTTAGCTTCAGGGCTTTCCTGCCCTGTGGGTTTCAAAAACGGGACCGATGGCAACATTAAAATCGCTTCCGATGCGATTCGCTCTGCAGGCGCTTCTCACCACTTTTTGTCGGTCACTAAGTTTGGTCATTCGGCGATTGTCGAGACGGCGGGTAACCCAGATTGCCACATTATTCTGCGTGGCGGTAAAGAGCCAAACTACAGCGCGGCGCACGTGAGCAATATCAAGCAAGAGCTGGAAGTGGCTGGCTTACCACAAAAAGTAATGATCGATTTCAGTCACGCGAACAGCTCTAAGCAGTTCAAACGCCAAATGGTGGTGGCGGAGGATGTTGCGGCGCAGATCGCACAAGGTGAACATGCGATCTTCGGGGTGATGATTGAATCGCACCTTGTTGAAGGTCGTCAGGATCTGACTCCAGGTTGTAACCTGACTTACGGTCAATCTATCACTGATGCTTGCATTGGCTGGGAAGATACTGAAACCGTATTGCGCCAACTGGCTGCGGCGATCGAAACGCGTCGCCAAGCTTAATTGTGTTGCTTAAATGCAAAGGCCTTTCACTGATGTGAAGGGCCTTTTTTATGGTGGCTTCTTAGCGTTAAAGATGGGCAGCGAGTGGTTTGAACCTTCTATGCGACCGCGTGACAAGCGTTTTCAAGCTGCTGCAACGCTCGTTGATAGCTCAACCACGCAACCCAACCCGCTAAAATATTGCCCACTAACGCACCAATAAACAGACCAGTAAGCCCGTAAACTTGTGCCCCGATCCATAAGCAAGGCAGATAAAAAGCAAACAGTCGTAAAGCCGAAATGGTTAATGCTACATAGGCTCTGCCAAGCGCATTGGCGACAGACACCATCAACATACAGATGCCGAGTGCGCCCAAGCTGATAGGAACAATGGTTAAGTGTTGGAGCAAAATTGCCGCAACTTCAGTCTCACTGGTCATTAGCGATGACAAGTGGCTGGCTAGGAGATAAGTGGCTAGTGCAATCAGTAGTTGGAACCCAAGCACAAATTGGCAAGCGATGCGAACCAACTGGCGAATATCCGCCACATTTTTAGCGCCGAGCATTCGCCCTACCATGGGGGGAATCGACATCGTCAGTGCCAGAACTGCCACTAAAGCAAAAAACTCAAACCGAGAACCCAACGCCCAAGCTGCTACGGCCGCCGTACCGAAACCGGCTAATAACTTGGTCGCAAACATAGAAGAGAGCGGTGGTAACAACTGGCTTAGCATTGCTGGCCCCATAATGTGACCGAGTGAGGTTAAGCTCTTTGCAATATCCAGATCATGCCAGTCGAAACTCATCCATTGGCGTTGAGTTACTTTAGGAGCCACGATCCCGATCCCGATGCCAAACGCCAAGATAGTGGCAATGGCTGCACCGTTTATGCCCCAATCCAACGTAAAAATAAACAGTGGGTCCAGAATCAGATTCAGTACGCTGGTCACCATCATCATGGTTCCGGGCAGCAGTGTGTTGCCGTTGGCGCGGCATAAGCTGTAGAAGAAGTAGAGCATCGCGCCTGTCCAAGCACTCACCAACCACCAGATCCAGTAATGATCGATGATTTGCAGCACATCATCAGAGGCACCAAGCAAAGACAGTAGCGGATGGCGCAACAAATAAAGCAGCACAGCAATGACGGCAACCCCAATTCCCCCAACACTAATGACTAAACCGCCCAATTGCTTGGCATAGTGCTCTTGATTCGCCCCCAAAGCGCGCGAGATCACCGCAGTGGTGGCAATGCCTAAACCGACTTGCACGCCGATGATCACCATTTGAATGGGCATGGTAAAGCCTTGGGCGGCGAGGGGAAGAATGCCGAGTTGGCCGATAAAGGCGCTATCGACCAGTTGGAAACTCATTAGTGACAGTACGCCAAACAGCATTGGCCAAGTCATTTGGAAAAGTTGTTTCGCTAATGACGCAGAAGGAGTAGGCATAAGAGTTATTATCCAGATAAGTGTGATTGTTATATTTGGGTTAAATCTTTATTCACAACCCTAAATCTCGTTTTACTGGCAAAAAATCATCTTAGAAAATGGTGGGAAAATGGATAAAAAAAAGCCTTGAAGGGGCGCCTCAAGGCTAAATAAGGTACAAGGAGCTTATAAAATTCTTATAGTCGGCGGAACTGACTCACTAGGCTAGTTTGCGATGATAAGTTTTCCACTAGGTGTAAACATTCGTTACGTGTACCTTCGGCTAACACGAGGCTTGATGAAGAAACATCACTGATGGATTGCACGCTACGGTTCATATCTTCCGTCACTTTCGCCATCTCCTCCACCGCAGTGGCGATTTGTTCGTTACGCATTGCAATATCAGAGACTTGTGAGAGCAGAGTGGTCAACTTGTCACCTGATGTGTTGGCGCTGCTGACACAAGATTCAGAGAGTTGGTTGCCTTGTTCAATTGCATTCACGGCATTTCGTGTACTGCTCTGGATCGAGGTAATCACTTCTTTAATCTCTTCGGTCGATTCCGTACTGCGTTGAGCCAGTTTACGGACCTCATCAGCAACAACTGCGAAGCCTCGGCCTTGTTCTCCCGCACGCGCTGCTTCAATCGCTGCGTTAAGAGCCAGTAAGTTGGTTTGTTCTGCAATGCTTTGAATCACTTCCATTACTTGACCAATCGTTGCACTTTGTGCCGACAGTTGTTCAATGACTTTGCTTGCTTGAGCTAACTGGGTAGCCATGTGAGTCATGGCATCAACAGTTTGTTCTACCGCTTGCATCCCTTCTCGGGCAGCATTTTGCGCTTCACTTGTTGCATCGGAAGCGGCTTGAGCACTTTGAGCAATTTCCGTTGCCGTGATGTTCATTTGAGTAATCGCAGCGGCGACTTGCTCGGTTTCTCTGGTTTGTGAATCTAAGTTTTCTGCGGTGGTTTCGCTGTTTTTGGAGGAGAGTTTCGCAGCCTCACCTATTTGGATGCTGGAGTCTTGGATGCGTCCCACTACGGCATTCAGTTCAGACTGGCGCATTTTCATCGCAAGTCTGATTTCAGAGAAATCATCGACTCTATCGTTGTATACCAACTCCATCAGTGGGTTATCGAACACTTTTCGAGCCTCTTGTGAAAGCTCTTCGAGACGTCGAGTAAATTGGTACGCCATTGCTACAGTGAGCAGGAGCATTAAAGGAACTCCGGCACCAGCTAAGAAAAAGTCAGCGATGAAGCTGAGTCCTGCAGCAACCACAAATCCAGCACCTAAGCGTTGCCACAATCGACTGCGGGGTATTTTTAAGCGCCAATGAGTTTTACCTTCGCGAATCTGTTTGTAGAGTTTTTCTGCATTTTCAACATGTTGCCGACTCGGAGATAAACGGACAGATTGGTATTCCACCACTTTACCATTTTCTTTGATTGGTGAAGCAAAGGCATCAACCCAGTAGTAATCACCGTTTTTGCAACGGTTTTTTACCATACCCATCCATGACTTGCCGGCTTTGATATGCTCCCACATATCTTTAAAGGCTTCAGGTGGCATGTCTGGGTGGCGAACCATGTTATGGGGTTGATTGATTAATTCATCGAGTGTGTATCCGGCAACATCGCAGAAATCTTTACTCGCGTATTTAATATGGCTACTTAAAGTGGTGGTGGAAAGAAGATTAAAGTGAGGTGGATAAGTCACTTCCTTCTGTGTAACAGGTTGATTGTTTCTCATATGTGCGCCCCGAAATTGGCCAAACAAAGTGAGCCTAAATCTGTCGTTGTTCCGTAGGACTCATGTCATACCGTTTAACATGGTCACTTCTAGGTATAGTTATCTATATCAAAGTATGCAAATCAACATGGGGCAATAGTTCTTAAGTAGTATGTTTGTTAAGTAATTTCGCAATAGATTGAAAATCAATCTATTTCATTACCTTTACTGTGGAAATTGCTCGTGCTTTTGACTGATTTCATCGTGCGTCAGCTAAGAATGCCTAATGCAATCAATAGCTCATCCAGGTTCGACTCTTGGCAGGCTAAATCACCCCATAGTCTAAAAACAGCGGTTGGAATTTCCTCGAGATGAGGTAGAGGAAAACTTGTCTGAATACCTCAAATCTTGTCTATAGTTTTAGAATCATAACAAGCCAATTAGATTGAACGTTTAATTTTAAGGTGGTGTTGAGTAGTCTGCGCCTTTCCTTATCAAGGAGAAACCATGAGGACAGTACAGTCATCCGTACTCAGTGATCCTGAAGCATTGCTTGCTTTGCATGATCTTACTGAAGCCGATCTCGCTTTGATTCGTAAGTTTGGTCAGATCATTCAGCCAAAACTTAAAGAGTATGTCACCCATTTCTACGGTTGGTTGCAGACTACTTCCGCCTATGACCAATTTTTCCATGACCCCCTAAAGTTGACCCGAGTGCAAGATCAGCAACTGAATTATTGGCGTAGCTTTTTTAATGCACGAGTGGATGCGCAATATGTGAAAGAACGAGCTGAAGTTGGGGAGGTTCATGCCCGAGTCGGGTTGCCTTTGCCCACCTATTTTGCAGGCATGAATATGTCGATGGTGATTTTTACCAAACGTATGTACGACGGCAGCCTTTACAGTGATGAATACAGTTCTCTGGTCACGGCGTTTACCAAATTACTGCACATGGATACCACCATAGTGGTGGATACTTATTCGCGCTTAATCAATAAAAAAATTTCTGAACAGAGCGAAGCGTTGTTGGCGATGTCGACACCGGTCACCATGATCTGGCAAGACATTTTGATGCTGCCAATTGTCGGGATTATCGATTCCAAACGAGCACAGGACATTATGATCACCGTGCTTCATAAAATCGCTGAATACCGTGCCAAAGTATTCATTATGGACATTTCGGGTGTGGCGGTGGTGGATACCGCAGTGGCAAACCATTTCATTAAAATTACTAAGGCGACCAAACTGATGGGCTGTGAATGCCTTGTCTCTGGTGTTTCTCCCTCTATAGCTCAAACTATGGTGCAACTAGGCATCAATGTTGGGGAAGTAAAAACCAATGCTACCTTGCGAGATGCTCTAGAAAATGCGTTTCGCACCGTGGGGGTCAATCTGAAAGGCATTGAACAGATGCGTTTAGAAAACTAGGCGTCGAACAATGCAAAGCGTGATTTCAATCAGTCGTATGCAACAGGCCTTGATTGCCTCCATCCAAGTAGACTTGTCGCTCAGCGTGCTAAAAGTGTTTGAAGATGAGCTGCTTACGGCATTGGGGCGTGAGAATATTCGCGGTGTATTAATTGAAATGTCGGGCTTGAAAAGTTGTAGCCGAGTGGAGCTTAGCCGCTTACTGCAATTGTCCTATGCCATTGAAGTGATGGGGAGGCATTGTATTTTTGTTGGTATTCGGCCTGGTTTGGTGTTGGGAATGCTCGACACTGGTTTGGATACCTCGCACATGGTGTCAGTGTCGAGTATCGAACAAGCGTTGGAAATATTGAAATGATGTCCTCAGAACGGCCTTATTCCTCAACATTACAAGGGGGTAAAAGTGAGCTGTTTCATTTGTGTGGAGAAACGGATTCTGTTACTGCAGTGATGGGTGCTTATGTGTTTGCACGTCAGATAGGATTTTCAATGGTTGAGGTGAGTGAGATTGCCACCGTGGTCTCTGAACTGGCAACCAACGTTTTTAAATACGCAGAATTTGGTACGGTGGAAATGCAACTGATTAAGTCTCAAGGGCGGCTAGGCATTCGCATCACAGTTCAAGATAAAGGGCCAGGTATTGCGGATATCGAGTTGGCACTGCAGGAGCATTTTTCCACTGGCGGCTCGCTCGGTTTAGGGTTGCCCGGTGTCAGAAGGATGGTAGATGAATTTTCTTTAGAAAATCTTGCAAATGGAACCAAGGTTTCCGTGACCAAATGGAGTCAGAATGGATTTTGACATCGCGGTACGCCAAGTCCCTTATTTTGGCGAGCCAGAAGCTGGAGACGGCTATTTGGTGTATCAGAATGAAGATGATTTGTTGGTGGTGATCATTGATGCGTTAGGGCATGGCACTCATGCTGCAGAGCTTGCACGGGCGATGGAAAAATACCTCAAAGAGAAAGCGAATTTTGATCTCACTTGGCTGATGAAGTCACTCCATGAGCGTTTTCTTGGCAGCCTCGGTGCTGCGGTAACAATGCTGCATCTGGATAGTCGGAATTATCAATTCAGTGGGATTGGGATTGGTAATAACTTACTGCGCAAAGTGAACCGTCGTACCCAGTCGTTTTATGCTCAGCCCGGGATTGTCGGGGAAATGATCCCAAGTTTGCGTGAGTTTCAAGGTGCTTTTCAGCCGCAGGACTGGTTTGTTCTGACAACCGATGGGATTCGGGAGAATCTGGATCTTGATGAGGCTGGAGCGCCGTGGTTACAACATTCTGCGCGGCAGATTGCATCGTATTACATGGAGCACTTTTCTAAGTACCATGATGATGCCACCGTGATCGTCGTGAGGTGTCACCATGAGCGAAACGTTTGAAATTGTTTTGCATAATAGTGAGAGTGGGCTGATCGCATTACGGCAGAAATGCTTGGCGACAGTACGCTGTTTTAAGTTATCGCCGACAGAGCAAGATCTCCTGACGTGGCATGCAGCTGATTTGTTTAATCAGTTGTTGTCTATTGCGTCAACCGTGACATTGCAAATCACCATCAATGACAATGGATTATTACTCTCTGGGCATTACCCAGTTTCCGTGGGTGTTGCCACTCAACAAGCCCTGCGCATACAGTTTTATCCACACGGTTTTGTTGGTCATATCGTAGCAAAAGGTATACCCAGTGCGGCAGAGCAAAGCAGGTTGCGCGAATTGTGGCAAGAGAAAGGACGTGATGAGCTTTTAGAAGAACTACATGAAACAAACCGGGCTCTTGCCCAACATCAAGCTGGACTTGAGCAAGAAATCGCGAAGCGCACCAAAGAGTTGGCGGTGAGTGAAGAATTGTCGCGAACCATCATTGAGGGCGCTCCTTCTAGTGTAGTGATCATTGATAGCCAAGGAGTGATCTTGCTCTGGAACAAAATCGCCATGACCACCTATGGCTACACTTCCGAAGAAGCACTCGGGCAACCGCTATTCACTCTTCTCAAAATGGCTTTGCCACCAAAATTAGCCACGGTTTTAACCCTGCCACTGCAAGTGGAACAACAACAGTCACTCAATGACGCATTCTTTGAAGCGGATACCTATACCCGTGATGGGACATGGGTGCCGATTGATCTTGGCATCTCAATTTTTGAGTTAAACGGCCAATGCCAAGCCGCGATGTTTCTGCGTGATGTCACTGTACGCAAAGCGGTAGAACAAGAGCTGAATGAAGCCAGAGCGAAAGCGGAAGAGGCGGTGGAAATTAAGTCAATGTTCTTGGCTAATATGAGTCATGAAATCCGTACCCCAATGAATGCGATTATCGGCATGTCGCACTTGGCGCTGAAAACTGAACTGAGCGCGAAACAGCGTGATTATGTATCGAAAATCCACAGTTCGGCGACTCTGCTGCTCGGTATCATCAATGACATCTTGGATTTCAGCAAAATTGAAGCCGGTAAACTGAGCATTGAGCGTATTGAATTTTCACTTGATGAGGTCTTACATAATGTCTCCATGGTCACAGGGCAAAAAGCCTTCGACAAAGGTTTGGAGCTGCTGTTTAGCCTGCCAAGGGAGATCCCCCGTAAATTAATAGGTGATCCACTGCGTATCGGTCAGGTAGTGATCAATCTTGTGAACAATGCGGTGAAATTTACCGAACAAGGGGAAATATCCGTCAACGTCCAGGTGGGTGAGCGCCAAACAGGGCGCATTCAACTACAGTTTCATGTCATGGATACAGGGATTGGGATGACAGAAAAGCAGACTCGTCATCTTTTTCAAGCCTTTACCCAAGCCGATGGCAGTACAACCCGTAAATATGGAGGAACAGGATTAGGACTTTCGATTAGCCGCCGTTTAGTCGAGTTAATGGAAGGGGAAATCAGCGTGATTAGTCAACCCGAGGAGGGCAGCTGTTTTACCTTTACTGCTTGGTTTGATGTCGATGAGGAGCAAAGCACACCTCCTAGAGTGGTACCCGATGTGTTGGCAGATATTCGAGCACTGATCGTTGATGATAACGATCATGCTCGGGAGATTTTGCAAGACATGCTGTTGATTCTCGATATCCCGCCAGAAACCGCTGCCAATGGGCTAGAAGCGTTACACAAGTTGGAACAAGGGATTGAAAATGGAAAACCCTTCAATCTGGTGTTTATGGACTGGAACATGCCGGAAATGAATGGGATTGAAGCAACGCGTGCCATTCGTCAAACCTTTACTGCTGAGCTGCAACCTAAGGTGGTGATCGTCACAGCTTACGATAAAGATGATTTACAACAGGTGATCTCTGAAATTGATATCTGTGGCTTTTTAACCAAGCCGATCAGTCAGTCTGAGCTGTATGATCTTCTCGTCAATGTGTTTGTGGGGAATACATCGTCTCCCATTACCACGCCACTCCTCCATCATAATGAACATTGCGATCTTCGAGGTTTGCGAGTGCTGCTTACTGAAGATAATGAGATCAACCAGCAAATTGCCCTCGAACTTATGGAAGCCAAAGAGCTTTTAGTCACCACCGCTAATAATGGCAAAGAAGCACTCGAACATTTGGCCCACTCTTTAGAAACTCAGCAGCGTTTTGACATCATTTTCATGGATTTACAAATGCCTGTGATGGATGGTTATGAAGCGACACGCCATATTCGCTCAATTCCAGAGCATAATGACACCCCACTGATTGCGATGACTGCCCATGCCATGGTGGAAGAACGCGAGCGCTGTTTGGGCATAGGGATGAACGATCATGTATCCAAGCCCATCGACCCAGATTTGCTCTATCGAACCATTGGCAAGTGGTGTGAAAGAAAAACAGTGCCGCAAACAGAAAGTCTCACTCGGCGAGAGTCTAGTCATTCCCAAGCATCAAGTGCGAAGACTAGCTTTGAATTGAGTGATATCGAGTTTTTGGATGTGAAAAATGGTCTGCTGAGAGTCGCTGGAAATGAGAAGTTGTATCGGCGTTTACTGTCACAGATGTTGGATAAAGAGCACAACATCGTTAAGCGTATTGAATTGGCCTTGGAGCAGCAGGATCGAGAACTCGCGGTTATGTATGCACATACTTTAAAAGGAACCGCCGCCAATTTAGGGGCGATGAGAGCTTCTGATATTGCTGCTCGACTCGAAATGGCGTTAGACAAAAAGAGCGATGTAACTCAGCTTCAAGGCTTATTGAACGAGTTAACAAGCCACCTTGAGCACTTCTTTGCCCTAGTGGCTAAAGCACTGAATCGACCGAATCCCAGTAGAGCTAGCGCACAAGCGTTAAATAAGGAGACGATTGCCATCTTGCACCAGCTTCATCTTTATCTTTTGGACATGGATGCAGCAGCGCTCGATTTTCTTGAACAGCACGACCTACATCTCAATACCTTGTTCAAATCTGAGGATTTTGCGATTTGTTGCCAATTGATCAGTGAGTGTGATTTTGCTGCAGCGGAAGTGGCATTAAGGCGTGCTGTCAGCCTCTACCCATTGGATTTAGACAAGATTTATGGATAAATCGATCATGAGTGAACTAGAAACTATCTTGATTGTGGATGATAACCCTGAAAATCGGGCGTTGTTGGCTGGATTACTTAAACCCCATTATCGCTTGCTAGTGGCGGTGAGTGGGGCGCAGGCTTTGGCGATTTGCCATAAACAGAAACCGGATCTTGTTTTGCTTGATATCATGATGCCAGAAATGGATGGCTATGAGGTGTGTCAACGGATGAGAGCGGATCCTGAGTTACAGGATATCCCCGTGATTTTTTTAACCGCAAAATCGCAAATCGAAGATGAACAACATGGTTTTGATGTGGGTGCGGTCGACTATATTCTAAAACCAATCAGCCCGCCGATCTTACTTGCACGAACCCGCACACACTTGCGGTTGCAACACACGATGAAATTGTTGGCTGAGCAGAATGAAACCCTAGAACAAAAGGTTAAAGAGCGAACCCAGGATTTGGAGGCGCTGCAAGATGCGACCATTATTGCGATGGCATCCCTAGCAGAAACGCGTGACAACGAAACAGGCAACCATATTCGCCGTACCCAGCGTTATATCAAAGTGTTGGCGGAGCAATTGCGGTTAGACGGTCAGTATGCTGATCAATTAACGCCAGAATCGATTTTAGCGCTGTATAAATCCTCTCCACTGCATGACATTGGCAAAGTGGGCATACCAGATCACGTGTTA
This sequence comes from Vibrio sp. RC586, assembly GCF_000176715.1. Taxonomy (NCBI): domain Bacteria; kingdom Pseudomonadati; phylum Pseudomonadota; class Gammaproteobacteria; order Vibrionales; family Vibrionaceae; genus Vibrio; species Vibrio sp. RC586. The sequence goes on along the minus strand of NZ_ADBD01000008.1, from coordinate 199,022 downwards.
CTTAAACCCGGAAAACTGACAGAAGAAGAATTTGAAATCATGAAATCGCATACCGTACTAGGACGGGATGTGATTGATGCCGTCGAAGAGTGTATTCATTTTGAATGTGATTTCTTGACCTTTGCTAAAGAGATAGCTTACTCACACCAAGAAAAATGGGATGGAAGCGGCTATCCAGAAGGATTAAAGGGAGAGGAAATTCCACTCAGCGCTCGGTTGATGGCTTTGGTTGACGTGTATGATGCGCTCATTTCAAGGCGCGTATACAAGCCGCCCTTTAGCCACGAAAAGGCTGTGACTATCATTGAAGAGGGGCGTGGCCATCACTTTGACCCCGCAATTGTCGCGGCATTTTTGAAAATTGAGCGGCAATTTCGACAGATAGCCCAAGAGTTGTCAGACGAAGATATTCTCGAAACCACAGGGACGTGAATACGCCATGCTTTGCTTCCAGATAAGGGTTTGAGTAAAACGTTTATCCCCTTGCGACTTGACGATGATGTGGGTGGAGTCCGTTCTTCCCACTCACTTTGCTGGCCCCAATCAAACACTATGCCTATGTTTATGAGGTGCATGAGAGCCAGTGCTGGCTCTCACTAAAGGCTAGGCTATGGTTGTATAAGTGTGCTCCCGATAAATAGGTCACTTACCCGTTGCCCACAACTCGATTCTGGTTGGGCATGCGCGTAATCATTTAGTTACACCATCCCTTATTTTTCCACCAACCGTGGTCTGGCGACTTCATCCACCAGATACAAGATAGACTGATAAGGAATGCCGCTGTGGTGTGATAAGCCGATTTCACACGTGCGGCTATTACTAAACCCACGGCTGCAGTGCGCCGGCACTTGCTCTTTGAGCGAATGGACGGCAGCGGCATTGAGCTCTGGCGTAGTAAAGCCTTTGTCACCCGCCCAACCACAGCACTGAATGTGCTCAGGCACAATCACCTCACTGGCGCAGGCTTTGGCCAGTTTCAGCATATCGCCTTCTAAGCCAAGGCGGCGCGAGCTACAAGTGATATGCAGCATGATGGTTTCTTGCTTCGGCGCGAGTGTGAGGTGATCCAGTAAGTAACGACTTACCAACCCCGTTGGCTCCAGAATTTCCATCGGTTTGGTGAATTGCTCAATGCTGCGTTTGGCGCACGGGCTGGTGTCCATCAATATCGGATAACGCCCTTCTTGGCTAGCTTGCCATAAAGCGTGTTCGAGCTGCTGGGCTTTGATCTGCGCAATCTCAGTCATCCCTTTGCTGTCATAAGGCATACCACAGCACTGGCTGCTGAGCTCTGTAGGCAGGATCACTTCAAAGCCGGCTTTATTGAGCAGGGAGAGGGTGACTTCCGTCAGTGGGCGTTGATCGGTCGCGCTTGCTTGTTGACCCATATTGCGGCTGGCACAGGAGGGCAGGTAAACCACTTTTTTGTCACTGCGCGGCAGATTTTCGACAGCGAGTTCCAGCGAGTGAGTGTTTGCTTGCGGCATTTCCGGCATCCACAAAGGGGTTTTGCCTTTGCTTAGCCGGCGTAGCCCATTCATCATCGTGCCCACCGATTTTTCACCGAGCACTTTGGTCGCCAGTTGGTTAGCTTTTAATCCTGTGCGAGCGAGTGTGGTGGTCGCGGTAAAGTGCTCTGCTGTCCAACGCGCAATCGGGGTAAATTTTTGGTATTTGGCGGTGCGCAGTTTTTTGACCAAATCGCCCGTATTGATCCCTACCGGGCAACGTTCTGCGCACAATCCAGTTGCGGCGCAGGTGTCTAACCCTTGGTATTCAAACACTTGCTCTAGCTCGCTAGAAGCCACGTTTTCACCTGCTGCGCGGCGGCGTTGCAATTCGCGGTACAACACAATGCGTTGGCGCGGTGATAAAGTGAGGGTGCGTGATGGGCAGACCGGCTCACAGAAACCACATTCGATACAACGATCCACCAAGTTATCGGCCGCAGGCATAGGTTTAAGGTTACTGATGTGCGAATGTTTATCTTCGTTGATGATGACGCCGGGGTTGAGTAAGCGTTTTGGGTCAAAGAGCGCTTTGATTTTCTGCATCAAGGCGTAGCCTTCTTTACCCCATTCCAGCTCAACGTAAGGAGCCATGTTGCGTCCTGTGCCATGTTCGGCTTTCAGTGAGCCTTGGTATTTTACGGCTACGAGTTCGGCTACATCGTCCATAAACGCGCCGTAACGTTCGATTTCACTTTGTTTATCAAAGCCTTGAGTAAACACAAAGTGCAGATTGCCTTCAAGGGCGTGGCCAAAGATGATCGCTTCGCTGTAGTGGTATTTGTCAAACAGAGCTTGCAGATCGCGCACGCCCGCTGCGAGGTTTTCTACCGGAAAGGCCACATCTTCAATGATGACCGTAGTGCCCACTTCGCGTACAGCCCCCACCGCAGGGAACATGCCTTTACGAATACCCCATAAGGTCGCCACGGTTTTGCTCTCGGAAGTAAACGGAACCGATTCAATAATTTGGTAGCTTTGCAACGCGCTCATCACTTGCTCACACTGAGCGTGTAAGGTTGGCGCGTCACTGGCGTGGGATTCAACCAGCAGCGCCGCGGCTTCTAAATCGAGCTTGGTGATAAATTCCGGCATGCCTTTTTTGTCGGCAACCGAGCGCAGCGCGCGTCCATCCATCATTTCTACCGCTGCCACTGGCGTTTTGGAAAGTGTGGTGACGGCTTGGCTGGCTTGTTCAATATCGGCAAACACCAGTAGCGCAGAGGCTTTATGTGCGTGTTCAATCACGGTGTGATAGGTGATGTCGGCGATAAAGCCGAGTGTGCCTTCTGATCCAATCATCAAGTGGGTCAGCACTTCGATTGGATCAGAAAAATCAATCAAGGCGTTCAGCGCATAACCTGTGGTGTTTTTTAGGCGGTATTTGTGGCGGATGCGTTCGGTGAGCTCAGAATTAGCAAGGGTTTCTTGGCACAGCGCGTGAATGCCTTCCACCAAGTCGGCTCGCTCTTGTTTAAAGCGAGCCACGCTGCCTGGGTCACGCGTATCGAGCACATAACCATCGGCAAACACAATTTGCATGCCATCAACGGTGCGATACGAGTTGTGCGCCGTACCGCAGCACATGCCGCTGGCGTTATTGGCCGCAATGCCACCGATTTTACAGGTGTTAATGGAGGCGGGATCGGGGCCGATTTTGCGCTGAAACGGGGCAAGGTACTTGTTGGCATCTGCGCCAATCACGCCCGGTTGCAGACGAATTTTCAAGCCTTGGTTTTGCACTTCATGCCCGCGCCAATCGTCGGTTAAGGTGATGAGTACTGAGTCGGAAACCGCTTGACCCGATAAGCTGGTGCCTGCCGCGCGAAAGGTAAAATGAATACCCAGTTGGCCACAGCTCTGAATAGCAAAAATCACTTCATCGAGTGATTTGAGGCGTAACACGATTTTGGGGATCAACCGATAAAAGCTGGCATCGGTACCGTAGGCGAGCCGTTTTGTTTCTTGAGTAATGATGCGCTGCGGATCAATTCGGCTCGCTAAAATTTGTTCGAGCTGCTGATAGAGACGATCGGCGATCGGTGGGGTCATATTGTGCTTCCTTGTGTGTTCCCTCTATTCCCTTTCTACTTGAAGTTGCAGGGGTGTTGGCTGCAACTCCAAGTCGTTTAAGGTTAGGGGATATTTTTATTATCTTTTGACTAATGAATCGCGTGACAGTTCGGCAATGCTCTTTGCGCCAGTCAAGGTCATGGCAACCCGCATCTCTTTTTCATACAGGTCGAGCAGGTTTTCTACCCCTGTGCGTCCTTGGGCTGCAAGAGCGTAGATAAATGAGCGGCCGAGCATGGTGCAATCTGCGCCGAGTGCCAGCATGCGTACCACGTCTAGACCAGTGCGGATACCCGAATCGACCAGAATTTTCAGGTCGCCTTTCACCGCATCGGCAATCGCGGGTAGTGCTTGCACGGTAGAAAGCACCCCATCTAACTGGCGGCCACCGTGGTTAGACACCACAATGCCATCGGCGCCAAAACGCACTGCGTCTTTTGCATCTTCGGTATCCAAAATACCTTTGATGATCATTGGGCCGTCCCAGAAATCACGGATCCACTCTAAATCTTTCCATGAAATGGAAGGATCAAAGTTCGCGCCCAGCCAGCCGATGTAGTCTTCCAGTTTGGTCGGTGAGCCACGATATTTGGAGATGTTACCCAAATCGTGCGGCTTACCAAGCAAGCCCACATCCCAAGCCCAACTTGGGTGGGTCATGGCTTGCAATACACGGCGCATCGCAGCGTTAGGGCCGCTCATGCCAGAATGCATATCGCGATAACGTGCACCCGGTACCGGCATATCCACGGTGAACACGAGATTTTTCACGCCTGCGGCTTTGGCACGCTCCAACACGTTTTTCATAAAGCCACGATCTTTTAAAACGTAAAGCTGGAACCAGATGGGGCGATGAATCGAAGGAGCCACTTCTTCAATTGGGCAGACCGAAACCGTGGAAAGAGTAAAAGGAATACCTTTCGCTTCTGCGGCTTGCGCGGCTTGCACTTCGCCACGGCGGGCGTACATGCCGGTTAAGCCCACAGGAGAGAGGGCGATCGGCAGTGCCATTTTTTCGCCAAACAGTTCGGTCTCTAAACTCAGCTCAGACATATCACTCAGTACACGTTGGCGCAGGGCAATGTCGGCCAGATCATCGGTGTTGCGTCTGAGCGTGTGTTCGCCATACGAGCCGCCATCAATATAGTGGAACAAAAAGGGCGGGAGTTTGGCTTTGGCTGCAGCGCGGTAATCGGTCGAAGCGGAAATGATCATAATGCAATCCTATTCTGGGCCTATTCTGTGAATGTTTCTTTTTTGCTCAAGCTCATAGAGGTACAACGGTGAGCTTGAGCGATGAGAGCGAGATGCTCGCTCTCGGTGCTGATTAAAGGTTTAGCGGTTCACCAAAGCATCATTCATGTTGAAGCCGTAAATCACGGTCATGCCGATGATGCCTGTCAAAACAAGATAGTAGAGGGTTGGCAACACGGTTTTGCGCAGTGTCGCACCTTCACGCCCCAGCAGGCCAACGGTTGCGGATGCCGCTACCACGTTGTGGATGGCAATCATGTTACCGGCTGCTGCCCCTACGGCTTGCAGAGCGATGATCACCACGCTAGAGATGGTCAGCGTTTGTGCCACTTCAAACTGGAATTGGCTGAACATCATGTTGGATACTGTGTTGGAACCGGCAATGAAAGCGCCCAGTGCACCGACGGTCGCACTCAGCATTGGGAAAGCGTCACCCACTAAACCCGCAGCAAAGTTGGCGGTCGTCACGGGCATACTGGCTAAATCTGCGCCGTTAACCCCAGAGTTGATGAAAATCCGCACCATCGGGATGGTAAACACCAGTACAAAGCCTGCGCCAATCAAGGTTTTGGTCGATTCACCAAACGCTTTGCCCATCGGCGCTAAGCTGCGTGTTTGAGTAAGTACTGCAATCAGGGCAACGAAAACCAGAATGCCACCGGGTAGATAGAGAGGCTCAATTGAGGCGCTGATGCCTGTCTCACCCAAGATATTGCTAAACGCGACTTTCACACTCAGAAGCAGAGCTTTGAAATCTGGGCTGACACGGCTAGCGACGAGAATCACTGCCAGCAACACATAGGGTGCCCACGCAAGAGCAAGGCTCATCGGCTTGGCTTTGACGTCATCCAGATCCATTTTCAGCGAGCCTAACCATTCCGCAGGCCATTCGTTTTCAGGGCGAAAATCCCATTGGGTCTTGGGTACCAAGAAGCCTTTTTTCGCCGCCGTCACCACAATCGCAAGGCCAACGAGACCACCCATCAGTGAAGGAAACTCAGGGCCGAGGAACACGCCGGTCAGCGCGTAAGGAACAGTAAAGGCAAGGCCTGAAAAAATCGCGAAAGGCAGAATGTCCAAACCTTCCGCCCAACTGCGGTTTTTACCGAAGAAACGCGTCAACATCATCGCCATCAAAATGGGCATCAGTGTGCCGACTGAGGCATGGATCAGCGCCACACTGGTGGTGATTTGCTGCAGATACACATCCCAGTTTGAACCGTTGGCAATCAGCGCTTCTGTGATGTTGTGGGTGTCCAGACCTTTGTTTACACCGACAATGATCGGCGTACCAACGGCGCCAAATGAAACGGGTGTCGATTGGATCATCATACCCATTAACACCGCAGCAAGGGCCGGGAAACCAATCGCAACCAGCAGTGGGGCGGCAATGGCTGCAGGCGTTCCGAAGCCAGAAGCGCCTTCAATAAAGGAGCCAAAACACCAAGCGATGATGATGGCCTGCACGCGGCGATCCGGTGAAATGTTGGTAAAGCCGTTACGAATCGTGGTAATCGCGCCTGTGTATTTGAGCGTGTTGAGCAGGAAAATGGCACCAAACACAATCCACAACACAGAGACCGTGATGCCCAAACCTTGCAATACGGAGGCGATCACGCGGTTAGCCGACATATCCCAAAATATCAGGGCAATCGCAACGGTAATGGCGAAAGCCACGGGCATGGCTTTCTTGGCTGGCCAGTTGAGGCCGACCAGTAAAATAGCGGCCACCACTATGGGTGAAAAGGCCACCAGTGCGAGCAATGTTTCATTCATGGAGTATTTCCTCGTCCTTGAACTCTCCATCAATCGGGATGAGCTAACGCGCACAGAATGTAGGGTACGGCTAACCAGTAAGAGTTCGGTTATTGATTTTTATAGTTGTGATGGGGTTGTTAAGTTGGTGTGAATTTACTGCTTTATTTTTTGTGGATATAGGGAAATAATGAAATTCATTATTTCCAAAAATAACAAAATCAGATGCGTGCCGATGACTTAATTTTGTTTTATCAAGTGATTGAATTGGGGAGTTTCAGTAAGGTTGCAGAGCAAAATGGCCTTACAAATTCGGTGGTTAGCAAAAGATTGGCGCGATTGGAAGAAGAACTCGGCGTGCAGCTATTGTATCGAACAACGCGTAAATTGACCTTGACTGAGGCCGGAAAGGCACTGTTGCACGGTGCTAAAAATGTGAAGCAAGCCACTCAAGAAGCGCTGGATGCGGTGGTGGGATTTGGCGAAAACGTCAGCGGTCACATCAAAATGTCGGTGCCGACCATCTCGGGTGACTTGATTTTGGCCGATGCGGTCGCCGAGTTTTGTAACCTGCATCCGGGGCTGACGGTAGATATGTCGCTGGATAATCGCTTCGTAGATCTTGTTGAAGGCGGCTATGACTTGGTGATCCGCACCGGTTATTTGGAAGATTCGAGCTTGATTGCGCGGCATATTTTGGACTCGCAGTGGGTAGTGTGCGCGTCTCCCGCTTACATTGCCCGCAATGGTAAGCCGCTCAAGCCAGAAGATTTAGCTAGACACAACTGCTTGCAATACGCCTATCAAACCACGGGGGCGACCGATTGGGAATTTAAAGGGGCAAAAGGCAACTACATAGTTAAAGTGTCCGGTACCTTTTCGACCGATAATGCCACTGCATTACGCAAAGCCGCGCTTGGAGGGCATGGCATTGCTTATGTACCGCGCTGTTTGGTGTATCACGATTTTCGTAATGGCGAATTGGTGGACGTTTTCCCTGAACAGGTCGGCAAAAAACTTGGTATCTACGCGGTTTATCCTTTTACGCGCCAACCGCCCAACAAAGTGCGTTTGTTGATTGAGCATATCCGTACCCGTTATCTCACTATTTCTCACTATTTCTGAGCGATTTTGCAGAGCAGGGTGGAAGATAGGGATAGAAGAAGTCAGAGATAAAAAACTCGCTCAAGTTGAGCGAGTTTTTGTGGTCGGCGGCCAAACCGAAAAGGCAGCTATGCCATAGTGAAATGAGTGAATGCGTGGTAAACCTCATTCACTGTGAACTAAGTATAGACGGCATTCGTGAACTTAATATGAATCAAGCTGCATTTTCTTCCAGAATGTCGAATGAGGCAGCAATAAGCTTTTTAGTGTAGTCATGTTGTGGGTTATGGAAGATGGACTCGGCGCTGCCTTGTTCCATGACTTGGCCTTTTTGCATCACCAACACGCGATCCGATAAGGCTTTCACTACCGCAAGATCGTGGCTGATGAACAAAAAGCCGATATTGCGTCGTTTTTGAATCTCTTTAAGCAGTTCAATCACAGTGAGTTGAACGGAGCGATCCAGCGCCGACGTCGGTTCATCCAGCAAAATGAAAGACGGTTCGAGGATCAACGCTCGTGCAATCGCAATCCGCTGGCGCTGACCACCGGAGAACTCATGTGGGTAGCGGTTAATTGAGTTTGGGTCTAAACGCACTTCTTCTAGCGCACGCCTTGCTCTTTGCATGCGCTCAAGTTTGCTGATGTGTGGTTGGTGCACCAGCAGCCCTTCCGTAATGATTTCACCTATGGTCATGCGCGGAGAAAGGGAGCCGTAGGGGTCTTGGAACACCATCTGAATGTCTTTCTTCAATGCCAAACGCTGTTTCTCGCTCAAAGCGCGAAAATCTTGCCCTTTGAAAGCAATGTGACCCGTTGAAGGCAGCAAGCCAATCAAGGCGCGGCCTAAGGTGGATTTCCCACTGCCCGATTCTCCGACTATACCTAGCGTTTCGCCTTGCTTAAGTTCCAGCGAAATGCCTTTTACCGCTTCAAAATATTGGCTACGGCGGCTGATAAAATGTGGCTTCACCAAAAACTTCACGCGAATGTCTTCTGCTTTAAGTAAGGGTGGCGCATTGGCATCAACCGGATCTTTACTGCCTTTCGGAATCGAGTTAATCAGCATGCGGGTATAGTCATGTTCAGGTTGCTGAAACAGTTGCTCGGTTGAGCCTTGTTCCACCACATCACCTTTGCACATTACAAGTACACGGTCGGCAACAAACCTCACGACGCCCAAATCGTGAGTGATGAATAAGATCGCCATGCCCATGTTGGCTTGGATCTCTTTAATCAATTTCAGCACTTCTGCTTGTACGGTAACGTCGAGTGCCGTCGTTGGTTCGTCTGCGATCAAAATATCTGGCTCATTGATCAGTGCCATCGCAATCATGATGCGCTGTAGCTGACCGCCAGAAAATTCGTGCGGGAATTTTTGGTAAGCCTGTTCTGGCTCAGGTAAGTGAACTAATTGAAACAGTTCTAACACCCGCTGTTTGGCGTGCTTTTGGCTGACGCTGCGATGGCACAATATGGCTTCTGCCACTTGAATGCCCACGCGCATATAAGGGTTGAGTGAGGTCATCGGCTCTTGGAAGATCATACCAATGCGATCGCCACGGATCCGGCGCATCTGCGTTTCGGTTTTATTCAGCAATTCTGCGCCTTCAAAAACGATGCTTGATTCAGGGTGGATCAGCGCATTTTTAGGCAGCAGTTGCATTAACGCGTTGGTCGAAACCGATTTACCACTACCGGATTCGCCAACAATCGCCAGTGTTTCTCCTGGTCGAATCTCAAAGCTGACGTTTTTAACCGCATCGATTTGACCATCATTGGTACGAAAACTGACGCTCAGGTTACGCACTTGCAAAAGAGGGGTCGGTGACATTGTACTTCCTTATTCAATTCATCACGGGGTAAAGGGTAGACTGAGAAAGTGAATTTCGTAATTGATGAAAGTAGAAATGCGCTTTCTCAACCTGTTGATATTCCAGCTGCCATTCAGCGCTGCGTTGCGCGTAACAAAAGGCGTTAAGATGCTGTAGCAGGTGCTCGCTGATTTGGCACAGTGTTGGATTAAGGCGTTGCATCAGCGCCGCGTCTTCAATCGAGAGAAATTGCAACAAGGCGTAGGTTTGATTAAGTACATCAAACGTGCGTTGGTGTTGACCCATGTTGTTGAGAATTTCTGATTGCGCAATGGCAGCATCACGTAATCCAGTGAGCATACAGGCCATCTGACAGGGTTTGGTCTCTTCATCATGAGCAGCGTTTTGAATGTGCAACGGCATAAAGTGCAGCACATCTTCCAGTAAGTAATGCGCTTGTGGCCAATGGCCTTGCTTGAGTAGCTGCTCTGCTTGTAAGAAACCATTCCAACATTGCTGTAAATCCATCGGCCATCTCCTCATCAAGAAAACTGCATTTAAATGCAAATCATTATCAAATGCAAATCATTCCCGTTTTTGTGTGAGGAGTTTTGGTTAAATTTTATTCGCTCAATCTCTAATCGGGGAGAAATCACTAAAAAGACAATGATTTATCTCTAAACTTGAGCTACATATGAAGTAAAGAACCTAAGGGAAGGAGTGGAGCCATGGCGATTCAGCATCTGAGTTTTGAGCAGCTCTACCAAGTCGCAAAACTGGAAAAGCTAGAGTGCAAGTCAACCAAAGAGCTAGCACCGATCGATGAGATCGTGGGGCAAGAACGAGCGCAAAAAGCGGTCGAGTTTGCGATGTCGATCAAAGAGAAGGGATACAACATTTACGCTATCGGCCGTAATGGGCTGGGCAAGCGGACCATGATCCTGCGTTATCTCAGCCGCCATCAACACGATGGTAATGAGCTATATGACTGGTGTTACGTCGCGAATTTTGAGGATGTGCGAGTCCCCAAAGTGCTGAAGCTGCCTTGTGGTATTGGGCAAAAATTCCGGCAGGATATCGAAAAGCTCATGACCAAGTTGGTTACGGCCATTCCATTGGCATTCGACAATGAAATCTACTTCAGCCGTGCAGAAAAGCTAAAAAACCAGCTTGCTCAAAAGCAAGAAAGTGAATTGGAAAACATTACTCGCACCGCCAAAGAGCGTGGTGTGAGCCTAACCATTACCACGCAAGGGGAATATCAATTTGTCGCACTCAACGGTGAAGAAATGCACACCGAAGAGACGTTTGATGCCCTATCTAAACGCGAGCAGGATCAGTTCAGCAACACGATTGATGAGCTGGAAGTTATCCTGCGTAATATGGTGCGCCACTTAACGGAATGGGAAGAGTCGTACAGTGAAAAAATCAAAAAGCTCAATGATGAAGTCACGTTAGATGTGATTGCTCACTTCATCAAACAGCTTAAGTTGGATTACTCCAAGTATTCAGAAATCAAGGCTTACTTGACCGATCTGCAGAAAGACATAGTCGATAATGTAGAGATCTTTCTTGATGAAGGCGGCGATCAAGGTGAACTTGCCAATGCCTCTCTGGATAAAAAACTGCCACGTCGCTACAAAGTGAATGTGCTAGTTAGCCGTAACGCGGACGAATTCCCGATCGTGGTGGAAGAAAGCCCGAACTACCATTCACTGTTTGGCTATATTGAAACGGCGACTTACAAAGGCACCGTATTTACCGATTTCTCTTTAATTCGTCCAGGAAGTTTACACAAAGCCAATGGCGGTGTGCTGTTGATGGATGCGGTTAAAGTGCTTGAACAGCCTTATGTGTGGGATGGTTTGAAGCGTGCGCTACGTTCACGCCAGCTCAGTTTCACCTCACTAGAGAAAGAGGTGACGCTGACGGGGACGGTTTCACTCGATCCAGAACCGATCCCGCTCGATGTGAAAATTATCCTGTTTGGTGATTACCGCACTTATGAACTGCTCGCGCATTATGATCCCGAGTTCAGTGAGCTGTTCCGCGTGACGGCCGATTTTGCCGATGAAATGCCGCGTGATGCAGATTCAGAGCTGCACTATGCACGCTTTATTTCCAGCATAGTGCATGATGCCAATATGTTGCATTGCGACCGTAAAGCAATTGCGCGCATTATCGAGCACAGTTCGCGCACCACGGGCGACCAAACCAAGCTTTCTTTGCATTCTGCGCACATTGCCAATTTGCTGCGTGAATCCAACTATGTGGCTAAACAAGCCAACGCAAATTTGATCCGTCAAAGCCATGTGGATGAAGCACTGCGTAACCAAGAACTGCGCGTGAACCGCCTACAACAGAGCATGATGGAAACCTTTGTTAACGGAACAACTTTGATCCAAACCGAAGGCATGGCCATCGGCCAAGTGAATGCATTGTCTGTGCTGGCAACCAGTGATCATGCGTTTGGTATGCCAAACCGGATCACCGCAACCACTTCTTATGGTGATGGTGAAATCATCGATATTGAGCGCAGTGTCGATTTAGGCGGAAGTATTCACTCCAAAGGAGTGATGATACTGTCTGCTTACCTCAGTTCTGTGTTTGGTCGTACCGCACGCGTACCATTAACCACAACGATCACCTTTGAACAGTCTTACGGTGGGGTGGATGGAGACAGCGCCAGCATGGCTGAGTTCTGTGCGATTGTGTCAGCGTTTTCTAAACAGCCGAATCGACAAGACATTGCGATTACAGGGTCAATGAACCAGTTTGGTGAGTCGCAGCCGATTGGTGGTTTAAACGAGAAGATCGAAGGTTTCTTCGATGTGTGTACGATTAAAGGACGCAAAGAAACACAAGGTGTAATCATTCCGCGTTCTAACATGCACAACCTGATGTTACGTGCCGATATTGTTAAAGCCGTTGAAAAAGGCGATTTCCATATTTGGGCGATCGACCACGTTACAGAAGCGATTGAAATCTTCACGGGCAAACCTGCAGGTATCGCGACCGATGATGGTAGCTATCCGGTCGATACTGTATTTGGTCTAGCTCAAGCCAAGCTTAACGCACTACGTAAGTAATCCCTCTCTTAAATATGAATACAGCAGAAATGCTGTATTCATATCTTTCCACAAACTCTCACATATTGTCTTTTGTTTGGCCTATGTCATTAATTTGGCACGTGTGATGTATTTTTGACGTAAATGTATTCATAACATTATGAAATATAAAGTTATTTAAACTGGACAATTTTGTGATTAAAGTCTACTATTTTTGTCGATTTTTTGTGCTGGGAATAATCCCATTTGCATGGATGCGTGCGTTAAGTTTAATGAGGTTAAGCATGCCATTTTCTTTGAAAAACTTGTCTATTCGCTTTCAAGTTTTACTTCCTGTTCTATTTACTATGATTGCGTTGGTGATTGCTCTGTGGATCACTGAATCCAACCTAACTCGTGAGCAAAAAGCCATTGCTGATAACACCCACGCGCTGGTTCGTTATAAAGATACGCTGGCAAAAGTGGACGATACTATCTACCCACTTCGCATTAGTGCTGTGTATGCAATTTACGATACTGAGCGTCGTAGCCACTTTATTAGTGAGCTAAAAACGGGTTTACAAGAAGCGCAAACAGCGCTTGATACGATGCAAGAAGAACCTCAGTTCAGAGAGGATGTTCGTGTTGCTGAGCAGTACATTGCCAACTATGTGACTGAATCTCAACAGATGGTGAGTCTGTTTAATCGTGTCGATCAAGGTAATGCCACAGCACAAGAAGCCAGTGCGTTTATTCGTACCTATCGTGAGACAGGTAACAAGATGGTGAACGCGATCAACGAGCTGTCGAAAAAAGTAAACAACTATGCGACCGAATCTATGCAGGCGAGTGCGGCAAGTAATGCTGTGGTAATGCGTAACGCAATGATCACGGTTTTGTCGGTATTGGGTCTCTCGGTTGTCGCTGCTTGGTTACTGTCTGGACAAATTGTTGCACCAATCAATAGCTTGCAAGTGGTAATGCGTAAATTGGCACAAGGTGATCTTTCCGTAAAAGCGGATGATGATGGCGAAAATGAAATTGCCAAGTTGAGCCAAGACGTGAATACCACAGTGAAACAGCTGTACACAACGGTAGAACAATTGACTCGTATCAGTGAAGAAGTGGCTTCTGCTTCTACTGAGCTGGCGGCTGTGATGTCTCAAGCTGAATCGAATGCTCAGCTTGAACTGATGGAAATTGAACAAGTGGCTTCTGCGGTTAACGAGCTGGCGAGCACGGCGGATAACGTCAGTGATAACGCTTCATCAGCTGATTCAACAGCGCGTGAAGCGGATGAGTTGGCAAAATCTGGCCTCGCGATTTTCAAAGAGAGCAGTCAAGCCAGTGAGCAGATGGCGTTAGCTTTAAATGATGCAGCACGTGTGGTTCTGCGTTTGAAAGAGCAATCTGAGCAGATCAGTAATGTGATTGAAGTGATTCGTGGTGTATCGGATCAGACTAACCTACTGGCGCTGAACGCGGCGATTGAAGCGGCTCGCGCAGGTGAATCTGGTCGTGGCTTTGCGGTTGTAGCCGATGAAGTTCGTATGCTGGCCGCGCGCACGCAAGAATCAACCAAAGAGATTCAAACGATTATTGAAGAGCTGCAAAGCCAGTCAAATACAGCGAACGACAGCATGCAATCGAGTTTGGATATGTTAGCGCAAAACAAAGAGCTGACAGCAAAAGCCAATGAAGCATTAGTGGGTATCACAGAGTCGGTGTCGGACATTAACGATAGCAATGCTCAAGTGGCGACAGCGGCTGAGCAGCAGTCTCACGTAACGCAAGATATCAATCGTAACGTGGCGAACATGTCAACTCTAGTGCATCAGAATGTAACGGGCATCAGCCAGAGCGCGAGTGCGAGTACAGAACTTTCTCGCCTCGCAGAGAAACAAAAAGCAGAGTTAGCATTCTTTAAGCTATAAGAAAAAATCAGAAATTAGCGTTAGTGCTAGGATGAAGTGATTAACGCTAAGAATACTACTCTAAAGCCGCAGAATAATGAAAATTCTGCGGCTTTTTATTCGCATTCAGAATAGATAACTACCTGTTTAAAATAAGGTTAATTTTTCTGGTTCGTTATTTCTTTTTGTTCTTAACCGTTTGAGAAATGGCGCTATCTTTCAACATTCTTTCTCTCTATATTGAACAGAGATTACACAAAGTGTGACACAAGTCGCCTATGCAATGTCAGTGATGGAAGGTAATGTATGGATAGAAGTGAAAGTTTATTTCAGTGGGAAAGGGTGAGGCGTTTTAATTTCCCAGTGTGGACAGTGTTGGTCGGCACTTTATTTGCGCGCACCAGCTTTTTTATGGCTTGGCCTTTCTTAGTGGTATTTCTGTATCAGGACTACCATGCAACGGCGACAGAAGTCGGCGCTATGTTAGCAACATCGGCCTTAGTGGGGTCTCTGACTGGGTTGTATTCCGGTTATTTATCCGACAAATTTGGTCGAAAATGGGTAATGGTGAGTGGTACCCTGATCGCGACTTTTGCTTATGTGGGAATCGCTCTTTCAGACCAAATCTGGCAGTTTTTCATCATGGTTGTATTGACCGGTTTGATGCGCCCGATGATTGAAGCCCCAGGAAAAGCGGTGATTGGTGATAATTTGCCGAATGAAAAAGACCGCGAGTTGGCGCTCAATGTGCGTTATTTCTTGCTCAACTTAGGTGGTGCGATAGGTCCACTTATTGGTATTACTCTTGCGCTTGCTCACCCTCAAGGCTTATTCATTGTTACGGGCGTGGCTTATTTCCTGTTTGGTTTATGGTTGCTTGCGACTTTAGAGCGCAAAGGGCGTTTTCAACAACCTGATCGATCACTGCTCCCCAATTTCTCTTCCACTTTACGAGTGATCAGTAAAGACAGCGTATTCGTTAAAATGATGTTGGCGAATTTCCTGATGATGTTTGTCTATGGTCAGGTCGAGTCTTCATTACCGCAAGTCATTGTGCGATCTGAGATCGCCGATGCCGCACAACTGGTTGCAGGTCTAGTGTTAGTGAACACAATGACCATTATTCTGTTTCAATTTCCCACCCTAAAACTGCTGGAAAATGTGCCTCTGTTCACTCGGACACAGTTGGGAATGGCGCTGATGGGCATTGCTCAAGTTGGGTTTATGTTTACCCCAGAAGCGTGGCCTTTAGGCTGGTATTTGGCTTGCTTTGTATTGAGTATGGGCGAAGTGATTGCATTCCCGACCTTAAATGTACAGATTGACCGCTTAGCGCCTGCTCATCTGCGTGGATCCTATTTTGGTGCGGCAGCCCTTTATTCGCTAGGTTTTGCTCTTGCCCCACTTGCTGGAGGTATGATGATCGAGTACCTCAATGCACAGTGGTTGTATGGACTCTGCTTTATATTGTGTTTAGGTATGATTGGTTTGTATTGGTTGGCTCAGCGAGAGCAAGAGGGCGAGGATAAAGAGGTGTTACCGAAAGTGACTGAATATTAGCGTTATTGTTCGTTGAAATGCTCGGATAACGCCGAGCGTCTAATCTGCGCGGCGTTATTTCCTTGTTCGTTAACGGTATGTTCAAAGCCCTCACGAATAAAGCGCTGGGTTGGTGTACTCGGTTCGATACGTTTGAGCTGTGGGGAATTGAAAGTGCCAGAAAGTTCATAGACAAACGTACCCCCTCCCGTGCGAATGGTGATTTCCACACCGTTAAAGTCGTAAGTCGTACTAATTAAACGATCATTACGAAACACCCCTTGTTCATTAAAACGTAGCACTTCGGTTTGATAGCTTGGTGCACCAATTTCAATCCAAGAACCAAAAATTTGTTTAGGGTTAACGTAGTCCTGATAGCTTAAATACAACAGCACAGCGAAGGCGGTTCCTAAAATGGAAAGTGATGACCAGAATACGGATTTGAATACAAGCTCTTTTGACATTTGTTCACTTAATTTCAATGTTCGAATCAAGCGGCATCTTCTACATCTAAAGTCGTAATTTATGCCGAGGCCTAGCTTGTGCTAAGCCACCAATAACCGCAAAAGTCATACGGTAAAAGCGTGATCTTTTCCCAAAATAAAGTCCTTGCTTGCTGACGAAGATCTCACACTGATGTGTGCGGTACCGATGTGCTTTCAAGTAATCAGTGGCATTTTGTTGTGCTAACTGATTTTAGTATAGCCCTCTCTTTGCTCATGCTTGTGCAAAGTTACGTGATGAGTTACAACTCTCGCTTGAATGTTGCAGTGAATGGACTGCAGATAGTGATGACAGACAGGAAGAAAAAATGATTAAGGAAAATGTGTACTTTGACGGTAATGTAAAGTCATTAGGTTTTAGCCAACAAGATGGTGAGAGTACCGTTGGGGTGATGGCGCCCGGTCAATATACTTTTGGTACAGGTGCGCCAGAGCGAATGACCGTGGTCAAAGGAGCCTTAACGATTAAACGTGTGGGTGATGCGGATTGGATTACCTTTAATTCAGGTGAAGCCTTTGAAGTGGCCGGAAATTCGTCTTTTGATCTGCAAGTTGAAGTTGCGACAGCTTACCTGTGTGAGTTTCTGCCTGCTTAGTTTTATGTGAACAAAAAATGCCACACCTGAAAGGGTGTGGCAAACCATCAGGAATAAACCGTTATTCCAACAACTGACGATGTAACATTTTTCCGAGTCGTTAAATCGAGCCTTCAAATCGGTAGGCACAACCAGTAAGTTTTAAAATGACTAGTAGGTTTCAAAATGACCGGCGTTATAGTCACGTATAGCTTGCTCAATTTCCGCCATGCTGTTCATCACAAAAGGACCATAATGAACCACGGGTTCATTGATGGGCTCGCCCATTAAAAGCAAACACCCAGTCGATTGGTCGGCTCTTATTGTTAGACGTTCCCCAGTCGAAAGCATGGCCATTTCTCCAGCTTTAACCACGTGATTACCCAAAGTGAGTTGTCCTCGATAGACATAGACCATTGCGTTAAAGGTTTCAGGTGTGTATATGCTCATTTGTTGATTGGCTTCTGCTCGCCAATCTGCGACGGTTAGAGGGACACCAGTATTCGTGAGTGGTCCTGTGATCGTTTCTGTATCTAGGGTAATAGAACCCGCAATCACTCGGATCAAGCCTTGTTGTGGGTGAGAATGTTCCGCAAGGTTTTCCGGTTGAAAATCGTGATATTTGGCTGGCGACATTTTGTTGCGAGCTGGCTGGTTAATCCAAATCTGAAAACCGTGTAGTTGCCCCTCTTGCATAATCGGCATTTCACTGTGAATCACACCTCGTCCAGCTGACATCCATTGCGCACCACCTGAGCGTAATTCCCCTACATTGCCCATGTGATCACGGTGCTGGAAATGTCCCTGAAGCATATAGGTTAGCGTTTCAATTCCACGGTGTGGGTGAGGCGGAAAACCGCCAATATAGTCCGCTTGGCTGTCGGCTTTTAATTCATCTAGCATCAGGAAAGGGGAAAAATCCGAGCGTTGAAATCCCGCAATGCGCTGAATTTTTACTCCATCGCCGTCTGATGTGGGTTGTACGGGAACGAGTTGGCGAATTTGGCGATCTTGAATCATATAGCTTCTCCACGAAAGGTTGTGCTTTGATAGAGAAATTGTAGTGAAACCATGAAGAAATGAGCAGCTGGCGAAACTGAGGCTCATATTCGAGAAATTTGAATAATTGGGTAGTGGTGTGCAAGTGAACTTGTGATACGCCGCTAAACTCAATAGCAAGAAATTGTGCACGAATGGGAGGGATTGGATGGCTATTTTACCTAAGCATACTGATCGATATTCCAACTACGATCCTAGTCAAGATCTGACGAAGGAACAGCTACGCCGCTTTACGCAAGCGGCGAATAGGGCACAGCACAAACGAGAAGAAATACAGGAGATGGACACGAGTTTTCTAGGTTTTGCCAAACGCGCTGCACTAAAACCTTTGGTAAAACCTAAGCCGGATAGCCCCAATACGGTTCGCTACGCGATTTGGATGTCGGTGTTTGGCATCGTGTGTTTGTGGGTCATGTATATGCTTGGTTAAACGTTAAAACTAGTGAGCTTTTTTTAATAAGGTCACGTTAGGTGCTTCATCGGTTTCAATATCAAATGCTGTTTTGATTGGTGGTGGATAAGCGGCATCTTGGTAGTATCGATATTGGTTTTTACCACCATGTTTTGCGGCATACATGGCTTTGTCGGCGCAACGTGTTAATTCGAAAAGGGTGATGGCATCTTTAGGGTAAATCGCCACACCTATACTTACCGTCAAATGGTTCAGCAAATCGGTTTCCGGATAACGGTCAATGAATAAGTTTGAGATACGCTCAAGAATATGATCAAGATCGCGTAAGCTTTTTACCCCATAAAGCATTAATACAAACTCATCTCCGGCAAAGCGTGCAATGGAGTAATCGTGTTTGTTTGTTGCACGATCTTTATTACGCAGATTGTTCCTCAGACGATGGGCAAAATGTTTTAACACCTGATCTCCCACATCGTGACCGTAATTATCATTAATTTGTTTGAAGTTATCGATATCGAGAAAAACCAAAGCGGTGATCGTATCCTCGCCTTGCTGTTCTTTGAGCTTTTCATTTGCCCAACTTTCAAAGCTCCACCGATTGGCTAGGCCTGTCAGTGGGTCTAGGTAAGCCAGTTCTTCAATGCCTTCTTGGTATAAGGTATGTATATAGTTGATTGCTCGTGAGAAAAAGTATGAGGCTGTATTACTGATGATGGTTAACGCAAACAAGCTAAGTAAAAAGTAGCTATGTTCAACATGTGTCGGCCCAGCTTGATAATGGTGGAATACGATAGTGGCAGTCATTGCCAAGCAAATCATTGCACTGTACACCACTCCCATTTTAAAGGGGTTGATCATGATTAATGTGCAGATAAGCGGGTACAGCCATAAAAGTTGGCGGAAATCACTGTCACTATTGCTAACGATAGCTACGGAGAAAGTGAGTAGTATTAAAGAGAGAATTAAATCTGCTTGAGTATGGAATTGGCGATGGCGGATCAGCGTCACCAAATTCAATAGTGTGACGATACCGCTCAAAAAAAGTAGAGTGCTGAGCAGGAACTGGTCATGAAAATAATCATAGAAAGCCAATACAAAAAATATCGTTGTTGCGACCCCAGAGCTTATCAAGACAATGTGCTGCTTACGGGCAAAGCGCATCTCCGTCATCTCTTTTAATTGGTTGCCGGCAAAGGTATCCATTCCATATTCGACCTATTTTGTGAAGTTAGCTAAAGTTTAGATGAAATTGCTTTATTTGAAGTTTAAAAACAACGAAATAGTGTGATGGTTCCGAGTTTTCTTATATGCAATTAATTTGTATGTCATTAATTTAGATGATGTGGCTCGATATTAAGAGAGAGGCTACTCGTACTTAAGCCGTAATTTCTTCTACTGAAACTCATTACTTAACCAGTTTCTTAATTTTAATACGGCTTCAGAACGCAATTTATCGGCACGGCAAGCAAAATAATAACCTTGGTCAGGATGCGTCACTTTAATGCCAATTTCTTTTAAGATGCCACTTTCCACTTCTTGTTTAACAAATAAGCGATGAGTTACAAATAAACCCAAGCCACTGAGTGTGGCTTGCAGCGCTTGTGCTGATGCCGCAAATGAGAGGTTACGTTGCTGTGTCGGTGGTGTGACATGGTTGGCTTGGCTCCAAATCTCCCAGTCATTCTGACGGCGAGGGTTACTTGCATAGATGGCGGGAAGTTCGGCTAAAGCTTGTTGAGGGGTGATGTTTGGAGAAATGACAGAGTGACTTGCCACCATGACCAATTCATCATCTGCGAGTTTTTCACAGTAATAGTCTTGCCAATCACGTAATTGGCCGTGAATTAATGCCACATCTACACCTTGTTCTTCTAAAGAAAATGTTCCGGTTAATGTTGAAATTCGAACATCGACTTCAGGAGCAAAGATTTGAAAACTACTCACGCGTGGTATCCACCAGTGTAGTGCCAAGGAGTTGATCATGTTGAGGGTAACACGGTTGGTGTATGCGGGTTTTAATAATGACTCGGTTGCTTCAACAATTTGCTCTAAAGCCGGAGCGACTTTTTGGTAGTAGCGCTTGCCCGCACTATTAAGTACAACTTGACGACCAACACGGTGAAAAAGCGGCTGATCTAATTGAGATTCTAAGGATTTAATCGCTTGACTGATCGCGGAATGGCTGACATTGAGCGTTTCTGCAGCAAGCGTCATGCTGCCTGTTTCTGCAACAGCAACGAAAGAGTAGAGTGATTTCAGCGGAGCCAGTTTTCGCATACTAATTCCTGTAAGTTTTACTAACAGATTTGGTCAATATTACTCGTTATTTTTTATCCCGTCATCGACTTAAAATCGGGGTAGGTGAAAGGAGAGTTGTATGCCAAATCATTTATCCCCTGTGTTGTTTATGCTGTTATCGACTTTTAGTTTGTCGCTCACGGGGTTATTAAGTAAATACCTTGCTCAGATCATGCCCATCGCCTATCTGGGTTTCTTACGTTTTATTATTCCAGCGCTGTTTTTATTCATCGTCATGAAATTGACTTATTTTCGCTGGCCTCAACCCTCTATGCGTTTTCCTTTACTGATCCGTTCGATTTGCATAGCAGGTAGCCAACTATGTTTTATCTATTCACTGCAATCGCTCTCATTAGTTGAAAGTGTAGTGTTATTTAGTACAGGACCACTTTTTATTCCTTTATTGGAAAAATTACTATGGGGTGGGCGGTTGGCTTGGCTCACTGTCGTGAGCGTGTGCGTGATATTTGCGGGTGTTATCATGTTGGCGGGAAATACCGGAAGCCTTGTTTGGCGCCCAGAATTGTTGGCTGGGCTAGGGGCTGGTTTATTTAATGCTGGATCGCAACTCAGCCTGTATCGTGCAGCTAAAAGTGATATGCGTTCGATAGAAATTCATGGTTGGACATTCTTGGTGGCGGCGGTATTGCTCAGTCCGCTTGTCGTGGTGATACCTTTAGAGGGAGATCTGTTTTCAGAACTGGGTATGAGTTGGGATAAACAGGGAGCCATGACTCTAGGGGCATTATTATTGGCATCGATGTTGGTCGTGAATACGCAAGTATTTCGAGCAAAAGCGTATCGGCTTGCACAATCAGGCTCCCAGCTCGCTCCTCTGATCTTTACCAATCTTTTGTTTAGTGCTCTGTGGCAAGTGCTGTTTTTTAACGTGGAATACCAATTTTCCCAAAAACTAGGATTGGCTTTGATTATCGTGGCAACCGTGATTAATGGTGTTTTGCCCCGCTTAACTGAGTGGAAAGCGAGGCTTAAAGCGGTCTAATTGATGGCAGTGTTCACTATGCTTTCTTTTTTGATTAATCCATATGGCAGACTGACAAACACATTAGGATGGGTGCTGATTTTGGGAGCAGAATTAGTTGAATTCCAATCCAATAGCATGATGGCTAATACGTTGCGATGCTCGCCGAGAGATAGGTCGAAATCGCCAGTGGTGGAGGGGATCATTCCGTGTTGCGTATCTACTTGGGTTTGAATAAATTGACGAGATTTGAGTACCACAGGATCATTTTCAAGCCCTGCAAGTAGGAATGAAATTCCCACTTCAGCAACAATGTCTGGTTTAGCGCGTTGTAAAATGGTGTCTATGTTGGCGCGGAAATAGTCGTAGATCCACTGGTGCTGTGGTTCGCTGACAAGATGTTGATAGTATTCCGAGTCAGCAAAGATAATGTGAGTCATACCGTACAGTTTATTACCATATTGTTGATCGTTGAGCTGTGCATCTTGTTGGTCAGGGTAAGTACGTTGGAAGGCTTGGATAAAAGGGTCGATAACATCTTGTTCACCGAGTTGACGCAGCCAATAGGCCTGATTAGCCAGTTGTGCCGCCCACGCTTCAATCATCGCGCTATCGGTTATGTAGCGCGTAAAGTCATAACGCCGTAGAATGAGACGCAGCTTTTCATCCTCTTTATGTTTCAGTCCATACTCGTTAGCTCGTGCCATTGAGCCTAAAAGCGCACTCCCTAAATAGAGATATTCAGGCATCGTTTGGGTGGCGGATAAGCGGCGCTGAGTACGTTCATCTTGGCTTTGCTGATAACTTTTCAGGCGTTTTAGTGAGTAACGTTTAATTTGCTCCTGAGTATTCACTTCAGCCGCAAAATAATTAAGTTGGCTAGCAATTCTGGATAAATCACTACCAATCGCAGCGGCGTATTTATCATCCAAAGTTTGACGGTACATACGCAGTGCATAGTGACCTTCTTTATAGCTTGGCAAAGTATACAGTTGCGTTTCGTAAGTTTTTCGAATTTGGTCTGCGGTGCTGCGAAACGTTGGTCGAGCAACTGTTTTTAGCGCTTTATCGCGAATTTGTTTGTGTTGTACGCTTATGTTGGTGGCGCTGCTTTCAGGTTGTGCCGGACTATTCACTCCTCCTGTTTGCGCATAGCTATGGAGTGTGAGCATCAACGCTGTGATAAGACTCGCGCCAATCACGATATTTTTCTTGTTCATTATCATGCTATCCAGTTAATTGAATTGTTCGCTTTTAGACCAGAAACTGTAATGGAACGATGAAGTATCGGCGTGAGTGTCTTGTTAATAATTTGTCAAAATCTCCTGTTTGGCCTGACCTTATGTGACGCTTCGATATGGCAGGGTTATCGATTTAAAATAAAATCTGCCGAAATGTGAGATTAATTCGCGCCTGTTTGGTTTGACGTGTTTTGGGAATAGCATGTTGCCAATGATGCTGTGTCGTACCAGCCATGATCAGCAGATCACCATGGCCTAATTCACATACCACTTTCCTATCGTGGTCGTTGTAGTGGCGTAGGATAAAGCGACGACTTTCACCAAGAGAGAGTGAGGCAATAATAGGATGATGGCCTAACTCCGGTTCATTATCTTGATGCCAACCCATAGAGTCTTGGCCATCACGATAAAGATTCGCTAATACGGAATTGAATGTGGTTTGCGCAACCTGTTCACATTCCGTCCTTAATTTTGCTAGTAGTGGAGGGAATGGTTCGGGAGAGAGTTGCAGCCCAGAGTAGCGGTAGCCTAACTCGCCATACCAAGCGATCAGCCTTGGCTGTAGGACACATTTGCCAAATAAGCGAATGCTTTTTTGCTGCCAATTCAACTCAGCCTGCAACTGTTCGAAAGAGTGATTCGCTTGGTGATGAGAAAGAAATTGTGGAAACCAATAAAGTAGACCGTCAACTAGAGCTACTTCCCCTTTCTGCGAATGGTTGTTCAAAATAACTGTTTTAATCATGGGTTATATTTACAAACTTATAATCAAATGGTTTATTTATTGTACATATGAGTTACTCTAGTGAAAAATTCACACCTTTTATTCACTCGCTCCCTCTTTTTACTTGATAACTCCGCTTTGCGGGCCGCAACAGCAAAATAGGGTTCGTTTTCGAATGAATCACATGATTCATTCAGTGACCAATACACAATAGTCAATAATCACGCAGAGGGTTGAGGATGGGGTTAGCCTCTCACAAAAATTGGTATATCTCTGTTTTTTTTCTAACGCTACTCTTTATTGGTGTTGGCGTGGTTGAAGCGCTTCATGTTAGTCAGACCCGAGTTTTGCAAAATGACCTTCGTCAACACACTAAAGAAGAGTTATCGGCTGTCCGATTTCAACTTGAAGCGGAAGTGTTAGCGGATATTTATGCTGTAAAAAGCCTAACCACTTTGCTGACGCTAGATCCAGAGCTCAACCTTTTCCGATGGGAAGAGCTCTCTGCGGCGGTGATTAGAAATAGCGCGCATTTGCGTTCGCTCGCTATCGCTCCAAACGATGTCGTGGTGTTTAGCTATCCACGCCCACAAACCAATGCCTTGGTAGGATTAGACTACCGTACCGTTCCGCAACAGTGGAAATCCGTAAAAAAAGCACGTGAAGCCAAGCAAACATTTGTTTCTGGCCCTGTAGATCTTGTGCAAGGTGGTCGTGCGCTAGTGATTCGGGAACCCATTTTTTCTGATCCTCCGAATAATACCCATTATTGGGGGGTATTGAGTGTGGTGATGGATTTAGATTCATTGCTTTCCAGAACGCATCTTAGTGGGGTTAGTGATCAGGTCCAAGTCGCCATACGTGGTCAAGATAGCCAGGGCAGCGAGGGGGATGTATTTTTTGGGGAGCCTCAAATTTTTGATCGGGCCTTTGCCAAAGAAATGGTCTACTTTCCTTATGGGCACTGGCAGATAGCGATTGCTGAACAAAAGAATTTTCTGAATCTTTTACCGTGGTACACAAGAAATTTAGTACGACTGCTCGGATATTCGGTTTTATTGTTACTGATTGCTGGATTTGGGATTATCGTTAGGCTCTACAAATTGGCAGAGGAGCGTTCTTTACACGACCCGTTAACACACTTACCAAACCGCCGTTATTTCATTTACACCATTGAAAACTACTTTGAAAATGCTAAACGCACAGGGCGTGAGGGTAATTTCGCATTACTCAATATCGACATTGATCGATTTAAAGCCATCAATGATTCTTATGGTCATGTGGCTGGAGATAAAGTGCTAGTGGCGTGTGCTGAACGGATTAAATCGAGTTTACGGGTGTCTGATCTCGTGGCTCGAATTGGTGGTGATGAGTTTCTGATATTAATTCCTCGCGTCCATCGAGAGCAGGATGTTCATAAAATCAGTGAAACGATTTCAAAATCGATCTCTGAAACCCCAGTGGTTTATGAAGATTCATTAATTCATATCCATGTCAGTATCGGTTACGTTATGTATGACAAGGCATTTTATGATCCTGATGAAATGTTCAAACAAGCTGATGAACGTATGTATGCGGCGAAACGCAGGCAGAATCCCCTTTATCAATTTTAAATTGCAAAATGCAAAGCATGGGTCGTATTTTGCAATATTCATTGCATTTCGTTAGTTAGTTATGAGCCCTGATGCAATGAAACTGTTCGTTATTTATACGTTTTGATGTAAAAAACCATTCTAAAAGTTGGCACGAAATCTGCATTACTTATATTGACCCTTCTAAGCCGAGGGTCACCTAGCCAACTGACGTTGTTAGTGAACACCATTGTTCACACTTATAGACGGCCAATCACACTTCTTGTGGTTGGCCTTTTTTTATTCGCCACATTCCCCATAGCATCTTGGCTTTCGTGGGCAAGCTGCGCCGCGTGAGCAAATCAATCTCGCTTCATTCTCGATACCCCGTTCAACCCAGTTGATATTGAGGATTTTGGCTATTGTGCGTAAATCGCGTTTGATGGGAGCCGGAATTGCAGTGGTTCCTCCTCTCTGCACACAACTCATTTTGAGCTCTTGAGCAATAGCGAGGGCGTCCCCCCCTTGAGCATTAATCGCAGGATTAAGGTCGATGCCCGCACACAAGACACGGTTGTTGCCAGCAGGGTCAACAACGTTGAGTGATTCGCAGCAGTAAATGCGAGGCTCGTCACCCACGGTTAAAATGGATATCTGTGCCGAGCTACCATTTTGAGGTTGTGAAAGACGCCGAAAAACAGCCCAATGCTGGCAAGGGTCATTCACTTTACGCATATTTCCCCAAGGAAGTGGAATACCGTTACCACGATAGACAGCTTTAAGTTTTCCTTCGCCATAAGCATCAAAATAGTGCCAGTGCGGATAGGGTGATACCACGGTCATACGGCGCATCGCAACGGAAGGTGAAACGCCGGCTTTTTGATGCACACTGATCTCATACCCATTGCGATCCAATAATTGTCGAAACGGGACTTTCGGGCACAGTAACGCGCCAGCAAAAAAGCTCGATTCAAAGTCTCGCCACGCTTGCAGAATGTCTTGTGAGTTCAGTTCAGAAGAAGGCGAAGTATCCACCATTTCATCCCAGCCTTGAGTGTGACCAATAGATAACACGCTCTTCAGGCCGTCTTTGTTGTGCAGCACATTGTGGCCAATGTAGACCGCAAGATCGTATTTCAGCCGTGTGGGGTAGTCGCGCAAAATTTCGTTGAGATAAATACGACCTGGTGGTTCAAAAAAAGAGGTCACTAACTGTTTGGCACTCATGCCGAGTTCATCGGTGACATCATGCGGAGTGCGTTTTACCCAGCGAATGTCCAACCCAAGGCTCTTTGCAATATCCATTAAATCGGTGACCGACAAGTTGAGACGTTTCAACCCAACTTCTTCTGCGGCACGCTCGAGATCTGGGAAGTGGTTTTGTAAGCTTTCTTGGTGGGCTCGGATCAAAAGATGAGCAAACTGACGACCAGTGATCCCTGTTTGCGAGAGCATCTCAGGAATCGCGATCTGTAGAATATCGTTAGAAAAGAGGAAGCTCGGTTCGAGAGCCATACCGCTGATGCCGCCTCGGTTACCTTTCTCTGGCGTGATATCCACCTGCTCAGGTTCATCATCCAAAAACCAAATAGGATCTTTCTGAAAAACTTCAGCGATCACTTCTAACATCTCTACACTCGGTACGCGTTTACCGCGTTCAATCATAGAAAGATAAGAAACAGAGGGCGCGTATTCTGGGCTTACACGAATGCAGCGAGCTGAAAGATCCTCCATCGTTAAGTGATTCCTTTTCCGAAGGTTTCTGACTTTTGTTCCCAAAAAATGGGATTGGCGAACTAAACTTTTAGACACACTCATTTTGTAAAATTCACATTGTAAAATTTTTGTTGTGAAATTGTAGTCAACAATCCGCTAGTCTACCAAGTAAGCGAAGTCACAAATCCGGTGAAAAAAACGCCAGTGTCTTTGTGGAATACAATAATTTGATCTGGACGAGGGAACGACGATGAATATGCTGACGTTTGATAAAACAGAAATCCAACACCAAAATAAACCCTTTATCGCAGAAGCTGTCTTCGCCGTTGAAACAGTCGCGGCCAATCAGCAACGTGAAAAGCAAACGAAAGCCAAGCAACTGTTGGATCGTCTTTTCCCTTTGGAAAATGGCACTCATCAAGACGTTACGGCTTACGTGATTGATTACAACCATCTGTTGGCTTACTTCCAAGATGGACGTCACAGTGGGTTGAAATACCCTAAACAATTTGTGGCGTTTAATGGCAGCAAAGAGAACCCAAGCCATCTTTTATTTCGAGATGGACAAGGTAGCCATGTTGAAATGACACTAGGTTGTCAACGCGGTACTGGGTGTATTGAATTGCGCGAAATTGCCGATATTCAACTAGAAACCTGCACCGTACTGAACCATACCAATGAGCAAATGCAGCCTTGTACTACGATTCGCCATTGGGTAAGCCTAATTAAAGGGGATGGGCAAGGTCGCCCACAAGCCTTGACGGAAGAGAAAGAATATACCTCACGTAATGGAGAAGAATATTTCTTGGGCAATTGCTTCTCACATTAACTCATCAGCCAAATACAAAAAAGCCAAAAATACCTGTGGTGTTTTTGGCTTTTTGCGATTGATACGTACCTGTGAGAAACCATGTTTTAGTTTATGCCGATGACATGTGCTGCAGTTGTTCAGTATTAAATCGGCATTACACGATTACGTCCGAGATTTTTCGCCTCATACAATAATCCATCAGCACGACCAATCATGGCTTCTAAGGATTCACCTTGGATATTTTCTACCACACCAAATGATGCGGTAATGCTACCCACTGATTGTCCACTGCGTCTGTCTTTTACATTCAGTTTTTCAATTGAGCGTCGGACGGACTCGGCAAACTGTCTAGCGATACGGAGTGATTTATTCGGGGCAATGATAGCGAATTCTTCTCCTCCGTAGCGGTAGGCCGTCACACCATCACGACATAGGCTTTGTAGGCGTTTAGCAATAGCGCGGATGATCTGGTCACCAAACAGATGGCCGTAAGTATCATTAAGAGCTTTAAAATGATCAATATCGAGCATAATCAAGCTAACGGGGTTGCCAGCATGACTCAACGTAAACATATCGTCATCAAATGCGCGGCGGTTATAGAGGCCTGAAAGGCTGTCAAACAGCGCATCTTTCTGTACCTTGGCCAGTTGCTCTTTTAGGCGAGATATCTCAAGCGTCGCAGCGTTCAATTGGTTATTAAGAAAGTTGGTCGAGTGGCGAATGTCTTTCGAGTCATTGACCAAACGACGGATCACTGTCATCACCTCTTCAATCGAGAGGTTGTCCTGTTCG
Source organism: Vibrio sp. RC586 (assembly GCF_000176715.1). Taxonomy (NCBI): domain Bacteria; kingdom Pseudomonadati; phylum Pseudomonadota; class Gammaproteobacteria; order Vibrionales; family Vibrionaceae; genus Vibrio; species Vibrio sp. RC586. The sequence continues at coordinate 170,331 of NZ_ADBD01000008.1, read as the reverse complement.
ACTCGCTCTAAATCTTTAAAACTTTTATCAATCACATTAGCAAAGGAGCTTGTATCACTCAGGGTATCACTCATAGAGCTGCCGATTTCACCCAATAGTACTTCAACATTTGCACGTAATTGGTTGATATTCGTTTCTGCTTTGCTGGCAATGAACTGTTGATATAAATGCTCCCCAGAGGCTGGGGGACAAAGGCCAAAATTTTCTAGTACCGTATCCATTTCCGCATTGAGTTGCGGAATTGCGTGATCAACGTAGGTATACCAGAGTGCATAATTCACTGGTGTGGCGGCTACATGATGTTTCATCATCAGTGGAACGGCTTTTTTTAAGTTAGCCGTGGATTTCTTGAAATCTTCAGTTGTCATCAGTTCATTCAAATACACTAGATATTTTCATAACCTTAAGATTAGCGGATTTGGAATGGAAACGCTGCAAAATTGTTTGTTTCCATAGGTAAGAAAAATAGGTATGCCTCAAGAAATATCGACTTTGATAAGCCAAATAGGTAATTACTTGACTATCATAAAGTTAAGTGAATATTGAGCCTGTGTGCTGAGTATTGAAAGGGAGCATTGATATGGACTCAGTAGAAAGAATGGTGAGGGAGTGGGGCAGCCAAAAGCCAGAGTTAAATACGTTGCCAATGTCGATCATTGATCGCTTACTGCGCATCACTAAACGCATAGAACTGGCAATGGCAGAGTTTTACCAGCAGATAGGGTTAACCCAAGGTGAGTTTGAGGTACTTATGGTATTGCGCCGAGCAGGTTCACCTTATTGCTTAACACCCAGCGATTTGCAGATTATTACGCTGCTCAGTTCTGGTGCGATGACTCATCGCTTGAGCAAATTGGAGACAAAAGGATTGGTAACTCGGAGTATGAGCAAATATGACCGGCGTAGTGTTGAAGTCACATTCACTGAGAAAGGGCTAAATTGCACTGAGTCACTATTACCAGAATTTGTTGCTTTACATGAGCGTGTACTGAGGCATTTTTCCGAAGAAGAGCAAGATACCCTAACCAATCAGTTACAGCAGTGGTTAGGTCATTATGAACAGCTATGGCTTATTCCTGAGCTATTCAACGACAATCGGCAGCGCTAAGGCTGCCGATTGTCTCTCGATAATTACTTTTAGTGGTGCTGCAAACGTTGACCTTCAAGCATTTTAGCGCCACGTAGCATGGCTTCAACTAGCTCTGTTGCGTTGAACTTTTCTAACGCTTCGTGTGCACCAACTTGATGTGCGCGATCAACACAGATTTCACTCGACAGTGAGGTATGCAAAATGCAGTAAGCGTGGTTTAACTGCGGGTCATTTTGTACTTCAAAAGCGAGTTCATACCCATCTAGCCCAGGCATTTCAATATCACTGACAAGAATATCGATGGCTTGCTGTTTACGAGCCATTTCTCGCATCAAGACAAGAGCATCATTACCATTTATACAGATGTGATAGGGAATATTAATGCTGTCTAGAGCATCCGAAAGCTGCTTACGAGCGATCGAAGAGTCATCCACTAACAAAATCTGTAATGGTTTTAAGCGTTCGCGCTCAATATCGGTCAGCATAGGTACTTTTGACGATTCGTACTGCGGATAAATCTTCGAAAGCAGCAATTCCACATCGAGCAGTTGTACAATTTTGTCTTGATAACGAGTGATCCCTGTAACGAAGACATCATGTCCTGCGGTCGAGGGAGAAGACTCAATATGCTTCCAATCACATTCAATGATCTTTTCGATACTTCTGACCATGAAAGCCACCACAGTACGCAAACAATCGGTGACGATCAGATAGCATTTCTGATACTCGCTAGGCTGAATAGGACGAAAACCAATCGCCGCCGCCATGTCGATCACGGGCACTGTCAAATTACGTATTGTGACAGTTCCTATCACATGGTGATGTGAATAGGGGATCTGTGTCATTGGCTGATAGGTGACAATTTCCCTGACTTTAAGTGTGCCGATAGCGAAAAGCTGCTGCTGGGCACTGAGTGTGAACATCAACATTCCTTGTGATTGATTCGCTTTACTGACGACTTTAGCCATAGTTCATTCTTTATCTGGTCGGACTAATACTTATACTAACCTAAAATACCGTATCAGCAACGGAATGGCCTGAATTTAACCAATATTCGATAGATCCACTTTGATCTTAGGCATGCGTTTACATTTATTGCTGATCGAGTACACTACGCGGCTCGATAAAACAGGGGGAAAACATGGCTCGTACCGCGGCAGCTTTGCACATTCTGGTCAAACACAAAGAACAAGCAGACGATATTCTGGCTCAGCTAAAGAAAGGGGCGAAGTTTCACGTTTTAGCCAAAAAATACTCGACTTGTCCGTCTGGTAAAAAAGGCGGTGACTTAGGTGAATTTCGCCAAGGCCAAATGGTTCCAGCCTTTGATAAAGCCTGCTTCCAAGGTGAAGTGTTAACGCCTCAACTGGTCAAAACCAAATTTGGTTGGCACGTTGTTAAGGTACTTTACAGAACATAGAGCGCATGCGCAGCTAAGATCATGGCAGACACGAATTGAGCTGCGATTGGCGTCTTATAAAAACATCGATTTCACGTATGTAACCTACTTAATTCTTATTGGTCGAGTCAAGCACAGCTTCAGTGGGTGATTACCGATGAGATTAAATATGTTGAAAACCCAGTTTCACGTTTTAATTTGAGTGAATACCGAGCGATTGCATCAATAAGCCTACAAGTTCTTCTACCGTACTGTGGTAGAAAAAGACTACCCACTAAACCGTTTTCAGAATATCCGTCACATTGCTGATGATACTTATACTGATCACGTAACGATCAACAACGACACTTTACATGTCATGGGCTGGCTTGATGTGGCGGCCGAACCAGTCATCGTCAGTGTTCCTGATATGGATGAAGGACGATACTGGATTCTGCATACCATGGACATGGGGCACTACACCAATGCAATGATTGGCTCACGTACTCAAGCTACCAAAGGAAGCCGGTTGAGCGTAAATTTCCGGATGTGAACAATACTTCATGGCTTGAACGAGTTAACTTTATGCTGTGCGACGGCAGCATGGCTGACGCCGATAAAATGTGGGTCGAGCAATACAAACCCATTGGTATTGAAGCCTGTAAATATGATTTCACTGAGAAGCAGCTTGAACTCGCTAAAATAGGTGAAAAAGCAGGAATGGAGCATATGCTTCAATTAGCGCCCAAAATTGTCGATTCACGCAAACTGTTGGGTACGCGTGAAAGCTTAGGTACTGGTGCTCGTGATGAGTTTGCCGAAGGCACATTGATTGGTCCGTGGGGATTACCACCTGTCGAAGCGAGCTACCGCCAAGCGGTTGCGGATTCTGACGGAGATATCCTCGATGGCTCTAAGCATGATTATGTGATGCGTTTTAAAGCCCCTAACACCAGTGAATTTTGGTCTGTGACGATGTATGCCAATGATACGCGCTTGATGGAAAAAAATGCCATGAATCGCCATAGTCGTGGTGACCGTACGCTAAAACCTGATGCCGATGGTTATTACACGATTTACATGAGTTCTGATACGAAAGGTAGAGAAAACGATAGTAATTTCCTTCCTATCCCGAACAAGCCGTTCTACAACGTCCTGCGTTTGTATGGGCCAGATGCTGATATTCAGAGCGGTAAATATCAAATGCCTGCCACAGTTAAAGTGAAGTGATTGCAATAAATTCGAGTGCTCACTTGTCCATGAGTGGGCACTCTCATGCAAAATTAATTTTTGAACGAGAATCATAATTTATATTTAATAGTGTTCCATATAATATGTAACGAGCGATTAATTACATAAAACTTTCAGCAAGCTTGAAGAAAATTAGCAACAACTTATTTATCTTGTTGATTTATGATGCATAAGGGTTTTGTTGCTTATTTTGTGGTTTTTTTTAAGCAACGTAATTTATATGTCAAAAAAATATATAAATTTGCTATTGATATTCTTAATATTGAGAAAGGTTCTTAACCGACTGAATTATACCGAATAAATCTCCATTTCTGACGGCTTCAACATTTGTCTTAATTTCTGAACATTGACTTCGCTTTTCTTAACGTTAGTTTTAATCATGCTAGCCTTGATTTGTTAGGAGGGGTGAAATGAAAGAAGGAAATAAACTAAACGTTAGAATGCTTTCTGATGTTTGTATGCAGTCCAGATTGTTGAAGGAAGCGCTAGAGGCAAAACTGCCTGTTGCGCTAGAAATCACGCCATTTTCTGAACTGTGGCTTGAAGAAAATAAACCTGAAAGCCGAAATATAGAGATGTTGATGATTGATTACTCTCGAATCTCGGATGATGCTTTGACCGATTACAGTTCATTTAAGCACATATGCTGTCCTGATGCGAAAGAAGTAATTATCAATTGCCCGCAAGATATAGAGCATAAGCTGCTCTTTAAATGGAATAATCTTTCAGGTGTTTTTTATATTGACGATGATATTGATACCCTTATCAAAGGTATGAGTAAAATCTTACAAGATGAGATGTGGCTTGCTCGCAAGTTAGCGCAAGAATATATTCTTCATTATCGGTCTGGTAACTCAGTCGTTACCTCTCAAATGTATGCAAAACTAACAAAAAGAGAGCAGCAGATTATTAAGTTGCTCGGTAGTGGGTCATCGAATATTGAAATTGCCGATAAACTGTTTGTCAGTGAAAATACGGTAAAAACACATTTGCATAATGTATTTAAGAAAATTAATGCCAAAAATCGCTTGCAGGCACTCATTTGGGCAAAAAACAATATAGGCATTGAAGAAGTCAATTCCTAAGCAGATTTACCCAATTTCAGCTTTCCATGTGAAGCCGGAGAATCCTAATTGAACAAGGTCGAACAATGCGACCTTGTTTGCTTTTCTTTCGGGTAAAATGGTGGTTGAGAGATAGCGAGTTACTCTACAACGATGGCTGTGCCGCTAATCGATACCATCAACATTCCATTCGTTTTGCCAAAGGTTTCGTAATCTAAATCGACACCGACTACCGCGTTTGCCCCGAGTGCTGCAGCCTGTTGTTGCAATTCCTCTAGCGCCATCGCGCGAGCTTTTTCTAATTCACGTTCATACGTCCCAGAGCGGCCCCCCACAATATCGCGGATCCCTGCAAATAGATCTTTAAAAATGTTGGCCCCGAGGATGGCTTCGCCCGCAATCACTCCGCAGTAACGGACAATGCGTTTACCTTCAACGTTTGGCGTGGTTGTGACAATCATGTTCTTTCCTTTATTCAGCAAGATGCTTGTTGGATTATCAGGCAGCAAAGAAGTTCCCAATTAGGAGTGGAGTCTATCCATCAGGAATATTGATCTTGGAGATTAATAACTTGAATTGCTGAGTATGATTAAGCCAGATATAACGCGCATCTTATTGTTCATGTAGTGAGAATCATGGCGTTAGACGCATTTATGGATGCAATTGCAGACCGAGGTTGGTATGTGTGGGACGATTTTTTGAACCCACAAGAAGTGCAAGCACTACGAGAGTGTGTTCCTGAACATTGGAAACGGGCGCGCATTGGAAGAAACGAGGAGATACAACGCGCAACGGATATTCGCAGTGACAAAATCCAGTGGTTAGATCTTTCGATGGGGCAACCTATCCAAGACTATTTAGAACGGATGGAGCAGATCCGACGTGAAGTGAATCGCCATTTCTTTTTGGGGCTTTTTGAGTACGAAGCACACTTCGCGAAATATGAGGCGGGTGACTTCTATCTTAAGCATCTCGATTCTTTCCGAGGCAACGAAAACCGCAAATTGACCACAGTGTTTTACCTCAATGAACAGTGGACTCCGGCCGATGGCGGTGAGCTGAAAATCTACGATTTGCAGGACAACTGGATTGACACGTTAGCTCCAGTGGCGGGGCGTTTGGTGGTATTTCTTTCTGAGCGTTTTCCGCATGAGGTACTGGAAGCACATGCAGACCGTGTGAGTATCGCGGGTTGGTTTCGTACCAATGGGGTGAGTGGTAATAAACTGGATATTGCCAATTAATCCATCCACAAACGGCTTGAAGCGGCAACACCAAGTCATCCGATAAAACACAAGGCAGCTCGTCACAGCCGTGCTACCTTGTGTCGTTCAACGTGGGTTATTTGAAATGAATAACAGAGAAATGGGGCTGTTCACTTAAGGCTTCCATTGAACTTAACTGCCCAGTTTCGAGCAACCACGTCTCTTCTTCACCACGAAGTTCAATGCATTCCTGCTTTTGGCTATTACGCTGGGTATCGGATGCGACACCGTAGTACACCTCACCATTTTTCATTATTAATTTGACTGGCAGATGGAACAAACAGGCCAGTTCAATGTAATCGTATTGACTGCAGCTAACCATGTTTTTACTCGCTTTTATTTAAGTACTTATTTTGTAGTATATACATTCTCTTAACATCTTGGTAACGACCGTTGATGAAAAACTCTTCGACCAAGTGGCCTTCTTCAACAAATCCGCACTCTTCATACAGATGTACCGCTTTGGGGTTTTCTACCGCGACATGCAAATAGATTTTGTGCAGATTGAGGATAGTAAAGGAGTAATCCAGCGCACGATTGATTAACGTGCGAGCAAAACCTTTGCCTTGATACTCGGGTGCAATGATGATCTGAAATTCAGCGCTGCGGTGAATGTAGTTGATTTCAATCAGCTCCACTAAGCCAATCAGGTTTTTATTGCCATCCTCGACCACAAAGCGCCGTTCAGCGTTGTCGTGAATGTGTTTGTTGTAGAGCTCTTCAAGTTCATCAAAGGACTCGTAGGGCTCTTCAAACCAATACGACATGATGTTGCGGTTGTTATTGAGATTATGGATGAAGCGTAAGTCGCCTCGTTCTAATGCTCTGAGCGTTAACTGACTATTCATGTAATTACCTAACGATGTTTGAGGCTCTCAACGTTTAGACCATAGAGGAAGAGAGGGTTTATTCACAAGAGGTATAACATCAATTTATTGCAAAATTAGAAGGTTGAGCGAATTTGGCAAACTTGAGGCAGACAAAATAAAAAAGCCCTCTCACTGTGAGAGGGCTTAAGTTGCAAGCAAAGGTGAAGTGGTTATGCGGGAAGCTCAACGCCTTTTTCTTTGTGCAGACGGCGGCAAGCACGGCCATCACTGTGGAATAGATGGCAGCGATGCGCTGGAATGCCAATGGTGAGCGTATCGCCGGTTTCGACATCGAGTGTGTCTGGCTGGCGGTAGATCACGTCAGAATCTGAACCCTTCAGGTTCATATAGACTTGGGTTTCGTTCCCCAGCTTCTCAACGATCATCACTTTGCCTTCAATTTTGGCATCGCCATGCTCTGCTTCAACCAAATGTTCAGGGCGAATGCCGAGTGACATACGTTCGCCACGCGTCACGGTGGTACCGTCAACAGGGATCCAGAATGTGGTGCCATTGGAAAGCTGAACTTGTACGCGATCGTTCTCAACCGCTTCAATGAAAACGCTCATAAAGTTCATCTTAGGTGAGCCAATAAACCCTGCAACAAAGCGGTTTTGTGGGTAGTGGTACAGCTCCAGCGGCTTGCCAACTTGCGAGACAAAGCCCGCATCCAACACCACAATTTTGTCCGCCATGGTCATGGCTTCCACTTGGTCATGGGTAACGTAAATCATGGTGCAGCCCAGTTTACGTTGCAGTTTGGTGATTTCTGAGCGCATTTGTACGCGCAGCGCAGCATCAAGGTTGGATAGCGGTTCATCCAGCAGGAATACGTTGGGCTGTGAAACCAGAGTACGGCCAATGGCAACACGCTGGCGTTGACCGCCAGACAGCGCTTTGGGTTGACGATCGAGCAGGTGGCTCAGTTGCAGAATTTCCGCCGCATGGTCAACGCGTTTTTTGATCTCGCTTTTATCGGCTTTGGAGAGCTTAAGGCCAAACGACATGTTGTCGTACAAATTGAGGTGCGGGTAAAGTGCGTAAGACTGGAAAACCATACCAACCCCGCGTTTGGAAGGTTCCACATCATTCATGCGCTGCTCACCGATGTACAGATCGCCAGACGTAATGTCTTCCAAACCTGCGATACAGCGCAGCAGAGTCGATTTGCCACAACCAGAAGGACCGACAAATACCACGAATTCGCCTTCTTGAATCTCTAGGTCGACGTTCTTGGAAATCAGCACATCGCCATAAGCTTTACATACATTTTTTAACGTGACACTCGCCATCTAGCTCGTCCTCGATCAAGATTTTTAATCATTATCGCGGCTCATTATATGAATTGTTGTGCACGCAATAACAGTAGGAATTGGATAAGGTGAACCACATCATGTGGTTTCATTGGCTGCGCCGCCTTATTGAGTAAGAAAAGAAAGGGTGAATGCTCCGGCTATGAAGCCATTCACCCGTCTGCCGCGAAAAGTAAGTTGTTTCCCCCTACACCAAATCATGTCTCTCCCGTAATGCTTACACCACAAACATGACTTTATATCGACAACTTACTTGGCGGTGGAACCAGCCACAAACCATGGTCTGGAAAGGCTCTTACCATCCTCTTTGGGATGAGGCTAGTTTCTGTGAAAGGAGCAAGTGATGCATCCTCCTCATCCGTTTTTTTGTAGGGGGAGTAGGTGAGGAGGAGGTGGAGGAGGGGCATTAAGGCGTAGTTAGATCCAGTTCAAATTATTGAGGGCGGATAAGTTGAGTAGGATCACATCAAACCTGCTTTTTGTGATTTGGCTCGCTCACATCAACCGATGGAGATCACGAAAATACGCCATAATATCGAGGGCGTAGGGATTAGGAGGATGAGTCGAGCGCGTTTTTTTCTGATCATAAATGGCGAAATACGGCAAAACCTCCTGGTGAGCCCTACAACACAAAAATAAAAGGATATGAACATGAAAAATGCCCTAAGCACAGTCGCGCTGAGCACTCTGGTGGCTCTTGGTTCGTTTGGTGCCCATGCTGCTATTGAAGAAGGACAACTCACCATTTGGATCAATGGTGATAAAGGCTACAACGGTCTGGCGGAAGTTGGTAAAAAGTTTGAAGCGGACACCGGGATCAAAGTAACGGTGGCTCACCCTGATGCGCTGCAAGACAAGTTCCCGCAAACCGCGGCAACGGGTGATGGTCCTGATATCGTGTTCTGGGCTCATGACCGTTTTGGTGGTTATGCTGAAGCCGGTTTGCTGGTGGATATTAAGCCTTCAGCCAAGGTTCAAGAAGGTATTGTCGATTTCGCTTGGGATGCAGTGAAATACAACGGCAAGCTGATTGGTTACCCAATTGCGGTGGAATCTCTATCGCTGATTTACAACAAAGATTTAGTACCTAACCCACCAAAAAGCTGGGAAGAAGTGGCTGAGCTGGATGCCAAACTGAAGAAAGAAGGCAAATCCGCCATCATGTGGAACCTGAAAGAACCTTACTTCACATGGCCTCTCATGGCGGCTGATGGCGGTTATGCATTCAAATATGGTGTTGATGGCTATGATGTGAAAGATGCCGGCATCAACAACAAAGGCGTAAAAGAAGCGATGAACTTCGTGAAAGGCCTAGTGGATAAAGGCGTGATCTCTCCAGATATGGACTACTCAGTGTCTGAATCTGCTTTCAACCAAGGCAACACGGCGATGACCATCAATGGCCCATGGTCATGGGGCAACATCGAGAAATCTGGCATCAACTACGGTGTGACCACACTGCCTAAGTTTAACGGCCAAGCGTCAAAACCTTTCGTTGGCGTTCTGACTGCTGGTATCAGCACGGCTTCTCCAAACAAAGATCTGGCGGTGGAATTCATCGAAAACTATCTGCTGACCAACGATGGTCTGCGCATGGTGAACAATGACAAGCCACTGGGTGCGGTTGCGTTGAACTCTTTCCAACGTGAACTGGATTCGGATGCACGCATCGCGGCCACGATGGATAACGCGATGAACGGCGAAATCATGCCAAATATTCCACAGATGAATGCGTTCTGGAGCTCAGCGAAAAACGCCATCATCAATATCGTCGATGGTCGCCAGACTGTTGATGCCGCGCTAGCGGATGCTGAAAAACAGATGACGAAATAACCCATCGTCACACCTTGGAGGGGGGCTTTTCCCCCTCCGCATTTCTTGGTAACAACACGCTAGCAGGTTATTTATGCAGTCAGTTCAAGGTACACAGGCTATGTCCGATCCAACTGCGGTACGTCCAGCCGACAAACGTGCTTTTCTCAAATGGGCAGTACTTGGCGCGGTAGGTATCGTGAATGGCTACGCAACCATTCTTATGTATTCTCGTGGTGAGGTAGCGTTTGCATTGTTAACGCTGATCCTGACCACTTTGGCGCTGTATGTTTTCGGTAGCCGTAAAACGTACGCGCATCGTTATATTTATCCCGGCATTGCAGGGATGATCCTGTTTATTCTGTTCCCTCTTGCTTACACCGTTGGCCTTGCTTTCACAAACTACAGCGCGAAAAACCAGCTCACTCTTGAGCGCACACAATCGGTGTTGATGGATCAAACCTTCCAAAGTGGTGAGAGCTACGCCTTCCAACTTTATAACACTGAGCAAGGCTACCGTTTGGTGATTGAAAATGGTGCAGAGCGTTTAGCTACCCCACCTTTCTCTCTCAGCGGCAATGTACCCACGGATCTTAACCTTGAAGTGATTGGTGGCATTGAAGGGGAGGTTGAGCCGATTAAAACCATCATCGGTTATCGAACAGCGTTGAGTGGTATTGACCTGCATTTCCCTGATGGTGAAGACATCCGCATGAGTGGTCTGCGCAAATTTGCCGCAGTAAAGCCGCTCTATACCTTGCAAGCTGATGGCGAAACACTCACCAATAATCAATCTGGCCAATTGCTGCGCCCTAATATGGAGATCGGTTTTTATCAGCCCATCAATGAAAGTGGTGAGTTCATTGGCGAGCGAATTTCTCCGGGATTTGTGGTGTCAATTGGTACCCACAACTTTGAGCGGGTTTGGAAAGATGAAGGCATCAAAGAGCCGTTTATCAACATCTTTATCTGGACGGTGATTTTCTCGGTTCTGACGGTGATTTTCACCCTCATTATTGGTCTTGTTTTGGCAAGTGTGGTGCAGTGGGAAGCGCTGAAAGGGCGTGCAGTTTATCGCGTGCTGCTGATCTTACCTTACGCGGTGCCTGCCTTTATCTCGATTTTGATTTTCCGTGGTCTGTTCAACCAGAGCTTCGGTGAAATCAACATGGTACTGAATGGCTTGTTTGGCCTCAGCCCTGCTTGGTTCTCTGATCCACTGTTGGCGAAAACCATGGTGCTCATCGTCAACACGTGGCTGGGTTTCCCTTACATGATGATTTTGTGTATGGGCTTGCTGAAAGCGATTCCTGATGATCTGTACGAAGCATCGGCGATTGATGGTGCGAACTTTGTTAACAACTTCACCAAAATCACCCTGCCGATGATGATCAAACCGCTGACGCCGTTACTGATTGCCAGCTTTGCCTTTAACTTCAACAACTTCGTGATGATTCAGCTGTTGACTCAAGGTGGGCCAAACCGTATCGGCACTTCTGAACCTGCGGGTTATACCGATCTTTTGGTGAGTTATACCTACCGCATCGCGTTTGAAGGTACGGGTGGTCAAGACTTTGGTTTAGCGAGTGCGATTGCGACGCTGATCTTCTTGCTGGTGGGCGCGTTAGCGCTGCTCAACCTGCGCTTTACTAAGCTGAGCCAACAATAAGGAGCATTCATATGGCGATGGTACAAGGTAAATCACTGAAGTATCGCGTGTGGGCAACCCACGCGGCACTCTGGGTGTTCTTAGCGTTGATTATTTTCCCACTACTGATGATTGTCGCGATCTCGTTTCGTGAAGGTAACTTCGCAACTGGCAGCTTGATTCCGGATCGTCCTTCATTGGAGCACTGGAAGCTAGCATTGGGTATTGCAGTGCAAAATGCCGATGGCTCGGTGACCCCACCTCCGTTCCCAGTCATGACTTGGTTGTGGAACTCAGTAAAAGTGGCGGGTATTACTTCAGTATTGATTGTGGCACTGTCGACGACGTCGGCTTACGCTTTTGCTCGTATGCGTTTTAAAGGCAAAGAAACCATCTTAAAAGCGATGATGATTTTTCAAATGTTCCCCGCGGTACTGGCCTTGGTCGCATTGTATGCCCTGTTTGATAAGCTTGGGCAGTACATTCCCTTCTTAGGCTTAAACACGCATGGTGGGTTGATTTTCTCTTACCTAGGTGGGATTGCGCTGCACGTTTGGACTATCAAAGGTTACTTTGAAACGATTGACCGTTCATTGGAAGAGGCGGCTGCGCTGGATGGCGCGACGCCATGGCAAGCCTTCAGATTGGTGCTATTACCACTATCTGTACCAATTCTTGCAGTAGTATTCATTCTGTCATTTATTGGTGTGGTGGGCGAAGTTCCGGTGGCGTCACTGCTACTTTCTGATGTAAACTCATACACGCTTGCGGTTGGTATGCAGCAGTATCTTTACCCTCAGAACTATCTGTGGGGTGATTTTGCGGCCGCTGCGGTGCTTTCAGCACTCCCAATCACGATCGTATTTTTACTTGCACAGCGTTGGCTTGTCGGAGGACTTACCGCTGGCGGTGTGAAAGGATAATAACGATAAGGGCGACGTAAAGTCGCCCATTTTGTCTCTTCTTAACATTAATTGGTTTGGCCGCCGACAAGTTAAGAAGCTTCAATTCTGGCGTTACGCATAGCTGGCTGTTAGCTCAATTCCTTACTAGTTCACGACTAACAGTTTTTGTAACCAAAACCTGAGCTTAGCTCGGGTTTTTTTATGACAAAACTGACGAAAGCCCGTTGTGCGAAAACGGGTGCCAGTATAATCACAACTCTGTTTCTCAACAATGAAACAAATGGAGTATGCGAGTTAGATCGTGTATTGGGTGGTAATCGTGCGAAGAAATGCAGAAAACTTAGAATTCGCGGCTAGAAGGGGCGCAATTTAAGTATTGCAGCAATAAGTACAGACTCTCTTCATGCATGGCGACACGGCGGAAAAGGTCGGCAAAGGTCTCATCTCCACCAAAGCAGGCTTGGATGTAGTGATTGATTGCCTCTGGCTGATAACCTTGGACGTAAAGTGTTCTTACCCACTGATATTCAACCGACTTAGGGTTGGTTAAGGTCGTTTCGGTCAGGGTAATTTTTTCGAGGGTTAGCGGCATAATATGCAATCAGTGTGTTGGGTGTTCGGAACATGACGATGCATTAAAGCAATAAAGCATGACAGTTCAATGACACCGACTTACCGCATCCCCTGATTGGAATTGAGAAAGGAATCATTTATCGAATTAATCAAACTGGCTATCTCGTTTAAATGCCCCGATTGCTGTGGTTCTAGCCTTGGTGTTTTAGGTCGAAGATAGTTAAACAAGAATCGATAGATCTCTTGCCATTGATGGATCCGCTTTAGGCTCAGTCGCGCACAGTAAGTCGGAGGAAGCCATTGCTGGTAACCTTGCCACAACACATGATTCCAATTGGGATGTGCTGGCATTACGTTTTTTAACTCCTCTTGACTAACATTCGAGTGTGGGGTGAGTAGTCCAAGCCCTATTTGCCAATCACCCCATTCATTGGTTTGATTGAACTGCATCCATTTCTCATCCCACCAACTCATGCTTTTGGTTTTGTTGGTATCAAAGTGGTGAACTTCGGCTAAATGGCAATACAAGAGTGTCGTTTTGGCGGCTTTTACTGCATCGGAGAACGCAGTAATGGCGGCGCCACGTAGGAAGCTCTCATGCTCCAAAATCAGTGTTTTTGGTGGTTGTTCACCAAACCATAGGCGTAAATTCTGCATATGAGCGTGAGCTGCATATACTGGGCGAAACAGCAATCCTTCTTTTAAGTGTTGATGGAGTGGTGAGCTATAACCGAGTTGATCAAATTGGCTACGCGCAAGAATTTTGGCATAGGTTTTTTCTGCACTCACGAAAACATCAAACTCATCAGTGCTTGCTGCTTCTTGGTTGGGCATTTGATAGCGCGCTTTTTCAGCTAATGAAGTTGGCAGCTCAGCAGCATCAAAGAGTGCATTGTCGCTGATGAAATAGGCATAGCCAGTTGTAGAGTCGCAACTGGACAGGCTCCATACATGAGCAGCAAGTGAATGGGTATCTTGATGGCGAGAACCTGAGCGAGAACATTGAATGTGCGAGCGGATCTGTAATGCTGAAGGGCGGCAATATTGCTCTTGTTGTCGGCTAAATGCTCTTAAAACGTCAGCGAGAAACTCGATTCGTTGGGCAAAGACTTTGTTACTCAAGCCACAATCGTTCTGCAATTCACTCGGCAATATGCCTTCAAGTAAGGCATTCAGAAGTGGTTGAAGAACGAGTGAGCAGTGTGCAGCATTAAGCAAAGTCATGCTTTTGCCGCATTGTTTACACTTGATTCTTTGGCTACCCGCTTGAGTGAGGCCATGCCTTTTCCACTGGGGAGCTGAGCAACCACAACTATCCAGTAATGGTGAAGATAAATGTTGAGCGTGGATTTGCTCCGCTAAGCACAGAATGGGCTCATTGAGCAGGACGGGAGGGTAAGCGCCACAAAGTGGGCAATACCAAGCGTCATACCCTAAGCGATTCGATCGGGAATACAAGGAGAGATCCGCGACGCCACAATTGGGACACCCGAAGGACTTACATCCGTTATATTCCCGCCGAAAGTTCACTCTTCTTCTAATCCCTTATTTGGCTACGCTGGTATCAATTTGGCGACCAAGCGCTGGAACAGAAACCTGTTTCTCTTGCTTGAATTGGTCGATGAGCACTTGAGTTACCGACTCGCCTTGAGAAAGTAAGGCGCCTTTTGCAAATACATGATAGCCATCGCCGCCACTGGCAGCGTAAGAGTAGGTCGCGACCTTGTAGAGACGATCCGCCTTTACGGGCTGGTCATTAATCTTAAGTGTTAACAGGCGTTCACCTTGCGGTTTTTGGCTGTTGTAAGTGGCTTCAATACCGGAAAATTGAGCTAAACCATAAGGTAATGTGTAGCTGTATTCCAGTAGTTCTTTGACTTGTACCCCATTCAGCTCAACCACTGCAAGTTTGTCGGTGAAAGGGAACAGATCCATCACATTTTCCATCGTGACAGGACCTTGGTTTAAATCAACTCGAATGCTACCTGAGCTAATCATGCCAATATCCGCATTCCCTTGCTTACGCATCATATCTGCCACTAAGTTACCTACGTTAGACTCACGGTAATAGCGACGATAAGCCGTACTATCAATGGTCGCCAGTGTCTGTTTAAGCTCTGGATAACGAGCTCTTGCTTCGCTAATGAGATTGCTGGTTTTGCTATCACGGGCCAATTTATCGGCTTCAACGGGGATCAGTTTTCCTTCCAACAGCTTTGCGGTCTGTTTGTCGGTATCAACTGAAAACTTGGTATAGCCTAAATATTTTCCCTGACCGAAGGTTAAACCAATCACAGTGCCGGTTTTCGGGTGAACAACAGGTTTCCATAAGCCGTGATCTGAGTGTCCACCGAAAATGACATCGACACCTTTTAGCTTACCAGCCATCTCATAGTCTTCGTCAAAGCCACGCTGTACTTCAGGATCGGCTTCTTTATCGGTCTGCATCGGTGCGGTTTTATTTTGATGAGTGAGTACTACGACCAGATCTACCTCATCACGGATCTTATCAACCCAGTATTGCGTTGTTTTGATTGGGTCATCAATGGTTAATCCTTTGCGGTTTCCTTTCCACATGGTGTTATAAAAGGCATCAATCCCCATCACGCCAATGACGCCCACTTTCACGCCATCACGTTCGATGATGGTGTATGGTTGTGAGAATGGCGCATTGTTCTGTTCAAATTTGATGTTGGCATTCAGCACTGGATAGGCGGCGCGTGGCATGTTCTGCTTGAGTGTTTCCCAACCATATTCGAACTCATGATTACCGAGAGTAATCGCGTCATAACCCATGGCGCTGTAAAGATCAAAAGAGAGCTTTCCTTGTGTCTTTTTGGCGAGTGAGCCAGTAAAAATATCTCCCGCATCAAATAAGAAGCTGATCTCTTCATTAGATCGAGTCTCTTTAATCAATGTTGCGAGGTAAGGAATACCACCGATACGGCTGATATCTGGGTTCCAGAAAGCATCAACGGGTTCATACACACTTTCGATATCGTTGGTATGAAGCAAGGTGACGGTTTTTATTTCGGCAAATGAGAAAGTGGAATAGCTCAAACAGGCTATGGAAAAGGGGAGTAATGCGGCAGCAAAGTTGAAATTTTTCATAATCGTATCCCTATGATGGGTGAATGGGTTTTTCCTGAGTACCCCAAGTTTTGTGGTATTGGGATTGTCCTTAAGAGCGGGTGCGAATATAAAAAATTAGCGATGTAGGTCGAATGAAGTGCATCACACAATTAATGAAAAACTCATTAGCAGGAATGCGGAGTTCCCAAATGTGTGTTTGATGCTTAACGTCCGATGTGGACCGATGGCTCTGCACAAGAGAAGCCATCAGCCATATTCAATCAATGGTATTTTGAGGGAGCACAGGAAAGATCAGTTCTTCAAATATTTCACATGCGCTTCCATCTCTTCGCCGATTTCGGTGCGCATATTCATTAAACGGATCGCGGAAGCGCGTAATTCCTGATCTTCCTTCGTTTGCGGGAGCCACTCTGGCACAGGTGATGGCTTGCCTGCTTCATCGACCGCTACCATGATCACAATGCAGTGAGTCGTGAGGTGATTTTTTAGGCATTTGGGGTCGCTGGCTTGCACATCAATCGCAATGTGCATGGAAGTTTTGCCGGTATAAATCACTTTGGCATTCACTTCGACCAAGTTGCCCACATGAATGGGAGCTACAAAGCGGATGCCACCGGCGTAAGCCGTGATGCAATATTTACCACTCCACGCGGCGGCACAAGCGTAGGCTGCAAGGTCAATCCATTTCATTACTGCGCCACCGTGCACTTTACCGCCAAAATTGACATCCCCTGGCTCAGCCAGAAAACGTAATGTGATCTCTCGTTTGCCACTGCTCATCGGCTTATCCTTAATTCGGTTTTTCGTTTTGAGCGTTTTGCTCAAATAAGTGTAGAACCAATAACAACAAATCTTTTACATGCAGGCAATAATTTGTGCATTTTGTGTATGAAAAAAGGCGCTTTAGCGCCTTTGAATCGTGTTCACTGTTTATCGCCTAACCCGTTACACAACTTGAATAGTCACTTCATTCTCTTTCGCAAATGCTTCGATCTCTTTCGGCGGTGTCTGGTCAGTAATGATCAAATCGACATCGGCAAGCGTACCGAGTTTGACCATCGCATTGCGGCCAAATTTACTGTGGTCGACAGCGAGAAACACACTGCGGCTATTTTCGATAATGGCGCGTTTTACGCGCACTTCATGATAATCGAAATCGAGCAGTGAACCGTCATAGTCGATACCACTGATGCCTAGAATGCCGAAATCCAAACGGAACTGGGAGATAAAATCCAGTGTCGCTTCACCCGTCACACCACCATCTTTGTTACGCACTTCGCCACCGGCGAGAATGATATTGAAATCGGGTTTGCTCATCAGCAAAGTGGCGACATTCAAGTTGTTGGTCACTACTCGTAGTTGGTGGTGATTGGTCATCAAAGCACGCGCAATCGCTTCTGGTGTCGTTCCGATATCAATAAACAGCGTGGCACCATCGGGAATATGTTGCACTAAAGCGGCGGCTACTTTCTCTTTTTCATCTTGGTAAGAGACTTGTCGCGTGTGGTAGGAAGAGTTTTCTGAACTTGTTGCAATCGTTGCGCCACCATGGTTGCGGCGTAGCTTATTGGCATCAGCCAATTCGTTGAGATCACGGCGAATGGTCTGTGGGCTGACATCAAATCGCTCAACCAATTCTTCCGTACTGACAAACCCTTGGGCTTGTACCAATTCAATGATTTCTTGATGGCGCTTTACTGCTTTCACCGGAATATCCTTATTGCGTAGACTGGACTCAGTTTACGGTCTTGCGGCTTGATTTCAAATCTTGGTTTGCGTTTTCTTACGTTTACTGTTCGTTTTTAATCATTTTTCACAAAAACGAAAAATGTAGCGAATGGAACTAGGCTGAGTGTGTTACCTAATCGATGGATTGTAAGCGCAGCAGCGGTTACGGCCACTGCGTTTGGCTTGATAGAGTGCTTGGTCTGAGCGGCGATAAATATCAGTAATATCGTGATCGCTAATGCGCATGGTTGATACCCCAGCACATAGGTATACATGCTCTTGTTGTTCAAAGAAAGCGTGCTGAGAGAAGTGGTGACGGATGGCTTCCGCTAAATTGAATGCGTCTGCAAGTGGTGTGTTTTCGAGCACAATAATGAACTCTTCCCCCCCGACTCGCCCACACAGCGCATGTTCAGAAGCCAAGCGATAAAAGAGTTTGGCAAGGAAGCATAAAACTTCATCACCTTTATCGTGACCAAAATGGTCATTGATTAGCTTGAAGTTATCGATATCAATTGAAATACAACTCAAAGGTTGATTTGAATGTTTTGCGCGAGAGAAGGCGGAGCGAAAATCGCTCCACAATTTTCGG
Organism: Vibrio sp. RC586; assembly: GCF_000176715.1. Taxonomy (NCBI): domain Bacteria; kingdom Pseudomonadati; phylum Pseudomonadota; class Gammaproteobacteria; order Vibrionales; family Vibrionaceae; genus Vibrio; species Vibrio sp. RC586. The sequence continues at coordinate 151,750 of NZ_ADBD01000008.1, read as the reverse complement.
CGATTCGACAACTGTGTAAGTGAGTCGGTATTCGCCAATTCATAAAGTTGCTCACGGAGTTCCGCAATATCGGTAATATCAGTAGAAACTCCAATTAAACCAATGACATCACCAGTATTTCGCTGCAATATGGGATGTTTTACCGCGCGATAAACACGAACCAATCCATCGGATTTGGCGATCGCACGCTCTTCTTGAGTAACAGAAGAACGCGTTTCAAAAACATGTTGATCTGAAGCCAAAATGTCACTGAGTTGATCGTCTCGAAAAAAATCGTGATCGGTTTTACCCAATAAGGTTTGCTCATTGGTTTCAAATAAGGCATGAGTGAGGGAATTGGCATAGAGATATTCGCCACGACGATTTTTGACGAAAACATACACCCCCAGTTCGTTCAACACGAGTTCGTGTAGGGAGAACTGTTGGTGATCAAAAATATCTTCGATACTGTTGAGTTCAATCATAGGCTCACCTCTGCTTGCCTTCACTTCCGATTATCTATCGGTTGCTTCGGGCTTGGGGAACCTAGCCAATCTTTATTTTTATAGTGTTTTACAACGTGCTTTGTTCTTTAAAGATAGCGCGCTGAGCGCCTTTTTGCGCGCTGAAATGTTGGCTTTTATACCTGTGTCACTTTTTCGACACTGTCGTCATTATGACGATGAATTTTCAGTTGTGAGAGTGCCACGCCGCTGATGACTAACAGACCACCAATTAAATGATAAGGGTGAACCGTTTCGCCCAATAATGTGGCGGCCAATGAAACAGAGAACACGGGTAGCAGGTTCATAAACATGGCGGTGGAGTCTGCACCAATTGCATCAATTGCTTTCACCCACATCCACGGTGCGAGCAGCGAGGCTGCGATCCCAGCATAGGCGATCAGAGGAAGTGATCCTTCGGTTGGCAATAAGTGATCACTGGTTAGCCAGAGTGGAGTGAGCATAAATACCGCGCAAACGCCTTGTAGGTAGATCAACGTCCAGTTGCTAAAAGGCATTTTCCAGCGCTTCAGAAGTACGCAGTACAGGGCATACACTAGCGCGGCCATAACCATTAAAGCATCACCTTCGGTTACACTTTGGTGTAGGAAAAACAGTGGATTACCTTCGCCTAGCATGTAGGCAAGACCGCTTAAAGAAAGTACGCCGCCGATGACGCTGAGCGCTGAAATCGGTTTATTGAGCAAAGGTAAGCTAATGAACACGCTCATCAAAGGTACAAATGAAGTAATCAGCGACATATTGGTCGCTGTTGTTGTCAACCCTGCGTAGTAGCCAAGGGATTGGTTAAGTACCATGCCCAGTAAAGCCAAAAACGCGAGCTTGCTCAAATAGCGCTTAACGGTAGGCCATTGTCGGATGGCGCTAGGCAGGCAGAAAGGTGAGAGGATCAACATAGCAACAAACCAACGGTAGAAGCTCATTGCACTGGGTTCAATCGTTGAAGCGGCGAGTTTGTTGACAATCGAGTTGCCACCCCAAATCAGCACAGTAAAAAATGGCAGAAGATAGATCATGTGCGCCTCGTCGCAATTTGTTCCTTGGGTTATAGTGTGGCAGGTCTTTATAATTACAACTATCTCCAAAAAGACATTGCGAGCGATAGGAAGACAAGATTGAAAAAACGCACCCGACACCTACATCCCTCATTATCAATCGAGCATCCCCCATCCGATGTGTTTATGAATTTTGAGGCGTTTCTTTCCAATACAGAAACTCGTGAGCACAGCCACGCTTGGGGGCAGGTGCAACTGATTTCTGGTGGGATCTTAGAAATGGAAGCGGAAGATACGCGTTTTTTGGCTCCGCCCCATTTGGCGATTTGGGTTCCTGCGGGCATTCGCCATCGAAGCTACAACCGTAAGCCAATTGAGTATTGCTCACTGAATATTGCTTCACAACTGACCACCGCATTCCCTGCTAAAACCAGTTTAATTAAGGTGACATCGATTGTTTCGGCGATCATTGATGATTTCAGAGAGCGTAACATTAATGTCGCGCAAAGCAGTGAAGATAAACGATTGGTGCAAGTGTTGCTGGATCAACTGGCGACTCGCGAAACTCAGCATCACTTTCTTCCTTCCACCAATCACAAGTATTTAGCTCCGATTTTGGCTTCTGTAGAAGAGAATCCAACCGATAACACCACATTGCAGCAATGGGCGGAAAGGGTGCATACCACAGAACGAACCTTAGCGCGCCATTGTCAGGCAGAATTGGGTATGAGCTTTACCGAATGGCGGCTGCGGGTGCGCTATCTCTATTCCATGGAATTGCTGCGCCAAGGGCATGCCGTGAAAGAGGTGGCATTAACGTTGGGCTATAACCAAGCCAGCCCATTTATCACCATGTTCAAAAAATACTCCGGGTTGACCCCGGAGCAGTATAAAAGTCGATTATTAGCTTAGTCGGCTTGGTTCATTGGCGAGTACATAATCGAGCGCGCCAGTGATGGCGGCGACTTGTGCATCATTGCAGTTTTGCGTCGTGACTTTTGGGCTATCTGGGTAGACTTCTGTGGTCGTACCGTAAGTGCAGTGGGTCATGCCTCCACACAAACCCAGCGCTTTCATCGGGTAGAGGATGACGCCATCTGCGACTACGGGTGAGCCAATGATTTCGTTTTTTTCATCAGCAGGGGCAATATGAGTCACGCGGCGTACCGAATCAATTACCGCTTGTTGGAAAGCAAGCTGCGGATTTTCTGTGTCACCTACCGTGTAAAAACCATCAGGGATTGAGCTTTCAACATAGGCTTTGCCATCACGCGCTGCCAGAGCAGGCCGAAACTCAGATTCATCCGTATCGGTCGTTTCATGCAGATCAATGTGCAGCAAAATGGGCTCATGCTGAGCAACCATCGCCATCAGTAAGGCGGCTTCTTCTGCGGGACTATCCTTAACAAAAGAGCGGTTAGGATCGATAGCATTTGGGTTCCAGCGGTTGATAGTTTCGTAGCCCCAAGGACTTACGCAGGGCGCCGCCAGCAGATTGAAGTGAGCTAAATAAGGTTCTGCGGCTGTCGCTAAAAATTGCAGCGCACCGTGCACACCACTGGTTTCGTAACCATGTACACCACCTGTGATCAATACTGTTGGTTTGCTGGTATCCCAATTGCGGCTTTTCACCACATACAGTGGGTAGCGTGCGGGATCATAAGAGAGTGCGCCATAAGTGTTCACATCGAATCGGTCATTCAATACCTGAATTTTCGGCACCACTTCTTGTTGATATTCACGCTGAATATAGCACTGTTCCAGCCACGCTTGGCGCTCAGCGGCTTGCCAAGGTTGCCCTGGTGTACCAATCGGGTAGGTGTAAGACGCAGACATAATCATTCTCGGTTAATACGGAAGAAGAAAAAGAGTAAAGGCTATGGTCTACAGGAGCAATAGGAATGTCATTCTGTGTGATCGGGATACATTATCTATTCTGAGTTCGATATCCCGATTGAAAAAGACCTCCAACGGGAGGTCTTGATGCATGAAATATGAGTAGATGACAGAAGATTATTCTGCCGCACACAGGAGGTTGGTTTAATAATCCAAACGCTGAATGTGCGTGATGCCTACCTTTCCTTCCAAGTCCTTAAACATGTGAACCATGGCTGGGTAAGGTTGAGATCCGGGGTAGACCATCTCGGCATTACAGAAGAAAGCGTAATTGCAGCCTGCGACTACTTGTGTCGCTACTGCAACAGGTCTATAGCTCACCCCCACAAAGCCTTCGATACCGCTTGCAAATGCCGCTTTATCTTCGTTGGAGAGTTCATGGAACAGTCCCCAGCCACCTAACATTGTATTAGCCATTTTGATTTTCCTTATTGTTTGCTCTAGATATGAGCAATATGAGTTTAGTTGAGTATTTGAAAAATGCAGTTTTTAATACGGCAGAGCTTCACATTGGAGTGCCACGTTGTTTGAGTCGGTTTCCACAAGGTTTAGCTGAATAGGGGAAAAGATAACTAAAATGATTGCGCAGTGGCTCAGCTATCATTTTTAACAAAGTCAGTTTATTGGATAAATGCGAAAATAAATATAGATGATTGAATTTTCAAGAAGAGAAAATATATGACGAGTTAGTGAAGCTTAAAATTCCCTAATTCCACGCCTGTATCAGATAATATTTTCCCTGATTGCTGTATTTCACAGAAATTAAAATAGATTGGGTAATGATTGGAGTTAATTCTTGGTAATATATGACGTTGTAAAATATCACTATTTAATTGATGAATTTGAGCTGACCAGTGGAGATTATTTTTCAGGAGATGAAATTCGATTTTTATCATGGGTTAAATTTTCTTGTTGGTGAGATTTCTCACGTAATAGTTGATACCAGTGTCGCTGGCGAGATGTTCTTCGAGACATATTTTACTCGTGGTGATGAATTTAAAAGAAGTAAAGGGGGGAGAGTAGTCAAGGTATTGCTGAGTGGTTAAAGCGTGGCGCATGGGCACCACGCAGAAATAGCTTACAGCGTAACTACGTTAGACGCTTGTGGGCCTTTCTTACCTTGTTCAACAGTGAAGCTAACACGTTGACCTTCAGTCAAAGTTTTGAAACCTTCTGACTGGATAGAATTAAAGTGAACAAACACATCGTTGCCACCGTTGTCTTGAGTAAGAAAACCGAAACCTTTAGTTTCGTTGAACCATTTTACAGAACCAGTCATTTTATTAGACATAGAGACCTCTAGATATAATTTTTACAGTAATTTATTAGGGCTTGAAACAAAAGCTATTATATGGAGTATTAAGGAGAAGCTATCACAGAGGTTGAACGAAGAGTATCGAAAAAAGACTGAGGTAAAACTTGAACTAAATTTCATTAATAGCTCGTTTGTCTGAGCTGTGTGTGAGTATACATGGAAAAAGAGTTATGACTAGGATTATTTTTTAAATAAGCTAATTATTTTATTTTCTCCGTAAAATTGAGAGGCTTGTTCATGTAAAACCTTGCGTGTAACCATTGATCCGTATCGGCATTCCACTATCCTGAACGATTACGGTGGAATACTTCTCACCATTGAATTTTCCCGCTGCACTAAAGCTACTATCGCGCTGATGATAGCGAATGCTTGATTGGATCTGCTAAATAAACAATGCCGCGAAGTAAACCGCGGCATTGTGCAGAGTGATAGACAGAAACGAAAGGATTTAACGCTGAACTGGATGAAGTGCCATAATCGCGGAACCAAACAGTAAAATGGCGAGGAGTGCCATTGCCCAATTACCCATACTGTAAGCCAGTCCAGCGGTGGCAGACCACATAGCAACACCGATATGCATCATGGTTATTACCCATGAGAGTAGCCGCCCGCGATGTTGGGACGACAAACCTGAGAGATAACCTTGCAGTGCGGGTGAGCCTATACCTCCAGCGAGTGCCCAAAATAGCAGTAGCAACATCAGTAAAATAAGCTGCGGTGCAGGAGAGAGATAAAACCCGACACTGCTCACCAGACAAACGACTAAAGCCAGTCGCATGATTTGTCTTCCGCCCTCAAAACGATGTGCAAAGCGAGGGAGCAAGACATTGCCCAATACGCTGACGAATCCCAGTACGGCATAAAGGCTACCGACTGACCAGATCGGCATGCCTTGCGTGTCGTGCAAATGTTGTCCTATTAAGTTGAATAAGCCAATTCCGCCACCTAACCCCAAACACATTGCCAATAAACCGCCTAAAGCCCCAGGGATCTTCCAGATTTTAGCGGGTTCAATCTCATCGTGATGGGGGACTTTCGGTTTTTCATCATCTTGAACGCGAATGATGATCAACCCTAACGCAACGCCCCAAGAAGCCAAACCTAAAGCAATGAACGCCGCACGCCAAGAGAGGCACTCAGCAAACAAGGCACCAAGGGCAGGACTAGAGATCATGCCCAAAGTGAGCCCTGATTGTACGGAAGCAATGCACTTCATCATGTCTGAATTTGAACGATCGGCGGCCATTGCGAAAGCAATCGGTAGCATCCCAGCACTGGCTAATCCCGTGAGGATCCGCGTGATGATGCCCCATTCAAAAGTTTCGACCAATCCGGTCGCAATCGAAGCCGCGCCAAAAATGATCGAGGCAGGCAACATAATGGCTAAGCGCCCAAAGCGATCTGACCAACCACCCAGTAGCGGGGCGATCAACGCTAACGCGACACTGTAAGCCGTGATGAATAAAGTCACTCGTTCCGGCGGTACTCCTAAATCATGGCCAATCGGTGCCAGAATCGTGCCTAACATCAGTTCATCCGCGCCGACTAAGAAGGCAATCAGAAATAACATAACTTTTAAAAACATTTCTTTACCCTCATTAGGCTTGCGTTGTTGTGGAAGAAGTTAGCACTTGAATATCAATGGTTTTATCCAGCCAGCCGTGTATGAAATCCTCTTCGTGAGAGACCACAATCAGCGTTCCTGAATAACGGACTAACGCCTGTTTTAAGGCGCTTTTCACTGTGTTATCCAGATGTGTAGTGGGTTCATCTAAAATCAACATATGTGTGGGTTGCAGAGTGAGTTGGCATAGTTTTACCTTGGTCTGCTCGCCACCACTTAATGAGCTGATGGGTTGGAGCACCATTTTCCCAGATAGGCCAAACTGCGCGAGATGCTGACGGATCGTTTTATCATCGGAGTGATGAGCGACCGATTTCACTAGCTGTACTGGCGTGGCATCAGGATCTGACCATTTAAGCTCTTGTTCGAAGTAGCCGATTTTTAAGCCATTGGCTTGCTCGATGTTGCCACTGAGCGGCTGTATTTGCCCAATCAGTGTTTTCAGCAAAGTGGATTTACCAATACCGTTAAATCCACGCACTGCTATTTTTTCCCCTCTGCGAATCGCGAATGAGAGGCTTGGGAGTAACGGGCGTGAGTAGCCAATGTGCAGCTCAGAAGTCAGCAGCATTTCTTGGGCGCGACACGGTGCACTTTTAAAAGAAAAAGCCACGGATTTTTGTTTTTCAGGAGCCGCTAAGCGTTCAATGCGCGCTAACTGTTTTTTGCGGCCATTGGCAATGCTGGCATTTACGCCCGCGCCATTTTTGGCAATAAACTTTTCCAGCTTTTCAATCTGCTTACTCTGCGCCTGATATTGTTTGGTATAAGCCTCTTGATCGCGGCTTTTCTGCGTTAGGGCTTTATCGATATTGCCTTTGTATTTGTAGAACTGCTGATGATCAATGTCGCAGGTCGTGGTCGCAATACGATTGAGAAAAGCACGGTCGTGAGAGATCACCATGAATGCCCCTTGGAATGCGTTCAAATAGTCCGCCAGCCAATCAATGTGTACGGCATCGAGATAGTTGGTGGGTTCATCCAGTAGCAACACATCGGGCGATTGCAACAGCAAAGCCGCCAAAATCACCTTGTGCCTTTGGCCTCCACTGAGGTGTTTAAGTTGCGTGTGTAACCCCAATTGGACAATTCCCAAACCTTGCGCGACATGTTCAATCTGCGTATCCAATGTGTAGAAAGCATGGCTTTCTAACTTGGTTTGGATATCAGCTGCCCGCTGCAAAGCATGCGAATTAACGCATTGTTCAGGGTCGGCGTAGATAGACATCATCTCCGCCTCAAGCTCATACAGTGCTTTGAAGGTTAATTGAAGATGTTCACGAATCGTGAGTTGCTCATTCATTTGGGCGTGTTGATCCAGATAGCCGATCTGGACATGGCGTTGCCATTCCATCTGCCCGCGATCGGGCAGCAGTTCCGCTTGCAGCAATTTGAACAGGGTGCTTTTTCCCACCCCGTTATGGCCAATCACGCCGATGTGTTCGCCCGCGTGCAAAGTAAAGTGGGCATTATGATAGAGAACCTTGTCACCCACTTGATGAGAGAGGTTTTGGATTGTCAGTAAACTCATTGCATTACATCCATAAAAAAACGAGGGCGGTTGATTGACCGGCCCTCGTTTCAAGAAGTTGAAACTTCAAGTCTGACCTTAATGCGCGTCAGAAATGAAAAAGCCGACGATGAAGCATCATCGTCGGCCAGTCTTCTGCAATCCTTCAGCTACAAAGTTACGCCTCTTGCTAAAAGCAAAAGGTGAGTCTTATCGCTGATGAAGATTTAAAAGATTAAGCTCCGAGCAACACTTCATCGTGTTAATGCGCGGAGTTCAGCCTTCTAACAAAATTCTTGAAAAGGATGTAAAGCATTGCAGAAAATTTCCTAAATTATTGCTGGGCGTGAATTTACTCTTTCCTCGAATGGGGGTCAACCAAAGGCACTTTTTACTTGTTTCGTTGAAGTCATCACAGCATTTCCCTTGCTAGGGTGATTGGTGTTACATTTTGTCACGATTTCAACCATGAATAAGAGAGAAGATGTATGGCAGGCGCAAGCTTATTGACCCTACTCGATGATATTGCGACGGTACTGGATGATGTGGCTGTGATGTCGAAAATGGCCGCAAAAAAGACGGCGGGTGTGCTGGGGGATGATTTAGCGCTCAATGCGCAGCAAGTCTCTGGCGTGGCAGCAGAACGCGAAATTCCAGTGGTGTGGGCGGTCGCCAAAGGTTCGTTTCGCAATAAGCTGATTTTGGTTCCGGCAGCACTCATCATCAGTTCCATCTCTCCTTGGTTGATCATGCCTTTGTTGCTACTCGGTGGTCTGTTTCTCTGTTTTGAAGGCGCAGAGAAGATCCTCGAAAAATGGCTGCATCCAGTACCCAAGCAGGATGCCGAACAACGCGCTGCCGCTATGATGACTGAGGGTTTAGAAACCGAAAGCTTGGCGACAGAAAGTGTGGCTGAGTACGAAAAGCGTAAAATTGGTGGTGCGATCCGCACCGATTTTATTCTGTCGGCAGAAATCATTGTGATCGCTCTTGGTACCGTGCAGGGGCAATCCATGCTCACACAAATTCTGGTGGTCAGCTTGATTGCCGTCATCATGACGATCGGCGTGTACGGCCTAGTGGCAGGCATAGTGAAGTTGGATGATTTGGGTTTCTATCTGCAACGCCAATCCAAAGGCCAAGGACTCAAAGCCAGCTTGGGGGAAGTGTTAGTGCGCTTTGCGCCCAAGTTGATGAAAGGGCTGACTGTAGTCGGAACCGCGGCGATGTTTTTAGTCGGCGGCGGGATCGTGGTGCATAACGTGCCTACGGTGCATCATGCCCTTGAACCTATGCTTAATGCTGTCCATGCATGGCCAGTGGTGGGGGCGCTTATGCCAACCCTCATTAATGGTGTGATTGGGGTGGCGGCTGGCAGCCTCTTAGTGGCTGTGATGGAAGTGTGGCACAAACTTCGCGGTTAATTCTCTCGGCTAGCTGTCGCTCCAAGTCGTTTGGTGAATCTCCTGCTTATTGGCAGCGACAGCGGTGTTGGCTACAACATGAAGTAGGGTATCCGTAAAATTCTCGTTGTTATTTTCGGGAAGGCAAATAAACTAGCGGCTTTTGTTTTTCGGCGGTCGATATTATGCAGTGTGAGTTCTTTATTCAAAAACGGTGTACCTCTTGCCACCAGTGTGCGCAGCCGTATTCACAGCAAGTTGAGAATAAAGATCAGCAGTTGCGTGAGTTGATTGTGCCAGCCACGGATGTGCAGTGGTTACCCCCTGTCACCAGTGCTGACACCGCGTTTCGCAATAAAGCCAAAATGGTGGTGCTCGGTGCGGCTCACGCGCCGATTTTAGGCATTGAAGATGCGCAAGGTCAGCCTTTGTCGCTAGTGACTTGCCCGCTTTATCCGCAGCCGATGCAAGAGCTGCTCGCTTATCTGGAAAACTGGATCCGCATCGCGGGTATTCCGCCGTATAACAAGTTGAAGAAAAAAGGTGAACTGAAGTTTATTTTGCTCACCCGCAGTGAAAACAGCGGTCAATATATGTTGCGTTTTGTAGCGCGCAGCCATGCGGTACTTGAGCGAATTGAACGCAATTTGCCGACATTGATCGCGGCTTTCCCGACGATCGAAGTGGTTTCCGTTAATATCCAGCCGGTGCATATGGCGCGTCTAGAAGGCGAAGAGGAAATTTTCCTCACCGAAACGCAAAGCCTGCTTGAACAGTTCAACGATGTGCCTATGGTGATCCGCCCGAAAAGCTTTTTCCAAACCAACCCCAAAGTGGCTGAGCAGCTATACGCGACCGCACGTGCTTGGGTGCGCGAGATTGCGCCAACGCAAATGTGGGATCTGTTTTGTGGCGTTGGTGGCTTTGCGCTACATTGCGCCGCGCCAAACACTGCTGTGACGGGTATTGAAATTGAACCAGAAGCGATTGCCAGTGCGCAACGTTCGGCGCAAATGATGGGGATTGATAATCTCAGCTTTGCAGCGCTCGATTCTGCCAAGTTTTCACAAAGCCAGATGAGTGCTCCGGAGTTAGTATTGGTCAACCCTCCGCGTCGTGGCTTGGGTAGTGAGCTGACCGCGCAGTTAGAAGCGCTTGCGCCAAAACACATTCTTTATTCCAGCTGTAACCCGCAGACCATGGTCAAAGACATCGCGGAACTTGCCAGTTACCAAATGATTCGCGTGCAGTGGTTTGATATGTTCCCCCATACGGATCACGCCGAAGTGCTGACCTTGTTGGTCAGAAAAGAGCACTAGAAATGAAAAAGGAGAGGTTCACCTCTCCTTTTGTGCATCTGAACTGAATTTACTTCACTGTCCATTCGATGTTTTCACCGGCGCGGATTGGCACCACGATATCGCTGCCAAACGGCATGCTTTCCGCGACTGGCCAAGCTTGCTTGGTGAGCGTGACGGTCTCTTGGTTGCGAGGCAGGCCGTAGAAATCAGGGCCATTAAAGCTGGCAAAGGCTTCCAGATTTTCAAGCTTGCCTTCTTTTTCAAACACTTCGGCATACAGCTCAAGAGCAGCATGGGCGGTGTAAGAACCTGCGCAGCCACAAGCGGCTTCTTTGCGGCCTTTGGCGTGCGGGGCAGAGTCCGTGCCGAGGAAGAATTTCTTGCTGCCTGACGTTGCCGCTGCCACTAACGCGTGTTGGTGGGTGGCACGTTTTAGAATCGGTAAGCAGTAGAAATGTGGGCGAATACCACCAACCAGCATGTGGTTGCGGTTAAACAGCAAATGGTGAGCAGTAATGGTCGCCGCAACGTTATCGCTTGCTTTCTGAACAAAGGTCACAGCATCGGCGGTGGTGATGTGCTCAAGCACAATTTTCAGTTGCGGGAAGTCATTTACGATCGGCGCAAGCACGGTGTCTAGGAAGGTCTTTTCACGGTCAAAAATGTCGACTTCGTGCGTGGTCACTTCACCGTGTACCAGAAGCAACATACCGACTTCCTGCATTGCTTGCAAAACAGGGTAAATTTTTTTGGCTGAAGTTACGCCTGAATCAGAGTTAGTAGTCGCACCGGCTGGGTAAAGCTTAGCTGCAACGACTTTGCCTGATGCTTTGGCTTTGCGAATTTCCTCAGGTGAAGTGTTATCGGTGAGGTAAAGCGCCATCAAAGGTTCAAAGTGTGCTTGTGGCTGAGCGGCCATAATTCGTTCACGATAGGCTAAGGCCATCTCGGTGGTGGTTACAGGGGGAACAGTATTCGGCATGATCAGTGCGCGGCCGTTATAACGGCTGATGTCGCGTACAGTATCGGCCAGTACATCGCCATCGCGAAGGTGAACGTGCCAGTCGTCTGGGCGTGTAATCGTCAGTGTTGTCATTGAGTGCTCCCACCATGAATGCATGAAATGATTGGAGCCTAAAGCGTCGCGCAAACGCTTCCGCTTAGGCGACAGGATGATAGTGGAAAGTGTAATCCATTTCATCCTTTATTTAATTTCAGGTGGTTAGAGGCTCATTTATTCCGGAGGGAAACAATCTCCTGTTGTAACAACTTGTTAGTCTGAGGTGACGATTTGTTCTATGATGTTGCGCAAATGACAACAGCCAAAGGAAGCACCATGTCGACGGGACACTTATCTCAAATCAATGTCTTTCCGGTCAAATCATTAGGAGGGTTGGCGCTTTCGTCCGCTTGGGTGGAAAAGCAAGGCTTAACCTTTGATCGCCGTTTTATGTTGGCACTGTCTGACGGAAGCATGGTGACGGCGCGTAAATTTCCACAAATGGTGCTGATCAAAACCGCGCTGCGTCATGATGGTGTGCTGTTTTTCGCACAAGGTCATGCATCTCTCACCATCCGTTATGCAGATTTCAAGTTGCAACCAGTACCCGCGCAAGTTTGGGCGGATAATTTCACCGCGTACACCACCACCGATGAAGCAGACGATTGGTTTAGTACGGTATTGGGGATTCGTGTTGAGCTCTTATACAGCGGCGAGCAATCCAATCGTGTGCGTGAAAAAGTGGGGCATAATGTCAGCTTTGCGGATGGCTATCCGATGTTGGTGATCAGCCAAGCATCGTTGGATGAACTCAACCGCCGCAGCCCTGAGTTTCATTCGATGGATCAATTTCGTACCAATTTAGTCGTTTCTGGGACAGAGCCCTTTGCCGAAGACAGTTGGAAGCGTATCCGGATTGGTGAGGTGGAGTTTGAAGCCGTCAAACCCTGCGAACGCTGCATTTTAACCACGGTTGAAGTGAAGAAAGGGGCGTTTAGGCCAACCAAAGAGCCGCTGCGTACTCTCTCACAATTTCGTGCTAATGAGCGCGGTGGCGTGTTCTTCGGGCAAAACTTGGTTGCCAAGAATGAAGGGATGATCCGCGCGGGTGATCCGATTGAAGTGTTGGAATACAAAGAGAAAGAAGTTTACCCAGATCAAGGTATTAGCCACTTCACACTGACTTGCGTTGAGCGCGAAGAAATTGCCCGCGATTTTGTGACCTTCTGGCTAGAGCCTGCCCAAGGCATCGCACCTCAGTATCTGCCAGGGCAACATCTGCCGATTGAAATGGTGATTGATGGTGAGCCTGTGCAGCGTTACTACACGCTTTCCTCTAGTCCATCGCGTCCGGGACGTTTGGCGATTTCGGTAAAACGCATTGATGGGGGACGAGCCTCTAACTGGTTACAAGAGAGTTTGCAGATTGGCACGACCTTGACCGCGCAGCATCCGGCGGGTCATTTCCATCTGGATACCACAGCGCCACAGCCTTTACTGCTGCTTTCTGCGGGCAGTGGTGTTACGCCAATGTTGTCTATGCTGCGTTATCTGGCTGACCATAACCAAGTGGATGATGTGGTGTTTTATCATCAATGCCGAAGTGAGCAAGATATTCCTTGCCGAGCGGAGCTGGATGCGTTGGCAAAACAACATGCTGGGTTAACGCTCATCTATGCGTTAACCCAACCTTCGGCTGAGTGGCAAGGTGAGCATGGTCGTTTAGCCTTGTCGCACATTAAGCGCATTCCGGATCTTCCTGCTCGCCAAGTGTTTGTGTGTGGCCCAGATGGGTTTATGCAAAAAGCGAAAAACTTGCTACAGAAACAAGGTGTGGCTGAGTCGGCTTACCATCAAGAAGCGTTTGGTGCTCAACGAACTGCGCCGCGTGAGAATAAGTCAGTAACAATGCGCTTTAATGGCATTCAGGTGGAAGGTAATAACCAGAAAACCTTGCTGGAACAAGCGGAAGCCGCTGGAGTGAAAATTGCCAATAGTTGCCGTGCTGGCATTTGTGGTGCGTGTAAAGTGGCCGTGAAATCTGGCCTTGTTCAGCAACCGAACGTCCCTGCTTTAGCGGTTCATGAACGCGCGATGGGAATAGCTTTAGCGTGCTGCGCGATGCCGGACACCGATGTGGATGTAGAGTTTTAGTCACCCTTGTTCGAACACATAAAAAACCTCCCGATGGGAGGGAGGTTTTTTGTGTTTTGGCTAGGATTACACTTTGAACTTATTCAAGATCGCATCTTGTTCACGGATGTTTTCCGTTTGCACTTGCATTGCGATATTGGCTTCATCGGCTGAACTTGCTACTTGGTCAGACAGATCTTTAATTTTCACCGTGTTGTTGTTGATCTCTTCGGCAACTAAACTCTGCTCTTCTGCGGCAGAAGCGATTTGAATGTTCATATCACTGATTTGTTGAATCGCGTGACGAATTTTCTCTAGCGCTTCATTTGCACCCTGCGCTTGAGTCACGGCATTGGTGGCGGTTTCTTTGCTATGACCCATTGCCACAGCAACCGCGCTAGCGCCGGATTGCAGTTTCTCAATCATGCTGCGAATTTCCGTGGTGGACTGCTGGGTGCGCTGCGCCAAGGTACGAACTTCATCGGCTACCACCGCAAATCCACGTCCTGATTCACCCGCACGAGCCGCTTCGATAGCTGCGTTGAGCGCAAGTAGGTTGGTTTGGTCTGCGATGTCGTTGATCACTTTCAATACGGTTTCGATGTTGGCGGTGGCACTTTCTAGCACTTTCACATCGGATACCGCTGCATCAATGGTCGCCGAAAGGGTATCAATCGCTTTGGTGGTTTTGGTGACAACCTCAGTACCGGAAGCGGCCGCTTCATCTGCCACTTTGGCTGCTGATGCGGCACCTTGGGCATTGTTAGCCACATCCGCTGAGGTGGTTGCCATTTCATGCATCGCGGTAGCCAGTTGCTCCAATTCATGCAGTTGAGAGCGCATGGCTTCTGCCGATTGCTCAAGGCTCATAGAGGTACTTTCAGAGCCGCGAAGTATCTCTTCGCCAATCGCTTTTGACTGAATCAATTGTCTTTGCAGAGCTTCAGTGAAGGTATTGAAACCTTTAGCAAGTTTTGCAAACTCTTCGTCTGTGTTGGTGCTTAGACGTTGAGTTAAATCGCCCTCACCGGAAGCCACATTTTGAATTGCATCATTAAGCACTTCGAGTGGGCGCATCAAGACACGGATGACAAACAGTAAGACGAAGATACTGATGGCTAATGCAATGGCAGTAAAGACAAGTGTGCTGTGTCTCAGTTCTGTTAGGGCGGCGTAAGCGATTTCTTCATCAATGACTACACCAACGTACCATTTTTCCCCTTCGACATCCGAAAAGCTAACCGCGTAAGGTTTGCCATTGATGATCACTTGGTGGGTATCTGGATTGATTTTGCTTTCACCTAAAAAATCAGACATCGGCTTGCCGTTGTACTCTTTTTTAGGGTGGGCAATGGTGGTGCCATCTTCAGCGACGATAAACACATAACCCGCATCGAACAATTTAACTTCATTCACTAGATCTGCGAGCTCTGCCAAACTCACATCGTAGAAAATGGATCCAATAAACTGTCCGCTTTTGTCTTTCACTGGAGTGGCAATGGAAACTAGAATTTCACCTGAAGCGGAGTCCGCATAAGGTGCGGTAATAACCAGTTTGCCAGCATTTTTCGCATCTTTGTACCAAGGACGCGCACGAGGATCCCAAGTTGGCCCTGGGTTCCAGCTTGGGTCATTGTTGATATTCGAACCATCTTTCTCCAAACCGAAACCAACCAACAAAAAAGTGTTTTTGATAATGGGTTGGGAAATGACATCTCGGATACTGGTTGGGTCTAGATTATTTTCAACGAGGCTAGTGGCATAGGCGGCAATTTGTTTACGTCCATCAATCACGGAAGCGGTAGTCTTACTTACGCCATCCACAATCTCATCCACACTGGCAGAAACCATGCTGCGAATTTCATCGCGCACCTTGAAGTATTGACTTCCAGACAGCAATGCAACAGTGGCAAGCAGAAGTACAGACGAGGCAGCAACAATTTTATGGCTGAATTTCATCATGATTCCTTTCTATAACTATAGGGTTATTATTATTAATAACTTTATAGTTATTTTTCTGAACTTCAGCCAGTTAGCGATCACACATTTATGTGGAGTTTGTGATAACAGTTTGATTTGTATTAGTATATTTTCTGTGAAATCAGATGCTTATATTGCATGTCCCAAAATGAGCATACAAAGCTGTTGGAACTGTTCTCCATTGCCAGAAAAGAGCTGATCAATAATGCTCTGTGTCTGAGCACCAGATTGCGAACGTTTTAAAGCTTCGCGCACCAGTAAAACAACATGTTGTTCTTTATTCACATTGGCGTGCGCTTCTGGCAGCCAGCCTTGTAGCGTTTGGCTTAGTGGCGAAATTTTGAGTTTAGGATCGCAGGTTGCGATATCTAGCATCAGCAATTGGGTTAAATGGCCAAAAGCGGGGTGGTCTCGCTCACAGCCTTGAAGGCGATTAAGCAGCGCGCTGGCCAGTTCAGACAGTTTGATAAAGCCTGCATTGTGCGGGAAGCGCACATTCAAGCGCAGTGAAAAATCGACGCGAGTGATCTGCGTATCGGGAAAAAATGTGAGGCCACACAAGCAGTCGAAAGGAATCCAAAGCGTTTGTCCGCGTTCCACGGCATACTCGTGTTTCCCGAGTTTACAGAGCAGTAAACCTTGTTCAACGCGGATCAGACTGTGTTTTAGCGTACGTTTACGTGCCGTGACCTCAAGGTAGGTGTAATGGCGCGTTTCAGACTGAATAGCGTAGTTCATAAGATGCCTCGGGAATTTTAAGGGCGCTAAGATTAACGCTTATCGCATAAAAAGCCAATTCCCGTTATTTTGGAACACATAACTCTGGTCTGACCTTAGACATCCTTGCTGATAGCATGGCTAAGTATGCGTAGAATGGGCCAGCTTTTTATCTGATGTACAAACCTATGACTTCAACAACTGATCCTTATATTGATATTCGTCCTTACAATGATGACGAGATACCCGCAGCGCTCTCTCGTCTGATCAATGACCAAGAGTTTATTTCGGCAATTTTACAACATCGTTTCAAACACCATGCCTCATGGCTACGTGCGTTGATGGCACCACTGGTTAAAGCTTACCTGAAACGTAAATGGGCGAAGTTGGATAGCGTAGAAGCGATTCAGCTTGAGGTGAAAAAATACCTAGACCAAACGCTCGAGCAAACCACCCAAGGTGTGACGTACAGTGGTTTGGATAAGTTGGCGAAAGATAAAGCCTATTTGTTCATCTGCAATCATCGCGATATCGCGATGGATCCTGCATTGGTTAACTATGGGTTACATATGGCAGGTCACCGTACCATGCGCATTGCGATCGGCGATAACCTGCTGAAAAAGCCCTGTGCCACAGAACTGATGCGTTTGAATAAGAGCTTTATTGTTAAGCGTTCGGCGAAAGGCCCACGTGAGATGATGAAAGCACTCGGCACACTCTCGGCTTACATTAAACATTCACTGGATACAGGGCATTCCATTTGGATTGCTCAGAAAGAAGGGCGTGCAAAAGACGGTAACGACCAAACCGATCCAGCGATCTTGAAAATGTTCCACGTTGAAGGGCGTCGGCAGAAAATTGAATTTGCTGATTATGTTCACTCACTCAACTTAGTGCCGGTATCGATCTCGTATGAAAATGATCCTTGTGACATTGCTAAAGCGTTAGAGTTGTACGAGAAAGCCACCCAAGGTCGCTATGAAAAAGGTGAATTCGAAGATATCGAAAGCATCATACAAGGCATTGTGGGTGATAAAGGTCGTGTTCATGTCGCGTTTGGTGATGTGATTACACAACCTTTCGATACACCGGAAGCCTTAGCGCAAGAGATCGACAGACAGATCCACCAAAACTATGTGTTGTACCCGATCAACCGCTTAGCGGCAGGGCAAGACGATTCCAACATCAGCCAAGAGGTTTGCGCAATATTAAAAGCGAAATTGTCGCAGTTGCCTGAAGCCGCACATTCTTACTTGCTGGATGCCTACGCGAATCCGGTTCGTAACCATCATAAATATTAATGCGAAGATGTTTGTCTTCATCATTGAAAAGAGGAGCTGCGGCTCCTCTTCCTTTATCATGCGAAAATGGCTAGGAGAACTTTAGCGTGCGACAGCACCACCGAGAGTGAGCTTGGTCGGCCATTGGCTGATTTGGTTTCCACCCAGATAAATATTACCTTTAACGGTCATTGAGTCAGGAAACTGAGTGATTTTTGAACCACCAATGTAGAGATTGCCTTCAATCACCACACCATCGGGTAGTTCTGCCAATGGTGTTCGGATCACGCTTAAATCGCCTTTTACGGTTAAACGCGGAGGTAAATTGGTTAGCGGAGTATCGGTGAAATTCAGATAGCCGCCGACCGTGACACCCGCAGGCCACGACTGAATTTTTGTACCGAGCAAATTGGCATAGCCTTTGATTTTCACACCTCGAGGAATCTTCTCCAACTGGCTGTTGGAGGCATCAAGGCTGCCATCAATCGTGGTGCCTTTGGGCAAAGACTTCATCGAAGTTTTTGCGATGTTCAAATTGCCTTTGATGTGAAAATTTTCAGGTAACGAAGTGTATGGCTTGCCCCGCAAATCGAGGTTTCCGTAGTTATCCAGATGATTAAGCACCATGTATTGATCCAACGTCATGGCTTGCGAATAACCCGTAATCAGCGAGAGAGAAAGTGCAATAAGACGAAACATCATGGATTAGCGTTTATCCTGTATGGCGATTTTTGCCAGTATAAAGGGTATCGGCGGTGCTGGCGTAGGCTTTAGTGCACTTCCGATTTGGAACAGGAATCGGATAGAAAGTGAATAAAGAAAAGCGGGCTAAAGCCCGCTCAGTGTCATTGCTCAATAACTAGCGTGCTAGTGCACGTGTTTTCAGTTCGAAAATCAATTTTTCAGCGCTAACTTCAAATTTAAAGCGGGCATGCAACTCAGTGGCATTCTCTTCCGCAGGAGCAACTTCATACTCCACATCAGCACACACTTGTTTAGCTAGCGTGATGTACTCAGCCAGCTTGCTATCTAGATGGGCTTTATCAGAACCAAAAATAGAGACTTCAGCCACATCATCACCCTCACGGATGATAAAGCCGATCTCACCTGCACAACCACAAGCTTCACATACTTCATTTTCGACACAAGTTTGGTTACTCATACCCTAATCCTCTTACGACTTCATCTACTTACTAATTATGGGGCCATTTTAGTCTTCTCTCCGTGCTTATGCCACAAAAATGGTCTACTGCTTTCTCAGTAGAATAAAGCTTTAAATGCAATGAAATGCTTATGAGGTGCGAGATTGTGTGGTTGAGTAGAGGAGGGACTTCTGTGATCTTCTCCGGTAATTTGGCGTTCCAAGTGTCGGAAAATTGTCAGAATTTCGACCGGTTCATTGTCAGGCTCAATGGTTTGTTGGATTATTCGTTAACCAAAATATGATTTATTGTGGTTATCGAGCCACCTTTGGCTTTTGCAAGTGACCTTGTTCAAAAAATGTAACAAAGACTTATGCAAAAGCGAGAAGTTACGGGTTGGCTGTCTAGTATTGAATTAGAGAATCAAAGAGTGGAATGGAGCCCCTCCTTCTTTGTGCCACTTATCATTTCAATAAAAACTCTCGTGCTGCTTTTTGTAAGCAGGCAATGAATTGACGTTAGAAAAGAGCCTTAACATGCCTAAGCGTAGTAAAGAAGATACTGAAGTGACGATTCAGACGATTATGGATGCGGTGGTCGACCAACTGCTTCGACTGGGTTATGACAAAATGTCTTACACCACTCTCAGTCAGCAGACGGGTGTATCTCGAACTGGGATCAGCCATCATTTCCCGAAAAAGACCGATTTTGCCTCTGCTTTAGATGGCCGGATCTTTAAGATGTTCATGGAGCATCTCGATTTTGACGATGACATTGATGCATTTCGATCGAGTTGGTTGCAAGCGATGGAAAAATCGGAGTTTGTGGCAATTTTACGCCTGTTGTTTCACCACATTGTTGCGACAGAGCGTGCCCATGATTTTGCCCACAAAGGTGTGACTCGTCTTTATAAAATGACGGAAGAGAAGTTCGGACAAGAGAGTCAAAAAGAAGTCGAATGGTTACTGGGACGCTCATTAGTCAGTATGGTGAACTAAAGGGTTCTCCCGATTTTCCGTATACGAAGGTGATATCCCCATTTTCGTGGGGATTATGAGAGCCATCTTTGGCTCTCACCTGAGGTTAGCCTCGGAAATTGATTACCGATGAATCTCTCACTCACTATCTACCTGCAACGCCAAGTTGTTTAGGTACTGTCGTACCTTTATTAAATATCCTCATCAAGTCCCAATCTCTTGCCTAATACATCGAGCGCAAGACGATTTAACTCTTATTTACAGCAGATATTCACAGCAGATTTTTTAGTCAGCCTGCCTAGCGAATTCTGGTATTCAGTGCTCTTTATTCGTGCCAACATACGCCGCGCAAACCATAATAAATATGGTCATGGTTGAGGGGGAAGATATGGATCAGCAAGCTAAGCAAGAACGTTTACAGGGGCGTCTTGAGCCTGAAATTAAACAATTTCGCCAAGAACGTAAAACGTTGCTGATCGCAACCGTTGATGCGCAAGGCCACCCGAATGCCAGTTATGCGCCTTTTGTACAAAATCAGGAAGGGTATTTTGTGCTGATTTCCCAACTGGCACTCCATGCCCGCAATTTAGAAGCCAATCCACACGTGTCGATCATGATGGTTGAAGATGAATCCGAAGCTCAACAGCTTTTTGCTCGTAAGCGTTTGACTTTTCATGCGTTAGCAAATGTTGTTGAACGTGATAGCGAGCTATGGTGCCAAGTGATTGCTCAAATGGAGGCACGTTTTGGGGAAATCATAAATGGGCTAAGCCAATTGCAAGATTTTATCCTTTTCCGCTTCAAGCCAGAGCAAGGTTTGTTTGTAAAAGGTTTTGGTCAGGCGTACCGAGTTTCTGGTGATGATTTGGTGGATGTTATTCATCTGCAAAAGGGGCATCGAAAATGACCGAAAGAAGACTGAACTCGTGCTCTGTAGTGGCTCTAAGTCTAAAGTGTTATTCTTGTAAGTTATTGAAAAATAGCATTATTTAAATTTTAATGTAAAACGTTTGCTATTCTATTCAGTCATCTTTACTTATGCACATTTTGATGACATTCACAATATAATGAATTCATCTGCAAGGTTTTTAATCAAAGTGGCAGCACGGCATCATTCGTGATCACCTAATTTATAATTAACAGAAAAAAATCATAAATCACCTACAACTTTTCTGGGCATCTTCTAAGCTGAAAGTAACAACAAAAAAGTCACACCAAATGACCAATATGTAATCTTTCTCCTAGAAGGAACTTCCATGAAAATTAATACGACTATGAAGCTTGTTTTCGCGACCATAGCCATTGGTATTGCGATCACTATGGTCACAGTGTTTCAGCTGGATAATCTTGAAAAACAAGCTGACCAGATGGCGAAGATACGTTATCTATCCTATCAAGCGGCGGATGAATTGCGCCAAAGCTCGGATGACCTTACCCGTTTAGGGCGCACCTATGTGGTTACTGGCGATGAGAAATACGAAAAAATGTATATGGATATTCTCGATATCCGCAACGGTAAAAAACCGCGCCCAGAAAACTATCACACCATTTATTGGGATCTTGTGTTGCAGTATGGCCAGAAACCTAAACCAGATGGTGACACCATCGCTTTACAACAGACGATGAAAGACCTTGGTTTTACGGATAGAGAGTTTGCTTTGCTCAAAGAAGCACAAAATAACTCAGATGCCTTAGTGAACATGGAAGTAAAAGCCATGAATGCCGTCAAAGGCTTGTACCCTGACGCGAGTGGTAACTATACCGTTAAAGGTGAACCGGACAGAGAAATGGCGATTCAATTGCTACACAGTGATGATTATCACCGTGAAAAAGCAAAAATCATGGCGCCGATTGACAAGTTTTTCCAAGAGTTGGAAAGCCGTACGAGTCAACAATTTAATGATGCCGCACAAAAAGTTCAAAACGTAGTGCTAGTGGGTAATATCTCACTGGTTGCGGTAGTTATCATTGCTATCTTGGGTTATGTGATCGTAAATCGTAAGATTGTTACGCCAATCGATGCAATGGCTGAGATTCTACAACGTGCAGATAAAAATTCTGATTTAACTCTGCGTGTAGAGGAAAGTGGTAACGATGAGCTGTCTATTATCGGTCGCACGATCAATAAAGTGTTAGGAAGTTATGGCACCACGATCAGTAAGATCAATCAGGTAAATCACACCATATCTTCGATTTCTGAAACCATTCGTGGCATTACCGATCAAAACGTGAAAATGGCTAACCAACAAAATCAAGAGTTGGATATGGCAGCTACTGCGATGGAGGAGATGACATCGGCGTTATCGAGCGTATCGCAAAGTACCAATATGGCTGAAGAATATGCAGGTAGCGCGGAGAAAGAGGCCAACACCAGCAAACAAGTGTTTGAAAAAACCATTCGCGAGTTTGCGGATTTGGATGGTGAATTCCAAAAAACCTCAGAAATTATTCAACAGTTGGCTACCGAATCCAACAACGTGGGTAATGTGTTAGATGTGATTAAAGCGATTGCAGAACAAACGAACTTGTTGGCGTTGAACGCAGCGATAGAAGCCGCGCGAGCGGGTGAACAAGGTCGTGGTTTCGCAGTGGTAGCCGATGAAGTTCGTTCTTTAGCACAGCGTACTCAAGAATCGACAGGTGAAATCGAGAATATGATTTCAATGCTGCAAGAAAAAGCGGAGATGTCGACCAAAACGATTCGTGTGAGTGCAGACAAGATGCAATCAACCCGTAATAACATGGGGGTTGCGAATGAAGCGCTAAGTACGATTCAAGGGTCTGCAAAAGAGATCCATAAACTGAACACCTCAATTGCGGCTGCAACCGAGCAGCAACTGTCGGTGAGTGATGAGATTTCAAGTAATCTCAGTACGATTAAAACGTTGTCAAGTGAGATGAATACCACGATTAACCAGCTTGGGCCGATTGTGCTTAACCTGCAACATAACGTGGATGATCTCAGTGGTGCTATTGCGCACATCCGCGCCTAAGTCTCTGGTGAACAGTAAAAATGCCTTCGCTTGCGGAGGCATTTTTTTGCCAGTAAGCAAAATTGATGCAAATCAATATAAACTCCGATTGTAAATGTTGGCATCTTGTTGCATTTGGCGTGCTTATGGCTCACTGATGCTTGTGTTATATGAGTTGTGCGATTTTACACTTGCGAAACATCGTTTTTTGTCATTGAGCTTATCGTTTTTTCTCTTTTTATCTTGATGAGGCTTTCCCTTACTTTGATGGCAGCGCATCGATACAGAAATGCGCAGAGTAGTGAGGACACTCGCCATTGATTTAAAAAGGAAGCCAAATGAAGCCAATATTCATTTTATCTCTCTTGGTTGCTGCCAGTAGTCCAGCTCTAGCGGAACGGCTAGCCAAGGAGCCCATCAAGCCTATTGAACCTATATCAGGACTCGATAGCCAGAAGATTGAATTAGGCAAAATGCTCTGGTTCGATCCCCGTCTTTCTGCCTCCAATACTATTTCGTGTAACTCTTGCCATAACGTTGCTAAAGGAGGTGTGGACAATTTACCAAGCTCAATCGGACATAAATGGGCAATTGGTCCCATCAACTCACCAACCGTGTTTAACTCAGATCTGAACTTTGTTCAGTTTTGGAATGGTCGTGCGAAAGATCTGCAAGAACAAGCTGCAGGGCCGATTGAGAACCCGTTGGAAATGGCGTTTAGCCATGAGCTAGCGATTGAGACGTTGCAATCTATTCCTCAGTACCGTCAATGGTTTAAAGCCGCCTATGGCAAAGAAGAGTTCTCGATCAACGAAGTGACGGATGCCATCGCCACCTTTGAAAAAACCTTACGTACCCCAAATGCCCCTTTTGATTTGTGGTTAAAAGGGGATGATGCCGCGCTCACCACGGCTCAGCTACAAGGCTATCAACTCTTTAAAGAGAAAGGATGTACTGCTTGCCATAGTGGAGAACTGGCGGGTGGCCAGATGTACCAAAAAATGGGGTTAGTGAAGCCATTTGTGACTCAAAACCCAGACGAAGGCCGCAAAGCAGTGACGGGGAATGACATCGATAAATTCGTGTTTAAAGTGCCTACTCTACGTAATATCGAACTGACTTATCCCTATTTCCACGACGGATCTGTGTGGGATTTACAACAGGCGGTGGAAGTGATGGCGGATATTCAGTTGGGGCAAAAATTAACCCGTGAAGAATCCGGCAAAATCACCGAGTTTTTGAAGTCATTAACGGGGGAGCAGCCACAGGTTGTATTACCTAATCTTCCACCCTCAACGTTGGAAACTGTTCGTCCACAAATCTAGACGATATGCTGTTGACGTTTGAAGCTGCCTGCGGGCAGCTTTTTCTTTTGTGCATTGTCACAAAAATCACCGTATGCCATAACCAAAGTGAGTAAGAGCGCTTATAAGTCTGTGCGCAGAGCAGACTGGAGGCGAGTCATGATATTGGATGGTCATTTAGCGCAACAAATAGTGGATCGCACTATGGCGATCATCGGTTACAACATCAATGTGATGAATCAGGCTGGAGTAATTATCGGCAGTGGTGAGAAGAACCGAATTGGGCAAGTGCATGATGGTGCCATTTTAGCGCTCAAACATGGTGATGCGGTTGAACTGACGGCAGAAAGCTGTGTTGCGCTAAAAGGTGTAAAACCGGGCATCAACATGGTACTTCGGAACCAACAGCAAATCGTGGGTATTGTTGGGATCACAGGTGAACCAGATGATATTCGCGATTTCGCCAATTTGGTGAAAATGAGTGCAGAAATGATCATTGAACAAGCCGCTTTAGTGGAGCAGTTGCAATGGGATAGACGGCATCGTGAAGAGTTCATTTCGGCATGGATCCAAAATACTCTGTCGCCGGTAGAGCTTGGTGCGTGGGCGGCAAGGCTCTCCATTGATCTCACCAAGCCGCGTGTAGCGGTGGTGATCGCGTTTCAGCAACCTAAAAGTGGGCAAAGCCTGGATCAAATCCGCCAAGTGGTTGAACTGCTAGAACACCCAGAGCGAGATAACTTAGTTGCTGTGGTTTCAATGCAAGAAATTGTGGTGCTTAAACCCTGCCGAACGCCGGAGCATTGGACTAGCGAATACGAAAGCCTGCGCATTGACAAGCTAATGGCAAGGCTGAAAACCTATAACATAACGGGGTACGACATCGCATTGGGGCAGTTATTCCTTAACCCCAACTCGATACATCTTTCATATCAAAGTGCCAAACAAGTGTTGCGTATTGGTCAGTTTCGTCAGCCCGAAAAGCAGAAGTATTTGTATGAGGAACTGCGTTTGCCAGTATTACTCTCCCCCCTAAACGAAGGATGGCAAGGTGAACAATGGCGGCAAGTGATGAGAGAACTGCAAAAACAGGATAAATCTGGGCAGTTATTGAAAACCTTAGATGGACTATTTACCGCCAATGGCAACCTAAATCTCTGCGCTCAGCAACTGTACATTCACCGAAATACTCTGCGTTATCGGCTAGAAAAAATCACCGAAATCACCGGAATTGATACTGGCTCGTTGCTCGGGTTAGCTGAACTGTATATTGCGTGTCAGCTCACAAGTTATGACTAAAACTGTGCATTTGCATAGTTTTTAACATTTTGCTGATAATTGTATTTGTTGTTCTGCCTAAAGGAATCACGCTGGTCAACAAGGATAATAGCTCGACCTTACAATCCCCTCCGGTTTGAAGCTAGGCGCTATATTGCTCGTTCAAGTGGTGGGGTATTAGACGTTGAGGGAGCGTATTCCTCAACCTCAAAATAAAAAAGACATGGAGCTACTATGAGTCTGATATTCATCTTGTTAGCGGTAATTGCCTTTATTGTGCTCGCTACCACCAAATTTAAATTACATCCCTTTTTGGCATTACTGATCGCCGCTTTCCTTGGTGCATTTGCCTATGGCTTGCCTGCGGACACCATTGCTAAAACCATCACTACAGGTTTTGGTGGAATTCTTGGTTACATTGGTTTAGTGATTGTACTGGGTACGATCATTGGTGTGATTCTAGAAAAAAGTGGTGCGGCCATTACCATGGCGGATACCGTCATCAAGCTGCTGGGTGAACGCTTCCCAACGCTGACCATGAGCATCATCGGTTACATCGTTTCGATCCCTGTGTTCTGTGACTCAGGCTTCGTTATCCTCAACTCATTAAAAGAGTCACTGGCAAAACGTTTAGCGACATCCAGTGTGGCAATGAGCGTGGCCTTAGCCACAGGTCTGTACGCTACTCATACCTTTGTGCCACCGACACCGGGACCGATTGCTGCAGCAGGTAACCTAGGTTTGGAATCACAACTCGGTTTGGTGATTGCGATTGGCCTGTTTGTGGCGGCAGTGGCGGCGATCGCCGGTATGCTGTGGGCAAACCGTTTCCAAAAAGTTGAAGCGGATATCGTCGATGCTCAAGAAAGCTCGAAACAAGACTGGCAAGCGCTGAAAGCCTCTTACGGTACATTACCGACCGCAAGTCAGGCTTTCGCCCCCATTTTTGTGCCTATTCTGCTGATCTGCCTTGGTTCTATCGCGAAATTCCCAAGTTTCCCTGTGGGGCAAGGAATGGCGTTTGAAGTGCTCGGTTTCCTTGGGCAACCGCTGACTGCACTGCTGATTGGTCTTTTGCTCTCTGTTCGTTTGCTGAAATCAACCGACAAAGTGGCCGAGTTTGGTGAGCGTATCAGCCAAGGTATTACTTCTGCTGCCCCTATCCTGCTCATCACAGGTGCAGGTGGTGCTTTTGGTGCAGTATTGAAAGCGACTCCACTAGGGGATTACCTTGGCACGACACTCTCTGCATTGGGTGTGGGAATCTTCATGCCATTCATCGTGGCGGCAGCACTGAAGTCCGCACAAGGATCTTCTACGGTAGCGCTGGTTACTACCTCTGCGCTTGTTGCGCCACTTCTGGGTCAATTGGGTTTAGACAGTGAAATGGGACGTGCCCTTACCGTAATGGCAATTGGTGCGGGCGCCATGACAGTCTCTCACGCGAACGACAGCTTCTTCTGGGTGGTTTCACAGTTCAGCCGCATGAGTGTGGGCTTGGCCTACCGTGCGCAAACTATGGCGACCTTAGTACAAGGGGTGACTGCGATGGTTGTGGTTTATGTTCTAAGCTTAATATTGTTGTAAAAGATTGAGGAGCGTGTGATATGAAAGTGGTTATCGCCCCAGATTCCTTTAAAGAGAGCCTGACGGCTAAGCAGGTGTGTGATGCGATTCAGGCCGGGCTTGCACGAGTATGGAATGATGCAAAATTTGTCACCATTCCCGTAGCCGATGGCGGTGAAGGGACAGTGCAATCACTGGTGGATGCCACACAGGGACGCATTGTTGAAGTCAACGTCATTGGGCCACAAGGTAAGCGAGTGGAAGCCTTCTACGGAATGTTAGGTGATAATCAAACTGCGGTAATCGAAATGGCGGCTGCCAGCGGTT
The DNA here is from genome assembly GCF_000176715.1 of Vibrio sp. RC586. NCBI lineage: Bacteria > Pseudomonadati > Pseudomonadota > Gammaproteobacteria > Vibrionales > Vibrionaceae > Vibrio > Vibrio sp. RC586. The sequence goes on along the minus strand of NZ_ADBD01000008.1, from coordinate 124,527 downwards.
TACACCACGTTCCCATCGCCCAGCGTGACCCCAAACTCACTACCAGTTTTGGAACAGGTGAGTTAATTCGCCATGCATTAGATCAAGGTGTCACTAAGCTCATCATTGGTTTAGGTGGCAGTGCAACCAACGATGGCGGCGTGGGTATGCTCGCTGCGCTCGGCGCTCGTTTTACCAACGCAGACGGTGAGCCCATTCAGCTTACGGGCGGCGGTTTACGTGAATTGGCGAATATTGACCTCAGTGAGTTTGATGACCGCTTACAACACTGTGATTTACTGGTGGCGTGTGATGTGAATAACCCCTTGTGTGGTGACAAAGGCGCCTCTGCTGTGTTCGGTCCACAGAAAGGGGCGACACCGGATGATGTGCGTCTGCTCGATGGGGCTTTGCAACAGTTTGGTCTACTCACCGAAAAAGTGACAGGCAAAGCCGTGTTACAGAGTGCAGGTGCGGGTGCTGCGGGTGGTATGGGCGCGGCTTTGCTGGCGTACACCCACGCCACTTTGCGCCCAGGGATTGAGATTGTTCTGGAAACCGTAGGCCTTGTTCACCAAGTGTGTGATGCCGATTTAGTGATTACTGGAGAAGGGCGGATTGATAGCCAAACCGTACATGGCAAAACGCCAATGGGAGTGGCAAAAGTGGCGAAACGGTTTGATGTGCCCGTGGTTGCTCTTGCTGGCTGCACAGGTGATAACTATCAAGCGGTTTATCAGTGTGGAATTGACGCAGTGTTTGCCGCAGTGCCAAGGGCAATGTCGTTAGAAGAGGCACTCAAAGAATCCGATTTTAACCTTGCCGATCTGGCGGAAAATGTCGCCAGATTGTGGGTTCTCTCTAAATAAAACAGAAAGCTGGCGGAAGTCAGCTTTCTTTCTTTTCTGCCTTAAGCCATTCTTTTTTCAATTTCTCATTAGTGTTTTAAGCGTTAACCAAGGTGGTTGCGTAATATCTAAAGGGTAATCTCTGAAAGTAATGTTGAAAGGATCTCCCTCATGTCGAAATGGCTTCGAATACTCTTACTTTGTACTCTTTTGGCTGGGTGCGGTACCAAGTTTGTCTACCATCACCTTGATTGGTTTGTGATTGACTATGTAGAAGATTTCGTTGATCTCGATGAACAACAGAAATTGATGATCGAACAAGCGATGCCTGATCTGCTTGAATGGCATACACGAGAAGCGCTGCCCCGCTATGTTGAACAAATCGATGAGCTATTGGCCTTGCCTCTAAGCAATGTCACGGTTGAGCAGATTGCGCAGCATCAAGATCGTGCTCGTGCGCATTATCAACAGCTGGTTAATAAGCTGCTCCCAGATGTTACGGCTATTGCAGCGACATTCAAGCAAACACAAATTGACCAATTTATGGACGCGGTAGTGAAAAGGCATGAGAAGTTTGCGAAGAAGTATCGTGAGATGGATGAGCCAGCGTTGCGCCAATTTTATCAAGAGAAAGTGCAAGAGGATTTAGAAGAGTGGTTGGGGCCATTGACCCCTGAGCAAAAAATCGTGCTCAAGGAGTGGAGTTTGAATATCCAATCCACCATAAGTGATTGGGTGGTAGTGCAAGTGACGTTTCGTGAACAAATTCGCGCACTGTTTGAAAAGCGCCACCAACCTGAGCAATTTCAGGCTTATCTTGGGGAGTTATTACTCAATTCGGAGCAGTATTACAGCCCAATTTTAAAAGCTAAGCTGGCTTATAATCGTGGGTTAGCACAACGATATTTGGTTGAGATTTTGCGCATCAGCACGCCCAAACAACAACTGCATTTTCGGCAAGAGTTACAAGACTGGAAAGAAATAGGCATGGATCTGCTTGTGAAAAATTAAGCAAGGTGTGATTCCCCCTGTTGAAATACAAGATTCAAGCAGTTAGATTTTGAGTCATAAAACAAAACCATAGGAAAATAAAATGAAAAGGACGTCGTTGTTGGCTGCTCTGGCTTTAGTTCTGCCCTTGGCTGCGAACGCAGCACCGTCATATAGCCACTACACCTATGTCGCGGGTGGAATGCAGTTTGCGGATATTGATAGCGATGATTTAACTCAATATGTTGGTGCACCTTATTCCAATATGGATACTGCTCAGTTATATGGGGTTTATTTTAACGCCAGCTTCTCTACCTCTCGCATTCCCGTCTTTTTTAAAGCAGAGCTCAGCGGTATGTATTCCGGTGAGCTAGAAATTGAAAATAGCTTCGGGGGGATCGGGCTTTATCAATATTTTGGTAATCACTCCATTTATGGAGCCTTGGGTTATAACAAAGTTGAAGTTTCACGCGAGACAGATCAATTCGTTCGTGAATTCAATGAAGGTGGCGCGAGTGGTGAAGTCGGTGTGAACTTGCAGGTATTACCTTTCTATAAATTAGTGCCTAGAGCGCGTTTCACTCGTTTAGCGGGTGAAATTATGGATGACTACCAACTGAGTAACCAGATTATGTTTGGCCCAGTCTTGGCGGTTGAGCTGAACATCGGGCACAACAAGTTTCAAGATACTTCGCAAACCAGTTACCAAGCGGGGATCCGTTTCTCGTTCTAGAACGAGCATAACCGTATTGATTGGTTAAATAAGAAAAGCACCCTTGGGTGCTTTTCTCGTTATCAGTGCAAGCAAGGTTTGAATTACAAACCGCCTTGTTCTTGTGCTTCTTTCACCATTTGTTGGCGCTGAGCTTCCATGTCAGATGCAACGTCACTGTCCTGATGTGTTGACTGTTCCAAAGCCTGTGGAACCAAAACATAGTACTTGTTGATTGTCATCATCGATTCTCTTAAAAGCGAAATGTGCAGAAAAAAATAGAGGATGTCGGCAAAACCGACATCCCCCCTGAACGGCGAAATTATAGGCTGATACGAAAGAAGTAGCTAGCCCTAATTTCATCCTTATCAGTATGACGCTTTCCTACTAGGTGTGATTACACGTCGTAAGTGGTAGACGCAGTATTACCGCCAGTACCTGTCCAGTTAGTGTGGAAGAACTCACCACGCGGACGATCGATACGCTCATAAGTGTGCGCACCAAAGTAATCACGCTGTGCTTGCAGCAGGTTCGCTGGCAGGCGAGCTGTAGTGTAACCATCAAGGAAGGTCAGTGCTGAAGTCGTACATGGCATTGGAATGCCCACTTCCAGCGATTTTGCTGCCACTTTACGCCATGCAGCCAGACAGTTGTCCAGAATGCCTTTGAAGTACGCATCTGAGCCTAAGAATGCCAGCTCAGGGTTCTTTTCAAACGCATCACGGATGTTGCCGAGGAACGCAGAACGGATGATACAGCCACCGCGCCACATCAGAGCCACGTTACCGTAGTTCAGGTTCCAACCATTCTCGTTTGATGCTTCACGCATCAGCATAAAGCCTTGTGCGTAAGAGATGATTTTTGAAGCTAGCAGAGCTTGACGCAGTGCATCAACCCAAACTTGTTTGTCACCTTCCACTTGCGTTTCAGTCTTGCCAAACAGTTTTTCTGCTTCAACACGTTGATCCTTCAGCGCAGACAGGCAGCGAGAGAACACAGATTCCGTGATCAGAGTCAGTGGGATACCCATGTCCAGTGCGTTGATGCCCGTCCATTTACCTGTGCCTTTTTGGCCTGCAGTATCGAGGATCTTCTCAACCAGTGCTTCACCATCTTCATCTTTGTAGCCAAGGATGTCAGCGGTGATCTCAACCAAGTAGCTGTCTAGCTCAGTTTTGTTCCAGTCAGCAAACACGGCTTGCATTTCATCGGCCGACATTCCTAGGCCATCTTTCATGAACTGGTAAGCTTCAGTGATCAGCTGCATGTCACCGTATTCGATACCGTTGTGAACCATTTTCACGAAGTGACCGGCACCATCGTTACCAACCCAGTCACAGCAAGGCTCGCCAGCGTCAGTTTTTGCCGAAATGCCTTGGAAAATCGGTTTTACCGCTTCCCATGCTTCAGGAGCGCCACCCGGCATGATGGAAGGTCCGAAACGGGCGCCTTCTTCACCACCAGAAACACCCGTACCGATGAAGTGAATGCCTTTTTCACGCAGCGCTTTTACACGGCGGTTAGTATCAGGGAAGTTCGTGTTACCACCATCAATGATGATGTCGCCTTTGTCGAGCAGTGGAACCAGTTGCTCGATGAAGTCATCAACCACTTGACCTGCACGAACCATCAGCATCACTTTACGTGGTGTCGCCAGTTTATCGACCAGCTCTTGCAGCGTATAAGCGCCAACAATGTTAGTGCCTTTGGCTGGGCCTTCTAGGAACTCGTCCACTTTAGCCGCGGTACGGTTGTGTGCCACCACTTTGAAGCCGTGGTCGTTCATGTTGAGGATCAGGTTTTGGCCCATGACTGCAAGGCCGATTACACCGATATCACCTTTCATTTATTGCTCTCCTTCACGCAATCTTTGCTGCGGCGTCTGAATCTAAGTACCACTCGGTCACTCCTAAAGTGGAGTGAATTTTGGCTGCCGGATAAGGCAGTTGCTCGGCTGGAGTGGTGTGAATTTGTTCTACGATCTCGGCTTTACCAGCGCCAAGAACGAGATAACTGATGCGTTTTGCGGCTTGCAGCACTTTCGCGGTTTTTGAAACGCGTCGCTGTCCGGATTCTGGATGGCTAGCGACCACCGAAAGATTGGCGTCTGCATAGTCAGTTTGCCCTGGGAACAGGGATGCGGTATGACCATCCGCACCTACACCCAGTAGGATCCAATCAAACACTGGCGTGCCGTTTGCGGTTGGGATCACATGTGCCATCGCTTGAGCGAAACGTTCCGCTTCAGCTTGTGGCTCGTTTTCACCCAGAATGCGGTGAATGTTCTGCGCTGGCATGTTGATTTTGCTAAACAGCAGTGCATTAGCTTCACCGTAATTGCTTTCAGCGTTATCCGGTGTCACACAGCGCTCATCACCCCACCAGAAATGCAGGTTTTGCCACTGAATGTCGTTCGCGTAAGGCTGGCTTGCCAAAAGCTTAAACAGCATTTTGGGTGTGCTGCCGCCAGACAGAGAAATATGTACAGGCTGACCTTGCTGGCTGTACGCCAACATATCGTCGGCAAGGCTTTTCACCACGGCATCCGCAGTTGGGAAAATTTTATGGTTGATCATAATTCGCAGTAATCCGTGTTAGTGAGGTTTTTACAAGGGAAGCGCCACTCACGGCCGTCACGGCGCAGCAAGTCATCCGACTCTTTCGGGCCCCAAGTGCCACAGGCGTAGCCATACAGCGATTGCGGATCTTGTTTGAAATCGAGGATCGGTTGCACAAACTTCCAACAGGCTTCTACCGCATCAGTGCGGGCAAACAGCGTCGCGTCACCATTGAGTGCATCCAGCAGCAGACGCTCATAAGCGGTCAGCATTTTGATCTGCTCCAGTGAGGCGTAGTGGAAATTCATCGACACTTCTTTGGCTTTGAAACCTGCGCCCGGCTCTTTCAAACCGAAGCTCATTAGAATGCCTTCATCAGGCTGAATACGGATGATCAGCTTGTTCTCTGGCGCATTTTGCCCAAAGACAGGATGCGGTGTGCGTTTGAAGTGAATGACCACTTCGGTGACACGCGTTGGTAAACGTTTACCGCTGCGCACATAGAATGGCACACCATTCCACCGCCAGTTATTGATGAACATCTTCAGCGCAACGTAAGTTTCGGTGCGTGAATCAGCGGCCACGCCCGGCTCATTACGGTAGCTGGGTAAAAACTGCCCACGCACTTCCGATTCGGTGTATTGACCGAGCACCAGATTATTGCGCAGATCAGATTCAGAAAGTGGTTGTAGGCTTTGCAGTACCTTGTTCACTTCGTTACGAATGGAATCCGCGTTGATCGCCGCAGGCGGCTCCATGCCCACCATCGCCAGCACTTGCAGCAGGTGGTTTTGGAACATATCGCGTACCGCGCCAGAACCATCGTAATAACCGCCGCGCTCTTCCACACCTAGGAATTCTGCGCCTGTGATTTCTACGTAATCAATAAAGTTACGATTCCACAATGGCTCAAACATGCCGTTGGCAAAGCGGAACACCAGCAGGTTTTGCACGGTTTCTTTACCAAGGTAGTGGTCGATACGGTAGATCTGATGCTCTTTGAAGTGGCGGTGGATTTCTACATCCAGCTCTTGTGCAGATTGCAGATCGTAACCAAAAGGTTTTTCGATGATCAGACGCTTCCAGCCTTGGCTCTCATCGTTAAGGCCATGTGCCGCAAGGCAAGTTGGGATCACGCCATACAGGCTTGGCGGCGTCGCGAGATAGAACAACGTATTACGCTGCTCAAACTGATAGTTGTTAGCCAGTGTATCAAGGCGATTCGCTAAGTGCTGATAATCAGCCACTTCGGCGGTGTTCAGCGCTTGATAATGCACATGCTGCATAAAGGCTTCGAGAGCGGCTGGTTCGGTTTTTTCCAGCTCTTGCAGAGAGCGCTTGAGCTTCTCGCGGTAGGATTCATCACTGTACTCAGTACGGCTCACACCCAAAATCGCAAACGATTTTGGCAGCTGTTGACTGGCATAGAGGTGATACAACGCAGGAATAAGCTTACGGTACGTCAAATCTCCCGAAGCACCGAAAATTACGATGCTGCTGTTTTCAGGTATTACCATCATCTTTCCTTTAGAAACGAGGTACTCCCTTGATTTTTCGGTGAAACATTATCCATATTCACTGGAAAATCTTTGGGTATTGTTAGCATGCGCCAACCCTAGCAGCGCAATACACAAATCAAAAACCGATCTTGCCTATAGGTTTAATAGGAAAAATCAATCAACGGGGAGGAACTGCATATCGGCGAAACTCATCCCCAGCTCGGGGGCGTATTGTCTACGACTCTTTGACATACATCAACTATTGATAACGCAATCGATTGAATTGTGACAGATGAAAATGTTAACCATCAGTTTTTAAAGAAAAATTCAAAATAAGTTGAATGACTAGCTCTAAATGACTTGAAGTGACGTTCGGTGAGAAGGAAATAACAATCGCATTGTGATAGGCCGGCCTTTGATGGGATCTCAAGATGACACTCATCATCCCCGTGACATTCGCCTTGGTGTCAACCATGATTGTAAATAGCAACCCGAGGGGGAGACTGCTACACTGGCCGACAATGCGTTTGGAAGGACTGTTGAAATGAATTTAGCCGTAGATACTCACACTCACACTTACGCCAGTGGCCATGCTTATAGCACACTGATTGAAAATGCGCGTGCGGCGAAACAGAATGGCTTAACGCTGTTTTGTACCACTGACCACGCCGAATCTATGCCTGGTGCGCCGCATTACTGGTTTTTCTCCAACCAGCGTATTCTGCCCCGTTTTCTTGAAGGTGTTGGCGTGATTCGTGGTGTGGAGGCCAACATCCTCAATACGCAAGGCGAAATCGATTTACACCCAAGCGTAGATCACAACTTGGATTGGGTGATTGGTAGCTTTCATGAGCCAGTGTTTCATCCCTCTTCAAGAGAAGAACATACCCAAGCGCTGATTAAAGTGATTGAAGGTGGTCGAGTCGATGCATTAGGTCATCTCGGAAACCCGCATTTTGATTTCGATTTTGAGCAAGTGATCGCCTGTGCCAAAGCACACAATGTGGCGATTGAAATCAACAACAGCACCTTAAAAGGGCATAGCCGAGTGGGCAGTGTTGATCGTTGTTACGAGATTGCCCGCGTTGCGAAAGCGCTCGATGCTTACGTCACCACAGGCAGTGATGCACATTTTTGCTTGGATATAGGTGGATTGTCATTGGCGAGCCATTTGATTGATGAAGTTGGCATTAATCCGCAACGCGTTATCACTCATACCGTGCGTCAGTTCCTCGATTTTCTTGCGTTACGTGGCCGCCAGCCGATTGAAGAATTTGTGGGTTTATTTTAGCGTCAACTTTGGTCCGCACCCACATCGGTTCACGTTGACTTTCTTCCTAATTCGATGACAACGCACCTAATCGTTTGGTCATAATGCAGTCTGGAACTCCTATTTCCGGCTGCATTTTGCAACAAAACTCAACTCACTGTCGCCGTGAGAATGACGTACAATTCGGCTATCTTCAAAAGTGAGTAGAAAAATGAAAAGAACACTGATTCTAACGGCGGTATTGCTCGCCACTCCGGTTTTTGCCGCTGGGCAAGATCTTAAATCAATCATGCAAGAGATGAAGCTTGCCTTTAAACAGGCGGCAGAAGCGCCGACCGTTGAAGCGATGCAAGAGCCTCTTTCCACGCTAGAAAGTTTAGTTGAGCAAGCCAAACGTAAATCCTATCCCGCTGAAAAAGAAGCCACTTATCAAGAAGGTTTCAACAAACTAGACGTCACATTGGGGCAAGTTGAAGCGCATTTGCAAGCTGGGGAGCTGGAAGCCGCTAAAGCGAGCCTAAAAACTGTCGATGAACTGCGCATTGAATACCATGACAAACGTAATCCAAGCATCTGGAAACGTCTGTTTGGCTAATCGAATGGGTTAATCGGAACACCTAATCAGTCCAACTGCTGCGCTTAAGAAAGGGCAGCAGTCATCTTTTTATTACTGTTCTTCCTATAACAAATCTTCCTTATTCCTATCTCGTCATCTCAAAGTTGCCTAAGCCATTGCTAACGTTGTACTTGTGAATCCTGCGCCAATACCAGTTTATTGTTCCACGTATCTTACTTATCTCTCATAGGACAACAGACGTAGTGCACTTACGGTCAGGTAATGACTTTGAGTAAAAATAGAGAGTTGTCCGGTGGATGAGGTTCAAAAACAATCAACTTTCAGATGAATGTTGTTCTTTTCCTTCTACACTAAAAGTGGTGTGGGTTATGAGTTTTATTTCATGGTGTTGATACTTCAGGAAATTCAATGGAGGCCCTGCATTATGCCTCTGCCTTGTAGATACGATTAAACACGAAGAGTGATTGCCATAGATGAGCAAAGAAAACTTAGGCAAGTTTGATGTGATCACCAGATGGATTCCGCTGCTGGTTGGGCTTTTACTCACTTTTTCTGCCGCTGGAGTGTTGCATTACCAGAATCAAATTGAAGCCCGAGAACACATTCATTATCTTGCTAACCAAGCGGAATCACTGATTAAGGAAAGGTTCAGCCGTTTCGAATATGGCTTACATGGGGCGAGGGGGGCTGTGCTTGCCGCAGGGGTTGATAAGATCACTCGTAAGCAATTTGAGGACTACATCAATAGCCGCGATATAGAACGAGAGTTTCCAGGCGCTCTAGGGTTTGGGTTTATTCGGAGAGTTCCTGTAGCACAGGAAGCGGATTTTGTTGCTGCCGCGCGCCGAGATGATTTTCCCAACTTTACCATTCGCACACTCACCCCTCATGATGGCGATCGCTTCATTATCCAATACATCTATCCTGAGAAACCCAATCTTCAGGCGATTGGGCTAGATATCGGTTCCGAAACTAACCGTCGAAAAGCGGCGCTTGCTTCAGTTCGAGAGCAGCAACCTTATCTCACCGCGCCAATTACCTTAGTTCAGGCGGATAGTAAGCCTCGTCGTGGCGTACTCATTCTGTTGCCGGTCTACCCAAGCCGAATGGAACTCAAAACCCCAGCTGAAAGAGAGAAATACTTTTTAGGATGGGCATACGCCCCCTTAGTTGTGGACGATGTGTTATCCGATTTAAGTTCGGTCATGGCCCATGCCATGATTCAACTCAGCAATACCACCGAGAATGAACCCTTCTTTCGCTCTCAAGTTTCCAACAATAAGTACTACCCAGAAGAAAGTATTACCCGAACGATTTCAGTGCTTGGGCAAGAGTGGGTGTTTGAACTTGTGCCCAATGATCTGGCTTTCCAGCATGTCCGGTGGGATATCCGCTGGGTTATTGTGCTTGGTCTTGGGGTGACGTTTTTAAGTGTATTAGCGCTGAATGTATTGCGGACAAGTGCTGGCGGAGAAACGGTCGCGGAAGATGTCATGCCCAAAGGGCTAAAAGGCGTGTCCTTATTCTGGAATAGCTCAGTAAGAAAACGCACTTGGCCGCCTGCTATAGCCGCTTTGCTACTGATCTTTCTCACCATCGCATGGCTGATTGTTGAGCGTGAACTCAACGATGTGAAAGCAAATCTAACCAATGCGACAGGCACTTCTTTGGCTCGATTAGAAGATGCAGCAAAGCAATATAGTCGAGATACGGTTTCTCTGGCCAAAACGCCACCGTTGCATGCATTGATAGAAAATCAAGGTAATAACGAAGCTGCTGAACAATGGAAAGCGCGGCTTGCCGATGTGTTTAAGGCTTACATGTTGGCGACCCCGGAAATTTACCAAATTCGCTTGCTTACGGCTCAATCTGGTTGGCGTGAGCAGGTGAAAATTCAACAAAGCGAAAAGTTGTTCGAAACGTTCAAGGATGATGCTCTGCAAAATAAAAGTGGAGAGCTCTACATTCGGGAAACACTGAAAATGGGTGCGGATAAAGTCTACATGTCCGATATCAGTCTGCATCGGGAGTTCGGGGTAATTGTGCACCCTGAACGCCCAATTTGGCGCTTTTCCACCCCCATTTTTGCCGATGATGGGACACCGTTTGGGATTGTCATCATTAATATCAGTGTGAAACCCGTTTTGAGTGAGATTGCCGAAAATGATCGCTACGATGTGATTACCTATGTCACTAATACAGAAGGCGAATTTATCTATCATCCTGATCCGGAAAGCACCTTTGCATTTGAGCATGGGCACTCTTTTCGTTGGCAAGATGCGTTTAAAGAGGCCGATTTTCTCAGTTTAGATGTGGCGGGGGTTCTGAGCATTAAAGGCTGGCGGGGAAATTTCTGGGAAAAACAAGCGAAATTGTTGCTTGATGCCGGCTTGGATCAACGTTTTATTACCATTCATAACGCGCAACCGCAGCTACCTGTACTCATGCGTATTGCGACACAAATATTGATAGTGATCGCCATCATGATGGTTTTTGTGTTGATGAGTGTCAGTATTCAATACTGGTTGTGGTTAACTTCCATGGTGAAGCAAAGGGAAGAGTGGAACCTTCAATTGCAGAACCAAAAAGAAAAAGAAGTGCTTCGGTTTAAAGCCTTATTGGAATCCTCTCCCGAGGCGACGCTGATTGTGGATACCAGTGGCATCATCAAAATGGTCAATGAAGAAGCGGAAAAAGTGTTTGGGTATGGGCGAGATGAACTCGAAGGGTATCCCATGCATCGCTTGTTTCTTCATGATCTCGAATCAGCGCGTGCGAAACATGCGCGATGGTACGAGTTACGACCGGGTAATCAAAGAATAGAGATCGCGGTGAGGTCTGATGAAACAGAATTCCCTGTTGAAATTAGTTCCAGCTCTGTGCAGATGGATGATGGGCTATTAATTTCCGTTTCCATCCGTAACATTACAGACAGGTTAGCGTTTGAGCAGACACTCAAAAAAGCATTGCACGATGCTGAGCAAGCCACTCAGGCAAAAAGTGTGTTCCTTGCCAATACCAGCCATGAAATCCGTACGCCGTTGAACGCCATTCTTGGCTTAACCCATTTACTGTCGGATGAATCGTTAACCGAATCTCAGCATCGTTTGGTGGATAAAATTGGCATTTCAGGAAAATCGTTATTGGGGATCGTCAACGATGTTCTTGATTTATCGAAAATTGAAGCCAATGAGATGATACTTGAAGCGTTACCGCTTGATCTCAAAGAGTTTCTCGAAGAAGTAGCCAGTGTTTTCTCCACTCAAGCTGAAGCTAAAAACCTCGATTTCAAGCTTGAAATGGGCGCGGATTTACCACATTGGGTCATCGCCGACAGTATGCGCCTGCGGCAGATATTAACGAACTTGCTGAGTAATGCGCTGAAATTCACCAGTGTGGGTCATATTGCATTGCGTGTAGAAGTTATCGACAAATTTAGTTGGAATGGCGCAGAAAAAAACATTGTCCGTTTCTCTATCACGGATACCGGGATAGGGATATCAGAAGAAGCGCAGAAACGGTTATTCAAACCATTTTCTCAAGCTGACACGAGCACAAGCCGCCGATTTGGAGGCACAGGTTTAGGGCTTTCCATTGTTCACAAACTGTTGGGATTGATGGAGGGGAAAATTGGCGTAGAGAGCAGTGAAGGGCAAGGTAGTACCTTCTGGGCAGAAATGCCGTTACAGACGCTGTCGGATGAAGACATTATCCTACAAGAACAGCAGGCGCAGACTCTGTTTGTGCTGATCGCGGAAGATAATCAGGAAGAAGCGAAACACCTTCAATCTATTGCGCACTCCCTCGGCTGGCGTTCGGAAATTGTGCATGATGGTGCCGCTTTGATAGATGCCGTGAAGGTGAGAAAAACACAAAAATTGCAGCTTCCGGATGTGCTTATAGTGGATAACCAGATGCCAGCGATGGATGGGTTAACCGCAATACATCATCTCACTGAAACATTCGGTGCCGAGAGCCCACCTGTCGTATTGATCAACTCCGATGGCAGCTTAGAACAGCACAAGATCCAAGAAAGTGAACTTGGGGTCAACAGCTTATTAGATAAGCCCATTAATGCTTCTGCTGTGTTTAATGCAGTGAATAGCGCCGTTAGTCAACATTCTGGAAATGCCAACCGGGTTTTGTTGTCGACACGTACAGAAGCGATCAAGGCGAAATGGCTGCTCGGTTTTCGAGTGCTGGTGGTGGATGACAGTGCCACTAACCTTGAAGTTGCAGACTATGTACTGACCCAAGCGGGAGCGACCACGAATGTGGTTGCCAGTGGTGAAGAAGCGATTAATAAGCTAAAGCAGCAAAACGAGTATGACGCGGTTTTAATGGATGTTCAGATGCCGGGAATGGATGGGCTGGAAACGACGCGTTATATACGCAATACATTAAAATTACACTCATTACCCATTATTGCTTTAACCGCGGGCGCGTTAGTGGAGGAGCGTAAACGCGCCTTTGCGTCGGGGATGAATGATTTTCTGACCAAACCGATCAGCCCATCACGTTTGATTAGTGTATTGCGTACTCAAGTTGCAAAGTATCGAGGAGAGGATTACTTGTCTGAAAATATCAGTTCACAACCGCTTAGCGTTAATGATTGGCCGCAAATTGAAGGGCTTAATCAGGAGCAGGCACAAGAGTTTTTCATGGGTAATCAACAGCTCTTTTTTACCGCCTTGAGTCATCTGATAGAAGACAATACGAATCTCACCGAAGGTGAGCAGGATTTTGATGTCCTAGACGCTAAGCCGTTACGTCTGGCTACCGCTGAACAAGTTCATAAATTGCGCAGCACTTCTGGAATGATAGGTGCTGAAAAAATGCAGCAAATGGCTTCGGAAGCAGAGGTGATACTGCGCCAGCAAGGTGTGCCAGCCAATGCCATTATGGCGGAGCTTTCCTCTGAGTTGCTCACCTTGATTCAAGTGAGCAAAGAGTCGATTGCTGCTTGGAAAAAAGCCTCTCAGCTTGAACTGTCTCCGGCAGAGAGGGATGCGGTGGATACGATTTCACCTGAAACGCTCAAACTCTTGCTGCAACTGTTGGCTGACCAAGATCTGGAAATATTAGATCAGGTTGAACAACATCGCGCTGCTCTGTATTCGGCAATGGGCGTTGAAGCTTTCCAACAACTGTCAGACTCATTGGAACGGTTGAACTTCAAACAAGCAAAAAGCCTAGTTGAATCACTCACGCAACATATGGGGGCATCAGCATGAATGAAGTGGGCGATACGACATTACCTGACATTCTCATCATTGATGATGACAGCACGGTCGTGATGTCATTGCATAAAGTGCTATGCAAAATAGGGCGCATTCGTTTCGCCTCGGATGCGACACAAGCTTTCTCGATGATCGATGCATTAAAGCCCGATCTCATTTTGCTGGATGTTGAACTGCCGGATATGAACGGCTTAATTGTGTGTGCCAAGCTCAAAAGTAACCCCGCGACACAAGACATCCCAGTGCTGTTTATTACCAGTAAAGCGGAGACTGGATTTGAAGAAAAAGTGTTTGATGCGGGGGCGGCTGATTACATTGTTAAGCCACTTAAACCGCGTGTTGTAGCGGCTCGTGCGCAAACTCATCTGGCTTACCACAAAGCGATTCGGTTATTGGATAAAATGGCGCACACCGATAGCCTATCCAACTTAGCCAACCGCCTTACCTTTGATGAACAGTTGGATGTCGAATTCAGACGATCTCGACGCCATAATGACCCCTTAACCGTTGCGTTGATTGATATCGATGAGTTCAAAAAATTTAACGATCATTTTGGGCATATCGCGGGGGATGAATGTATTCGAAAAATTGCGCATGCCCTACGCAGTATTACCAAAAGACCCGCAGACTTAGCCGCGCGTTATGGAGGAGAGGAATTCGCCCTCATCTTACCGAGTACCGAGGAAGAAGGTGCCAAATCCATGGTGAATGAGTTAATCAAAGCGGTTGAGCAGCTTGAAATCGCGCATTCACCAGAGGCGATGAACCAATGCGTTACGGTGTCTGTGGGCTATACCGTTCTTTACCCAGAACAAGTGGATTTTGAACAGATGAAAGCCGTTGATGTTGCTCAAACGGCGGATAAAGCGCTTTATACCTCAAAGCATAATGGCCGCAATCAAGCTACGTTTGAACCGCTTCCCATTGCCACATAAGACAATATTTGAGAGCCAAGCGTATTCATCGGTTTGCTCTCCATTAACGTGTTTGTAAACAAAGCTTGGTTTTTTGTTAAAAACTTAGGCATGTCCCACTGTTATGGTTATCACTAATGGTTATAGTAGTGCCCAATCCATAAAGAGTGTTGTTATGAACCCGCAACGTACTTTTCACCGTTTGATGCTGAAACTCAGCCTGCTTAGCTGGCTGCTGGTTTCGCTCATGCCTGTGCTGAATGCGCACGGTAATGCGGCGGGTGTTTGGGCAACACTCTGTACCATCAATGGTTTTGAACTGGTTAAAATTGAAGATGGCAAACCGCAAACTCAACACAGTAAACCGTGTCCGTTTGCCCATTTCTCCAACTTTCATCACACCGAACTTCCAACCACACGACTTCCAATTCGACAAACGACGGCGCAAGTAGATGGTTACACTTTTTTGGCTCTAAGTGTCCGTTTTGAAAGTGCTGTCCCGCGTGCTCCGCCTTTGGCTTAACTGAATTCACTCCCCAATAACAATAAATCTATTTAGTAAAGTCACACGCTCATATCCCATTTGGTTTCTCGACCAAAGGGATAATTTGCGTTTAAAAAAGGAAGAAATACGTTGAGTACCGTTACTACACCTCAACCGACGGCGGCTGCGCGTCGTAAAACCCTCTATTTTCTCACTTGGCGTTGGCATTTTTATGCGGGCCTGTTTGTGGTGCCTTTTATGTTGATGTTGGCGCTGACGGGCTTAGTCATGTTGTTTGATGATGAAATTGAACAAGCTCGCTATGCCGAGGTATTAAACGTTACACCACAAGCGCAGGTCATGCCTGTTTCTCAGCAGCTTGCGGCAGTACAAAAGGCGTATCCAGAAGCGCAAGTTACCCAGTTTATTCCTGCGCCTCAGCCGAATTTAGCTAACCGTTTTTCTGTACTGTTTAGCGATGGTTCAACCCAATTTGTCACGGTTAATCCGTATAGCGCTGTGGTTCTGGGCACCATTGATCGTAGCGAAAGCTGGTATGAATGGGCGAACAGCATTCACGGTACCTTATTGATTGGCGATTGGGGCGACTATTTGATTGAAGTCGCGGCGAGCTTGGGGATGATTTTACTGGTGAGTGGTATCTACTTATGGTTGCCGCTGGATAATGCGCGTAAAGCGGGGTTTCTCAAAATCCGAGTGGGCAGTGGGGCGCGATTGTTCTGGCGTGATCTACACGCCAATTTAGGTGGCATGCTGTCCTTAGTTTTGCTGTTTTTCCTGATTTCCGGTCTTTCTTGGGCGGGCATTTGGGGCGGAAAATTGGTGCAGGCATGGAATACGTTCCCGACTTACTACACTTGGGGAGAAAAGCCACAATCAGTACTGACGCATGCGGACTTAAACCACGGCTCAGAAAAAGAGATGCCTTGGAACTTAGAGCAAACACCAGTACCACAATCGCATCATCATGGGGGTGAGCATGAAATGGTTGCGGTTAATCCTCAATTCGGTATCGATCAAGTGATCGCTCAGGCCAAGGCGCTCGGTTTTACGCAGTACCGCGTTGCTTTTCCGCGTGGGGAAACGGGCGTGTATACCGTTTCTGCCAATACCATGGCGGGTGATATTGTCGATCCACGTGATGATCGCACCGCGCATTTTGACCAATATTCTGGTGCGTTACTCACCGAGGTCACTTGGCAAGATTATTCGCCATTTGCCAAAGCAATGGCGGCGGGGATTTCGCTACACCAAGGCGATCTGAGTGTATGGAACAAAATAGCCAACGTGCTGTTTTGCCTCGCTTTCATTCTTATCTCTATCACGGGTGTGGTGATGTGGTGGCTGCGCCGCCCAACTGGTCAAGCTCGGTTAGGTGTTCCGCCACGTTTTGAACAAGATGGGATCTGGAAAGCTGGCTTAGCTACGCTACTGGTGATTGGCGTGGCATTCCCATTGGCGGGAGCGACGATTGTGTTGGCTTTGCTGCTTGATGGGTTACTGGTGAGCCGTATCACTAAGTTGAAAATTGCTTTCAGTTAAGCGCAAAAGTAGGAAAGAAAATAGAGGCCAGATTTTATCTGGCCTTTTTCGCTCACATGAGTACGAGGCAATCTTGTTTAAGCCTGATACAACTCAAGTGGCAACCCATCCGGATCAGCAAAAAAGGTGTAGGCTTTGCCTGTGTATTCATCAATGCGGATCGGCTCCACACTCACGCCTTGTTGCTCTAACTGAGCTTTTATTTCAGCCACATCATCCACCACAAACGCCAAATGGCGCAGCCCTTGTGCTTCCGGAAAACTTGGCCGTTCAGGTGCGTTGGGAAAAGAGAACAACTCAATTTGCGAATCATCGGGCAGGGCTAAATCTAGCTTGTAAGAATCTCGTGCTGCGCGGTAGTTTTCGGCCAATACGCGCAAGCCTAAAATTTCTGTATAAAACGCTTTTGAGCGTGGGTAATCCGAGCAAATGATCGCAGCATGATGAATGCGTTTTAGCATATGGACTCCTGACCATTGAGCTTGGGACTGAGGTGTTCGAGCACAAAATCAATAAACACTCGCAATCGAGTAGGCATGTATTTGGTCTGCGCGTACTGCATCGCAATCGCGCCGTGATAATTGCTCTTAATATTCCACTCTTGCAGCACTTGTACCACCTTGCCAGCCGCCAGCGCATCTTGCACCACAAAATCATGGAAAATGCCGATGCCGAGGTGATTTTTCACCCCAGTTAAACGCAGTTGCGATTGGTTCACCGCATAACGGCCACTCACTGCTACGGTGTGCGTTTCATCGCCTTTGGCAAACGTCCAGATATGATCTTTATCGGTTTCCGCGAGGTAGAGGCAATCATGCTCGGCTAAATCGGTGGGGTGAGTCGGCGTGCCGCGCTGCGCCAAATATTCAGGACTGGCACACAGCACCAAATTGGTTTTGCACAGCTCACGCAGCACGAGGTTCTCATCCGGTTTATCGGTGAGGCGAAAGGCGACATCAATATTGTGTTTGAACAGATCAATGTCACCATCCGCCGCACGCAGCTTGAGCTGAATATGCGGATATTGGGCAAGAAAGGGCACCACAAACGGCTGCAATACGGAATTTAAAAACGCCTCTGGTGCAGCAACCGTCAGCGCGCCAGTCGGCTCGGCATGTTCTGAGCTAGAGATTTCAATGGCTTGCTGCGCGGCATTGACCATCAATAAGCTTTGGTCATACACCTTTTGCCCCGCTTGAGTAATGATGAGTTTGCGCGTCGTGCGTTCAAACAGCTTGACCGACAAGGCTTGCTCGAGGCGAGTAATCAGCTTACTGAGCGCGGAAGGGGTAACGCCAAGTTTGCTGGCCGCAGCGGTAAAACTGCCTTCATTGACCACCACAATAAAAGTGGCGAGGTCGGGCAGTAGGGCAATCAATTTGGGAAGTAGCATAAGTGTCGATAAGTCGGCCAACAAGTGGCGTCACTGTCGCAGAATCATCGGCTAAATGCAATTTGGTGAAACTAAAGTGAGGGGGTGTCGGACAAGAACAGTATCCCGCCTAGATCTAGATATAGACGGGACAAGGTAAGCATTGCTTAAGCGTTCAATGCTTGTTCTAAGTCAGCCAGAATGTCATCGATGTGTTCAATGCCGACTGAAAGGCGGATCATCTCCGGTTTCACGCCCGCTTTGAATTGCTCTTCCTCACTCATTTGACGGTGAGTGGTAGACGCAGGGTGGCAAGCCAGCGATTTAGCGTCTCCAATATTGACCAAGCGTTTGAAGATTTGCAGCGCATCGTAAAAACGCACGCCTGCTTCATAACCGTCTTTCAAACCAAAGGACAAAATCGCCGAAGGTTTACCGCCCATGTATTTTTGCGCTAGCGCGTAATACGGCGAGTCTTCTAATCCGGCATAGCTTACCCAACTGACTTTTGGATGCTGTTTTAGGTACTGCGCAACTTTCAGCGCGTTTTCGGTGTGGCGCTCCATACGCAGTGGCAGCGTTTCCAAACCTTGTAGGATCATGAAGGCGTTCATGGGTGAGAGGGCAGAGCCAGTATTGCGCAGCGGCACCGTACGCGCGCGGCCAATAAAGGCGGCATCGCCAAAGGCTTCGGTGTACACCACACCGTGATAAGACGGTTCTGGTTGATTAAATACGGGGAAGCGCTCTTTGTGTTGCGCCCACGGGAATTTGCCTGAATCGACAATCACGCCGCCCAACGTGGTGCCGTGTCCGCCACAATATTTGGTCAGCGAATGGACAACGATATCTGCCCCAAAGTGAATGGGTTTACACAATGCAGGGCTGGCGACCGTGTTATCGACCATCACCGGCACACCTTTGGCGTGGGCTAAATTCGCGAGGCTTTGTAAATCAATAATGTTGCCCGCTGGGTTGCCAATGCTTTCGCAGTATACCGCTTTGGTCTTGTCATCGATAAGCTCAATCAAACTCTCGGGGCGATCGTCCTTGGCGAAGCGCACTTCAATCCCTTGGCTTGGCAACATATGCGCAAATAGGGTGTAGGTGCCGCCATACAGTTGCGGGGTGGAAACAATATTATCGCCTGCTTGCGCCAACGTAAGAATCGCGTAGTTGATAGCGGCGCTGCCCGCACTCACGACCAACGCGCCAATTCCGCCTTCGAGGGCGGCCATGCGCTTTTCCAACACGTCATTGGTTGGGTTCATGATCCGCGTATAAATGTTGCCCGGCACCGCTAAGTTGAATAGGTCTGCGCCGTGTTGTGCGTTATCAAATTCGTAAGCGACCGTTTGGTAAATCGGAGTTGCCACCGATTTGGTGGTCGGGTCGGTGGTGTAACCAAAATGGATAGCCAGTGTTTCGTCTTTCATCGTCTGTCCTTTGACTGGATTGTTAATAAGACATCTTTGAAGTTTCATGCTCATAAATCAAGCGTTCGCGATTCAACACGAGATGCATGACACAACGAATCCTCAATAAGATTGGCTAGAAAAGTGTATCTGTGCCTGAGATTCATGAATGCTTTTCCGTTACCGCAGATAATCGCTTGCGTGAGCTTGGATTACACTAAGGAAAAGGTTTTTACAGTGTAAATATACCCTTGCGACTTGAAGCATTGCCGCTAAGTATCTTAGGTATAAATCCTGTTACCCACAAAACAAAAACAAGAAGGAACACGCAATGTCTTCTGCTTTTTATCAGCAACTCCGTACTCAGCTTGAGGAAGTGAAAGCTGAAGGGCTTTATAAATCCGAACGTGTGATCACCTCGCAGCAACAAGCGGCGGTCGAAATTTCTACGGGTGAACAAGTTCTGAATTTCTGCGCCAACAACTACCTTGGCTTAGCCAATCACCCTGTGTTGATTGAAGCGGCGAAACAGGGGATGGACAGCCACGGCTTTGGTATGGCTTCGGTGCGTTTTATCTGTGGTACGCAAGATATCCATAAACAGCTAGAACAGAAGCTCTCTCAATTCTTAGGTAAAGAAGACACCATTCTTTATACTTCGTGCTTTGACGCCAACGCAGGTCTGTTTGAAACCCTGCTTGATAAAGAAGATGCGATCATTTCTGATGCGCTAAACCACGCTTCAATCATTGATGGTGTGCGCCTGTGTAAAGCGATGCGTTTTCGCTATTCAAATAACAACATGCAAGAGCTAGAAGAGCAACTTATCGCGGCAGATGCTGCCGGTGCTCGCCACAAGCTGATCGTGACTGATGGCGTGTTCTCAATGGACGGCGTAGTGGCTAACTTGCCTGCCATCTGTGACTTGGCAGATAAATACAACGCCTTAGTGATGGTGGATGATTCTCACGCGGTCGGCTTCATGGGCGCGAATGGTCGCGGTACACATGAATACCACGATGTGATTGACCGCATCGACATCATCACCGGTACGCTGGGCAAAGCCATGGGCGGTGCATCCGGCGGTTATACCTCTGGTAAGAAAGAAGTGATTGATTGGCTGCGTCAACGTTCACGTCCATATCTGTTTTCTAACTCGGTTGCACCTTCGATTGTTGCGGCATCTTTGCGCGTGTTGGATTTGCTACAAGAGAGCGGTGATCTGCGTGAGCGCCTATGGGAAAACGCAGCGCACTTCCGTACTCGTATGGAAGCGGCGGGTTTCACCATGGGGGGCGCTGACCACGCCATCATTCCAATCATGCTAGGCGATGCCAAAGTGGCTGCAGAATTTGCGGAACGCGCACTGGCCAAAGGCATTTACGTTATTGGTTTCTCATTCCCGGTTGTACCAAAGGGACAAGCGCGCATTCGTACGCAAATGTCAGCCGCACACAGCCGTGAACAACTGGACAAAGCCATCGACGCCTTCATTGAAGTCGGGCGTGATATGGGACTCATTTAATTATGAAAATCAAAGCACTTTCAAAACTGAAACCAGAGCAGGGCATCTGGATGAACGAAGTGGACATGCCTGAGCTTGGCCACAACGACCTGCTGATCAAAATTAAGAAAACCGCAATTTGTGGTACGGACGTACACATTTATAACTGGGATGAGTGGTCACAAAAAACCATTCCAGTGCCTATGGTAGTCGGCCATGAATATGTGGGTGAAGTGGTTGGCATTGGCCAAGAAGTGCGTGGTTTCCAAATTGGTGATCGCGTTTCTGGTGAAGGTCACATCACTTGTGGCCACTGCCGTAACTGCCGTGGCGGCCGCACGCACCTGTGCCGCAACACCATTGGTGTGGGCGTAAACCGCACCGGTTGTTTCTCTGAATATTTGGTGATCCCCGCCTTTAACGCATTCAAGATCCCGGATGGTATTTCAGATGATCTGGCGTCTATCTTCGACCCGTTTGGTAACGCAGTGCATACCGCGCTTTCTTTCGACTTAGTGGGTGAAGATGTGCTGATCACCGGTGCTGGCCCAATCGGCATTATGGCCGCTGCGGTTGCAAAACACGTAGGTGCACGCCATGTGGTGATCACCGATGTGAACGAATACCGCCTTGATTTGGCTCGTAAAATGGGTGTAACTCGCGCTGTGAACGTTGCGGAGCAAAACCTAGAAGAGGTGATGAAAGAGCTCGGCATGACCGAAGGCTTTGATGTGGGCCTAGAGATGTCTGGCGTACCAAGTGCGTTTAGCGCCATGCTAAAAACCATGAACCACGGTGGCCGCATCGCTCTGTTAGGTATTCCACCATCATCTATGGCGATTGATTGGAACCAAGTGATCTTCAAAGGTCTGGTGATCAAAGGCATCTACGGCCGCGAGATGTTTGAAACTTGGTATAAGATGGCGAGCCTGATCCAATCGGGTCTTGATATCAGCCCAATTATCACTCACCACTTCAAAGTGGATGACTTCCAAAAAGGCTTCGACATCATGCGCAGCGGGGCTTCCGGCAAAGTTATCCTCGATTGGCAGTAACCGAAAATCTCTCCACAGAGCGCTCCGTAAGGGGCGCTTTGTTTTTGGCTAACACTGTTTTTATAAACAGTAAAGTGGAAAATATGACCCGATTTAGCCCTCGCTTTGGTCCCATTTTGGTCCCATCTCACTTTGTAATGGGACCACGTTCAGTTTGTTTTGGTCCCATCATCGCAACACGTAGAGGCGAAGAAGTTCTATGTAATAATTGGACATAAATCATTTAGAATACCAACTTAAATTGGCAATTTATAAATTATTTTTTGTATAGCGGCGTGAGTTAAGGACAACTAGCGCTATGGTTAAAATGGCGCTAGCTGAAAGGGTTGGATTAGTTTAGCTTCGTACAAAGTGCTACTACGTAAAATCCAATTTTTCACATTATGCGGCTTTTACCTGCGAAGTTTTGATTTTTTCAGCAGCCTTGAGTGTTGAAACCATTTTTTCTGCCACCGCTTCGATGACTTTCACGCAGACCGAGTTCCCGAATTGCTTGTAAATCTGCCCCTGTGAAACTGCATCAATGATAAATTTCTCCGGAAATCCCTGCAGGTTGGCGCACTCTCTTGGTGTCAGCTTACGTGGATTCTTGCCCAGATGTTCTTGGTCAATTAGGATTTCTGAGCCGTCTTTGTAATAACGTGCACTGATAGTGTTGGTATATTCGCTGTCCGCATTGAAAAGTGAATAACCAAAGCCGTTACCTTTGATTTTATGCTCTTCCTTGCGCTTTTTATGGCCGTCCCAGAGTTTGTCTGAAATTGTGTACCTGTCCTTACCAAGCGCTTGCTTTTCTTCATCCAACACATGCTGTGGCTCCAGAATGTCACCTACACGGGTTGGCGTTTTAGGCGCTTCCGGCCATGAAAACAGCGAATCAAAATTCACACCGCGGAAGTAATTTTTGTCAAAACCAACGATGAAAATACGTTCGCGGTTTTGTGGTACGCCGAAATCAGCCGCTCTGAGTACCTTGTAGCTCACCCAGTAGTTGAGCTTTTCAGACAGCGCGTGGCGCGACTCCTCACTCATCGGGATGTCTTCAGGAATTTCTTGGTCATGTTCCCCACGCAGTATGTTGGTAATGGTTTTCAGAGTGCGCCCTTTGTCATGGCCCTGAAGCTGCTTGACGTTTTCCAGCAGGAACGCTTTAGGTTTTTTCTCAGTCAGTATTCTCTGGATCTCAAAGAACATGGTACCGCGTGTATCACTGAAACCCTGCTTCAGGCCAGCCTGTGAAAAGGCTTGGCACGGAAAACCGCCAAGAAGAATATCGTGGTCTTTAATGTCTTTTGCGCTGATCTGGGTGATATCGCCGCTCGGCATTTCACCGTAGTTGGCCAGATAGGTTTTCTGGGCGAACTTGTCCCATTCAGAAGTAAAAACACAGTGTCCGTTCAGTTTCTGAAAAGGGAGCCTGATCCCGCCGATACCGGCGAAAAGATCGATAAACGTAAACTCGGAGTCTTCAACCGGATTTTGTTTGAACGGCGCGTTTTCAAAGTGCTTCTGAAGGGATGCTTCCAGAGCCATGACCGCTTTCATCTTGGCTGGAGTCGGTGTGTGTTCGCCGTTTTCCCAGCCGCGGATGGTGCGCTCTCCAGAGGCGTTCATTCCCAGTAAATTTGCCATTTCTGAGGCACCGAGCCCGAGCTTTTGTCGTAGGTTTTTGATATATTGTGCATTATCTAGAATTTCAATTGTCATACAGGCTCACTTATCCGGTTTTTATCCCGGGATGTTAGCACTGTGTTTATGAACATGCAATGGAGCAGTGATGTTTAGCGGAGCTATCGATCAATTTATCGATCAATGCAATGGGTTATCAGGCGAAATGGGTGTTAGCTACAGTAACGTTGCTCCCACATTCGTATTCTCAAATACAGGTCGTCGGGGCGATACAAAGTACTTCTCTATTACGCTTTGTCAGCTTATTGAGGTATTGCAAGACATTATTGATAATCATTCAGAATATGTTTCGAACGCGCAGTACGTTGAAAAGAATTGGAGAGATTTGTTTTCCGACACTATTTCGAATGATGTGGTTAATGCTTTATCAACAGTTCAGACCCTTCCACTATTTGAATTGATCAATAAGGTGATTATTATCGCCAACGGCCTGCAACATCGTTATAAATACAAGGAAATGGATTTATCTCCTGGGAATGTAGAAAGGGCAAAATCTTATCTGGAAAGCCAGCTTCCTGATAACGAAATTTATTTGGCAGGACTGTCTGGACGAAGAAGTTCTACGGTGGGAACTTTATCAACTGTTCAAGGCCGTAATGAAATCTACTACGGCGCACCCGGTACCGGCAAGAGCCACACAATTGATGAACTGACTGCCGGAGCCAGAAAGGTAGTCACTGTTTTCCACCCTGATACCCAGCATTCTGATTTTGTCGGTGCGCTGAAACCGGTGATGAACGGTGGCAACATCACCTATCAGTTTCGCCCAGGTCCTTTCACACTAGCGCTGATTGAAGCGCTGACCCATGCGGATCAGCATGTCTATCTGATCATCGAGGAGATCAATCGAGCGCCGGCTGCAGCCGTATTCGGTGAGCTGTTCCAGCTTCTGGATCGCAAAGACGGTGCCAGCAAGTATGATATCGATGCGGCTGACCCTGATATGCTGGCCTACATTAACGCCTCGCTAGCTGCTAAGGGTATTGCTGCAGTAGATAAACTCTCTATTCCTTCCAACCTTTCTCTACTGGCCACCATGAACAGTAGCGATCAGGCGGTGATGCCGCTGGATACGGCTTTCAAACGCCGCTGGTCATTCCGCTATAACAAAATTGATTTCAGCAACCAAGACGTCAGCAATCAGACGTTCCGACTGATGACATCACAGGGGGAGGTAGATATTACCTGGCGTGATTTTGCCGATAAAGTGATCAATTACTATCTCAAAGAGCTGAATGTTCCTGAAGACCGTCTGCTTGGTCCTTTCTTCCTAAGTAAAACTGAATTGTCTGATGAGGCTTCTGCAAAGGATGCCTTATGCGGAAAGTTATTCGTTTACCTGTGGGATGATGTGCTCCGTCACCGAGGCAGGGATACTATTTTTGCCGAAAATATCAGAACATTCGGTGAGCTTCATGACACCTTTCTGGCCGGCAAGGTTCCGGTATTCAGGGGCGATGTGGATGCCGCTGTTTACAAGCAGGGTAAGGCAGTGGATGAAACTGAGGAGCCAGAGGAAAACGGTGAAGATGCATAATCTTTACTATTTCACTGACCGCTCCTATCTGTCTTGGCTGAATGAGCCGACGGGCACCTTGGTGGAAGCAATGCGTCAGCAGGGGATCATTGCACCCGATCACCACAGAGTGCGGTTCTGTGGTTTCTTTTTTTGGTGTGGTGGGACGGCGGTATTTCTGCCGGCAAACAGCGATGTTTCGGTAAAACCTGCGCTTTCCGCACACTTGCTTCTGCGCACCCTGAACCGTTATTACGCTGGCCGGCCAACTGGTATTCTGGGTACTGGGGGGGATTCTCTGATCGGAGGAAGTTTGCTCTCGCTTGCCGTCACCCTCTTTGATGACTATCAGGCCAACGGGCTATATGTCCGCCGGTGCCGGCATCGCACCATTAATCAGGGAAAAACCAACTGGCCACGGACCTTCGCCCGTCATACCCCGTTTCCGGCTGCGACGGCACCGATTTATTTTGAACTGGAGTCTTCGAGAACACGCTACGTTTCCGACTGTGAAACCGCAAGAATACACGCTGCAGTGATCAGGGATATCAGGGAAAAGTTCGGTATTCTGCTTTACGGTGAAACCGTTCTTTCCGACGAAAACCTTGAGAAAATGCAGTCGCCAACTGGGGGCAGAGAGGCGCAGCTCGCGTATCTCAACAGGGAATTGTCTCTCAGCTACTCTGAACGTGACATTACGCTTATCAATTCACTGAAGCGTTATATCGACAGTTCCCAGGGCTGCGATGAGGATTCACTCATCATCGGTACCCGTCATTTCCACAGTGTTTGGGAGGTGATGCTGGACAATGTGCTATCGGGTGAACGGAATTTCAACAGCAGGCTACCGGTGCCTTACTACTTCAAAGATGGGCTTTTCCATGAAGTGGCGGAAAAGGGGCAGCGGACGGACACCGTGCTCCGCAATGATGACGGTACCCGTTATGCTGTGGTTGATGCGAAGTACTATACGGCGTCAGCGCCTAAAGATGCGCCGGGCTGGCCGGATTTGGTGAAACAGTTTTTCTATCAGAAAGCGGTAAAATCGGTGACCAATAAGGATGCAGAGGTGACGACTCACTTTGTATTTCCAGGCTCCGTCAGTTACCTAACATCGGCACATGTGGGTGAAAGGGGGCAGCATCAGCAGAAAACGCTGCAACATACTTCGGGCTATCCGGTCGTTAACTGTCACTACTGTGATCCTACTGATCTGATGAAAGCGTATGTCTCTTATGGAAAGATGCAAAACCTCCGTGATTCCATTCTGAACATTTCTGAGACGTGGTACTCTGATTGCCAAGGCCATTTGGAGTGACTTCCGTATATAGATGGCTTCTTGATCGCATAACGACTATTACCTCAGCTTTCCAAGCTGATGACCAAGATTTAATCGGGCAAATGCACGCTCACTAAATTTTCAGAGTATTTGGTCTAAGCATTTTGGGGGCAAAAGTTTGTTGTCATACCCACTTATCTGGTCATGTACAGTTTCAATAGACCATTCGATAGGATCAAAAAACCGCCTAATCGGCGGTTATTGATTCCTCACTTTTTCTAGCTCTTGCCATACCCGTTCGGATTCTTTCTTGTTCGACTCAATCAGCCATTTACCGTAGACCCTTGCGACCATGGTGATATCAGCGTGGCCCATTTGTTGTGCCAAGTAACTCACGTTGACGTTAGCGTGAGTGATCATCCAACTAGCGTAGGTATGTCGAAGTTGATACTGGTTACGGTAACGGACACCTCCTTTTTTACAAAGTGCCGTCCACATTCGGCCTAGTGCACGTTTGCCATAATAGTCATAGCCACTGACCTTCTGTTCCCTAACGACTTTGGGATTAAACACAAAACGCAAAGACTCTTTTCTGTAGGCCTGACCGGGTAATTCGACATCGTACTCTTTAGGCTCTAACGAGTAGGTTAAATATTGTTGAGCTTTTAAAGCATCTAAAGCGGGTGGCAGTAAGTCAACAAACCGCTCTTTGTCTGTTTTGGTGGTTTTTAATCCGCGCATATCATAAGTCGAACGGCGGATATGGATCGTTTTATTCTCAAAATCCACATCCTCCCATGCGAGCGCACAAAGCTCGCCACTGCGTATGCCACTATAGACAAGCAAGGTCACGATATTGCGGTGCTGCAGTTGGTGGCAGTGTTTCAAAATGCTGTCGATCTCCGCCATCGAAAAGGGCTGAATATCGACTTCGCTTTCTTTGACTCTTTGCAAAACCTTGGATAAATCGCGACTGATGTATTCCATTTTATAGAGCCAAGCAAGGAAGGCGTTGATTGTCACCAGATTTCGGTTAATGGTGCGACCTGTTTTCCCTTTAACGAGCTCTTGGCGAAACTCCGTCAAAGTGCGCGGTGAAAGAGTGTCACTACTTCTTGTTTTTCCATAAATTTCAATAAAATCTCTTAATACCCAATCATATCTTTGCAACGTAGAGCGGCGGATATCGTGATCTTTAGAGGCAAGGAATTGCTTAGTAAGTTGCAATAGACTCTTTGCCCTCGGTACGCCTGATGCGTGTTTTGACTCGGGAAAGTGGGCGGCATAATTGAAAGTACCGATCTTGATTTCATATTGAATTGCTTCCCGCTTCTGTTTAGCAAAATTTATGTTTTGTTTTGTTGGAGGTAAGCCTAATGATTCTCTACGACGTTTGCCCATGTAATAAAATGAAATTCTCAGAGAATTGCCGCGGATTTCTACGCCTGATGGGAGATTGTCGGTTACTGCATTCGATGCCATTTGTTCCATTCCTCAATATCAACCATCCAAGTACCGCAAATTTTTTTCACGATTGTTGATGGATAAAATCCTTCGCGTGCTTTATGCCTCAGCGTTTTAGTGCTTAGGCCAATCACTTCTGCAGCTTTTTTAAGAGTGATGATGGAAATTTGTGATTGACTCATATTGCCTACCTCTCGATGCCATCTTGTTCACCAACCTTTTTGATGGAGTGCATCGCGCCAAGCTTTTTAGCGAGTGGTGCGGCATCATTGGCAAACATGTTGAGAAATGAAGGTGTAATCGTGATTTCTGCTGGGCATTCTCGGCTTAGCCCCCAGCTATCGTCAGTGGGATAAAGTGTTAGCGCGATTACTGAACGATGTAATCTTTGACTAAAGTAAGGTGGTGAAGTGGTTACTGTTCCGTATTGAGTATCAATGGTTGCCGCCATGGATATTTCCTCGCAATAAGTGATTGTGAATCAGGAATCACGCGCTATTGGAATAGCTATGATTAGATAACTTATATTTTATGTTAGTTATCTAACCTCGATATTGCAAGTGTTAATGTAAGAAAACTAACTTTAATGTGTTAGGTCAAACATTTCTAAGATTTGGCTTATGGAGTAGTAGAAAGGAACGGTGATGAATCACCATTCATTGTTGAGTGTGTAGTATGACGAATTGGGAAAGAAATAAGGAATTACAACAGGACTGAATACCAGAAAACCCTACCTACAATAGAGATTTGTTGTTCAGCAACTTGCTCTTGTAAATACTCTCTCGGAGGGTATTCAATTTCATTAAAACTATAAATTCTTAGTCCACCACCGGGCAGACGATAGAGCTTTTTGATAAAGAGTTCGCCGTTGTGGTTAATGGCGTAAATCTTCCCATCAATGAGCGTTTTATCCCCACAATCAATACCTACCGTGGAGCCATTTGGCAAGACGGGTTCCATGCTATCACCTGTGATGGCCACACAAACTGCATTTTCAGGGTCAACGTTATATCGGCGTAAGGTGGACTTGGCGAATCTTAATCGAAAGCCATTATCTGATTCACTATCACTGACGAAGCCATTTCCTGCCGATAAACGCACATCAGATAAGAAGGGAACCGCAACCTCGTCATCACCAAGGGGAGTATTGCTATCCCAAACTTGCATGTTACCAAGTAGTTCAGCATTACCCGCGGTTGAGTCTTGAGTTCCCTTGCCTGTTTGCAGCCACAGCGGATCAACTCGCAACTTTTTGCACAGAGCAATTAGGTTCGAGCCTTTAGGCGTAGTTTCATTTCTCTCCCAGAAAACAAGAGATGTGGGTGAGACTCCAATACTGGAGGCCACTTGTTGTTGGGTGAGTTTGAGTTCTTTTCGAACTCGGCGAATACGCTCGCCAATCGTTTCTCTCGTCATGTTAGATATCTTACATTCACTTGCGTTAAGTTTTCTAATGATATTTAATGTTAGAAAACTAATAACGAGTGAAGTATGAAATCCTATTTACCACCCATTAAGACCGCAGATGTCATTAAGTTCTTTGGTTCTAAACAAAAAGTTGCTGAAGCAGTCCAGACCACGCATTCAGCTGTTAGCCAGTGGGGAGAATTTGTACCTGATAGCCGAGTCTTCGAATTTCATTTTTTGATGAAAACCAAAGAGTGGAAGCGAAGCTGTAACAGCTAAATTTCTATCATTCTGATTTATGGTGATTTTATGAGAACAAACTCATTTTGGACCACGGTGGAGCAGCTTGCCTGTATCACGGTGAATACCTGTCGCGTAGCGTTATCGCAGGGGCAGGAGACATTAACTTTCGAGAGGGATCAAATTCAGCGATTGAAGGATAAGTGTGAGCATTACCTTCGGGTATTGGATGAGGAAAGAGAGTTGGCTTTAAACCGCGGCAACGGTTTAAAGCCGAGTGAAAAGTCTTGCGAGGAAATTTCACATACCACTTCGGAGAAGCAGTGATGGGAAGAATAGCATTAAGAGCTCGGATTGAGAATCTTCAATGGCGTTTGTTCAAGGTTGAGAAAGGTCAGCAAACCGAGATTACCTACGACGAAATGGCTGACCTTTATGAAGCTAAGCGTCTGTATGTCAAAGCTGTCTATGAGGGATTGGTCCGTGGTTAGAAAGATGCCATGTTTTCCGTACCGAATGCTCGGTGAGTGGATCTGGTTGGTGGCAAGCTTACTTCATCACTTTCTGATTGCGAGGGAATGGGCTTTCTATTGGCCATGGGGAGCTATTCGTAGACGGCAAGTGGCTTTAGATAGATTGATCATTGAGGTAATACGATGTCCGTTAAGGTAATGAGCTACGTATGGGATATTTCTCTTTTCAAGGGTTCTGACAAACTCATTATGCTTTGTCTGGCGGATCATGCTGATGATGCTGGCGTGTGCTGGCCTTCGATTGAAACCATCGCCCGTAAAAGTGGTGTCTCTCCAACTACAGTCAAAGCAACCTTGAAAAAGTTGGAAGCGGGTGGCTGGATTGTGAAACGAAACCAGTTCAAGAAAGCCGATTCAGGTCGATTAGTGCGTTCCAATAACCAATATCAACTGCCCGTGAAGCGATTGAAATCTACCGCTGATGAACAGTCGGATTTCGAACAGTCGGATTTCGTCCATTCAAAACTCGAACATTCGAAATACGAACAGACGAATTTACCCGAGGGGGTAGGTCAGATTTCGGCTGGGGGTAGGTCGGATTTCGGCTATAAACCATCAATAGATCCATTAATAGATCCACCAAAAGGCGATGCGCCGCTTTTCAGTGCTCAAACTGACCCTATTTTGGATCCGGTTGTGTTTGAGATCCCACTCAAAGGTAAAAACGTTTCGTATCCGGTGACCCAATCTCAGTTGGTGGAATGGCGCTCGCTCTATCCTGCCGTTGATATTCGCCAACAGCTTCGCAACATGATCGGTTGGTGTCAGGCAAACCCAACACGCCAGAAAACCGCGCAAGGGATCCAGCGATTTATCCACGCTTGGCTTTGCAAAGAGCAAGACAAGGGGCGAATCGTCGCGGTGTCTCAAGCTGCGGCAAAGCCCATTGATGATGCGCAGTTGTTGAAGCGAAAGATCCAGCAAATTGAAATCGATATTAATAACGAGAACGTCGCGCTGATTTCATTTAAACAGCGTAAGTCCGCGGCATCAGAGCAGGCTGTGCAATCGGCTGAGCGTAAAATCAAGGCCATGATGGCTCAACGAGAAAGTTGGCTTCGAGAGCTTTCGGTGCGAGCGAATGAGTCTTGATGTAATGAGCCCATACCGTTTTGCCATTTTTAGACCATATTCTCAGAGTAAGGAGTCACGACAGTGAGTAAAAAGCTTGAGCTTTTAACACTATTAAGCGCCGCAAGAACCATGAAATGGGAAGAGTCTGTCAGTAAAAATGGACCGACCAAAGAGCAGCTTCTCGGTGCGATGGGCTTAGCGCAGCGCGATAATCCTATTGGTATGGCAATCCTTAATGCCAAATACTTGGATTGTGCTTATTCGTTGGTGGTATTGAGGGATTTTCTTGGATCACTGGAGGTTCATCGCTTAGAGATCGGTTTGGCTTCGAATGAGCTTAAACATTTGCATTATCTGGTCATGGCGGATGTGTTGAATGTTCCGATAGACAGTCAGCAAGCTCGTTTGGCTTCGGTTTGGCGACGATACAGCGCCTACGCAGCGAGGACCCAGAAATCGATTGAAGTACTTAGTAAAGCCATGCGCTCGATGGAGCGAGCAATAGAGATCAAAACCAATCCATTTGAGAGCCGTCGTTTGCAGGCCAACATTGCGTCACACCAAACTCGTATTGATGCGCAGAAGCAGCTATTGGCCGATTACGCACAGAAAAAGGCCGCAGAATCAGCAAAATGTCCGCGTTGCAAAGCAACAGGCGTTATTCCCAAAACGCAGCGACCTTGTGAGAGTTGTGATGGCGTAGGTGAGTTTCGAACGACGGAAGCGGATTGGAAATCCTCATTTTTGGGTGCAGCTTTGCCGGCTCACAAAGAGCTCATCATTCGCCATTGGCCTGCGATTGTTCACCTACTTCAAGAGTGGAGAACGCAATTGTATCAGCATGAAGCCGAGGCACTTTCGACGCTTGAAAAGCGCTTATCTGCTGAGTTTGAAGATTGAGTAAACTCGAGTCGCTCATTGATATGACAAGGTAATTGCGGTAGATTTTCCAACAATAGCGAGGCTGCATCTTTTGATGCGGCCTTTTTTATTGCTCGCAATTCGGAGCCTTAATGATGGCCAAACGAGATTGGAAAGCGCTGCAACAAGAGTACAAACTCGCGTTTGAACAAACAGGCATCACAATCAAAGCGTGGTGCGATCAAAACCAAATCAATTACAACACGGCGCGTCGATATCTGCAGGTGTTGAACTCGCCACTCGAAAACAGCGAAAACCCAGCAAAAAACGTTCAATCCCCACGTGCTATCACTTCTTCGCCCGATGTGGAACGGCTCGCTCAATGTGATCAGTTAGGAGGGGGTAGGGGAAAAAAGGTTTTTAAATCAAAAGGTAAGGATAAAAATGCGCCAGTGATCAGTGAAAGTGATCAGTTCACTGATCACGTGACTGATCAATACTCACCGAAACCGACCCATGCGCAATTTTTACAGCGTGTTTTGCATCTAGATACGACTCATCAACGCGATGAAAGTGGGCGGTTTATTCATGGCAACCAGTGCTCAACCAAACACAATGGCTATGCACAGCGCTTAAATGATCCAGATGCCATTTTTGATGCAGCGAACTCGGACATTGACCACGAGATTGTGTTTTGTCGGGCGCGGGTGCTGAAAGCCATGGAAACCTACCAGAAGATAGGAGCCGAGCTTGGCAAGGAGGGCTTGGCGCTGGCTGAACGCGTCAAACTGTATGAGCTCTACGTCAGCACCGACAACATTGTTGATAGAAACATGGCGCGTGTGGAATCTCTACTACGAACCAAAGCACAGGTAAAGAAAACAGAATTGGAAGCTGAGCGTATTGCACAAGAGTCTGCTGGGCTTGGAACTGCAATTGCCGACATTGTGCAAGAAATTCAAGAGATGGGATCGGACGGGTTTGTTCTGAATGATTAACCTTGGTTCCGTCCCTCAAGAGAAGATAAGCGCGCAGGATCGCGCTTTTCTTTTTTCTCGGCTGAGCAATAAGTGGTGGCGGCTCAATCATCTTTACAAGATAGAGAATGAAGATGGCGAGCTGGTGACGTTCAAGCTTCGCCCTGCCCAAGCATTGCTGTTTAAGATGATGGGCCATCGCAACATTATCCTAAAAGCGCGCCAGCTTGGTTTTTCGACCGCCATTGATATCTACCTACTCGATGAAGCGCTATTCAATAAACGGCTTAAGTGCGGCATCGTCGCGCAGGACAAACAAGCTGCGGGGGAGATTTTCAGAACTAAAGTGGAAGTGCCTTATGACAACCTTCCGGCATGGCTCAAGGCGGCAATCCCAACCGAAGAGCGTAAGAGTGGAGCCAACGGTGGGCGCATGGTGTTTAAGAACGGCTCAAGTATTCAGGTTGCCACCTCCTTTCGTTCCGGTACTGTGCAGCGCTTGCATATTTCTGAGCATGGCAAAATTTGTGCGAAGTACCCACACAAAGCCAAAGAGGTGAAAACCGGTACGCTTAACGCGATACATCAGAACGCGATCTGTTTTATTGAGTCGACGGCAGAAGGTGTCGGGGGCGATTTCTATACCATGTGCATGCGCGCTATGGAGCAAGCCAAAAGTGGGGTAGAGCTGAGCCGCGAGGATTATCAGTTTCATTTTTTCGCATGGTGGCAAGATCCGAAATACCGCTCAAAAGTGCCGATGAATGGGCTCGTTGTGCCGAAAGTGATGGCTGAGTACTTTACTGGAGTCGAAAAATCGATGGGCTGCCAGCTCGATGATGAGCAAAAGCAGTGGTATCTCGAGAAAGAAGCCATGCAGGGCGAGGAGATGAAACAGGAATTCCCGTCCACGCCGCTGGAGGCGTTTTTAACCTCAGGGCGTCGGGTGTTTAATCCTGTCCATATTATGGCCGCGGAAGCGGATGTTCTTGCCCCGTTCTTGGTCTATGACCTTGAACCTATGACGGGAAACCTAACTCGGGTGCACTCGATGGAGAGTCACGATTCGCTTCGCATGCAGCGCAACGCGATGAACCTTTTGCTGATGTGGGAAATGTTTGATGAGGATGAAGAGTATGCGCTGGGTGTGGATATTGCCGAAGGGCTAGAGCATGGCGACCGCAGTAGTATCGATGTTGTGAAAAAATCCGATGGTGAGCAAGTGGCCCACTGGTTTGGCTATATCGATGCTGAGTTATTGGCTTATCTGGTTAAACATATCGCGATTTTATACGGCAACGCTTACGTGATGCCTGAGCGCAATAACCACGGCCATGCCTTTATTCAAAAGCTTCGAGAAATCTACCCCACACCCTACATCTATTCAGAACAATACCTAGATCGCGACAACGATGATGAGACGGTCAAGCTCGGCTGGTTAACCACCAAACAATCCAAACCTATCCTCACAGAAGGCATGAAGACGCTCTTTCAAAACGGCGTCTCTGGCATTCGTTGGATGGGGACTATTTCGGAATACCACAGCTATGTGTACGACAAAAAGGGAGCGATGAACGCTCAGGAAGGGTGTTTTGATGACCAAGTGATGAGTCATATGCTCGCCCAAGAAGCCCGTGCACGTATGCCAAAGCGTGTGAAGTCAGAAGACCTCAAACGCGATCCTTCTAACAATCATTGGCAGACCAAATGATGCAACACGCAAAACTCGATACTTTTATGCTGCGTATTCTCTCCGATATTGATGGACAACCTGACTGGCGCAGCGCTGCCAAAGTTGCCACCGCGTACTACGATGGCGATCAGCTTGATCCGAGAGTCAAAGATAAGCTTAAACAGCGTGGCCAGCCCACCACAATCCATAACCTGATTGCGCCGACCATTGATGGTGTCCTCGGGATGGAAGCCAAAACACGCACCGACCTTTTGGTGTGCGCAGATGATCCCGATGAACAAATGGAACTGATGGCGGAAGCCGTGAATGCCGAGTTTGCGGATGCGGCTCGGCTAGGTCGACTCGATAAAGCACGCTCAGAGGCGTATGGGTCGCAAATCAAAGCGGGCGTGGGTTTTGTTGAGGCATACCGAAATCCGAACCCGTTCGGGCCTAAATACAAAATCAAGCTTATCCCTCGTGATGAAGTGTTTTGGGACTGGTTCTCCACTGAACCCGACTGGAGCGATTGTCGCTGGGTGATGCGTATGCGCTGGATCGATATTGATGAGCTCGCGACTTTGGTTCCCCACAAAGCGAAGGTACTGGAATACGCGAAAAAGGATTGGCGTGGATTTGTTGATGTTGAAAATCTCGAAGGGCTCGACCCACTGTTGACCAGTGCGCATGAGGCATTTAATCACTGGTCACGGGATCATTCGGAGTACTTATCCCATAACCGTGAGCGTATTCGTTTGCAGATTGTGTATGTGCGTCATATAGAGCGCAAAGCCGTGCTTGAAACCCAAGATGGGCGTGTGATGGAGTTTGACCCGAGCGACCTGACTCATGCGATGGCACTGGCGATGGAGAGAGCCACACTGCGGCAGGCTCAAGTCAGCCGGATTAAAGAAGAGTGGTACGCCGGGATGTATCACTTATTGAGCCGTGACTGTGCCGCGCCTAATGGCCAGTTTCCTATTGTGCCGTTCTGGGGATTTCGCAAAGACGCCAGTGGTGAGCCCTATGGTCTGATTGCTCGAGCCATTCCTGCGCAAGATGAAGTCAACTTTAGGCGCATTAAATTGACGTGGTTACTGCAGGCCAAACGAGTCTTAATGGATGAAGATGCCACCAATATGAGCCAACAACAGATTTTAGAAGAGGTTGAACGACCCGATGGCCTGATTAAGCTCAATCCACAGCGGAAAAACCAAAAATCCATCAGCGAAGTGTTTCAGGTTCAACAAGATTTCAATATCGCCGCGCAGCAATTTAATGTGATGCAGGATTCGATGAAGCTTATCCAAGATACCATGGGCGTTTATGGAGCCTTCTTGGGGCAAGAATCCAACGCGACCAGTGGGATTGCGATTGCCAATCTGGTGGAGCAAGGGGCGACAACGCTTGCCGAAATCAACGATAACTACAACTTTGGATCGCAGCTATTGGGTGAGCTGCTACTGGGGTATATCCTTGAGGATATGCGTGAGCAGCACAATAAAGCGATTGTGATCAACCGCAATGACAAGCGAAAGCGCAAAACCGTGGTAATGAACCATGTCGATGAACAAGGGCTACTGACCAATGATTTAACCCGCTTACGCGCCCATATTGCGCTCGCTCCCATTCAGCAAACCTCTGCTTACAAATCGCAGTTGGCAGAGCGAATGATGATGATCACCGCGCAGTTGCCGCCAGAGGTACAAATCACCGTGATTGATTTAGTGCTTGAGCTTACCGATGTGCCGAATAAGCAAGAGTTTATGGAGCGTGTCCGAGCGGCGCTGAATATTGAAAAAGAGCCGGAGGATATGACAGAGGAAGAGCAGGCCGAGTTAGCCGCACAAAAGCAGCAGGAGCAACAGCTTCAGCAAAAGCAGCTTGAGTTGCAGATGCGGGAAATGGAGGCTAAGGTCCTCAAACTGGAAAGCGAAGCAAAGAACATCATGGCCAAGGCGCAGCGCGAAGAAGGTTTAACCGATAGCCAGCGCTACGATAATGCCAAAACCCAAGCCGAAACCAAGCGGATTTTGCAAGAAATCGAAAACCTTAATCTCGAAATGAGTCAAATGCAAAGCCAGATGCTGCAAACCGTAGAGGCCATGATTGAACAGATGTGACTCACGCTTGTGTCATTTCGATAGAATTGAAAGGATTATAAATCAACAAAGGCTTAATATTGTTAACCTAATGATCTTAAAAAATAAATCAAATAAACGAAAAATGGCTGTTTATTCTGTATGCAAAGTGTATAGTGTAGTGGGCTCACAAATGCGGGCTATTAATGAATAATTTAGTTCAAGTATCTTCCTAGTTCTCTTTCGAATCTTTTCGTCATATTACTCCTTCGGTACCTTACCTTTATCCCATTAAATAGCTTCGTATATTGGTTTTTAATTTTTATCGAGGTGTTTATGTCTAATAAATTAACAGGTTCGGTTAAGTGGTTTAATGAAAGTAAAGGCTTTGGCTTCATTACTCCTGATATTGGCGGCTCTGATGTATTTGTTCACTTCAATTCGATCGCTTCAGGTGGTGTTAAAACTTTATTTGAAGGTCAAAAAGTCAATTTTAGTATCGAACAGGGAAGTAAGGGCCTACAGGCTGTGAATGTCATTCCTGCTTAAATTTTGATGCAGGTGCATCTATACATCAGCTTAATAGTGATATGTTTAAACAGTATACAGCACCTAAAAGAGGATTTTTTGATAATGTTCTTCATTTCTATTTCTGTGAATAGATAGGCAGATGTGAAATATTGGACAGTAAAAATCTGTGCTTAGGAGTTTTTATTGTTGGGAAATAACGGTTTTTATGGGGATTTTATTATGAAGAAAAGAAATAAGAAAAAAATAACTAAAAATGATGAACTTAATCAGGATAAGACTGAAAGCTTGAACCAAGTGAGAAGACGAATTGAGGATATCTTATTGAAAAGAGAACAAGATAAACTGTTTGAACTCGATATGTATTATTAAGAACAAGAAATCATCTCTTGCCTACCAATGCTGGCATTTTTATGTGTGCCAATATATTTAGCGAAATAAATCTTGCTTTGATGAATTAACGTAGATTATTGATAGATTACGTTGGAGTGACGTGTTTTCGTTGATGGATAATATACTAAATATGAATTTCAAATCTAGAAAACCCACTACCATGAATTTAACTCAGTTACCTAAAGAGTATATTGATTGGTTCTCAAAACCTATTACTAGATTTATTGCGATTGAATCGGCAGCTGGGATTGTATTGTTTATTGCAACTTTATGTGCGGTTATTATTGCGAACTCACCTCTTAGTGAGTCATATGCCAAGTTTTGGGAGCTTTCGTTAGGTATTACAATTGGTTCTTTTGTGTTTGAGCGATCATTACACTCATGGATTAATGACGCTGCAATGACAATTTTTTTCTTTCTTATCGCATTAGAACTTAAACGTGAGCTCGTATTGGGTGAACTACGTAACCCTAAGTTAGCCATGCTTTCTATTTCGGCGGCTCTCGGGGGAATGTTGGTTCCTGCTTTTTTCTACCTAACCCTTCAAATTGGAGAGCCCGGACAAAATGGTTGGGGTACAGTTATGGCAACGGATACAGCATTTGTTATTGGATGCCTTGCTTTATTAGGAAAGAGTATCCCTAAAAGCTTAAGGGTATTCATGTTGTCAATGGCTGTTGTGGATGATATCGGGGCTATTTTGGTGGTTGCCATTGGTTATGGAGAAGATATCAAGTGGCTTGCTATTTGCTTTTCAATTCTTGGATTTCTAATGGTTCGCCTCATGTCTTTTATGGGGATCCGCAGCATTGGACTATTTTCTATTGCTGGGAGTTTAGTGTGGTTAGCCGTTGATGCTTCTGGCGTACATCCGACATTAACCGGTGTTATCCTTGGCTTGTTAACACCGACAAGTAGATGGGTTAGCAAACAGCGCCTCTATACTATTATGAACACGATAGTTTCAGCGTCACCTCGTGGGCACTGGAGTGGCAATAATATAGAGCGTCTTACTTTGAAAACTGCAGGTGCTGCGGCACGGGAAGTTCTCTCACCTGTTGAGCGATTAGAGATCATGTTGCATCCCTGGGTCGGATTTCTAATCATGCCATTATTTGCGTTAGCAAATGCTGGTGTTGTGTTAGAGAGAAGCAGTTTTTTCTCACCAATTACGCTTGCGGTACTTACCGGGTTTGTCTTTGGGAAACCTATTGGTGTTCTATTATTTAGTTGGTTTGCAGTTAAAATAAATATAGCAAAGCGTCCCGATAATCTGCAGTGGAATATGATTATTGGTGGGGGGATGTTAGCGGGGATCGGGTTTACAATGGCTCTATTTATCGCCGAGTTGGCGTATACCCCTGAGCAAATTCAGTTTGCTAAGATAGGTATTTTTTCAGCGTCTATCCTGTCAGCATCTTTAGGATTTCTTTTCTTACGATATTGTACGGGTTCTCCATCCTCAAGAATTGATTAAACAGCCATTTTCTTTGGTTCACGCAGGCATGTACGAGTTTAATAATATAAAATACGAGTATTCATGAACTTACTTAGAACCTAAGAATGCGGTTATATCTAGGCGTGAGCATTGTTGATGAAAAAGTGTTCAAATGTCTTGTTGGTATTTTGAAATACGTGCTACAGTGTTTGCCATCCCCCACAGCTTAGTGGGGACATTTTGTCGAAACTGGAAAAACTAGCCTCCCCATTTTGCCCTCCTAAGCCTAACCGAGTTAGGTCTTATCATGTCTTCTACAACACGGAAAATGACTACGAGTCAGTATCTTCAAGGTGCTTCTTTACCTCAATCTAATTTATTTCCACAACAGAGAGAAACGGCCATTGTATATAGTGAAGGTTACTTTGGTGAAAATACTGGAAAAACAGCGAATGGTCTTATTCGAGAGTCAAATCGCTTCCATATTATGTCCATCATTGATAGTACAAAAGCGGGGCAAGACAGTGGGTTGTATCTTAATGGTATTGAAAATGGAATCCCGATTTGCTCAAGCTTAAGTCAAGCTATTTCCATTAGTGAATGTATACCTGAATATTTTATTTATGGCTTAGCACCGGATAGTGGACATTTAACTTTAATTGAAAGACAGCTAATTCATAAAGCTATGCGTCTTGGTATGAATATTGTTATTGGTTTGCATGAGTTCTTAAATGAGGACCCGGAGTTTGTTGAAACGGCAAAGAAGCATCATGTAAAAATTGTTGATATTAGAAAGCCGAGACCCACGAAAGACTTAAAGATTTTTTCTAATCGTATTCAAAATGTACACTGTCCAAGAATTTTAGTGATGGGCACGGATTGTGCGATAGGAAAACGTACAACGGCTTTAGCATTAACAAGAATGTTGAAAAATAGCGGGTTAAACGCAGTTATGATTGCAACTGGGCAAACTGGCTTGATTCAAGGCTCAAGTTATGGTGTTGCGCTAGATGCTGTTCCTTCTCAATATTGTGTGGGTGAGCTTGAGGCAGTCATTGTGGAGGCCTATGATAATGAGAAGCCAGATGTGATAGTCATAGAAGGGCAAGGTGCACTTAGTCATCCTTCGTTTTGTACTAGTGCCTCTATCATTCGAGGCTCTCAACCGACAGCTATCATTCTACAACATTCTCCTATGCGTGTTTATTTGAGTGGCTCCGAAGAGTATTTAATGCCTGAACTGGGAGCAGAAATCGATTTGATAGAACATTTTTCGGGAGCTCCTGTTATTGGTATAACATTGAACAATACAGGTATGGATGAACATTCGATCAGAGAAACAATTTTTCAATATAGTAATAAATATCAAGTGCCTGTAACCGAATTGTTTACATTACCCAATGATGTTTTAGTGAATATGGTTCTTGACAGGTTCCCTGAATTAGATGTGGTCTAATGACTGAAATTAAATGGTGCCCAATATCAGATTAATACCAAAAATATCAAAGCTACCTTCGGGTGGCTTTTTTATTTTTGAATACTGCCAATGGTGTGGTTTTTTATACCTTGATCGGGAGTTGAGGTACCATCGCAAGAGCCAATGCTATGACAACGCCAAACCCAAGCGGATTTTGCAAGAAATCGAAAGCCTCAATCTCGAAATGAGTCAAATGCAAAGCCAGATGCTGCAAACCGTGGAGGCAATGATTGAACAGATGTAGCAGGTTAGATTTGAAAGTGTATTGATTACAGACATTTGGACAAACGCCTCTCAAATGCTCGCTGAGAGGATAGGAAATTTGTAACTTAGTATCGTTTTTAAATTGCTTTTTCGCGATTTCAATATAAAAATAATACTGTATATAAGTACAGTAAGGTTATATGAAAGTCATACCTATTTACGCAAGTGCGGGCATCACAGGTTTTGAAAGTCCTGCAACTGAATACAAACAACTCTCCATTGATCTTGATGGTTTACTTATCCAGCATCCGAGTGCCACTTTTATTGGTAAAGCGAGCGGCGATTCTATGCAAGGAGTGGGGATATTTGATGGCGATTTGCTGATTGTTGATCGTCATCTTGAAGCGATGAATCACGATGTGATTGTTGCGAATTTTAATGGCGAGTTTGTGTGTAAGATCCTCGATATTCGTCGTCGATTATTGCTCTCTGCAAATGAAAAAATGCAGCCTGTCGCTATCAACGATTTTGATACCTTCTCTTTAGAAGGCGTTGTGGTTAGCTCCATTCGTTTCCATCGAAGTAATCAGATATTGAGTGATCAGTGATGTTTGCTTTAGTTGATGCTAACTCGTTTTACTGTAGTGCTGAACAAGTCTTTCGTCCGGATTGGCGAGGAAAGCCCATCATAGTGTTATCAAACAATGATGGTTGTGTTGTGGCTGCGAATCGCCAAGCAAAGGAAGCGGGTGTTGAGAAGTTTAAACCCTACTTTCAGGTTAAAGCGCTTTGTGAGCAAAAAGGCGTTATTGCACTTTCATCAAACTATGAATTGTATGCCGACTTATCGTCAAAGATGATGCAGGTGATCGGGAGATTCGCGCCCGAGCAACACATATACAGTATCGATGAGTCTTTCCTTTCATTTGAGCATAGCTTTCCTGCCATTCGTTCTCTCAAAGAGCATGGTATGAAATTACGACGAGCCGTCTGGCGTGAGTGCCGTCTTCCTGTAAGTGTTGGCTTTGGGAGTACATTAACACTCGCGAAAGCGGCTAACCATGCCGCAAAAAAATTGGATGCTTATCAGGGTGTTTGTGTACTTGATAATGAAAAAGAGCGTCAAATAGTGTTATCTCAATTACGAGCAGTTGATGTGTGGGGCATCGGCCGTAAACTTGGACAGCGCCTACAGCTAATGGGCATTAAAACCGCTTTACAACTGGCTAACTATCCTCCCGCCCTCATTAGGAAAGAGTTTAACGTTGAGGTTGAACGTACCGTTCGTGAGTTGAATGGACAAAAATGCAAAGGATGGGATGTAGCTCGAGCCGATAAGAAACAAATTTTTTCTACGCGTAGTGCAG
Source organism: Vibrio sp. RC586 (assembly GCF_000176715.1). Classification (NCBI taxonomy): domain Bacteria; kingdom Pseudomonadati; phylum Pseudomonadota; class Gammaproteobacteria; order Vibrionales; family Vibrionaceae; genus Vibrio; species Vibrio sp. RC586. The sequence goes on along the minus strand of NZ_ADBD01000008.1, from coordinate 82,347 downwards.
GGCAGCGAATTACAGATATTGAGTCCTTGAAGCAAGCCTTGTGTAAACATGCCAATATTGCCTCTTATAAGGCCCGTCAACAAAAATCACTCTGCCGAGTCATGCTCTGTTTTGCAAATAGCTCACCGTTTGACGAGTATTCGGTTGTACGTAGAGCGATCCATAGATTTGCTTATCCGACATCTGATGTGACGCAATTGACCCAGATTGCCTCTTTATTGGCTGAGCAATTGTTTCAGGAGGATATTCGGTTTTATAAGATTGGCGTGGGTTTGCTTGACCTTGTTGATGGGCAACATGAACAACCAGATTTATTCAATCCTAATCCGAACAACCCTGCGTTGATGCATGTCTACGATACCCTAAATGACCGGTATGGGAGTGATACCCTTTTTTTGGCGGCGCAGGGTATCACTCAGAAATGGGCAATGCGGCGTGATATGTTGACCCCGCAGTACACAACGCGTTGGCAAGATATCCCCAAGATAAGATGTTGAATTAGCAAAATCTTGAGAGTAAGTGGCTAAGACTTTGTAAAAAAGCATCGTTTCGTTTGAACTGGTCGTCAATTTCAAACAAATGACTCAATAATTACGATTCTCAATCTCGGCGATTTAAAAAGTGAATCGCGATTAAATGCATATGTGATTGTTGTGTGTATACATGGCGCCGATCCTATAATCTAAGGTTTTCATAACTATTGCCTACTTCACGATCTAAGCATTTAAGGTATAGCGTGCCACATATCTTTGATTTAGAATTTTGTTCCTCGTCACCATATACAACAAGTTTTTAAGCAATGACAAACGCATTGGCAAGCTTTATAGCATCATACTCCGCAGCAGCAATTTCAGACGCATTTATTATTCTCATTGTACTTCTTTTGGTTTTGTCGACGGCATTGGCTTACAAAGGGAAAGCACCAAGATTTACCTCAAGTACGACAAACATTTTAACATCACTTGGTATCCTTGGTACTTTTGCTGGAATAGTTGTCGGCTTAATGGAGTTCAATCCGTCGAATATTGATGAAAGCATAGAGTCTCTATTAGCAGGTCTTAAAACTGCTTTCTTGACAAGCCTCGTGGGCATGGCGGCTTCAATACTATACAAAGCTTTCTTAGGCTTGATTTCACAGAAAGAGAAAGAAGTTATAAAAAGTGTTGGGCCTGAGGAAATCTATTCCGTTATGTCTGCACAACTGAACTCGTCACAAGAACTGTTGACAGCGATAAAAGGGGATGAGGACTCATCATTGACATCGCAGATAAAAAATCTCCGGATTGACATTAATGATGGACAAAAGTCTATGAATCGTTATTTGGAGCAAGCAGCCATAGACAGTAGCAATTTTCAAAGCAAACTGTGGCAGAAGATGGATGAGTTTGGTGACCTTTTATCAAAATCAGCAACAGAACAAGTTATTAACGCTTTGAAAGAAGTAATAGTTGAGTTTAATGACAAATTGACAGAACAGTTTGGTGAAAACTTCAAGCGTTTAGATGAGTCCGTCAAGAAGCTAGTTGACTGGCAAGAAAATTACAAAGCACAGCTAGCAGATATGGCAATCAAATATCAGATGGGAGTTGATGCCATTTCATTTACTGAAAAATCGGTTGCAAGTATTCGTGAACGTACAGAAGCGATCCCAGCAACGATGGAAAAACTACAACAAGTGATGGAGTTTGGTCACGAGCAAGTTATTGAGCTTGAACATAGATTAGAAGCTTTCAAAGATCTTCGTGATAAAGCGATTGAAGCAATGCCTCAAATTCGTGAACAGATGGATAATACCATGTCGGTTATCTCTGAATCTGTTCAAGCCGCATCAAGCCACTACGTAGCAATGCTGCATGAGTCGCAAAACATAATCGAGCAATTTACTTCAACTGCGAATCAAAGTGTTGAACATCTACGCATGAATTTAGAAACTGGTGCTGAAAAGGTATCCCAACAGCTAATTGAAAGCTCACATACTTTAAGTGGCAAACTAGCAGAAGCGTCATTAGATATTCAGGAACAAGTCGGTACTGCCACTGGTGGTTTAAGCAATGTTACGAGTCACTTGACTGATACAACAGAACAGATCCGCCAACATCTTGAAGATTCCATCACTGAGCTAAATGGTCAATTACGTGTACTTGTTGCGGACATCAAAGATGATGCTCGTGAAACAGGTAAAGTTTTGAAGGATGCGAATCAAGAACTAATCATTAGTACGAAAGAGGTTCAATCTGAAATGACTTCGGCTACCACTAAGCTACATGAACGCTTGGAAACAACGTTGGATGAAATATTCAAGGTACAAGCTCAAGCAGTGCGTAGAACATTCGATAGTCTTGAAGATCAGATTACACAATCGGTAAGTAAAACAGGCAGTGCAGTCGAAAAGCAGGTTGAAATTCTAGATCTACAGATGCAACAAGAAATTAATAGAACCATGAATGAAATGGGAGAGGCTCTGGCAACAATCACCCAGCAATTTACTAGAGATTACCAAAAGCTGGTCAGAGAAATGTCAAACGTGGTCAATGCAAGTAGAGCTGCAGTGTAATCATGGAAAAATTATTTGGTGTTTCTAAAACTGCCGAACAAGGTGGTGAACATTGGATGTCAGTATCAGATCTCATGGCTGGTTTGATGATGGTTTTCCTCTTTATATCTGTAGCTTTAATGCGAGATGCAGTGGTTGAACGTGACAAAATAAAAGATGTTGCTGAAGCTTATCAAAAAACTCAACATGCGATTTATGTTTCACTATTAGACGAATTTTCCAAAGATCTTGAAAAGTGGGGAGCGGAGATAGATAGAGATACGCTAAGTGTAAATTTTACAGCTCCTGAAGTGCTTTTTGCTAATGGTAAAGCTGATTTGACGCAGCAATTTCAAATCATTCTCAATGACTTTTTTCCTCGTTATCTTGAAGTCCTTGAACAGTATAAGCCAACAATTCAAGAAATTAAGATTGAAGGGCATACCTCTAGTCGTTGGAACCATGATTCAAGCGATTATGAAGCCTATTTCAATAATATGGGTTTGTCTCAGTCACGAACGCGTGCTGTTCTTAGCTATGTTATGGCTATTGATAAAGTGAGAATAAATCATTACGGATGGGTAAAGAATAACGTTGCAGCTGTTGGTTATTCATCATCGAAAGCAGTTATTAAAAATGGTTTAGAAGATGAAAAACGCTCCCGTAGAGTATCGTTTCGAGTGATCACAAATGCGGAGGCACAGATCTTGAAAATACTGGGGGCAGAATGAAGTTAACTCTCAATCTACTCTCTTTGAAAAATGCTATCGCCGAAATGAAGCCTGATGAAAAAGGCATATTTGCGTGGGTACGCGAAGTCACACCGATAAGTAAGATTGATTATGAGTTAGCACAAGGTAAGGATGTCGAACTCAAAGATGTTGATATTGATTCGGGGCTGCTCAGTTGTAAAGGTAGACAGGTTATTTTATATATAAAGGATCATGGTTCAATGACTCAATCTGCAATCAATATTCCATATTCAGGTAAGAAATTCCATCTTGCAGATTGTTCAACCTTGAAGGACAAGAGATCGAAAGGACGATTTGAAAGGTTCGTTGCAACTAATGATACATCAGGGGAATTTTTGATTTCTGGAGATGGGATTGAAGGAAAAGCGATATTGAGGATCTGCCAAAATTGTCTTAGCACTTTGAACTACAAAGGATGGTCTACAGGTGAAGAGCGTAGCAAAATACTTAATAATTTTAGTATGGCAGAATTCTTTTCAACCTACAGTTCGTTTTTTCCTCACATGCCTTCAAGGATTGCTGAAACAGCAGAAAGCGACTATGCAAGTAATTGGGCCAAAATCTCTTCTCATTATAGAGTTGAAAAAAATTTTGAATGTGAACAATGCGGCGTGAATATGCGTTCTCATAGAGCACTTTTACATGTTCATCATATAAATGGTGTTAAATCTGACAATAGGCCTTCGAATTTAAAAGCACTTTGTATTGATTGTCATAGTAAACAGCCTATGCATGAACATATGACTCTGAGTCATCGTGAGCGCCAAACTATCAATGATATGCGTAAGCAGCAAGGCCTTTTAGATAGATTAACGACATGGAAAGAATTGTTCGATTATGCTGATCCCGGTTTACACGGTGTTATATATGCATGTAGAGATGCTGGTTTAAAATTACCGGAAGTTAATTATTTAATAAAAGATAGTTCTGGTAAATTAGCCGCCCATCTGGAGTTAGCATGGCCCAAACATAAGTTTGGTATTGCTATATCAGAAAATGATATTAATGATGCTAGAAGCAATGGTTGGAGTGTTGTGGGAATGAATGAGTTTTTAGATAACTACAAGTCACAGTCTTACAACCTCAAATTCTAAAGATGGTAACTCTTGAGCTTTCCTCCAACTTGCGGTAAATTTTCCAACAATACCAAAGCTGCCTCCGGGCAGCTTTTTTGTTTCAGGACCCTGCAATTGGCGGGGTTTTTTATTGGCTGTCGGGAGTTGAGATGCCATTGAAAGAGCCGGAGAGCTGGACCCAACTCCAATCCATAGGCCTTGCGCTGATGGCGATTTGGGGAGGGCTGGTGACTTATATCATCGATATTCGCAAAAAAAATCGTCCCTTTCGTTGGGTTGAAGCGCTGATGCAAATCATCGTCTCTGGATTTGCGGGCGCATTGTGTGCTTTGGCCGCAATGTACTTTGAATGGCCGCAAGAATTGGCGGGGTTTGCTTGTGGTATCAGTGGTTACGCTGGCTCGCGGATCCTTGCCATTTTTGAGCGCAAATTTATTAGCTCTATCTCAAATCAGCCTTAAACGCCGAATGCTTTGTATTGCCCTCACATGCTTGGTTGGATGTGGGGGCTTTTTATTGGAGAAACGTCATGTTTGATGTGGTGTTCGAACGTCTCATGCCCCACGAAGGTGGCTTTCAATGTGACCCCAAAGATCGCGGCAACTGGACGGGAGGACGTGTCGGCGTTGGTGAGCTTAAGGGCACCAATCGTGGTATTGCCGCGATGACTTACCCACATCTTGATATCAAAAGCCTCTCTTATGAGCAGGTGAAGGCGATTTACTTCGAGGATTGGTGGCAAGCACTCGGTATGGCGCGTTTTCGTCCGGCGATGCAATACCAACTTTTTGATGCTGCGGTGCAGCATGGTTGGCATCGTGCCGTGAAAATGCTGCAAAGCTCGGTGGGTGAAAAGCCTGACGGCATTATCGGCCCGAAGACGCTGTCGGCGACACAAACGATGGATCTCAATGATTTACTGATGCGCTACATCGCCTATCGCATCACGTTTTACACCAAAGTCTCGACCTTCAACGAATACGGACGAGGGTGGATGCGCCGAGTCGCGCAGTGCTTGCTGTTCGCCGCAGTGGATAATGACCTTTAAGGGGAACTTATGGATAAGCTAGGTCTTATTTTGAAAAGCCGCAAAGTGATCCGAGCGTTGGTGGCGTTATTGGCGGCACTGATGCTGTCATTGGGCTACCAGATATCGCCGGAGTTTCAGTCGCGGGTGTCACAGGCGGTGTGTGAAGTGATGGAGTGTATCGAGTAACACCATGAACGAATGGTTATCCCTTTTGATGAGGCTAGTGAATGCGATTTTGGATTCGATTAATCGGTCGCGTAAACAAGCGGCAACCGATTCTCCTAGTGAGCATATTGCTAATGGTGGTCTCGTGCAGCGCAGTGAGAAAACCTTCGCCGATGTGGCCAACCAACCTGACCGTGATTGAGCTCGCTGATGGCGGACTTTGCCTTGACCGAGCTTCGGCAGAAAAGCTTGCCGCTTTTAAAGCGGAATTAGAGTCGTTGTAAGCGGGAGAATTGATGAAAAGTATCGCGCATGAACTTACAGTCTTGGTGGATAAATCCAAGCCGTTTCGTTCGTTATTGGTAAAAGCTGAGGTGGGTGGCTCCGTCGAACTGCAATACGAGCTCGATGGTGAGCGGATCACCGCACAAACCTTTACTGCGACAGGTCACTATGAGCTGGTGATCTTGCGTAGCGGGTACCTTGTTCCAAACAATGCCCACTTTTCCTTGGTGTAAGCATGGTCGATCAACAGCCACTTTGGGTACGCCGAGTCTTGGTGAGCCGCGAACGCTACGCCCCATATTTTGATGGTTTAACGCAATATGGAGTATTGGATAAACCTATGGTTTTCACTGGTGATTTTGATATTTCTATTGAGGCCGAAGGGTTAAGAAACGACAGTTTTCAAGCGCTCTTTTCTGGAGAGACGGTCGATAACTTCTTTCGATTGCTCCAAGGTGGCAGTGGGATCCAGTGCTATATCGGTGGTGCAATTGTCTCTTGGTTGACCAATCAGTTTGATGCGTCTAAGCCTCATCATTACCGGCTGAAACGGGTGGGGTCAGTGGCCTCAATTGGGGTTGATGGCGAATGGAAAGTCAGCCGTGAAGGTATTCAAACGCCGCTCACCGTCACTCGTATGATGCGCTCTTGGACCACTTCACTTTTCACAAGAGGGCAGATCCGCGAGCTCATCATTCAAGGGGCGGTGTATCCCTTAGATCAGAAAGAGAGTGCTATTCAAAGAAGCCAGCCAGATAACGGCAATTCGCTGACCATTATCAACCATACCAAAGCGATGTGGAGACGGGTGTGAGCATTTATCAGATGTATGCTTTCCTTTCGATGTCCGAGTGGCAAATGTACTTTAAAGCCCGATTTCCTGATGCGGTTGAGGTTCAGGGCTATAAGCTGGCGGTGTTTTTGAATACAGAAAAGGGGACGTTGATGCGTCAGGCGAGCCAAGCTGTCGAACTGGAGGCGAGCGCCATTATCACCGCACTGGCCACACAAAATCACGCCTGCATGATTTGCGATTACGCTGCCGCCATGCAGGTTTGCCAGCATTTCGAGTCCAGCGAGCAATAGTCCCCATGAGTATTCAGTGCCGAGCCTTGTGCTCGGCTTTGTTGTTTTTGTCGCTAAGCGTTTTTTCGAGAGCGCTTAACCGCACAGACAGCGACACGTCTAATCAAAGGAGTCACCATGAATACCCATCAAGACACGATTGCCGTCACTGGTAATGAAACATTGGAAGAGCTGGAAGCTTTGCTGGAATCGATGGAAGCGGAAGAAAGTCGCGCAACTGTCGAGAAGGAACAAGGCGCTGACGAGCACCTTGCTCCCTCTTCACAGTCGCAAAGCGTGGAAGGTTTAGACGGCGATACCGATGCAGCCTCGCCAACTGCAGAGCCTAACGCAAAGCCAGACGGTATTCTTGCCAAAGACCAAAAGCACATTATCCCGATGGAGGTGCTCGAGCGAGAGCGGCAAGAAAAAGCTCAGCTTCGCCAAGAGCTTGAAGAGTTAAAAGCGCATTCAGCGCAGCTTGAAAAAGCGCAGCGCATGATTGATGTGCGTAATAAACAACTCGAGGAATTGGGCGTTGCGCCGGCTGACTTACCCGAAGATGTCACCATTGATGAAAAAAAACTTGCCGCGTTACAGGAGGATTACCCCGAGCTTGCCCCTTTCTTTTTGGCTATGAATAACAAAATTGAGGCGTTGGTTTCCAGTGGCACGGTGGCGGCCTCGACCACACCACCGGAGACTGAAAGCGCCGCGCCAGTGGACAACGCTGAGTTGACGACCGCGCTAAAAGCAAACGCGGATTTGCAGTCGTGGATGAGTGAAGGTGGTGCGCGTTGGAATGCCGCGCAGCAAATTGATGACCATTTGGCTTCAAGTTCTGAATGGGCGAATCGAAGCTACGCCGAGCGATTTGAAGAGGTCAGTAAGCGGGTACGACTGGCGTTTGGTGATGATCCTAAATTGTCAGCCCAAGAGGCTCTGAGCGCGGCGCAAGAAGCAAGCCGTAAAGCGAAAAACGCTTTGCCTGCGTCACCGAGTGAGCTTGGCAATACTCATCGCACGGGGGATTCCGATCTGATGAACCGGGTACAAAGTGCTAATCACGAAGAGTTGGGTAAATTGTTTGACTCTCTCAGTGAAGCGCAAATCGAGCAACTGCTTTATAACGCTGGATTCTAAACCCGTTTTTCAAACACTAAGCCTCAGCTGACACGCTGGGGCTTTTTTATTGGAGTGAAAGTATGACAACCATTACTGACGGCGTGAAGTTACAGGAAACCGCGCTGTTCAAAGCGACCCTGCGCAATCGCTCGTTTACTAATATGTTGACCGAAGATGCGCCGCAGAGTGTGACCAGTAATAAAAAAGGCAATGAGCAAACCTCACCTCATGCTCCGATTGTCCGCTGCTCCGACTTAAGTAAATCGGCAGGGGATGAGGTAGAAATGCAGATTGTGCATGGTTTGACGAAAAAGCCGACCATGGGCGATCGCCGAATTGCCGGACGGGGTGAAAGTTTAGAGTTCGCGGACTTCTCACTGAAAATCAACCAAGGCCGCCATCAAGTGGATTCTGGCGGTAAGATGACGCAGCAAAAGACTCGCCATCCACTGCGTAAACTCACTCGAGCTTTACTGCCGGATTACGTGAATACGCTGCAAGATCAGGTTACGACAGTGCACCTTGCCGGAGCACGGGGGGATTATGCGACCGATGACATCATTGTGCCTTTAGAAAGTGATACTGAGTTTGCCGAGATCATGGTCAATGATGTCTTGCCGCCAACGTATGATCGCCACTTCTTTGGGGGCGATGCGACCTCCTTTGAAGGGCTCGATGCGGCGGATATTTTCTCGATTGAAACATTGGATAATATCGGTCTCTACCTTGAAGAGATGCCTCATCCACTGCAGCCAATCCGTTTTAATGACGACAAGATGGCGGGTGATGAGCCCTTCTATTTACTGAGTGTTACCCCACGTCAATGGAGTGACTTCTATACCTCAACCTCAGGTAAAGATTGGCAAAACCTCACTGCGAATGCGATTTCCCGCTCGCGTAACTTTAATCATCCGGTGTTTCGTGGCGACTGTCTGATGCGGGGCAATATCTTGGTACGCAAATACAAAGGTATGCCGATCCGTTTTAATCCTAGTTCTGTTGTCTCGATTTCCAATAACGATAAAGCAGCCAGTATGCGTCAAGTCAATGCGGCCACCACCATAGATCGCGCCATGTTACTCGGCGGGCAGGCGTTGGCATACGCGTGGGGGAAAACGCAGGGTGGCCAATCCTTCCGTTATCACGAAGAAGATGTGGATGCGGGTAACCGTACCGAAGTCACTGTGTATTGGATGAATGGCTCCAAGAAAATTCGCTTTAAAGACAAAACGGGTCGCGTGAACGATCACGGGGTGATTGCGCTCGATACGGCTGTGAACCTGTAGTGGAGTAAACGTGAATGACTCATCGACAAAGTGAAACCTTTAACAACCGTGTCTACGTTGGGGCGCACGGCAATTTATCACTTGAAGAAGGAAAACTCAGTGCCAAAAACACGCCTATCGACACGGTATTCGCTGTCTTGGAGCTGCCGATTGGTTTAAAGCTGACGGGGGTACGTCTGGTGACCAATGGGCTTGGAGCCTCGGTCAGCGTCGATATCAAAGTCAACGATATCGCCCTAGCGCTTGGGGAAGCGGTCGCCAATAAAGTCGCCAAGCAGATCCCTATCAAGCCCGTGTACCTCAAAGAAAAGGGCATCCTGAATGTCACCATTAAAGGTGGCGTCGCCACAGGCGAGCTTCTCATCTTGCCGGAGTACGTCAACGTTGGGTATTAAGCCCAGCCACTGTAGAGAGGGAGGCCAAGAGCCTCCTTTGATTTTTGGGAGAGAGTGATGACGCATAAAATTGCTGTGGTCTATATCGGGCCTAAGCCGAAGAAAAAAGACACGGTCGCTGGCTCTAGGCTGGTGTTTCCGCGCCATAAGCCGGTGTTAGTTGAACAAGATTTGGCTTATCAGCTACTGGATTTTCCGAGCGTATGGATAACGGAAGAGGAGTTAGAGGATCATCTGAAGCTTCTTGATGAAAAGGCCCAAGCGATGGCTCATCAACGGGCAGCGCAAGAAGCAATGCAGGAGGCAGAAGAAAAAGCGGCGTCCATGGTTGTGATGCTAAATGGTGAGGAGTTGGATCTCGATAAGCTCAACTCAGCCAAGTTAAAGACGCTGATCGCTGCTAATGAGCTAGATATCGCCCCCAAAGGCGCGCAGGAAGAGGTGACAGAGTTTCGAGTACGAGTGCGCGATTATCTGCGTCGCATAAGTGAAGAGAGTGAACCGGCAAACCTCGCGGAGTGATTATGGAAACCGTCGCTATCGAACAGTTTGTGCCTACCCTTCGGCAATTGGTCAATGTCGCACTTGCGCCATTACTGCACAGTGCTTTGCTGCAAGCCGGACAAGAGTTTTGCCGAGAAAGTGGTCTTGTACGTTACACGAGAACAATCGACAGGGTTAGTGCGCACCAAGTGGTCGCGATTGTGGGTAGCTCTGAGTTGAATTTACCGAGTGTTGGTCGGTACACCACCGCTGAGTTGATGGCGGTGGTGGATGATAAAGGCTCGGCATTAATCAAAGGTATTGATTATCTGCAAACCAGTCGTGATGAGCTGCGCTTTCTAAGGGAGGGGAAAGATCTTTTCATCCACTGTGCGATAGAGCCGCAACGTGACTCACAGACCTTACCCAAAGTGCTTTGGGATGAGTATGGCCAAGCGATCTGTTATGGCGCAGCCCATTGTCTGATGTTGCAACCCGATAGTGATTGGCACAATCCATCGCTGGGTCGTGAGTATCGAACGTGGTTTGTTGAGGCGATCCGCTGCGCTAAGCGTTTTGGCTTAGAAACGGGTCAACAACAGGTCTTTACCAATCCGGTACGTCAACGGGAGTTCTTCTGATGAGCGTCACCATTAAAGGGCTTATTGATCGCGTTGCGCGCGATCTCATCGATGTTCGACATGTGCGCTGGTCGCGCCCTGAGTTGATGGACTTTGTGAATGATGCCATTTCAGCCATGGTGATTCGCCGGCCTGATTTATCTCGAACAACGGCGATGATCGAATCAAGTTCTTATCAGGTCAGTCTACCGGCGGATGCCTATCAAATTTTGGCGGTCAACCACATCAATCAACAGGCGGCGCAGTTTGTGAATATTCATAAACTCAATCAACTCTATCCAGAGTGGCGTAAAACCGCAGGGGTACCTGTTTGTTGGACGCGTAATGAGCTTGATGAAACCACCCTGTTTTTATACCCGTCGCCTCAAGCACCAGTCAATGTGGAGCTGGTTTACTCACGGACGTTACAAGTGGCGAGCGAAAGCGATGCCTTTCCACTGCCTGAGATCTATTTAGGGGTAGTGTCGGATTTTGTGATGTACCGAGCCTATAACAAAGATTCGCAAAATCCTGCAGAAGGCCAAAAGGCTCAGTTGCATTTACAAGCCTTTGCTACCGCGTTGGGCGATAAGACGGCCACCGATAATGCTAAGGCGCAGATGATCCTGAGCAGTGAAGGGGCACGTTAATGAGTTCGCCGTCGATGGAAGCACTGGTGAAAACGATTGATGCGCTCGAGAAATCCACCGCAGAGCTGGTGGATCTATACACTCAAGCGCTCTTTGGTGTGGATTCGAGTGCCCATGTGCTCAGTAGTAACGTCAACGCGAAAGCGCTGCAAGTGGCTGAGAATGCTATCACTACGACGGCGAAAGCAAGAGAAGCGGCGCTATCGGCGCACATTGCCACCGAACAAGCCTCACTCTCTGCGCTGCATGCCGACCGCTCTGAAGCGGCGACGCAGATTGCGGTGATTCATGTTTCGCATTTAAAAGCGCTGCCGACCTATGAGCTGACTGACGGGAAACAGTTTTCTGTCGCGGGGTTTTACGCGGGGAGTTATGCCGGTGGCGGCTTCTTTGTGTTCGATAGTGAGCGAGATTTCTCGGATCATAATGGCGCAGAGGTCATAGCCCTGGATGCACTAAAAGCTTGGGATGGCGAAGAGCAGACGGTAAACACATTTTTAAGTTGGTCGGGTGTGGGGCAAGGTTGCTTTGTGCAAATCGGTACGCAAACGCTGTATGCCAGCCAGTTTGTGACAGATCCCAATGATCCCGTCTCGGTCTATCGAGGACTCGATAGGCTCAATAAGCAGGTGACCCACGGCTCAATCATTTATTTGGATAGGCCGATGGTTGCGCCGAGTTCTGCACTCATCATCGACAAAAATCAGGTCAAAGTGATTGGTGGAGCCCTGACTCGAACGTCTGGCGCGACCGAATACCCATTTTGGGTTGGTCGCGCAGATACCCAAGTCGACGGAGTCACTTTTATTGGTCTTTCCTTGACAGGTGAGCGAGAGGACAGCAATCCGCAGTGGGGTAAGCAAGGGGTATATATTCGTCGGGCCACCAATACGGCGTTTATCGGCTGTCAGTTTAAAAAAGTGGGGGATGCCGCAATTCGACTGGCCGCGTCTCTCTCTAGCCATACGGTGGAGGGCGCTTTAGAGTCGCGAACCGATGGGGTTCAGTTGATTGGTTGCGTCTTTGAAGATTGTACGCAGGTAACCACCAATAACACGGGAGCACAGAGTGTGATTTTCAGTGGCTGTGTGCTGCGGCGCATTGGCTCGGTGAAGTTCACCCAAAGAAATTTGGTCAAAGGCAAACCCAGTCTGCTCATCGGCTGCTTATTTGATGATGTGTCAAAAATTATCGAGGTACAGGGTGGGGGCAATGTAGAGATAGTCAATTGCTCTGGGAAAGCAGAAATGCTGATTGCCGCTTACCCAAACGCTTCCACATTTGTGACGGGACAACCTATTCCTTACGGCAATATCCAAATTTGCGGGGGCAGCTTTGTATTGAGCTGCCCCTCTGGGAACGCCTGTTATCTGGAAACCCTCGACTCTCCCAGTGGGGAAAGAGTGGTTAACTACGGCTCAGTAGCCATTTTAGGTGCGAAGCTCACGTCGTTAAATCCTCAAGCTCGATTGCTGCGTGCACACGCCAATCCTTCGGTCACGGCCTCAATGCATCCCAATATTCGCGTGGATGGATGCCAACTGAATAACTTTCTTGGTGATGGATTGGTCAGTGTGAGTCACAGCGTGGTGGATGAGTGGTCGCTAGAGATAGCGAATAACCAGTGGGATGAGGTGAATCGCGTGTTAGTGGCCGAATTGAGAAGCGGTGGAGCTTGGTCCATCGATCTCTCCAATAACCGTGGCAAAGTTCGTCTAGGGTCCCACAGTATTGCTCGTGCAGCTTTGGGGCGATTACTCAAAGTTCATCGTAATCGCTTGGAATGCAGCTCGAATGAGGGCAACAGTTTTGCCTTCTTTGATATGGCGTTCTTCGCGTTTACCTTGGAATTGACCGAAAACGAGCTAGATGTTTCCCAGTATTGGCGACCTGTTTGCGCCTCATTTGCTCAGCCCAGCACTTCGGGATGCACCCTGAAAATGGGGGGGAATAAGCTTTATCTGCCTGCCTTGGGATCAGAAGGTACGCTGCCAAGACCTGTGTATGTCAGTGCTGGTACGGGGATAGGTTGGCAGGGCGTTTTACAATGTTACCCAAGTTATGTGTTTGGAGAGGGGCGCAAACTCAGGGCGGAAACGGCCAGTGGCCTCAGTTTTTCGGTGATTGAATTTGAGTACCTCTGGGTGGGTAAAGAGTCGAGCCGCCGATTACTGAAAAGAGTCTTTGCGGAAAACATCGCAGGCGTCAGTGGTGCTTGGCGAGTCGTTGAGGTGTACAGCGATGGCGTGGTGAGAAGCCATGGCCGGCACCAAAACCAAACCGCCAATGATTTTAACCTTTACTTTCCCTTTTCTGGGTCGACTTTACTGGCTGAGCCATTCGCGCCGCAGATCATCCCTGAAGAGCCTTGCTTACCTTATTTTGTGCAGCCGATCAGTAATGGGTTGGTCGTCAGATTTATGAATTTAGCGGGTCAAGGCGTTTCGCCATGGTTTCGTTATTCGGTGGAATACAAGGTGAGTCTGAATGAGCTGGCGAACTGGACCGGCGGCAGTTAATGCAGAAAGAGAGATTGAGTCATTTTTCGATGCGGTCTGTGGCCGTAGGGTTTGTTTTTTTAAGGGGAGCGTATGCGTATTGAGATCTCGACAATGAAAGGTGAAATACCTCGCCTTGAGTCTCATCTATTGCCAAACGAAGCGGCTTCTCTGGCGTTTGACTGCACTTATGAGCGTGGCGTGGTTGCGCCGATGCGCTCAGATCAAGAGCATGGCACCTTGGCGACTCTGTCACCGGTCACGCTGTTTTATTATGCACACTCACATTGGTTTACCTTCACTCAACGCGTGAGTGTGATTGCTAATCCGATGGCGCAAGATGCTTATCAACGAGTCTATTGGACAGGGCAAGGTAAACCCAAGGTGACCGCACAAGATATTGCGGTTACACAAGGTCAAATGCCAGCCGCGTGGTATGACTTAGGTGTGCCAAGACCTATGGGTAAGCCCGTTGTGATTAAGGTCGATGCGACGACCGGCGACAATCCCCCTGAGGGCGAGTTACCCGCCTACGATGATGAAGACAGGCTCTACATTCAAACCTACGTGACACGCTTTGGGGAAGAAGGGGCACCGGGTTTGCCGAGTGTCCCTGTATTGATTGAGAAACCTGGCTCGACGGTGACGGTGCAACTCGCGCCAATGTCTGTCAACACACACAATATCACTCACACTCGCTTGTATCGTTCGGTATCTGCAAGCGGAGTTGGGGATTATTTACTGGTCGCTGAGCTTCCCATCAGCCAAACCGAGTACCTAGATTCGGCACGCAATGTCAATGGACCACCGATTGAAACATGGGACTACGATATGCCCGATGCCAATATGCAGGGACTTTGCACAATGGCGAATGGCATTTGCGCCGGCTTTGCGGGTAACGAGGTGATGTTCTCTGAAGCCTATTTGCCCTATGCGTGGAGTAAGAGTCATCGTGGTGTTACGGATGACGATATTGTAGCCATCGCTCCAATTGAAACGTCACTGGTTGTAGTCACTAAAGGCAAACCATACCTCTTTTCTGGTGTCACACCGAGTATGGTTACCAGCATGCGCCTTAATGTTGAGCAAGCCTGTGTGAGTGCCCCCTCCTTGGTCGTTATAAACGGAATGGCGATGTATGCCTCGCCGGATGGTCTAGTCGCGATTTCGGGAACGAGCGCCATCGTCATCACCGAAGGCATTATGGATAGAGAGAGTTGGCAGAATTTCATGCCAACGACGATCAAAGCGTGGGTTGCCGAAGGCCAATATATCGCTCAATACCAAGGCGGAGCGTTTATTTTTGATCCGAGTACGCACAGCCTGACACGTTTATCGAATACTTGGGATAGTGCATTTCACTACTTGCATGACGATACGTTGTTCATTGCCAAGGGCAATACGCTTAACGCTTGGCAACGAGGTCATCAACCGGTCGCCATGACATGGCAAACCAAAGCTTTTCTTATTCCTCAGCACGCCTTTTTGACTTGCGCTCGCCTTGAAGCGAAAGCGCCTGAACGTTTAAGGGTAACGGTTATCGTCGATGGTGAGGCGATTTTCAAGCTGGAACAGGGCGAGCTCACTCACGCGCCATTTCGGTTGCCCGCAGTACGCGGCAGCCGATGGCAAATCAAGGTAGAAGGGACCAGTCAGGTCGAGCGGATTGTCATGGCAGATAGCCTCTCGGAGTTGTACTGATGGCAAAGCGATCGCCTTTTCGGGCAGGACGTTCACTGGAGGCGTTGTACGAAAACGTCGAAATTTTAACTGGGCAACGTGGCGATGGTCGTTACCGAGCGGTGACCGAAAAAGAGGTGGTTACGCTCAATGCGATAATCGCGCAATCGAATCTGAATCAAAATAGCGAATCTTCATCGAGTTTGGTTCAAGTCCCGCATGCACCCCACCACGTGCAAGCCTTTGGTGGGTTTACTGCCATCTTAGTACAATGGGATACGCCACAATTTAGAGGATTTGCATACGCTGAAGTATGGCGGGCAAATCACAATGACTTTTCTCAAGCGGTAGTCGTGGCGACAACGCCGGCTAATGTGTTTTCTGATGTGGTCAACGCAGGGAGCCGATTCTATTACTGGGTTCGCTTCATCAATACGAAGAATTTTGCGGGACCTTACCATGGCGTAAACGGGATACTGGGTGAAACCTCGCAAAACATTGGTCAAGTGATTGATGAGCTGGCCGAGCAGCTAAAACAATCCGAGCTTATTCAACTCTTGCAACAAGAGATAAGCGCTAAAGCGCCACAGACTTTGCTTGAACAACTGGATAGTGAGCTGGCGGCTTCTGGAGAGCTGATCGCGCAAATCCAGCGCCAATTGAAAAGTGCGACAGAAACCTTCGCGGCTCAAGTGACTCAGCTTCATGCATCTTCACTGGCAAGAGATGAGGCGCAAGCCGCGTTGAATGAAGCGAAACTTCTTGATGTCTCGACGGTGTTTGCAAATGCAGATCAAGCATTAGCCGAGCGAGTGAATACCGTTGAAGCCACCGCGGGTAACGCCAAGGCCGCCGCGCAAACCAATGCCCAAGCGATAGCGACCATCAATCAAGATGGGAGCGTGGCATTTAAGGCAATGTGGGGGGCGAAAGCGCAAGCAGGCGAGATTAGCGTTGGGATTGGTTTGATTGCGAAGAGCGATGGCACCAGCCAAGTGGCAGTCAGTGCCAGTCAATTCTTTGTCTACGATCCCAATAAGCCCGGAACCTTAGTGCCGACGTTCGCGATTGATAATGGCGCGGTCGTTATCCCCAAAGCGATCATTGAAAAAGCGACTATTCAGATCCTGCAAGCACAAACCATTGTGGCCGATGAAGTGAAAGCGGGTATCGAAATCACTTCGCCTGTTATTCATACCGGTCAATTGCGAGGTGGTGACGCAGGATTCGGTGCGGGTGGTCCTTATAACGGCTATCACACCTTTATTCACTCAAACGGCCTCTTACAAACCAACAATTTACAGGCCAATAATGGTTATTTTCGTGGCAACATCGAAGGGACCACCATTAATGGTGGTGTGATCAAAGGGGCGACAATTATCGCCAGCACCTTCTATCAATCGGTAGTGCTCTATACCACATTTGGGGATAACGCGACGACCAGCCTCTCTTACCCTTCTGCGTTAGGGGGCGGGTTAGTGGTCACCTCTGAATCGGTTCGTGTGACCTTGCCGGAAACAAGCTACTACAGTGATGGCGCTACCGCTCCGGTGGATTTTTTCCCAGCAGGGGATGTGTCCATTAACACCATGAACCGAGCACGTTACCGCACTATTCCGGATGGAGTATTTAACTTTACGGTGAGACGGCCAAGAGTGGGGGGCTCTGGTTTTTTACAAATCTTTGTACAGGCCATCAATCTCAGTGGTGGCGTCGTTGCCGAGGCAAGGATTGTCGGAACCGATACCGCCAATGCGGTAGGTACAACCGTAAATGTGGCAGGGGTGAGTTTTGCGCTGACTTATTACCGAGGAGGAAGCAGCGGTTATGCTGTCGAAGAGGCGCACATTGCGAGTCGTCGTTCGCTGTTGGGTTCGGGCTGGACTTACTCTGCTTCCCAATCTTTACGCTTTCGGCTGCGTTTAACATCGCTGCACGATGGTGCGGTGATCGTCAATATGTCGGCCTCTATCAATAACAGTATTGACCCAAGGTGATGGCATGATGGTGACAACTGAAAAAGAGCCATATCGCTTTTACTTCCAAGGCGAAGTGACCGACTGGAACACGTTCAAGGCGGCTTATGATGCCGGAAACATCCCAGATGAACTTTATTATGAGCGATTGGCACTGCGGCAAACGTGGCTTGACGGTCATGAGGTCAATGAAAGGGCTTGGGCGCGCGCTGAACTTGCGGCTACCGATTTTATGGAGTTGCCAACGGCGACCTATCAAGGAGAGCGGTTAGTGACATCGCCAAAACTTGCTGAAATGTTGGCTTATCGCGAAGCGGTGCGACGTTACGATTTACGTGAAGAGTCTCGCCCATTGAGGCCGGCATGGTTTGTCGATGAGTCTTTATAAACTGTCTTACGAATCGTGGCGTTCTCGAGTATTGCCGTTGATGGAACA
Organism: Vibrio sp. RC586; assembly: GCF_000176715.1. NCBI lineage: Bacteria > Pseudomonadati > Pseudomonadota > Gammaproteobacteria > Vibrionales > Vibrionaceae > Vibrio > Vibrio sp. RC586. The sequence continues at coordinate 64,292 of NZ_ADBD01000008.1, read as the reverse complement.
GACCGAGAAGCGCAACCAGCACTGGTTCGCCAAACAAGTGGATGAAGCCCTACTCAATAGTAGGGCTTCGCTGTTTTTGGTGGAGGAGGGATTCTTCGTCCTTGAGCCCAGTTTGGACAATGGTGAAATGCAGGTATGGGTACTGTTTGCTTGGAGCAATCAAAAAGGTGCGCTTAAGCGCCATTTACCGACGGTAGAGCAGTTAGCTAAGCGGGTAAAGGCCAAGAGGTTACTGCTGAATACTGCCGTGAAAGCTTTGCAAGTAAGCCTTATTGACGGTGGGTTTAGTTGTATCGAAACCGGTGATGTTGAGACTTGGTGCAAGGAGATCTAATGGGTGGGAAAAAAGATGGCCGCATTCAGGAAACCTCGGCGGAAATCGCCGCTTCCCAAGTTGCGGTGAAAGAGTGGAACTTATACAACACAGAGCTCAAAGCGTTTGAAGATATCTTCATACGGCGAGTGAACAACCTTAACTCAGAGGCCAATATGGCCGACGTGAAACAGGCGGCAGATTTAAATTATCAAAGCGAGTACGGCCAAGCGCGAGAGGCGGCCACCGAGAATCTTGTGGCCTCAGGTGTTGATCCGAGCTCCGGAACATTTAAAGCAACGTTAAGCCGTTTGGCGACAGACCAAACTCTCGCTCAGGGCGATACCGTAAACCGCGCTCAAGTCAATGAGCAGGACAAGTATGTGGTGGGTAAGCAAGATATCGTCGCTCTCGGTGCTGGTCAGAAAGCCGAAGGCTTGGCTGGCATGGAAGAGACAGCGCGGCTCTCTTTGAAAAAAGCCACAAGCGATGCCGCCACAGCGTTTAACCGACGTAGCGCGAATGCTCAGGCTGTAGGGACGTTGGCTGGGATTGGAACCAGTATGTACATGAACCGTGCCAAGCCAGATACGAGCTTTGTCAATGTCGATACTAAGACGCTGAAAGGTCAAGCGGGCATGGATCAGAACTATGTACTCAACAGAGGGTAAGTGATGAGCGTTAATGTTTCAGGTTCGGCGGCCAATAACTATGCCAATATCACTCATGCCATGTATCAAGACTGGTTAGAGCGATTTTATCCGCAGCAAAAACAGCTTTTAGAGCAAACACAAAATGGCGAGTTACTGACACAGCAACTTGGCCGAGTTGGAGCCAATTTTTCGAGCGCGCAACAGAGTGCGCGGCTTGCGAATGTTAACCAAATGGCACGTTTTGGAGTTGGGGCAGATACCAATTCTAACGATGAAGCCAAGCTCTCTCTGGCACAGGTGACGGCCAAGAACAGTTTGCGTGAGAACGAGCAAGAGCGTGCGATGAGCGTGCTCAGTGGTGGCGCAAAGGGGAAGTTATCACAGCTTAAAGTGGGGTAATCATGGCATACAGTTTATTGAATTTAGGCGCAGATACCCGCAAACGTGCATTGGCAGGGATGCAAGAATCGGCGCAACGTGAAGAGCAGCGTAATCAAACCAATCAAAGCCTCAAAGACGCGCAGCGTACCAAGCGTTTATCCAGTGTCACCACGGGGGCTGGCATGGGCATGATGGCGGGCATGCAAGCGGGTAGTGTGGGTGGACCCATGGGCGCGGCGATGGGTGCGGCAGCAGGTTTGATTCTAGGGGAGCTTTTTTAATGCAGTTAGATACACGCAGCGCTATTGATGGTGCAATCCGCGGATTTCAGGTCGCAGAAGGTTACTACCAGCGTAAAGCGGATAATGAACGCCAAGCGAAATTGGATGAGCGTAACGAGGCTCGCTATCAAGATGAGCGGTCTAGACTCTCTCAGATTGAAGCCAAGAACGAGCAACGTTATCAAGACGAGAAGGCTTTTCGTCAGGCTGAAACGGAAAAAGCCGATAAACGTTATCAAGATAGCCTTAAACGAGAAAATGAGGATCGAATCCAGCGTGATCGACTAATTGATGTACAGGTTGATGCGCAGAAAAGTGCAAAAGCATTGAGCCAATACCAGCTCAATCAGCAAAAGAAAATGGCTTACATGCAGGAGAATTTGCCGCTAATTCAATCTGGCCTCAAACGTTACATGGAAACCGGAGAACTTGATCCCTTGTTTGAGCAGGAGCACATTAAGGGCAGTGCTTACGACCCGCGCCGTTATACACCTCGTGTGGTACAGGCGGCCTTTGATATCGAATCGACTATGCCTAAAGTGCTTGATGGCTCTATTTCTTACCAAGACTCACAATTCACCAAATCGATGGGCGTGTTGCTTGAGCGTAATGTTAAGCAAGGGATTGGCGATAAAGATCATGAATCGGGTAAGGTGATTAAGGATAAAGAGTATCTGCGTCATGATTTTGTTGCCGATATTGACCCAAATCGCGAAGGCGATCAGCCGGGCGTGGTGGTCGGTTTGAAAGTGACTTATGAGGATGGCACGACTAAAACCGCGCCAGTAACCGAAAGCCGTTTGGCAGGTAGCCAAGAAGCTGTAAAAGTGATCCCGCTCGATGCGTTAATGAAAGACGTGACAGGCCAAATCCATATGGCTAAGCAGTTTTTTACCAACGAGCACTATGCCAACCTTTTCAATGTGGCAGAGACAAAATCACGCACTGAAATGGATAAGCAGTGGCGAGAGGCGGTGACCGAGCTTGAAAAAGACCGTACTGCAGCGCTGAATGATTTGTTGGAGCCGACACCAGAGCAAATTTCCGTGGTTAATGCTCGATTTGATGAAAGAAAATCGATAATTAATCAAGTGTATGGACGATTAGGTGACAATCAATCCAATCGTGAGGTCGGATCAAATAGCGCGCAAAGATGGGCAGGCGAAGACCCACAAAAGCGCCAATTCATCAATGAGCTCAGTCAATCCATGAATCTCGCAGAACTGACACCCGAAGCGTTGGAGCATAACTATCAGCGAGTTCTGACAATAAAGGCGAATCACGAAGCCGAATTGAAGAAGCAGCAACAGTTAGAACGATTACGCCAAAGCCAGCAATCTCAAAAAATTTATGAGGATTCAGGGGTGTATGGTGCTGCTAAGCCAACCGATGGTAGAGATGCGATGAAGTATGGCAGCCACAGCCTACTGAACCGCCATGAGTGGAATACTACTCCGAATGGAGAGTTGAAGTTTTAGTGGGGATTATCAGTTCCGTAAACTTTGAGCCGAGTAAATATCATGTATCATCATGAAAGACCTAAATAATAGTTGGGGGATAGATGAATATCCCCAACTATTTTAGGATTTATTAACTGACTAGCTTAATGCAAGATCATTCAGTTTTAGGTGCCTCATTACGATTAAATATTATCATTTCCGCTATAGTCAAAGCAGATAAGATATCATCATAATCCACGATGACTGGAGTTCTGGAGTCATTTGGATACAGGCAATCAATATAAAAACCATCGTGCCTACACTCGAACTCATACGCATTTCCAGAACCGGAGAAATCATGATTTTTAGTTAAATATTCAATGATTCCAACGCGGAAAAAAGTACATTGCTCTTTCGAGCTCTGTACTTCAGTAGCAATTAGGCTTTTAATAACTTGGTGCCCCAAATTTCCATCTTTATATTTTGTCCAAGTTATGTTTTCTAAGTTTTCTTTACTCATCGATAGGGAACGCTGTATTCAATTTTGTGTTGTCATTAGGTAGAGTGGCAGTAGCGATAGTAAAAGCTTTGCCATTTTTTCCAATACAATAAAGTTTACTATTGTCTTCTTTGGGAGAACTAGGCCCACACGTTGCCCAATTAACATTTTTACACTGACCATTACTGTTTTTATGAGAATATACAGCGGAAGCATTAATTTGCTCTAAGGTGCAAGATGTTGGGAACATCGTACTAAATGCTTTCTCTACTTTCAACCCATTAAAATCTAAGACGATTTTTTTTAGTGAATACAAACCGAACTCATTTTCAGGTGAAGAAGTTTCTGAAGATTTAAAAGTACTTGGTGGATTATTATCTGGCATAGAATGAAAGCCTACTGCTTTTGTATTGTTTTTATTCGGCTCTCCACAGAATATATGATGTTGATTCACTACCATTCCATCATAAGTGTTGCTCCATGTCGAGAGTTTGTCGCACTCAATACCAGTAGCATTTACTGTGAATGGTAGAAATATAGAAAGAAATATAAGATGAGTACCATAGATTTTCATTTTTGATAATTCCATTTTTCTTTTGTTGAGAAATCGATGCTGAAATAAAAAATATTCAGCATCGATTTGTAGACTATATAAAACACATGCATTAATAATGATTATCTATACAGCAGAAAGATCACAATTCTTACATGCATTCTTCATATTTTGAAGTTCTTCGTATGCAGATCTTTGTTGATCTTGTAACATTTTTAAGGTGTCAAGCCTTGCTGAGAGAGCCTTACTTAAATCGATATTATCAAGAGGGACAGATGCAAGTTGAGAACCTAAAGATTGGATCATTTTGTTGATTGTCATGTTGAATGACTCAATTTGACTCTCAAGTTCAAGGACATGCTCCACTTGAGCATCTTGTTTTGCAAGATCTAAGTTGAAGCAAAGCTCATATGTAAAGTAATAATTGTAAACGGAGCTAGACGCTAATATGTGGTTGGTGTCTCTCTTGGCTGATACTGCATAACAAAACATTCTCAGACCAATCCCTACAGACTCTGTTTTCACTTCATAGCTATATGTGTTTGATTCTTCGTAGGTCAGCGAATTAAGAATATCGCCAATGACTTCACCAGCCAATAAAAGGTATGTTGCTTGCGATTTTGCCAATATACTTGTTTGACCTGTAAGGTTTTCCAGTAATTTATCGGTTTTATCTTTATTGTCTTTGTTAGCTTCTGCTTTCGTACCATCCATGTTTATACTGTTATTTGAACCAGTAAACACACTAACAATGCCTTTAACCATATTACCGATTACAGAAAGATCTGTTTTTTCTTCACAGCTATAGTGATAGCTTTCGCCATAACCAAGCGACAGAGTTTGATTAGGATTCACTGATTTAAAAGCTGCATCCTTCATTTCTTGAATTTTCACTTTTGCTAACGAAGTGTATTTTTCTTGTATATCTTTCGTTTGTTGAGCAACGTAGTCGTCGAAAGCTTTTTTATCTTCTTTGTAACTGTTGTTTCCAGACATTTTTTTTCTCCAATAGTTTTTTACCTAGCCAGTAAAACTTTACTGACAGGACAAACGATAGTAGACCTTACGATTTAATCCACTCCATATGAATCAAGTTGCTTATTGTGTGATCTGTATCACGCATTAAGAGAGGGGTATTTTGTAATGAGTTCACTAATGCAAGCTTTAAGTTATTAGAGATTTGTTGCCTAAATGGATGGAACTAAGTCTAAATTCCACGATCTGCGAGATTCATTTGCTATAGTAGGATTATGTCTAAACATTGTTACAGTATTACGAAAAGATATTAGCTAATTGGACAATAGTTAGAATAGGCTGTTTATCATTGACAATGGTGAGCATAGTAGCTAACCATTGTCATTTTTAATTTAGATGACCGTGATCGGTTTTATGTTTTAAAAAATACAACAATCTTCTAAGTTAAAGCTTAAAGCCTCTATAAAATTATCGAATTCATAAAGTTTATCCCAAGATACTCTATCTACAATTTCATACATTTTACTTTCAATGTTAAATACAATGCGAGTTGTAGACTCTTCACTATAAGCAAAGTACTTTCTAAGAGACTCCTCTTCCCAGAACTCCAAGTTTATTGCGATAATACCATCCAGATAATAAGGTTCTTCTTTTTGTTTACTACCATAAAGATTAAAACCGTTACAAGAAAATCCATCAGTATATTTTAATATCTCAGCATAGTTTTCGTCTAAATGAAACTTAAAAAGTTTTGTTGTATTCTCTATGCATTGACTAATTTCATGAGCTTCTGCGGGAGGTGTCATAAAGCCAACTCCGAAATTTTTACGGTCTGCCTCATTTTGGGAAATTAAAAAGTCTAATAATTCTTTGAAATTCATAAAACACCTATTTTTTGGGGTAAATTGAACCATCTGGAACTGGCCATTTAACTTCTTCTACACTTCCTACAGTTAAACCTTTTGTTGTTTGTTTTTGATATGTAGTAAGGGCAGCATGTTCTGGCGCTTTTCTTATCAGAACTAAATTCGAAAAGTCGTTAGTACCACTGTCATCTAAGGGTAACTTATGGTGTACTTCAAATGAAGCAGGGACTCTACCTGAAGCTAGTTTATTTATTTCTGCATCAGGTACATTGAGTTGTCTTAACTTTTTAATCACTTCATCATCTTTGGATAGCTCAATTAAATAGTCTTTTCTAACGCCATTGTTGAACTCCTTTCTTAGTAAATTAAGTTCTTCTCGGTTTCTTTTAAGATATTTTACATCGACCATCTTCAAATCATCGAGAACAATATCCTTACCCTTATATTTTCCTACAAAATTAGTAAGATTATCCGCGTACTTACCTGGGATAGCAACTACAGCCATTGCTGCTGCAGCTTGCCAAGATGGATCTGTTACCAAGTCCTTGGCTGCTTCAAACGTATCAATGATCTCATCAACAAGCATAGAGGCTGGATCAATATTTACTGGGGATATTGCTTGAGAGCCCGGATTTTTCAGGGCTTCATCAAGATCGAATTTAGGGACTTCAATTCGCTTCTTTGGTGTTCCAGTTCGGTTGATGAAGGCTTCTCTTTCTGCTGAGTATCGAGCTTGGTTTGCCTCAACATATGCCCAAGTATTGTCTGATTCTGAAAGGCGTTCTTTACGTTGACGAGCAATTTTATCTTTAGGGCTTTCTAAAGGGAAATCGGGCGCAAGTAGCGTTTTAATATTAGGAACCGTAGTGCCCGATGGACTGATGTTTTTTGCTTCAGCTGCTTTTAGTGCAGAACGACTTGTACTCACTAGCCTTTGGTTAAAACAAGAAGCGCAAGAGCAAGTATCAGGGTCTTTCCAAAATGGGCAGCGATATTGTATTTCATTATTGAATATATCGAGCATAGCGTTAGTGAAATCTCTGACGTTTTTGAATTTTTCTATCATAACCCTAAAAGTTCGCAGGCAAAAATTTGCCCAGAAATGATAGGCTTATCAAAAAAGCTAGCTTTACGATTTTTTCGCTTAGCAGTTGGTTATCGAAAAGAGTTTAGTGTTCCCTGCGCTAACATCAGTCGATTAATTTTGCTGATACAGCCTTATTGGTGTAAAGGTGATAAATACCCAGATGTTCAATTTGCCAGAGATTGAACATCTGGGTTATCTAGTAATGAATGGATTCAAACTTCTTACTACTGTGCAGGGTTATCAACCTGCTGAAACAGACAAATTTTACGTTGATTACGTGTGTCAGTTAACCAACTATAGCGACAGTTATTGTCGTAACTATATCGCCCTGTTTGAATTTGATAAGGGCCAAATCTAACACCTTGCAGAGATTGAAAACGGCCATTGTAAAGCAATGAAAAATGTAAATGGGGTCCAGTCGATGAACCACCTTCGCAAAGTGCAATCGAACGTTGGCTTGCGTACACACCTAGTTTGGTATCTTTCGTTACCCACTGATTGTTGCCTACTTGAATACCATCCATATGATAATAGTTTGTCGCCCACCCATTTGGATTGGTTACTCTCACCTGACAACGAGACATAACAGTGACATAGCCATCATGAGCGGCAGTAACACTGTAGGTTGGTTGTCCCCATTGCGGCCAATCGTAAGATACATCTATTGAGGATAACGGGAATCCAGAACCGCTATGAGCATGTGGTCCGTTTGGTACCCAAGAATAACCCTGTCGCCATGGCCATTGCATTGTAGCTAGGGTTGCTAAAGAGGGCTGGGTAGAATCGATATCAAACTCTGACGCAATAGGCTCAAACCATGCTACATACTGGCGTTGCCAATCGATCCAGTTTGTTAGCTCCGGCAACTGCTGTGCTATCGCTAGTGTTGCAGCAGTGTAACTTTCCAGAATGAACGAAGTACTGGAATCATAATAATAGAAACGTTGTGAGAGTTGGTTAGCGATTGCCTTAACATCCTCAGATGAAGGTAGATCCCTAGGGTGCAGAATCGCCAGCGTCGTTATAAGTACTCTAGGATCAACACCTGTAGCCCCTGCCCAATGTTGTAGCGATTCTTGAAGACTTTTCCACGACGGTTGAGTGTCTGATAAGAATTTTTCAAAATCAAATGGACGAAGATAGGGTTGATAAACAAACTTATTGTCACTGAGCAACACCGTTGGCAGATTACTGTGAGTTAACTTTGTAAGAGGGATTTCATGAATTGTAATCTCGGGATATAGGGAGTGTGCTAGCACGCCACCACTAAAACTGAACCAAGCTAATCCGATAGACATTTTTCTTAACATAAGACAAACCTCATAAGATATTGGTTGAATATCAAATGTAGCCTAATACATCCAAAAAGCACGTTAAACGGGTAATTCGCTGAGCAGTTCATGCCACCACTTTAAGTAAATAAAAGCTGTTTACACAATGAGTTGGCAGTAACACAACGAAGATTGAGCATTCTGATGCCCTTGTATTTCTTTACTATTTTTCTGGAAACCAATTAAAAATATTACAAATCAAAATCTTATATCAATAAGGCGGCTTGCATTCTGTACGTTCAGTAGCTGTATATCCGAAATTGTGGTAGCGTTTCCCACACTAACACCAGTCTATTAATTAAGCCGCTGCCCTTCGGGGTGGCGGTTTTTTTATGCCTGAAATTTGGAGCCGCACATGCAAGACAAGAAGTTATTGGGCGATGAACTCTCACTAAAATCGACCATTAATGCCACTACGGATATGAGTCAGTCTGCTTTTCTACCGAAAGGCTTTCAGTTTGAAGCCCCTAAAGCGCCGCAACGTAACTACGATGTGACGTTAGGGGATACCGCTAAAGCCGTCGGTAGTGGCGCTCTGCGTTCACTGGCTGGCCTTGGTGAACTCTCGGAGAACTTCCTTGGTGTGGGTGAGAGCTTTCGAGATTTGATGTCGTCTGGCTCGGATTCTCTGCAAGAGAGTATGACTCAAGATGGTCGCGACGCTCTGAACTCCCGTATCTTTGAAGAAAACGAAAATGGCAATCCGACGTTTGCCGAAGGTGCGGCGGATATCGATGTGTGGGCGATGAAAATCGCTGACGGGCTAGGTTCGCTGGCGGCCAACTTTGCCGGTGGTGGTTTTGCAGGTGCGGGTGCAAAAGTGGCACTGCGCTCAACCATTACTAAATCGATGCTGAAAAAGGGCATGACAGAAAAAGCTGCGCAAGCCGTGGCTGATAAAGCCATCTCTCGAATGGCGGCCACCAGTGCGGGTGCTACGGGTGTAGGAACGTCGCTCGGTGGCGCAAGCATGGATGCGCGTGACGCGGTAATGCAGATGGATAGCTCATGGCTTGCGGATCACTCGGAGTATTTTCAGCAATCCTTGCTCCGCCTTGCGGATGATCCGCAATATCAGGGGATGAGCGCAACGGAGTTATTCGACCTTGCTAAAGAAGAGACGGCCAGTTATGCCAGCTTGCAAATGTCTACCGACCCGACCGCCGTGGCGGCCTCTGTCGCTGGTGCGATGGGTGATAAGTATTTGTTTGGCGCGTTACTCGGCAAGATGGGTAAAAAGGGTGTGGTTGCTGGCGCAGCGAAAGGCGCACTCACCGAAGGCGGTACGGAGTTTATTGAAGGCTATGGTCAGACTTATGCCAGAAACCAAGTGATCAATGAGGTGACGGGGCAAGAGATTGACCCTACGACCGGTGCTTTGGTGGATGGTTTGGAAGGTGCGGTGATCGGTGGTGCGCTTGGTGGTCCTCTTGGCGCTGTCGGTGGGTATCGAGCTAAAGGACAACCGACTGAGAATACGCCCGCGCAAACGAACTCGCAAAATGTTAGCGATACTCAAGAGCAAGAGATCGCAGAGCAAGCCGCAGATGAAGCGCAAGCGATGCCTAACAGTGGGGATGCGCCTGCGCAAACTGCCGCGATGAATGCGGTTGATCCTACGTTGAACCCACAAGGTCAATACGAGGAGTTGCTGCAAGGTGCGCAGCAAAGACAAGCGGATAATGGTAGGGATGCGGCCATCCGCTCTCGCTTTGCGCAAAGTCGCCAAGCGCTGACTGAGCGTGGTGTGTTGCCAGAGCGCAACGCTTACCAAGAAACGATTGAGATGGCTCGCGCCGTAGACCCCACGCGGGCTGCGGAGATTGAGCAATTCCTGAAAAGCGAAGAGGCAGACCAAAATCCAGAGTTGACCGCACAGCTAGAACGAGAGTACGAGTCTCTTGCGCAAAAAGGGCGTGATCTCGATATCGACCCGACGTTAACCCAAATTGAACACCGCCAAAACCAAAACCGTTTGGATATGGCCAAGCGTGAAAAGCCGCACCAGCGTATCGAGCGCAAGCAGAATGAGTACCAGCTCGATGATACGGTAAGCTCACGCAAAGCAGCGATTCGCGCAGAAATCGAGCCTCAGTTACTCAAGGAGGACCGCAATAAGCCTGAGCTTCTAGAGCGCATGGTGGAACTGGAATACGCCCGCCGCTACCCACAGCCTGAGAAGGAAAAAGCGACCGGAGATCAGGATGATGGCTTAGCGCAGTTTAAGTTTGCCCGTTTTGACCGTGATACGGCGCAAGCGGCGATTGAAGCTAAGGCGCAGGAGAGTAAAAACGCCGCGCAATTGGCCGCCGCACAGCGCGAAAGAGACAGCCGCCCTGCTTCACCGGATGAGAATCCGGCATGGTTTGGTGTGCATCCTGAATCGGGTGAGCGCACGACTCGCGCTTTTATGCGTGACTTGGCCAACCAGAAAGGACAGGCACAAGCTTCTGAGCGCCAAATCGATCTCGATGCGCGCCGTGAGCGTTTAGGTCAGCCGGTATCGAGCTTTGTGGACCGCCCGAACTCGATGAAAATGCGCGAACAAGGCAAGAAGCCTATCCGTGATTTTGCGGGGATTGAGGGAAAAACGTCAAGAATGTCGAAGCGTTTACGCAAGCGCTTAAGTCGTGCTAAAGGCTTTGATACCGATGCGGTTTTAGCGGAATTTCAAAACCATGAGAAGCGCCTCGCCGCCTACGAAGAAGCCGCCCGTCGCCGTGCTGACTATGAGGCGAATCAGCCTGAGAATATCGAGCGTCGTAAGAATGCCGAAGCGCTGTTTAAAGAGTTTGTTAGCGACACTGAGGCGCGTACCTTTGCTGAGAACGAAATCACTCAGACGATCAAACGAATTAATGCGTTAGTTGATGCCTCGCCACAAGGTTCGGTATTAGAGCTGGATGGGCAAACCAGCTCATTACCGGTTATTAAAAAGCAGATGGCACACAGTGTGCGTAATTTGGCGAATCAGTTTGTGGGTAAAACTGCCGCGATGATGAACGCCGCCGCGTTTAAGGAGGAGGTTAGTACACAGTCCGTAGGAAGCTTGGACGAGCCCAATATCATTCGACAAGCAAAAGCAGTGATCCGCGAGGTCATTGATAACAATGGTGGTGCCAAACCCAAGCTTAAAGGCGTACGCGAAGCTTATCGAGATAAAGGTTTTACCGCAAAGGCGCTGCAAGAAGCGCTAGGCGATAAGTCCCTTTCGGATTTCGAGCGTGAGCAAAAAGAGAGCTATACCGAAAGGTTATCTGCCTTATCTGAACCTTCAATTCATTCTGGCCAAGAAGTACCACTACAATCAAAAGGAGATATCAACCATGGCAACGAAACCTCAAATACAGCAAGATTTGATGAAAGATCTTCGCCGCAATCCGAAGTACAAGAAAATGAGCAACGAGGAACTGACGCCAATCGCCAAAGCGTTAGCGAAGAAGACGCGAGCGCGGGAAGACGAGCTAATGAGTCTAGGCGTACATTACCTGACAGCACAGAGCGAAGCGTATCGAGAGACGCTATTGAACGCCTAGCGCTCGATGAGGTGGATAACCTCGCCAATGGAACTGCTACACAAAGGATCGCCGCGAATATCGCGGCGATTCGCTTAATGAAGGATCTCACTCAGTCAGGAATGCCCGCGACGCTTGAGCAGAAAAAGGTACTGGCACAGTATGTGGGATGGGGCGGCCTCGCTTCTGTGTTTGATAACACGAACACTTCCAAATCACAGCAAGCCGCGCACCAAGAGCTAAAAACGCTGCTGACCGAAGAGGAATACAACAACGTTCGGATGAGTACCCGTAACGCCTTCTATACCTCAGAGGCCGTAGTGAAAGGCATGTGGAGTGGCGTGAAAGCGTTGGGTCTTGGCAACAGCCCGATGAATGTGGTCGAGCCATCGCTGGGTTCAGGTAACTTTATTGGTTGGCAACCGTCCGACATGCGCGATCAATCGCGCTGGTTTGCCTCCGAACTCGATCCTGTGACCGGCAATATTGCCAAGCTTATCTACCCTGAAGCCGATGTTCAGGTAAAAGGATTCCAAGAAACGCCGTTTAAAAACGGCGTTTTTTCTTTGGCGATTGGCAACCCGCCTTTTGGCAGTCAGTCTATCCGTGACAACAAGAACCCTGATATTTCAGGCATGGCGATCCATAACTATTTCATCGCTAAATCAAGCAAGCTTTTGCATGAAAACGGTTTGCTGATGATGGTGGTGACAAACCGCTTCCTCGATACGCTGAACAAAAACCACAAACAACTGAGCCAAGAGCTGGATTTTGTCGGCGCGGTGCGCCTGCCGAATACGGCGTTTAAGAGCAATGCTGGTACGGAAGTGACCACGGATATCGTGGTGTTTCGCAAGCTTAAGCAGGGGGAGACGGCCAAGAATACGGTTTGGACGGACGTAGACGGCGAGGTGAACGGTTTTCGTGTTAACCAGTGGTTTGCGCAAAACCCGCAATACATTCTGGGCGAAGTCGCGCAAGGCAAGATGTACCGTGGGGATGAAAGCGAATCGACGGTGAACCCTGTGCCACAACACGCGAACCTTGAGCAGTCAATCAGCAAAGCGCTGGCCTCACTCGCACAAGGGCAAGATTTAGCGTTAACCCCTGAAACCAAAGATGCGATTGCCGGTGAGGTGATGTTGGCGGAATCCGACCTTGCGATAGGCGGCATGATGGTGAACGCCGACGGCAAGGTGATGCGCCGTGGCGACGATCACCCGACCAATGGTGCTCAGGTGTATGAAGTGACGCCCGATTCGATTTGGAGTGATGATGGCTGGTTGATGAGTCGAGCGCGCCATTTTGTCGAGCAGGGTGATAAAGCGCGCCTACAACAGTTCGCAGACAATGAGTTTCTGAATAAAGGCAAAATCAAAAGTGATTTTACTGGCTCCAAACTCAAAGAGAGCGCGGTCAAGGCGGTGCTGGCTTACCTCACCGGACAGCAATCCAAAAACCAAGCTTTGAGCGCGCTTGATGACGCCATTGATAACACGCGCCTTGGTCCTAATAAGTTTCGCAAACTGAAAGCGATGCTGACCATTCGCAATAGCGCACTGGCACTGCTGCGCGCCGAGAAAACCGGTGCGGGGGATATCGAGCGTCTGCGTCAGCGCCTGAACGTGCAATACGATGAATTTGCCAAGGCGTTTGCGACCAAAGGCAAAAACAGTAAGCCCGCGACGCTGACTAAAAACCTGAACCTTCTTGACGGCGATACCGGCATTGAAGCGGGTTTGGATAATGTCAGTGAGAGCGGGGTGATCACGAAGAGTGATCTCTTCTCTAAACGTTTGCTCTTCCCTTATCAGCGCCCTGAATCAGCAAGTAATGTGGCGGATGCGGTGAACTACTCGATGCGTGAACGCGGTAAGGTGGATATCGAGTACGTGAGCGGCTTGCTTGGGCTTGGCTATGATGATGTGTTGGCGAAGCTGACCGAAGGTGAAAAGCCGTATTTGCTGATGAACCCTGAAACGCAAAAGTATGAGTTCATCGACGATTACTTATCGGGCAATGTGAAGGCGAAGTACCAAGCGGCGAAGAGTGCAGGGCTAGACACTAACGTGAAGCTTTTGGAAGCCGTGCTTCCCGAAGACAAAACGCCAGAGCAAGTGAAGCCCTCTATCCGAGCAACATGGATTGACTCTGATGTGTTTGAACGCTTTGCCGAAGCGCTAGGTTATAAGGCGACGGTGAATGTTAACCGTCATATCGGGGCTATTTCAGTGTTGGGCGAGGCGGGCGGCTCACTGAGTGCATTAGGCTCACAGTTTAAGCATGACCGCGCCACACTGGCGGATTTATTGAACTCTGCGGCCAATGGTAAATCGCTGGTGATTTACGACACCAATGGCAAAGAGCGCACCAAAAACGAGAAAGCGACCAAGGAAGTTAACGCGCTGGCCAATAAGCTCGCTTCGACGTTTGTGACGTGGGCGAAAAGTGATGCGCAGATTGCTAAGCAAATCGCCGATAACTTTAACGAGCGGATTAATACCCACGTTAACCGTAAATACAACGGGCGTTTGTACCTGCAAACCGTCGGGATGAACCCTGCGGTCGATATGCGTAAAACCCAGCTCGATGGCGCGCTTCGCATGATCCAGAGTAAAAATACTTTACTCGATCATACTGTGGGGGCGGGGAAAACCTTTACGGCCATTACCGGCATGATGGAGCGTAAACGCCTTGGCCTAAGCAAAAAGCCGATGGCGGTGGTTCCTAACCATATTCTTGGCTCCTTCCATAAAGATATTTTGAAGCTCTACCCGTCGGCTAAGGTGCTGGTCGCGGATGATAAAGCCTTTACGGCCAAGAAGCGTAAGCAGTTTTTCTCACGCATTGCGACCGGCGATTACGATGTGGTGTTGATGGGGCATAGCCATTTGCGCGCCATGCCCAATGATATTGAGCATTTCCGCACGGTGATTAACGAGAAAATTGACGAGTTGCGCAGCGCACTGGAAGAGGCGAAAGCCGAAGCTAAGCAGTCAGGGCAGCGTGGGGCGACGGTCAAACAGATTGATGACTCGATTTCCCGTCTGCAAGACAAAATCAAAGAGAAAGAGGAAGCGCTGAGTAAGAACGCTGACCAAATCGGGTTTACCTTTGGGGATTTGGGCGTGGATTACTTGGTGGTCGATGAGGCGCACGAGTTTAAAAACCTGACTTACGCGACACGCACTGACCGTGTAGTGGGGATGAACGATCCGAAAGGCTCCGAAAAGGCGCTCGATTTGCTCATCAAAATCCGCAGCATTCAGGGCTTAGAGAACGGTGGTGTGACCTTTATGACCGGTACACCGATTTCTAACAGCTTGGTCGAGGTGTACACCATGATGTATTACCTTGGCCACGACACGCTGAAAGAGCTGAAAATGTCTTTCTATGATGCGTTTGCCGGCTCGTTCTTCAATACCGAAATCACCTTGGAATACACGCCAACCGGCACGGTGAAAGAGCGCAGTGTGTTGAAGGGACTCAATAACATGCAGCAACTCTCGACCCTGTATCGTCAGTTTGCCGATGTGATCACCCAAAAAGATATGGTGAACATCTTCCGTCAGGATGTGGAGGCCAAGAACAAGGCGACGGGCGAGAATAAAGCGACCCGATTCCCTATTCCTAATATCAAAGGCGGTAAACGTCAGCTTAACATCGCACCAGCGACCGAAGCGCAGCGCGAGTACAACGATTATCTGATTGCCCGTATGGAGGCGTTTAACCAGCTCAAAACCAAAGAGGAGCGAATCGCTTACGCTAAGATTGATAACCCACTGTGGGTACTGACCGATGCGAAAAAAGCCTCGCTCGATGTGCGCTTGGTGGACCCGACCGCACAGCGTGACCCAACAGGGAAAGTGGCTCGCGCCGCCGAGCGGATCAAATCGATTTACGACCAGTGGCAGGACGATAAAGGTACACAACTGGTGTTCTCCGATATGGGGACGCCCGCGAAGTACGCGATTGCAACGGTGAAATCAGACCTGAAAAGCTTGGCGGAAACGGTCTTAGGTAAGGGCAAAGCGGCAGCGTTTATTTCCAGTCGTTTGGAAATCTACGAGGGGGAAATGCCTTACTCGCAAACGCTAAAAGAGTTGGTTGATAAGGTGAACGCTCAAGCGGAAACCGGCGAGATTGATGCGGACCAGTACGAGAAGCTGGAAGAGCAGATCCGCGAACTGACCGCCTCTACCATGACGGCGGATACCGGCTTTAGTGTGTACGATGACCTGAAAGCCTCGCTGATGGAAAAGGGCATTCCCGACGATGAGATTGCGTTTATCCACGACTACAACACTACGTTGAAAAAAGAGGCGCTGTTTGATCGCGTTCGCCGTGGTGAGGTACGGGTATTGATTGGCTCATCGATGAAGATGGGCGCGGGAACCAACGTGCAAAATCGTTTGGTGGCCTTGCATCATATGGATGCGCCTTGGCGTCCGTCAGATATGGAGCAGCGCGAAGGGCGAATTGTGCGTCAGGGCAATGAGTTTTACCAACGTGCTGCGAACGCGGGTAAACCGGAAGACTTTGAGGTTGAGTTGATTGCGTACACCACTCAAGGTTCGAGTGACCCTGTGATGTGGCAAATCCTAGAGCGTAAAGCGGGCGCGATTGAGCAGTTCCGTAACGGCGAGTTAGATCAGTTTGTTGAAAACAGCAATTCGGATGCGGATAGCTACGCGGAGTTTAAAGCCGCGTCAACCGGCAACCCTATTTACCGTTTGAAACTGGAATCGGACGCTAAGCTTTTGGATTTAGACAGCTCTTACACGGCGCAAGCCAGCTCGATTGGCGCGGCCAAGCGTTTTGTTGAGCGTTTTGACGATGAGAAAGCCGCGATTGAATTGCGCCTTGAAACGCTGCGTCAGGCTGATATCACGGAGTTTGATGCACAAGCGTTCACAGAGCTGTACCGTGATGCACAAGCCGATTATTTAGCGGCGGATAATGAATACGATGCGGCGATGGCGATTTACTCTGAGCTGGATGCGAAAACCCGCAAAGAGCGCGGCTTGAAGAAACCGCAAAAGCCTAAGCGACCAATGATCCATGAACTGGATGATGAGTATTCTATCGAGCTGAATAAGGCCATTATTCAGCCCGCGATTGCAGCGATCGAGCAATCTCGGCGTTGGCAAGGGGAAATCAAGCTGGGTAAGCAATTGGGCTTGGTGATGGACGTGGATTATTTCACCCATGAGGGAACGAAAACGCCTCTGATTGACGTGCGCTTGGTGGATGGCAAGGGTAAGACCATCGACTATATGACGCGAGGGATGCAAAGCAGTTCGATTGTGCAATCGCCTAAGCTGATGAATGCGCTGCACCTTAATGCGATTGCCACGGCGTTAAATGGCGAGCAAGAGCGCTTCGAGAGAAAGCTGCAAAGCTTGCAAAGTACGCTCAAGGATTCGCGCCAGATTGCCAAGATGGATATCACCGCGCTTAAACAAGAGCTGGATGAGGCGAAAAGCCGCAACCTGTGGTTGTCGGTAGAAGCCTCGATGGCCGATATCAAAGAAGAGCTACGCCGAAGTGAAACGCCCAACAAGTTTGTTGACCGTGAAAAGCTGCGCAAAGTGAAGCGCTCCACCTTTGACCCGAACTCTATCCGCCCTGAAACGGTTGAGCATAACGGCCAGCGTTACCAGACAGTGGGTGTGCGCATTCCTTATCCCGGCTGGCAATACGATTCAGTGATGCCGGCGCTCGATGCTAACGGGGATTATGTGCATCTTCTTCTTTCACACAACTCAACAGTGGGGGAAGCGCCGGTACTGTCTGAGGTGATACCGCAACCGACTCAAACGCCCAAAGCGGAGTATGCGTTTTTAGCTGAGGCTAAAGCGCGCCATGAAGCGCGCCAAATTGAAGAGGCCAAACGCGAGATTGGCTCGCCGGTGGATGAGTCGTCGGGGGATTCAGCGGCGAGTGATGGCGTCGTCTTGTTTAGTCGTACCAGTACGAATGCAGGGCGTACCGGGGTGAAAACCGGAAAGATAGCCGGTGGTATCACTGTGAAACGGAGCACCATTGATGCGGTGACTCGCACGGCGCTCGGCAAGCTCGGCCTCAAAGACTTCACGCTCCGCTTTGAGACGGTGGATACGGAGGCGGATCTTCCTGATTATGTAAAAACTGCCATAGCCAAGAATGATGCCCAAGGCGAAGTGTACGGGCTTTATGACACCAAAGAGCACAAAGTCTGGTTGGTCGCTGAAAAACATAATTATGCCTCAGAGGTAGAAGAAACGATTTTCCACGAAGTGGCCGGTCACGTTGGTTTGGCGCGATTGCTCAAAGAAGGCAAGGCGCAACCGGATATTAATACCCTAGCCTTAAGGTTAGGCGGCATCAAGGGAATTCAACGGTTTGCAGAGCAAAATGGTGTGGACTTAACACCTTACTTAAATTCCACGCAGACGCTCACTAAGGCGGATGCCGAAGAAGTTCTGGTGCATGAGCTGGTCGCGCACTTGGCTGAGCAGCAAAAGTTTGCGACGCCTATTCAGCGACTATTGGCGAAAGTGCGCGGGATGCTGCGTTCGTTATTTGGTTTTATTTACTCCCCTGAGTTTAACAATAATGAATTACTCACCTTGGTATTCAAAGCTAAGGAGCAGCTAAAAGCGCCGCCGCCAAAAGATAAGGTGACTAGACCTGAGAATGATGCGCTGTTTTTCTCGCGCTCAAGAGCGCAGGGTACGCCAGCGGATACGGCCTCTACATCAAACCAGATGAGCGCCGATGAGGCGCTGGCACAAAAGCAAAACGCTTTGGTGAGTAAAATCAAACAGGCGCTGTATGGTGCGCCGGTGATTGGGCAATCGCTCGATGCGCTTGGCCGCAACAAATACGCGATGTTGACGCTGCGCCAGATGGGGGAAGTTTCCGCCGTGATCAACAAGCCTTTGGGCAAGATGATTGACGCCTACCAAGATGAAATCAACTCTATGGTGGTGACACAGAACATGTTGGCCGAAGAGGCGGCCAAGATTGCCGAAGACCTTAGCGATTGGGCTAAGGCGAACCAGAAAGAGGCGGATGAACTGTTTGCTTTTGCGCACGAGGCGACCTTGGCGGATGTGGACCCGTCTGAGGCGTTCCAATCCCGCGAGGAAGAGCTGAAAGAGAGTATTGCTAAGCAAGAGCGGATTTTGAAAGAAGAGGGCGGCTTAAACAGTGAACGTGGCTCTAAGGCTTGGAAAACCCTTCAAGAAGAGCGAGAGCTTTTGAAACAAGAGCCAAACCGCCGCAAGCGCCATGTGGAGTTACGCCCCAAATTTGCCCTCCTCAACGCTGAGCAGAAGCGCCGTTATCGACAAATGCGCGATCACTATCGTGCTCAATCTGAGCGGATGAATAAAGCGCTGGAAGAGAACATTGTACGAGCGGTGTTTGATGCCAAGATCCGCAAAGCGATGCTGGCCGAGTTGCGCCAGCGTCACGAGCGCGCCGCCAAAGGGTTGTACTTCCCATTGTCACGCAACGGTGATTATTGGATTGACTTTGCCGATGAGAACGGCGAACGCCAATTTATGATGTTTGAAACCAAAGGTGAAATGGAACTGGCCGCCGAGAAACTGCGTAAGGCTGGCTTTTCTCTCAACTCTGGTATGAAAGCGCAATTTAATGCGGTGCAGAAGGCGTCGCTGCCGTTTGTGGCCGATGTGTTGCAGTTGGTAGAGCAAGCGAACATGCACACACCGGCGAAAGAGTCGCTGAGTGATGAGATTTACCAGATGTATTTGCGCACGTTGCCCG
The DNA here is from genome assembly GCF_000176715.1 of Vibrio sp. RC586. Taxonomy (NCBI): domain Bacteria; kingdom Pseudomonadati; phylum Pseudomonadota; class Gammaproteobacteria; order Vibrionales; family Vibrionaceae; genus Vibrio; species Vibrio sp. RC586. The sequence continues at coordinate 44,623 of NZ_ADBD01000008.1, read as the reverse complement.
CTCGCTCGATGCGCCGTAACTTCATTCACCGCAAAGGCGTTGCCGGTTTTAGCCAAGATGCGGTGCGAGCACTGGCTGACCAAGGCTTTAGACAATCGCGTCAGCAGGCTCGCCTCGACCATATGGATATTCTGGATAACCACCTCGATAGCATTCAGAAGTACGTGCATGAGCTGCCGAACAATGTGGAAGCCGACCGTGTAGTGGAAGAGTTGAACAAGCGCCATGAATGGGTGCGCAATCCTTCCCGCGCTGGTTGGGCGCAAAAACTGACCAGTTTGGGCTTTGTGTGGATGCTGGGTTTAACGCCTGCCGCAGCACTGGTGAACTTAACCCAAAACCTTCAAGTCGCCCTGCCTATTTTGGGTTCCCGCTACGGTATGGCGGAGTCTTCCAAAATGATGAGCCAAGCGACGGCGCAATACCTGAAAGCAGCATTTACCCGAAACCGCCCGAAAGGTCAGGGGATATTGGGAAGCGTGCTCACTGGTGGCGAGAAAGAGGCGATGCGCCGTGCGGTTGCGCAGGGCGTGATTGATGTTACGCAAGCGGCAGACTTAGCTGGTTTGGCAGAAAACCCCAACGCGAAGTATTCAGGGACTTGGAATAAAGCGATGAACATCATTGGTTGGGCTTTCCACCATGCCGAAGTGTTTAACCGCGAAGTGAGCTATATTGCGGCCTATCGTCTTGCTATGAAGAAACACGGCGACCATGAAAAGGCAATCGCGGATGCGATTAAAGATACGTGGGATAGCCATTTTGACTACTCATCGATTAACCGTGCGCGCTTTATGCAAAGCGATATGGCGGCGGTCGCCCTCCAGTTTAAGCAGTACAGCCAGAACATGACTTATTACTTGTGGGCGAACATAGCCAAAGCGTTAAAAGGGGAGACGCCCGAAGTCAAATCGATGGCACGTAAACAGCTTTTAGGAACGCTGGCCTCGACCTTTTTTATTGGTGGTGCGGGTGCGTTGCCATTGTGGGCGATCACCACGGCGATTGACGCGGCGCAAGAGATTGTGGGGGATGACGACGAGCCGTTTGATGCGGAAACTGAATTAAAACGTATGCTGGCCGAAGCATTTGGTAAAGAGAACGCAGCGTTAATCTGGCATGGTACTTTACCGAGTATTTCTGGCCGTATCTCACTTAATGATTTGTGGGTGCGCAGCATTAACCGTGATGTGGATGCCTCCACCGCGTATGTGGAATACATGAAGCAAGCGTTAGGACCGGTGATTGGTGGTATTGGTGTTTCATGGGCGCAAGGCTTATCCGATATTTCTAACGACCAATTTGCTCGCGGTATCGAGCGTATCCCGCCGAAAGCGATTAAAGATGTGCTTAAAACCGCTCGATACATCAATGAAGGTGGCGTGACGACGAAGAACGGCGACGAGATTGTGAGTGATCTAACGGCCTTTGAGCTGCTTGGCCAAGCGTCTGGTTTTGCGATTGGCCGTGCGAACCTTCAGTATGATGAGAACAATGCGATTAAGAACTATGAAACCTTTATCGTTAAGCGCCGCCAAAGCTTGATGAACGCCTACTACACGGCCTATCGCCTGAAAGATGGTGAAGCAATGAAGTCGGTGATGGTGAAGATCCACAAGTTCAATCAATCGCAATATGGTAAGCGCAACCCTATCACTAGTGAAATCTTAAGGCAGTCGCTGAAAGTGCGAGCTCGCAAGCGTTCAATTACGCAAAATGGAGTTCAGGTGAACCCTAAAATGAATTCGCTCGTTATGCAGTATGACTATTTCTGAGTGCTGGGCCTGTAAGGTAGTATTTAGCCTATGATGATCTAAATGCTCATGTCATGAATAAATACCTTTGGTTCATAAGGTTATCGTAAGATAGGATCCCTTTGAAACTCGGTAGTCTGACAAAATTCCGCGATTAGGCTAGGGTGTTTAATGTGAAAATTTTTATCAAATGGGTTTTGCTCTTGCTCGTATCTACCAGCTTAGCTCTGGTGATATTGGGAACGTTATTGTTCAAGTTGGAGTCTTCTCATACTCCAGATGATGCTCAGGTTATTGGGCGTATGCTTTGGTTTCCAGAACCCACGGCAAGAGGGCTTAGTATTGTAGAAAGCCGTCACCCTATTTACAGGATTAGGGTCACTTGTGGTTCGCCCGATGAGATTTGTCATGAAGGTCAGTTTGCGTATAAAGGCAACAAACTCAGTGGCATCGAACTGACAGATTTTGCGAGCTACTTAGGGGAAGAGATCGTATTAAAAAATGGCGAAAGTTTAGAACCTGTAGAGTAGAGAAGAGATTGTAACTTACTGATTTAATATACTATCGATGGGATTAATCAGTTTTTAGGCAGTAGAAATACAAGGGTTTAAACTTATAGCCCCATTTTAGCCCCAATGATGGTGGCCTTGCCGTTAATGCATTGATTTTAAAAAACAAAAATGAATGGTGCGCAATATGTTCGAAACTTGGTATAAGATGGCGAGCCTGATCCAATCGGGTCTTGATATCAGCCCAATCATCACTCACCACTTCAAAGTGGATGACTTCCAAAAAGGCTTCGACATCATGCGCAGCGGGGCTTCCGGCAAAGTTATCCTCGATTGGCAGTAACCGAAAATCTCTCCACAGAGCGCTCCGAAAGGGGCGCTTTGTTTTTGACTGACACTATTTTTATAAACAGTAAAGTGGAAAATGCGACCGAATCTAGCCTTTCAAAAAGCCCTAATTTAGCCCTAATTTACCTTGATACAGATCCCTAAAAAGTAAGATTTAGCCCTAAAGCTCATGGTCCTATTTTGGATAGCAGATCGCTTCAAAGGGTAGAGCGAAATGTTGCTCTTACAAAAGACCCAAAGTGTTCCTACTAAATCGTTTTTGGACAATTCCGTGCCAGTGGCTTTCCTAAATTAGCATCTCACGGATAATTTCAGGTATTGCAAACCTCCAATCAAGTGTTCGAATTCCCTCAGCCACTACAATTAGCCAGTCCTCCTTATATGGTCATATCAAGGAGAAATAATTTGAGAAGATAATAAATATTATGAATAATTTAATTACTTGTTGATTTTACGCATTTTATTAAACGATACACCAATTTTTTATACCTTTGGTGCAACTGAACTCTATTATACTAGGCTCTTATTTGGCGTGTTAAGGTTAATGATGATGAATGCGGTAGAATCAATAGTAGAGTGGTCCAAGGATAAGCCCGTATGGTGGAATCTAGCACTAAAGGTTGCTCTTGAAGAAGGAGAGCTAAACCAAAACCATATCGATTTTATTTTCAATTTTGCGAAGAGTGTTGAGGGCTTGGAACCGAAACACCCAAACCATGAGCAGCTGTTATCACCGATTGATATATCGGGCTACATGGCCGAAGAAAACTCGGTTCGACTGATTAGCTTGTCTCAAGTTGAAGGTGTTGCTGCGTTAGCGGAAGATCAAAAATTAGATTTTAGAAAAGATGGATTAACTATCGTATATGGAGACAACGGAGCCGGTAAGTCGAGCTATACGTCTATTTTAAAACATGCGTGTTTGACTCGGGGAGCATTGAAACCTATCGCGGGTAATGTTTTCACTTCTGCACCTAAACCTCCTCAAGCTTTACTCACACTCGAGATTGATAACACACCGACAGAATTAACTTGGAGTAATGGGGCATCAAACAATAATGCTGCCAAGTCTATTCGTGTATTCGATACATCTTCAGCACACCACTATTTATCTAATGAAGACGCTTTAGGTTATAAACCAGTAGGTTTGAACTTAATCACAGAACTTACAAAGGTTGTGGAAAGTATAAAAAATAGAATAAGTGAAGATGTCATGAGTGGTAACGGTTTTGTTGCTATTCCATCGTTAAATTCACAAAGTAAAGCTTCATTGTTCCTTAATCAAATTTCAGAGTTAACAAATGAAGCTGATATTGAATTGCACTGCGCAACTAAGGACGAAATTGAATCTATAAAACCATTGCAGGACGAGCTTGTTAGCGACATGGCCAAATCGCCAGAACAAATCAGAAAGAGTTTAATTAAGCAACGTAGTTATATTTCCCCTTTACTTGAGTCATACAAAAGACCTATCGAAGTACTCGGTCCTAGTAACTTCGAAGTGTTAAAAAGTTTAGATCTCGACTATCAAAAAAAGAAACAAGTATCTGATACTTTGAGACAAAAAACACTGAGTGATCTGCCGTTTGATAATATTTGTGATACACAATGGACTGTCCTTTGGAGAGCAGCAAAAGACTTCTTGGTAAAAGAAAATAAAGGCCAGAAATTCCCTCCAACAAAAGGTGATTCCTGTCCGTTATGCTTACAAGATATCCAAGAGACGTCGGCCGACAAACTACAAGAACTCGAAGCTTTTATTAATGACAAGGCTGCAAAAAATACAGATGAAGCATTGAAAGCGCTAATTCAGGCTAAATCTGTCGTTAGATCTTTGAGTTTGAATATTGCCCAATTTGAAGGTGTATTGAATGAACTTGACGTAATTAAACCTGGGTTAAAAGTTGGGCTTGAGAAATTAAACCAGAGTTTAATAAACAGACAGGCTGTTTTATCAGGTTCCGCGCTACCCGAGTCATTAGACGAAATTAGCTTGTCTCATTTCCAAGCATTGCGGGAAATAGATAAAGAGCTGTTCACGCAAATCGGAGAACTTGAACAGCAAAGCAGTAACAACGAATTTGTGGCAAAAAAACAAGCAAGACTGACCGAATTAACAGATCGAGCCTATGTTGCCAAACACAAAGCAAACATCATAACTAATGTAAGACGGTCAAAAATAGTCGCTAAGTTAAACAAGATCTCAGATCAGAGCGCTACGAGAAGTATATCAACGTTGTCAGCTAGGATTTATTCACAAGGTGTTATAGAGCCACTAAAAGAGTCTTTTGTAAAAGAACTTAAATCCTTTGGTTTTAATAGATTTGACATCAACGTTAAAACAAGAAATAAAGCCGGACAACAGCAATTTAAATTAGAGCTAGCAAACTCAAACGAATCTGTTGTTGGTAAAGTTGCTAGTGAAGGTGAACAAAGGTGTATAGCAATAGCGAGCTTTTTATCAGAAATGAAAGCTGATTCTAGAAGATCTGCTGTTCTATTTGATGATCCAGTGAATTCGCTTAGCCATCAATGGAGTGCAAAAGTCGCAAAAAGGTTAATAGAGGAATCACTAGAACGCCAAGTCATTGTATTTACTCACGACATAGTATTCTACAAGCTACTACTAGAAGCTTCAGATAGCCTAAAGCAAGATAAGGTCAATTGCATCAGCCTCGAAAGATCTAGAAGTAACTCCGGCCTTGTAAGAACTAACCCTCCGTGGGACGCGCTTCCTACATCGAAACGAATTGGAGTTTTAACTACTAAGCTCCAAAAGCTTCGAAAGATTGATGAGACAGGAACAGAGACTGAATTTAGAGAAGCTGCTGCGGTTTTCTATAGTTTTCTGCGTGAAGCATGGGAGCGATTGGTTGAAGAGAAACTATTAAATAAAGTCGTTAATAGGTTCGAAAGAGGTGTGCATCTGCAAAGATTAAATCGAGTAGATGATATTACTAGTGTTGATTTAGAGCGTATTCACCTTGCGTATGATAAATGTTGTGTCGACTTTGTTGGTCACGACACAGCCGCAGGTATACGTCCTTGTCCAACGATCGATGAAGTGGTAGCAGATTTAGAAGAAATCAAAGACTACCTCAACCATCTACAAACAGTTCGAAAGAGGACTTAAGATTAGCTAACGCTGAAGGAAAGGTGGAACTTACCCCAGTGATACAACATGGGGATTCACAACAAACAGCATTGGAAGAATGAATAACTTTTAGTGGGGCAAAAACCCCATTAACAGGATATGAATGAGTAAAAGGTCTATCCAATAATGGGGCAAAAGTTTGTTGTCATACCTAGTTGTGCGAGGATGAGCAGTCTCGATATATGTATTAGTTCCGACTAGATCTGACACTTCAATTTGAAAAGAAGAGAGTTACCCATTTTGATTAAAGGTGCTTAATCACTAATCAAAGACAAAAAGAGGTAACTCTCATGCTTCATACTAGCAATCCAATTATCAAACACAAAGCGGGCCTTCTCAATCTTGCAGAAGAACTCGGTAATGTATCTAGAGCCTGTAAGGTTATGGGGGTATCAAGAGATACTTTCTACCGTTATCAAGAGTTGGTTGAGACGGGGGGTATTGATGCTCTGATTAACCGTAGCCGAAGAGCACCGAATTTGAAGAACCGTGTTGATAGTGAAACTGAGCAAGCCGTTATCAAATACGCCATCGACTTCCCAGCTCATGGACAAGTTAGAACGAGTAATGAATTACGTAAATTGGGAGTGTTTATCTCTCCAAGTGGCGTACGCTCAATCTGGCTTCGCAATGACCTAGAGAACTTCAAGAAACGTCTTATCGCACTGGAGAAACAGGTCGCAGAGAACGGTATTATCCTAACGGACGAGCAAGTTGCGGCTCTTGAGCGTAAGAAGCACGATGATGAGGCTTGTGGTGAGATAGAAACAGCGCATCCAGGTTATCTCGGCTCTCAAGACACATTCTATGTTGGCAACTTGAAAGGTGTTGGGCGCATCTATCAACAAACCTTCGTTGATACCTACAGTAAAGTCGCCTTTGCCAAGCTCTACACAACGAAAACACCAATCACCGCAGCGGATATATTGAATGATAAGGTTCTACCGTTCTTTGAGGCGCATGAACTGCCAATGCTGCGAATCTTGACTGACCGAGGCACTGAATACTGTGGTCGTGTTGAACAGCACGATTACCAGCTCTACCTAGCTATTAATGATATCGACCACACGAAAACTAAAGCGATGTCACCACAAACAAATGGTATCTGCGAGCGCTTCCACAAGACCATATTGAATGAGTTCTACCAAGTGACATTCAGAAAGAAACTGTATGGTTCTATCGAAGAGTTGCAGAAAGATCTGGACGAATGGATGGACTACTACAACAATCACCGTACTCATCAAGGAAAAATGTGCTGTGGCAGAACGCCGATAGAAACATTAGAGGATGGGAAATCAATCTGGGCTGAAAAGAATCTAGCCCAGATATAATCTGACAGGCACCAAGTCGAAAAGTGGGTAACTGTCAGATCAGGTCTGAATTAGTACACGATATAGCATCTAGATGCGATCAAAAAACCGCCTTTCGGCGGTTATTGATTCCTGACTCTTTCTAGCTCTTGCCAAACGCGTTCAGACTCTTTCTTGTTCGACTCAACTAGCCATTTACCGTAGACCCTTGCGACCATGGTGATATCTGCGTGGCCCATTTGTTGTGCCAAGTAACTCACGTTGACGTTAGCATGGGTGATCATCCAACTGGCATAGGTATGTCGCAGTTGATACTGGTTACGGTAACGGACGCCTCCTTTTTTACACAGTGCTGTCCACATTCGGCTGAGCGCACGTTTGCCGTAATGTTTTAACCGTTGGAAGAATGAAAACTCATACGCTCTATATCCAATGAAGTGGTGGTATTGGTCATTTTAGCGATCAGTCCCCCAATTCGTTTGCGCATCTCACGTCTATCCACAATCATATCTAGAGCGCCATGTTCTAAGAGGAATTCACTTTGCTGAAAGTCTTCTGGTAGTTTCTCTCGAACGGTTTGTTCTATAACTCGGCGCCCAGCAAACCCGATCCTTGCTTTCGGCTCGCCAATATTAATGTCACCTAACATGGCGACACTTGCAGATACTCCCCCATAAGTTTGATCGGTTAACACTGAGATGTAGGGCAATTTAGCCATTGATAACTGATTCAATGCGGCACTGGTTTTAGCCATCTGCATCAGTGCAATGAGTGATTCTTGCATTCGAGCGCCCCCACAAGCAGAAAAGCACACCAATCCACAATTTGCATCAATAGCTGCGTCAACAGCCCGAACAAAACGCGCACCTACCACTGACCCCATTGAACCGGCCATAAAAGAGAACTCGAATGCGCAAGCGACAACAGGTAAGCCCATCACTTTTCCCTTAATCACAACCAGTGCATCTTTTTCACCAGTGCTTTTCTGTGCTTGAGTAAGGCGCTCTTTATAGCGTTTTAAGTCCTTAAAATTGAGCAAATCTCTTGGTTCACATTCGCTTGCTATTTCGATTCGCTCTTCTTTGTCCAAAAAGCTGTCTAATCGTTGGCGAGCGCCCATCCGCAGATGGTGATTGCATTTGGGGCATACTGAGAGATTATCCTGGAGTGCTATTCGGAATAAGATCTGCTCGCATGAGGGGCATTTAGTCCATACACCTTCTGGAATGGATGCTTTACGTACATTGATAATGTCTTTCTTATCCAATAGCTTTTCTAGCCAATTCATGGAGAAACCTTACTCAAATAGTATGAATAAAGAGCATTGTATTAGCCTGACTTGGGTAATAAAGTGGCAATTATTAATTTAATAATCCCACTAAATGGGACTAAATATATGCTTGATAAGATTGAACAGCAGTGGTTAAAAAGTTTTCATTGTGTCTATGAGAACAACAGTTTTAAACGAGCGGCGGAATTTTTAGGTTTACCCACATCCAATGTCAGCCGTCATGTTGCCCTTTTGGAAGAGCGCTTGAATATACGGCTATTTGATAGAACGACACGCCGCATTGCAGCGACTGATGCGGGTGATCATCTTTATTTGTGTACACAACCATTGTTGGAAAAGTTGAATGATGCTCTTGAGGAGGTGACTCTTCATGCAAACCAAGTAATAGGCCAGCTTAACGTGTTAATGCCTGACTCACCGGCTTTAGCTCAAGCTGTGGTTTCTTTTTGTCTCCGGCACCCCTCTATTTCATTATGTTGTGATACGAGCATCAGCCCGAAAGAGGATCTGCTTGATGGCTTCGACATCGTTTTAAGTTTTCATCGGGGTAAGCTCGAAGATAACAGTTGGGTTGCTCAGGAGATTAAACGGTGGCCAAGTGCTGTTGTGGCATCGCCCCAAATACTACAGCGCTTTCCAAGACCCTTTCAGATGAGTGATTTAAAACATGTTCCATGTATTAATAGCTTTACCGTAATAAATGGCGCGCCATGGATATTTAAAAACGCTAAAGGTGAGCTGATTATTCAAAAAGTACAATCGGCTTTTAAAGTGAACAGTGGGCATCTTGCCAAAACAGGGGCAATATCTGGTTTAGGATTGGCGATACTTCCTACTGAATTTTGTCAGTCTGAGATAGAGGCAGGGACTTTAGAAGTGGTGGAAATGGAATATCAACCCGCTGATCTTGTTCTATGTGCTTTTTATTCCTCTAGAAAGCACTTAGCTAAGAAAATTAAGATGTTTATTGAACATCTGAAGTGTCACGCAAATATCGTCAACTGAGCTGAATACTTGATTAGAAAGACGCTGGGGCTTTGTTGCATAACTCAGCCCCACAATAACCCCCCCCCATTAGATGTATAAGAGACAAAATGGCAATTTGGCTCAGGGTTGGGTTTGGCTGCTAATTTTTGTAATCACTGATTTTGGCAATTTGCTCTCGGCTGCGTTGTTTCTTGTATTGCTTCGCATCGGCAGGGATTGGGGTGACTTTGCCAGTTTCAACCCAAGTTCGTAAACGGTTTGCATCGCCGACAGGCGAAAGCTTTCCTTTAGTGTCTAACACAACAAAAGCGACTTGGCGTTTCCCCATTTGTGTTCGCATAACAAGGCAATGACCTGCAGCGTTGGTAAACCCTGTTTTGGTTAAGTCAATCTTCCAGTTATCGTTAAAAACCAAGCGATTGGTATTACGAAAATCGAGAGTGTATCTAGGTTTTGCAAAGGTCACGGTTTTCTTCTCTGTCGAACTGAGTTGGCCGAGCAGAGGGTACTTTTTACTGGCCTTCAGTAACACCACCAAATCGCGGGCACTGGATACATTTTTTGGTGAAAGCCCAGTCGGTTCAACAAAGCGAGTGTTTTTCATTCCCAAGGCTTTTGCCTTGGTATTCATTGCTTTGATAAAAGCTTTATAGCCACCGGGGTAGTGGTGAGCAAGGCTTGCTGCGGCTCTGTTTTCCGAAGACATCAACGTGAGTAGCAACATGTCTTTGCGGCTAATTTCGCTGCCAATTTTAACTCGTGAATGCACCCCTTTCATCTCTTTGGCTTCTTTGATAGTGATAGGTAGTTTGGTATCCATTGGCAGTTTGGCATCCAAAGTGACAATTGCGGTCATCAGCTTGGTGACGGAAGCAATGGGCTTAACCGCATCTGGGTTGCTCGAATAAATCACTTCGTTGGTTTTAAGATCGATGACCAAAGCGCTGTTTGCAGCAAGCTCCTGTTTTTTAACAGTCTTTTTTGCAACAGCCTTTGTTGTTACTGAATCTGCGGAATAGGTTGGCATTGCAATGCTAGAGCCAATGCATATTAAGAAAACACTACCAAGGAAAGAGAAGAGTTTCATGTTGAGTTCACTGGGTGGTTGGTTAAGTCAGGTATGTCACAACGCTTTTGTTGAGTATAAGAGAGCAATGAAAAGAGCAGTAGAAAACACCATGAAAATATATTTATGCTCAATCTTTACTCGGACACTTGAAAATCGACCATTCTGGTATAGGGATTTCCGTGCTGAGCTTATGTGAAAATTGAAACTTAGAAAAGATGTAGATCGGATGCCTGTCGCACTTAATGATAAAGTTCAGTTTTTTTAGTCGGTAATCATCTTGGGTCTCCTCCCTCTTTCAGTTTTTTGAATTTTCTTTAAAGTTTGACTTTTGGGAAGGGTAAAAAGCCCCATTAATTGATGAGGCTTTGAGTGGAGTTTATTTTGGGGTGAATAAAAGGAACTGATAGGCATCGGCTGGTATCGAATAATTCCAAGCACTAAAATTTTGGCCTATTGGATTTTTTTGAAAATCAAAATAATTAATTTTTCCCACATCTCTGTACCCCAAAAACATATGGCCACTTTGATCTTCAAGTAAACCATTGACAATACGCTTAGGCCTTGTAAAAGCAACTCCAGCTGTAGATTGCTCTGGTAATGTTTTCATTGCCTCCTCAAGAGCAAATTTAGAATGATATTTTCTGATTTCAACCTCTTGTCCTGCCGCTTTAAAAAGGTCTTTTATTTTCTGTATATCGGCTAAACAAAATTCTGGAATTCCTGTTTGAGCCGCTAAATCCGCTGTGGTTGAGAAGTTGAGTAAGACGGCTGCTGTTACATAGGAACAGTTTTTATCTCCACCAGAGATATTCACTATATTTTGAGGTGGGACAGTATTAAAACCTCTTGTAGGTGCTGACATATTATTAGTATCAAGTGTTTCCGCTATAGATTGAAATTCAGCACCTGTGCTTCTAATTAAAATTGGATGTTTTCCTGCTTGGTCGTACAGTCGAAAGGTGCCACCTTCTTCATATACCGGCACCGCTTTTCCATTTAGATTACCCAGAACCAAATGCCCATTTTGGCCTGCTCGAAGCCTAGTTCCATTAGCATTAGCTAATTTTCTTATGCCATTATGCTCGCTACTTGTAACAATGTAGTTTTGATTTTCATAGGTAATAACGTCTCCTGGAACGGTATTGCTAAATGCTGTTTTAGCTTCTGTTTCTAATACCGAGTCTTCCAGTGCTTCACCAGCATATTTGTCATAGTCAATAACTCGGAAAGCCCCTGTTCGATGAAGACGTTTAGCAACATTAAAAATGTGCTTTTCGTGTCCTTCAACAACCTCTATGGTGCCTCGATGAAAGATCCGCACATCAACTTGCTTGTTGATTGGGTCATACTCACCCACTTCGAAGTTTCTTGCCCACTTCCCACTTAACGCTCTCACTTCATTTTGGACAACATTCTTGGCTTGTAAACCTTCAGGAAAAAAACTCCAAGCAGTTCTTTGGATTTCGCCTCTTGCTATGGCTGCTTTTAGTTCTGGTGAAAATTCTTTCTCCATATTAATCAAAGCTTCCCTCATAACAGTTCCTGAGTAGGAAGACACAGGGTACAGTTGACTATCCTCAACGAGGGCCATTGTTTCGGTGATAGATAAATTTATAGGATGCAATACAGCATCTCCTGCAGTTTCTTCTCCAGCAGCAGCTGAAATATCAGTTAGTTGAGTAAAAACAGAGGCCTCTGTTGCTATCAAACCATCTAAATTTGAAACAGCCTTTTCTAAGGTGATGATTTCCTCTGCAACATTAGTGGTTCCGAATAAACCTAATGTTAAAAGGTTTAATAATCTGTTTGAAAAATGTGTTTTCATTGGTTGGAAGGCCAAAGTGGTAGGCCGTTTTACAAAAGTACCGACTAACCACAATGCAGAACGCTTTTCTCGTGATGAGCTTTCAGCACTTGATATCACAGTGTCAGAAATATTTTCAGCAGCAGTAATTGGTGTGCAGACTATAAAACTACTACTGATAGCAGCAGCGATGGTTATTTTTTTTGATATTAAATTTTTCATTCTAATCTCCGGTCAATAATATTTATTGAATGCTTTTGTTTCCAGTGCTGTATTTGGTGGTTTTTAAAACCACTCTATAATTAATTGCAAGTTTATTTTTGTTGGGTAGTTTATTATTTATTTATGGTTACTTTTTTTAAGTTTTCTGTTTAAAGCAAAGAATCAGCACAGGGAAATTAGCAATTTAAATATTTATAATTAATAATTTTTACTGTTAATTGGCCATGGCTTCTAAAATTCAACACAAACGGTTACTATTGACTGTTTTGTAATTTGATGTCGGTTCGAAATTTATAAATTGCCTATCTATATGACAGAAAATAATGAAGTAGGTAGGTACTGCTTCCTTCCATTCCTCCTATTTGAGGTGCAGTAACTCAAATAGGAGGTAGTGAATAGTTATTTGCATTGCAATATGCAAATGGCGGCTTATGCCGCCATTCATCATACCGTTATTAGTGCCAAGAGTAGGATGCGACTCAATGGGCAATGTTCACGTTTGTGGTTTCAAATTGGCTGATATCCCACGCCGTCAATGAATCGGTCACTTTGCCCACTAAAGGGAGCAAACGCCAAGCCTCGCGCTCTTGAAATGGGTGGTTAGTGATCACTGCAAATCCTGCAATGTAGCAGTGGCCGCCACGGGACCGAATAAAGCTAGCAATGGTATTTACGGCTTCATCGCTGTAAGACTCGATCTTATAAAGATTATCCATGTTGCTATCCTCCATTTGGGGAACATGGAATTTATTGCATATTTGATGCCATGATGGCACGCCAAAGTTGCACTAGATAACCGTTAATTGTGTTTTTAAAAGGTGACTTAAGTTGCATAAATGTATTATTGATGTGCGCAGATGATGCAAATTGATTTCCATCAAGTTTGTGTGGTTTTTGTGTGCTACTGTGCGCGCAACAGAAAGATAACAATAGCCCTACACAAAAAGGAAAATGTAATGAAAAAAACACTTTGCGGTTTATCCGTGCTTGCAGCCCTTATGTCTACTCACGTTATGGCACATCAAGAAGGTGATGTTATTGTTCGTGTCGGTGTTGCTTCGGTAGTGCCTAATGACAGCAGTGACAAAATCTTAGGCAGTCAAAGTGAACTTGCTGTCAACAGCAACACTCAACTGGGTTTAACTCTTGGTTATATGTTTACGGATAACATCAGCTTTGAAGTGTTGGCTGCTACGCCTTTCTCACACAAAATTTCTACCGATCTTTCGAACCTAGGTGATATTGGTGAAACAAAACATCTGCCGCCGACTTTCATGGTTCAATATTATTTTGGAGAAGCAAATTCTACGATTCGCCCTTATGTTGGTGCGGGTTTAAACTACACCACTTTCTTTGATGAAGGCTTCAACAGCTCAGGTGAAGGTGCAGGTTTGAGTGATCTGAAACTGGATGATTCATGGGGTTTGGCTGCGAATGCCGGTGTGGATTACATGCTTAATGACAGTTGGTTCCTCAACGCTTCTGTGTGGTATGCCAATATAGAAACGACAGCGACTTACAAAGCGGGGGCAGATGCCAAATCCACTGATGTAAAGATCAATCCGTGGGTATTTATGATCGCTGGTGGTTATAAATTCTAACCCCCGAACTTGATATAAAGCCGCGCGTCAGCGGCTTTATTTTTTCTCGCCTTATGCGATATTCATTCATAGCACGGTAAGTTCGTCAATCTTGCCATCGTATTGATAAATAAGTGTCTAATTTTAAAGGCACAATCCTATCAATGGATATCTATCTCAATGATTTTATGTGTTTTTATTCTGCTTTTTATGCAATGTAAATGGGCTTAATGAGTAGTTTGTGACACGAAAAATGCACACCTTTATTTAACATTAAATTAACCTCGGGTTGGTGTTTTCAATCGTTCTGTACCACTTTGATTGAACGCGGTATTTCGCGTGCAATCGGCGTTGATGGGAGCTGTTCAACGCTTAATAACCTAACATCTCTAGGATTGAGAAATGAAACAAATACCCCGTCCTTTGAATTGGCTAGTTTTGGCTGGTGCAGCCACCGGTTTTCCTGTTTACGCGGCACAAATGGTGACGATTGATGATGCATCGTTTGTCCAGCAGGCCTTAGTTCAACAGCAGTACAGTATGGTATCTTCCGCTAATGGTTTTAAAGCGGTCAACACCATTCAGTTACCTAATGGCAAGGTGAAAGTACGTTATCAGCAACTCTACAATGGGGTGCCTGTATATGGTACAGCAATCGTTGCAACGGAATCGACGAAGGGCATTACCCAAGTTTATGGGCAGATGGCACAGCAATTAGAAGCCGATCTTCCCAGTGTGGCTCCCGATATTGATAGTCAACAAGCTATTGCTTTGGTGACAACTCATTTTGGTCAACAGCAAGCGAATGTGCTTGGTGAAACTTTGCCGATTGAGAATGCAAACGCTCAGTTGCTAGTGCGTTTGGATGGCAATCAACAAGCTCAGCTCGTGTACTTAGTTGATTTCTTTGTTGCCTCAGATTCGCCAACTCGCCCGTTCTACTTTATCAGTGCGACCACAGGTGAGGTACTTGAACAGTGGGATGGTATTAACCATGCGCAAGCTACTGGCTCCGGTCCTGGCGGTAACCAAAAAACAGGTCGTTATGAATATGGCAGCAATGGTTTACCTGGTTTTAGTATCGATAAAACCGGTACGACCTGTACTATGAACAATAGCGCGGTAAAAACCGTGAATCTGAATGGTGGTACGACAGGGACAACGGCCTTTAGTTACGCCTGTAACGACAGTACCAATTACAACAGCGTGAAAACGGTCAATGGCGCTTATTCACCACTTAACGATGCGCACTATTTCGGTAAAGTGGTGTTCGATATGTATCAGCAGTGGCTGAATACCTCTCCACTCACCTTCCAATTGACTATGCGTGTGCATTACGGCAGTAACTATGAAAATGCATTTTGGGATGGTCGCGCAATGACCTTTGGTGACGGCTATACCCGCTTCTATCCACTGGTTGATATTAACGTCAGTGCGCATGAAGTAAGCCACGGATTCACCGAGCAAAACTCAGGTCTTGTTTACAAGGATATGTCAGGGGGTATTAACGAAGCCTATTCCGATATTGCGGGGGAAGCTGCGGAATATTATATGCGTGGCAGTGTTGACTGGGTGGTTGGGTCAGACATCTTTAAATCTTCCGGAGGTCTGCGCTATTTTGATCAACCATCGCGTGATGGTCGTTCGATAGATCATGCATCACAGTATTACAGTGGTATTGATGTTCACCATTCAAGCGGGGTTTTTAATCGCGCATTTTATCTTCTCGCGAATAAAACCGGTTGGAATGTGCGTAAAGGCTTTGAAGTTTTTGCCGTTGCTAACCAGTTGTACTGGACACCTAACAGCACGTTTGATCAAGGTGCCTGCGGTGTGGTGAAAGCTGCACAGGATCTTAGCTACAACACGGCGGATGTGGTAACTGCGTTTAATACGGTAGGTGTGAATGCCTCTTGTGGCACAACGCCTCCACCGGTCGGTAAAGTGCTTGAGAAAGGTAAGCCGATCACAGGACTGAGCGGCCTACGTGGAGGGGAAGATTTTTATACCTTTACGGTGACCAACTCGGGCAACGTTGTTGTTTCCACCAGCGGTGGCACCGGTGATGTGGATCTGTATGTCAAAGCGGGCAGTAAACCCACCACAACGGTTTGGGATTGCCGACCTTATCGTTCAGGTAATGCAGAGCAATGCGCGATCTCGGCGGTAGCAGGTACGACTTACCATGTCATGTTGCGTGGTTACAGTAACTACTCCAGCGTTACGTTAAGACTTGATTAAATTCCCATTTCCCTTGTAAAACAAAGCGCACTCTTAGAGTGCGCTTTTTCTCGTTATCCCTAACCCTTTTAGAAGGGGTGAAGATTATTTCAAGACAGAATTGCTATTGGACACGGTTCCAAGGCTATCGTCAGCAAGGAAATCAGCGGTTTCAGTTTGCATTTCGGTGTGATGATTCAAGTCAGCGTATCCCGTATCTTGTGGGGCAACAAAGGTCGAGTGTTTCGCCGTGCTGTTAAACTGAACAAAGCTTTTGGTTGCGTCTGGAGCGGTTTGTCCTGAATTGACAGTGGTTAGGCTCAGTAAAGTTGCGAGTGGTTCGGTACCTGCAAATTGTGGGCTGAGATAATCCCCCGAGCCAGTAGGATTACTCACCTTGTTAGGTACCACGCTGTCACCATCCACTTCTGAGAAGTAAAGTGGCGTGGTCAGCCCACCATTATTGAGCTTTGTGCTCACTACAGAGTAAGGGTCAATGGTGTCGAGTAGGGTCTGCGCCGCATACGAGAACATCTGGAAGCCTGAGGTGACTTGAGCACGTTGCTCTTCAGTTGCCGAGGTTTCAAACGACTTATAGCAAGTCGAATCGTCTAGGCTGGTACATTGTGCATCAGCAAAACCTTTGTATTCTGTGCTAGCGCTTAATGCAACGTTATGCTTGATCTGCGGCCCAAAGTATTCAGACCCTAACAGTAAGTTAGAAATTTGGCCTCCCGAGTTTTGAATGGCCGCTCCAGAGAAACTGTACAGAGCGTTAGCCAGTGTGGAGCCCAATGTTTTATTGCTTTCTGCTACGGCAGAAGTGCTGACAATTCCCCCTAATGAATGCCCCAGCATGCGAACTTTCGAACCTGTACCTACATTGATGCCAGACAGTGGTGTACCACTGAATAGAGGTTGAGACAGGGTTAACGCAGCTCGCAGTCCCAATACATCGAGAATGCTTTGGCGTAAGTTATCCCGTGCCACGGCCAAGTAGGTGAGGTTGATGTAAGCGAGAGGATCACTATTGGCCGAGCGTGTGCTGTCTAAACTACGTTCACCGTGCAGCGGTAAGTCAATGGCAATAACAGCAAGTCCTGCAGCCGTAAGATTTTTCGCGAAAGCGTAGGCATTTTCTTTGGCATTGGTGACACCGTGTTGATAAATCACGATATTGGTTGGTGTGCTGCCATTGGGTGTAAAGAGTAGGAATGGCACATTTTGCACCGATTTCACTTTGGGTACGGGTGAATAGCGAGTGATGTAGCGTTCAGGATCCAGTTGGCTGCCATCCGATTTGGTTAGGGTAAGGCCAATCAGCTTAAGTTGTTCACTGGCATCAGTGGCCAATTTACTGGTATCAATACCTGCTGCGAGTAGTTGTCCACCAATCGCTAATTGCTCATTAGTATCGGCGAGAGCTGCTTTAATTTTGGCAAGACTTGGCATCGCCGATTCAAACGGCTGAGTATTCCAGTTACTGCCAGTTTCAAGGTAGTAAGGCAGGCGAACGGTACCTTTGGTCACATTTACGGTACCTGCGCTGTATGTACCTAAAATAGCGGTTTTTTTGCTTGCACCAATATACGTACTGAAATTGTCATCCGCTGTCAAAGCGGCAGCTAAGTCAACTGGTGTGCCTAATTGCATTGTGTAAGCCGTATCGAGTCCAATGCCAGTTTGTTTCCACACTGTCTCTAATTGGTTACTACCACTGGCAAACGCAGATGCCGTTGCGGCGCGAGTAGCAAACAAGGTATTGCTCACCGATTGAGTTGAGAACCAAGTCGAATAGACGATTTGAGTATCATCCACACCACTGAGTCGGAAGATTTTTTCTACGCCTTGCGTCACTTTTTGCAGGGTTGAAATATCACCCTCGGTATATATCTTTTTCTTGGATTTCAGGGCGGCGTAACTGGACGATGTGCCAACTGGATTGCCGTTGGCGTCTGAAACGTCTGAGGTCACCGCCAGAATATATTCGGAAGAAGCATTCAGTGCTTTAATTGGCACAATGAGAATTTTATCGGACGCCGAGCTGGAAATTGCAGTGTAATCTGTACCATTAACTAACAAGGTTTTGATGCTCGGAGAGCCGGTCATCGAGTCGGTTAACTCGTACAGATAAATGCCCGATGTGATGATGTTATCGGCCAAACCTGCGCCTTTAAAATCGAGGAATAGCGGCATGGTGATGGGCCAGCCATCGACTTGTCCCATAGCAACTAACGGGTTAGAGCCAGAAGTATTGCTGCCAGGGGGAATTTCTAATGTGCCATCGTCTGGGTTCATCAGCGCAAAAGAGGGCAGGGGCACATTGGCATTGCTGCCACTTAACGCAAATTTAATGGTGGTGTCTCGATTGAGCGCTTGCTGAATATAGGATTCATATTCAACCGTGGTGCTCGCTCCTGAGCTCGTGGTTTCATTGCCACAGCCGACTAACCAGAGCGCTGAGCAGAGAAGAGAAGAGAGATCTTAATAACCTGTTTCATGTTCGACTCCGGAAATTAGTTGAAGCGGTAGTTAAATTGCAATGCGCTAATATAGGCGATGCCCTCAGAATCAAATTTGAGGGTTTGGCCGATTTGGTTTTCTTCGGTAAAGGTGCCTTTTCGGCTTTGCACAAGAGCAAAACCTGCGTCCATCGTTAGTTGAGAATTGATGGAATAAGTGAATCCTGCGGAATACCAGAAACGGTCACTATCCGGAATGCTCAGTGTTGCCTTGCCAGCTTGCTCATCAAACGCCACACCAGCACGGAATGTCCAACTTGTATTTAGGGTATACGTAGCGCCAGCAGACCAGCGTCCGTTGTCTTCGTATTTCTCGATTTTTTGGAAACAGGTGCCGTTTTTACATTGGCTTGAAGTCGCGGAGAGTTCACTAAAGCTGCTCCAATCCGTTTGCTGATAGCTGTAATGGATTGACCATTGGTCGTTCAATTGATGGAAGCCGGAGAGTTCCCAAATCGCTGGGAGCTCAATTTTGAGTTGCCCAGGAACCACAGCGCTGGTGGCGATGCCCGAATCGTAACTGGAGAATTCGCCATCATCAAAATTGAGTTTAACGCGTGAGCGATAACCAAAACCGATGCGATTTTTATCATCGAGTTCGTAGAGTGCGCCGATATTCCAACCCAACCCAAAAGTTTCGCCGGTCATGCCAATCAAGTTATCGCTAGGATTGCCACCAACAAAAGGGGCAAGGCCGCCTTTGTGACGAGTCAGCTCCGCTTTGGCGGCAACCAAATCAAGGCCAAAACCTAAGCTGAGCTCTTGGTTGACACGGTAGGCAATATTGGGATTTAGATTGACGGAAATTAACGAAGTATCACCGGCTAAATCACCAGCATAAATATCGTTCGGGTAGTCAGTTGCTACGCCGTAAGTGGTGAACATGGCAAAACCCCATGCCCACTGTTCATTGATCGGACTGATGTAGTAGGCCGCTGGAACGATTTGCAGTGGCGCAATATCTTTCATCGATTGGTTGTTGGAAAGATCATCTACGTTAACTTCGGGATCGACGATGGATAATGCACCAGAAAATTGCGCAGTTTCAAACAGCATCATGGCGGCGGGGTTACGTGCCAGTACGCTGGCGTTATCGGCCACTGCCGCTTCACCTGAAAACGCTCGGCCTAAACCGGATGCGGAGTGCTCGGCGACTTGAAATCCGGCGGCACTGGCTTGTCCCACTAACAGGGCGGAAATACAAGCAGCAAGGGAAGATTTATTCAGCATTCTCGACCTCCTGAGGTCTTAGTTATAGTCGTAATTCCATTGACGATCCTACGAGTCGTTTCTTCTCGCATGACGCTTTGTACGGGGAGAAACCCAGCGTTTTATTGCGAGAGAACATTCACGTGAAGCCTTATGTTAATTTTGTGTTAACTATATGTCAAAGGAGTTGGTGGTGTTATTTTATTTGCAGCGGCGGAAGATAGATATTTAATTCAAATGAATCAATGAATTATGTTGATTTTCTGGTTGTACCAGTTTGAGTTTGATGAGTTTGCAGTAAGTTATTATAGAAAGAATGATATTTAGCACGTTTTTATTGGCATCGCTTTGGGGCACTCATCGAGTCAGGAGCATGATGAGCATGCACCTGAGGAATAAGACCGCTAGCGGCCAACAAAGGCGATGACAACTTTATCGTCACCTAACTGGCGAGTGAAAAGATAAGTATTGGGCTGGGCGATTTCACGATGTGATCCAGCCCCAACGGCTGGGTGACGTTGCCGAAACTGCCCCAAGGTTTGCCAGTGTTTGAGCAGAGTCTGCTGCTCTGCACTCCACTGCCAACGCATATCAGAACGGGTTCCTTGATGGAAATCATCAGCGTAAGGTCCTGCTTCGCGAGCAATTTCATCGCCGTAATAGATTTGAACTGCACCAGGAGTGAGCAGTAGCGCATTGGCGGCATTGCGCTGCATTTCGAACGATTTAAAACGGCCGAAGAACAGCTCAGTATCGTGGGAAGACATATAACTGACGGGGTTAAAGTCGGGATATTTGGCGAGGGTTTGCGCGTAATCGCGATACACCATCGCCATCTGGCTCAAACAGGCTGCGCCGTTATCCATACGTTTTTGAATATCAAAGTTAATCAGTGCATCAAAGCCATCATCAAAGTAAGGGCTGCGATAGGCACCGTGCCCCCATACTTCGCCCATCATCCAAAAGGGTTCTCCGCTCTGCTGGTTTTCTTGCCGCCATGCTGTGAGGTTTTCCGAGGCCCTATGTTTTAAGCGTTGCCACACTTCCCCTTCCACATGTTTGACGGTGTCGATGCGAAAACCGTCGATCCCAAAGCGGCGTACCCAGTCGCTTTGCCATTCAATTAAATAGTCAGCGACAGTGTAATTGGGTTTGCTCACCACTCGTGTGCCGGGATTGTTGAGTAGCCACTGCGGCGGGGTAACGGCTTGGGGGGATTCAGTGCGAAAATCCGGTAAACCGGCGAGATTCATGGTGATGTCACTGCTGCCCGGCGCAGGATAGCCCGGTAAGCCTGCGCGTACCCAGTCTGGCCCCCACCACTGTTGCCAATTCTTGCTCTGGTAATCAATGGCTTGATGGAAACTGTGCCAGTTTTCGTCGGCGTTGGGTTTCCAGTCATTCCAACGTTCAGGCAGCATAGGTGCGTTGACCACTTGTACCGCATCTTGCTGTAAATCGGCTAATGTGGCGTAACCTGCATGGTTAAGCACGGCATCCATAAGAATTTTTATGCCGCGGAGATGGGCTTCGCGCACTAAGGTTTGCAGATCTTCATCCACACCGAAATTGGCATCGATCTTGGTGAAATCGCGGGTCCAATAGCCGTGATAGGCATAAAACGGGAAGGAGCCTTTCTCACCTCCGCCGACAAACCCATGCACCTGTTCGACAATCGGAGAGAGCCAGATAGCATCCGTGCCTAAGCTTTTAATGTGGTCGAGTTTGGCGATCACGCCTTTTAGATCCCCACCATGGAAGGTGCCGATCTCCTCTTGTCCGTCTTGTTGCCTGCCGTAGCTGCGATCATTGCTTGGGTCGGCATTGTTGAAGCGGTCGACCATCACAAAATAGATATTGGCATTGCGATAAGCAAAAGGCTGAGCATGAGTGCGTTGCGGTTCAAGCAGCACTAAACCTCCGCTGGTTTGGGAAGGGGTTAGGCGTACTTTGCCTTGTTGCACCGTTACAATTTGCCCGGTAAACGCTTCTTTTAACGCTGTGCCATTGGCGAAACTGTCGGCCAAATCTAAGGTGACATCACCGCCTTGGTACACCTCACAGCTGACGTTAGGAATTGGGCGGCGAAATTCAGTTTTGGTCGCCTTGGTGGTTTGGCGTATCAAAGTGAGTGTGTTGTTTTGCGCTTGCCACTGAAAGGCATAGTCGCCACTAAAACGAATCGTCAAGGGTAATTCAGTTTTACCAGTGCAACTTAGGGCGAGCGGTGTATTGAATTTGACGACTTGCGTTGGGGCAGCAGAGCAATCCCCTTCGAAACCACTGATAGTGAGAGTGTAATCCCCTTTGTTGAGTGGGATCACCAGTGGTGCATCGGCTTGCAGCGGAAAATCACGGCTGTTAGTGGTGGTCGCTACCGTTAAATTCGCAGTGGAAGCCGAGGCCAGTGCTGGCAAAGCTAGAGCTGAGAGCAGCGATAGGGTCAAGGCGTTCAGTTTCATTCTCTATCCTTCTTATTATTGATTCGGCTTTCCTACCCAAATGGCGCCGATTTTTGTATCGATAAAGGATAAATTGCAGCGCGTCACTCAACATCATTCTTAGCGCTACGCCTTGTTAATTTGCACTGCGTCACAACCCTGCAGGATAGGGCGTAGAAAGCCAGATTGCCGCCATGCGTTATCGTCTAAAAATCTAATTCAAGTCACAACTTTATGGATCGATATTGATAGTTTTTGCACAGAGACGGCCAGCTGCATAGGATGTGCTGAGTGAAAAACAGGAGAATGACGATGCAACAACAAGCAACCGTGCAGAAAGTGACGATGGCGCAACAAGGGCCAGAGCTGTCTGAATTGGTTCAAGGTTACTGGCGCTTAGCTGAGTGGAACATGACACCTCAGCAGCGTTTAACGTTTTTGAAGCAGCACATTGAGCTAGGGATCAGCACTGTTGACCATGCGGATATTTATGGCGGTTATCAGTGTGAAGCCTTGTTTGGCGAGGCGTTAGCGCTTGAGCCTTCAGTACGTGAACAGATCCAAATTGTCACTAAGTGCGATATTCAACTGTGTAACGCCCGCTTCCCAGAACGCAAAATTAACCACTATGACACCAGTGCCGCGCACATTTATCAATCGGTCAACAACTCGTTAGAGCGTTTGGGGGTTAATGACATTGATGTTCTGCTGATCCATCGTCCCGATGTATTGATGAATGCCGATGAAGTGGCTGAAGCATTCTCTGAATTGCACAAAGTCGGCAAAGTGAAACACTTTGGTGTTTCTAATTTCACACCGGCGCAGTTTGATTTGTTGCAATCACGCTTGGGCAAGCTATTGGTAACGAACCAAGTGGAAGTCAACCCACTTAATTTTGAAGTGGCACACGATGGCACCTTGGATCAATTGCAGCGTTTGCGTATTCGTCCTATGGCATGGTCATGTTTGGGTGGTGGCGCTATTTTCTCCGGCCAAACAGAACAAGCGCAGCGCGTACGTGCGGTGTTGGAAGAGCTTCGCGTGGAAATGGACGTTGAGTCGATTGAACAGGTGATTTATGCGTGGGTTCGTTGTTTACCAAGCCAACCGCTGCCGATCATTGGTTCAGGTAAAATCGAACGCGTTGAAAGTGCCATTGCAGCGCTGTCATTACAACTCTCTCGTGAACAGTGGTATCGAGTATGGGTGGCCTCTAAAGGTCACGGAGTGCCATAGCCTGCATTCGGCTTCTTGTTTTATCTTCTTGCGCCAGTCACTGTACTGGCGCAGTTGTTTCATCTGGTGTAATCCAGAGCGCACATTTTTCTCACCCGCCCCACTCATGCCATCAATTTACCATTGACGCCGCATATCGACCTTCTATCGCAAACTACAATAAGTCTGTATCGAGTCGGCTAAGCTCTGCTCATTCTTGATTGCCGTACTGTAGTGACATCAAGTTCACAAATCATTTGGACAGTTTCATTTTACTGAAAAGGATATTTCGTATGAAAACTTGCAGTTTGCGGTTCTTCCCTCTTTGCCTAATAGGCTTACTACTGAGCCTCAGTTCTTGGCAAGTGCTTGCCCTGCCTAGTGAAGCGTTGATCCAACGTTATAACCAAGCGGCGCAGGGTGATGAAAAGTTAGTTGAACCACTGTATGCCGATTTGGAAAAATTAGCGAAACAAGAAGGGGCGATGCCGCTGACCTTGGTGTATTTAGGTAGCACTCGAACTCTCATGGGACGTGATGCGTTTTTACCTTGGAAGAAGATGCGCTATAGCGAAGAGGGGCTTGCCACAATAGAGAAAGGGCTTTCATTATTAAGTGATGACGCGGCAAATTCACAAGAGCGCCGCAATGGTTTGCCGACTCAAATGCTAGCGATCGCCGTGGCAGCGGCGACTTACACGGCCATGCCTGACATGTTTAACCATTTTGAGCGTGGCTACGATCTCTATCTCAACTTGCTCGCCGACCCAACATTCCAAGCTCAGCCGTTTGCGGCTACAGCGTGGATTTATCGTTTAGCTATCGCCGCAGCGTTACGCGCGAAGGATCCAGAGCAAGCTCGTCTTTGGCTAGAAACAATGCAGCAAGCCGATGCCAACCATCCTGATACTCAGCAAGCGCAAGCTCTCGTCAATCAGGCGTAGGGAGGGGAACATGCTTAAATTTCAAAACATTGAAAAGCAGTATTCACTGGGAATGCAAAGTGTGCTTGCCCTACGTGGTGTCAGTGGTGTGGTGCAGCAAGGCGAAATGTTGGCACTGTGTGGACCATCTGGTTCAGGGAAAAGTACCTTGCTCAACATTCTGGGTTTGCTTGATCCCGATTATGAAGGCGAAGTGACGTTAGATGGAAACACTTATCCAAGCAGTGGTAAGTCCGCAGCGTTATTGCGCCGTACTCAGTTTGGCTTTGTGTTTCAAAAATTCAATTTAATCCCCGTGATGACGGCCTTAGAAAATGTGGCGTATCCCTTGATGCTTAATGGTTTCAGTCGATATGACCAGCA
Organism: Vibrio sp. RC586; assembly: GCF_000176715.1. Taxonomy (NCBI): domain Bacteria; kingdom Pseudomonadati; phylum Pseudomonadota; class Gammaproteobacteria; order Vibrionales; family Vibrionaceae; genus Vibrio; species Vibrio sp. RC586. The sequence continues at coordinate 19,681 of NZ_ADBD01000008.1, read as the reverse complement.
AAAATTGGCTCGGGAAATGTTGATGAAAGTCGGGTTAGAAGACGTGATGCAGCAGCGTCCGGATCATCTTTCTGGTGGTCAGCAGCAGCGTGTGGCGATTGCACGAGCTTTGGTACATAACCCCAAATTAGTGGTGGCAGATGAGCCTACCGCGAGTTTGGATAGCCAAACCGCGAGTCTTATCATTGGGCTGATGAAAAGCCTTGGTCATGAGTTAGGAACCACCTTTGTGGTGGCGACTCATGATGGACGCATGGCGGCGCAGTGCGATCGCACCATCAATTTGGTCGATGGGCAGATCTCCTTGGAGAGAATGCAATGGGCAAGTTGATCTCTCAAGCGTGGCGATTGGCTGCATTGAATCTGCAACGTAACCGCCGCCGTAGTGTGCTCTCCATCTCTATCATTGCGATTGCGCTTTTGGCCTTAACTTCTGCTGGTGGATTTGGTCTTTACACTTACGATTCACTGCGTGAATCGACCGCGCGCGATGTCGGGCATTTAACCATCAGCCAACTGGGTTACTTTGAGCAAGAGGAAGAAACACCGTTGGCCAACGGGTTGGAAGGGAGTGATCAGATTCGTCAAGCCTTGCTCGCTAACCCTAAAATTCGTGGCATTCAGCCACGCATAGAGTTGACCGGACTGGTTTCTAATGGTGCGAAATCAACAATTTTTACGGGGCTTGGCGTGGATTACAAAGAGTTCGATATGAAAGGCCCTTTTTTGGATGTACGTGATGGGCAAACGCTGCAAGATCCAAACTCGCCACGCTTTGACCCGACCCAACCGCAAGTGATGCTCGGAGTCGATCTGGCGCGCAACATGAAAGTTGGTGTTGGCGATTGGATAACGCTATTGAGTACCACCGCGGATGGCGCGCTGAACGCGTTAGATTTTCAAGTGCGTGGTCTTTACTCAACCGGCGTGCCGGAACTGGATAAACGTCAACTTTATCTGCACCTTACTTCGGCACAAGAACTGCTTAATTCAAGCAAAATCAGCACCTTATCTGTGTATTTATTTACGACAGAGCAAGCTCAAGAGATGCAGATATGGGTTGAAGAGCAACTGAATAAACTGCATTTAGCGCAGGATTTGCAAGTGACACCTTGGCAGCAGCTCGCCTTTTTCTACACTCGCGTCAAAGATTTATACGACCGACTATTCGGCGTCATGGGTACCGTCATGGCGATGGTGGTATTTGTAGCGCTGTTCAATACTCTAACCATGTCGGTCAGCGAACGGACTCGGGAAATTGGTACCTTATCTGCGCTCGGAGCATACCCTAAGGACATTGTGGCTGGATTTGTCCGTGAAGCAACGTTGTTGGCACTGTGTGGCGCGTTACTCGGCACTGTGCTCAATTTGATCACTATTGCCGTGGTGCGAATGGCGGATATTCAAATGCCACCACCACCGGGAAGAACCGAAGGTTATCCACTGGATCTCTATTTTTCATTCACTCTGGTCGGGCTATGTACCTTAGGCATGGTCATTATTTGTGTGTTGGCGGCTTGGCTTTCTGCTCGGAAAGGCGTGAACAAGCCGATCACGGAGGCTCTCACGTATGTGTAAATGGATTTCAATATGTTTATTAGGGCTGAGCTGGGTAAGCACAGTTGTGGCGACAGAGCTGGATGTGGTCGGCATGGTGCAAAAGGCAGATGACTATCGACTCAAAGAATCGGCCGCCAAAGTGATCACTGTGGTGCAGCTATACCACGATGGCACTCTCGAAAAGACCAACCAGTATGATGTGTATGTGCGTGAAAATCGCGAATCTTTAGTGCTGTTTCGCTCGGCTACCGAAGCGGGGCAAAAACTGCTGATGCTTGGGGACAACTACTGGCTATTGATGCCAAAAAGCCGTCGCCCAATTCGTATTACGCCAATGCAAAAGCTGCTTGGTGAGGCCTCGGTGGGGGATATTTCAACCTTGACTTGGAGTGATGACTATCAGCCGAGTTTTGAGGGCGAAGAGCGGCTGCTGCGGGAAGATCAATCCAGTGTGGATACCTATCGTTTGGCCCTCAAAGCCAAAACCGCTGGTGCCAGTTATCAGGCGATCACACTGTGGCTGAATAAGGCCGATGCTTCGCCAGTTAAAGCGGATCTTTACCTGCATTCGGGCAAGCTAGCCAAGGTTGCGTGGTTTAAAGTGCAAGGCGATCGCGTGGTTGAGATGCTGCTGTTTGACAAAATTCAACCGCAGAAACGTACGCTGATCGAGTATCAATCAGTCCAGCCAAAACGCTTGGAGGATAAGTTATACAACCCAGCTTATTTAATCCAAAACCCGTCACTGGAGCAGTGAAATGAACGGGATGGTAAAAGGGCTTGGTTTGTTCTGCGGGCTGATGTCCTTGCAAGGATTTGCGCAGAGCATGCCGAGTTTGGATTGGGATTGGATGGTGAGTGCGTCTCACACTCGACCTAGCGATTCCCCACTCTTTGCTCTCGCCGTGGGGCAAGAGAGAGAAACGGTTGAGCAAATTGAGGCGTTACTCGATCTGGAATCTCGTTGGAATGGGTGGACAGCGAGTTTAGCGCTCACCGCTTTCTCACTCTATGACAGCAGTGATCAACCGAGCGATACCCAATTCACGCTTAGTGAGTTGTTTTGGCAAGGGGCAAGCGATATTGCTGGCCAAACGCTCGACATCACGGTTGGAAAGATTCGTCTCGACTGGGGTGTGGGCTATGGTTATCGGCCACTGGATCTGTTTTTGCCTTATCGGCGTAACCCGCTAGGAATTCAAGTGGAAGAAGGGGCAGGAGTGCTCGCTCTCTCATCCTATCAAGGGTTGGGTGAGTGGACCTTGATTGCCACGGATAGTGGTTGGGGGCGTTCGAGCGACGCGCAGTTAGTGACACACAATGAGCAGCAAGGAATCGGGCTACGCCATTATCGTTTAGTGGGTGATAGTGAAATTCAGGGCATTGTGTATTACGACAATGTGCGCCGTGGTTTAGTCGGAGGATCATGGGTATCGGTGCTCAACACTGCGTGGGGCGTGCACACCTCTTGGTTGTATCAACGCGAATACTGGCAGTACCAAAGGCAAATTGAGCGTCCGCTCGAATTGATAAAAAGGTCAGATGCCGCGCAGTTTTTGTTTGGATTAAACTGGGCAAACGCTTCGGGGCATAATGTGATTGCCGAGTATTGGTACGATGGTCGCAGTTGGAATGAGCAGGAATGGCAACAAGCATTCAACAGCGTAGACCAGATGCGTGAAATGGGGCAGACTCAAGCCGCTTTCTCGTATGCTCAAGGTTATCAAGCGGCCAATATTGTGGCACATAACATTATGTTGCATTGGTCATGGGATGGGGCTGCGGATCAGCCGTTGGGCATTGATCAATTAACCCCCACCCTTGATCTACTTTGGGCGGTAGAAGAGGGGGGCTTTATTTTGACCCAGTGGCTGAATTGGCAAGCGTACGATAGTGGCTCTGCTTCGTTGGAACTGGAACTTGCAGCACGTTTTTTTGGTGGAGAATCGAGTTCGGCATATGCAAACATGCCGGATAGCGCTAGGATTCTGTTCAATCTAAAAGGAAAATTCTAGATGATGGAACGCTTTGATATTTCAGCACATGATGTGAAAAGTTTTGGTTTCACCACGCTTTTTTGCATCATAATAGCCCTAACGACAATGACGCTTTGGGATGGTGATTTTTCCGAGCATATTGCGATCAGTCTAGGCTACGGTTATAGCGCATTCTTCTCGGCACAATGTATTGCGCGGCGATGGCCTGAATTATCAAAACGCTTGGTGAATCTTATCGCATTAAGTTGCGCGGTGGTGCTAGGAACTTTAGGGGCATATTTTTGGTTGCATGAATACCCAGGGTTTAATGATTTTTCAGCTTATAAGCCAATCATGGTGCTTGGTTTTATTTTCTCAGCCGTGTGCTTTTTGTATTTTTACTCCCATGAGCAGAAGTTATTGGCGCAAGGCGCGTTAGAAGCGGCACGTCGCCGCCAATCTGAGCAAGAAAAAGCCTTACTCCTTAGCCAACTGAAGCAGCTACAAAGTCAAATCGAGCCCCATTTTTTGTTTAACACGTTAGCCAATATTAACGCTCTGATCTCGGTCGAACCCTATAAAGCTCAGTTGATGCTAGAAAAGTTAACGGAATTAATGCGTGGTGCTATGCGTTTACGGCGTAGCCATACGAGCACCTTACGCGAAGAGATGCAGTTGATTGATGCCTATCTGGGGATTCAAAAAATTCGCTTAGGTGACCGGTTAGAATATACGCTGCCCGAACTTGCGCAGTGGGGGAAATTGGGGATGCCACCGATGCTAATCCAGCCTTTGGTCGAAAATGCGGTGTCACACGGTATTGAACCCAAAGCGGAAGGCGGAAATATTCGCATCCACATTGACGTTACCGAAGGGTGGTTTGAGTTGTCGGTGGAAGACAATGGCATGGGGTTGAGTGGAACACCAAAAGGTAACGGCATCGCTTTGGAGAATGTTCGCGATCGTTTATCGGGGCTATTTGGTTATCAAGGTTTGCTCACCGTGGCACAAAACTGCTTGGGTGGCGTGACAGCCACCATTCGTGTGCGGCTGCACCATCTGCAAGCCTTACAACCCGCTGCGTATGGTGAATAATGCATGGATGAGCGAGCAAGGACGATGAACTCCACTTATAGCGCCGTGATTGCGGATGATGAACCGTTACTGCGTCACCATCTCAATAAGATGTTAGCGGACGTATGGCCTGCGCTTGAGATAGTCGCCAATGCGGAAAATGGAGAGGTGGCATTACAGGCGATCGAACAACATCAGCCGAATGTGGTTTTTTTGGATATTCGTATGCCTAAAATGGATGGGCTTGAAGTGGCACGCAGCTTGCTCCAACTGCCCAAACGGCCGTTAGTCGTGTTTATTACCGCTTATGATGAGTATGCGTTGAGTGCTTTTGACGCTAACGCTATTGATTATCTGCTTAAGCCCATTTCTCTATCACGTTTAATCGATTGCTGCGAAAGATTACAGCAGCAGTTGCAACGAGCTGCCCCCACAGCTGATTTGGCTCAATTGTTCTCCCAGTTTGAACAGTTGACCCGTAACGTAAAACCGGACTATCAAGTTTGGCTCAAAGCCAGCAAAGGGGAGGATATTCACCTACTGGCTGTCAGTGACGTTTTGTATGTGAAGGCAGAAGACAAGTACCTTTCCCTGTACAAAAACGATGGTGTATTAGCGCAAGAATACTTGCTTCGTACATCGTTAAAAGAATTACTTTCCCAGCTCGACCCTAACCAGTTTTGGCAAATTCACCGTTCTTTAGCGGTCAATGTCGCCAAGATCGATAAAGTAACCCGTGATTTGAATGGCAAAATGTGGGTGCATATTGATCGTATTCAGCTTCCTGTCAGCCGCGCCCTGCAACATCTGTTTAAAGTGAGATAACGCCCTGTTGGTTTTATTGGTGCGATCCATCGTTCAACTCTGCAAGAATTAGTTTTGTCTATGGCGTTTCGAGCCATTTCACAATTGAGACGACAAGTATTTATCTGGCTTATTGGTAGTTATTTAGTTATGCATCGCGTATAACTAAAGCTGGAACTTTAGTTACAGAACTATAATTACTTTCGAAGAACAAGTAGAGCTACCACAATTTATCGCGAGAAATGGGGGCAGTATGGAGTCTCAAGTTGTCACTCAACCTATCACAGTCATGAATATGACTGGGGATGTGATTGTCGTAAATGCACAAGGCCAAGCGCGAAGTGTGAATGTAGGGGATGCTCTGCAACCGGGTGAAATCCTTATTACGGTGAACCAAGCCGAAGTGACTTTGCAAACCACGCAAGGTGATGTGCGAGTTGATGAGAATTGCCTTGCTTGTTTGCCTGAACCTGCCTTTGGCGCCGATCCTCAGCTGCACGTTGCTCCAGTGCAAGGGGAGATCAATGCCGAATTAGCGCAGCTCGATACCGCCAATTTTGATGCTCAGGCCATTGCAGCGATTCAACAGGCGATTTTAGATGGGGTTGACCCGACAACGGCATTGCAAGCCGCTGCCGCCGGTGGGAATGCTGCAGGTTCCGCTAACGAAGGCGCGGTCACCATTGCTTATAACTACACAGAGGTACTAGCCAGCACCCTCTTTGATACTCATGGCTATAGCCAGACGTTATCGACCACACAAATTTTCGATAATCCTTTGCGGTTTGCGGCCGGCGGTGAAACGGTTTCTGCGCAGGTAACGGAAGGTTCACTCTCGCTTGGAACATACCCACAAACTTCGACTCTCACCACCTTGATTACCGCGGGTAGCCTCGCTCTGCTTCCTGCCTCGTTCGTTCCTGCTCCTACATTTTTAATCGCACTTTTAGCGGAACTGAATCAAGACATTACCTCTTCCGGTCAGCCTGTGGTGTTTCGCTATGATGCCACCACCAACAGCATTATTGGCGAGCAAAATGGTGCTGCGGTATTGAGCATCGCGATTAGCGCGGAATCGATAGGCCGAGATGTTAATCTCACCATCACAACCACACTCAGTCAGCCTATTGACCATGTTCCTTCGGTGGGGGGGAGGGTTGGTGTCGATCAGTGGCGATCAGATCTCGGTTGCATTACAACTGACGGGGACAGACAGCAACGGCAATCCAATTCAAGCTCCGATTGAAGTGACGGTCGGCATAAATGATGGTTCCCTACCTGTGATGGTGGCTGAGCCAACTCTGACACTTAATGAAAATGATCTCCCTACGGGATCGGACGGTGCCGATTCGCTGACCGTTGCTGGACAGTTTGATACTCAGCTTGGCTCAGATCGGATCGCCTCTTACCAAGTGGATCCTGCTAATGGCAACCCATTGGCAGGTTTGACTTCTCATGGTGAGGCGGTGATCTTAGGTGAACCGACTTTCATTAACGGCAACCGCGTTTATCAAGCCACTGCTGGAGGGCGTGATGTATTCCAACTGACGCTCAATGCCGATGGCAGCTACCAGTTTGTATTGCAAGGTACGCTTGATCATGCTGTGGGCAGTGATGCACTCACGATTAGTCTGCCGATTGTGGCGATTGATTACGATAATGATAGTTCTGCGCCCGGCGCATTAAACATTGAGATTCAAGATGATAAGCCCACCATTACGGCGGTGACACCACTAACGGTTGAGGAAAATACCCTCAGTAGCGGTTCAATCGGTGGTGGTGCGGGCCTGATTGCGGATGGTCAGTTCACGACCACTCAAGGTTCGGATGGCGTGGTTTCGTATCGCCTAGACAACCTAACTGATGCTGTCACAGGGCTCACCTCGGGGGGTGTCGCGGTAACGCTAACCGAATCGGTTGACGCTAATGGCAACTACACATACACCGCGACAGTGGGTGGTTCTCCCGTATTTACTCTGCTACTCAATCAAGATGGCAGCTACCGTTTTACCCTCACCGGTACTTTGGATCACAGTGTCGGCAGTGATCAGCTTCTACTCAATTTCAATGTGGTGGCAACGGACTTTGACGGTGACACCAGCTCTATCGTATTGCCAGTGACTGTCGTTGATGATAAACCCGAAATTCTTGATGCAACGCCGCTTTCCGTACAGGAAGATGACTTAGCAACCGGCTCAGACACTAGCAAAGAACCGCTAACGGCCAATGGTCATTTCACCACAACACAAGGTTCGGATCAGGTGGTTTCTTACCAGTTAGATCCGGCAAGTAACCCGTTGGCAGGGGTCACATCCGGTGGGCAAAGTTTAACGCTCACGCCAAGCACTGATGCGCAAGGCAACCATATTTACACGGCCACCAAGCCTGATGGCACGGTGATTTTTACTCTACAGCTGAATACTGACGGAACTTACAGCTTTACGCTCTCTGGGCCGTTGGATCACGAGGCCGCAAGTGATGAGCTACTGCTTAATTTCCAAGTGCTGGGGCAAGATTTTGATGGTGATACGGCATCGATCACTTTGCCGGTCACAATTTATGATGACAAGCCGACCATTACCGATGTTCAAGCTCTTGCGTTGAATGAAGATGATCTGCCACTGGGTTCGGATAACAGCAAAGAATCCTTGGTGGCTGATGGTCATTTCACGACCACACAAGGTGCCGATCAGGTGGTTTCCTATACACTCGACACCAGCAGTAATCCGCTTGCTGGTATCACGTCTGGCGGGCAGGCTCTCACTTTAAATGAAACGGTGGATAGCAGTGGTAGCCATATCTATACCGCGAGCAAACCTGATGGCACGGTGATTTTCACTTTGCAGCTCAATGCTGATGGCAGTTACCGCTTTACCTTGTCTGGCACGCTGGATCACGCGGTGAATAGCGATGAGTTGCTGCTGAATTTCAAAGTGATTGCTACTGATTTTGATGGTGATACTTCGAGTATCACACTGCCTGTTACGATTACGGATGACAAACCTTATTTCACCAATGTTCAGCCTCTGAGTGTTTCAGAAAATGATTTACCGCTTGGATCCGATACCAGTAAAGAGCCGGTGAGTGTCAGTGGTCAATTTGAATTAGTACAAGGCGCTGACCGAGTTGCGAGTTATCAGTTAGATGGCAGCGTTAATCCGGTGCAAGGGTTAACCTCCCATGGCGTGGCGGTGACCTTATCTGCCCCTGTGGATGATGGCAATGGTAATCTCACTTATACCGCGAGTGCTAGTGGTAACACAGTATTCACCTTGGTACTGAATAGCGATGGTAGCTACGTGTTCACACTGAGTGCGCCGCTTGATCATCCATTAAATAGCGATGAAATCCTGCTTAATTTCAACGTCATTGCCACTGATTTTGATGGTGATACCACCAGCGTCACGCTGCCGGTTAAAGTCTTTGACGACAATCCCTACTTCACCAATGTCGAAAGTTTGAGTGTCAGTGAAGATGATTTGCCGCAGGGATCTGACAGTAGCAAAGAACCTTTGACCGTAACTGGCCATTTCTCTTTGGTACAAGGTGCCGATCAGGTTGTCAGCTATCAACTTGATAGCAGCGTGAATCCAGTACAGGGTTTAACCTCCAACGGTGTCGCGCTTACTCTTTCCGCTCCCGTTGATGATGGCAATGGCAATCTGACATACACCGCGATGGCTGGTTCAACAACCGTGTTTAGCTTAGTGCTGAATGCGGATGGCACATATAGCTTTACTTTATCAGCGCCTGTGGATCATGCTCTCAATAGCAATGAATTGCTGCTGAATTTCAATGTGATTGCCACCGATTTTGATGGTGACCCCACAAGTGTGATCCTGCCCGTCAAAGTGTTTGATGACAAACCTTATTTCACCAACGTACAAAGCCTGAGTGTGAGTGAGGATGATTTACCGCAGGGCTCTGACAGTAGCAAAGAATCCCTCACCGCAAGCGGCCATTTCTCCCTTGTACAAGGGGCTGATCAAGTCGTGAGTTACCAGCTTGATAACAGTGTGAACCCCGTTCAAGGGCTGACCTCAAATGGTGTTGCCTTGACCTTATCTTCCCCTGCGGATGACGGCAACGGCAATCTCACTTACACCGCAAGTGCCGGTGGTAATACCGTGTTTACCTTGGTATTGAATGTGGATGGTAGCTACTCATTTACTCTGGCTGCGCCGCTGGATCATGCGCTGAATAGTGATGAGTTACTGCTTAATTTTAAAGTGATTGCCACCGATTTTGATGGTGATACAGCAAGCATAACCCTTCCGGTTAAAGTGTTTGACGACAAGCCACATTTTACCAACGTGCAAGCTTTGCTTGTGGATGAAGACGATCTGCCACAAGGTGCGGATAGCAGCAAAGAATCGCTCACAGCCAGTGGTCAATTCACTTTGGTACAAGGGGCTGATCAAGTCGTGAGCTACCATTTGGATACCAGTGTTAACCCAGTTCAAGGACTGAGTTCCAATGGTGTTGCGGTGACACTTTCAGCGCCTGTGGATGATGGCAATGGTAACCTAACCTATACCGCGATGGCGGGGGCAACGACTGTCTTCACCTTAGTGCTTAATACCGATGGCACATACAGTGTTATGCTTTCTGCGCCACTGGATCACGCCGCGAACAGCGATGAGTTGCTGCTCAATTTCAAAGTTATCGCCACCGATTTTGATGGTGATAAGGCTAGCATCACGCTGCCTGTGAAAATCATTGATGACAAACCTTTCTTCACTCAGGTACAAGCTTTAAGCGTCAACGAAGATGACCTGCCACAAGGCTCGGACAGCAGCAAAGAGCCGCTGAGTGCCAGTGGCCACTTTACTGTGGTGCAAGGTGCGGATCAGGTGGTTCGCTATCAGCTCGATGGCAGCGTCAATCCGGTGCAAGGATTAACCTCAAATGGTGTTGCCGTGGTGCTCTCTGCACCAGTGGACGATGGCAATGGTAATTTAACCTACACTGCAACGGCGGGTGGTAACCCAATCTTTACCTTAGTGCTGAATACCGATGGTAGTTACACCTTTACCCTGTCTGGACCGGTTGATCATGCCGCAGGCAGTGACAGCAAACAGCTCAATTTTAAAGTGCTGGCCGTGGATTTTGATGGCGACAAAGCCAGCGTGACTCTGCCCGTTACGATAGCGGATGACAAACCGACCATTACCGCGGTACAAGCGCTGTCAGTCGATGAGGACGATCTGACTCAAGGCTCGGATACCACGAAAGAATCCTTAACCGCTACAGGTCATTTCACGACAACGCAAGGCGCGGATCATGTGGTTTCCTACACGCTGAATCTTGCCAGCAATCCATTGGCTGGAGTGACTTCCGGCGGGCAAGCTCTCACCTTGGCAGACAGTGTCGATGCCAGTGGTAACCACACTTACACCGCTACTAAACCGGATGGTAGTGTGATTTTTACGTTGCAGTTGAATGTCGATGGTAGCTATCAGTTCACCTTATCAGGGCCACTGGATCACACCGCAAGCAGTGATGAATTGCTGCTGAAATTCAATGTAGTGGCGACGGATTACGATGGCGATACCTCAAGCATTGTATTGCCCGTGACCGTGGTCGATGACCAACCTTCAGTAATCAGTGCGCAAGCCTTGTCGGTCAACGAAGATGATTTAGCCACTGGTACGGATCAGAGCAAAGAATCAACCACCGCCAATGGCCAGTTTACGGCTACCCAAGGTGCGGATGGCATTGCTCATTACCAGATTGATACCAGCACAAGTAGCGACACCGGGCTCACTTCACAAGGTCAGCCTGTGGTATGGGGCGCGCCTAGCATAACCACAACCAGTAGTGGTCAAGTCTATACCTATCAAGGTATCGCCAATGGTGTGGTGATCTTCACCCTAGTGCTAAGAGCCGATGGCAGCTATAGCTTTACCTTAAACGGCGCGGTGGACCATCCGCTCAATGCCAATGAGCTAACGTTGAATATTCCGGTGCTCGCGCAAGATGCGGACGGCGATACCTCACCGATCACCTTGCCTGTCACTATCGTGGATGATGTACCGATCCTGCATGATAAAAATATCGCCTTGCAGGAGGGGGCTTCGGCATCGTCCGTGAATCTATTCTCGCGTGACAATAACCTAAGCCCAGATACGCAAGGCGCAGATCGCGGAGTGATTACTCACTTTAGCGCAGTAGACGAAGCGGGGCGTGATATCCAGTTCCGTGAAGGCAGTGTGCTGAGCAATGATATTGAGCTCAATGGCGCCGCGAAAACCGTCACAGTGGTGGAAATTGTTAATGGCGTGAGCCGCGATCTTGGTACGTTAACTATTCAACCTAACGGTACGGCCACATTTACTCCTGTTACACAGTTGGATCACACTGATGGAAACGACATCAAATTTACGGTGGATGTGACGGCGACCGATTACGATCTCGATACTTCAACGGAACAGCTCAACATTACGATCTCCGATCACAAAGCGACCATTACTCAGCAGAAATTTACGGGCTATGAAGACCAAGGCCACGATGTGGCGCTGAACTTGGTGCCTGCGGGTGAGCAAAGCAATGCGCAAGATAACTTGGGTGGATTGCCAGTTGAAGCACTGAAACTCGCATTGCAGGTCAACCTGTATGACGTAGACCAAGGGGAAAGTCTAGGTGAAGTGTCGATTTGGAATCCCAATAGCATTCACGGCGACTTCTACTACCTCGATGGTTCGAATCAACTGGTGAAACTGGATGTCGATCCGGCGACAGGGCATGTGATATTGCCTGCGGCTATGCTGCAACAATCGATCAATGGCAATATTGCTACGGTAGAAAACCTCTATTTTGTTCCAGAACGTCACTACTCAACCGCTAATGGCGGTATGAATGCATCGGTCAGCGTGGAGATTCTGCACAATGGTGTGCGTGATCACTTCACCAACGGCAACATGCGCATTGAAATTGAAAGCGTGGCCGATATTGCGACTTGGAAGAGCAGCAGTGAGTTTCACTATGATGCGGTGGAAGATGCTAGCAATGTTAGCCTCAATATCGCAGCGGAGACTCAAGACAACAGCAATCCTGAAGCGATCACCTACCAGATTCGTTTTACGGAGAATGGCTCACACGCCAACTTGGTGTACAGCGATGGCTCGCCGATCCAAACCAAAACCGATGCTAATGGCACTTACTATGAAGTGCCGGCTAACAAGATAGCCCAAGTTCAGGTCGATCCAGCGGATAACTTCGCAGGCCAAATTAAACTGGATGTTACGGCCATCACCACAGAGTCCACCAATTACGTTACTGGCAAGCAGACAGCGCAATCAGAAACCAAAGAGATTGTGATTGATGTCGCGCCAGAAGCCGATCGCGGCAGTTTCACGGTCAATCGTATTTCGATTTTTGAAGATAACGCCTCTAATCAAAATGCGGTCGATCCGAGTGTTGAGCACGATCCTCTCCTGCTCAGTGAAGTGATTTCCATGGCCAGCTCAAGCGATGCGGATGGCTCAGAAGCACTATTCGTTCGTCTGTCAGATTTTACGGATACGGGCGCCACTTTGGTGTGGCTAGGCTCTGGCCCAAGTCCAATCACGGTTGGAACCTATCCAAATGGGGAGACCTATTACGAAATTCCACAAAGTGCACTGTCGCAAGTCGAAGTGCTGCCGACAAAACACAGTAACGAGAATTTCTCATTTGTCGTTGAAGGCATAGTCAAAGACAGTGTCAACCTATCAACCGGTCAAGCGCAGGATATTGAGTCACTGGGCAGCAAAACCGTCAATGTCACCGTAAAAGGGGTGGCCGATCTTCCAGATGTTGATTTTATTAGCGGCAATACGCAATGGCAGCCATTTAATGACGGCACTCATCAAGGCGTGATGGCTACCGTAGCGGAAGATAGCTTAGTCGATCTCAACTTCAGCATCATTTCTGGTGAAATTGCGGACAGCCCAACGGACAGCTCAGAAACCATTTCGGTTCTGCTCTCGAACATTCCCGATGGTGTAAAGCTGTTTGATAGCGATGGTTCGCATGTTGACTTAGTGTTTGCGGGTTACGACAGCAACCACAAGCCTATCTATCAAGCAAATTTAACCACAGCACAAGTGATCACCGGTATTCAGGTGCAGCCTGTTACTTCATCAACGGCCAACATTGATATTAAGGCAACGGTGATAGTGACCGAAAACGATGGTCATGTACGCCAAGTGGAAGAGACGATTCGTATTTTGGTCGAGCCACAAATTGATGTGACCGAAAACTACCACAATGCTGTGTCTGGCAATGAAGATGGCCGTATTCATGTCACTTGGGTGCCGCAAAATACCCCAGGGAATATCCAAAACCCCGATGCACAAGAGTATTTCAGCCGAGTTGAAATTTCTGGCTTCCCTGATGGTAGCCGAGTCTTTGTCAACAATGTGGAAGTGACCTTAGTCAATGGTGTGCTGGTGCTTGAGCCTACTGCAGGGCAATCGGATCTCGATTTCTCAAATCAAGTCTCAGTTGCGGGCTACATTCAGGTCATCCCTCCGCACAACTCTAGTACCGACTTCACTTTGAATACGACGATTACCGTGAAAGAGCAAGACCACGAGTACGTGGATGCGGGTAATCCAGGCCAAGGCATTGCAGAGGAAGTGATCCACGGTTCGATTGGCGTGAAAGTGAATCCGATCGTTGAACCCGATGGACAGCTGTTAGTCGAAAACGCAGGCAGTGTAACTCAAACCGTGCAAGCTGATGCCAATGGCAAGATTGATTTCACCATCAACGATGCCAGTGGCGGTCAAGCGGGGGCGAATGTCATTCGCTTTGATAACCTTGATAGCAACACCGCAGGCAGTTATCAGTCCGATGAGTTGGTGGATCAACTGGTGGTGAGCTTTGGCAACGTACCGTCAGAAGTGTTGAACCAATTGCTGATCACCGGTGCCATCAACAATGGTGATGGCACATGGACAATCACCAACGAAGCCGATTTCAGCATCAAAGCGCCTAATGGTCTGGTGTATAGCAGTAATAACGACCCAGATAACAACGGTTTCAACGACATTAAGATCACCATTACGGCCCAAGTCTATGACCAAGGTGAAGACAGCAGTGAAGCGAAAATTACTGAGCAAGTGAGCACAGAGCTGACCTTGAGTTTCCCCACCGTTGTCACGGGTAATAACAGTGTTGCCGCGCAGCTCAATTGGGTAGGTGATGCTGATGATTTGGTGATTGGCAAAGAAGATAACACGGTAAACTTAGGGCAACAGATCCAAGACAAACTCATGGTTAATGCCACCGGTTTTGATGCGGTGGCAGATGAGCTGAGTATTGTGATTAACGCGAGCGATCTGCCTGCTGGCGCCTCGATTGGTGGGCAAGATTTCAACTTTGTTGATGGCCAATACGTGTTTAAAGGTACGTTGAATGCGGATGGATCGATTTCTGGTTTGGAAGGACTGGTGCTGATCCCACCGCGTGATTTTGCGGGTGACTTTACCTTACCGATCACTTTTGTCACCACCGATACTCAGTCGGGTGATGAAAAAACGTTAACCGCGCAAGTACCTGTCGCGATCTCTCCGGTTGCGGATGTACCCAGCAGCAGTGGTGATCAGCCACTTGATAACCATGTGACCCCAAGTATTACACTGAATGTGCAAGAAACGTTGGGTCTGGATGCGAACCATCAACCGACCGATTTGGCGAACGATACCCCAACGCAAGACGGTATCGCCTATGAAGATGGCATTGTGCATCTCAACTTAGCGATCGGTTTGGCGGATAGCCTCAATGGTAATACGCAAGGGCAAGAAGTATTAACCGAAGTCACCCTGACGTTGAATGACACCAATGCGGGCGTATTTGTCGATGCCAATGGTCAAAGTTTGGGAACGAGCATTACGCTCACTCAAGCACAGCTACCGGCGGCACTCGGCGAAATTTACTTCAAACCGGCGCCTAATTATCCAACGAGTAACGACATCAATACCGTGGGAATTACTGTGGCCGGAAAAGTCACTGACAGCACGGTATTCGATGAAACCAACGCCAGTTCGCAAGGGGTAAGCAGCAGCGATGCTGATAAAACCTTCACCTCACAAGTGAGCTTTGAAGTGAAACCCGTGGTGGATGAGATCACAATTGGCTCTGGTAGCCCAATTTCGGTGACGGGGGATGAAGACAGTTGGATTACGCTTGCCGATCAAGGTAGTGCGTTCAATGTCAGCCTCAATGATAACGATGGGTCTGAAGCTTTTGTCTCCTTGGTGCTCAGCGGTTTGCCAACGGATTTTCTAGTGAAATCACTCTCTCCTGATTACACAGTGAAGAATAACGGTGGTGGTGAATGGAGCATTCAAATTAACAATGCCAGTTTAACCACGTTGGATCTCTCTGCGTTGGCGATTAAGCCTGCCAAAGATTTCAGTGGTGAAGTGCAATTGGGGATCAAAGTCTTCACCCAAGAATCACTACTTGGTGAGCCAGTCGAACACACAGGGCAGTTCACACTTAATGTAACGCCTGTTGGTGATGATGTGGATATTGCTCCGGTAACGACTGTCACTGGCTCGGAAGGCCAAGCAATTGAAATCAGCCTCGGGGCGCAAATTCTCGATAAAGCGCCAAGTTTATCGGGTGGGGCGAATTACACCGAAAACAGCCCAGAAACTTTGCGCGTGGAAGTTTCCGGCGTGCCGGATGGCGCTTCTCTAAGCTTGCCTGATGGAACGCTTGCCACCCATCTTGGCGGTGGGGTTTGGGTATTTGAAATCAATGCTCAACAGCTTGATAAAGTGGTGTTCAACTCTGGTGATAACAATCAACTGAACTGGAACGGTAACTTACACTTTAAAGTGCAATCGGTGGATACCGGAGCGGTAGGTGATCAGCATCTTGGCTCAGCACAAGAGTTTGATGTCACCGTGGAAGTGACCGCAGTGAATGATCGCCCTGAGTTCGTCAATGTTCAAGATCAAATGACGGAAGAGGATACCCCTCTGCTGCTCAATAACTTCACCTTGGCGGATATCGATGCACAGCTAGATGACCCCAATGCGCAATATACATTGCAGATTGGTATCAATAGCGGCGTGCTACTGATCGATCCTCTCTTCAGCAACGGTTTAACCATCACAGGTGATGGAACTGGCGCTCTGTCCATCACTGGCAAAGTGGCCGACATCAATGCGGCGATTGCATCGGGAGTGGTGAAATTTGTTCCTGCCCCTGATTTTTATGGACAAGTAGCGGTGACCCTCAATGTCAATGATAACGGCAATGCAGGGGTCGAAATTGCCGGAGACACCTCAACCGCGCACGATAATAGTGCCCAGTTTGTGATTGATGTAACCGCAACCAATGATAAGCCTGAGATTGATGCGACTTCGGTGACCACTCAAATTGATGAAGCAGCAGGACAAAAACTCACTGGCATTACGGTGTCAGATGTGGATTATGCTGGCCCACACGCGAATGATGTGATGAAAGTGACACTGAGTGTGACGGAAGGTATTTTGAGTGTGCAGGTTCCTACGGGCAGTTCAGTGGTTGTCAGTTATGCCTTGGATGGCAGCGTGATCCTCGAAGGTAGCCCAGATGAGGTTAATGCACTGCTCAACAGCAGCAACGCGGCATATGGTGTTTTTGTTGACGCTACGGCCATTGCAGGGACAGAGATCGATCTCACCGTTCAGGTGCAAGATTTGGGTGTCTATTATGAAAATGCTTCCGGTATGGTGTTAGAAGAGATCAAAACCTATCCGATTCAAGTTAATCCAGTGGCTAACTCACCGAGCCTGAGTTTGAATCCAACGTTGGGTTATGCGCAGCAGATTTACGCTAACCAAAATGTCAGTGGTCAAGGTATTGCTATTTTAGGTGCTATCGCTGCATTAACCGACTTGCATGAAACTTTGAGCATTCGAGTTGATCACCTTCCTGCGAGTGCCAACCTTGAAAGCAGTGCTGGTACGGTCACGGATTTGGGTAATGGAAGTTGGGAAGTCTCACCAGATGCGCTTGATAGCCTGAAAGTGGTGGGGCTAGACATAGGCATACATACGCTAACCCTCACCGCTATTTCAACCGAAAGTGATGGTAGCTCTGCCTCTTCTACCACAGCGTTGGACTACCAGATTGAGATTGCAGCAAATGGTGCATCATTGAGCGACCACAGTGGCGTGAACCACGATAGCCTAGTGCTTGCTGATAACAGTGGCATGACGTTAATTTCGGGCAGTGGTAACGATTATGTTCAAGGTGGCGATGGTAACGATGTGCTGATTGGTGGTTTGGGAGCCGATATCTTAGTGGGTGGTGCTGGAGCAGACACTTTCAAATGGACGCTCAATGGCGTAGATACCCAAACCGATCGCATTCGAGATCTCAATGTAGGTGAAGGAGATAGTATCGACTTGACGGACGTTGTGCAGGATTTGGGTAATCATCTCACGATGGAGCAGTTGCTCAACCGCTTAAGTTCGTCGAACCAACTGACAGCTCAAGTGGTTGACAATAATATCGAACTCGCGGTGACTACCGATAACAATGTGCAACAGACGATTGTGATAGATAATCTGGCAACTCAGATTGATTTTAGTGGTATGAGTTCACTGGATATTATTGGCACCTTGCTCGATCAAAATGTGTTACGACATGAATAATGTTTACCGTTCATCCTAAAGTTAAGGTGTTGTTTTTAGCCCCTCGTAAGAGGGGCTAAGTATTTCTATGGCAGCGCTTTGTTTCTATTCTTGATTTCCTTTCCTATACTTCAAAAACATGGAGCAGGTAGGATTAAATATCATTTATGAATGACAAAGTGCTTGAATCCGTCATTGAAATCACTGAGCAGAAAAACTCACTGGCGCTCAGTTACAGCATTCTGGCGACGTTATCAGAACTTTTACCACTCTCTTCGGCCGCCATATTTCATCATTCACGTCGCTCTAGCCTGATGGTCGCACGTTTAAATATTGAGAGAGAAAAATCAGGCTCAAAGCGCTATCAGTGGCTTTATGATCAAGTATGTAACAGCGTTGACTACCAACATAATCTGAGGGAAATCGTGTTTTCCCAACAAACCAATGGCCAGTACCTGTGTAGTTGCCCTATTCCCATTGAAGAACATTTCTCTGCCGAGATGTGTTTGATCCTTGATGAAGACCCAGAGCCATACCGGCTACTGATCGATGGTTTTGCGAAAATATACCGAAACTACACGGTCATTCTGCATGAGAGTGAACGCGATAAACTGACTGGATTACTCAACCGACGTACATTAGAAGATCGCTTACGTCACTCCTTCGCGATTAATCCATCAACAGTTAAGAACAGATTGTGGATAGCGATACTTGATATCGACCATTTCAAAATGATCAATGATCACTTTGGCCACATGATTGGAGATGAAATTTTGCTGATGTTTGCACAGCAGATGCAGCTCTTTTTTGGTTTAAGTCACAAATTACTATTTATTTCTGACTCTGGAAGTATTCTGGAAACCTTTTGATTGCAAGGTATAAGGAGAGTTTTCCAGAAAAGACTAAAAATTGGCTAAATTTTAAGAAATTGTAAGTCTGGAAAATCGATTTTCCAGACTACTGAACATATCTAAAAGGTAACGTTCCAGAATAATTTAGCGGTCGGCGCTATCAGCAATATAAATTCAGAAATATATAGTAGATTGATTAGGGCTCTAAGCACACATAGACTGTACAATTCCAAAAGCTATCCAGGCGATCAATTGCTCCCATGGTAGTCTTAGCTTATAGATCTACATAATGCCTATGGCACTTGAAAGCAATCCCTGAGTAAATCCCGTTCCCCTTTCTCTATTCCTGCTTTTTTTGCTAGTTCCTCCCATCGTGAAACGGCAGTGGCTACTTTTTGGTAAATATCATCAGCTTTCTTAGAATCTAACTGAAAGTATTCTGCGACCTCATAGGCTAGTTTAATCTCAAGAGCATTGCTCATGTCATCGATGTTTAGGTGCAACCCCGTAGCATTCAGGGTAGGGTTAATGTCATACGCTGGCGATAATCGCCAACCTGTCGTATCAAAAATGAAACCGTGGTTACGTAGATGGTCGTCGCTATTGGAAACCATAATATTGAATAGTATGCGCGCCCAAAGCTGCTCTAAGTCTTCTTGTGTGTTTGAGCCATTCTGGATAAGGAATTCAGCGAGTTCTAGATAGCTTGCACCGTCATCATTACCGTCAAAATACGCTAATTGCGTCATGGCTGAAGTGAAATGAAGCCTTTTACCATCATCGTCACGGTCGAACC
>NZ_ADBD01000009.1:0-14233 GCF_000176715.1 Vibrio sp. RC586 | reverse complement strand
CTGTGTACCTGATTACGCCCATGTTCTTTGGCGTAATAAAGCGCTTTGTCTGCTTGGTCAAGAATAGTAGGAAGATAGTCCCCAGGACTTAGTGAACAGAAACCGGCGCTAAAGCTTAGCTGACCAATTCTGGGAAAATCATGGCTACGGATGTGCTGCCGAAATCCATCCAAGTGTTGGCGAATTTGATCTTCATCTCCAGTGGAGAAAATAAATAGTAATTTGTATCGCTGGAAAATCTGATTCAGGAAACTATCCAAAACGCGGAAAAGCTACGTCCTTCCTACTTTGGTGAATCGAAAACAGAAACTTTGGCCGGCATCAACCAAAACCGGCGGGAAGCCCGTGAGCAGGAACGCCAGAAACGTCGAGCAGATAGCAAGCCTACTGAGTCAAAACCTAAAGCAGATGTCAGGTATTTGACTGATCAATCCGAAGACGGGGCTTTCCCTGATTTTCTGGATGACCTGTTTGGAGATGATGAATGACACTACCCAAAGGCATGGTACAGGCGATTTATAATGATACCGGGATCAGTCAGTATCAGGGAAACCCTCTTATTGAAGCTTTGCCGCCAATCCTGGACCGGCGTCAGCTAAAGGACGGGTTATCGGGTCAAATTACGTTTCGCCCAACCGATGTTTATCTTGATGGCCAGACCCGTATTCATGTCATATCTCAATTACTCGACAATTTTTTCCAGCCGCTATCCCGTCACATTGAGTTGGAGTCAAAATTATCGGTCATGCTTCGACAAGGGTATGTTGGCAGAAATCTGGCGACAGGCGAACTGAATGCCCACATTCAGAATGGTTATGAGCGGGTCATGCAGGGGGATTTGACAGTTTTCCGGTTCGAGCACGTGGAATCCACCGCTAAGAGCCTGGCGTTTATTGGTTGTTCTGGTTCAGGCAAGACAAGCTCATTGAACCGTATTCTGGCAACCTATCCCCAGTTGATATATCACGAAGCCTACAACTTCACTCAGATCGTTTTCCTTAAAATTGACTGCCCGCATGATGGTTCGTTGAAAAGCCTGTGCCATAACTTCTTTCGGGAAATTGACGCGGTGCTCGCCACGAATTACGTACGTCGCTACGTGGAAAAACGACATAGTGTAGAAACCTTGATTGCGGTAATGGCACACATTGCCAACACCCACGCAATTGGGCTGTTAGTGATTGATGAAATCCAGCATCTGAGTGTTAAGAATTCAGGTGGTGCCGAGCGCATGCTCAATTTCTTTGTCACACTGGTTAATGAAATTTCGGTCCCGGTTGTCATGGTGGGGACACCAAAGGCCAGATCTGTCTTTGAACTGGATTTGCGATCCGCTCGTCGTGGTGCAGGTTTTGGTTCTATTCTATGGGAACCTTTAAGCAAACCATCAGGCGAGCAGGAGGTATCCCGTACCGAGTGGGGAGCCTTCACTAGCCGCTTGTGGAAGTATCAATGGCTGACTAAAACATCCCCTGAAGTGACGGATGAGATTAGAGATACTTGGTATGAGCTTTCACAAGGCATTATGGATGTCGTCATTAAGTTGTTTGTTCTGTCACAGATCCGGGCTGTAGTCACAGGCATTGAGCGCATTACCCCCGCCTTGATGCGAAAGGTATATCAGGATGAGCTAAAACCTATCCACCCCATGATTGATGCGTTACGGTCAGGTGATGTAACAAAAATAGCGCGTTACTCAGATCTGACTATCCCCGACGTGGATAGAAAAATACTGGAACTGAGCCACCTGCTGCGATCCAACCAGGAAAGCATTGATACCGTAGTCAAGTATGGGGGTAATGAACAAGCCGTTCGTTTGCACAATATGCTGGTTGATATGGGGTATGCCTCTGAGCTGCTTGAACCTCTGATCAACAGAGCGTTTGAGGATCATCCAGGCCTTGTGATGAAGGATCTTATGCCGCTGATCCTCTCTTGGTATCAGAGTGCAGAGATAGAAAAGCCCGTGTCATCCACACCCAAACTTAAAGCGGTGAAAAAAGCTGACTGGCATACTCTGGATTCAGAAGACTTGCGCTTCCTATTCTCTCAGTCCGCAAACGAAGAAACCTTCCAGGAATCACTTGGCCGCAACGGCCTGTTTTTTGATGCCCAGGACTGGGTCAATTCCTTTGGGTGATGGCCGTGTTGAATTTTCCTATACCTTACACAGAGGAGTTGATGTATAGCATCGTGGCAAGAGCGGGTGTCCGGCAGGGGCTGACCAGTCCAAAGCAACTGTTGGATGAGGTCTTCGAATCTCGCAGTATTATCGCAACGATAGACTTATCTAACCATCTTGCAACGCTCTCACGTTGGCTTCCTGAGGAGTTCACACCTGATAGGTTAATCTATAGCCATAGCTTATTTCCGCTTTACGCACCTTTTGTACCAGAGGCTCGACGGCTTCAGTGCATGGATTGGTTATATCTGGGTTCTCAGGGTGCTGCTCATCTGGCATTAGGGATTGCCGCCTCTCGCATTAAATCCCCGCGTTTTGTCAGGTACTGTCCCGGTTGCATGGCCGCTCAACGTGAACAATATGGTGAATATTTTTGGCTAAGAGAATGGCAGGTTGCTGGGGTGGAATCGTGCCCTGAACACGGTGTGTTAATGGATACGCGGATTTCTCGCCCCCTGATTGAACGTCATCGCTTTATAGCTGCTGCACCTGAACACTGTCTTGTGACTAAACAGCAAAAGGGAATGAGAGTATCTGACTGGATAACCACTCAGGTGCGACGGTTGTTAGTCCGGCCTGCACAAGCGTCACCCGGTGTTGAGCAATGGACAGAGTATTATCGCAGCCTTGCTTACCGACTGGGTTTTTACCGGGGAAAAGCCCAAGTTGACCACTCGGCGATAAAAAATAAGGTATTAAAGGTATGGCCTGCCGCTTGGTTAATCCGGAACCATCTGATGCCTCCCAGTTCTGATATTAATGACTCAGACTGGCTGAAAGCAATCTTCCGCAAGCATCGAAAAAGTTTCAATTATCTTCAGCATATTGTTGTTCATCAGGCATTACTGGATAGCCACTGGCAGGTAGATGATGTACTTGATGAAGTTAGCCGGAAACCAACAGGTAAAACGCCACAACAAGTTAAGGTTGTGATACAAAAGTCGAGCAGTCAAACGCCAGATAAGGATGCTTGGCTCGCATTGTTGTCATCTCATCCACCCCTGCAAGCCAGAAAAATATCACCAGCCTTGTATGCCAGGCTTTATCGAAGTTATCGCGACTGGCTCTTGGACATTAACGATCGCCATGCAGAAAACAAGACAAAGGCGAACGTACCACGCATCGATTGGGACAGGCGGGATCGGGAAAATTTGCAAGCACTTCGACAACTGGCTACGTTTTTGAATGCAACTAAACAAGGGCCCAGGCGCTCAAAAACCTACTACCTTAAGTTGCTTGGCAATCTCTCAACCGTTGAGAAAAACCTCCATCAAATGCCACGTACATCGGCATTTTTGGTAGCCAATTCGGAAAGTGTCTCCCAGTACCAGATCCGACGCTTGCAAAATGCCTATGACGATTTACGGGCTCTCTTTGACTCGCCGCCAAGGTGGCGATTGTTGCGAAACGCTGGGCTGAGTGAAGAACGAATGATGGGGCCTGCCAGGCAGTATTTGGAAAATTTAGTGGATACGGAACATGAAGTTCAAAGGTGTAGAAAATAACAGCGTTATCCGGGAGATTGGCTCTTTATTCCGCCGCCATGATGGTTCTGACTGGCACATTAATGTCAAACTTGCACCTGGCCAAAAGAAGCAACATTTTGGTGTCTCTCAAATTCCGGTCCTAGCAAGACGCAGAGTTGTCAATGCAAGCGAACAACCGCGCCCTGCCGGATTCCAGTCCCGAATTGTGATAGAAAATACTCGCCATTGGCGTACTGAACCTATCGAAGCTTGTCCAATTCCGGTGGTAAATCGGCAGGATGATGGACAGCAATGGTGCTTTAACTTTGAATTTGGTGGAACGCAGTATTATCTTCCTCAGCTCGAATTAGCACGAGTGCTGTTTTTCCACCACGCCTATATCACGCGTTTAGCATTGATCTCCGGTGGGCTCTCGCAGGAGTTTGATGTCCAGCGCATAGATAAATTGAGCAAGGTTATCGTCAATATTCTACCAACCTGCACTCTGCCGCTGTACGTCAGAGGTGACTATGCATTAAGACGGTTGTTAGCCTGGATATTGCTGGATGACGAAGCTCGGCTGTCTTTTGAAAGTATTGCCCGCAACCAACTTCAGAATGGTTATGACACAGACAAGTACCGTCTGTGGCGTTTTCAATTTGAACCACCACCGCTCTCAGGTGTTGAGCTGACACTTCGAGGCCATTACGATCAGGAACGAAAAGCGTTTTTTGTGTATGAGATTTATGGTGTTTCCAATCTATCTTGTGGTTGTTCCGCCTACGTTGATTTTGTCGATCCCCGATTCGCTGAGAGGCGAGCTGGCCTGGGGCGTGCAGTTCGACCCGGTTCACAATCCGGTCCGGAATTGGAAATTGATGACGAACAAGAGCCTGATTCTGATCACACGGAAATCCGGATTGAAACGCCAGCCGTCGCATTTGAGTTTGTTAATCCCATTCAGACAAATCGCGTTGGTAAGGGAAAAGGGCAGACTGGTCGTTTGGGCCTGGAGGGCGACTCATCAGACTCTACAGAAACTACCGGCTTGGAAGTAAGTACGGATGAGGCCAGTACTCAGGGCACATTACCTTCCGCAGACTACGATGGCCTGGAGGATAATAGCGACGACGCACATCTCTACACGGATAAATTCGAAGCCTTTAATGCTATGGTGTTGCAATTGGTTGGCATGTCTGGTTGCCGCCATATCCACAGGGAAATCCGAAAGCTTCCCACTATTGATGGTTACTCCAAACACTTGCTTGATGATGGCAACCCACGCTGCCTCGCTTTCCATCGAATTAAAAAGGATGGTCAAGAGTATGCTTTGATAGAAGTGGATACGTCCGATAACAAAAATAAGTTATCGACACTGTTGTTGAAACAGCAGAATGGGTCGTTAGACTGGGGGCTAACCATTAAAGAACTAGAAATTCGACTATTAAAAGGCTCCTTGGCTTGGCCAACTAAATTTATTACAAGGAGATTTGGTGGTGGATATAAGCGCGTTTCTCATCCAAAGTCCTCGTCGGAAAATAAATCACCTT
Source organism: Vibrio sp. RC586 (assembly GCF_000176715.1). NCBI lineage: Bacteria > Pseudomonadati > Pseudomonadota > Gammaproteobacteria > Vibrionales > Vibrionaceae > Vibrio > Vibrio sp. RC586. The sequence goes on along the minus strand of NZ_ADBD01000009.1, from coordinate 9,035 downwards.
TGGATCAGGATGCGATCCTTCGCTGGGCAGAACGAGTGTATAGCGAACTGCAATCCTCTAACTAGTTTACCGAATGCGGGTAGACTGGTTGTCGCCAAATTTCCAACTTGGTTGAAGGCAGGGTTGCTTAGCTGTCCAATTAGCTGTTCACAATTAGCTCTTGCTTATGGTGCTCGCGTATCCGGCTCTTATGGTACGTCGTCAGCACAAAGCGTACAAGAAGCCGGAGTTAATCCCGTCTTTACGTATGAAGACGGAACTGCAATGGCAGCAAACGGCCCTTACGACGCGGTATTTGATACATTGGGAACACTTCCTGTAACAGCTGGCTTAGCTATGCTCAAGAAAAGAGGGCGTTTTAGGGGTATGAAGCCCAATGGAATCGGATAAGTAGTGGCCGTTACCGACCACCACTCTCCTAAGAACCGTGCATGCGAGTTTCCCAGCACACGGCTCAAGCCTTTCTAAGGCCGGAATCGGGTTCCGCCGAAGAACCCCAAAAAGTGACGATTCTGAGATAAGAGCAACTACTCGCCCTCAAAATCCTCGGCATACAGCACATCTGATAACACATCTTCTGCTTTCGTCAGCGCGTCATCAATCTTTTCCAAAGCTTCCATCGCGCTGTTTGCTGGCGTCAAATGCGGCCTTGATTTTCCTATCCCGGTCATCACGTTTCAGTTGTCGTTTACCAAGCTCGGAGCTGGCGTTGCGCCATGCATAATACCCACTACGCGAGACCTTGAGCACAACAGTCATACGCTTTACAGAAAAGCGATGCTGGTGCTCAAGCATGAATGCAAACCGGTTCACTTTTGATTCTTCGCGAAGTAGGTAGCGGCCTTTTTTAAAATATCCCTTTCTTCAGTTACTTGCCTGAGCTCCGCTCGTAACCGCCGGATTTCAGCTTGCAGGGCACTTTCTTCCTGCTGCTGAGCTTCAGGTTTTCCGTAGCGTTTTAGCCACGCGTAGAGACTATGACTGGATACACCTAAGTTGCGTGAAACCTCGGCCACAGAACGACCACGATCGGTCACCTGTTTGACCGCTTCGATCTTAAATTCTTCCGGATATCGCAGGCTTGTCATAACACCTCCTTGATTGCCTCATTCTAAGGCTTTGAGGTGTCTAGGAAAGTGGGGGCGATTCAATCGGCGAATCTCGATGAGGCCTGATTGTGCATCTGGAGTTAAACGAAAATTTGCCAAATATCAAAGCAATGTTTGCTTAAAAATGATACTATCTATCTATCTATCTATCTATCTATCTATCTATCTATCTATCTATCTATCTATCTATCTATCTATCTATCTATCTATCTATCTATCTATCTATCTATCTATCTATCTATCTATCTATCTATCTATCTATCTATCTATCTATCTATCTATCTATCTATCTATCTATCTATCTATCTATCTATCTATCTATCTATCTATCTATCTATCTATCTATCTATCTGAAAACTATGAAAAAAATAATATTACTTACTAGTTTGCTCAGTATTCCAGTACTGGCTGCGACGGAATCCCCTCAGATTTTTGTTGGCGTAAAAGGGGGATATCAATGGGTCTTAGATGAGAATTACAATCATTCAAATCCAGAGAGCGCAATTTTAGGTCTCTATGGCGGGTTACAGTTTACGCCCTCTTGGAGTTGGGACTTAGGCTATCAATATCACGATGAACTAAAGGCGGACGCTACATCAGTTAATGTTAAAACTTGGTTGATTGAAAGCGCTCTTCGTTACGATTGGTACCTACGAGATAACCTAAGTTTATACGGTCGGCTTGGTGCAGCTTATTGGGACATGGAAAAAACGAAACTGTCTTCAAGTAAGAGCGATGCGACAGGTTTTTCCCCTCTCGGCGAGATAGGGATTAACTATCACTTTAACCCTAACGTCCGATTATCAACGGGCTACCAATACATTGACAGTATTGGTAAGTCAAATACGGGTAAATATGATAGTCATGGATTGTTGGTCAGTTTAACTTATACGTTTGGCAATACAACTCAACCTGCGTTAGTCGAAGCAGCGCCAACGTCTATTATTGAAGATACTCCTGTTAAAGAGACAGTCACTGTGAAAACACCGCCTCAAATACAGACCTTTTTACCAAAAACTACAGTTGGATTGTTTGGCTTTGATTCAGTCGAACCTAGCCAAGAGTTTATTGACCAATTAACTGAGATTTCTTCAGTATTAATTTCTTACCCACAAGCTCAGGCGAAAGTTGTTGGACACACTGACTCAACAGGCTCAGCACTCTACAATCAAAACATTTCTGAGCATCGTGCTCAGGCGGTTGTCAATAAGCTGATTGAATTGGGTGTTACACCGACGCAACTTGAGTGGAGAGGTGAGGGTGAATTTCAACCTGTTGCAGATAACAATACTGCAGAAGGACGAGCTGCAAATCGCCGAGTTGAAATCACCATCCCTAGCTTCCAGTTTCAAGAATAGGTTGCATTACTATGAATAAATATTTTAAATGTCTATTTGCAATAGTGATTTTTCCACTATTAATGCTATTAACCGGTTGCAATTCAGAAGGTGCCTTCTCTGAATCAACCGTAAAATTAGAGCGTATAGATATCGTTGCATCGCCAATAAAAACACGTGGTGTGAGCGAGCTGACGCTTGCGAAAGGTAACCAGCAATCATTTGAGGCGGTTGGTCATTACTCTGACGGCACATCTCAAGCATTTAAGGATTTAAGTGCGCTTGATTGGGATTCTAGTGATTCAAAGGTTGGGCATTTTGATGAGCCTGGCGTATTGTCTGCGGTTGAGGTGGGTAATACGACCCTCACGGCTACCAAAGATGGTGTAACCAGTAATACGGTGGATGTGAATGTGACGGCAGCGGTCATTACGGCCATTCAAGTGACGCCTTCACCGGTCAACGTAGCAAAAGGTCAGACTCAGCAGTTAACGGCAACAGCGACATTCAGTGATGCGACGTCCTCTGACGTGTCTAACTCAGTGACGTGGACTATCGATACGGCGACAGCTACCGTGTCATCAGAGGGTTTATTGTCTGCGGTTAAGGTGGGTAATACGACCCTCACGGCTACCAAAGATGGTGTAACCAGTAATACGGTGGATGTGAATGTGACGGCAGCGGTCATTACGGCCATTCAAGTGACGCCTTCACCGGTCAACGTAGCAAAAGGTCAGACTCAGCAGTTAACTGCAACAGCGACATTCAGTGATGCGACGTCCTCTGACGTGTCTAACTCAGTGACGTGGACTATCGATACGGCGACAGCTACCGTGTCATCAGAGGGTTTATTGTCTGCGGTTAAGGTGGGTAATACGACCCTCACGGCTACCAAAGATGGTGTAACCAGTAATACGGTGGATGTGAATGTGACGGCAGCGGTCATTACGGCCATTCAAGTGACGCCTTCACCGGTCAACGTAGCAAAAGGTCAGACTCAGCAGTTAACGGCAACAGCGACATTCAGTGATGCGACGTCCTCTGACGTGTCTAACTCAGTGACGTGGACTATCGATACGGCGACAGCTACCGTGTCATCAGAGGGTTTATTGTCTGCGGTTGAGGTGGGTAATACGACCCTCACGGCTACCAAAGATGGTGTAACCAGTAATACCGTAAACGTGAATGTATTTGATTTGGCGGGTCCATATATAGATATCTTCGATACAGGTAGTGGTAAGTTATTTACCAATTCACCATCAGTGGCCTACCTAGACAGCATTGGCGGTAGTGCTACAGACGATAGTTATACTGAAAGTGGAACTTACGGCCCAAGTGGTAATTTCTACCGATTCAACTGGACTAACGCAAATGTACTATGTACTACCTACAACACCCTTAGTCTCGGCGGACGGACGAACTGGCGTTTAGCGACAAGAGACGAGTTAAAAGTGGAGCTATACGACGCATCTGGTAATATGTTTACCGCGCGCGGTTGGCCGACCAGCTACTACTGTTGGTCGGCGACTCCTGATGGTTCTTCCTATTACTTCGTGGTCCTCATCAATGGCAGCGTCAGCAGCCTCGATCCGAGCAGCACGGTCTACGCATCCTGCGTCTCAAATCCTTAAAGTTGAGCGTTTAGAGTTTAACGTTTTAATTTTTAATTTTTGAAGTGCCAGAGTTGCATCTGGCACTTTTTAAAAGGGGGAAGATAGGTGAATATTGAAACTAAATTAGCATTGGTTGAAAGCAGTCAACGTATTGTTGGCATAAAAGAGGGGATGTTTGTACGTTTCTATGAGCAATCACTCTTTGGTTGGCAGCAGTGGGTATCTAAACAGGACCAATTACCGACATTGAAGGTGTTAAGGAAAAAGGTTAAGAAATTGAATGAAAGAGAGGTGTTGTATGGTGGGCTTCCTATAGAATCATTAAAGCAAGCTGGAATTGACATAGGTACAGAGGCTGTTATTGAGTTAGAAATAATCATCGATTTTTCTGAGTGGGAGTCTTGGAGGCAAGAGCAGCGTGCTCAAATGGACGATATTGAAGAGAAATTACCTTGTAACCCTTGTGATGACGATCTGTTAAATCGTCGATATGTTCGATTATTTTTACCCGAAGCAATCGTCAATAAAGTGATGATGACGAAAGCTTCAAGCTCTTCATCAGATTGGTTGTTGATTGCTGTCAAGCAAGCGATATAACGTTTTAATAAGATGGTTCTCGGAAAATCAACAGGGAACATAGCGACAATGTCGTGCTCAGAGAATGTTAACGTTAAGGTGTTAACATGTGGGCCCTGGTATGTTATCGGCATTTATGACCTTATGGGTATTCAAGGGAAGCGAGTCGAAAGGCAACACTTCGAGTTAAACAATAAATGCAAACGCGCGCGGTTGGCCGACCAACAACAACTATTGGTCGGCGACTCCTGATGGTTCTAACTATTACAACGTGAACCTCAACAATGGCAACGTCAACAGCAACAATCCGAGCAACACGAACTACGCATCCTGCGTCTCAGGCCAACATAAAGTATCCGGAGCCATCTTATTAAAGTGAAGACCCTTCTTTATGGTGAAGTGATTGTAATAACAGTTATTGGGTAATAAATAACGTTTAAGTTCGCCAAAATTTTTATGATATATTTGCTTTCTCAATTGACAATGATTGGCTTGGCTAAGCAGTCCATAATAGCTATTTATCGTTGATTGCATAGCTTTTAGCTGAGTGTAAAGTGGTGCGTAATGGATAGCATGCTTACTCCATCTCCCTCGACTTGGTCTAGATCTTAAAAAGACACTAATCGCACCAGTGTCTAGAATCGCATTAAAGTAGCGCAAACGCTCTTTCAATGATGAAATGGTGGTTTTGCGAACATGTTTATAATGGGGAAATACACGAAATCCCAAGTAATCAAACCCCTCCTCAATAGGTGATAAATGCACCTTTGTAGGATGTAATTTTAATTGCAGGCGAGAAGTGAGATACCATTCAATATGTTCTTTCCATTCTTGCAATTTTTCAGGCGAATTAGATAAGATAAATAAATCATCCATATACCGAACGTACCCCTTAACCTTCAGTGTGTGTTTTATTTCGTGGTCAAGGTTGTTGAGGTAAAAATTACCGAAGAGTTGACTAGTAACGCTACCTATGGGCAACCCAACCTGTTCCGTATTGTTAAACTGTAGTTTCTTATGTAACGGGATTTGGTTAAGTAAGTATTGATTTCCAGTTCGCTCGTTTTGTAGCTTCGTGGCATCCTGCTCTATGATCTTTTCTATCAGATTGGCTAGGCAATATTGGCGCAATGGGCTTAATTTTGAGTTGTAAATGAGATTGTGTAGTTGCGTTAGAAGCTCTCTTTTATTAATGCTATTGAAATAACTGTAAATGTCGAGCTGTAGCCCCCAAGTATGTCGTGGTTGGCGCATTAGTTTTTGAACTTTTGCAATAGCAGCAAGAGTTCCTTTACCTTTTCTATTAGCATAGGTGTCATCAATGAATTGATTTTCCATGATAGGTACCAATTGTAGTGCAATCCACATTTGAGCTATGCGATCTCTAAATGCAGGGGCATATATTTCTCTAAGCTTAGGTTCTGTGATTGCAAAATGATGATAAGAATAAGGTTGATATGTATTAGTTAATATTTCGGTTGACAGCTCATGGCATAGTTTCGGGAACTTTAAAGCGTTAGCAGATTTTTGTTGACTGCTTCCCGAAGTTTTTACACATTGCAGCAACTCTGCTGCGAGTTGATGGTGATATTTAAGGTTTGAATTTTGAATAAAGAGTTTCGTCATAATCGTCTCTACTATGATTTACAAAAGTTGTACAAATTGTATTGGAACCAACATCAACACTTACCCAAAGCATTTCGCTTTACAACAGGAGAACAAATCCTCAACGAACTCACGAAGTGTATTCGTTACTCTGTTCAAGCTAATTTGTACGGAAAATCTCTCGAAGGAATATTGCGAGCCCTAGATTTATTACTAGAACTTAGTGCACTTTTAGAAACCGTACAAAGTTTATTAATGTTAGCTTGGGAATTAAAATTCTTGCCTCATGGCGCTCTGGTTGCTTTGACTGAACAACTTGGGCATGTATCAAGACAAACTACAGGATGGCGAAAGTGGTTCCAAGGAAAATCTCTCGAAATAAACGCACCTATTTCTTCTCCAAGTGGGTGCGCTTAGATTAGAGCTACTGGCATATTACTATTCAAAAAGACAATATTGTTCTAGAGAAACTGCTTGAGAACTTAGAGCCTTGGAGAGAGGAGAGCATGGTCGAACTGGTGGCCTAAGAAGGATATTAGCAAATAAGCCGCTCCCGTCAGCCCTTATAAATAAAGGGCTGTAGGCTCACATTGGACTTTTCGCTGAAATGGGCGCAAAACCCCTAGTTCCAAATTGGTGTCGAGCAAACAGGGCTTTGGTCTCCTGGCTTTTCGCCACGCACGGTTATCGGCGCTTACCGCTTTATAGTGACGACTTCCACGATTCCGGTTTACTTCACGAGATATGGTTGATGGCGATCGTCCCAAGGCTTTAGCTATAGTTCTTATGCTTTGCTTGGCCGAAAGTCCTGCTCGAATCTCCTCTCTCTCAGCCAAGGTTAAATGGGTAACCTTTCTCTGGCGCTTCGGTGGTTTGATGCCACCGGTATCACGAAGCATGGTGAACACCGTGCCAGGTTTGACATCAAGTTGTTGCGCGATCTCACTGAAGCCGACACCGCGCTTCCATGAGTCGAATACGAACTCTCTTTCTTGCTCTGAAAACATACGTTTCATTCAATGATCCTTCACTAACCCCTGTTTTAACACAGTTGTTGCGCTGACCAATTGAATCTACAACAGCTCTCTTAATGGCGGACGAACTCGAACGTACGCTCTGATAGACCGGTTGAGAGAGCATGAAACCACTGAACTGGTCTGCACCGCCTTCGATATCCCTACATCCTGTTTCTACGAGTACAAGGCCAGAACGCGCCATGTTGACCCTGAACGCCTTAAGCTTCGAAGCGAGCTACGGTGTAAGTTCTGTTGATAACTGGTAATCACCAACCAAAAATGAAAATCTCCAAGGATAAGTAAAAATGTACGAGATTAATTGTACTGAAATTAGGAATGAAATGAAGCCTGTAGAGTTGATATGGAAATGTTTAGCATTCTTAGATGCAAAGGCAGGTGATCAGGTTTCTGAAAGTCTTTTTAACAGAAGATCCACTAAAAACTCTATCGTCGATAGTGAACAGATAGAAGCTGCTCTTGAAGTGTTGAATGAAGCAGGGTTAATCGACAGGCTACCAAGCAACAAGATTCAACTAACAGCAGGGCTAAACACAATAGCAGATTTCTCATCTAGAACACTACTTCCAAATAGCAATGGAAACTAGCAGGATATATCCATTTAGCTCTAGAACTTACATACGGCGCCTTTTCAAGGAAAGCCGTGGTTCTGTAGGCAGCCGAGCCTTGATGTTTATGATGCGGGAGTTGGGCCACAAGATTGGTCGCTTCAAGGTTCGTAGTCTGATGAAGGAAGCCGGGCTGACATCCAAGCAGCCTGGCTCTCATGCATACAAAACGGCACTGGCAGAACGGCCGGATATCCCTAATCGATTGGCGAGGGAATTCGATGTGGCTGAGGCCAACCAGGTTTGGTGCGGCGACATTACCTATATCTGGGCCGGTGGTCGTTGGCATTACTTGGCTGCGGTCATCGACCTTCATACGCGTCGAACAGTGGGCTGGGCTATGTCAGAAAAGCCCGATGCTGACTTGGCGGTTAAAGCTCTGGATATGGCCTATCAACAGCGAGGTTGCCCAACAGGAGTGATGTTCCACTCAGACCAAGGCAGCCAATATGCCAGTCGAAAGTTCAGGCAGCGTCTCTGGCGCTACAGAATGACACAGAGCATGAGCCGACGAGGTAACTGCTGGGACAATGCCCCCATGGAGAGGTTGTTCCGGAGCTTAAAAACAGAATGGATCCCATCAACTGGGTATATGAGCGCTCGTGAAGCCAAACGGGACATCGCCGCATACCTGATGGATTACTACAACTGGCAACGGCCCCATCAACATAATGATGGGGTGCCGCCTGCGGAAGCCGAGAATCGGTCTAAACAGGTGTCCGGATTTAGTTGACCACTACAGAATGCCCTTGTTCAAGAACTTGCTTGACGACTTCGTCCTTGAATTCTGGCATGTATCTTTTGTTGCTCATCCTGGTTCCTCCTGTGCTCAAAGAATAGCCTGGAGGTGTCTAATCAACCGTGGGCAGTCCATTCTAATCAGAACAGTGTCTAAGAAAAGCGGGGCGATTCATCTCAGAATCGTCACTTTTTGGGGTTCTTCGGCGGAACCCGATTCCGGCCTTAGAAAGGCTTGAGCCGTGTGCTGGGAAACTCGCATGCACGGTTCTTAGGAGAGTGGTGGTCGGTAACGGCCACTACTTATCCGATTCAAATGCCCCCGCTAGTCCTCCTAGTCATTCAGGGCAAAAGTTACCAAATTTATTAGTTGGTCTTTGGATGATATTAGGTAGGTGTTGCACAATAGTTACCA
>NZ_ADBD01000010.1:0-513369 GCF_000176715.1 Vibrio sp. RC586 | reverse complement strand
ACTAACAGCCCAATTGCGTGGGTGTTGGCAATGTGTGCCATTACCGCAATCAAGGTTTCTACACTATGTCGTTTTTCCACGTAGCGACGTACGTAATTCGTGGCGAGCACCGCGTCAATTTCCCGAAAGAAGTTATGGCACAGGCTTTTCAACGAACCATCATGCGGGCAGTCAATTTTAAGGAAAACGATCTGAGTGAAGTTGTAGGCTTCGTGATATATCAACTGGGGATAGGTTGCCAGAATACGGTTCAATGAGCTTGTCTTGCCTGAACCAGAACAACCAATAAACGCCAGGCTCTTAGCGGTGGATTCCACGTGCTCGAACCGGAAAACTGTCAAATCCCCCTGCATGACCCGCTCATAACCATTCTGAATGTGGGCATTCAGTTCGCCTGTCGCCAGATTTCTGCCAACATACCCTTGTCGAAGCATGACCGATAATTTTGACTCCAACTCAATGTGACGGGATAGCGGCTGGAAAAAATTGTCGAGTAATTGAGATATGACATGAATACGGGTCTGGCCATCAAGATAAACATCGGTTGGGCGAAACGTAATTTGACCCGATAACCCGTCCTTTAGCTGACGCCGGTCCAGGATTGGCGGCAAAGCTTCAATAAGAGGGTTTCCCTGATACTGACTGATCCCGGTATCATTATAAATCGCCTGTACCATGCCTTTGGGTAGTGTCATTCATCATCTCCAAACAGGTCATCCAGAAAATCAGGGAAAGCCCCGTCTTCGGATTGATCAGTCAAATACCTGACATCTGCTTTAGGTTTTGACTCAGTAGGCTTGCTATCTGCTCGACGTTTCTGGCGTTCCTGCTCACGGGCTTCCCGCCGGTTTTGGTTGATGCCGGCCAAAGTTTCTGTTTTCGATTCACCAAAGTAGGAAGGACGTAGCTTTTCCGCGTTTTGGATAGTTTCCTGAATCAGATTTTCCAGCGATCTTTTACTTTCCCTCTCCTTCAATTTAGCTGCCGCTGTTGATTTTCGTTGTTGCTGCTGACTGTCCCATAACTCCCACATAGACCGCCCCCTAAATTCCCTTGAGCGGTCGGTTAGCGAGCACCCCCAGTAATCTGTTTTTGTTGCATCTGGGAAGACATAAATGATGTCGGCAACCAAGGGGTCATACGCCGCCCAAAAGGGGCCAGGTCGCTGCTGCCCGGTTCTATGGAGCCAGCCTGACGCCAGCAGTTCTCTACAGGTATAAAAGGCACCAAAGCATTGAATGCCGTAATCGGAAAGGGTTACTTTTTGACGAGGCAACAATGCCAACTTCAACGCCGACTCCGATGTGTTACGTAGCCGTCCGCTACGATTTTGAATACCCCATTGCCAGATATTAATCGGTACAGGTGCGAGGGTATCCGGCATATCCGGATCGCGGTCATACTTGACCAATACCGAACTCTGGTTGCGATGCAGGATAGAGCCAATAATGATTTTAGTGAAATCATCCAATGTAAGTGTTGCATCCAACCGATAATCTTTCCCGCCGCGCTTTTTGATGGTGGTTCCAGCAACCACTCCTGGTGCAAACGGTTTGAAGTCTGCTTGAATAGTACGAAAATGCCGCTCAACGATACCCTTCGCATCCCCACGATAAGGTGGTGTATTTTCAATCCGAACACCAAAGGCCTGCTCCAGATATTCAATTTGATGACCCAGCAACTCACCGCGATCAGCCAAAACTGCGTCCGGCAGTCCAATCGATGGCCAATCCTCTGGCTCGATGTCATAACCGAAAGACTGGCATAGCTGAGATTTATCGATCATGGCGTTCACCAGTGCCAACATAGCAGTCACATAGGAGGGGTTTTCAAGTCCCACATAGAAACCAGCAATCAATCTGCTATAGACATCGACAACCACGTACAGGGTTGGTCGGCCAATAATCTTTTGTCTGTCAGCGGAGAGCAGATAGATATCGGCAATAGTCGCGTCGATCTCGTAGCGTGCACCGGGACCATGAACTCCGGTTGTGGCTGTTCCTTGTAACGGCCTGATGTCCTTTTGATATTCGATTTTATTGACTCTCAGCCGGATACGTTCAGGCCGGACATATTCCCGCTCGTAGAAATAACGTAGTTGAGCAACTGTAGGGAAGTTTTCTTTCGGTACATCGGGATGAGCTGTTTCAAACATGCCCTCGAAACGTCGATGAGCATAAGGTAGAGAATGATTCTTCTCGGTCAGATAGTGGCGATCAAGTACAATGCGAAACATGCGTTCAACACCAGTATCTACAATTGCGCCGGTACCCGGCGCTATACTTCTCGGACGCCCTAATTTTTTCCCTGAAGCTGTGCGTTTCTTTCCTCGCCCGCCTGATTTATCGTAATCCGGAAGAAGCGCATTTGGTGTGCAACCTCGCTGCCAATATTGGCGAAGATAGGCATATATTGTTTTTTTAGCTGTTCCAGATTCAGTAACAACCTGCTGAACCAGTGCGCCTCGACCGCTGCGATAATAGATATCCGGTTGGTGTATTAAAGGCTCAATAACGGCCATACGCTTGTCCCGGATTTGCTGTGCTACTGAGCCTTGTTCCGGGAGCTGAGCGGCAAGATGCGAATAGGGGTCATCAACTTTTTTTAAAGTCTCAGAAAGAATGAAGTCTTCCACCTCTGCCAGAGAAACCCGTTCAGGAAATGCTTTGTCAGAATCGATATTAATCCATGTATATCGAATATCTGAGACATCAAGAATACGATACCGAGCCTCTCCGAATACCACGACATCATTGATTCGCAACATAATAATTCCTCAATGATTCAATATCTGAAGATGCTTGTAATTCCCCTACAGACAGAGTTGACCAAGGCTTGGTGATATCGAATAAGAAAACCCTCAAAGCTAATAGCGAACGTATCTTTTGCAGGGATTCGCCTGGAGAGAGTGAATAGGCTTGATCGAGCATCATTGCAACCTGAGAAATCAGCAAAGTTGGATGATTTATAAAAAAGCTCAGATAAAGGGAAGCCATATTCAGAGTATCTTCGATCCCATCCAGAACCAATTGCGCTGGATACATCCAGGCAATATTCTTGGTGACAGTCTTGGGGATTTGTTTTTCAGTCAGCAAATACCATGGCACTTCCTTTAACGCCCAGTACCGCCGTTCAAGTTCCAGTTTTTCGATGGTTCTAGGGTTTGAAAGATCTGAAGAGGTTTTTACCTGAATAGCCATTCTTGGAAGCTCAGGCTTATTAGTGTCCACTAGAAAATCCGTGGACATGACTTGAATTTGTCCTCGTACTTCGGGATGATGGATACGCGCTTGCACTGCAAGTTCAATGGTATCTTCTAGTCGGAGAGGATATTGCTCCCGGATATCAGTGACAGATGGATTCCAATCAAACAGAAAGAACGCTGCCAGCTCTAAGTCTGACAACAGATGGTGGGTTCGTTGAGTCTGAAATCCCCAGATACGGTGAGATCGTCCTGCAGAAGGCAGGTCTCTGACTGTCAGCCAGGGTTGGTAATCTTTTCCTGAACCCTGTCCGCGACCCTGTTTAACCCATTTCAGGGAACGAGAATCAAGGGATAAGCTGGTCAAGCTCCGTACCTCCGACATTTGCGAATAAAGTATACGGAGCCAAGTTACCAGCTTTATTTACTAGTTACCAACTATATTTAAAAGTAACCTACTTTATTTTAATCCCACAAAAATTGATATTAATTGTAAATAAATGAGGTTATTATGAAATTTAAAGTGTTGTCAATTAGTCTGGTTTTAGTGTCATCTGCTATTGTTACTAATGTATATGCAAATTCTGGTACGATTTTATTTAGTGGTGAAGTCGTTGATTCAACGTGTGACGTTAGTGTCAATGATGGTAACAATTCAGTTGTGTTGCCATCAGTGGCATCGAGTCAGCTTGCAAAGCTAAATGATGTAGCAGGACGAACCAATTTCACTATGAGCTTGACTAACTGCTCAGGGGCTCAAAATAACGTTTCTGCATTTTTTGAGTCTGGTACTGATGTTGACCCAGCTTCAGGAAATTTAAAAAATAGTGCTGCAACTAATGCTGCTACTAATGTTCAACTCCAGCTAATTGATAGTGACGGTTCTATAATTAAAGCAGGTAATACTAATCAGATTACTGGAAACGAAAAGGCAGAGATTAGTTCTGGTGCTGCAACTTTGAATTATGCAGTGCAGTATTTTGCAACAGCAGCCGCCGCAGCGGGGGCAGTTACAAGTTCAGTAACATATTCACTAAGTTATAATTAACTAATCATGGCACGTAGTTTATCTACGTGCTATCAAACGCTTAATTAAATAAGAGGTTCTTGATGTTGGTTATGCGATTGGTAGTACTTTTGTTTGGAATGCTAATATTTCACCAATCTTATGCAGGAGTTGTTCTAAACGGAACAAGAGTCATTTATAAAGAGGGTCAAAGAGAAGCACAAGTTCATATAGATAATAATGATGAAAAGCCGTATCTCTTACAAAACTGGATTGATGATGGTCAAGTTGATGCTTTGCCTACTGATATACAAGTTCCCTTTGTTATCTCTCCACCAATTAGCCGAATTGAGGCAAATAGTGGATTGGTTTTAAGAATTTTCTATACTGAAAATTCATTACCAGATAATGTTGAATCAGTGTTTTGGTTGAATGTGTTAGCTGCACCATCAAAAAATAAGTCATTAGAAGGTAAAAATCAACTACAGGTTGCTTTTAGAACAAGAATAAAATTGTTTTATCGCCCTAAATCGCTGAGTTCTCTATCTTTATCTAAGTCTTTAGAAAGCATCATAGTTAGACGTGTGGGTAATGAGGTGAAAATTAATAATAAAACCCCATTTCATCTCTCTATTTCTAAGTTGACTATTCAGTCAGAAGGTAAAGTCTATGAAATCGAAGGAAATATGATATCACCAAAGCAAACTAGTACTTATCGTTTCTATAACTTACGTAAATTACCCCAAGGGGCTACATTTAATATCTATTATATTAATGATTACGGTGGGACATCTGTAATTGAGCGAACTCTTGAATAATATTTATGGCCGTAGGGAGATTAATTTTGTATTTTATTTTAATCGCGAATTTTTTGCTGTTTTTCTCATTCTCAGTATTTGCAGATGATAATATAGAGTTTGATTCATCCTTTTTAAGGCTAGAAAATGTTGATATTACAAAGTTTTCTCAATCAACCTATGTTCAACCTGGAGTGTATAAGTCTACAATTTATTTGAATAATACTTTTTTTAAGTACGATTCGATTGCTGTTAATAATAATGGCTTGTGTTTACCTGCTTCTATTTTTGTTGAGATTAACCTTGACTTCAATAAGATACCTGATGAACTAATTGAAGATATAAAATCAGGCAGTAGCTGTATTTATTTAGAAACACATATCGAAGGTTCTTCTTTGGACTTTGATATTTCATTATCGAGAGTGGACATACAAATACCACAGGTTTACTTGTCTAAAAATCCTCGGGGGTATACAGATCCTGCTCTTTGGGATGAAGGCATTGATGCTGCATTTGTTTCATATAATATCAATGCGTATAATTCAGTATATAATGATAGTTCATCTGTCAGTGCTTATATTAACTCCGGTTTGAATGTAGGAGGATGGTATTTCAGGCATAAAGGTAATGCCATTTGGTCATCAGCGGATGAGTTTAATTATTCTAATATTAATAGTTTTTTAGAAAAACCAATACCTGAGATTAATGGAAAAGCAACGGTTGGTTTGGTTAATACGGAAGGTAAGCTTTTTGATTCTACAAGATTCTTTGGCGCACAGTTAATAAGTCAAACACAAATGCTACCAGAGTCACAACGTGGTTACGCACCTCAAATTCGTGGTGTTGCTAGAAGTAATGCTCGTGTAACTGTGTCTCAGAATGAGAAAGTTATATACGAAACAACCGTCTCTCCAGGTGAGTTTCTTATTGATGATTTATATCCTTCAGGGCATGGAGGATACTTAGATGTTGTCATTTATGAAGCGAATGGTTCTGAACAACATTTTTCAGTTCCCTATGATTCTATGCCTCAGTTACTACGGTTGGGTGCTCATGAGTATTTTGTGGCTCTAGGTCAATATGATGATGATTCTCTTCTAAGTAACCCATTGTTGCTAGAAGGAGGGTATCAGAGAGGTGTTCATAATTCAGTGACCATCTATGGAGGTTTACAAGGAAACCAAGATTATATCGCAGCAAAAGCCGGTGTTGCAGTAGGTACCCCTTTTGGTGCTATTTCTGCTGATATTACTCAATCCCACACACAACTACCCCGAGAATATGAAGATCTCAATGGGCAAAGTTATGAATTACAATATAGTAAAAATATTACTTCTACAGGAAGTAGTATTTCACTAGGTGGCTATCGTTATTCAACGGAAGGCTATTTAGATTATAAAATGGCAATGAGAGCAAGAGATGCTATAGAAAGAGGTAGTGAACTTAAAACATATAATTCAAAAAATAGATTTGTTTTAAATGCTGGTCAACAACTATATGGTTCATTTGGACAGTTGCAGTTTACTGGTATTTTTGAAAATTCTTGGAAAGATGAAAAATATTTAAATCAATATCAACTGTCTTATTCGAATGGTTTTAAATCAATAAGTTATGGGATAGGTGTTAATAGAAATGAAGATGAGAATCGTAAATTTGAAACTAACTATTCATTTAATTTTTCTCTGCCGTTGAGTGTTTTTTCTAATAATACTCAACCACAACTTCGTATAAGGTCTTTTCACGATGAGGCGGGCAGTCGGCAGCAAATTGGGTTAAGCGATATTGTTGGGGATGAATCTCAATTTAGCTATGGAATTAGTACGACACGGGATAATAGATTTGATGATTCTTCATTGGATTTAAGTGTTGGCTATATTGGTAAGTCTGCGACTCTTTCTTCGCGTTGGAGTAGAGGTAATAACTACAATACTCAAAACATTGGTGTCTCTGGCTCGATAATAGGGCACTCAGGAGGTGTTACTTTTACGCCTTTTACTGGCGATACATTTGCTCTGATTGAAGCTAAAGGAGCTGAAGATGCTTCAGTTAAGGGATATAGAAAAATCAAGATTGATAGCAATGGATACGCTGCAGTTCCTAATTTACAAGGATATAGAGAAAATAACCTTGCTTTAGATTTAACAACAGCTCCTTTAGGAATTGAGGTAAATAATGCTTCTAGGCGGGTTATTCCTTTTGAGGGTGCAATCGTAAAACTTAACTTTGAGACTCAATTTAGTGTACCTATCTTGGTTCAAAGTCATTCTTCTGGTGGACGTCTTCCCTTTGGATCGGTAGTGAAAAATGTAGAAGATGAAACAGTGGGGTATGTTGCTCAAAATAATCAACTCTTTGTACGCGTGGGTAAACCAGAAGGGAAATTATTGGTAGATTTGGGGGAGCGAACTTGTTCAATTGCTTATAGCCTCTCAGATGAACAACTGAATTCAGAAAGTCTAGCTATTGTGAACTCAAATTGTCTGTAAATATAGGAAGACTAAGAATGGTTTTAGATTTTCTTTACAGGGTTAATCAAAGTATCGGTATTAAAATGAAAAAATGTACTTCGACCTTGCTTATATTGTTGTGCCCATCCACTGTTTTTGCCCTATCAGGGAATGATAACAGTATATATCCGCATCTGTTTATCGGATTAAGTGGTGAATATATTAAGACTCAAGGCAGTGATAGCTCAGAAACATCAGCTTTGGGTGTTAATATAGGAAATCAAATTAACCGAAATGTGGCTTGGGATGTTGGTTATCAGTATGTATATGATCCTTATAGCAATAAAAGTGCAGATACAGGTATTTTTAGTGTGGCTGGTCGTTATGATTTATTCCTTGGCCAGAAAACCAGCTTATATTTTAGGGGGGGGATTGGTTACTGGATGATGGATTCTTATGCCGATGCGATAGCGAATAAAGAGAGTGCTAATGGAATTTCTCCTTTAGGTGAGTTAGGCGTTAATTACCGACTAACACCACAGGTGTACTTAAATATGGGTTACAAGTATATTAATGGTATCGGAAGGATAGACACAGGCATCTTTAACCAACATGCTTTAGTTTCTAGTGTGACTTATCATTTTAAAGGTAAATCTTTTGAAAGTATCGTTACGGCTCCATTGCCAAAAAAAGCTCCTGAGCTAACTTACGAACCTCAGAAGCTACTGGCAGTAACACTTGATTCTAGCGATATTCACTTTGACTTCGATAGTAGTGAAATAATTTTAACTAGATCCCTGAGTAAAAAAATTAGTCAGGTCATAAAATTCTTATTTGATAATCCAGAAATAAAAATAGAAGTTATTGGTCACACTGATTCTGTTGGTAGTCAAGAGTACAACCTCGTTTTATCGAAACAACGCGCTACATCTATTGCTCAATTAATTATTGATGGTGGCGTGAGTATTAATAGAATTAATATTATTGGTAAAGGGGAAGACGAACCAATTACAACTAATAGTCATGCTATGGGCCGAGCCCAAAACCGACGAGTAGAGATTAAAGAATGAATTTTAGAACGAAAAATAGACGTTAAGATATGGGAACATATTTTTATCCTCGCATTATATTAAAATCATACTATTAGTGGGAAAGTAAGAGGGTGTAATGAAAAGTATAATTTTCTTGTTTTGTTTAGTTTTGTTAGGGAGTAATAATGCTTTGGCATTTAGCTGTACATATGCAAATAACAATTCTCATTCAATAAGTCTTGGGGATGTTAAAGACATAGGGAATGAGATTGTTTTATACAATTTTCTTGCACAGACTTGCTCCGGGAATTTGCATATAGATTATCAAGATGCTTTGCGGATCTCTGCTGTGGTAAAGTCTACAGCTTTGATTGGAAGTGGCTTAGAGATTCTATTTAAGAGTGAAGCTGGTAGCTACTATAGTTGGGATGATGGTTTAAAAGGGCGCTGTATTTGGCCTGTGGAGGGAACCTACTGTCAAGGATCCAATTACAATAATGTGAATCATTATACTTATTCGATGAAAGGTAAAGTAGTGTTAAGGCGTGTCTCTGGAACAGAAAGTGGCGTAACAATACCAGCTGGGACAGAACTTGCGTCACTGCAATTTCAGCAGAGAGGATATTATCCATCTAGTCCTGCTACATGGGGAGGAAATTATTATACAATCGCTTTTAGAAATACGGATTCGTTAGATTTTCCAACCTGCAATATAGACAGTGCAAACTTGGATAAGTCAGTAATACTTCCTTCAGTAGATAAAAATGCTTTCTCTAATGTTGGTTCAACAGCAGGATCTACTCAGTTTCAATATGATCTTGATTGTGAATCTGGGGTGGCTGTAAATGTAACCTTGGAAGATGGTAATAATCTTTCTAATACGAGTGATACTTTTGTCTTGCAAAATGATTCAACGGCTAGTGGAGTTGGAATTCAAATGTTACACAATGGTGCACTTATTCGTTTTAAAGAAAGAAATGTTTTAATTCCCAGTGCGGCTCAAGGGAGTAACGTGATCGCATTTAGTGCTCGTTATATTAAAAATGCTGTAAATGTAGAGCCAGGTTCAGTTAAAGCAAATGCTATTATTTCATTTGATTATTTATGAGTGTATAAAAATTCCTATTAATGAATACCTTAACTAAAGTTTGGTTTTTTTGTGATCTGTTGTTATAAAAACGTATTGTTTTGTCTGTTTTCTTCACATTTCTTCTTTGTCTAGGTCGGAAATCAGCTATTTCTCTTCTAGTCTGATTAACGGTAAGAGGTCGGACTTCTTGCCTTTTGATGACCTACCTTCATTTTGTGAACATGGCATAACGCCTGATGTATTCAAGGATTGGAGGCAAAAATGAGAAGGAATATCCCTTGAATAAAAATATATTACTCATTGCTCTCTCTCTGTTTTCTCCCTTCCTGTGGGCAGGAACCAGTGCTACGGCATTAAATCAACAAGGCTATACTCAAACTCGTTATCCCATTGTTTTGGTTCACGGCTTATTTGGCTTCGACTCTTTGGCAGGAGTGGAATACTTTTACGGCATTCCGCAATCTCTGACTCGTGATGGAGCAAAGGTGTACGTGGCGCAGGTTTCGGCGACAAACAGCACTGAGCGTCGAGGCGAGCAGTTACTCGCGCAGGTGGAATCGCTATTGGCAGCAACCGGCGCAAAAAAAGTGAACTTGATTGGCCACAGCCACGGAGGGCCAACGGTTCGTTATGTGGCTTCTGTTCGACCAGATTTAGTGGCCTCGGTGACCACTATTGGTGGTGTGCATAAAGGCTCGGCAGTGGCCGATCTATTGCGCGGCACCATTCAGCCAGGCTCGATCAGTGAGCAGGCTGCAGTCACGGTGACCAAAGGTTTTGTTGCCTTGATTGATTTACTGTCTGGCGGAGAACCTCATCCGCAAGATCCTCTCGCATCGCTTGCCGCACTTACGACAGAAGGCTCACTGAAATTCAATCAATACTATCCGGAAGGCGTTCCTACATCCAAGTGTGGAGAAGGCGCGTATCAAGTGAATGGTGTGCGTTACTACTCATGGAGTGGGAGTTCCACCGTGACGAATTTGTTAGATCCGAGCGATGCCGCGATGGGGGTGTTAGGGTTGGTATTTAATGAGCCGAATGATGGATTGGTTGCCACTTGTAGCACTCATCTTGGCAAGGTGATTCGTGATGATTATCGAATGAATCATTTAGATGAAATTAATGGGTTGTTGGGTATTCATTCTTTATTGGAAACCGATCCGGTGACGCTGTATCGCCAGCATGCCAATCGTCTCAAACAAGCCGGATTGTAGGAGTTCGCTATGAAGAAGTTCGCATTGAGTTTTGGTGCATTGGTGGTTGTGGGAGGACTCGGTGCGATCTTTTGGCTTTCAACGCAACCCGCTATGCCGATATCTGTGACCCCATCGCAAGCGGATATTCAGCCTGATAAATCTAGCTCACGAGACTTGTTAGAGTATTTTCTCTCCGGTTTAGGTGAGTCCTCAATGCCAGAGATCACTCAACAAGTGCAGCAGTATGAGCAGGAAAACCAAGGATTTTTGATTGATGGTGATCTGTTTGAGCGCTATGTGCGTTATAAGGCAGCGCTTGCTGAATTGACCTTCCCCGAGATTGATGGCGCGCTCACTGCACAAGATTGGTTGCAATTGCACCAAGCTTTGCTTGATCTCCAAGCTCAGTATTTTTCAACGGAGCAACAGGCGCTCTTTGCTGAAGAGAATCGCTTACGCGAGTTAGCTATTCAAAAACAGTTGATTCTTGAGCAGTATGGCGAGGAAGAAGGGCAGAAGCATTGGCAAGATTTACTCGCAGAACAGCCGGATTTTATTCAACGCAGTGAAGCGGCAACGCAACTGTTACCTCAATTAACTCAAATTGCACAAGGTGATGAGCAACAGCGCTATTTGGCGCGTGTCGCTCTCGTTGGGGAGCAAGGAGCGCAACGTTTAGCGGAGTTGGATGATTCCCGTAGTCAGTTTGAACAGCAATTCAGCCAGTATTATCAGCAGCGCTCGGCTATTTTAGCTCGTGCTGATCTTTCTTCATCAGAGCAGCAAAGCCAGATTCAGCAGTTACGAGAAACCTCTTTTGCGCCAGAGCAGTGGCGGCGTATTGAGGCTTTAGAACGTTTGAGCGATAACGGGCAGTAAAAAAGGGCACCCAAGGGTGCCCAAAAATGTGAAGGAGAAGAGAAAATTACAGTTTAACTTTAATGATTTTAGTATCTACCGCACCGCGGTTATCCATCACTTTCAATACCACTTCGTGCTTACCATAACTTGGGAAAATAGCGGTGAAGATGCGTCCACGTTTGACTTGGCCGTTTGGCAGTGTCCACTCGGTATCCACTATGCGCCCATCACGATCGGTACTGGTTGACCACATAGTGACCCAACGACCCAAGTGAATATAGCTAGCACTGGCTTTGGGGGCCATATTCGGTTTTTCTACCTTGATGGTTTGGTGATGAGTGTCCGTTGCTCCTTTATCATCGGTCACCGTGAGAGTGACTTGATAAGTGCCCGCTTTCGCATACGACCAAGTGGGAGCTGCTTCGGTACTGGTTTCGTGATTACCAAAGTCCCACAAGTAGCTAACGATGCTGCCATCACTATCACTGCTGGTGTTTTGCGAAGTGACGTTTAGCCCTTCCACTTTCAGTTCAAAACGAGCAACGGGCGCGATGTTTTCTGTGGTAGCTTTAGACAAACGCACAACACCGTATTCATTCTCTTTACTTTGTGAGAGCAAATCGATCTTCAAGCCAAATGGCATCACTTTGCGGCCAGAATCTGGCGCTTGTGGTGAGCTGTAATCTTGATCATCTGAGAAGGAAGCGTTACCCGTTAAGTTAACATCTTCCAGTGTATTGCCATCGGTAGTGACCAGTTTCAGTGGCGCTTGATCAAACAGAGAGAAAGCGGCATCACGTACTTGGAAGCGAGTTTGCGCGGCTTCACCCGTTTTCGACCACACCAAAGCATTTTGGTCGGCATCGACAACGCCTAGCCAGCCTTCACCGGGATGTTTGCCAACCCAGTTATCTGCGTAGGATTCATCCACATACCACACCAATAAACCCGGTTCGAACGACATTAATTGCCCAAAGCGTTTCAAATTTGCTAAACCTTGGTCAACGTCATTGTGGCTACGCCATTGCAGCAAGTAGTAATGGTTAGCTTCATGGAAGCCGCCGTTTTTGGTAAAACCATTGAACGCAAAGCTGGATTCACCTTCAGCGTTATCAATCAGACTTTCGCTACCATCCACATCAAGACGTAGGTCATCCACATACAGACCTTCCATAGCGAGGCCGCCATCGGTCACGTAATCAAACGCCAGTTCAACGGTTTGTCCTGCCCATGCGGAAAGATCAAACTGCGCATCCACCCATCCAGAAGAGTCACCGGAAATGGCAGGCACTAAACCTGTATTATACGGATCGTCCAAGGTGGTGATGTTGCCTGCAATTTGTTGGCCGTTAATCAGCACGCGGGCATAGTCGTAATCTTGCTCAATCTGGAACCATGCCTTAAAGCGCAGTGTCGCGTTGCTACCAGCAGGGATCGTTAGCTGACGGCTCATGCGGTTTTTCAAATCATCGCCACGATTGGAATAGAATGAAAACTCGCCTTCCGCGGGTTTTATCCCCTCAACACGTTTGAGCGGCAGAGTGACTTTCACCATGTTGGGGCGAGTGTTGTCCGTGGTTTGGAACAGTGTCATTACCCGAGGTTTGGCTTCCAGTTCATCGATCGACAGTTGTTCATCATTAATCCAGCGACCGCCGATCGCGTTTTGTAAAAACTGTTTTGACCAAGAACTGAATGCGGTGGGTTGTGTTCCGCCAATTTTTCCTGCCCAGCTACCGGAAGACATGATTGACCAGTAGGATACTGGTTCACCAGCGCCTGTGTATTGGGTGTCGTACTCATCGGGTAGGCCTAAGTCATGGCCATATTCGTGGGCACAAACCCCAGCTGCAGCATCAATCGGTTGGATGGTGTAATCAAACGCAGCGTATTGTCCGCCAAAGCGTCCAGGAACATTACTTTGAGTGCCTTGAAGTACATGGTATCGGCCGAGGTTAAAACGGTGTGACCAAATCGCATCCGCCCCTAACACGCCTCCGCCGGCTTCTTCACCGACCGATGCATGGAAAATCATCAAGTGATCGATAACCCCATCAGGTTCACGGAAGTTACCGTTACCGTTGTAGTCGTAACGATCTTCGATGTCGTAATCGGCAAGGTTGATATTAGGGTCGCGTGCTAACTGGTCGAGAGCTTCACGCACTAACTCTTGTGCGTGTTGATCGTTGTTTGTCGTGGGTGAATTGCCCCCATAGTAGGCGGCATTTTTTGACGCACGATACCAACCAGCGGCTTGGCCCGACACGCCATAAGTGTTGCCAGACTCGCTTTCGTAGTACTGACGCATCGAGATGAAGTTTTCACCATTGGGTCCGGTGTAACCTTTATCGGAAAACAGTAAGTCTTGATAGTGAGAAGGCTCATAGCGCTCGTAGAGCATTTCGGTATGCTCTTTGGTGAGGCGGTTGTCATCCCATGGTAAGTCTGGGAAATCAATCAACAAAGCCAACACTTTATCGGTGCGTTTTTGGCTTACATCCAAGGCGAACACGCGTGCTTTGTGCGGGCCTTTTTGCTTATCAATCACTTTGAGAATTTTGGCTCGCTTCTCAAGTGCTTTCTTGCCAAATTGCGCATCGCCTTTAAAGCCTGAGCGAATTTTGTTATCCAAATATTGCTCTAATGCAATCCGTTTATCACTGTCAGAAGCATCCGCTGGAATTTGCCCAGTACGAATTAACATTTCAATTAATTTGTCCTCATTCACCACGCCTAAGTCAACGGGTGTTTGAGCATATAAACCACTACTAAAACAGGTCGCTACAGCGGCAGCTAATAGCGTTTTTCTGATTGTTTTCATTTTATTTCCTTAATATTTCCTTATTTAAGGTGTGACATAGCTAACCGAATTAATTCAGTTAACCAATTAGGGTGAGATTACTCCGTGTCTGGATTAAT
Organism: Vibrio sp. RC586; assembly: GCF_000176715.1. Taxonomy (NCBI): domain Bacteria; kingdom Pseudomonadati; phylum Pseudomonadota; class Gammaproteobacteria; order Vibrionales; family Vibrionaceae; genus Vibrio; species Vibrio sp. RC586. Next base: position 498,817 of record NZ_ADBD01000010.1, on the reverse strand, counting down.
ACAGTGTTGTTTTAATGCGCTATTTTTATTTGTATTTTCCTCATTAATTGAGGAAGGAGTTTCATTCGAAGGTGTATTAATGTTCTTCTTGCTGAACTTCTGTTGTAGATAAAGCGAAAGGGCTTTCTGCTGTTGTTCGTAAGAAAGTCCATCACAGATAACACCTTGCTCAATAAGGGATTCAATCAGCTTTTCATCATTAGGGAGAACATTGGCAAACAGCATGCTCGATTGGCATGCAGCCCAGAGCCAGAATAAACGATGCATAATACATATCCATATGTAAAACATTTGTAACAATTTATGATTGTCGTAAATTCATAGCAAGTGTGAATTATTGTAGCTTTTAAATAAAATCACATTTACAACAGTTTTGGTAAACAAATGGAAATGGAGTTTAATTATAAATAAGACAATTAAATATGCGTCTATTTTACATTAATAATGATATCTATATCGATATAAAATGCTATAACTGCTATGCGGATTATGTAAATGCTGAATAATATCGGATAACAGCTATCATTAATCTTTATTGAAAGAGAAGTAATATGCTGAATATTTTCAAGTTACAGAGTTAGAGGTAATGATCAGGAATTTGATCTTGCTTCAATAATGAGTGGGCGCACTTATACCACGCAATCGCAGTGGGCTCCGCACTGAATAACACCGATGCGATCGGGAAAAGTGCATCGGTCGTGCGGTGTTCTGTTCCATACAGTGAGCCGTTGAACGCGGTAGAGAAATCGGCCATAAGCCTTATCGCGTCAGCGTTTAAATTGACGTTGGGTAATATTTTTCTTCCCGTATTGCGCACTGTAACTAAACATGCTTTATTGAAATCAGTAGTATTTTTTACAGGACGTGGTTATGTGTCGCTGGCTGGCTTATCAAGGAAGCCCCATCTATTTAGAGCAGTTAGTTTATCAACCAGAACATTCATTAGTTCATCAAAGTTTGGAAGCGCGCAAAGCCGTCACCCGTGTCAACGCGGATGGCTTTGGGTTAGGTTGGTACACAGAACGTAGTACGCCGGGGCGTTTCCACGAAGTGTTGCCCGCGTGGGGTGATGAGAATCTCCGCTCACTGGCACATCATATTCGTTCGCATCGTTTTATGGCGCATGTTCGTTCTTCTACGGGCACGCAAGTTTCCCGCTCGAATTGTCACCCCTTTATCTATAACCATTGGATGTTTTTACACAACGGCCAAATCGGTGATTATTGTGCGGTGAAATATGAATTGGAGCGTTCTCTGCCCGAGCATTTGTATATCCGGCGGACAGGGACAACAGACAGCGAATTGATCTTTTTATTGATGCTCAAACATGGTTTGGAGCGTAGCCCAATTGAAGCAATTCGCTTAACCGTAGGGGAGATCGAAGATTTGCTGAGCTCAAAAGGTGTGGTGTTGCCGTTTAAAGCTTCGATCTGCATTTCGGATGGAGAGCAGTTTTGGTTAGTGCGTTATAGCAGCGACGGTCAGCCACCAACGGTTTACCGAAAACCGTGGCAGGATGGCATTATTCTGGCGTCTGAACCACTGGATGCCTGTCCAAATTGGCAATTGGTTGAACCACAAACCATTACCCACGTTTTCGGCTCTGATTGCCAGCAATACACTATTTAAAACCTTTCCCACACATTTAATTGTACAAACTCTGGCCATTCTTCTGAATTGGCTAGGGTTTTGTTGTTTCTCTCATTTCTCAACGGTTGCATTGTCACGATGGTTTTGATTATAGTACCGTCAATTAATGAGAATAAGTATCAAAACTATTCGCTTTGTATTTTTAACCATGATCGGAAGAAACATATGAAACCTCTTTTTCATTGGGCTACTTTAGGATTGCTGGCTTCGTTTGCAGTACAAGCCGAAACTGTCACGATTGAACACCGTTTAGGGAAAACAACGCTAGAGCAGAAGCCACAACGTGTGGTGGTGATCGGCGTTGGCGCTTTGGACGCAATGGACAGTTTTGGTATTGAACCTGTTGCGATATCCAATTTTGATGGTATGCCAGAGTATCTAGCGAAATACAAAAGTGACCAATACCCGAAAGCGGGTTCGCTGTTTGAACCGGATTTTGAAACCATTTATACCCAAAAGCCGGATCTGATCATCATTGGTCCTCGTGCGTCAAAGAGCTACGACGAGCTATCGAAAATCGCACCAACCATCGTTTTTGCCGCAGAAGCTGACCAAGGCTATTGGCAAAGTACCCAACAGCAGTGGCGCAACTTAGGCAAAGTGTTTGCGATTGAATCTGCGGTAGAAGCCAAAATTGAGCAAGTTGACGCGCAATTTAAATCGATCATGCAATACAACCAACACAACAAGAGTGATGCCATGTTGGTGATGAGCTCAGGCGGCAACCTGACGACGTTTGGTGCGAATTCGCGTTTCTCTTCTGTGTACAAAGATTTTGGTTTTAGCGAGACCGTGCCTGTGAGCAAAGAGAGCAGTCATGGTGATCTGATCTCTTTTGAGTACATCCGTGAACATAACCCGAAAACCTTGCTGGTGGTTGACCGTGATAAGGTCGTCAGCAAAGCAGAATCGAATATCCGTCAAACGTTTGAAAACGATCTGGTAAAAGCGACCACAGCGTACAAAAACGGCCATATTGCTTATCTTGATGTTACTGCTTGGTACATCGCAATTGCTGGAGTGAAAGCCACAGAGCAGATGGTTGCCGATATGAAAACATCGGTCGGTATGCAGTAGTAGATGCGGAGGAGGGGAAACCCTCCTCTGGTTGACAAGCTGAGGTTAGCTTTGAAAAAGTTATTGCTTGTTTTAGGCGTGATGAGCTTTTGTTCACTGTTTGTTGGCGTGGGGCATTTACCGCTCGCCAGTTTGATTCAAGGTGATGCTGCCGCTTGGCAGTTGCTGCTGACCAGTCGAGTACCAAGATTATTGGCCATTCTCCTGTCAGGCGCGGGTTTAAGTATTGCCGGTCTTATCATGCAGCAAATCAGCCAAAACCGATTTGCCGCTCCTTCCACCTCTGGCACCGTTGAATGTGCCATGCTCGGTTATGTGCTGAGCCTCGTGTTGTTTGGTCATGGCGATAATTTATGGCTGATTTTTGGTGTCGCCATGTTGGGCACCTTAGTGTTTGTGTTTTTTATCCAACGTATTCAGTTTAAAAACGTCATTTTTGTGCCGTTAATCGGCATCATTTTTGGCAATGTGATTGATTCTCTCGCGACCTTCATCGCCTACAAATACGATGCGATCCAAAACCTTTCCGGTTGGGCTGTGGCTAATTTTGCCAACTTGCTTAAAGGTGATTTTGAATTGCTCTATTTGGCAATTCCGGTGGCGATTTTTAGTTACCTGTATGCCGCACGGATTTCCGCTGTCGGAATGGGGAAAGATTTTGCGACCAACCTTGGCCTGAAATATCAACAAGTGATGATCATCGGTGTGGCATTGGTGTCGGTGATGTCGGCGACCGTGGTGATGATTGTCGGTCAGTTACCTTTCTTGGGGTTAATCGTGCCGAATTTGGTCAGCCAGTATTACGGCGATAGCCTGCGTAAAAATATTCCGCTCACCGCCATCTTTGGTGCGTTGTTTGTCTTGCTGTGTGATTTGGTGGGGCGAGTGATCATTTTCCCTTATGAAGTGTCGATTTCCATGATCATCAGTATTTTGGGTGGTTCGGTGTTTATTGCTCTGATTTTGCGAGGGCAGCGTAATGCAGGATAGAACCAAACTACTGCTGCTGATCGCCGTTTCGTGTGTCTTTGCCGCGCTGTTTATTGGCGTTGGGTTGAATGCCGATAACTATCAGTATTTTTTGTCACGCCGTGTGCCGAAAGTGCTGGCGATGGTGTTTGCGGGCATTGCGATCGCGCAATCTTCATTGGCGTTTCAAACCATCACGCATAACCGAATTCTCACGCCGAGCATCATGGGATTTGACTCCTTGTACATGTTTACCCAAGTGCTGGTGGTGGTGCTGTTTGGAGGCATGAGCAGTATTGCGATGAATGTGTATTGGAATTTCTCACTTTCTGTTGCCGCAATGCTGAGCTTTTCTACCTTGTTGTATGCCTTTTATTTCCGAAGTGGGCATCGCAACTTGATCGTGCTTTTATTGCTGGGTGTCATCTTGGGGCAGCTCTTTTCTAACATCGCCTCTTTCTTTGTGATGTTGATGGATCCGAACGATTTTGCCTCAGTGCAAGCCAATATGTTTGCGAGCTTTAATAACGTCAACACCAAGCTGGTGTATGTGGTGTCCCCATTGCTGTTATTGGCCTGTGTGTTTTTGTATCGCTTACACCGCGTGCTCGATGTGTTTTGGCTGGATCAGGACAATGCGTTGAGCCTTGGGGTTGATGTACACAAGGTGACGTGTAATGTGATGTTGCTGAGTGCGCTGCTGATTTCGATCTCCACCGCCTTAGTGGGGCCGATCCTGTTCTTCGGTTTGCTGGTGACGAATCTGACTCGTGAATGGTTCCATTCTTATCGCCATTCCACTTTGCTGATCGCGGTTTCTGCCATGTCGGTATGTGCTCTGCTCGCAGGGCAGTGGGTGATCGAAAAAGTGTTCCATTTCGGCACTACCTTGAGTGTGGTGATCAATTTTATCGGCGGGATCTATTTCCTCTCGCTGTTACTTCGCAATAAAGTGGTTTAGCTATGATTCAACTGGAAAAACTCACCAAACATTTTGGCACTAAGCGCGTGGTGAATGATGCCAGTGCCCAGTTTGACAAAGGGCAAGTGACGGCGATTATCGGCCCGAATGGGGCAGGTAAAAGTACCCTGCTTTCCATGGCGAGCCGTTTGGTCAACCGTGATGCCGGAAAAGTGTGGATTGAACAGCGTGAATTGGTGGATTGGAATACCAAAGCGCTGGCTCAAAAATTGGCAGTCTTGCGTCAATCGAATGTGCTCAATATGCGTTTTACGGTACGTGAACTGACGGCTTTTGGCCGCTTCCCTTACAGCCAAGGGAAATTGACTGCGCAAGATGAACAGATCATCAACCAAGCGATTGAGTACCTCGACCTAGAAACCATTCAACATCAATATTTGGATGAATTGAGTGGCGGCCAGCGCCAACTGGCGTTTATTGCTATGGTGATGGCGCAAGATACGGATTATGTGTTCCTCGATGAGCCATTAAACAATCTGGATATTAAGCACTCGCTGCAAATCATGTCCACGCTGCGCCGTTTAGCTCACGAGTTGAATAAAGCCGTAGTGGTGGTGATCCACGATATTAACTTTGCCTCTTGCTACGCCGACAAAATCGTTGCGCTGAAAAAAGGGGAAGTGGTAGCAACCGGTTCTGTACCAGAGGTGATCCAATCCGAAGTGCTGAGTGAAATCTACGAAACGCCGTTTAATGTGATTGAGATGCAAGGCCAGCGCTTGTGTCTTTATACTTTACCGGAGTAATAGATGTTACCCAGCCTGTTTTAATTCCACAAAAGCCTGCGGAGAGATACCAAAGGCTTTTTTAAATGCGGCAGTAAAGTTAGAAGGGTGAAGGTAACCCGCTTCATAAGCCGCTTCGGTAATCGTCACTAACCCACGCTCTAATTGTTGGCGAGCCATTTGCAAACGTCGATGACGAATGTAGTGAGCCAGCGTCATGTTTAGCCGAGATTTGAACTTGCGCTGCAAGTTGGACACGCTCATCGCATGCTGTTCGGCGAGCTGGTTCAAACAAATCTCCTCACGCAAATGCTGATCGATATAGCGTAGCAACTCGTTAATCACGCTTTCCGTTTGCGCATCGTGGATGTGAGCGGGTGCCGTTTCGTGTCCGGAGCATTGCAGTATGGCTTCATGAATCAAATTCCAAGTCAGTGCCTCACGCTCGATATGCTGACTCAATGTCGGCGAAGCTGGCGTTTTCAGCACCTCTTCGACCTTCTGCCAGCCAAGATCGGAAAGCGACAAACGAGCGAACGCTTTATCTTGCTGAATAAAGTTCAATAACGGGCAATCTTGAGTCGCGAATTTCTGTAGTTTATCGGGACTCAGGATGATGTTGAGTTTTCGCACCTGCATACCTTGGTGCAGGCGACGATGGAAAATACAAGGTTGTCGCAAGTTCACCATCAAGGCTTGAGGCCCATCGTTGGCACACAAGTCAAACTTGAGATCGTCATAGGCAAATTGCAGCGTTCCTTCCAACAGTAAGGTGATAACCAATGCCGGTGAGCTGGTGGTCATCACATCGCAATCCGTCAGCTCAAGGCTACAGCCACCATGCAGAATAAAACCACTTGGGCTGGCGTACTCAATAAATCGACCTTGAGCCATCACAGGCTTATTCAGGTGTTGAGCAACAATTTGCTCATCATTTTCTTTGACGACATGGCACGCCAAAGTGACAGCTTGCCGCTTGGGCATCGCTGGATTCTGTCTTTGCGCATTTCCCATAACTGATGTGCGATTTTGCATAACGGATTCAACTTCTCTATCGGTTCGGCTCAATTTAACATATATGCGAATTGTTATCATTTGTATTTTTGGGAATTGAGTTAGTATGGATATTTGCAAGAAGTCTGCGTTATGGCTTGCGATGACCGCAGCGATGTCAGCCAACGCGGTTGCTGAGCAGAAAGCGACACCTGAGCAGTACACCACGCCAGAGCAGGAAAACGTAGTGGTGTGGGGCACAAAAGTATCGAGCAGTTCGGAATCACTGACCACGGATGATTTGTCACTTAAGCAAGCGGATCATATGTCCGATTTGCTGCGTGATATTCCGGGGGTAGATGTAGGCGGAACGCACTCGGTCAACCAGCGCATCAATATTCGTGGCTTTGGTGAAACCGATCTGGACATTCGTCTGGATGGGGCTTCACAGCACGCCAACATGTTCCACCACATCGGCAATTTAACCTTGAACCCAGACATTTTGAAATCGGCGGATGTTCAGGTGGGCAACAACTCGGTCACTCAAAATGGGTTAGGCGGTGCGGTGTATTTTGAAACCAAAAACGCTAAGGACCTGCTGGTGGGCGACGAGCAGTTTGGTGCACGCATTTTTGGCGGCTATGCCTCTAACGATAGCCAACAAGGTTCGCTGACCGTTTACGGCCAATTGAGCGAAACCGTGGATGCCATGGTGTACGGTCAAGGCATTTCACGTGACAATTTTGAGGATGGTTCAGGCAAAGAAACCTTCGGTGTTGCGGGTGATACCTACAACGTATTGGCAAAAGTGGGTTTTGAACCGGCAGACGGTCACCGTTTCCAACTCTCTTATGATGTGTATCGTGACAAAGGGGATTATTCACCACGCCCTGACATGGCGGGCACCGCGAACGAAGGTTTGACCAAAAATCGCCTGATTCCAACCCGTTACGATCGCGATACCATTACTGGCTCATATGAACTGAAGCAAGATCAGCATCGCGGTAAAGTCACCCTATACAGCAGCCAAACCGAAATTGATCGTGATGAAACCGTGATGGCTGGCGCTTGGCCGGGTAACCGTGTTTCTCACAATACGGCAACCAACCGTAACGTGGGCGCGAATGCGCTATTCCAGTCAGATTATGAACTGGTCGAGTTTCGCAACCAGGTGACGTATGGTTTGGATTACATCGATCAAACCAGCAAAGCCACTTATGGCAGCACGCCATTTATGGAAGAATCGGCCATTTCCACCGCATTGTTTGCCGAGAACAAACTGTATGTCACCGAGGCTTGGTCAGTCACCGCTGGCCTACGTTTTGATGATTTCAAACGTAAAGCCATGACGGGAAGTAAAGATTTCGATGAACTGACTTGGTCACTGGGCACGGAATGGGATGTGAACAGCGATTGGACACTGTTTGCCAACGCCCGCTCGCTGTTTAAAGGCCCTGAGTTACTGGAAACCTTCGTTCGCTATCAAGATGTTGCCCGTTTAGATGACAATATCAAAGCGGAAACGGGCCTGAATACTCAAGGTGGTGTGCGCTTTGATAAGAAGTTTGGTGAGCATTTTGTTGGCGCTAACTTCACCCTGTTCAACACCAAAATCGATGATCATATCCGCACCAATAACAGCTACCTGATCAGCAATGTGGGGGATATGGAAATCAAAGGCTTCGAGCTGAGCACGACATACGCGTATCAAGCCGCAAGTGCCAAATTCTCTTACGCTCGCTCGGATGCGGATGATGTCACTAACGGTGGTCCAATGCTCAACTCGGTGGGTTCAAGTGCCGACATGGGTGATAGCCTTGCACTGACGCTTGGTTACCAAGCCGATTCGTTCGATACCCTGTTTGGCTGGACGTCGATTGTGGTATTGGATGAAGACAACGTGGTTGCAGGTTCAGACAAGAAAGAAGGCTATGACGTACACAACCTCTATGCGCAGTGGACGCCATACTCAGTCCCCAATCTTGTCCTGACTTTCGGCGTGGATAACGTGTTTGATGAGCTCTATGTTTCTCATGCATCACGTATTGGCTTAGCGAGAAGCTTTGTGGCCGATGATTACGAGCCGGGCCGTAGCTACAAGTTGTCTGCCGCTTACCAATTCTAATATCTCACCCATACTATCAAGCCCGCATTGTGCGGGCTTTTGCACTGGAAAAATTCTATGCCATACCAATCAAAAGCTATCTTACAATCCGAACATGTTGCCAAATACTTGGTGACTTTATGCCGTCATTTTGCCCGCAAAGTTCCAGCAACATGGGATGAAGCTCATGGGCGAGTTGAATTCCCCGCGGGTATCACCACTTTAACCATTTGTGAGCAAAGCCATACACTCACCTTTGTGTGTCAGGGAGAAAGTGAACAAAAAGTGGCTGCTCAGCAAGCGGTGATCAACGCACACATCGATATGTTTTCACGCCGTGAATCGATCACGCTCGATTGGCAAGCGATACCGTTTGCATAGTCACTAAGCATCAGGTTGCCTTTCGGCATTCATCCCTTACTGCATCAGCGTTCGTGGTCGTTGACGAACGCTGTTTTCTTTCATTAAAAATTGAAATATTTCTCGGCTAAAAAGAAATCGGTTCTTGCTTAAGATCAACAAAAAAACGTTTCTATTGCACAAAAAACTAAAACAAAGTTGAAAGATTAAAAAAATATTGAATAATGCTAGTTCTATAATGACGAAGCAAAAATGCTTCCCTTTAACGTCTGAAACAGGATACAGCCCCCATGTCGAACTCGTATGTGTTGGTCATAAACTCTGGTAGCTCATCATTGAAATTTGCAGTGATTGATTCCCAAACGGGGGACGCTCTGATCTCAGGCCTCGGCGAGTGCTTCGGCCTGCCTGAAGCAGTGATCAGTTGGAAATACCAAGGTGAAAAAACGGAGGAAGCGATTACCGCTGCCGATAATCATCACCAACATGCGATCAACCGCATTGTGGGCTTAATGGAAAGCTTGGGCTTTGCTCAAGACTTAGTAGCGGTAGGACACCGTATTGTGCATGGCGGTGAGAAATTCACTTCAACCGTTCGTATTGATGAAGAAGTACTGGCAGAAATCGAAAGCTTGTCCGATCTTGCTCCGCTCCACAACCCAGCCGGTGCAATCGGTATCCAAGCTGCTATGGCCGCTTTCCCAAGCTTGCCACAGTTTGCTGTGTTTGATACCGCCTTCCACCAAACCATGCCGAAAAAGGCATTCACTGGTGCTATCTCTCATGAACTGTACAAACAATACGGTATCCGCCGCTACGGTTTCCACGGCACTAGCCACTACTATGTAAGCCGTGAAGCTGCCAAGATGCTCAACAAACCGATTGAGCAAGCCAGCTTCATTTCGGTTCATCTGGGCAACGGTGCTTCAGTCTGTGCGATCAGCAACGGTCAATCAGTGGATACCTCAATGGGCTTCACCCCATTGGCGGGTCTGATGATGGGCACACGTTCAGGCGATCTAGACCCAGGTATCATTGAATTTTTGATGAAAAAAGGCTGGAGCCAAGAGAAAGTATTTGAAACCCTGAACAAGAAATCAGGTTTCTTGGGTGTATCCGGCCTCACTTCTGATGCTCGCGGTATTTTGGAAGCGATGGAAAACGGTCACGAAGGGGCGAAACTGGCGTTTGAAGTGTTTACCTACCGTGTTGCGAAATACATCGGTTCTTACTTGATCCCGCTAGAGCATCTGGATGCTATCATCTTCACCGGTGGCATTGGTGAAAACTCGCTGCCGATTCGCCGCGAAATTCTAAGCAACCTGAAGCTGCTTGGTTTCGTGGAAGATGAAAAAGGCAACGAAGCCGCTCGCTTTGGTAACGCCGGCATCATTGCTAAATCTGAATTGCTTAACGCAGTGGCTATGGTGATTCCAACTAATGAAGAATTCGTGATTGCTCAGCAATCCGTTGCGCTGCTGTAATCATCTCTGCAATATCTTAATAAAAGGCGAGCCATTGGCTCGCCTTTATTTTTCCCTACCATTCAAAAGAACTGAATAGTTTGTATTTCAGGCTTTGTTGCGTAATTCGGTCAGAGAACCAAAATACCTGCAATTGAGTAGTTCTTATACAACACACTGTGTTTCAGGCATACCAAGCCCTGTAAGCTTGTTCAGCGCTTTAATCATGGCGTAAGTTTCACCAACCTGAGCATTGTTGTTTCTCAGACTTAATCGCCCACCTAACAACTGCTTCACTCGATACATTGCTGTCTCTGATAGTGAGCGTTTATGATAGCCGTACCGCTTTTTCCACTTATTGTTGGACCCGTAGAGCTTCTGGCAACCTACCGCTAAATTTCTAGGGTGACCATTCTCCCAGAAGGCAGCCCCTTCTCTAGGAGGGATGAGTGGAATAGCTCGCTTGAACCGTATGGCATCGTGGCAATCCCTTGTGTCATAAGCGCCATCACCAGATATCTTGATAATTCTTCGGCGTGTTTGCTTGAGCAAGTTAGGAAGGACTTCTGCATCGGTAACATTCGATAAACAATGAGCTATACAAACAAATCCGAGCGCGTAGTGCGCTCGGATTTGTTTGTTTTTAGGTATGGTTAACCACGGCCCAGCATGCGTGCCATGGTTGAATCTTTATCAATAACTTGGTGTTTGATCACTGCCACTATATGCAATACGACAATCGCGATAATGATGGGCGGTGCAGTTTTGTGGATTGTTGAACCGAGCTCTTGTAACCAAACTACTTTTTCACCAGCCGCAACGAGCGTATAACCAAACACATCGAGCGCACGTCCACCGGCAATATTCATGGTAATGCCTGAAAGTGGTATTGCTAGTGTGGCAAGCAGTAGTAAACCATGTACGGCTTTAGCCATTTTTTCCTGCCATGCCGGCATCACAGAGGCGGGTGGAATAGCCCCCTCGCGGATACGCCAAATGACGCGTGTTAAAGCAGCGAGAAGTACGATGACTCCAAACGATTTATGTAGGGCAATTAACTCCATTTTTTCTGGCCCTCGTGGCAAATCGGCCATATATGCCCCGACAATAAATACGCCGATGAATGCTAAACCAATTATCCAATGCATCGCGATTGACGTTTTTGAGTAAGTTTTTGTGTTATCCATAATCTAATTCCATAGGTTTCATAAGGTCATGGCTATTATGGGCGATTTGACGGTTTTGTGAACGGTGTGTGAGTAAATTTACGTAAATGTATGAAAAGGTAACGAGAAAAAGTAAGGGAAAATACACACGAAATCATTTGTGAATGTGAAGAGAGAGTAGCAGGGGGAGCTGCTACTCTGAGGCTTGAAGTTAAAATTTACTTAGTGCGATAGTGTCAATGAGCATATTTAGATCACAGCTCTACACTTTTCACCATACCCGCTTCAGCATGCCCCGGGATGTTACAAGCAAATTCCACTTTGTTGTCACCTTGGAAATGCCATAACAGCTCTTTGGCTTTGCCCGGTTTTACGGTGACAGTGCTGCCGCTGTCGTGTTCATGGTTACCCATTTGACGCATCATTTCACGGTGTTTCAGTTGCTCCGCGGCTGAACCAATCGAAAATTCGTGATCGATTTTGCCTGTGTTCATCACCACAAACTGAACCACATCGTTAGGCTCAATGGTAACGTCTTTCTTGAACGTGATCTTCATGTCATCACTCAAAATCACGTGTACCACTTTGTTTGCTTTCGCGCCCGGTGCTGGCATTCCCACATCAGACATGCCTTCCATGCCCATCATCTGAGAGTGATCCATGTTCATCATGCTGTGGTCCATTTTGCCACTCATCTCGGTTTTGCCCATGTTGCCATGATCCATCTTGGAGTGATCCATGGTGTTAGCAAAAGTGGTGGTTGCGGTGAAAGTCAGTGCCATCGCAAGCAGTGTTTTCTTCATCATTGTCATGTTCCTTTTTTGGGTTTCGTTTTGTTTGATTTTTACGTTATTGAGCGGGGCGGTTTGCCCCGCGATCTTAGTGTTTTGGAAGCTCTTTGCTTTTCCAGAGTTTGAAAATGGCGGGCAACACGAGCAGAGTCAGCAAGAGTGCGGATGCCATGCCGCCAATCATTGGGGCTGCGATGCGTTGCATCACCTCCGATCCTGTACCTTCGCCATACATAATGGGGATAAGGCCAATGATCACCGTCAGAACCGTCATCATGACTGGGCGCACGCGTAAACCGGCCCCTTCACGAATAGCCTCAGTGAGATCTTTCATGCTCAGTGGCTGATGATTCTCTTCGGCATCCAACTTTTTGTAGTGCCATGCTTGGTTGAGGTAAACCAACATGATCACGCCAATTTCAACGGCAACCCCAGCAAGGGCAATGAAGCCAACGCCAACTGCAATCGATAAGTTATAGTTTAGGTAATGCATTAACCACAGGCCACCGACCATAGCGAGGGGAAGTGTCGCCATGATGATCAGCACTTCACCCACGCGTCGGAAGCTGAAGTAAAGCAGCAGCATGATGATGGCGAGCGTGATTGGCACCACGACACTTAAACGATCTTTGGCGCGTTCCATGTATTCATACTGACCAGACCAAGTCAGCGCATAACCAGCAGGCAGAACTAATTGTTCTGCGACAGTTTGCTGTGCTTCTTGCACGTAAGTCCCCAGATCGCGACCATCAATATCCACAAACACCCAGCCATTTGGGCGTGCGTTTTCGGTTTTGATCATCGGTGGGCCATCTTCATAGCGAATGTCGGCAACATCGGCTAGCGCAATACGCGCACCGTTCGGAGTGACGAGCGGTAAGTTTTGCAGTTTCACCACCGAATCACGGTAATCTTGCGGGTAGCGAACGTTGATTGGGTAACGCTCCAGTCCTTCAATGGTTTCACCCACATTCATACCACCGACAGCAGTGGAGATGACTTGCTGCACATCTTTAATGCTCAAGCCATAACGTGCGGCGGCGCGGCGTTTGATATCGATGGTCACGTAGCGTCCACCTGCCACACGTTCAGCGTAAACCGATGCGGTGCCTTGAACACCTTTCAGGATCGGTTCAAGTTGCGCGCCAATTTTTTCAATCTCCTTCAGCTCTGGGCCTGAGATTTTGATCCCGATGGGCGTCTTAATGCCAGTCGCAAGCATGTCGATACGTGTTTTAATCGGCATGACCCAAGCGTTGGTTAAGCCGGGGAACTGCACCAGATTATCAAACTCCTTACGCAGCGATTCGGTGGTGACACCTTCACGCCATTGATCACGAGGCTTTAACTGAATAACCGTTTCAATCATGGTGAGCGGCGCAGGGTCGGTGGCGGAATCCGCACGGCCAATTTTTCCCCATACCGTTTGTACTTCCGGCACAGTTTTGATCAGCTTATTGGTTTGTTGCAGCAACTCACGCGCTTTACCTACCGAGATGCCCGGATAACTGGTAGGCATGTACATCAAATCGCCTTCATCCAGTGGTGGAATAAACTCACTGCCGAGTTGACTGGTGGGGTAATAAGCCGACACCATCAAACCCAAGGCCAACACAATCATTGACTTAGGGTATTTCAGGCTGAGGTTCAAAAGCGGGCGATACAGAGCAACTAAACCACGGTTGACTGGGTTTTTATGCTCTGAAAGCACTTTCCCGCGGATGAAATACCCCATCAGTACCGGCACTAAAGTAATGGCTAGACCTGCTGCCGCCGCCATCGCGTAGGTTTTGGTGAAGGCGAGGGGAGAGAACATTTTCCCTTCTTGCCCCTCCAGAGCAAACACAGGCACAAAGCTTAAGGTGATGATCAGCAACGAGAAAAACAGTGGCGCGCCGACTTCTTCTGCCGCTTTGCCAATCACTTGCCAGCGGTTTTTGTCCGTGAGTGGCGTTCGCTCAATATGCTTGTGAACGTTTTCGATCATCACGATCGCACCATCCACCATCGCACCGATCGCAATCGCAATCCCCCCCAGTGACATGATGTTGGCGTTGATACCTTGCCAATGCATAACGATAAAGGCGGAAAGAATGCCGACAGGCAGACTCAGCGCGATCACCAAGGAAGAACGGATGTGGAACAGAAACAGCGCGCAGACAATCGCTACGACGATGAACTCTTCCGCCAGCTTCTTCCAAAGGTTCTCAACCGCAGCATTGATTAACGTTGAGCGATCATAGGTGGAGACGATTTCTACCCCTTCCGGCAAGCTGCGTTGCAGTTCTGCCAACTTGGCTTTGACGTTGTCGATCACCTGACTGGCGTTTTCACCAAAACGCATCACGATGACGCCGCCTACCGCTTCACCTTCGCCGTTAAACTCGGAAATGCCACGGCGCATTTGTGGACCGATGTTGATGTCAGCAATATCGCCCAGCAGCAGTGGTGTGCCTTTATCGGTCACTTTAAGTGGCAGTGATTGAATATCTTCAATGCTGGTTAAGTAACCCGTGGTGCGCACCATGTGCTCCGCTTCGGCGACCTCAATAACTGATGCGCCGGTTTCTTGGTTACCGTTTTGGATCGCCATGTTGACTTGCTGCAAAGTCAGGTTGTACGCGCGCAGTTTTGCCGGATCGATCTGCACTTGATACTGCTTGACCATGCCGCCAACGGTCGCGATTTCCGAAACTCCTTCCACCGTTTGCAGTTCGTATTTTAAGAACCAATCTTGCAGGCTTCTGAGTTGGGCTAAATCATGCTTGCCGGTTTTATCTTGCAACACATAGCTGTAAATCCAGCCCACCCCAGTGGCATCTGGGCCCAATGTCGGTTTAGCATTGGCAGGCAGTTTTGGGGCAACTTGGCTTAAATATTCCAACACGCGCGAACGTGCCCAGTACATGTCGGTTTTATCATTGAAAATGATGTAAACGTACGAATCGCCAAAGAACGAGTAGCCGCGAACGGTTTCTGCCCCCGGCACCGCTAACATGGCGGTCGTCAGCGGGTAGGTGACTTGATCTTCTACCACTTGCGGTGCTTGTCCGGGATAGCTAGTTTTGATGATGACTTGCACATCCGACAGGTCCGGCAACGCATCCACCGGCGTCATTTTCACACTATAAAGACCACCCAAGGTGAGAAAAAGGGTAGCGATGAGCACGAGAAATCGGTTGTTGAGAGACCAACGAATAATGGCTGAGATCATTGTTGACCTCCGATGGCTTCCAGTTGTTTCAGTGAATATTCAGAGCCATTTTTAGCCACTAGAAATCGGACTTTCTGGCCCTCTTCAAAGCCGGAAAGGTTGATGTTATCGCCCACGGAAAAGTTGATTTGACCTGCATCCCAGCTCCATTCAGCAACCGGGAGGTGTGATAGCGTCACCATGCCGAACTCGGCCATTAAGGTTTGTATATCTCCTTTGAGCCAGACTTCTGCCGCGATTTGCGAGTCGCTGGCTTTAACATCAATGATCTCATATTGGCCGGAGTCGTTTTTCTGCATTTCAAACTCAATTGGCTGACCTTTTTTCAGTCCGCTCAGATCAACGCTTTTAGCAACATTGAAGTTCATGGTCATGGCAGGCCAATTCCATTGAGAAACCGGTTGATGGCTGATGGTTAACATGCCGTGATTGGCCATCACATCGGTAATTTCACCTTTGGCCCATGCAGTTTCTGCTGGGGTTTCAACACCATTGATGCGCGAAAGATCCGCCGTTTGGCTTGATTCTGAATCGAGCATGAAATGCGCGGAGGTGACGATGCGATCGGTTTGCGTTAAGCCTTGCAGCACTTCGATTTTGTCATCCGCCTCGCGGCCAATTTCAATACGCGCTGAGCGATATTTGCCTTCGCCTTCTGCCAGTACCACACGAGTCATCCCACCTGAGCGGATCACGGCCGATTTCGGCACCGTAAGCACTTTGGAATCACTCACTGGCTGCAAGGTGATATTGGCAAACATATTGGGCTTGAGTTCGCCATTCGGGTTGGCAAATTTCAGGCGCATTCTGAGTGTGCGCGTTTTAGGGTCAAGAATGGGGTAAACATAATCCACTTTGCCTTGCCACTCTTGGCCGGGAAGGGCATCCAAAGTCATGCTGGCTTGGCTACCTTTGTTTAACCAGTGAGCTTGGCGCTCAAACACTTCGGCATCCACCCACACTTCGTTGAGTGGGCCTGCGCTGATCACGGCTTGCGCTGGAGATAAATATCCCCCTTCACGAATATTCAGGCTGGCAATCACGCCGTTGGCTAACGCTTTCACTTCGATGGTTTGGGAAGCTTTGCCACGACGAATCACTTGATTGATCTGCTCACGGTCGACGCCAAGTGAGCTGAGCCTTTCGGTTGCCCCTTTGACCAGACCCTCACGACCGGTTCGCACCGCGTTCAACAACTCTTCTTGTGCTTTTACCAACTCGGGAGAGTAGAGGGTAAACAGCACATCGCCTTTTTTCACTTGCTCGCCCACCGCGTTGATGTAGAGCTTTTCTACCCAACCGGAAACGCGCACGTTGGTTTGCCAAAGTTGGCTTTCGTCAAACGCGATATAACCTACAGTTTCAATACGAGGTGACAATTTGCTGAGTTCGACCTGTGTCGTTTTCACGCCCAGATTATTTTCGACCGCCGGATCGATTTTCACTGTGCCCGGTTTGTCATTACGGCTCGCTAAATCTTCGGCATAAACTGGGATCAAATCCATCCCCATCGGTGATTTGCCCGGTTTATCGCGTTTGTAATTCGGGTCCATCGGTGCAACCCAATAAAGTGGCTCATTCCCCCCTTTACTGTCTGCAGTGGAAGCCATCGCACTCATATCGTGGCTATTGAAGTATTGGTTAGCCGCAAAGCCCAGAGTGCCGCCAATCAGTAAAGCAATGGTTGTGGTTTTTAATATTTTCATGAGGTTATTCCTTGGCAGATGAGCGACGACTAGATTCAGCATTCAGTTCAGGTTGGGTGACGGAGTAATCAAACCCGCCAAGCAACATGGCTAAATTACTGCTGACTTGGTTGTAGTCAGTGATGAGGCGCTGCCATTCCAATTCGACAGCCAGTTCATCACGAGTGGCGGTAATCACATCATTGAACTGCGAAGTATTGTTTTGATAGCCACGTTCCACTGCTTTGGTGCGTGCTTTGGCTTGATCAAGCAAAGTGGTTTTGTAACGTTCGAGGCGTTGCTCAAGATTGGTACGGTCAACCAATAGGGCATTGACCTTGGCATTCATCTGCGCAAGGAGCAGATCTTTTTGCGATTTGGCAGCCCCCACTTGATATTGCGCAGCGGCATGGTTGCGATCTTGGCGATTCCCCGTAAATAACGGGATGTCCATCGTTAAATAGGCGCTCACCAGATCGGAAGCGGGTTCTCCCTTCATGTTGTTGGCTTGGCGATAGGCGTACATCACTTCCACCCCAAATTGTGGCGTGTACGATTGCTCGGCCAATTCCACTTGAGTTTGGTTCACCGCAATATTGGCATCGGCCATACGCACCATAGGGTGCTGTGCCAAGAGTGGGAAATACTTGCCTGATGACGTGGTTTCGAGCAAATCATCCAGCTTTTGCCAATCCAACTGATTACTGGTTTTCAACTGAACTTGATTGGAGAGCCATTCACTGCCCAACCATTCGGACATTTGTGAGAGAAGTCGACGCTGCATTTGCTGGTTCGCTTGCAGTTTTTCTTCTAACTGGCTGACTTGCAGTTGAGCATTCAGCAGATCTTGCGCTTCATTTTTACCGATGGAGTAGTTGGTGCTGATGAAGCTTTCTAGCTCGCGCATTAAGCGCTGATTTTCACGCAACACACGTTCCGCCTGTTGCTGATAACCCAACTCCAACCAGAGTTGAGTGATACCGTTGGCGACTTCGCGCTCCCGATTTTCGACTTGCAAAGCCATACCATCGGCTTGTTGTGAGGCTTTTTTGCCTTGCAAATCTAAGGTATCGCCGCGCTCAAATTGTTGCATTAAACCAACGGAAATATTGGTCATCGCATCTTCATCAAATTTGAAGCTATCGACCGGCAAACCACCAAAACCGACTTTGAGTTTGGGGTCCATGAGGGTAGTCGCGGCAACGCCGGTTTCTCGCATGGCTTGGGATTGGGCATAAAACTGCTTACGGCTTGCATCGTTGGCGAGCGCTTGTTCAATAAGCAGAGTCAAAGGATCGCTTTGGGACAGTAACTGCCCTGAAGAAGTCGCAGAAGACTGCGCCATCACAGGTGTTACGACCAGAGCGGAAACGCTGATACACAGCGCCAATAGGCTCGGTTTCATTTTTTCTAATCCAATCTGCACGTCAAAAAAGACGTGAAAACACACGTCACGGCTCACAGGAGCACAGTGACACGACGAATTTGTGATTGAATTAAGCTATTGGAGGTCGATAGAGGGATTGCTGCCTTTGCACCACGGATTTGGCGGATTCATAGGGAATCAAAGCCAGTTGGTATTGTGCAGGTAGGCTATAGGCGGTTTGCGGTAAAAACGCGAACACACTCACGCATGCAGCGGTACAACAGTTATGGATCGAGGGAGCATCACTCATGCAATGGTTTGAACTTTCCTCCATTGAGGAGTGGCTCATCGGCATGGAGTGAGACATTTGGCTGCTATCCATCATCACGCAACCGGAAGGTGCTTCAGCTTCAGATTGGTGAACGGAGGCACTGATCATTTGCCAAGTCATTAAAGGCGCGCTTGAAGCAATACTGGAGCTCAGCATGGTAAACATGCTGATGATGGAGATCCAGAATATGCGAAGAGGAGATAAGCGCATTTTGTGCCTTGAATGAAAAACTTAGCCGTAATTTAAAGCTTTACCCTAGGGTAAGGTCAAGTGATGTTTTGGGTATATTGAGATAGTATTTTGCGAGAAATCGCGCATAATCCTGCTATTCAACACTCAAAGAAGAGATGACCTATGACTGATTTTCAATATTACTTTCATCAACTTCCTTGTTTTGACTGTAAAAAAACCACAGTAAGCACGGATCTGGGCTGGTTAACGGCAGCAATGAAAGAGGATGTATTAGCACAAGTGGCAGAGCTGATTGCACAAGACAACGTTGAGCCAGATCTTTCCGTGAACATAACTTGTACTAAAGAAGAAGCGCGCGATTACTTATTGCTGAATTTCTACGGTTACTCAGAAGAAGAACTGGCAAATCAAGTAGAAGCGGAAGATGAGCAAGAAGTCGTGGATGAAATCGCTGAACTTGTGGCAGAAGGCAATGGCGCGATTGTTTTTGAACACGAAATCGCTCTGCAAAGCTGTACTGATTGCGAAATGGATGAAGAGTAAAACAGATTTAATCCAGTGACTTTCTGTGCGGGTGGCGATGAGATTTTTCTCTAGCTCAAATAAAAAATCCCTCAGTGTTGGCTGAGGGATTTTGTGTTTTAGGGAGGGGAAATTAGAGTTTATCCCACGCCATTTCCCAATGGCTGCCTGTACCCGGTTGGTACTGAGTGGTATTGGTTGTCCATTGTTGACAGTAGCCAGAGTATGGCCATGGCTTACATTGGTAGATTGCGCCATCCGAACCTAGCACTTTGGTGCCAGCAACATACTCTTTCAAACCGTTAGGGAAGGCAAAGTCATAGTCACCTGGTGTTGGTGGGGTTTGTGGCTCAACCAACATAAAATCAAGAGTTTGCTGATCTTGCAGATTGCCATCGCGATCTTTGATACGAGAAACCAGCATGTGGTGCCCCGCTTTGGCTTCACTCAGTTCTAAGGTTACTGATTTCAGCTCGCCATCCGTCATCGCTTGAGTCCAGCTCGCTAGTGGTTTTTGGTGGTGGTTATAAACCGTCAGTTCTGCGGTCATTTCACCTTGTGCTTCTAGTGTCAGGTCAAGTTGAACAGGCTGCTCGCCAATTTCATATTCTTTCGCTAGACCTGAAACCGTCAGTGAATACTCAGGCTGTGGCGCTTCAATTTGGTAGCCAATTTCAACACGTTTCAAACCGCTGCCTTCTTTCAGGTAAATCGGGTTAGTGCCGTAAACTGGAACAAATTGATCGCCATTAAGCTGACCAGCTCGTTGCTGTTTTTGCGTTTGGTTAATTTTAGTCGCCAGAGCGTAAGACCATTGATTAGCTTGGGTTAGCATCTCAGAGTCGATTTTCAGCTCGGTACGGTAAGCTGGGTTTTCTCCGGTTGCATCAAATACTCGTGTGTACACGGTATCGCCAATGCTGAGATCCATGCTTGGAATGATTTGTCCGGCTTGGTTCCAATCTGGTAACACAGGGCCGTTACCATCAAATTTTACATCAATCACGTTATAGAAAGAGGCCGCAGTATCGCCCACATCCCATACCGCGAGGATGACTTGGTAACCTTCACGTTCTGGCACAATACATTCGTGGCTAACACGTTTCGGTGGTTGCACCATATTGCCTTCCACCACGCAGAATGGATTCAGATCAAAAGAATCGCGTGACAAAGCTTGGTTTGGGTTCCAGTTTGGCTTGGTGATGTAGTATTTCCAGTCTTTAGTGACGTGGTTAGCGGTAAATGTCCACTCAAAAGTTTGTGGACCTGCTTGGATTGGGCGTTTTACCCAACGGTCGGCGGTTTGTTCATCTAGTGCTGCGGCCAATGCCGATTCGGCACTGGCAATTTTGCCATCACGAGGGCCAGCGACTGGGAAGCCATCAGGGCCTTCCACACTTTGTGGTTCGTACTGAATACCACCACAGTTGGTATTTTTTTCTCCAGTTCCATTGGCGGCAAATTTACATAAAGTAGCTCGTCCCTCGGCAATGCCGTTTTCCACTGAAGAGACATAGCCGTGTCCATAGGCTAATCCACTGATACCGGAAAGGATCAGCGCGATAGCGGTCATTTTAGGTTGTTTTTTCATCACAGACTCTTTTTTGTTAGCTGACATAGTTTGACTGACAGATCGTCAGACGTAGTTCAGAGCTAATCTGAACTTTGGCACATTCAGCAACGCATAAGACAAAGCGGCGTAAGCCGAATTGGCAACCCCGCTATCATAGGTTTAAGAGGGCTTTATGAGCTTTCTTGACCGACAGACCGGAAGCTTTGCGTCCCATTTTTTCAAATGGTTTGCCGAAGTGTGACCGAAAGCAAATTTACTTAAGGTCAGAGGAGAAAGCGAAGTCATTACTAGGTTTGTGGAATGAAGCTCTCACGCTTAATTTTTAGAGTAAAATAACTAATATCTAAATGAAATAACTCACATTTATTTCATTTGAAATCCATATGCCATGCTTGTATTTGTTATTGCATATTGTCAATGGCTCACTGATCCAAATTGGGTGCCAGACGTAAATTCAGGCTAATAGCTTGAAGCACATCCTACAAAGTTCGCTCTTAACTTTACAAGAAGCACCATACACCATCCGGTTGCTCGATTGATATTGGGGATCAACTCAATCATGCTCACTCTGAAACGGCTATTGAAACTTATCGTGTTGCTCAAGGTGGATCTACTTAGCTCAAATAGAAGATTTTGCGCGGTAAATTTGGGGCTTCTGACTGAGTGCAATCCGGATCAAGTCGATGCATGGTACTTAGGGATTTATATTGATGCGATTGAATGGGTGGATCTTCCGTATACTCGTGGTATGGCGTTATTTGCGGATGGCGGTTTAATTGCCACGAAACCTTATGCCGCGAGCGGCTCTTACATCAAAAAATGAGTGCTTACTGCACTTCGTGTTTCTATCAGGTTGAACAGAAATCAGGTGAGAATGTCTGCCCACTGAGTTCACTCTATTGGCGCTTTATGCTCAAACATCGTGACTGACTCGCTAACAATCCTCCAACTGGGATGCTATATAAAACATGGGATAAGATGAAAAGTAGCGATCAACAGGTGATTTTAGTAACCGCCGAAGCATACATTAACCAGCTTGAAACTTTGTAACACAGGCCGAGCCAAGCCAATAAATCACAATTCGGCGCAATATTTGCTTGGTATTTTCAGTCAGAAGTTGGATTTCAAGCCCGAGCTTGGGCGGTTTGCCCCATGACAAGGTGAGCGTAAAGCTAACGCTTCGACAAAATAGTATAAAGAAATGGTGTGTTTGCTCTAATGAGTGAAAGGCTAATAAAATAATGTTTTATTGATAATGCATTGTTTTTATAGGTGTTTATGACTTACAGGTTACGCATGTACGCCCGAAAGTCATTGCAGCTTACTGTGAAGTACTTCAAAATTAGGGCGTTTCTATTTCTTCTTGGTTAAGAATGAGGTTTTGATGAGAGTCGCTGATCTACTAAAGCATCGAGCTGAAAACTTGGTTAAGCACACTGAATTTAAACAGTGGGTGTCTCCGTCTGTGCGCGAGTACTGGGATGACATTTTGCACAAAACCAATCGTCGCCCACTGTTTGCGTGGGTGAAAGATCTGCACCTGCCTGCCAATGAAGAAACGCCGATTCCGGAACCGATTGTGCTCAAACCGGAAGCTCAGGCTTTGTATGATCGACTGCAAACCCAAGTGGGGGAAGTGATCCACACTGGAGACTGGTTGCTGGTCGATCAAGAGCGTATCAATCAATTTGGTATGGTGACTGAAGACATGCAGTGGATCCATACCAATCCAGAGCGTGCGGAATCAGAGTCGCCGTTCAAAACAACGATCGCCCACGGCTTTTTAACTTTGGCCCTGTTGCCTCGTTTGACGGACAGTGTTGATGAAGAGAAATCGCTGTTTCCTACCGCAAAAATGGTAGTGAATATCGGCCTCAACTCTGTACGCTTCCCTTATCCAGTGAAATCGGGCAACCGAGTACGTGCTGTGAGCACGTTATCGAAGGTGACACCAATCAAGAAAGGTCTTGAGATCGAGCGTGAAATCAAGGTTGAGATCGAAGGCGTTCGTCGCCCTGGTTGTGTTGTGGTTTCGGTGATTCAACTGCATTTCTAATGTGCTTATATTTGAAAGCGAAGAATAAAAACGAAGATTAAAGACAAGGAGAGTTAATTTAATACTCTCCTTGCTTGTTTATGGCAGAACCCAATTAATCGATATCATTGGGCATAATATACCCATATTCAACGATCAGCTTCTTGGCGCGATCTGATTTCACAAACTGAATAAATCGTTGGGTGTCAGTATCCGCTTTGTCTGAGTAGTGCAGAATCAAAAACGGGCGAGAAAGCTGGTAACTGTGTTTTGCTATGTTGTCGGCTGTCGGATCGGTTTTCTCAAATTGCAGTGGTTTGACCGATTTATCGACTGAACCAATCGAAATAAAGCCAATTGCTTGGGTGTTGTGGTTAACCAGAGTTTTCATCATGCTGTTACTGTTAACCACTAACACGGAAGGGCTGATATCAGAAACTTGACGATCTTTGATCACTTTAGTCAGCCCCAGTAGGCTTTCGAAGCTATAGCGAGTGCCGGAAGAAGCTTCACGAGTTACGACAGCAATTTTTTGGTCATTACCGCCTACTTGTTTCCAGTTCGTTACCTGTCCTCTGTAGATTCCGTAGAGTTGTTCACGCGTTAAGTTGCCGACCGGATTGGCTTGGTTAACCACAGCAGCAATTCCATCATAGGCGAGGATAAAACTGTTTAAATTATCTTCTTCTTCACTTTCGGTAAGATAGCGCGAACTCATTGCAATATCGGCTACTCCTTTCTTAAGTAGGGTAATTCCTGCTGTTGTCCCCACTCCTTGTACTGCCACGAAAGATTCGGGGTGGGTCTTGTTATACTCTTCAGCCAGTACATCCATGATTCTGGCAACAGAAGTTGAGCCTGAAACGGTAATTTCACTTGCTTGCGCAGAAGAAGTCATCGCAGAGATGGAGAAGAAAAGTGCGCAAACGGCGGCAAGTGCCTTCCTATACATAAAGTCGCTCCCATAATGTAAAAAAATCCTGTGCAGTATGCCTGAAACGTATGACAAAAATGTGAATGAGTTCCTCGGTTTAGTTTTTGATTTGTGAAGTCTGCAAGGAATGTGGCTATTGCTTATACTCAAATGACACTAAGATCATGGAATCGATTTCTACAGATAGCCATACTGAGTAAATCTAATTACCCGCGAGGTTAAAAATGATTGTCAACCTTCTACAGCGACAGCTTGAACGCCGTGCCGAGTTACTCTGCATGAGCCGCAATCAGAGCGTGCCTGCTGAGTTAGGCAAATCTAGCTTTGAACCAATTGAAAATGGCGTTCTGTTTTCTTTGTGTCATTACAAGCTTGATTCGTCCCATTGTGATTATGAAAGTCTGGTGGCAAAGATCATTTGGGAAGAGGCATCAAAACAGTGGGCGCTCTATGTTTATGATGAAAAGCTAGCGAATAGCGAACCTTGGATCCCTTATCCTTTTTTAGCACGCAGTGAGGATTTAACCGCCATGATGCGTGAAGTGGAAAAAGACCCAAAAGCCTATTTCTGGGGTTAGCTTCAAGAGACGAAATCACAATCAGGTATTCTTGAATGCCTGATTAGAAAGCTCAAAATTGCTGACATGAGATTGAGGGAGAAGCCGCTGAGGTTCTCCCTTTCTATTTATATCAATCCACCGTTGACGGATATGACTTGCCGCGTTATATAGCCTGCAATATCGGACATTAAATAGCTTACAAGCCCTGCAACTTCTTCCGGTTGCCCCATTCGAAGCAGCGGAATTTTCGGCAGCGCGTGCTCTTTAACCTGTTCATCGACTATGCCGGTATCTATCAAGCCGGGAGCTACACAGTTAACGGTGATTTTGCGTTTGGCCAATTCAAGTGCCAATGATTTGGTTGCCCCTATCACTCCCGCTTTGGCCGCAGCATAGTTGGTTTGTCCTCGATTTCCCATTAGTCCTGAAACGGAGGCTAGCGTAACAATTCGCCCACCTTGGCGTTTTTGCACCATTGGCATCACACAGGGGTGTAGTACGTTGTAGAAGCTATCTAGATTGGTGTGGATGACGCCATCCCAGTCTTGTTCACTCATCGCTGGAAAAGCGGTATCACGAGTGATACCAGCGTTGTTCACTACGCCATAATAAGCACCGTGATTGGCGATGTCTGTCTCAATTTGCTGGCGACACTGTATTCGGTTGCTAATGTCAAACTGAAGTAAACGACCTGTTCCGCCGTTGTGTTCTATGTTTGCTAATGTCTGTTCTGCCCCCGCTTTATCACCCATGTAATGAACAATAATAGAAAAACCATCTTTGGCTAACTGAATGGCTATCGCTCGGCCAATGCCTTTACTTGCTCCTGTCACTAACACTTGCCTTGTCATACTTGGCTCCTGATTTTCATCGAGGTTAACTTTTCTTCGTTGGGTAGATAAACATTGAATTGGCATTGCGCAAGGGTGTGACCAGCATGCCCGATATGACCGCTAAACACGGCCATACCGCCTTCTTCTAAGATTTTTTCCGCGAACACGTCCAAGGTTTGCCCTTGCGAGAAAACGTGGCATTGCGTGTGGTAGCGGCGGCAGCCAAGTAGAAAACCAATGGGGGGGAGCGCACCATTTTTTCGTGCATGATAGCCTGACCATGCAGCAATAGATTGCGCCATAAACTCAATACCAATATAAGCGGGAATACTCTGGCTATCAGCCGAAAAAAACAGATTATGTTCACCAACATCCACTTGGCAGTGAATACGAGTTGGGAACACCTCCATGATGCGGTCGATCAAAATCATCGGTGCATCATGGGGGAGTAGACTAGCAATATCCGCCAATTCACTCATGGGCATACCCGAATATCAGACTGATGTTGTTGCCACCAAAAGCAAAGGAGTTGCTCAAAATGGCTTTGTTGCCTAATTTACAAGGTGCTTCGACTAAGCTCACTTGAATATCTGGTGCTTTGTTGCGGCAGCCTTGCTGAGGCAGGTTTAAATCGTATTTTAAGATGTGCCAAGCAATGGCAGCTTCAACAGCGCTTGCTGCTCCGAGTGTGTGGCCAGTTAGGTGTTTGGTTGAGCTTACTGGCACTTGGTCGCCAAACACGCGATAGATGGCTTTACTTTCCATACTGTCATTGAGTGGCGTTGCGGTACCGTGTGCATTGATGTAACCAATGTCTTGCTCTGTCAGATGTGCATCCTTGAGTGCATTACGCATCGCTTCTTCTGCGCCGTGTCCTTCGGGATGTGGTGCAGAAATATGGTATGCATCAGAGCTGTCACCGCTGCCGAGCAGGGCAATGTCACTCTTTTCTAAGCTCAGTAACATAAAGGCTGCGGCTTCACCGAGATTTATCCCATTACGGTCTGCACTAAACGGTTGGCAATGTTCACTGGAAAGTGCTTCAAGCCCATTGAAGCCATTAAGGGTCAGGCGGCATAGGGTATCTACGCCACCGATAATTACCGCATCGGCCATTCCTGCTAACAGCAGTCGTTTCGCAGAAATAAACACTCGCCCACTGGAAGAGCAAGCGGTTGAGATGGTGTAGCAAGGTCCGGTTAGCTCAAAATAATCTGCAATAAATTGGCTGATGTTACCCAGTTCTTGTTTACAGTAATGGTAACTTTCAGGAAAAGCACTCTGTTCCATTTTTACTTGATAGGCGTTTTCACCATCGGCAATGCCTGAGGTACTTGAACCAATAATCACGGCGATGCGGTGGTGGCCAAAGCGCTGTTTAGCTTCTTCTATCTGAGGAATAATTTGTGTCACAGCAGACAGCGCCAAACGATTGTTGTGAGTGTCGTAGTTCGCCGGTTTAATGGGCACTGCAGGTAATGGCTGAGTCACTCTGCCAACGATAGTGCTAGTTCCGCTATTGAGCAGGGAAGCTTCAACTTGTATCTGCTCGTTGCGATTTTGCTCTAGGCATTGGTGGACCTGCTCTGGAGTTGAGCCGAGCGCCGAGTGAAAGCCACAGCCATGAATAAAAACAGGTTGATAAGATTGCGAAATCATAGGCTTATACCATTATGGTTGTGTGATTCGGGGATTCCGTGTCTGGATCCACAGTGGTTGAATATACGCGAGTTTTTGTCGGGTCAGCATGGATAAACGCCATGCTGATGCCATTGAGAGATACGCTCAATCAAAACCGAGGGAGAGGCGAAACGCATCACTTGATCCTCCATTCCCACCGCAACTTGTGTGGTATGGCCTTGTGCCATGCGTTGCCCTGTTTTGGCATCGCTAATCACATATTGCACGCGCAAGCGGTTCTCCCATTCGGTCAAACAGGCTTTAATACAAATTTCATGGTTATAAGGAATGGCACGAACATACTTCACCTGAACATCAATTACTGGCCAGAGAAAGCCAGAGTCTGACATCTTCCGATAGCCATAATCGATTTTTTCCATCATGGCTCGGCGAGCCTCTTCGAAGAAGCGAAAATAGTTGCCGTGATAAATCACACCCATGGGATCGGCATCTTGAAACGAAGTGACGAGAGTCACTTGCGCTTCTAGTGGATAAAGTATGTTCGCCATATGACCTCTTAGTAGAGTGACCAGTGGCGCTGCTGAATGCGAGCGATGAAGTGACGCAGATCTTTCTCTAATGGACGATCTTCGCTGACAAAATCAAACTCTTCCCAAACATTGGCACACATAGCTTGCAGCGGTGCACTCAACTGTTGTTGGTTTAACTCATTACGACGATGGCGAATTTCAATCGCTTGCGTTGCAGCTAACAGAGAAGCTGCAGCGACTTGTTCGGTTAACTCCAAAACACGTAAACAATCGCGAGCGGCAATGGTGCCCATGCTAACTTTGTCTTGGTTATGGCACTCGGTGGAACGTGAAAATACGCTTGCAGGCATGGTGTGCTTTAATGCTTCTGCCGTCCAAGCTGAGATGCCGATTTGTACCGCTTTGAAGCCGTGGTTGATAGGTTTGCGGCTTCCTTCAGCACCACTGAGGTTAAATGGCAAGCCGTTATTGAATTTGTAGTCCATGAGCTGTGCCATTTGGCGATCTAACAGGTCGGCCAAATTAGCGATGGCGGTTTTCAGTGTATCCATGGCCATTGCGATATGGCCGCCGTAAAAGTGACCACCATGCAGAACACGTTCGTTATCACCATCGATGATTGGGTTGTCGTTAGCGCTGTTGAGCTCATTTTCAATCAGCTGACGTAACCAAGGCAGTGCATCTTGCACCATGCCGATCACATGAGGAGCGCAGCGCAACGAGTAACGATCTTGTAAGCGGTCGCTATTCATGGGGGGGCGTTCAGCTTGTAAATCAGAGCGTAGCCAAGCGGCAACTTTCTGCTGACCAGGGTGTGGTTTAACGGCAAACAGAGCTTCATCAAAATGAAAGTCATTACCTTGCATCGCCACTGAAACCATGGCGGTGATCTTGGTGCTGAGTTGGGTTAAATACTCGGCACGCTTATAGGCAAGGCAAGCTAGTGCTGTCATCACTGATGTCCCATTCATCAGGGCAAGACCTTCTTTTGGGCGCAGCTTTATGGGTTCTATGCCTAGTTCAGCAAATACCTCTGCAGTAGGTCTTTCTTCACCTCGGTAGAGAACATCACGCTCACCAATTAAAGTCGCCGCCAGATAGGAGAGTGGCGTAAGGTCACCACTTGCGCCGACCGACCCTTCTTCAGGAATGCGCGGTGCAATATCGTAGTTAATCAAGGTCACGATTTGGCTCAGAAGTTCGTGGCTAACACCCGAAACACCTTGTGCAAGAGAACAAAGGCGAGTGGCCAATACGGCTCTCGCCTGCTCATGGGTTAAGACTTTACCCAGACCACATCCGTGAAAGCGGGTGAGATGGAGTGGGAGGTCTTCGACTAATTGTGCTGGAATAGCAACGGTACAAGAGTCGCCATAACCAGTGGTGACACCGTATATCACGCCTTCATCCTTAAGCAGTTTTTCTAAGAAAGCGACACCGCGATCAATTTTTGCGGTGAACTCAGCGGATGGGTTTAAGCTCGCCTTCGCTCCTTGAGCGATTGCGCTGACGTCTTCAATCGTCAGCCGACCTTGGCCAAAGGTAATGTTATTTACGGTTTGCGTAGTCATAGTGTTGTTCTGTCCGATTCCCATAGTCGAAAAAGTGATGCCGCTACAAAGGGGCAGTTGTGTTTAGATTGTTAAAGTCTCTGGTTGCTGTTGGTGATGTTGGCTAATTGCACCTTGCCTGAAGAGTGCGCGATGAGTTGACCATCGCGCTCAGAATGGTAGGCAAAGTGTAATTTGAGTTTTTCGGCATCCCACTTTAGGTGCAGAGCAATTTCTGCATCAGGCAGAATTGGCTCTTGAAATTTAATCACCTCCATCCCCTGAAATGTGCTAGGAACATGCAGAATGTCTTGAGCATAGAAAATGGCCCAATCAATTTGAGTGACACCAGGCAAAAGTGGGAATTGAGAAAAATGCCCAGAGAAATCCAGAATGTCGTGATCGGCGCGCAGCCGTAGTGTGGCTTCCGCAGTCGATGATGTTTCAGTGGAATTGATGACAACAGAGAGCACCGTTGGTTTTCTTTTTATAGCCATAACGTTTAATTCACGGATAAAGGAGGTGTTTGGAAACATTGTTCGATTTCTCTGCTAAGCCGCTTACCTTGGCTATTGAGTGGAATGTGCGATACCACACGGAAACGACGTGGCACTGCAATCGGCTCTAACCATTGGCGAAGCTCATTGCGTAGGTGTAACCAGAATTTTCCGTTGCCAATTTGTGTGGCCAGTTGTTCCCCTTCTGGGCTCAAAACCAGCACTGAGGCCAGAATTAAGCGATCCTCTTCTTGTAACGGGATAACGGCACATTCTGTAATCCATGGCAGTTGTTCGAGACGTTTTTCCACTTCAGTAAGAGAGATGCGCTTTTCCTCTAACTTGATGACGCGATCGGTGCGTCCTTTGAGAATAAATTGTCGGTCATTCAACAATTCACATTGGTCGGCCGTTTGATACCAGTGGTGTGGGTCAATATGTGGTGAGAGCAAACACAAACAGTGCTCTTCATTAAGTTGTATCGTGATACCGGGAAAAACGGACCAAGGTTGAGTTGGGTAGAACTGTTGTCGGTAGGCAATCCCCCCTGTTTCTGTACTGCCATACACTTCCATAGGCCACTGGCCAAAGAGCTGATAAGCATGATGTGCCGCCTCCTGAGTCAGCGGTCCACCTGAAGAGAAAACCGCCGCAAAAGGTGCGTGCTGGTACTGTGTGGCCAAACGTTTGAGCAGAGCAGGACTGCTGATCAAAATGATATTTTTGCCAGCATGCGTAATCAGTTGTTCTGGAAATTCGAGATTGAAGCGCGCGAAAGGATGGCCAGCACACAAAGGCCAGAGCAATCGAAACAGTAAGCCGTAAATATGTTGATGAGAGACGGTACTTTCAAATCGACAGGGCTGAAAATTATGTCCAAACAACTGCTGCAGAATGTTGATTTCAGTCTCGAGTTGTTGAAATGTTTTGCGGATCGCTTTCGGTGCACCACTGGAGCCGGAGGTAAATAGGATCAAGTCGATGGTATTGATATCGAACGCTAAACCATCAGGGACAGGGTACCGTTCATCGGACTTAATCAACAGATGTTCGAGAGAAATGGAGTGAGCTATCTCTTGGTCGCACAGTAAAAGATCAAATTCCGAGCTTAGCTCCGTTAGCGCCGCAGGTTGGTAGTTGCTTGGGAGGACTAATGATTTTTGGCTGTAGGCGATAGCAAAAAATCCCACGGCAAATAAGTAACTGTCAGAGCTACATAGGGCGATGTGTTGTGCTGCATGAGCACGGATGCGTTTTCCAAGGGTGCTGACATCAGCAGAAAATTGCGACCAATGGATCTCTTTCTCCGCACTAAACGCAACAATATGATCGTAAGTTCGACCAACCATAAATAGTGCTGACAAAGAAAGATATTGTGGAAGTTGGCTCATATCGTGTTCAGTCCCTGTGAACCCATTGATGCATGATTCATTTACCAATCAAGAAGAATCTGTTGCTACTTACTCCCCAGTAACCGGTTAGACCAAGTGGAGTGAGGATACAAAGTTCGAATTTGCAACGTTGGGATATCGATACAGAGAGTGATCACTACGTTGCAAAATAACAACAGATCCTGAATGGTCTATGGGTTAAAGCATGTTTTGTGAAGAAACATAACTTGCCAATTTAGCGACCGAGGCAAAGTGTTGACGAGTGTTGTTATCATCAGCATCAATAACAATGTTGTATTTCTTTTTGAGTGCCAAACCAAGCTCTAACGCATCAATAGAATCCAATCCAAGTCCATCACCAAATAAAGGGGATTCAGTTTCAATATCGTCAATCGTGATATCTTCAAGATTGAGTGAGTCTATGATGAGTTGTTTGATTTCGTTGTGTAGCTGTTCCATTTTTACCAACCTAAAGTTTTGATTAGAAATAAATATTAATAGATGAAGTTATTTTGTAGTTTGGATTCAATGTTGATACTAAATAATGAGTATTAGCTCAATATATCTTTAATATAAGTTTATCCATTAAAAGATATAGTTTGTTTGACCATACTGGATAAATAGCCTTATTCATAGTATGTGATTCACAGTATTGAAAATGCTAGTTTCCGATAGAGTACCCCATATAGTTGCCTTAACAAAATAGTCAAATTCAATTAATTGCGAGGCAAGTAACATATAAAGAAACAAGGTTGATTATTTATAATTAACTCATTTTCTAACGAGTGTTTCTCCATCTGATAATAGCTGTTTTAAAAATTGTAAAGCTTGTGGTTGCGTGTTTTTATTCTTCGGTTCTGCCGCTGTTGACCAATGAATAGGTTCTTCACTCAGAGTGAGGATTAATCCCAATGCGTAAGCACGATAGGTTTGATATTCATACTGCTGATAATCCTCTGGTAGGGTTTCATCAAAATCGAGCAGTAGCACTTTTGCGCCCGGATTCTGTTGTAAAAAGCCGTAAGCTTCGATGAGTGCGCTGTGGAATGTATTCTCACCAGCTGAAATGGAGGTTAATGGGATCGCTTTTTGGGTTGCAATCGTAGTTAATCCTGCGGCCGTGTTGTGCACAGTTTGAGAAAATGCCATTGGTGATGCTTCCTGTCCTAGCAATATCTCCTTGATCAGTATATTGCTGCGGTGCAGCTCCCCGTGCCGGCTAGAGAAGACTAAATAATCAACCCGTGTTTGGTTAAGCAGTTCACTTGCGGTTTGAACGGCATGCTTGCTAACCTCACTCATCCTACGTCGCATCATTGCGGGAATATGATGAAATGAGCATTCTAGATCGTCTGGATAACGATCCGTCACTGCCCATTCCTTCCATGCTTCTTGGCTATTTAGACCTGCGGAGTTTGCATACCAGTTTTCTATATTTAATTTGATTGGATAAGATGAATTTAACATAGGTTTTATAGGATCCAATGACGTGTATAATTGTGTTCTGTTAATTTATCATGATGAAGCTATACCTCTATAGAGAAAGCTTCATTATCGATTAATTGATGATCTTGTTAATTTAATATGAGTGATTGTCACCAATAGCTTAAAAGAAGATTAACGTTATTAGCACCGATATTCAAAATAAAAAATCAAAATCGCGATAGAGTTATCAGCAATAAGTTAGTGCTGAGAGCATGATTTTCACCATTTTAAATGAGGTGTTATTGATAACATCGAAGAGTGAAAGAGGTTTATTCATCAGGATTTTAAATAAGCATGGATATTAAATAAGTACGGATATTAAATAAGGTCTTTATGCGGATGATAATTGTATTGCTACGGAACATGCGGTTAAGTAGCTTGATCAAATGGGTAAACAAAAGGGCGATGGATAATCCATCGCCCTGTGACACAGTCAAAGCTGATTAAGCTTAAGCTTGTTCTGCTGGCTTATCGATATCGATTGTCGCTTCAGAAGTCTCTACTGTTAGATCGGCAAACACTTGCGTTGGCTTACCCACTAAACTGCGGTTTTCTTGATTCACTTCAGCAAGAACGATTTCCAGTACATCACCGAGTTTGTACACCACTTCTTTATCAATCGACACCGTACCGTCTTCACCATTACACTCAATACGCTCTTTGTTATCGAGGATCAGAGATCCTGGAATAAAGGCCATTGCGCCGTTTTCGAGTAAGCGAACACGCATACCAGGGCGGTTGATATCAAAGATCTCGGCTTGGAAGCGAGTTTCTTTCGCTGGCTCATCGGCCAGTGTGCGAGCATAGAGCCAATCTGCCACATTACGTTCGGCAATTTTGTGGTGCTTACGATGCAGTGCAAGTTCTTCACCAACAGTCTCATCCGGCGTCTGCACAGGGGCTTTGCCCAGAATGTGTGCTTTCAGCAGACGGTGGTTAATCATGTCGCCGTATTTACGAATCGGTGAAGTCCAAGTCGCGTACACATCAAGACCCATCGCGAAGTGGGGGAGAGGCTGGTTGCCAATCTCACTGTAGCTCTGGTACTTACGAATACGGTTATCGAGGTAGCTAGTTTCTTGTGTTGCCAGCCAGCGGCGCAGGGCGGCAAAGCCTTCCACCGTCGCCAGTGTTTCAGCATCGGCATTCGGTGCACCGTGTGCTGCCATCAGCTCCACCACATCGGCCATTTTCTCGGCTTTGAAACCAGCATGGGTATTGAAGACACCCAAACCGAACGTTGCTTGCAGTGTTTTACCCGCACAGATGTTCGCAGTGATCATCGATTCTTCGACCAAACGGTTAGCAGTGCGGCGCATGTCCGCATGGATCGCCACCACATCGTTATCCGCGCTCAGTTCGAAGCGGTAGTCTGGACGATCTGGGAACACCACGGCATGGTTTTCACGCCAGTTCGCACGTGCTTGTGAGAAGGCATAGAGATCACGCACCACTTGGGCGATTTCTTCGCTTGGTTGCCATTGCTCCGAGCTGCCAGTTTCCAACCAGTCAGAAACATGGTCGTAAACC
Organism: Vibrio sp. RC586; assembly: GCF_000176715.1. Taxonomy (NCBI): domain Bacteria; kingdom Pseudomonadati; phylum Pseudomonadota; class Gammaproteobacteria; order Vibrionales; family Vibrionaceae; genus Vibrio; species Vibrio sp. RC586. The sequence continues at coordinate 464,668 of NZ_ADBD01000010.1, read as the reverse complement.
AGACGTGCATGTGATTTGATGTTGGCTGAGAAGAAGCGAATATCATCGCCAATCACGCCATCTTTACTGATAGTGACTGAGCAGCAGAGCGCTGGACGAACTTGGTTTTCCATTAGTGAACAAAGCTCATCAGCTAGATCACGCGGCAACATGGGAATGTTGCGACCCGGCAAATAAATGGTAAAGCCACGCTCGCGTGCCACTTTATCCATTTCATCTTCTGGTGTGATGTAAGCGGTTGGGTCTGCAATCGCGATGGTTAGCGCAAAATCACCGTTAGGCAATTGTTGTGCGTACAACGCATCATCCATATCTTTGGTGGATTCACCATCGATCGTCACAAAAGGCAGGGCGGTCAGATCTTCACGAACCAAGTCGGCATCATCTTTCAGTTGCCAGTCGTCAATGCCGGCTGGTTCGCTGTTAGGCAGATCGTTTTCCGCGAGTGTTACCCACCAAGGTGCAATTTTGTCATTGGCATCGGTAATTTTGTGTGAGATTTGCGCGAAGAAGCCGTCGTCACCTTTAAGAGGGTGGCGGACAAGATTAGCGACCACCCAGTCACCTTCTTGGAAGTCAGCTTCGTTGAGGCCTTTTTGGGTTTTTGCCTTAAGCGACATTTTTTTCAGTTGTGGATGATCGGGCGCAACGTTCAGTTTGCCTTTAAATAGCTTTACGCGGCCAATGAAACGAGTCAGTGATTGTTCGATAAGCTCAGAAGGCTCTGCAACTTCACGTTCATTTTCGGTGCGGATGAAAGCCACGACTTTGTCGCCATGCATACACTTCTTCATATAAGGTGGCGGAACAAAGTAGCTGGTTTTGTTATCGACTTCGAGGAAACCAAAACCTTTGTCACTGGCTTTGATGGTGCCTTCTTTTTTAGGCAGAGTTTCTTGGATTTTTTGCTTAAGCTGCGCGAGGAGCGGATTGTCTTGGAACATCTTTTTTATCTAACCGTTTAAGTTGGGCACACTATAATCATTGAGGGACTGGATTACTACCGAAAACGTGAGTTCGAGCATCGTTGGCTGTTTATTTATTCGCTGAAATTGTCAGCAAATTTGGTGTTTTGAAGGGTTTTTTCGGTCAATGAGGCGTCATTTTTCCTTTGCTAAGAAAATTTTGTGATGAAATTCAATTTTTCCTAGCTTTTTTTATGCATTTAAGGAATAATCCGCGTCCCTTATATGTCCCTAGCGGCTTGATGCGTTTTAATACTTATCCGCATCTGAACGGACTCAGCAATTCATTGGATTGGTTGGAAATGGTAGAGCACGTGGGACCTTGGTTATTTCTTCATTTAGTGGGATCCCCATGCAAGATACTGCAATTCAATTCAGTGATTTAGCACTGAACAGCGCCATCCTTTCTGCCCTAACTGAAATGGGCTTTGTATCACCTACACCTATCCAAGCAGCAGCGATTCCTGTTCTGCTCGAAGGTCGTGATGCATTGGGTAAAGCGCAAACAGGTACGGGTAAAACAGCGGCATTCTCACTGCCTCTGCTGAACAAACTTAATCTATCTCAACACAAGCCACAAGCTATCGTTATGGCGCCAACGCGTGAGCTGGCGATTCAGGTAGCGGCTGAGATCAAAAACCTTGGCCAAAACATCAAAGGCCTGAAGGTTCTTGAAATCTACGGTGGTGCTTCAATTCTTGATCAAATGCGCGCTCTGAAATCTGGCGCTCACATTGTTGTGGGTACTCCGGGCCGCGTAAAAGATCTGATCACTCGTGATCGTCTACACCTAGACGAATGTCATACTTTCATCCTTGATGAAGCAGACGAAATGCTCAAAATGGGCTTCGTTGATGACGTTACTTGGATCATGGAGCAAGCTCCAGAATCAGCACAACGCGTACTGTTCTCTGCAACTATGCCTCCAATGGTAAAAGAGATCGTTGAGCGTTTCCTACGTAACCCAGAATGTGTTGACGTAGCCGGTTCTAACCAAACTGTGGCTAAAGTTGAGCAACAATACTGGGTAGTAAAAGGTGTAGAGAAAGATGAAGCGATGGCTCGTCTGCTTGAAACCGAAGAAACCGATGCTTCTATCGTATTCGTACGTACTCGTCAGGATACTGAGCGTCTAGCGGATTGGCTGTGTGCACGTGGCTTTAAAGCGGCTGCTCTGCACGGTGATATCCCTCAGTCTCTGCGTGAGCGCACCGTTGATCATATCAAGCAAGGTGTGATTGATATTCTGGTTGCGACCGACGTAGTAGCACGTGGTCTTGACGTTCCACGTATCACTCACGTATTTAACTACGACATCCCGTTTGATGTTGAATCATACATCCATCGTATCGGCCGTACTGGTCGTGCTGGACGTAAAGGTAAGGCGATCCTGCTGGTTCGTACTAACCAAATTCGCATGCTGCGCACTATCGAGCGTGTCACTCGTTCTTCTATGGAAGAGATCCAACTGCCGCACCGCGATAAAGTGGCTGAATCTCGTCTGACTAAGCTGGGTCAAGAACTGGCAGCAGATAAAGAGTTCAGCTCACTGGAGCGTTTCGCTGAGTTGGTTGAAAAACTGCAAGCGTCACTGGAAATCGATGCAACAACTTTGGCAGCAATCCTGCTGAAACGTCAGCAAGGTAAGCGTCCTCTATTTTATGTTGGTGCTGATCCAATGATCGAAGCGATGGAGCGTGAAAAATCACGTCGTCGTGAGCGTCGTGATGACCGTCGTGATGGTGATCGTCCTGCTCGCCGTGAATTCGGTGGCCGTGATCAAGAGAACCACGATTGGGATACTTACCAACTGCAAGTTGGCCGTGACCAAGGCGTTCAAGTGAAAGACATCGTGGGTGCACTCGCAAACGAACTGGGTCTAACTAAAGGTTCTATCGGTGCGATCAAACTGGCTCAAGGCCATACGTTTGTTCAGCTGCCAAAAGCGATGTCGAGCGACGTTTCTAACAAGCTACGTAAACTGCGCATTCGCCAAAAAGAAGTCGGCGCAGTTGTGTGTGACTTTGATGATTTCCGCGAATCTCGTGGTGGTGCCCGCCGTGAAGGTGGCCCACGTCGTGACGGTGGTCGTCGTCCAGAAGGCAACCGTGAAGGCGGTTTCCGTGGTGGTCGAGAAGGCGGCCGCGAAGGTGGTCGTGGCCGTGGTGGCGAAGGCCGTTCTTTCCGCGAAGGTGAGCGTCGTTTCGATCGCAACCGCAGTGGTGAGAGCAGTGGTAGCTACCGTGGTGAGCGTGGTCATAGCCGTCGTCGCGAAGAAGCATAATTCACTGATGTGATTTGAATTGATAAACCCGCAGGTAAAACTGTGGGTTTTTTGTTATCTGCATCGCATACATTCGTTTCATTGCTACACTTTAAGCGGGTGATAAATAAGCAGAACAACCAATTCAACCGATGAGGTGATGCATGCGCAAATGGCTATGGATATTTTTACTGCTGACCACTAAGGTTTCTGCGGTTGAAATTGCCCCTTATATCGTCAATGGCACGAGTGCGAATGTGGCGAATTACCCTTCTTTTGCTAGCTTGGCGATTTATATCTCTCCTTATCAATATAGCTCTAGAACCTACTGTGGTGCGACGGTGCTTAACTCACGCTACATCCTCACCGCGGCACACTGCATTTATGGTGATAGTTATGCCATGCTCTACACGGTCGCCATCCCCCAGTTACAAGATGAAAATGATTACCCGAATGGCAACATTCAGTTTGCGCGTGGTGCAGAGTTTTATTATCCAGACAACTATGTGAATTCCTCTTCCGTTTATTGGCCGAATGATATTGCGATCATTAAATTAGAAAGTGACCTTAACGTGAGTAATTTTGTCGGGGTGCTCAACAGTACGATCAATGGCAACTATGACGTCAATGGTGTTTATAAAGCGGTGGGTCATGGCAATGTGTATAGCAACGTAGCGGGTGGAACTCAATTATTAGAAACCACGCTAACGTTTGTTCCTTTTTCGACGTGCTCGGCCTATTACGGTGCCAATTTAGGTTCAGGACATATCTGCTTTTCGGGGCCGCAGAGTGGTTTGTATCAAAACTCAACTTGTTCGGGTGATTCAGGAGGGCCAGTCTACTTCGATAATGGCTCAGGCTATGTACAAATTGGGATCACCAGTTTTGGCCCTTCAGTTTGTGGTGATGCCTCTCAGCCTGTTACCTCGGTATTCACCGAAGTTTCAGATTATTACAGTTGGATTCTGCGGGTGATGAACGGGCTAGAGAGCCCAAAGTATTACGTTACAGAGAGTAACGGAGTGCGTACATTGATCCCAGGGGGAACTACGGCGACCACAGTGAGTGAAAGCTCCGCGAGTGGCGGCGCAGCTTCTTTGTTTTTAGTTTTCTTGTTGGGGGGGCTGAGCATTATTCGGCGCAACAAGCTGAATATTTGAGTTTTATGTTCAAGGGTGGTTTGATTTTAGGTGTGAATCTGACATTATCGCAGTTCATTCTTTCAATCTATAAACGATCCTAGGTAACAACGTTGAATAAACTAAAACGATTCTTTGGCCCTCTTTATCCTGTTGTTTGCGCTCTGCTTGCTTTGTTAGCCATTTTTACACTATCTCGTTTAGGGTTAGCGATTTGGCATTTTGACCGCGTGACGGATGCAGAAGGTTGGGTACGCATTTTTGCCAGTGGTTTACGGGTGGACTTTGCGTCAATCTGCTATTTGTTCATTTTACCTGCATTTTTGACTAGCTTGATTTCTGGTGAGCATTGGTTAGGCCGCATTTGGAATTGGATTCTGCGACTCTGGATCACCGCAGGCTTGTGGATCGTTGTGTACATGGAAGTGGCTACTCCTCCTTTTATTATTGAGTACGATCTGCGACCTAACCGCTTGTTTGTGGAATACCTCATCTATCCGAAAGAAGTCTTTGGTATGCTGTGGTCTGGCTATAAATTGGAGCTATTTATCGGTCTAGTCGTGAGTGTACTGACGGTTGTGCTCGGCTGGCGATGGAGTAAAACACTCGTTTCCAACTTGAGTTACCCTAAGTGGTATTGGCGCCCAGTGATTGCTGTACTTGTTGTGGCAATTGGTGTTTTAGGCGCTCGTTCTTCTTTAGGGCATCGTCCTATGAACCCTGCAATGGTCTCTTTTTCTAGCGATCCTTTGATGAACGATCTTGCGCTCAACTCCTCATATTCAGTTATTTTCGCAGCCAAGCAAATGGGCTCAGAGGCCAACGCGTTTGAATTTTATCCGAAAATGGATAAACAACTCGTGATCGATCAAGTTCGTGCTTCGATGACTGTCGCTCCGGAAGATTTTATTAGTGATGACAAACCGTCTTTGGCCAATCATGTCGCGACTTACCAAGGTGCACCTAAAAACATCGTCATTTTGTTGATGGAAAGCCACGGTGCGCGTTATGTGAAAAGCCTCGGAGGTATTGATGTTTCTCCAAACATGGACAAGTTGATTAACGAAGGCTGGGCATTTACTCGTATGTACGCCACGGGTACTCGCTCTGTGCGTGGTATTGAAGCGGTAACCACAGGATTCTCACCAACGCCTGCTCGCTCTGTAGTGAAGCTAGGTAAAAGCCAGAATAACTTCTTCTCAATTGCAGGTTTGCTGAAAACTCAGCAGTACCACACGCAATTCATTTATGGTGGCGAGAGCCATTTTGACAATATGAAGAGTTTCTTCCTCGGCAATGGCTTTGTGGATATGCAAGACCTGCCTACTTTTTCAAATCCGAAGTTTGTCGGTTCATGGGGAGCGTCTGATGAAGATCTGTTCAATAAAGCAGATGAGCAGTTCACGCAAATGGCAAAAGAAGGTAAACCTTTCTTTAGTTTGGTGTTTACCTCGTCTAACCATAGCCCATTTGAATACCCAGATGGTGTGATTACTCAATACAATGAACCGAAACAGACGGTAGAAAATGCAGTGAAATATGCTGACTACGCGTTGGGGCAATTTGTTGAAAAGGCCAAGAAATCCCCTTATTGGGACAATACTGTGTTTGTTGTCGTTGCAGACCATGATGCGCGAACACAAGGTACCAATCCAATCCCTGTGGAATATTTCCATATTCCAGCGGTTATTTTTGGTGGTGGCATTGAGGCACGTAAAGATGACCGCTTACTCAGCCAGTTGGATTTAGCTCCAACGCTACTCTCCTTAGCCGGTATTAGTAGTCAAAACCCGATGATTGGCTTTGATTTAACCCAAGACGTTCCGGTTGAAAAGCAACGCGCGATGATGCAACGTGACAAAAACTTTGGTTGGTTAACACCAGATAACCAAGTCATCGTATTGCAACCAGGACAAGATATCACGACCTATCAATATGATTCAGTGACACATAAAATGACACCGCTTCAGCTTGATGAATCGATCGTGACTCGCGCGCATGCTAATGCGATGTGGGGTAGTCTGGCATTCAAAGAGAATTACTACACCGCACAAAAAAGTTATGAAGTGGAAAAATAAGCCATTTCATTAATTGGAAAATAAAGAAGGCGACCATTGGTCGCCTTCTTTATTACTTTAGAGTCACTAACAGGAGCGTTGTTTTCACCATATAGTGATTAACGATCCCAGTACGCTTCTTCCAAACTATCTTCGCGTTCAGGTAGCGACCGTGACAGACGTGGAGAATGCTGAGTCAGCACTTCATAGCTCACGCGGTTTGCGTATTTGCACACTTGAGAGAGCGAGGAATAGGTCAAATATGGCTGATCATGCTTGGCAGAATTCGGCACATTACGTTGGTGATACGCGTTTGCCGCCATGTCGTGCAGTAATGCAGAAAGTGCGCCATCGCCAGCACCATTAGTGTTCTTAATCTCCAATGGGCCGCCTAAGTATGGGCCGATATGAGAGTAAACTTTCAGCGGGTTGCGGCAATCTTCTTTACGCATTGCGCGGCTGAATTCGTACTTATTAAACTCAGGAATATTACCCGGTAGCAATGGTAGCTCTGTTTCGCGCTTCGCTGATTCGTCAATATAACCTGCCATGTACAAACCCACTGGGCCAGCGGTGCATAGAACTAAGTCAACCCATTCCAGAGCTTTATCAGCGGCAAGCAGTGGATCTCGTTCACCCGTCAGCGCAGCGCCTTCTTCTTCATTCATCGCAACAACGGTAATATGCTCTTTCATGTAGTTTTGCCACCACTCGGCATTCCCTTCGATCACATATTTTGTGCCTAGAGTCAGCACCACGGGAATACCGTGTGCCTTTGCAATTTCAATGGCGCGTTGTACCGCTTGTGGCATAGGGTCTTCTGGCTTACCACGCATCAAATAAGATGAAACCACCAGAGCTGAAGCTTTTTCAAACACTTCTTCTGGGATGCTATCTGGGCGCAGCTTGTTCATGTGCCCTTCATTGATCGCGAAAGTACGCTCGCCATCTTCAGAAATCAGGGTATAACAACGACCAATTGGGCCATCCACGGTTTGCAGATGGTTGAGGTTCATGCGTGAAGAGGTTCGGCACAGGTAACGATAAGCGTATGAGCCGACTTCGATATTCTTTGACATTACACCTAGCAAAACCGATTTGCTGTCCGCCAAAACAGAATAGTTGTGCAATGTATTGCCAATGGTATCTCCCGGATATTGATGAGTGATCAAACCACGTTCAACCAATTCTTCGTAGAGTTCGTCCGCTTTACTCTCTTCCAGTACCAGCGAGTGGCCTTTGCTGAGATCATATCGAGCAAGGAAGTCGTCATCGACACGAGCTTCAATATCCACAATGGTCTGACCCACACCCACAATGGTTGGGCGGTGGAGCTTCGGAGTTTGCTGAATTTGGTTTACGAGTGGATCTCGGGCGTGAGTTGGAAAATAGTGCTTAGATTTGCGCTGGCCGGGAAACTTCATATTGAAAGTGTTGATTGAAAATTTTCGCGCATCATATCACAGTTATGAAAGATTACTTTCATTTTTATTACAGTCTGAGGTGATGTCAAATGCACCTCAGACTGTCGGTTTTTGCTTATTTCGCCTGTGTTTCTGGGAAAGCGTTATAAGCCTTCGTCCCCCATAAAGGAACGGTGGATAAGCTGTGTTTGAAGCTACCGGAGGTCTCTTTGGTAGAATAGGAGAGATACATCAGGGTTTGGTTTTTAGCATCAAAAATGCGGCGAATCTTCATTGATTTAAAGAAAATACTTTTAGATTTCTGAAACACGACTTCGCCCGATGCAGATTTATCAATTTGGGCGATCATCTCTGGCGTTATTTCACCAGTTTGGCGGCATGAAATCGAAGAATCGGAAGGATCGGCCAGACTTAAATCGGCTTCAATACTCGCGACATGACAAGTGACGCCAGTGACAATCGGATCATTCAAGTTGTTGATTTTTATATCTTTCAAAGTAAACATACCGAGGCTGACATCGCCGACTTCTGAGCGATCACAACCACTCAATACAAACGCGAAAGAAAGAAGCAAGGCAGTACGAATAGGATTGAGCATAATGACGTTCCGTTCAGTTTAAGTATCGCTATCATACTGATTTTCGAACGGCAGTGCAGCCTTCCGTCTCAATCGGAGCGAATTGGTTTACTGATTCCAACTTATAAAGGATTAAAGCTTGTCGCATGAGGGTTGGATGAGTATGCTGCCGTTACTGCAACGGATAGAAAATGAAGTTGCTTCACCAACCAAGAAGAAGTCCCGCTATGATTCACTCTCCCTCACCTGTGGTTGTTGCCAAAAATCACTGGTTATGTAGTCAGGTGGATGTCGAGTTCCCGACCGCCGAAAGTTTAGAAGGGCGCGATATTTATCAATCACTAAGCCAGCAAGCTGAAGTCACTTCTTTCCTACCACAGGCCTGTGATGAACAGTTGCTGCAAGAGATCTATTTGGTCGATTTCCATCGTTTAACAGTATGGTTTGCACTATTGCAAGCTACACGTAGCCAAGAAAAGCATCATCAAGAACGCTTAGTCGAATTCTTCACTCAGATTATTTACTCGCCGCCATGTCAGCTATTTCTTGGTTTCCATCTTGGTGAACCCGTTGCGGCCGGAATGGTGACGGAGTACGAGCAGAGCGTGCTGCTTTCGGACCTTGTCGTCAAAACCAACAGTTTGTTTGATAGTCGTGAAGCATTTGCCCATGCACTGTTTGCAAAATGGCAATCGATGACGAACAGTGGAGCACTCCCTTATATCGAGCTTTGACGATTATTTTCACTAGAAAAGAGTGATGCTAGTAGAAGTTATGCACACTCATGCATTGATTTCTACCATTCTGTTAACTCCATCCTTTTTAGTAGCACATTGAGATATACACTGCTATTAGGATGGAGGGATGAATAATGACTGAACCCAAAGTGAAATGCGTCATTTTTGACTGTGAAGGTACTTTAGTCGACAGCGAACGTTTGTGCTGCGAAGCCTTAGTGCAAGTGTTTGGTGAAATGGGGGCAGCTCTCACTTACCAACAAGTTTCGGAGCATTTCGCGGGAGGCAAAATTGCCGATATTTTAATGGCAACATGTCAACTTGCGCAGGTTACGGCGGATATCGATTTGCTTGAACAGCGTTACCGTGCAACGGTGACGGCGATGTTTAGTCGAAAATTGTCCCCAATGGGGGGGGCTCGCGCCTTGCTTCATTATCTGAAACGTAATCAAATTGAGTTTTGCGTTGTTTCAAATGCTCCTAGAGAAAAAATCACTACAACGTTGACTTTGGCGGGATTAGAGCATTATTTCAAAGGCAGGATTTTTTCGGCTTTTGATGCCAATAGCTGGAAGCCAGAACCCGATCTTATTCGCTATTGCGCCATGAATATGGGCTTTACACTGGATGAGTGTATTTATGTAGACGATACACCGAAAGGCGTTGAAGCCGGACTGAATGCCGGAGTGTTGACGTTTCAATTAAGCCCGTTAAATCCGCAAAATCGCAGCGACTCCACTCAAGTCATCGAGCTGACTAATCTGCTCCAATTAGCTGATTTCTTAGGTGCTCACCCTATGCGCCAATCAGCTTAGTCAATCGTGTTTCTTTCCTATTTAAGCGGTAGTGATGTTGGCTACGCTCGTATGTCCTAATCACATAGTGTCTTTATGCTGATTGGGAGTATGAGAGCCATACTAGGCTCTTACCAAAGGCTCTTACCAAAGGCTCTTACCAAAGGCGCTATCCAACGGCGGTATAAATTGGTTGCAGGCTAGGTGTTTCAGAGAATTTATAAATCACTTACTGTCTATCGGTGACTCAAAGTCGTTTGGGTATATCGCATTTACCATGGTAAATGCGATAAAGTGTGTGCTCACGAGGATCTCGATTGAATTACTGGCGTGTTTTGACTCCGAGGTGGACAAAACGGTTACTTAGGTTAGCTCGAGCAGCAAGCATTGGTTGAATGCTAGTGAGTGAGTTGGTATGGAAGCCACATTGACCACAGAAGAATTTTTCTTTATCAGCAGAAATGAAAAATTCGTCGTGTTGGCAAAGGGGGCAGCATTCGATGCTTTCTTCGATAATAGAGTTATTCATATTGAGTATTCTCAGCAGCAAAAAGAGTTTGTATTACGCTTTAACGTGTATGGATAACGCCAAGCTTCGATGTATTGTTATATTTGTATTTAGCATAAACATATTCCGTTAACTTGTTATTCAGCTTTATCATCTTTGTTCCAAAAATGAGATGCAATTCATATAAAGTACATGTAAAGCCTGCCATGGCTCATGTTCTTGGCGTGCCTTCTCGAAATTTTGGATTGAAATAACGAAAGTGAAAAGCTGGAGCATGACTGTATTGATTGCCAAGTGAAAAGGGCCTTTATGAATCACGATCATTGTGTAGTGTTGACAACCACAAACAATAAACAAAACGCAGAACAAATGATTCGGCATTTGCTTGAACACAAGCTTGCCGCTTGTGTTCAAATTTTACCGATTGAAAGCCACTATTTATGGGAGGGCAATTATTGCCAAGATAATGAGTTTCTTCTCGTGATAAAAACTCAAACGGCATGTTATTTCGCAGTGGAAAAGGCGATTGAGCAATTACATTGCTATGAAATCCCACAAATTATTCAACTGCCTATTACACAAGGTTTTGAACCCTATTTAGCTTGGTTAAAACAGACTACTACCGCTTAAGAATGAATACGTTGCCAAGCCAGCAAAGTGAGTGCGGTGAGCGCACCTAAGGTGTCACACAGCATATCTTTTTGCGCATCCCAGATGTCACCTTGTGAGCCCAAAAACGCAATACCTTCTTCCCCTCCAGCAAGGGCGGCATACCACCATTCAATAATTTCATAGCCCGCAGCAAGACTCATAATGCTAAATAGAGCAAAACCATAGGCAAGCCAAGGTTTGGTGTGATGTTTACGCAATAACCATTCTGCAATCGGGTAAGCGTATAGTCCAATCGAAAAATGTGCGACTCGGTCAAACTGGTTGCGTGTTGAACCGATCATTGAATTGAACCAATCAAAAGGCACTTCAGCGAAGGTGTATTTAGCGCCAATGGTATGCAAGCAGAGCCAGATAAACATAAGCATGTAGGCGGTCGTACTGAATGTGCTACGTAAAGAGAACCACCAAATGCTCCCTAACACTAAGATGGCTGGGATGATTTCTGCAAACCAAACTGCTCGGGAAGAGGGAGCGATAGCCGAAAAAACAAACACAAAACTGTAGAGCAAAGTTAATCCGATAAGGGGGCGTGATAAGGGCATGCTGTTTTACTCCGTCAATGGAATGTGGAGTATCCTGCCATCATTATGAACGTTGTTCAATTGTAATTTAGTGCATGAGTTAAAACGCCAGAATACTGGCTCTTTTAGTGTCAGAAAAATCGCTTGGAAGCCTTACGCTGATTGAGCTTCACACAAACCAAATTTACCATTTCACCGTAGTGACAAATGGGGTAGATTGGTCTTGAATTACTGTATTTCATCGGAATGGAAACTTTATGTCAGACAGCCATCAACTTGCGGCAACGTTTCAGACCTATATGGAAAATCCGCTGCTGTGGCCGATTTTTGAGGTGTTGAAACATCAGCCATCGGGCTGGAAAGTGCATACCTTGGCAGCTCATTTGAGTGAGCTAGGTATCATGCCTGTTTTGGATGCTCAACCAGAGAAGGATTTGTTTAAGCGCAATTTTTTGATCATGAATGCGCTTTACCAACTGCAAGAAACATTGCATCCAGAGAAGTGGTTACAAGTTGAGGCGATGAACATCATTTTAATGCCGATGATGCACAGTGAGTTTCATGACATCGACATCAATGATCCGCTACGAGATTACTACACCCAGTGGATGAATTATGAAGCCGATGAAGGTGAAGTGAAGCGTTTACTGAATGAGTTTTGGACACGTTATCGCCGCTCTGTTGGTAGCCATAACGGAAAAGATCTGAATCGAGCTCAGGCACTGAGATTATTTGAATTGACGGAAGAGGCTAGTGCGGTGGAGATCCGCAAAACATGGCGTAGGCTTGCTTTGCGTTGGCACCCCGATCGGGATAATGGTAATGCGGAGCGCTTTCGGATCTTATGTGAAGCTTGGAACGTGCTCAGGCAGGAGTTTTAGTTCAAGGTTTGAGGCAAGATTAGAAATAATAACGCGACCCATCGTTGGTCGCGTTATTGTTAGACGCTTTCGCTGTAAACCAACTACAGTTGGCGCTTAGGCTTTAAATTGCGCTTTACGCATACGGTTGAGTGCAGCCATCGTATCGATAATACGTGGTTTCGCCAGATCGCCATGGTTTGGCATAGATTCATGCCAGTTGTCCTCGATCATTTTACTCATTGCTTTAGCCGGATTATCCGTCCATCCCGGCAGTTGCGCGAGCTGGAACCATAGCCAACCCATAGCGTTAACTTCACTTGAGCTTTGGAGCTGCTCAAGTGCTGAAATATCGGTGAATTCTTTACCAAAACGCAGTGCATCCAAACCTTTGGCTGAAACACGGAACTTGCCGTCTAACAGTAGTTTTTGCAGTGTGACACAGTTAAGGGCGCGCGGTGTGAATGTGGCGAGTGGTGTTTCACACTCATTGCGGCGTTGTGTCGGATGCTGTGCAATGACTTCACGCGCTTTCTCAGTCACATCAAGCGGTTGATAATCATGCATTTGGATCACGGTATCCGCGACATCCAGATAATCGCCAGAGCCCCCCATGACCACCAGTGTGGAAACTCCCAAGTCATCACGCAATTGACCGATACGATCCACTAACGGTGTAATCGGTTCTTCCCCTTTGCTGACAAGGGCTTGCATACGCTCATCACGGATCATGAAGTTGGTCGCGGAGGTATCTTCATCGATCAGTAACGTGGTGACGCCCGCTTCAATCGATTCTTGCAACCAAGCCGATTGCGATGTTGAACCTGAAGCATCTTGAGTGCTGAAATCCGTTGTATCCTTACCCATAGGCAAGTGATTGATGTAGTTGGATAAGTTCAGGTTGTGTACGCAACGACCTTCTTCCGCACGGATTTTCATGGCTTTCAAATCCGTCACCATGCGCTCACGGCCATCACCAGGGATGTGGTTGTAAATTGAACGCTCTAGAGCTGTAAGCAGTGTTGATTTACCGTGGAAACCGCCACCGACAATCAAGGTGATCCCTTGTGGAATCCCCATACCTACCAACTCACCTTGGTTTGGTGTGGAGAGTCTTACTTCAAGGGATTGCGGCGCTTGGAATGGGACGGCATCTTTCATGGGCAGATCGCAGTTACCTGCTAAACGTGGCAGTACGCTACCGTTAGCTACAAAAGCGACCAAACCGAGGTCGTCAAGTTGTGCGCGCATTGCTTCTTGGTCTTCCACAATTTCGCAATGGTGCAGCAACGCGGCTTTATCCAGTTCGCGCTCCAGCGTGGCACGGCGGATGTATTTAGGCAGGTGGAAGGTCAGAATATTCAGTGCTTTTTTCGCAAGAATATCGCGCCCTTCTGCCGGCATACTCATGCGAAAACGCAGTTCGATGCCATCCTCGTTGAACAGTACAGAAGTGCTGTCGAGAACCGTTTGACCGCTGATCGCGATGGATAAGCTGTTGTCTTGTTTTGCGAACTCTGCAAATGCACGAGCGATAAAATCACGAGCCGCCATTTGGTAAGCAGGCGATTTCTCTCTTAGCCAATCTAAACCAGTCAACGACCAAGCGCGCGTAGCACGCAGGCGAGAGGCTGAAGCGTATGGATCAGACTGAATGTGGTCGATGAACAGAGTAAAGTCACCAAAGTCGTACTGACCTTTGATCTGCTGATAAGCACGATAGTTCTGCTTTTCGAGTTTTTTTAGTGTTGCAATTAGTCGATCCATCTCGATTATCGCTCATAGGGAAAGAAAAAGAGGAGCGCGATTATAGGTAGCGCCCACTGAAGAGTAAAGGAATGATAAGCGAATCACGGCGTTTACGACAACCGATTGAGAATTTATTCGGGCTTAGTGATCAAGTGTGCGTGGTGTATTAATTTTTGTTCAAACACTTCACTTGGCATAGGTTTACCATACAAAAAGCCTTGGCCGACATAACAGCCATGTTCCAAAATAAATTGTTCTTGCTGTACTGATTCTATCCCTTCTACTACCACGTTAAGTTTGAGCTTTTTGGCTACATGTAGCATGGAACGTACGATTTCTTGATCACTTTCGCAGTGTGCGATTTGCTCCAGAAAGCTTTTGTCGATTTTTATGCCATTAAAAGGAAATTTTTTCAGGTACTGAAACGAGGCATAACCAGTTCCAAAATCGTCAAGTGACAGTTTGACGCCAATCGAATGCAGTTGGTTGAGGATATTGCTTGCTGTCGGTTCATCGACAATCAGGCCACTCTCGGTGATTTCCAGTTCTAGCTGCTCGGCTGGGAATTGATAGAGTGTTAACAATTCACGAATTTGGTCGACAAAATGGCTATTTTTAAGCTGAACCGAAGAAACATTAATGGCGATGCGAAAGGATGGGCAAATAGATAACCATTCGCTGGCGGTCTTAATCGCATGGCGCAGTACAAAGTGGCCAACTTCAAAAATCAATCCATTTTGCTCTGCCATATGGATTAGCGTTTCATTAGAAAACTCGCCAAGTACAGGGTGTTTCCAACGCAGCAATGCCTCTGCACCAACCCAACGCTGTGTTTTAACACTGACTTTCGGCTGAAAGTAGAGTGAGAGATGGTTATTGCGCACGGCTTGTAACAGGTAATTTTCCATTTGGTTGCGGCGTGCATGGTTATCCGATAAGGCGGGGGAGTGGAAAAAAACTTTATAGCCAGAATCTTTACATGCCAGCATGCTACTCACGGCATGGCTCAGCAGTTGCTGTGGATCAAGCGTTTCACGGGAGAGAGCAACGCCTATGTAGGGGTTAAGGTGAACCTGAGTCTCTTCAACCTGAAACTGAGCTTGCCCAGCATGGATAAGCTTATGGCAAAGTTGATTGAGGTGCAGATCAAGCTGGCTGCTTTTCAATATGAGGGTGAGATTGGTGGATGTCGGGCGTGCAGTCATCAGTTCTGCTTCGGCAAAGGGGCCTACTCTTTCTCTTAACTGTTTTAAAACGTCATCCCAAAGGTGATAGCCGAGACGAGCTTGTAACTGACGTGCGTTGGCAAACCCGATATGTATGACTGCAAGTTCATCGTTTACATCTGGTTGAGCCAAGAATTGTTCTAACTGTAGCTCTAGGGCGCTACGATTTAGAAAGCCTGTTCCGACATCATGGCTACGCTGATATTCAATTTGTTGTTCTGCGGCGCGACGTTTATCGATTTCTTGATGGAGCGATTGGTTCAAGGAGGCAATACTGCGCATTTTGTTGTGAACCTTAAAATGGAGATCTTGGTTCATTTGCTGCAGTGCTTCACGTTGGTAAAGGGTTTGCAATTGTGCCTCTATTGACTCGCGTAAGGTGTGTAGAAGCCGCTGGTCAGTGGTGAGAAAATGGTGCTCCTCTCGATCGGTGGCACACAATGTTCCGAAAAGATCTCCATTTGGCCATTGTAATGGAACACCACAGTAAGCTCGCATGCCGTATTCCATGTCTGGGTTGTCTTTCCAAAGAGGATCGCGTTCAGCGTTGGTGACGATCAAGAGCTGGCGCGTATTAATGACCGTTTCACAGTATAAACCTTTGCCTAAGCGCTCAGTCATCCCGACTGGGTAAGGGTTATCGCTTCCTGTATTGCTGCACAAAACATCGATGTCTTGATGGCGAACACGCATGATCATTGTGGCTGGCACCTTGAGCATTTCTGCAAGTAAATTCAACATGTTTTGCCAACTTTCTAGCATCGTTGAAGGTATCGTCAGCGATTGTGGAAGGATTGGTGCCATTAATGAATCCTTGAGTTGAATCGGTAAAATACAGTGCATTTTGTCATTAGAAATAGGGCGTTGTTGCTTATCGATAACCTGAACGATAGGAATACCTCAGTGAGTCTATCTGTGCTTACTTCTATGCTTAATTATTACGTCAATCGGTGAAGTAAAGGGGAACTATTTTCACTCTAAAGTGTAGTTCGCGATTGATTCACCAATGCAATTAGAGTGACTGAACTGATACTCTAGTGCCTTTTCAATGGTCAGTCACTCTAACAAAAGCTATTCAGAATGGCAGAACGAAATCGATTAGCTTAAAAGAATTCTCAAAATTAAAACAAAATACGGTATCAGTTTTTGTGGATAAATTTATGCATATCAACAGGTTGGTTATAGTCAATTTGTTCAAAATTAAAGCCATTCAGTTGCATAAACTCTTGCTTAAATCCGGAATAATCCCCCAATTGTTGGAAGTTGTCGGCATTCATTTGGCGTAAGCATTCGTTCACTTTCGTCTGTGTATCGGGATTCATTTCCCAATCATCCATGCGGATCAGACGCTCGCTATCAACAGGAATACGGGAGTGACCATACAACTTGTCGCAGAACAAACGTTGCATTTGCTCAATGCAGCCTTCATGAGTGCCTTTGCTTTTCATTACTTGATATAGAGCAATAAGGTAGGGGGTTAAACCGGGGATGAACACGCTGGCTTTGGTGACGAGGGCTTTACATACTACGGCATACGCACCGCCATCAAAATTAGCGAGCTTGAGGTTGAGTGAATGGCTAGTTTGATGAAGATCGATTTTGGCGCGCCCCAAGGTGCCATCTAGATAAATTGGATGTGTCACTTCTGGCCCCATGTAGGAAAAAGCAATGGTTTTGCAGCCTTCAGCGAGTGATTCTGCATTGATGAGTGTATCAATCCAGTTTTCCCAATCATCGCCGCCCATTACGCGTAGAGTTCCTTCGATTTCCTCTTCTGTAGCGGGCTCTAAAGTGGTGTCAGTCCAAGTATCGTTGTCTAACATGATGGATGCGCCGGAGACCGCTTCACCAATGGGTTTAATGGCAGAACGCCAATATTCGCCATCAGGCTTGCGGCGCATGCCGCTCGCGATGCTGTAGATCACTAAATCCACTTCACCTTCAAAATAAGTTTCAATTGCCTCAACCACTTGTTCACGCATTTCTGCAGAAAACACATCGCCTTCTAAGTTGACCGCAATACGGCCTTCTTGCTCTGCATATTGCTTAAAAAAAAGGTTGTTGTAGAAGCCAGCACTGCCAGTTTTAGTTTCGCTGGGTGCGCGTTCAAAAGAGACACCAATCGTGTCCGCCTTGGCACCACCGAAGGTAAGCGCAATTCGTGCAGCCAATCCAAAACCGGAGGAGGCCCCCAAAATTAGCACGCGCTTTGGTTCTGCTTTGATCGGATTGGTCTGCTTAACGTAGTGGATCTGCTGTAAAACGGCTTGCTCACAGCCATAAGGGTGGGCGCTGCGAGCAACAACACCTTGAATGAGTGGTTTGATGTGCATATGGTCACCTATTTGTAGGGAATAAGCCAAAAGTAACGTAAAGCTGAGTAAATTTTATTGAGCTAAACCAGTAAATAGGTGGATGGTGTTACAAATCATTGGCGATTTGTTCAGCAACAAAGTCGGCAATCCAAGGCTGAGCTTCTGCTTTGGGATGTAGCCCGTCACTCATCATCCATTCTGGTTTGAGGATCACTTGTTCAAGAAAGAATGGAATGAGTGGGATAGCGAATTGCTGTGCTAGATTTGGATACACTTGATAAAAAGCATCGCTATAGCGTTTGCCATAGTTAGGTGGTATACGGATCTGCATTAAAATTACAGCCGTATTCTGAGCTTGGATTTGCTCAATCATGGTCGCTAAGTTTGTGCTTACCGTTTTTGGAGGAAAGCCGCGTAAACCATCGTTTGCGCCCAGCTCAATCAGTACCGCATCTGGGGTATGTTGAGTCAGTAGCGAAGGCAGGCGAGCTAATCCGTTACCTGTGGTGTCGCCGGATATGCTGCCGTTAACAACGGATACTGTTTTGCCTTTTTCAGCCAGTGCGTCTGCCAGTAAACTGGGCCACGCTTGTTCGATGGGCATTTCGTATCCCGCGCTCAAACTATCGCCAAGGATCAACAGGGTTTTACTGCTCACCGTAGCGGAAAAAAGAAGAATAAACACAAAGGAAAGTCGTCGAGTCATGCAAACATCCATTATTTCAGCGCAGTCATTATCCAAGCTAGTCTCCACCAATCAGGAACATTTAACAATCCTCAAACAGGTGAATCTCTCGATTCAGGCGGGAGAAAGTGTAGCGATTGTTGGAGCATCTGGCGCCGGTAAATCCACCTTAATGACGCTACTGGCGGGGCTTGATACACCCAGTGAAGGCGAAGTTAATTTACTGGGTAAGCCATTATCAAAGCTTGATGATGAAGCGCGTGCAGCGCTGCGGAGTGAATCGGTCGGGTTTGTATTTCAAAGCTTTCTGCTGATCCCAAGCCTTTCGGCGTTGGAAAATGTGACCTTGCCCTGTTTGCTTAAAGGTGAGGCGGAAGATCTTGAACGTGCGCAAATGTTACTGAAATCGGTCGGGTTGGAACACCGTATACACCATTCTCCTGCGCAATTATCCGGTGGTGAGCAACAGCGTGTCGCGATTGCTCGCGCGTTTATGATTCGTCCGCAAGTGCTGTTCGCCGATGAGCCGACTGGAAACTTGGACCAAGAAACCGCCGCGAAAGTGATTGACCTGTTGTTTGAACTCAACCGTGAACATGGCACGACATTAGTCTTGGTGACCCATGATCCGAAACTGGCGCAGCGCTGCCAGCGCCGATTTTTCATGCAAGCGGGTGAGTTGGAGGAGCGAGTATGACGGCATTGCCCTCTGCGGCGCTGAATCGCCGTTTATTGCGCTGGAGTTTGAGTGAAATTCGTCACGGGCAGTTGTGGCCGGTTACAGTGGCGCTGACTTTGATTATCGCCTCCATTTTTGCATTAACGGCACTGGCACAACGTATGGAGCAAGTGATTGTTAAGCAAGGGCGCGATGCTTTAACTGCGGACACCGTGTTTGTCTCTGCCAACCCACTGCCGGAATCGCTATTAACTTTAACGGCTAAGCAAGCCACACCAACTTCGCAAATGACCCGTTTCGCCACGATGGCGTTCAGTGATCAAGGTATGCAGTTAGTGACGGTCAAAGCCGTAGATAGTGCTTACCCTCTGCGTGGCGAAATGCGTTTGAGTGATGGCCTACAGGTGTTGAATCACGTCAGTGCTAACCAACTGTGGCTAGAGTCGAGAGTGAAAGACCAGTTGGGTGTGAATATCGGTGACAATGTCACGATAGGGGATGCGGATTTTGTGGTGAGTGGTGAAGTGCTCGAAGAGCCTGGGCTAAGTTTTAACCCATTCCAACAAATGCCCTCGGTTTATATTCATGCTTCGGATATCGCCAAAACCGGGGCGATTCAACCCGGTAGTCGTGTGCAATTTAGCTTGTTTATTACCGGTGATGATTCGGTGATTAAGGCGATTAAACAAGAGATTAATTTAACACCGAGTGATCGCTGGCGTGATCAAGAGAGTGCGAGCCGCACCAATGAAGTGTTTGAGCGCACTCAACAATATCTCTCGTTGACGGTGGCGATTGTGATCTTGATGGCGGCGACTACTTTGGTGTTGACCTGTCAGCATTATGTTTCCACTCGAATGCACACCATCGCAATGCTCAAAAGTCTTGGCGCAAGTCGCCAGTGGTTACGCCGTTGGTTAGCGTTGCAAGTTTTTTTGCTGCTGGCGTTTGCGGTGGTGTTGGGCGGTATCATTGGTGTTGGGTTGGAGTCGCTGCTACGTTTGCCACTAAAAGATTTATTGCCAGATCCGCTCCCCAGTTACGGTTTACGTCCTCTGTGGATTGCACTTGCCAGTAGTTTATTGATTGCCGTTCCTGCTTTGGGCATTCCGCTTGGCCGCTTATTGTCGGTGAGTGCCGTGGCGGTGATGCAGCCAGTGCAACCTGAGCGGCGTTGGCAACGTAATCTGCTGCTGATGATGGTGCCTGTCGTACCCCTGCTACTGGTGTATTGGCAAAACCAACTGATTTGGATTGTGCTGATGGGGATTGTTGCCCTGTTTGTGGTGTTGGCTTTGGTGAGTGTGGTGGTCACTCGTTTATTCGCTAAGCTTCCGTTAAATCCACCGATGGCATTAGCATTAAGCCGAATTAATCGCTCTGGCACGGCTAGCGGTTTACAATTTGGCGCATTAGCGCTCTCTTTGATGCTGTTGGCGATCATCTGGTTAGTGCGTACCGATTTACTCTCAGATTGGCAACGTACGCTGCCCGAAAATGCGCCGAATGCATTCGCACTCAATATCAGCGAGTCGGAAAAAACCACATATCTGGCCGCATTAGACAATGCCCATATTGAACGCTCGGCAGCGTACCCGATTATGCGTGGCCGCTTAACCCATATTAATGGGCAAGAAGCCAAACACTATGCCCAGAATGGAGAAGAGAGTTCCGATGCGCTGCGCCGAGAGTTGAACTTAACGTGGGCTGAACAGCTACCCGATTACAACCCGATTTTGCAAGGTGAATGGCAAAGCCACAATGGCGTGTCAGTGGAGCAAGAAGTGGCGAGCGATCTTGGCCTCAAGCTGGGTGATACGCTCAGTTTCACGATAAATAGCCAAGTGGTGACCGCAAAAGTGAACACCATTCGTCAGGTGGAATGGCGGGAAATGAAGCCCAATTTTTACTTCATTTTTAGCCCCGATGTGGTGCAAAATCTGCCCGTGAGTTACTTGATTAGCTTTCGCGTTTTGCCCGAGCATGATGCATTGCTAAGTCAACTCTCGCGTCAACATCCCACGGTGAGCCTGATGGATATCCGCACTATGGGGGCAAAAATTCAAGCTTTGCTGACGCAGATAGTGTGGTCTGTGACTGTTCTGGCTGCGCTTGGAGTATTGGCGGGAGTTCTGTTGATTTTCACTTTACTGCGTTTAAGCCTCAGTCAACGTCAGCAGGAAATTCGTTTATACCGCACTTTAGGCGCGAGTCGCCGTCGAGTGGTACACACCATTTGGGCCGAATATGGGGTGATGGCATTGGTCGGCGGATTCGTGGCGAGTTTGAGTGCCGATCTGGTTGTTGCAGCTGTGATGAAATGGGGATTTAGCTTAAATCCCAGTTTGCATATGGTGTTGTGGTTGGCTTTACCCGCCCTGACTTTTTGCACACTTGCGGTGGTTGTGAGCAGTATGCTCAAACGGCTGTTAGCCCCCGTGAATAAAGCGTTCAGTGATTGAGATATTAGGTAAATGGGTTAGTTATCCACAAAATCAGTGGATAACTTCTGGGATAAGTAAAGAGGCTATTTCGGGGTGACTAAGTGCTAGCCCCGTAGTGGCCGAGGTTTGCGAGATTGGGTTATTCACAAAGTGATGAAAACTCAATAATGGCAAATTTGAGTCAAGCATTTTTTTATATTTTTTCGGCTTAAAACCGTCTTTGTTTAGCCCGAGTGCGTTTGATCAAAAATCCTTATGTTACAGGTTGTTTTTGTTTCTTCAGGACCTTTTCGGCAAGCGATTTGCAGTCACTCAATCGTCAATTTTTTATGGCATGGTAAAACTTGAAACGTCTTAGGGCATCAAGTGAAGGGATCAAGCATGAGGATTGCAAATGACCCTGAATGGCAAACCATCGACCATGTGCAGGACAAAATTTATACCCGCGATCTGTTTGGGCAGGACTGAGTGATCCGCAAAGGATAAGTCCGCGTAAAAAATGTGATTTTATTAACGTTTCATACCCTTTAGAATAGCAGCCACTTTTGTTCGCCTTGATGTAACTGTAGGTAAAATATGACATTGAGATCTCAAGATCCCCGAATTGCTATCATAGGTGGCGGTATTGCTGGTGCAACCGCGGCCGTTCACTTGGGGGAGCTTGGATTGAATGTACTGTTAATCGAAAAAAGTGCGGGGTTAGTCAGCGGACCACCGATTTGTCATTTGCATGCGGGGGGAAATCTCTATCGAGAAATCTCTGAGCAGCAGTGTATTGATTTGCTTGAACAATCAATTGAAACCGTTCGTCTTTATCCACACACCTTGAATGTGCGTCCAACCCTTATCACCATTCCAAAATCGGATCCTGGTGAACCTCAAGATATTTTGCCGCGACTGGCAACCATTCAAAATGCTTACCAGCAGAGGGTAGAGCAGGATCCGGCTAATAAAGTGTTGGGTGAAGTCGAAAACTATTACCGCCTTTATCAGCGTGAAGAGTTGGATCATCTCGCGCAAGCGGAGCAGCCTAACCCGCCACGCAGTGATGACGATTGGGTTATACCTTTTGCGCAAAACGCGGATTTGGATCAGCTCAAATACCCAGTGGTGCAAGAGTATGGTTGGAGCGTGTTTCGTCTCGCGGCGAGTGTGGATCTCACGCTTGCTGCACTGCCTAATTGTGAAGTGATGCTACGTACTGAGCTTGTTGATGCGCAGTATCAAGAGAACCAATGGCAGTTAACCTATCAGGATGCACAAGGTGAGCGCTATACACAGAACGTCGATTATCTGGTCAATGCGTGTGGCTTTGAAACCGGACAGGTGGACGATATGGCAAGCCACCCTAGACAGCGTTTGGTGGAGTTTAAAGCTGCGTATGTGACCCATTGGCCTGCGTGTCATCAATGGTGGCCGGAAGTGATCTTCCATGGGCCGCGTGGCAGTGAGAATGGCATGGCGCAGTTAACGCCTTATGCGGATGGCACGTTCCAGCTGCACGGTATGACAGAAGCGATCACTCTATTTTCTGATGGCCTAGTGGCCTCCAGTGCTGATTCTGCGCAGCCTCAATTACCGAGCTACCTACAGCATAAAATTGCACGCGGTTGGCCGATGGTCGCTCAACAAGAGCGAACTCTACGTGCTATTGAACACATGAGCCGGTTTGTACCTGCGTTTGGCCATGCAGAATACGCAGGAACGCCATTGTTTGGGGCGCAGCAAATTCCCGGTGATGATGTGACGTTGCGCGCGGCGGATGTCAGTTTTGAAGCGAATCACTACGCGAGATTAGAAGTCGTGAAGGGATCTTCTGCATTGCGTGCGGCTCGGCAGTTGGTGAAAGTGTGGCAACTGAGACCAACTCAAACAGCGTTTTCCATCGAAAACGAACATCCGCTGAGCATGACGTTAACGGCAGAACAGGTTGAACAGCATGCTATCACTCTAACCCAAGAGCGTGGTTACCCCACAGCACTAGCCAAAGTGTACGGGCTATAAAACGGTAATCAGAAAGGTTCAGTAACCTCAGACTCAGTAACCGAAAAAACGCGCCCATCGGCACCATACCGCTTGTAGTCCTGTGAGATCGCCAGCGACAAACTGTACGGAATGCCCCGGTTTAGCTTGTGCTAAACGGGGTAAATCAATTCTCGCCACACAACCGAATTTGGGATAGCCACCTATTGTTTGTCGATCATTAAGCAAAATGATCGGTTGTCCGTTGGGTGGAATTTGAATGGCGCCTAAGGCAATCCCTTCCGATAAAATAGGCTTTTCTGGCGGTGTCACGCTTTCACCTTGCAAACGGTAACCCATGCGATCGCTGTTTGGCGTCACCACAAACTTGCTGTGATAAAAGCACTCTATTGCCGATTGGGAAAACTGACTATGTTGGTAACTCTCAATGACTCTGAGCCGCAAAGGCAAGTTGTAATCAGGACGGAAGCGGAAGGTCATATGTGCGGGTTTTAAGGCGATTTGTAAGGAGTCAAAGGCCAACTCATCACCTTGCTGTAACGCTTGCCCTTGTTGGTGAAAACCGCCTAAACCTTGTCGAATATGAGTCGAGACTGAGCCAAGCTGCGGCGTTACCATAAAGCCACCTTGAACCGCGAGATAAGCGCGGAGTCCGTTACGTGGCAGACCAAAGCGCAGAATTTGCCCCTTCTGTGCATAAAAGCGGCTCCAATTCGGAATGGGAACACCATCAAGAGTCGCGTTGAGATCGCCACCTGTGATTGCGAGCTGCGCATCGCGCTGTAAACGAAATTCTGCAGGGCCTAAAGTGATCTCCAATGTTGCTTGATTGACTGGATTGCCAAGCAAATGGTTCGCCCAGCTGTAAGCGTATTCATCCAAGGGGCCGGATGGACTAATCCCCAAATGACTGAAGCCATAACGTCCCAAATCGTGAAGTAAGGTCATTGGCCCAGCCTTGAGCACCTTTAGCATCCCTTGCATCTTTCTTCCTTACTGAAAACGTTGTGGCTGAATGACGCCGCCTAACTGAACAAACTCTTCTCGTTCAATAGAACGAAATCGCACTTGAGAACCAATTTGCCACGGTGACATTGGTGTTTGGTTAGGGTTAAACAAATTCACCGGACAGTTACCGATAATATTCCAACCACCTGGTGAGGCGTTGGGGTAAATCGCGGTCTGATTCTCGGCAATGCCCACACTGCCTTTCGGTAGCATCAAACGCGGCGAGGTGCGTCTAGGTCGGTGTAGCGCTTCAGCCACTTCTGTCATAAAGGCAAAACCCGGTGCAAAACCAATCGCGCATACGGTGTAGGTCACAGAAGTATGTAACTGGATAACCTCTGAGAATGAAAGCCCTTGCTCGTGATAGCGGGTGAGATCGGGCCCCACATCGGGATGGTAGTAAACGGGCAACTCAATGATATTTGCATTGGTTTGATTCACCTGCCGAGGTTGGTTTAGCAGGGAAGTCAACTGAGCCATCAGATCGTTTTGTGCTAAACGATAGGGAAGGTAGTCAATCAGCAAAGTGGTGTAGGAAGGCGTGACATTCATCAGTCCATGCGCAAAACTCTGCATGATGTCACGAGCACATGCGCCGATATGAATCGCTAAAGTTGCATTGGCTGGATGTTGAAAGCGCACCAGTAAACTGCCTTCGGCAATCGGTTCAATCTGAAATGGAATGGACATGGTTTATTCATCTAACGCGGCACGAATTCGCGCGATCAAAGCAATCGAGTTTGGATTATCTCCGTGTACACATAAGGTATCGGCTTCAATCGGAATCACAAAACCATCTGAACTGGTGACTTTACCGTAGCGAGCAATTTGCCGCACTTGGCTCAAAATATCTTCATCAGTCGTAAGAACTGCATTGGGCTGCGAGCGTGGTGTCAGTTTCCCATTGGCGAGATAAGTACGATCAGCAAAGGCTTCAAACAGCAGCGGTACATCAAAGCGATCGGCAATATCGAGATAATCTTGGTTGTTGGCAGAGGCGAGTACCATCAAGGGCAAATTAAAACAGGAAACCGCATCGACCACCGCACGAAAGATACTGGGATCGCTCATCATGTCGTTATACAATGCACCATGAGGCTTCACGTAACTCAACTGACCATTTTTACTTTCACACAGCGCTTTCAGTGCCCCAACCTGATAAAGAATGATTTCACTGATTTCTTGTTCGCTCATTGCCAGCGAACGACGACCAAAACCTTGCAGATCTGGGTAACTAGGATGGGCTCCGATCATCACCTCATGCTCCAGCGCCAAATCTATTGTGCGGCTCATAACATGAGGATCCGAGGCGTGAAAACCGCAAGCAATGTTGGCCATGTCAATCCAAGGCATCACGTCTTCATCGGCTCCCATGGTCCAAATACCGAAGCTTTCACCCATATCGCAATTGAGTTGAATTGTCCGTTTGCTCACTGTTGTACATCCTTCTGTCAATTCTGTGCGTTAAGGTAGCGAAAAAGCGAGATGTCGTCAGCCGAATTTCACCGCTTAACGCTCATTTTTCTGTTGGGAATAAATGGTTTTTGTTAAATGCTCCGCAACGTTGCACGCAACTCTAGGGAAGATCTCAAATCTGAAGCGGTTTCTTCAGGTATAGTGCAGCCTGTTTATATATCTAGAGACATCAGTGCTTTGGCGAAGCGTAAAATGCCGTTACAATCGCCGAAAAATAAGGAGGCTAGGCATGAAAGTATTAGTGACAGGTGGCATGGGATATATCGGTAGTCACACCTGTATTCAGATGATCCAAGCGGGCATGACTCCAGTGATCCTCGATAATCTCTACAACAGCAAATCGACAGTGCTAGGACGTATTGAAAAAGTGGCCGGTGTTCGTCCGCTGTTTGTGCAAGGCGATATTCGTGATCAAGCCTTGTTGGTTGAGCTGATGAAGCAGCACCACATTGAAGCTGTGGTGCATTTTGCTGGCTTAAAAGCCGTGGGTGAATCAGTGCAAAAACCGCTTGAGTATTATGACAACAACGTCAACGGTACTTTAGTGCTGGTGGCCGCTATGCGTGAAGCGGGTGTCAAATCGCTGGTGTTCAGTTCATCAGCCACTGTGTATGGCGATCCGGCTTCGGTGCCAATTACGGAATCCTTCCCGACCAGTGCGACCAACCCATACGGCCGCAGCAAGTTGATGGTCGAAGAGTGTTTAACCGACTTCCAAAAAGCCAATCCTGATTGGAGCATTACGTTACTGCGTTACTTCAACCCAGTAGGCTCTCATCCATCAGGTGAGCTTGGCGAAGACCCGCAAGGTATCCCAAATAACCTGATGCCGTTTGTCTCGCAAGTGGCGGTAGGGCGTCGTGAGTTTCTGTCTGTGTTTGGAAATGATTATCCAACTAAAGATGGCACGGGTGTGCGTGACTATATTCATGTGATGGATCTGGCGGATGGTCATATTGCTGCACTAGAGAAAGTAGGTTCCCGAGCGGGTTTGCACATATACAACCTCGGTACGGGGAATGGCTACAGCGTGTTAGAAATGGTGAAAGCGTTTGAAGCGGCTTCTCGCTGCGAAGTGCCTTACCGTATTGTGGATCGCCGTCCGGGGGATATTGCTGAGTGTTGGGCAGATCCGAGCAAAGCTGCACAAGATCTTGGCTGGAAAGCCACCCGCACTCTCGATGAAATGACCCAAGATACTTGGCGTTGGCAGTCCAATAACCCACAAGGTTATCCGGAAGCGTAAGCACCCAGAATGTGCATTAGCATCATGGTTTGATACAACAACGCCCATCGAATTGATGGGCGTTGTTGTATTGGGTTACAGGTTGCGAGTGACGGGTTTTGCTTAGCCCAGTGCAGGTAGCACACCAAGCGTAATAAAGATTTGAGCACCAATGATCAAAAATCCAATCAATCCTGTCACCATGAGTGCGATATTGCCACCCATCACTTGGTAATGTTGGTTGGTGGCTTGAGTACGTACTTTCACTACCATCACCAAAGGTAAAAAGATGGCCAGAATCGCGAGGGCAATCGCCGCGTAACCCAGAGCCATAATGAAACCTTGTGGATAGAACAGCGCAAAGATCAGTGGTGGTAAAAAGGTGACGACAGAAGCCAGAGGGCGGTTCATTTTGCCTTGTTTGTTACGCAGCGAATCACCCATAAATTCAAACAAGCCTAAGCTTACGCCTAAAAAGGAAGTCAGCAGAGCCAGATCCGCGAATACGCCAATGATATTGCTTAGGTTGGATTGATGAACCGTGGTCGATAGCACACCGATCAGCGCGGTTAAACCCATGTTGTCGAGTAGGGCTGATTGGCTTACTACACCAAGAGTCACCAGTTGCCAGAAAATGTAGATCACGAGTGGAATCGCAGAACCAATGAGAATTGCTTTGCGCAGGGCAGGGGTATCGCCATCCAAGTAATTCACAATCGCAGGAATGCTACCGTGAAAACCAAACGACGTAAAAATAACCGGAATTGCCGCAACCACTAAACCTTGCTCAATCGGCATACTCAGCAGGTAAGAGTGAGAAACATTAGGAGCGAGGAAAAATAGCACTGCCACCATCGCAATCATTTTTCCTGCAAACAAAACGCGGTTTACGCGATCCACGGTGCCAGTACCAATGGTAACGACTAAGGCGACAATTAGGGTAAACAACAAAGTACCACTTGAACCTTCTACCGCAACGCCTGTGAAATCAGAAATGCGTTGGGTAAATTGCGCACCACCACCCGCAATGTAAGCCGCACAGAGTGAGTAAAACAGAAACAGCATGGCAAAAGTGGCTACCCATTTGCCTTTGTCACCTAAGATTTGCTTAGCAAGAGTATGCAAGGTGGCTTCTTTTTCTGCGTACTGGTGGATTTCCACCATCAACAGTGCGGTAAATGCCATCAGCATCCACAAGCCCAGCATAATGATTAATGATGTAGAGAAACCGATACCTGCGGAAGCCAGAGGCAGAGCTAGCATTCCTGCACCAATCGTGGTGCCCGCGATAATCAAAGTACTGCCTAAAAGCTTTGATTGTGCCATTTTGTAAACTCTTTTTTACGTTATGTGATGTTGTGTTTAGTGATTTGTGCGAAGTTTAATCAGTATTTAATCTTGTTTCGCTAGTTTTTGGCTATTCTGTAGAAGCTTTCCATTTGCGTCAATCAGTTTGTAAAAATTTAAATCCGATAGTGTAATTTAATATTTACACTTGTGGTGTGTGAGAGTTATGGCCGAAAGAAACCTTGGTAGTTCGCGATGAGTGTGGTAAACCTTAAAAGCGTTTTTGAAAGGAGTTGTCATAAAACCTTAATCAGAAACGGTTAAAAGGATAAAAAGCGTTAACTAAGGAGGTCAACCATGAGTGACCACAGCCATAATGATGAATGTCTAGAGCTACTTGATGCAATGGAGATTGGTATTACGCTAAGCGGTTACCAAGCAGAACAACAAGAGTCGTCAGACGTTTCACCTGCATAATCTTCCCACTTCGGTTTAAAGCCGAATGTGACACTTCATATGAATTTTCTTGCCCATCTGCACATTGCCCATCACTGTGAAAGTAGTTTGCTAGGCAATTTACTGGGTGATTTTGTCAAAGGTGATCCGACAATTCAGTATCCACAATATGTGGTGCAAGGTATCCGTTTACATCGCTGGGTTGATGCCTACACCGATAGTCACCCAGTGATGAAAGCCGCTAAACACTTATTTCCCTCACCATTGCAACGCTTTGCTCCGATTGCTTTGGATCTGTTTTGGGATCACTGCTTAGTCAATACTTGGTCGAGTTGGCATGAGGAGGCTTTAGCGCAATTTCTAACTCACGCACAACAGGGTATTACCGCAGAAAGTACACAGGCGTTACCGGAGCGTTTTGTGCGCGTGAATCAAGCCATGTGGCAAGGCCAATGGCTTGAATCGTATGCAGAATTTGCCAATATTCGTTATGCGCTTAGCCGAATGGCTCTGCGCAGTGAGCGGATGCAGCCTTTAGTCCACAGCGCGGCGGCACTTGAGGAAAATTACACCGAGTTACAAGCGCTGTTTGATGCGCTTTATCCTGATGTTTTAGAGAAAGCCAAACGCCGTACACTTTGATACAATCCGCGCCCCAAAAGTTCATTAGGTACGCGACATGTCAGAAACCCCCATCACTTTTTCGCAACTCGGCTTAGATCCTCATTTGCTGAATACGTTGAGCGATCTGGGGATCGTCAATCCCACCCCGATCCAGCAGCAAGCGATTCCTTATGTATTGCAAGGAAAAGATGTGCTGGCAGGTGCGCAAACCGGAACGGGAAAAACGGCAGCGTTTGGTCTGCCTTTGATCCAACGATTTATTGAACAGCCTTGGGTACGGGAAGAAAACAGCAAAGAGATCCGCGCGTTAGTGCTAGTGCCAACTCGTGAGTTAGCCCAGCAAGTGCTGGATAGCATGCAAGCCTACGCAAAGGGGACTGAACTTAAGATCGTGGCCGTTTATGGTGGCACGAGTATGAAGGTTCAGCTCAATCATTTGCGCGGCGGTGTGGATATTTTGATTGCGACACCGGGTCGTTTGCTCGATCACGCCCATGTGAAATCGCTGTTTTTGGGCAAAGTTGAAGTTTTGGTGCTTGATGAAGCGGATCGCATGCTCGACATGGGCTTTATGCCGGATCTCCAGCGCGTGCTGCGCCGTTTATCGCCACTGCGTCAAACGCTGTTTTTCTCTGCAACGTTTGATAGCAAAATCAAAGCGGTGGCTTATCGCATTATGCGTGATCCGGCCGAAGTGCAAGTGACGCCATCGAATTCCACGGCAGAAACGGTTCAACAGATGGTTTATCCGGTGGATAAAAAGCGTAAGCGCGAACTGTTGTCTTATTTGATTGGTTCTAAAAACTGGCAACAAGTTTTGGTGTTTACCAAAACACGTCAAGGCAGCGATGCTCTTGCTGAAGAGCTGAAGTTGGATGGCATCAAAGCGGTGTCGATTAACGGCGATAAAAGCCAAGGCGCACGCCAAAAAGCGCTGGATGATTTCAAAGCCGGTAAAGTCCGAGCTTTGATTGCCACCGATGTGGCGGCGCGTGGGTTAGACATTGCCCAGCTTGAGCAAGTGGTGAACTATGACATGCCGTTTAAAGCGGAAGATTATGTGCACCGTATCGGGCGTACTGGCCGCGCAGGGTTAGTCGGTTTGGCGGTTTCTCTGCTGTCACACGATGAAACACCACAATTGGAAGCGATTGAACGTCTACTGAACACGCGTCTTCCACAAGAATGGCTGAAAGGTTTTGAGCCAAGCCCAGAGGTTCGTGAGGAAAATTCACCGCGCCGCTCTAGTGGACGTTCGGCAGAAAAGCGCAAAATGAAAGCCCAGCTTAAGATTCACGCCCAGCGTGGTAAACGAAAATAGCAAAGTCATGATGACATCCAAACTTGTTGTTTGTTGGTAGGCCTTCCTGCCTGTAATTGCAAAGGGGTTGAGATCACCGCTAAGCGGTTTGAATTTCACTGAATAAATAAGGCGCTTAAAGCGCCTTATTTTGTAAAGGGATAAGGTCGGTATCGGTTTGGAAATCACGCCAATCATGGCAGATCTGGTATACCAACTCCCGCACGGATTGAGGTCGCATGATGAAGGGGTCTTCAATGTTAAATTTCACTACCATCAATTGGTTAAACAGCTGCCAATGTCGAAGCAAGCATTCATTGATCTCTTGGGTTTCATCGCACCAAGTTTCCCGTAAAAAAGGCGTCAAACTCGCAGCACTGTGCGTATACATGATCATTTGCCATTTGATTTCCCAAACCTTAATCGGACTTTGGGGAAATTGTTGATTGTAGTCAGTAGCAAGCGACTCAATCAAAACTTGGATTTCACCTGCGGTATCGAGAAAGTAATCAAACAATTTATCCTCTTGACGAACCGCATCGGCGATCAGTTGGATTGGCTGTTTAACAACCAAACCATGCGCTAATAAACGCATGATGAACTGGTAGAGTTTAATATTCACGGGAGTATTGGCAGGAATTTCGGCCAATATTTTCTGCATGTAGTGCACGGTATAGGCGTGTAGCCCATCACTGATGCTATGCCAAATTTTTTCTTTACTGCCGAAGTGATGGCGAATCAAACTGTGGGACACTCCCGCTTTCTCACTGATGTTACGTAGTGAAACACGCGAATACCCGAGCTCACAAAATAGCTCAGCGGCGATCGTTAAAATAAGGTAGCGGGTTTTTTGGGCATCTTGCGCACTGCGACGCCCTTGTCTTTTTTCTGTCATTGCTTAATGTTGGCTTGCTTGGAACTCGCCCATCTTTTACCAGATTTTCGAATCTTTTTCATCGCGTAGAGCATAAAAAGATGCATAACCGCGGTTTGCTTTAAGGCTGTGAAGCATAAAATGCGGCAACATCGCGCAAATCTTGATCATTGAGGCGTTGTAGTTGGGCTTTCATCATTTCCGCCATAGGGCCTGTTTTTTCCCCATTTTGGTAGGCTTTCATGGCGTTATAGAGGTATAGCTCATTTTGATTGTTTAGATTGGGGTAACTAGGTTGGGTTGCCTTGCCATTGCTGCCGTGACAAAAAACGCAACTTGGCGCTTTTTGTTGGCCAAGCACAGGATCGCCACTGGCAAGCAGCGGAGTTGAAATGATGGATAAGCAAAGCAAAGGGAAAATAAGGCGCATCGTTAAGCTCCAAACGAGAGGGCGGATTAATTAGTGCGGAGTGTAAAGCTTCCCCTAAGGGGAAGCTCAAGATGATGTTTGATGAGATTAGATCACTTTGCGATCGAATCGTGCTCGTTGGCCAGTGGTGCTTTAAACCAAGATAGCTTTCAGCTTCGCGAGTAGCGTTTCGATGTCATGACGAGAGATGTCTTTATGCGTCACCAAACGTAAGGGATTTCCCGGAGTGATGATAATGTCGTCTTGGCGCAGTGTCGCCGCAATGGCCGCGATATCAACGGAGGCTTCCAGTTTGGCAAACACAATATTGGTTTGTACCCACTCAGTGTTGACGGAGAACCCCGGCAGAGCATTGAGAGCTTCGGCAAGATAGTGAGCATTATCGTGATCAGTTTTGAGCTGAGCGACTTGCTCGGTCAGCGCCAATTTCCCTGCGGCGGCCAAAATACCTGCTTGGCGCATGCCACCACCCACCATTTTGCGCCAGCGTCTGGCTTTGGCGATAAAATCGTGGGAGCCGAGTAACAATGAACCGACAGGCGCGGCCAAACCTTTGGATAGGCATACCGTCATTGAATCAAAGTATTGTGCGATCTCTTTGACATCCACATCCAGTGCAACAGCTGCGTTGTATACGCGAGCGCCATCAAGGTGCAGTTGCAGCCCATGTTGATTAACGAATTCACGCGCCTTCGCTAAATAGCTGAGCGGAAGCACTTTGCCATTAATGGTGTTTTCTAAACTGAGCAATTTGGTGCGGGCAAAATGTGCGTCATTCGGTTTTATAGCGGCTTGCAGCTTCGCCAAATCGAGGGTGCCATCTGGCTCGTTGTCGATCGGTTGAGGTTGGATCGAACCTAATACTGCGGCACCACCGGCTTCGTAGCGATAGTTATGCGCTTGTTGGCCACACAGGTATTCATCTCCTCGCTCACAGTGAGCAAGCAAGCCTAACAAGTTGGCTTGAGTACCAGAGGTGGTAAACAGCGCAGCTTCAAACCCGTGGCGTATGGCTGCCCACTGTTCTAGCTCATTTACCGTTGGGTCATCACCATACACATCGTCGCCTACAAGGGCTTGCGACATGGCGAAACGCATAGCTTCAGTAGGTTGGGTTACTGTATCCGAACGAAAGTCCATCTTTTCTCCTACAAATATCCGCAAAGTTTGGCTTTACTTAAACAAGCAATGGTTTTTGAGTCAGTAATCTCGTCCGCAATAATTTTTCGCTCCAATTCTTGTGGGGTAAGAAGTAGGACTTCAATCACTTCGTCCTCATCGCAAGAATAGCGGGCAGTTTTACTTAGCGTTTTGGCAACAAAGAGATACTGAATCTCATCGCAGAATCCCGCGAGGGGTGTTACTTGACCGAGGTCGATAAACTGTTGAGCACTAAATCCAGTTTCTTCTTCCAGTTCTCGTTGCGCACAGGTTAATGGAAGTTCGGTGTGTTCAATGGTTCCTGCCGGTAGCTCAATCAACCATTTTTTGAGAGAAGGGCGAAACTGGCGAATCACCACAATTTCTCCCTGTTCCGTGATCGGTAGAATCACGGCGGCGCCGGGATGGGCTATGGTGGTGTGAGTCACCGAATGACCATTAGGAAGCAAAACCTCTTCCTCGACTAAAGCGATGCTTTTCCATTGGTGGATGATTTTGCTCATGGGATGTGTCTTGTAAAACGAATAGGGTAGCTATGAATAAGTACCTTAACTCACGTTAGGTGGCATTCCCAAGTAGAAAATCTGCTTTTTGAGTTGTATTTGGCGGATTGGTGAGAAGTTGAGCCACGAAATGTGCAATCAATGATTACCTGTTGTTTCAAAGAATTGAGATCTGCTATAAGGGTGCGCAAAACAATAAATACACTTTGTAACAATTGAACAACAAATGTATAAAGTGATGGCTTGTTCAATCAATTTAACCCATCTTTTCATCGGGTTTCTTGTCTAAGGAAAATAGAGATGCTGCAACCGACCACTGGCTCTCACGCGAAAAAAGCGCTGCTTTCAGAGCGAATCAATAAGCTGGCCAAAGCGCTCTCTGATGGCGTGTATGAGCGAGAAAATACCATCAAACTCTGTTTGCTGACCGCGTTAGCCGGAGAAAGTGTGTTTTTGCTCGGGCCTCCGGGAATTGCCAAAAGCCTTATCGCCAAGCGTTTGATTCAAGCTTTCGACAATAGCAGTTATTTTGAGTATCTGATGACGCGCTTTTCGACCCCCGAAGAGGTGTTTGGGCCGCTCAGCATTCAAGAATTGAAAGACAATGGTCGCTATGTGCGCCTAACCCAAGGTTATTTGCCTACCGCACAAGTCGTTTTTTTGGATGAAATCTGGAAAGCGGGCCCTGCGATACTCAACACCTTATTGACCGTTGTTAACGAGAAAACCTTCAAAAATGGGAGCGATATTGAACGTGTTCCTATGCGTTTGCTTGTTTCCGCTTCTAATGAATTGCCGGATGAAGACAGTGGACTTGAAGCACTTTATGACCGGATGTTGGTGCGTATCTTCGTTAACCGAATTCAGAACAAGCAAAACTTTAAATCCATGTTGACGGTCGGTACCGCGCAAGAGGCACAGATCCCTGCTGGGTTGGCAATTACCGATGAAGAGTATCACCAGTGGCAGAAACAGCTCGACAAGCTTGAACTCACTGATGATGTCTTTGAAAAGCTGTACCAGTTGAAAAACATGGTTGAAGAACGGTCGAAAGACAGTTCTAGCTCGGATCTGGAAATGTATGTTTCTGATCGACGTTGGAAAAAAGCCGCAAAACTTTTGAAAGCCAGTGCATTTTTTAACGGGCGTGATGAAATTAATCCGTTGGATCTTCTGTTATTACAAAACTGTTTATGGAATACGCCTGAGTCACACGAAGTGGTGCATGAGGTGATCCGCGAGTTCGCTTTACGTTATGCATTTGATCAGGCCGAAGTTGAACAGCAGCTTGACGTGTGCCGCCTTGAGCTTGCCCAAATTCAGGAGGAGTTGGAATCTGAATTTGCTATGGTGTTGTCACTGGAAACCTCTAATGGCCTGATCAAAAAACAGGTTCACCACCAATACGATTTGTCGGATGCCAAAATCTACAAGGTGGGCATGACCCCCGATCTGATCAAACTGGTGTTGCTGCAAAGCAATATGTCGGTATCTGAAGGCGAGAAAGGCGATAGCCGTTGGATTTACGTACAGAAAAGTGAATTAGAGCGCGTGATTAAAGATGGTCATGGTGAAGCCTATGGCTATGTGAACCAAAACACTAACCTCTGCCGCCTACGATTTGACCTTGATGCCAGCAACAATCTGGTGATCAAAGACATCGCTAACCGTTCGGTATTGGTGGCCATGGTTACCAAACAAGGTTTAGAGGAAACGCTTTATCAAAATTGGTTGGCGAAAGCGAATCAAGCCATCGCGCAATTGACTCACGCTGAACATCATTTGCGTAAAGTGCGCCTCAAATTTCATGATGCGCTCCCACATAGTTTTATCGATCCAGAACTACCCACGGCGATGGAAGCCACATTACATTCGTTACAACAGCAGTTGGAAGCGACTCAAGTAGAATGTGAGCGCAATGTAATGCGTATTCGCAATCTCAATCAATTTTTTGCCTAAGGGTTACTATGCTAGGTGCGGATGCGTTCAATCTGGTGTTAAGCATTGCGGAGTCAGGGTTAATTGACACTGCGGTCAATGATTTAGTCGCGCGCTCGCAAGTAATGATGATGGCGGAAAACCGAGGTGTGGGCACCTCGGTAAAAAACCATCTACTCAAATGGCGCAGTAATGTTCGGCGTCGCATGACCAAAGTGTGCGAAACCGAGCGTTTCAAACGTGAATTGGCGCTTTATCAAGAAGTGATCCACTGGGATGAAGTGACCTTCTTTGAGCAAGTTCCTGAATTAGTGAAGAAGCTGGAATGGGATTCCGCATTCTACTTAGAAGCGCGTCGGTTGCTCGAAAAGGAGAAGCTGCATCATAATCCCATGTTCCCTCATTTCTTTTGTGACCAATGGTATAAGTCGTTATCGGATGCGATTCGCCAAGCTCAATTACTGGAACTTACCGCGAACAAAGAACGTATGTTGGCGGATCTTTACCAGCGTATGGAAACCATGCGTAACATGGATAAGGTGACCGAAGCGGGAGATGAAGCGATTGTTGGTCGGCTATGGGATATGGCCGCAGCCAAACTCAGCCGCAATGATCTCACGGTGATGAAGCGTTATGCGGAGTTCCTTAAAAAGCATAAAGGAATGCAGGAGATCGCTGAACAGCTTGGTCGCATGGCAGGGCAGGTGGATGATCCTGACCTCAATCGCGCACCCGCCGAAGAGTTACAAATGGTTGAAGAGCGTTCAGATGAAGCCACCGATGACATTGTTGGCATCCACGAAAGTGACGATTTGAATAAACTATTGCCCAACGAAACGATGTTTTTAGCTTACCCTGAGCTTGAAGTGGTGTTCTATAAGCACTTGGTCGATAAGCGCTTAATGAATTACCGGATGCAAGGTAAATCACGCACACTACGTAAAGTGCGGTCACATCGCCCTGATAATAAGCAGATCGATATTGAAAAAGGCCCATTTGTGCTTTGTGTGGATGCTTCCGGCTCAATGAGTGGTTTCCCAGAGCAATGTGCTAAAGCGATGGCTTATGCGTTGATGCAGATTGCGCTAGCAGAAGATCGAGACTGCTATGTGATGCTGTTCTCTTCCGAATTCATTACTTATGAATTAACACGTCAAGATGGTTTACGTGAAGCGAGCGATTTTCTCAGCTACACTTTCCACGGTGGCACTGATTTTGAACCAGTGATCCTGAAATCCATTGAATTAATGAATGGTGATAAATATCGCAACGGTGATTTGGTGGTAATGTCGGACTTTATCGCGCCAAAGCAAAGTGATGAACTGCTGGCAAAAGTCGCTGCCCTTAAAGCGCGCAAAAACCGTTTTCACGCAATTAGTCTTTCGAAATATGGTAACCCACAGCTGATGAGTATGTTTGATCACTGCTGGAGCTACCATCCCAGCCTCGTTGGACGTTTAATGAAGAAATGGTAATCGGTCGTGGTCCCTGGCCCTCCAGCCAGTAAATGTCAGCCATGGTTTTATTGCGTTACGCCTGTTAGTTAAACAAATCGTTGTAATTCTCAGCAAACAAACCATGATTTCGTTTTTTTGTTTGACTCAGCTCGCACAATCCGTAAAGTACGCAGCGAAAGCAGCAAGGGAGACCACCTTGCATGACTTCAGAGGCGCGTTGGCAGAGTGGCCATGCAGCGGATTGCAAATCCGTGAACCTCGGTTCGACTCCGGGACGCGCCTCCATACTTTTCTGAAGTCAGAGACTAAGCCAGCCAAGCGCTGGTTTTTTTACATCTGCTGTTTGCCATTGCGTCTGCTCCTTCAATAATCCCGTTTTATCCTTTCCAAGTTTTGCCAGTTTCTTCATCACGTTTTATACACTTACTTGTGGTTTAACCAGTCGTTCTTGCTATTCTGAGGTTGTTTTTTTATACATTTTTATTGCATAAAAACACGTTCGTAGTAGTATCAATGCCAGATGATAATTAATGCAGTATGTCAGCATGAGTATTCGAGTTAACGGAATTAATAAGTCTTATGGCCCTACAAAGGTGCTGCACGACATCCATTTTGAATGCGCTAAAGGTGAAACTTTAGTGCTGCTTGGCCCTAGCGGTGCAGGCAAAAGTTCTTTGTTGCGTGTGCTTAATCTATTAGAGAGTGCCGATAACGGCCAGCTGCATATCGCCCATCAAGATTTTAATTTTTCTCAAGCACCTTCTGAGCAGCAAGGCTTAGCGCTACGCCGTAAAGTAGGTATGGTGTTCCAGCAATACCATCTGTGGCCACACATGACGGTGCTAGAAAATTTGATGGAAGCGCCGGTGAAAGTGTCCGGTGTTGTTAAGGCACAAGCCAAACAGCAGGCGATGGAGATCCTCACCACCTTACAACTGGCGGATAAAGCGGATGCTTGGCCGTTGCAACTTTCTGGTGGGCAGCAGCAGCGCGTGGCGATTGCGCGCGCACTGATGATGAAGCCGGAAGTTTTGCTGTTTGATGAGCCGACTGCCGCGCTTGACCCAGAAATTACCAATCAAGTCGTGAAAATTATCAAAAAGTTAAGTGGCACTGGGATCACGCAAGTGGTGGTGACTCATGAAGTCGACTTCGCCAAGAAAATCGCTAGCCATGTACTTTACCTCGAAAAAGGGCGCATTGTTGAACACGGCACCCACGAATCTTTTATTCATCCGCAGACTCAACAGTTTGCCGATTATTTGAAACATTAAGTTACTGATATTAGTCCACAGATTCTGGTCATTGATGCGGCCAGATTTCGCAGAACACATGGAGTATTGCAATGAAAAAGATCCTATTAGCGTCTTTAATCGGTTTGGTATCGGCTAGCGCAGCTGCGCAGCAAGAGATCAAGTTTGTGATGGAAGCCACTTATGCCCCGTTTGAATACATGGATGAAAATAACCAAATCCAAGGCTTCGATGTGGATTTAGCCAATGCGTTGTGTAAACAGCTCGAAGCAACATGTAGTTTTCACAACCAAGCGTTTGATAGCTTGATCCCTGCACTGAAATTCAAACGTTATGACGCGGCAATTTCGGCAATGGACATCACCGAAGCGCGTTTAGAGCAGGTGAATTTCTCCAACCCGTACTACGACAACTCAGCTGCATTCGTTTCTCTGGCGGGCAAAGTGGCGGATCAAGCAGCGCTAAAAGGCAAACGTGTTGGTGTGCAAAATGGCTCGACTCACCAAAGTTTCCTACTTGAGCAACTGCCGGACGTGGTCGCGGTGCCATACTCAAGCTACCAAGATGCGTTCATTGATATGAAAAATGGCCGTATAGATTCTGTGTTTGGTGATACTGCCGTGGTGGCCGAGTGGTTTAAAGGTGAAGGTAATCTGGCTTACGTGGGGGAGCGCGTAACGAATGCTCAGTATTTCGGCAATGGCTTTGGTATTGCGGTAAATAAAGATAACCAAGCGCTGCTAGATCAATTGAACGCTGCTTTGGAAGCGGTCAAAGAGAATGGTGAATACGCCGCTATCTTCAATAAGTATTTCGGAAACTAAGATGGTGTTAACGGGCTACTCTTTATCACTGGTACAAGCAAGTTGGATGACGCTGCAAATTGCGTTGGCCAGCTTGTTGGTTGGTTTACTATTGGCACTTGTGTTTGCCGGTGGGGAAATGGCAAAACTCAAGCTGATCAAATGGCCAACGACTTTGTTGGTCACGGTGATCCGCGGTTTGCCTGAGCTTTTGGTGGTGCTGTTTATCTACTTTGGCTCGACCCAAGTGCTATTTTTAATCACTGGTGAATTCATTGAGATTAGCCCGTTTATTTCTGGCGTGATTGCGCTCTCGCTGATTTTTGCTTCGTACGCTTCGCAGACGTTGCGTGGTGCACTCAAAGCCGTGGGCAGAGGGCAGCGTGAAGCGGCCAGCGCGTTAGGAATTCCGCCTAGCCACGCATTTATTCGTATTGTGCTGCCGCAAGCGGTACGCCATGCACTTCCCGGCTTAATGAACCAATGGTTGGTGCTACTTAAAGATACGGCGCTAGTTTCTTTGATTGGGGTGACGGATCTGCTCAAGCAAGCGCAGCTTACTTCGGCCGCAACCCATGAAGCCTTTACTTGGTATGCAACGGCAGCCGCGGTGTATCTGGTGATCACATTGATCACACAGCGCGCCGTCAAAGTGATTGATAACAAGTTCTCGATAGCAGGCATGAGCCACAGCCAAGGAGCCAGCGCATGAAAGAGCAACACCTATGGCAACTGCTTGAAGGCTTAGGCACCAGTTTGCAACTGACGGCAGCTTCGCTGCTGGTGGGCTGCATATTGTCGCTCTTGATGACCGTAAGCTTGGTGATGCGTACCCCCATCGTGCATTGGTTTAGCCGTGCGGTGATCACCTTGTTTACCGGCACTCCGCTGCTGGTGCAAATTTTCTTGGTGTATTACGGCCCAGGGCAGTTTGAATGGATCCGCGAAAGCGTACTTTGGGTATGGCTGAGCCAACCTTGGTTTTGCGCTATGTTGGCTTTGGCGCTCAACACGGCGGCGTACAGTACGCAATTGTTTAAAGGGGCATTTAACGCGATTCCTAGCGGACAGTGGCAAGCGTGCCGCGCGTTAGGCATGAATAAAATTGCTACGCTACGGGTGTTGCTGCCTTATGCCTTGCGCCGTGCAGTGCCCACCTATTCGAACGAAGTGATTTTGGTGTTTAAAGGCACTTCGCTGGCCAGCACCATTACCATTATGGATTTGATGGGCTACGCGCAGCGTATCAACGCCCAAACCTACGATACGCTGACGGTCTTTGGAGTAGCGGGGGCATTTTACCTTACGGTGAATGGCATTCTGACCCTGATCTTCCGCCAAATCGAGAAAAAATCGTTAGCGTTTGAGGCGTATTGATTTTTAGTGTTGAATGGTTTTTGTGCGTTGTGCACGCCATTTGTACGCTATGGTGTGCTTTTTAATCACTTGATTAAATTGCTGAAATTTTTTATTGACCAGAAATCTTAATCCGTTAAAGTACGCCTCGTTCTCACGGCAAAGCTCGTTAGAACAGATGGTGTCTTCCATCGCAGTATGCGTTGCCCTGGTGGTGAAATCGGTAGACACAAGGGATTTAAAATCCCTCGACTTTCGAGTCGTGCCGGTTCAAGTCCGGCCCGGGGCACCATCATCCTCAAGACACATCACTTAGGCGCGTTGGCAGAGTGGCCATGCAGCGGATTGCAAATCCGTGAACCTCGGTTCGACTCCGGGACGCGCCTCCATTTTTATGACTTTTCTTCTGTTTGATTTATCTTTTCTGTCAATCTCTTCCATTTAGCTTCATTTGCATAACTTCATTTTTTGTACCGCTTAAAATTTTTTAACCGCTCTCAAAGATTTAATTCAAATGAGCCTGCTCAAACTTGCTAGCTGCTACTTAGCACATATAGTTATTTAGTAACTTGTTCAATGTTGAGGCTTCCCATGTCATCCCCCCAAGAAAAAGAAGTGACCTTTTCGCGTGATGAATTGATCATTAGCAAGACGGATCTACAAGGAAAAATCACTTACGCCAATCGAACCTTTATGAAGGTTTCAAACTATTCTGAGCTTCATCTCCTTAATCAAAATCACAATATTATCCGACATCCTTCTATGCCGAGGGGGGTATTTTATGGTTTATGGAGCACGTTGAAAGCGGGCGAGGAGTTTTTCGGCTTTGTTAAAAATTACACTGCGGATAAAGACTATTACTGGGTGTTTGCCAATATCACGCCAGATATCACCAACGGTAAAGTGGTTGGGTATTACTCTGTGCGACGAACACCGTCCAAAGAGGCGATCTCTTTAGTAATAAAACTCTATGAAAAGATGCTTGAAAATGAACGTCATTTCGATAGAAAAAGTGCACCTGAAGCTTCTTGGAAATGGTTAATAGAAAGTATAGAAAAAGAGCACAACCAGTCTTATGAAGAGTTCGCATTAGGATTGTATAAACAATTTCAAAGCTAGGAGGCGATATGCGCACGAGTAAGGTGAGTAGGAAGTATTTATTCTTAAAACAGAAATTTATTCTCACGTGCACAATCTTTGTCATTATTACCATTGCATTGTCTCTGATAAATATGCTCATTTATGGAGTTCATGTAATGGATATTGTGATTCCAGTTGTCACTGTATTTTTTGCACTTTATGTTCTCTATGACTATCAGCGTCCTTTAAACGTTTTGGATCAAATAAGAGAGACGTTAGCCGAAGCCACAAAAGGCAATATACATGTGCGTATTACCAACACTCGTGGTTTAGGGGAAGTTGGGCATGTCGCATGGGCTCTCAACGAGTTGCTTGACATCGTAGAAACCAATTTTAAAGAGCTTTCGAATACTTTTGAGAAAGCTGCAATTCATAAATTTCATCGTAACGGGTTAACTGAAGGATTACCGGGAGAATTTGCCAATACGATGAAAAACATTAATAAAGCGGTTCAATCGATGCATGATGCCTATGTTTTTTCTCGTCAGGATAAGTTGCGTAGTGAATTACATAAAGCGAACACATCAAACTTGTTGATGAAATTAAAAAACAATCAACAAGAGATGGTAAGCCTATCAGATAAGATGGATAACGTGATCACTATTGCTACGGAGAGTCGTGATGGCGCAGCGCAGAGTCGAACTCTGGTTAAAGGATTAAGCTCTGAGCTTGAGAGCATGAATGTGCATATGAAGCAAATGGGTGAACGTGCTCAGCAGCTAGGTAAAGACAGTGTGCGAATCTCTGAAACGGTCAGCATGATTACAGGGATTGCTGAGCAGACTAATTTACTTGCTTTGAATGCGGCGATAGAAGCAGCTCGCGCAGGGGATCTTGGCCGTGGATTCGCCGTTGTTGCGGATGAGGTTCGTTTGTTAGCCGACAGAACTCGGACATCAACTGCTGAGATCAGTGGCGTAATTTCTTCGTTAACCACTCAAATATCTGAAATGGTTCGCCAAACGTTAGAGGCTGAAAAATATACTCAATCGACCAGCGAAGCGGTAAATAATTTCTATGTCAATTTTGAACAAGTTGTGAATTCTTCACAGCAATCGATTTCACTCGTCAGTGAAGCGAAAGATATTTCTTTTGCTTCGTTGATTAAATTGGATCATGTGATTTATATGCAAAATGGATATATAGGTTTAGAAAATAACGGCCATGGTCCAGAAGCTGAGGCTGTTAGTATAAATCATCAAAATTGCCGATTTGGTAAGTGGTACTACGAAGGGCAGGGGCTTAATTCATACAGTCATCTGTCTGCGTATCGTCAAACTGAGCCTCATCACCACGATGTGCATCACTACATGCAAGAAGCGCTTTCTTGGGTACATCAAGACTGGTTGCACAATGATCAGGTGCTGAAGTCTCTGCTCACCGCGGTAGAAAAAGCGGAGCATGCTAGCCATAAAGTCGTGACTGGTATTTCGGATATGGTGATGGAAAAACACGTGGTGAAGCATTAATTGGTATTGGCTCTCAACGAAGGCCAGCCGGCGGTTGTGTATATTTGTTCAAGACAAATTTGTCATTCACTTGCCGCCAATCTGCAAATCCAAACCTTTGGAGATAGCTCTGTATGAGCTATCTCTCATCAAAAAAATCTTTATTGCGGATGTATTTACTCATCAAGTGATAAGAAAACGGTCGAATTAACCAACTGATGATCGAACGCCCTAAACGCTCCCATGTCGGTGTGTTTTCGTAAATTCTGCCGTTATACAGCCAGAGTAATTTTCCTGCATGCCAGTACAGAAATGGCACCGGCGGCATGAAGGTTACGATGTCCAGATCGCAGCAGATGCGATAGGTTTTATGAGCCAGCCCATAGTATTTCGGAAAGCGCCAATCCCCGATCGCAGGTTGACCAAAAGTCACGACTCGTTTGATAGTACGCGGATATTTTCGCTCAAAATAGTCCGCAAACACGCAGCCAATCGCGCCTCCGGAAGAGTGCCCGGTGATCGCAATACGTTTGCCTTGTTCAATCAGCGGCAGTAGGGTCTGTTCCAGTTTTTCAATCACCGTCATGCCAAGCGTATCTTGGTTGCGGCTCGGTTGGCTCTCTTGATGCAGTAAATGATAAAAGCCAGCATGAATGCGGTATTGCAGCCCTAAATGGCGGCAGCTGCGTGTCCAAAGCGCAAAGTTGAGTAGCCAATCAGTGAGGCTGTGTGAGCCTTTAATGACAACGACCACTTCATCACTGGT
Organism: Vibrio sp. RC586; assembly: GCF_000176715.1. NCBI lineage: Bacteria > Pseudomonadati > Pseudomonadota > Gammaproteobacteria > Vibrionales > Vibrionaceae > Vibrio > Vibrio sp. RC586. The sequence goes on along the minus strand of NZ_ADBD01000010.1, from coordinate 420,565 downwards.
GCGGCTCCACAACACTCGGATCATGATTTTGCCAAACTGATTGGTGATTACACGCTGTCCGTTAGGATCAAACCCGTAACGAGTCTGCTTAAAAATACGCGGATAAGCGAGGTTGCACAAAACGGCGTAGCGTTCGTATTGGTAGCGTTTGAGTGGTTTCACAGTGACATCAATTATTCGGTTTATGATGACTGTATGGGGCAAATATGAAGTTTAGATTAAGCTTGAGTTGGAAAGGGCAAGTTTCTACCCATCACGCTGAGTGATAGAAACTCGCCCTTAAAAACGTTACTCACCCGCCACCCATTGGCGTTTGGTTTTGACGCTTTTGATCAGCATATACAAACAAGTCGCGAGTAGGATGGCAAACAAGTAAGCCATCAAGCCGTGGCGATCTTGCATAAACCAATCGGCCAATACCGGACCTACCACCGAGCCTACGCTGTAGCTGAGTAGCATCACTTGGGTTGCGGAAACAATGTAGCTCGTATCTAATTTATCGCAGCCTAAATTAATCGCGATTGGGTAGAGGGCGAAGGTCGCCATGCCTAAAATAAATAGGCTAACGCCCAGTACGAGCAGCGAATCATCGAACACGGTCAGCGCGATAGCTGCCGTGCCAAGTAAGCAGAACAGCGCCATCTGCAGAGTGCGACCTAAAAATTTAGACAGCCAAGGCACCAGAGGTTGAACCGCCATTCCGCCCAAAATCACCAGCGCCATTAAGTTACCCAGATCGGTATGGTTAATTCCACGGTTGGCAAGTTCCACCGGCATCAAACCGTAAATCGCCCCTAAAGTCAGATCTGAAACTAGGCAGCCGATCATCGCCGCTTTACTGAGCTTGAAAATCTGACGCAACGAAAGTGAGCTGGCTTGCTGCGTGGAAGGCTGATCCGAATCAACGTACATCAGCACCATGGAAGCAATCAGAAGTAGTGTGGTGATCGCAATAAAAGGCACAGCTCCTGCCACACCCAGCTGGCCAATCGCCATTTGTCCGAGTGCGGTACCGCCATAGAGTGACACCATGTAAATGCCAAGACGCTTAGCGCGACCTTGTGCATCGCCATGCAGTAACCAAGATTCCACTACCACAAAAATGCCAGCCACGGCGATACCTGCGACCAAGCGCGCCAAAAGCCAAACACTGGCGTAGGGCAATAGCGGCATAACCACAATCGACAGTTGCAGTAAGCTCAAGCACCATACAAAGGCTCTACGGTGGCCTAAACGATTGACGAAAGGCTCTGCAACCAGCGCGCCCGCTAATAATCCGGCATAAAACACGCTTGCCAGCCAACTGGCCAAATCAGATTCGAGTTGGTAATGCGGTAGCATTAAGGGCACTAGGCTCATTAAGTAGCCAGCGGCAATCGCATACAGAGTTAGCGCAATAACAGGCACCGCAATGCGGTTTGGTGCAGAAGAATGGATTTCCACAGCAGGCCTCGGGAACAGCAGAAGGAACAGTTGGCGCGAATATGGGACGAATAGTGCGCAGAGTAAAACGAAAAAAAACGTTCTTGACGATAAACTTTGCTTGTTGAGGATAAAGGCGGGGAAAGTGCTAGTTAAGTTGGCATAATTTTATCGAAAATACCAACTTAATTGTGGATTGCAAGATGCGATCATTTAGTCAGCGCTTGGTTTAACCATTGGTCAAATTGAAATTTTGGCAGCGCGCCATTGATCATGTCGATACGTTGGCCGTTTTTGAACACCATAATGGTTGGAATACTGCGAATTTGAAAATGTGCAGCAAGATTTTGCTGCGCTTCGGTATCAATTTTCACGCAGCGGATCTGGCCTTTACGCTCGGCAGCAACATCACTAAAAATTGGTGCGAAGCCGACACAAGGGTTACACCACGGTGCCCAAAAATCGACGACGACAGGTTTGTCACTTTGCAGCAGCGCGGAAAAATTGGCTTCGGTACCTTCAATTGGTGCGCCATCAAGTAATGCACTTTGGCATTTTCCACAATTTGGGCTTTCGGTAATGCGCTCTCCTGGCACACGGTTAAGGCTGTGGCAGGATGGGCAGCGGGTATTGAATGTTGACATGACTTCCTCTCTTTATTTTGCGCTTTCGTTACCAGTTTAAGCTCAATGGTTAACCATGGTTCGAAAATCGGCGTATACTTCTGCCCATTGCCGACAATGGCCACAGGCGTTGCTCAATATCTTGGGGCGCTCCGCCAAATTACAATAAGCAGCATAGACGGAATTTTTATGACTCAATGTTATGCCGAAATTACCGGGTGGGGTAAATGTCTGCCACCTGCGACGCTCTCCAATCACGATTTGAGCACCTTTATTGATACTTCCGATGAGTGGATTCAATCACGTACTGGGATTGAACAGCGTCGGATCAGCCATGTGAATACTTCCGATCTCGCCACCGTCGCCGCTCAGCATGCTATTGCGTGTGCGGGCGTAAGCGTTGAAGAGATAGACCTGATTATTGTGGCAACCTGTTCACCAGATTCGTTAATTCCCAATATTGCTTCAAAAGTGCAGCAGAATTTAGGCATTCCTTCTGCCGCCGCCTTTGATCTCAACGCGGCCTGTACCGGTTTTCTCTATGGCTTAGAAACCGCGACACGCTTGATGCAAGCGAGCCATTATCGCCATGCTTTGGTGATTGGTGCTGAGCGACTCACTTTCTATCTGGACTGGACGCAGCGTGACACCGCCGTGCTGTTTGGAGATGGCGCAGGTGCCGTGGTATTGAGCAAGACCGAACAGAAAGTGGGCTTGCAAGATGCGCAAATTGGTTGTGATGCCCAAGGGCGAGATATTTTAGCGGTACCTAAGTTTGGAACCGCGATGGATCGTTTTGATGCAGACAATGGTTACTGGGCGTTTGATTTCGTGGGTAAAGAGATCTTTAAACGTGCGGTGCGTGGCATGGGTGCTGCGGCGCAGCAAGTGTTGGCGCGTAGCGGCTTATCGACCGAAGAAATTGATGTGGTGATCCCGCATCAAGCCAATATCCGCATTATTCAAACCCTGTGTGATTTGGCGGGCATCGCGCAAGACAAAGCCTTTGTCAATATTCATCGCTACGGTAATACCTCCGCGGCCACGGTGCCGATTGCCCTGTGCGAAGCGTTAGAGCAAGGCAAAATCAAACCTCATGATGATCTGTTGGTCGCCGCTTTTGGCGCGGGTTTAACTTGGGGAGCGGGTCATATTCGCTGGGGTGAGCGGGTAACGCCTCTGGGTAAAAGCGATGCGCAATTGCCTTCTTGTGAGCAAAGCGCGTTACAGCTACTGAGTACAGCGATTGAACACTGTCAGAGACACCAACAAACAGAGTGACATGCTTGTTGTCAATGTTAATTAAGGGAGGCATTTGCCTCCCTTTTGCTTTTTTACAATGCGTCAACTCACGGTGGTTGTTTTTTGTTCTTTTGGTGTTTTTGTCTATTTTTTGAGACTTGTTTCAAAAATGCACGATTAAATTCTGAACTATGATTGCAAGGTCAGCTTGTGACATCACCTATTAGTTTTACCTAATTGATGAAGAGAGACGAGGAATAACCTTGCAATTACAAAATAAAATCGTGTGTCTTGGAAAAGAAGCCTTATTGCTCGGCAAAGAGTTGTCCTACCAAGTAGTAGAGCATATGGAGTTGCTGCCAAAGACCTATGGAGGGTTGTTGATCGTGGCGCGTTCTTCGGAGCAAGATAAATGGCTCCAAGCATTGCATCACACTCGCCGATATTGGTCATGGATGATCAAAGTTGAAGAAGAGAGTGAACTCAGCGGTTTGCTGAGTGATGGGGTGTGGGAAGGGGAAAAATCACTGACAGAATGGAATGAATTACAGCGCCGTTTAGCGCTTTTCCATGAACCTGAGGAGTGTGACCCTTTACTCGGTTGGTTAGGATTAGCGCCCAATCGACGACTTATGCCTCTGCGTGATAGCCGAGATCCCAACCTCTATCGTTACCCTCTGTTAGAAGCCATTCTGCCTGAATTGGATTCTCCGACCCGTTTTTTGATCGCCGAAGCGAATCGCGGTTTATTGCGTGCAGAACAGCTCGTGGATCGTATTCGTTTGTGTCCGAGTTGCCATAGTGGCCATCTGAATTATGTTGAGGTCTGCCCATCCTGTCGGCATATCGATATCCGTGAGAAAGTCTCCCTACACTGCTTTACTTGTGGCCATGTGGGCGAACAGCGTCATTTTACCCGTGGTGGGCGCTTGCAGTGCCCTAAATGTTTAACCCAATTGCGGCACATTGGGGTGGACTACGATCGCCCGTTGGAAACACATGAATGTAACCAGTGTCACCACGCATTTGTAGAGGCGGAGACAGGGGTCAATTGCCTTTCTTGTGGAACGGCTAGCCAAGTTGAACAGCTCGTTATTCGCAAAGTGCTAACTTATTCACTTGGTGAGCAAGGTGAAGAAGTGCTGCGATTTGGTCGCCAGTTAGTGGCTCCTGAATTATCGCTCAATGGAAAAGTAGATAAATCGTACTTTATGAGCCTTTTAGTATGGCTGAATAAATTGGCTCAACGCCACGATGAGCAGCATCTCATTCTGGCACTCCATATTCCAACGTTTGAGGAATACCTCAAAGCATTTGGTGAAGCGAAAACCTTCTCTCTGACAGAACAATTAACCGAACGCCTTAATGGTTTATTCCGGGAAACCGATGTGTGTTGTCAGTACCACCATGACCTGATTTTAGTGTTGATGCCTAAAGCGAGCTTGGAACATCTGGATGTACTCAAAAACAAAATTGAAGAGATGAGCCGCTTAGTGGAAAGCGATCAATTTACATTGGATGTGTTTGCATGGATGTTGCCGGATCCGAGTTTAATAGAAGAAGGCAGCGTGTGGATTCAGCAGCAGGTTAGCGATATCTATGTGGCCGGATAGTTTCTACGTACTGAACCAATTGGTGTTGTCGCTGGTTCGCAATCAGGAGTTGTTGTTACTGCTTTTCCCCATGATGATTGCCATCGAGCTGCCACTCTACCTTTTGGTTTTAACGGGGATTTTTCGCTGGGCCTATTATCCACAGCCACAAGGATTATCGCATTACCCCTCCATTAGCTTTATGATCACTTGCTATGGAGAGGGGGATGCTATCGAGATCACGATAGACACATTGGCGGAGCAGCTTTATCCGGGGCAGATTGAAATTCTGGCTGTAGTGGATGGGGCGAAGCAGAACGCGGATACCTATCAGGCTGCGATGAAAGGGATGCGTAAGCATCAAGGGAAATCGAATCGAGAGGTTCGTGTGATCCCAAAATGGCAGCGAGGGGGACGAGTCTCTACGTTGAACGCTGGACTTTCTGAAGCGAAAGGGGAGTTTGTGATCAACGTGGATGGTGATACTTCCTTCGATAACGATATGGCCATGCGCATGATGCAGCAGTTTACGGATCCCAATGTCATTGCCAGTGGGGGCGCGTTACGGGTACGAAACTGGAACACCAACTTGCTTACCCGAATGCAAGCATTGGAATATATGCTTTCGATGCAAGCCGGTAAAACCGGCATGGCAAAATGGGGAGTATTGAACAATATCTCCGGTGCTTTTGGGGCATTTAGGAAGCCAATTTTGCAGCAAGTTGGGGGGTGGGATACGCATACCGCGGAAGACTTAGATCTGACGATGCGGTTGAAACAGTACAAACGGCGCTATAAAAACACACGACTTGCGTTTGCTCCTCACGCTGTAGGGCATACTGATGTGCCGGATACCTTAAAAGGTTTAATCATGCAGCGTTTACGCTGGGATGGGGATTTGCTGTTTCTATTCCTACGTAAGCACAGGCAAGGGTTAACGCCAAAACTACTTGGATGGGGCAATTTTATTTTCACTCTTACCTATGGGATTTTGCAGAATGTATTGCTGCCGTTGATGGTGATCATCTTCACCCTATTTCTGCTGTTTAGTTATCCCTGGGTGTTTGTGAGTTCAATGATGCTACTGCTCTATGGCATCTATTTATTTATCGTCACCTTATTTTTTGTCGTTTATATCGGTTTGGTGTCCGAGCGATCTAAGGCCGATTTTCGCATGGTGGTTTGGCTACCACTCTATCCGATCTATCAATTTTTTATGCGCTTAATCACTGCATTTTCGATGGTGAATGAGGTTGTGCGCCGCAGCCATGAGGAGTCCAGCATGGCTCCTTGGTGGGTGCTAAAAAGAGGAAAACGTTTTTAATTATGAAAGTGAAATTTCATCTGGATAAACAGCATCAGCCGCAGTCAGAGCGCGGTATGAAAGTGATGTATGGTCAAGCCAAACGAGGCGGATACCGATTACGTTGGTACTTGATTTTAGCCTTGGTGATTAGTCCATTGCTTGCTATGGGGTATTACCTTTATCGAGATAAAGTGTTGGTGATTGCACCTGCGATTGTCACTTCAAAGCCTGTCGCGATCAAAGCAACTGAGGATGGCGTGATTGGGCCTTTGAATTTGGTTGTTGGACAATCGGTCACTGAGCAACAAGCCTTATTCGAAGTAACGAATAGCACACTTGCGAATGAATTGGATTTCATGCGTCAGGAAATTGCGCAATTGAATGTGAATCAAGAAGAGAACATCCACTACCACACCCTTGCGATTGAGAATGCGCAGAGAAATTCAGATCAAATCCAACAAATTCGTAAGCGTTATGAAATGTATAAAGCGAAAGGACAGGTCTCGGATGTGGATTATGCAGCAATAATTAATCTGGCCTATGGTGCACAAAATGAACTTAACAGTCGCAATATTGCGTTGAATGATGCACAAACGAGTTATCAAGAACGGCTATTAGCTGGGCCAATCAGCCAAGCCAAACGTGGTTTGATGAAAGAGTTGGTGGTGAAACAGAGCCAATTAGAACGTTTGAACATTCATAGCCCTTTTGATGGTCGAGTGGTGGCTTTGCCTGTGGTAGAAGGGCAACAGGTTGAAAAAGGCGATCCGTTGGTCGTGATAGCAAAGAATATCACACCACAAGTCACGGCTTACTTGAACCCTAAATATTTAGATGTCTCCCAGTTTGGTACGCATGCGAAGGTGATATTTCCCGATGGAAAAACCTTTTCTGCAACAGTCTCTGAAGCTGTGGAAATTGTGAGTAAATTACCCATTCAGCTTGCGAAACCATTTGAAGGAAAGCCTGCTTACATGGAAGTGACCTTGACCTTTGATGAGGAATTGGAAGAAAACCGTTGGATAGAAGGGATGACCGTTGAAGTAGAATTCTAAGACGGAGTTATGCTGAATACTTAAAAATCCCCTCAAGTGATTGAGGGGATTTTTTTATCGTGCGCAGCCTTCCAAAAAAACAGTCGAGTGCAAATTAAATAGCGAAAACCACAGAAAGCGCTTGTTGTGAGTGTTGCAATATAAATCTTAATGATATAGGTTCTCATTGGTATCATTCCCGCGAATGATATGCATAAAATTCATTTATTAAATAACGATAAATAGGACAGGTATGAAACGCTTAATGTTATCCACTCTTTTAATGACCACACCATTTTTTACTTTTGCTGCCGATGATGTATTTACGTCAGAACGATGGAAAGAAGTAAAAATATCAGCCCCGTTAACGACTCAGTTGAATGAAATATGCAGTCTGAAATATCCAGGTTCCCGTCCAGGAACGTTCAAAGACCTCTATGACCTTATGGATGCATTCGATAATGAGGCAGAGCAACCAAGACTGTATACTTTCGTTAGAGAGACGTTTGGTTTTGCTGATATGAATGACCCTAGACTGAAATCCAAGTTCCCGTTAGCTTTTCATGAAAGCTATCGAGTTGTGTCTTTGCCTCTTACCGTTGATTATGCAGATTACCATTTGGGACATAATCAAACTTATGTGCTTGAGATTACGCAAGATACGTATGGTGGGATTGCTCATATGCGTCCTACGCTTATTCATTTCGGACCTAATGAAAAAAGCTTAGTGGAGTCAATCCCTTCTTTGGGCGAACCTAAAACATTCTGTATTGTTGAAGCGGAAAACAGCTAATTTGTGGGGGTTCTGCCATAGTCAGAATCGTGGCAGAACCCACTATTGATAAATCAGAGATATCTCTGTTCGAGATAACAATTACTCCGCTAGCGCCATCGCCAGTAAACTCACCGGATGAATGGTTTCCAAGTGCGCGTTTTCTTCGATTTGCCACTTACAGGTTTCGCAGTCGGTCACCGCATAATCGGCATCAGAGGTTTGAATCGCATCAAACAGATGTGAACCAATTTTCTTCGATACCTCGTAGTTCTCTTCTTTAAAACCATAGGTACCGGCTAGGCCACAGCACTCACTGTCGAGCACCACCAGCTCTAAGCCGGGGATCATTTTCAGCAGCTCAATCGTAAACATCACATTACCGCTGCGCTCTAAATGGCAAGGTGTGTGATACACCACTTTTTTGTGTACAGGTTTCATCTTCGGTGCGTTACCGCTCATAAACTCTTTGAGCAGAAAACGCGTGACGTAATGGATTTGATCCACCACTTGGCTGTTATCTACCCCTAGCACATGCGGGTATTCTTGCTGCAAGGTAAACGAGCAGGTGGAAGAGGTGGAAAGCACCGGCGCATGGTAATCATTGACCATGGACGTAAGGTGTTTGACGTTGTGCAGCGCGTTTTTACGCGCTTTGTTGTGAAAACCGTTGGCGATCAGGGGGACACCGCAACATTTTTCGCTATCAAGCAAACGCACGCCTATGTTCATCGCGTTCATCACTCGCACAAAGTCTTTGCCCAGTTGCGGGTGGTTGTAGTTCACGTAGCAACCATGGAAATAAGCCACTTGTCTTTGGTAGAGCGGCTGGCTGGTGCAGTTTTGTTTAAACCAGCGGCGGAACGTACCGTGCGAATATTTGGGTAAGGTTTTATGGTCATGCACGCCAATGGTTTTGTGCATCAGCTTTTTCACCAATGGCAACGAGGTTGCGGCGTTGACGAGTGGCGCAAACGGCGTGGCGATCGAGCCAAATAAGTCGGTGTGGCTGAGTACAAAATCGCGCACCAGTTTAGGGTTAAGCGGCTTTTTGCCGTATTTGCCACGCGCCACGGCGATCATATCGCCAATTTTGACGCCTGAAGGGCAGGCGGTTTCACAGCGTTTGCAGTTAGTACACAGCTTGAGCGCGTCATCATAGTATTCGGCACTTTTAATCCGTAAACGCTCACCATCTGGGCCACACTGTTTGGGGCCAGGATAGTTCGGGTTGGCTTTGGCAACAGGGCAATACACGGTACACACCGTGCATTTGATGCATTGATCAAAGGTGGTATTTTGCGGTGCAGAGTGAATAAAGGCATGGTTCATAACAGCACCTCCGGGTGTTTGGTTTGCGCATAAGTCGCAAGGATCTGTTCTACGGCATGATAAGCGGTTGCAATCGCTACGCCTCCGCCACAGCCTTCAAACACGGGGTCGTACCCACTGAGCATCGCGCCGCAACACCAAAGATTGTCAATGGTTTTGCCTTGGCGTGACGGATGCAAATTGGCATCGGTAGTGACGCCGAAAGTCATGAATGGGTGTGATTGCGCCGCGATAAATTGGGCATGTCGCCACTGGGCGCGGTCAGGGTTTTGCTGGACGTCCAGCGCAAAGATTGGCTCTTGAATTGCATGTTGTGAGGCTTGTAATCCTTGGCTGAAGTAACTGCCAGTCGCCATCACATAGTGCTCGGCACTGATTGGGAAATCGCGCAGATTTTGAGTATGAATGGCGGTGAGGCGAGAGCCTGCAAAATCGCCACCAATCACTTTGTCACCCTTGAGTTGCACGCCGCCACCTTGGATGAAACTACGATGCAGCGCTTCTTCAATGCGGATCCCGAGCAGTGACGGGGGCATGGTCGGCACTTCATGAAAACGCAATTGTGTTACCTGCTGGAGTTTGCTCATCAAATGCAAACCATCACCGTTGCCCATGATGGCAGGCATGATCACCAGATCATCGGGACGCGCAACGCGCATCAGTTGGTCGCACAATGCATTCCACGCCGATTCTTGGCGCAGCAAGCGGGCAATATCAATCGAGCGCAGCTCATTCGGGTTGCGTCTGAATCCCTCGAAACCGGGGATCGATACACTAACCGAAAGCATAGGGATATGTGCTAATTCTGGGCGCTGAGCGAGGTTATCGCGCAACATCGCAGGTTGAAAATCGCGATAGGCGTCAATCGCAACAATCACGATGCGTGAAAAATTGGCATTGCCGCGGCCGCGATAAGGGTAAACAAAAGGCTGTGACAGCCAAGTATTTTTTAGGGTACCAAGTGGGGTAATACGCCAGTGGTTGGCGCCATCAGGTTCATGATGCAAAGGCACATGCGCACTGTCTAAAGTGCGTTTGAACCACATTAATCCTTTCTCGCTGTTTTTGCGTCCGACTTTGCTGTAAGGGTGCTCTGGTGCTTGCTGTTGTAAAGCTGAAAGTGCGTCAAACGGCTGATTGACTAAGCTGCCATCCGGCAAACGGCCAAGCACATCAATCGAGCCGGAAGAAAAATGCAGCGCACTTTGCCCTTGGTTGATTAACACCACTTTTTTTCCGGCTTGCAGTGCGCGCAGGGCGGCGCTGTATCCGGCAATTCCGCCACCGATGACGGCCACATCATAATGCATCATTGTTGTTTCTCCGTGGCTGAGTCGAAGGAAGGTAAATCACTTGCACCGAGCAAGCCTTCGTAAATCCAGTAGCTAAATTCTGCTTCGCGTAGCGCATCGCCCCAGAAAATCGGTTTGATGCCTTTCCAACGCTCTTCCAGAAAATCGACCAATAAATGGCTCGATTGGCAACCAGAAACTTGTCCGTATTCACTAAACAGACTGGCTGCGCGATAGCTGCACAGCTCGCCCTGACAAGGCCCCATACCCAAACGAGTACGGCGTCGTAGGTCGACCAAATTATTCACATCCAACTGCTTGATGGCGTATTCGATTTCACCGGCGGTGACCATTTCGCACTCGCAGATCACCGCTTGGCTTTTCGCATCGTCGGCTAAAAAGCTCGCGGCACGCTCACCGTGGCGATAAATGGCGGATTCATAAACTGGTTTGGCGATACTGGCGGTTTTTTTGAGGGCTTTTGGCGCTTGCTGAGAGCCCGGCAAAGGGCGCAGATGCGTTTGGCAGCTTTGAGTATTGCCAAGTTTCTTGGCGACCAGATCGGTGGCCCACTCGGCCATTAAACGATAAGTCATCAGTTTGCCACCGGTAATGGTGGTGAAGCCTTTCAAGCCGTCACGCTGCTCGTGATCCAGCAAAACAATGCCACGACTGATATTACGGCCACTGCCATCATCGTCCACCGCGACCAGTGGACGAACGCCTGCATAAGCGCGTAATACGCGAGTGTTGGCCATTATTGGGGCGAGTTTGGCGCCCTCGGCGAGCAAAATATCCACTTCACGTTCACTGACATGCAGATTATCGATCTGGTCATAATCAATGTGCTCGGAAGTGGTGCCAATCAGCGAAATGGTATCGCCGGGAACCAAAATGTCCGCATCGGATGGCTTACGGCAGCGGTTGATCACCAGATTATTAATGCGGTAATCCAAGATCAGCAGCGAGCCTTTGGCGGGGAACATCTTGATGTTGAGATCCGCGTATTCGCAGATGTTTTGCCCCCAAATGCCTGCTGCGTTAATCACTTGTTGGGCGAAAATATCAAACTTAGCGCCACTGCCTAAATGCTGGCAACGCACGCCGAGCACGGTATCTCCCTCACGGATCAACTGGGTCACTATAGTGCGGTTAAACATTCGCGCGCCATGCTCTTTGGCATCCAGCACATTGGCCGCACACAGGCGGAATGGGTCGAGCGTACCATCAGGCACTTTCACCGCGCCAATCAAAGCAGGGTTGACATTCGGCTCAAGTAACAAGGCTTCTTTAGGTGTTAAGCGCTGCGTTTCAATTCCCGCATCACTACAGGCGTGAATAAACGACTCCTGAAAACCTAAATCATCTTCTGGCAGGGTGATAAACAAACCATCGGTTGCTTCAACGCAGTGGCGTGCAATGGATTTCAGGATCTTGTTTTCTTGGATACATTCGCGTGCCGATTCAGAGTCAGTGACCGCGTAACGAGCGCCTGAGTGCAGCAAACCATGATTGCGACCTGTGGTGCCTGCGGCAATGTCATCTTTTTCAACCAGAATGCAGCGTAATCCGCGCAATGCACAATCGCGCAAGATTCCGGTTCCTGTTGCGCCACCGCCAATGATGACCACGTCGGTTTCCATTCTTTGATAAGCCGTCATGAGCTCAACCTTATGCAATCAAAACACATACGAAGATTGTGCCATTATTTTCATTTCATGTTCGTTGTCTCGCTCACAAAAGCGCGAACGAGCATTTTATGGTTGTTGTAGCCAGGCTGATATGTTCACTGCCATAATTTTATGCCGCATTTCTATTGACATTTAACACTCTGCGTAACATTTGTGATACATCTTTTGTTCGTTTGAATGATAGAGTCTGATTCCTGATAATGCTGATTTTGCCAAATTATCAGCGTGGCTGCTTGTTAAATCTTGCCTTTGCATATGATTTAGTGATGACTAAACCAAAGAATGAACCATTTTTTTTAATGTAAGGAGAGAGTGGAAAAAGATGCGTTGTTTAACAAAAAACGAATTTGTTAATAACAAAATTGTGCTCGAATTAATTGCGGTCGTTTGTTTTCGTGGTGTTTTTTTTGTGCCAGATTCACCGCGAACAGTAACGTTGTTCATCCAATAACGATCATAAAATTCTTGTGATCAGAGCCGATAGTGTAGGCGGTAGATAAAACATATCATACTTACCAATATTTTAGCGTTTAATACTGATATTTAGAGTTTGTGTGGTTTTGTTTTCTTAGAAAGTCGGCTTTGGTAGCAATATAACAAATAGGACTCTGATTATGAATCAAACAAAGCAACATACTCTGCTTGGGCAGTGTATCGCCGAGTTTATCGGCACAGGTTTACTGATTTTCTTTGGCGTGGGCTGCGTTGCTGCCCTTGTATTAGCGGGTGCACAATTTGGGCAGTGGGAAATTAGTATTGTCTGGGGCTTCGGTGTCTCCATTGCTATCTACTGCACGGCTGGGGTTTCTGGCGCACACATTAACCCTGCGGTTACTATCGCTTTGGCCGCTTTCCACGGTTTTGATAAAGCGAAAGTGCTGCCTTACATCATCTCGCAACTGGCAGGTGCGTTTTGCTCTGCTGCTTTGGTCTACAGCTTGTACAGCAACCTTTTTACTGATTATGAAATCGCTCACAACTTTGTACGTAGCAGCCAAGAGGCGTTAGCCACAGCGGGGATTTTCTCAACCTATCCTCATGCTTCTATCTCTTTTATGGGGGCAATGGCGGTTGAATTCACTATTACTGCGGTACTGATGTTCGCGATTTTGGCGTTAGGTGATGAAAACAATGGCGCGCATCGCAACGCAATGAACCCTCTGTTGATCGGTATTTTGATTGCGGTGATTGGCGGCTCATTAGGTCCATTGACAGGTTTTGCTATGAACCCAGCGCGTGATTTCGGTCCTAAACTGTTTGCTTACCTAGCGGGATGGGACTATGCCCTGACGGGCGCAAAAGAGATCCCTTATTTCATCGTACCGATTGTGGCACCAATTCTAGGTGCGTGCTTTGGTGCGTGGGCATACCCAAAATTTATCGCCGCTTACCTACCCAAAACAGGCACAGGTTGCACTATTCCGAACCAATGTGATGTTACGGAAGAGAATGAAGAAGCCCGCGCATAGCCGGTATAAAATTAAACAACAAAACACATTAAAAATATTACGTAAGAACGTGAAACCATAAGGAACAGAACATGACTGAGCAAAAATACATCGTCGCTCTCGATCAAGGTACTACCAGCTCTCGTGCCGTGGTGTTAGACCATGATGCGAACATCGTGAGCGTTTCTCAGCGTGAATTTACCCAAATCTACCCAGAAGCAGGGTGGGTGGAGCACGATCCGTTAGAGATTTATGCAACCCAAAGTTCAACATTAGTTGAGGCTTTAGGTAAAGCTGGCATTCGCAGCGATCAAGTGGCGGCAATTGGTATTACTAACCAACGTGAAACCACCGTAGTTTGGAACAAAGAGACCGGTAAGCCTGTCTACAACGCGATTGTTTGGCAATGTCGCCGTACTGCAGCCATTTGTGAAGAGCTAAAAGCACGCGGATTAGAAAGTTACATTCGCGAAAATACCGGTTTGGTGCTCGATCCTTACTTCTCTGGAACCAAAATCAAATGGATTCTGGACAATGTTGAAGGCGCACGTGAGCAAGCCGAGGCAGGTGAACTGCTGTTTGGTACCGTAGATACTTGGTTAGTGTGGAAAATGACCCAAGGACGCGTACATGTGACCGATTACACCAACGCATCGCGTACTATGCTGTTCAACATCAACACGTTACAGTGGGATGAAAAGATCCTCGCCGAATTTAATATTCCGCTTTCCATGATGCCGGAAGTGAAAAAATCGTCGGAAGTGTATGGCCAAACCAACATTGGTGGTAAAGGCGGTACACGTATTCCTATCGCTGGTATTGCCGGTGACCAACAAGCTGCGCTGTACGGCCAAATGTGCGTGCAAGCGGGACAAGCGAAGAACACCTATGGTACGGGCTGCTTCTTATTGATGAACACAGGACAAGAAAAAGTGACTTCTCACAACGGACTGTTGACGACACTCGCCTGTGGCCCACGTGGTGAACCTGCTTATGCACTGGAAGGCGCGGTATTTATGGGCGGTGCATCTATTCAATGGCTGCGTGATGAACTGAAACTGATTTCCGATGCTCGCGACTCAGAATACTTCGCCACCAAAGTGGATACCTCAAATGGTGTGTACGTTGTACCAGCTTTCACTGGCTTAGGCGCTCCATATTGGGATGCGTATGCGCGTGGCACGATTGTCGGCTTAACTCGTGGTGTGAACTCCAACCACATTATCCGCGCCACATTGGAAAGTATTGCCTACCAAACACGTGATGTGTTGGATGCGATGCAAGCGGATTCCGGCATCAAGCTCTCTGCGCTGCGTGTCGATGGTGGTGCGGTAGCCAACAACTTCCTCATGCAATTCCAAGCGGATGTATTGGATACTGAAGTGCATCGTCCGAAAGTCACGGAAGTCACCGCGTTAGGTGCGGCTTATCTGGCCGGTCTCGCTGTTGGTTTCTGGGATGGTTTGGAAGAGCTGCAGGGCAAAGCAGAAATTGATCGCAGTTTTGCGCCGCATCATGATGAAGAGAAACGTCAACGTCGATACAAAGGTTGGAAACGTGCGGTGAAATGTGCTCAAGCATGGGCTGAGCTGCACAACGAAGAAGAGTAGACATCGCCTTCTTGACAAAAATAATGCCCGGGTAAACCGGGCATTATTTTTTCGTCTGGGGGGAATTAAGCCGCGCTCGAAGACGCGTCAGGCTTTTTTTCCTGCTGCATTTTCACCAAGAAGTAGACGTTTACACAGGCAATAAAGCCATTAGTAACGACCACTGGCCATGCATCAATCATCAATCCGTAGGCGGTGAATAGCGCACACCCAATAAAATTCAGTACACGCAGTCTTACGATGTCTTTCATCATTAGCGAAACCGCCACCATGATAGATGCTGCGTATCCTAAAATTTCAACCATACTCATTTCCATTATTTGACCCTCTATAAAGTGTGGACAGTGTCAGTGTCGTGCCAATCCTCTCATCGTGAGAGTAGTGAGGAAGCTCCGTGCCTCGAATGGTTATCTTGGTAAGTTTGAATGCTGAATATACAGGCTCAAACCCTCAAGAAAAGATGCCGCTGTATCGCTATTTTAGTCAATGTTGCGCTTGCTGGGGCATCCAGTTGATTCACTACCACCACTATAGCAATGGAAAATATGTGATGAAAGGCTCGTAATTTTGTTCGGAGAAGGTTAGCGATTACGCAAACGTTTAATGTCGATCACGTTCAGTTTTCGCATTCATCGATTGATAGATATGTTAGTTTTGGGATAGATCGAATCAAAAAAGAAAACCCACCTTGCGGTGGGTCTTAAATCATTAGGCTTTCTTGCCTTGAGTCATCTGCTTATCGTGCTCAGTCAAATCTTTGATACGGCGGCTGATGTCACGGCGCTCTTTAGAAATTTCCGCGCTCTTGATGATGTGGTCATCGACACGATCTTCATAGTCAGACTTCATGTTTTTGATGATGCCAAGAATCTCTTCGTGGCTCATGTTTGGCTTGATGTAGTCCAACAGGTTAACCAACAGTTCAACACGCTTACGGTTATCACGAACTTTTTTCTCGTTATCATCGAGTTCGCGTTGAAGTTTATTTTTGCGACGAGCCAAGCTCACAATTTCAAATACGCTGTTCATAGGTTCCTTTTCCTACTTTTAATGCAACTGCGAAGATTAAAACACAACAATTCTTTTCATAACAGACTTAAGATCAATATGCGGCTTAACTTGGCCAATTTATCACCACTCAGTGTGTTGGCCGATTGTACATAGGAAAAAATGCACTATATCATTAGCGCCATTCATGAAGACATCTTGAGTAACCATGCGTAATTCTGAAATTTTGGTTCCCTTACCGCCGATACACACTGAGCCTGATGCCGCTGCCATTAAGCTGCGTGAGGCTTACGTTGTCGCACGTGAGCAACTCGAGTTGACCGAAATTGAGTTAAACCGCGCCAAAATCGTCATGATTGATGAAAATGGCAAGATAATTCGGTTGCCTCTATTAACCGAGCATTAAAATACCGACTTCGGGTTCGCCCGTTAGCAGAAGGAAAGCACGATGACGATTCAACTCTCCCCACTCGAAGCCCGCGTAATTGGCTGTTTGATTGAAAAAGAAGTTACCACGCCCGATCACTACCCATTGACGCTCAATAGCCTGACAACGGCTTGTAACCAAAAGAGCAATCGTGAGCCGGTGCTCTCTCTGAGTGAAGCGGAAGTGCAAGATACGGTGGAAGCACTGATTGCTCGTCGCCTTGTGAGTGATGAAAGCAGCTTTAACAGCCGTACTAGCAAATATCAGCACCGTTTCTGCAATACGGAATTTGGCGATTTGAAGCTGAATGAACAAGAGCTTGGGCTAATTTGTTGCTTGCTTCTGCGTGGAGCGCAAACGCCGGGTGAACTGCGTACGCGCACCAATCGCTTATGTAATTTTAGCGATGTCAAAGAAACCGAAGCGGTGCTCGAACAATTAGCTAACCGATCTTCAGGTGCTTTAGTCGTCAAACTGCCACGTGAACCCGGTAAGCGAGAATCTCGCTATCATCATCTGTTTTGCGGTGACATTGACATGAGTACCTTTGCGGCCAGTGCGGATATGGAAGGGGCTCCATCATCGTTACAACTGGCTGAACTGGAGCAGGAAGTTGCTGCTCTGCGTGAAGAAGTGGCAGAGTTACGTGCACTTATTGAGCTGCATTTAGGTTGATGGAAGCGTCTGATCTCATCTCTTCAGCTTGGTTTGTCTATCTGGTGCGTTGTGCCAATAACGCACTTTACTGTGGCATTACTACTAACATCGCGCGCCGCTTTGCTCAGCATCAGAAAGGATGCGGAGCAAAAGCTTTGCGAGGGAAAGGTCCACTCGAATTGGTGTGGACTTACCCTGTTGATGACAAAAGTACGGCACTCAAGTTGGAGTGCCGAATTAAAGCACTTTCGAAAGCACAAAAAGAAAAGCTGGTTGAAGGCTGCGCTCATATCGAACACTGCAACGTTATTTTCTGTTGATCCTGCCTGATTAGTGAACGCGATCACCTTGTTCGCTGGGAAAAAGTCATTCTTGTATTAACCTTGTTTATGGGGCTCCCGAAAATAGGTTGGTAAAGGAATGAATAATCAAATAAAAAATACTTTAACTATGGTCATGGCTATGGCCATTCCATCAATCGCCATAGCAGACAACTTGGTGGTAGATGCTCGTGGTACGGGTATGGGAAACACAGGCGTTTCCTCTGCTGATTATCTTCTCGCGCCTTATTATAACCCTGCACTAACCGCGGTTTATCGGAAGAAAGATTCCTTTGGTGTGCTACTGCCTAGCATAGGGCTAAGAGCTGAGGACACTGATGAATCTCTAACAACGTTAGATGATCTGCAAGATTCGATTGAACAATTTGAACGATTAGGAGCGGGTGCGGCAACCCAAGACAATATTGACCAGATGAACCGTTATCTCGATCAGTTATCGGATGACAAACCATTGGCAGTGACAGCGGGAATTGGCTTGGCTGTTGCAATGCCACTTAAAGCGGTGTCATTGAACTTTTTTACTCGCGGCTATGCTGAGGTGATCGCTAAACCCAATGTGGCAGCTAAAACAGGTGATAGCGCCACAGATGTGCAAAATCGCTATCAAAACTCGGATGTGGATATTACGGCATTCAGTTACACCGAAGTTGGGGTTGCGATTGCAAAACAAGTTGTGCTCGGCGGACAAACGGTCGCGTTGGGGGTTACCCCCAAAGTGCAACAGTTGCGAACTTATCAAGATAATGCCTCAATCAAATCTTTTGACTTAAATGATTACGATAAAAGTGAAGTGAAAGACAATGCCTTTAACTTTGATATTGGCGCAGTTTGGTTGCTCGAACAGTATCGACTAGGGATGGCGGTAAAAGATCTGTTTGCGAAAGACATTGAAACGTTTAATAAAAACAATACCTATAACTTGGATACTCAAATCACCGTGTCTGGTAGTTATGTCAGCGATTTCTTTGTTGCAGCATTGGATCTGGATTTAACCAAGCAGCGTCGGTTCAGTGGTGATAAAGATGATACTCAGTTTATCCGGATCGGGATTGAAGGGAATGCATGGAATTGGGCTCAGCTTCGGGCGGGCTATGAAGTGGATTTACAAAATTCGTTAGATGATTCTGTATCGCTCGGTTTGGGTATTAGTCCTGGAGATTTGGTTAATTTGGATCTCGCGGGTTCCTACGCTGGGAGCAATCAGTATGGTGTTTCGGCGAATCTGGCCTTTACCTTCTGATTTAAATTGTTGAATAAATGAGCATTTGCAGGCATGAGAAACCATTTTTCCCATGTCTGCTCTATGAATTGTTCCTATGATGCTTAATAATCAGTGGCAACCCTTTCCCCCTCAGGGCAAAAGAGTTCACCTTCTCTTTATTATGGGTACTGGCCGCGACTGGAACCGTAATTCATTGGTTGATCCTCATGAGGAAACTATGAAAAGAAAAATATTGCTGTCGCTGCTTTTAACAGCAACGCTCTTCACCACTGCCACTCAGGCGGATTCTTTAAAGGGTTATTGGCACTACGATGCTTTTCTGAAGCAATACCCAGAGCAGCAGCATTTAACTGAGCTGCTTTCGCAAGCCGTGCGTGACAAGCCAATTCCTCTTAAAAATAAGCGAGCAAACCCAGTGATTATCTCCGTGGTTTATCCCGGACAACAAATCTCTGACTATTGGGTACGCAACATTAAAGCGTTTGAAAAACGAATGGACGAACTCCGTATTCCTTACCAAATTAACCAAGTCTTCACTCGCCCTAATTTGGACACTCGTCAGCAAAGCCTCTCTCTGATGGAAGCGTTGAAAAACAAAAGTGATTATCTGATATTCACCTTAGATACGACACGTCACCGCAAGTTTATTGAGCACGTGCTCAATTCTTCTGATACTAAGCTGATTTTGCAGAATATCACAACACCGGTGAAAGATTGGCAAGGCCGACAACCTATGATGTATATCGGGTTCGACCATGAAATTGGAGCATTACAGCTGGCCAAGGAGTATCAGGCGATCGCACCTAAACAAAAGCCTTATTCCGTACTCTATTTCTCCGAAGGTTATATCAGTGAGGCGCGTGGAGATACGTTCATCCAGAAGATGAATGAAACCAATCAGTATCAGTTGGCTTCCTCGTATTACACGAAAGCAACGGAACAAAGTGGCTATGAAGCCACCTTAAACATAGTTAAGAATAATCCAGAGATTGGCTTTATTTACGCTTGCGCAACGGACATTGCTTTAGGTGCTGCGCAGGCTTTAAAAGAACTCGGGCGAGAGGACATCCTCCTGAATGGGTGGGGCGGGGGTTCTGCTGAACTTGATGCACTGGCTAAAGGTGAATTGGATTTGACGATCATGCGTATGAATGATGATACTGGTGTTGCCATGGCCGAAGCCATTAAATGGGATCTGGAAGGAGAAGCCGTACCCTTAGTCTATTCGGGTGATTTTGAAATTGTGACTCAACAAGACTCAGCTCAACATGTTGAAATACTGAAAGCTCGAGCTTTCCGTTATTCGGACCGTTAAGGGCAAAAGAGGATTTCGTGTTTGAACATTCGACCTAGTCAGATCAAGCATAAGCAACGTATAGCCTCCTTTATTACTCATGCCGTAGTTGCAACCATGGGGCTGTTGATCCTGAGCGTTTTGTTTCAAAGCTATCAGATCAGTAGCCGCTTGATGGCACAGGAAGGGCAACGTACTTCAGTTCAAACATCGAGTTTAATCCAAAGTCTGTTCGACTTTCGGCTCGCCGCACTCAAAATTCATCAAGACAGTACGGCAAAAAATGCCAGTTTAACCAGTGCATTAGCAAGTCGACAATCAAATCAGCTCGATGAATTCTTCTCCAGTGTTGATGAGCTCGAGCTCTCCAATGCGCCAGATCTACGTTTTATCGCAAGCAATGATGAGATCCTATGGGATGATGGTAACGCGACATTTTATGGAATTTCCCCTGAAGAGCAGAAAAAACTGATCCGCAAGGTTGCCATCAGTGGCAACTGGCATCTGGTGCAAACCCCTAGTGAAGGGAAGCAGATTCACTTACTTGTTCGCCGTTCTTCATTGATTGAGCCTGGAACTGGGCAAGTGATGGGGTATCTTTATGTAGGGATAGTCCTAAACGACAACTTTGCTTTAGTCGAAACCATTCGCAGTGGCAGTAACTCAGACAATCTAGTATTAGCGGTGGATTCCACACCTCTGGCCTCAACGCTGAAAGGGAATGAACCATATTCGCTAGAAAATGTGTTGAACAGTGGTCATGATGCAATGAGTGACAGCTTTATTGTTGGAAAAACGTACTTAGATGTAGAAAGTGTTTCGACGTATCTGTGTGTCTACTCCATTCAAACCAATCAAAATGTGTTGACCCTGCGCGATAATTTTTATTTCTGGATCGCGTTTTCACTTTTGATGTTAGTGGGAGTGTCGATAGCTTCACGCTGGTGGCTGCAAAAGCGGATTCAGTCTGAAATTGAAACGCTGATGAATTACACGCACAAATTGATGGATCTTGATACCAAAAGTGATTTTGAAGGTTCCAAAATCTATGAATTTGACTACTTTGGGCGCACTTTAGAGCAGTCATTTCGCCGTTTGGCGAACAAAGAAAAGCAGTTTGAAGATCTGTTTAATTTTGCCTTGTCCCCGACCATGCTTTGGAACACTGCTGGCCGTTTGATCCGCATGAACCCTTCGGCACAAATCCAGTTTCTCCGAGAAGATTCACAGAACCACTTCTTGTTTGAAATTCTTGAAAAGCAATTGTTACCCATGATTACCTATGCTGCACAAGGTAAAAGTCCCAGTGAAGTGACAACCGAAGTGGATGGCCGAGTGTATCGCTGGAACTTGTCACCGATTAAGGTGGAAGGGCAGATCATTTCAATCATTACTCAAGGGCAGGATGTAACCTCGATTGCAGAAGCCGAGAAACAGAGCCAAGTCGCAAGGCGCGAAGCGGAAGAGTCGGCACGGGTTAGAGCTGAGTTTTTGGCTAAAATGAGTCACGAGCTACGTACACCACTCAATGGTGTGCTAGGGGTTTCCCAGTTGTTGAAACGTACACCGCTTACCGATGAACAGCGTGAGCATGTCGCCGTTCTGTGTAGCAGTGGTGAGCATTTGCTAGCAGTACTGAATGATATCTTAGATTTTTCTCGTTTAGAGCAAGGCAAATTCCGTATTCAAAAGAGCGAATTCCGGCTCAATGAATTGGTGTATGCCATCGACCGAATTTATCGCCCTCTGTGTAACGACAAAGGACTAGAGTTAGTGGTGGACTCAAACATCACCAGTGCAGTGTTAGTTCGCAGCGACCAAGTACGTATCAACCAGATACTGTTTAATCTACTGAACAATGCCATTAAGTTTACTCATCAAGGGTCTATCCGAGTCGTTCTTGAGCTGATAGAAGGTGATCCGTTAGCACAGCTCGTGATTCAGGTTGTGGATACGGGGATTGGGATCCGCGAACAAGATCTCACGGTGATTTTTGAGCCATTTGTGCAAGCCGAATCTACCACAACCCGTGAATATGGTGGCAGTGGCTTAGGGTTAGCGATTGTGCACAGCTTAGTCGAGATGTTGAGTGGGCAGCTGCATGTCAGCTCGGAGTATGGGCGTGGTACACGATTTGAGATCCAGTTACCCATTGAATTGGTAGAGGCGGTGGCAGCTCCAAAGCAACTTGCGCCGCCACAAGAACCGTATCAGTTGTTTGATAAGCCGCTGCGTGTATTGCTGGTGGAAGATAACCACACCAACGCTTTTATTGCTCAAGCATTTTGCCGTAAATATGGTTTGGATGTCAGTTGGGTCACTGATGGTTTACAAGCGCTTGAAGAGCTCAAACAACATCGCTATGACTTAGTGTTAATGGATAACCAACTGCCTTATCTAGACGGTGTTGAAACCACGCACACGATAAAAAAAGTGCTGAATTTGCCGGTTGTCGTGTATGCCTGTACGGCTGATGGCCTTGAAGAAACGCGGCAAGCATTTTTCCATGCTGGCGCCGAGTTTGTTTTAGTTAAGCCTTTGAAAGAGCAAACCTTGCATCAAGCGCTAGAGCATTTCAAAAATCAGCACTTGAGCCAAGAGGAGTTTTAGATGGAGCCAGCGAGAAAAGCTTGCTCTAACACCTGCTTTTTGAGCGTTTCTGTCAAAGTGATGGGCTGATCAAACTGAATACCGATGAGATGCCCATTGGATTGACGGCGAATATTAACGATCTGACTTTTGATTCGTTTGGGCAGAAATGGATCAAGTTCACTGTTGATTCGTACTTTGGAACCTTTGTTTAACTCATTTTCCCCATCAATGAATACCCCACAGCCTGAGATTGAAAAATCAATCAAAGTACCAGAGTAGCTTCGGTTGTTTTCATTCAATTCGGCAGGAATTGCTATCTTATAGCGCTCATGGCTGCGAATCGCTTTGGTGGCAAAGTGTTTTGGTGGGCGCATAAAGAGCATGCAGAATGGCTTGGTACTGGCTTGCAAAATGGAACTCTGAAAAGCCACTATGTGCCCTAATTCAGTATCACACATTCCTCGAAGCACGATATGGACATTCTTGAGTTTACGCATCACCAAAGCTTGATGCGCTTTGAGCGGCAAGTCCAAAATAATGTGCTGATCAATTTTGTGTCCAATCAGAGTGGTGTGAAAAGCATAAGAATCTTCTGGGCCAAATTGTATTTCAACCGACACTTTCATGCCGGGTTTTAGGAGTAATGCCAGTTTGTTTAGATCTGTTGAACTAACCGTCATGCAAAGCTCTTAACATCTTCTAAATAATGGCAAAGTTATACACCTTAACAATGGGTGTTTGCTACTTTGTGAGCGGTATTCTTACACGAAGTTGACGGTAGATATGCGCCAAGTTGAGTTGTTTTTCTCAACTTGGCTAGAACAGAGAAAGGGAGCCCAATTAAAATTGGAAGCGGACACTCATACCGATTTGAGGTCCCCAAACGCCGGCATTGCGGGTCTCTGCACTCAGTGAAAGTTGCTCGGTGGAGTGAAAGCGGACACCAGCCATAAATACCGAATGATCTCCCAAACGACCGATACGTGCATGACCTTCAACTTGGTTTGTTAGCCAAACGCGGCCTCCAAGATTGAATTCAAGTTCAGTATCTCTTTCCCCACCCAACTCTTTTGGCATGCGGATGTTGTGTACCAACATTTGCCCATACACATCGGCAAATTGATTTACTGGACCATTAAAACCAATACCGCCCGCAATATCCCAATCACTATCCAGTTGAGAATCGATACGTGCAATAAAATGTGAATTATCGGTAAAGTAAGTGCTGAACTCTGCGCCGACAGACTCTGGGCTCATTGCGGTTCTGAATTCCACAAAGTTGTAATTGAAATTGTTGGCCAAAGCTGGAGTAGAAAGCACTGAACTGAGCAGAAAAGTAAGGTGCGTTTTGTTAAGCATAAAAACGTTGTCCGCAAGCAATCAAATAAGTGGCAAAGATACCGTAATAGTAAGCAAATTACAGGCCATTTATTTCTCTTCGTTGCTTATTGGGTGATTTTGCATCAGAAAAATTAATCTGAGGAGCGATGAAATAGAGGAAAAGCATTTGGAGAGGAAAAATAACAGCGATGCCATAAGGCATCGCTGTGTGAATAATTAGGCTGAAATATTACAGCAGTTCAATATGATCCACTTCAATTTCTGGTGTGCGGCCGTTTTCAAACTCACCGAATAGGCGCACTTTGGTCTCTGGTGTCAGGGTTATGTTTAGGCGAATGTCATCATCCAGTTCAACCTGAATTTCGTTGCTACCATCAGAAAACATATAAGTGTCCTTACGCAGTTGACGAACCAAGTTGCCTTCTACTACCACTTTTTTCTCCATAAAAGGGTTTGATGAGTCAAGCAGAGATTGCACTTTCACTACTTCTACAGGGCCTTGGAATTGCACACCGGTTTGTGCTTGGTTATCGCCAACAAATTTGATGTGCTGAGAATTGTCAGCAGCTAGGGTTACTGCCGGAGCCAGAATTAGAGCAGAAGTCAGAGCGATAATAGTACGTTTCATGGTTTTTCCTTTTTAATTAATTTTTCTCTTAGCGAGAGTTGTTTGTTGTCTTGATGTGGCTATTAAACGCTATCGGAATTGAACGAATACTGAGGTGATGATTAATATTCGGTTCATTTTATTGAGTGAGCTGGGTTCAGCACTTATTATGTCGCCAAATTCAGAGAGTTAAGTTGAAATGATTCCGACATCAAAAGCCTTAATGGTGCAAGGCACCACCTCAGATGCGGGCAAAAGTGTTTTGGTTGCGGGGCTGTGCCGTGTATTGGCGCGCCGAGGCATCAAAGTAGCCCCGTTTAAGCCGCAGAATATGGCGTTAAACAGCGCAGTAACGCCGGACGGTGGTGAGATTGGCCGCGCACAAGCCGTACAAGCTCAAGCATGTGGTATTGCACCAAGCGTGCACATGAATCCGGTATTGCTCAAACCCAATTCCGATACGGGCGCACAAGTGATTTTGCAGGGGCGTGCGTTGTCCAACATGGAAGCTAACGCTTATCACGACTATAAAAAAGTCGCGATGGATACCGTCATGGATTCCTTCCTGCGTCTGCAAAACGACTACGAAGCCGTGATGATTGAAGGTGCGGGTAGTCCAGCCGAAATCAACTTACGTGCTAATGACATCGCCAATATGGGCTTTGCTGAAAAGGCCGATGTTCCGGTGATGATTGTGGCGGATATTGATCGCGGTGGCGTGTTTGCCCACTTATACGGCACGTTGGCGCTGCTTTCAGAGTCAGAGCAGGCACGAGTCAAAGGCTTTGTGATTAACCGTTTTCGCGGTGATATTGCGCTGCTGCAATCTGGACTAGACTGGTTAGAGCAGAAAACGGGTAAGCCTGTAATTGGTGTGTTGCCCTATCTACACGGGTTTGATCTGGAAGCGGAAGATGCAATTTCAGCACATCAAACACTTTCAGCGGATCGCCAACTGCGTGTTGCGGTACCTGTGTTTACGCGAATCAGTAATCACACGGATTTTGACCCGCTGCGACTGAATCCCAATATCGATTTTCGTTATGTCGGGCAGGGCGAATCACTTTCGGGATCGGATCTGATCATTCTCCCCGGTACTAAATCCACGCGAGCGGATCTCGCTTATTTACGCTCTCAAGGATGGGATAAAGAGATCCTCCGTCACATGCGCTTGGGTGGTAAAGTCATGGGGATTTGTGGCGGCTTTCAAATGCTTGGGAAATGGGTACATGACCCATTAGGTATTGAAGGTGAAGCGGGAAGCAGCGAAGGGCTGGGTCTATTTGCGATGGAAACTGAGCTCACCGCAGAAAAGCGTCTCACCAATGTGCAAGGCACTTTAATGCTCGATGGACAAGAAGTTATCGCGCAAGGTTATGAGATTCATGCTGGACGCTCGACTTGGGCTGAAGATCAAAAAAGTCCGATTTTGCTCAGTGATGGTAGCGTCGATGGGTTAGTCAGTGACTGCAATCAACTCTTTGGTACCTATTTACATGGTATTTTTGACCGCCCTGAAACCGCGCTGCGTGTTTGCCAATGGGCAGGCGCTGTCGAAATCGAACAGTATGACCACAGAGCAGTACAAGAGCGGGCAATTGACCGTATCGCCGATGCGATTGAAGAGCACCTCGATCTCAAACTCTTGTGGCCAGACTTATAAGGAAAATTCACATGTTCAAACGAATTCTGTGGCTGCTGTGTATCACTTTTAACGTGCAGGTTGTGAGTGCAAAAGAGACGCTGCACATCTATGCGGCATCGTCGATGAGCAATGCGGTCAATGCCTTGGCTGAAGCCTATCAACAGCAGCATGATGTTAAATTGGTGACGGTGTACGGTGGTTCTTCCTCTTTGGCTCGCCAAATTGAAGCGGGTGCGCCAGCTGACCTGTTTATTTCCGCCAATGAAGAGTGGGCAAATTACTTGGTTGAGAAGTCTTTGGTCAAACCACAAAACGTCACAACGCTTGCGGCAAACAGTTTGGTCTTGATTCGTCCTTCTACGCAGCCTATTGAAGCATTTGATGTGCAAAATCTATCAGCATGGCAAGCAGCATTAGCGGACTCTCGATTGGCGGTGGCACAAGTCGATACCGTACCTGCGGGTATTTATGCCAAGCAAGCTTTGCAACATGCCGGAGTATGGTCGCCACTAAAATCACGCCTTGCGCAAACCAATAATGTGCGTTTGGCTCTGGCATTGGTGGAACGTGGTGAATCGCCGCTTGGGATTGTCTATAAAACCGATGCTCTGCTCAGTGACAAAGTCACGATCGTGACGACTTTCCCAGTGCAGTCACATCAAGCGATTCGTTACCCACTGGCACAACTTAACGATAACACCGCCAGTGCCGAGTTGGTGAAGTATTTCCGCTCAGCCCAAGCACAACAAATCTTGCAAGGATTTGGTTTTGAATCTGCCAGCGAGTAATGCGTTGTGTTGACCGATTACGAATGGGCAGCGCTGGTGCTGAGTTTGAAAGTGGCGGGTTACGCCACGTTATGGTTGCTGCCGATCGGCATAGTGCTAGCGTGGGTGTTAGCACGTACTTCTTTTGTGGGGAAAGGGCTGATTGATAGTTTAGTACACTTGCCGCTGGTTTTGCCGCCGGTAGTGATTGGCTATTTGCTGCTGATCAGTATGGGTCGGCAAGGTTTTATCGGCCAATGGCTTTATCAAGTGTTTGGGCTGAGTTTCAGCTTCAGTTGGCGTGGCGCAGTGTTGGCTTGTATGGTGATTGCGCTGCCTTTAATGGTGCGATCGATTCGTCTCAGTCTGGAAAGTGTCGATCAAAAACTCGAACAAGCAGCCCGCACGTTAGGTGCATCGCCACTGCGAGTCTTTTTCACCATCACTTTGCCGTTAACTTTGCCGGGAATTTTGACTGGGGTGATGTTGGCGTTTGCGCGTAGCCTTGGCGAGTTTGGCGCCACCATCAGTTTTGTTTCTAACATCCCAGAGGAAACGCAAACCATTCCGCTGGCCATGTTCACCTTTTTAGAAACACCGGGTTCGGAAATGGAAGCCGCGCGGCTGTGTGTGATCTCCATCGTTATTGCATTGGGTTCACTGTTTACTTCTGAATGGTTAAGCCGGCGCATGAAGCATCGCCTAGGAGTACAGTAATGAACGAGGTGATTTTACAAATCCAAAAGCAATTAGGGGATACTCACCTCGATGTGGATTTACGACTGCCTGCATCAGGGATTTGCGCGATTTTTGGCCGTTCTGGAGCGGGGAAAACCTCGTTAATCAACCTGATCAGTGGATTAACCACGCCTGAGCACGGTGAAATTCACCTTGCCGGACGGACTCTGTTTAGTTCATCACAGCGCATTAACCTGCCAATTGAACGGCGCAAGATCGGTTATGTGTTCCAAGATGCACGGCTTTTTCCGCACTACACGGTGCGTGGTAACCTCAATTACGGGGTTACCCAAGCTGATCCGGATTACTTTATCAGCGTCACTCGCTTATTGGCATTAGAGCCGTTATTAGATCGCCATCCACGCGATCTCTCCGGTGGAGAAAAGCAGCGTGTGGCGATTGGCCGCGCACTGCTGTCTAAACCCGATTTGTTGCTGATGGATGAACCGCTGGCTTCGTTAGATATGCCGCGCAAGAAAGAGGTGATGCCGTTTCTGGAAAATCTCGCGCAGCATTTTCAGCTGCCGATCCTTTATGTATCACACAGCATGCAGGAAATTTTGCGCTTGGCCGATCATCTGGTGGTGTTGGATCAGGGCAAAGTTTTGAGTTCGGGGCCGATTGATCAAGTATGGTCATCCAAAGCGATGCGACCTTGGCAATCATTCAGTGAACAAAGCACGCTGTTTTCCGCGATGGTGGCCAAACATCACCAAGAATACGGTTTGACTCAAGTTCGCTTGGCGGATGAGGTTCTACTTTGGGTACAGCAAGTGGATGCTGAAATCGGCAGCAGTGTGCGCATGCAAGTGCGTGCCAATGATGTGTCGATAGCGTTAGACAAACCCACCGCGAGCTCAATTCGAAATATTTTGCCTGCGCGCATTGTGGCGATTGAACACCAACAACCGAGCAAAAAAAGTGTTTCGCTGAAACTGGAATTAGCACCGGCATGCTATTTGTGGGCGGTGGTCACTGAATGGGCTTACGCGGAGTTGGCGCTAGAAGTGGGCATGTCTGTATTCGCGCAAATTAAAGGGGTCAGCGTGTCACAACGCGATGTGATCCTGACCCACTAATCTTTTTATTCCTTAGCCTTACTGATTCTGGTATTGCTTTGCACAGGAAATGAGTTTTGCGCGCTGGGTGTTCAGCGCGCGAGCTTATGGTGCGCACGCGAAAAATGCCCTGCACAAAACGCTCCAACAATCGATAACTCACCGGCAAGACAAAGTGCGGCCGCTACTTCTGCTAAGGCTCTGGCGTGGCCTTGTCCCGCTAATCCCATTAAAGATAAGCAAGCCTGTTGGCTGGGTAGGCTAGTGCCGCCCCCAACCGTTCCCACCATCAAATTGGGTAACGTCACACTGGCATACAAACCGCCTTTCGGGTGAATTTCCATACGTGTCATCCCAATCGCTGATTCCGCGACACACGCGGCATCTTGTCCGCACGCAATGTAGAGTGCCGCTAGGGCATTCGCGTAATGCGCGTTGACTCCGATGGCTCCACTGAGCGCACCACCCACCGTGGTCATTTGGCCAAACTGCACCATTTTTTCTGGTGTGGTGTGCAGATATTTTTTGACTAACTCAGAGGATAGGTGAACTTCTGCCGTTACTTTCTTGCCACGCACACTGCGCAGCGTGTAGCTGTTGGCTTTTTTATCGCCGGAGAGATTACCGTCCAAAAAAGCTTGAGTCGGAGTGACCGGAGAGTGGCTCAAAATAAACTCGAATACCGCGTGTGTAGCGATGGTCACCATGTTCTGCCCACTCGCATCGCCAGTGGTGTATTCAAACACCAGATAGACGTGATTACCCTCAATATTGACTTGAATATCTTTGAGCTTACCGTGCGCGGTGGTGGATTGAGCGATCTCTTTCATCTGTTCAAACTGGCTGGTGACCCAACCGACAAATTGTCCTGCTTGCGCCAAAGAGAGAAAGGCAAAGACAGGCGTTCGAGTCACCCCTTCATTGATCAATAATGCACTTGCTCCCCCTGCCGCGGTGATCAGCTGGCTACCGCGGTGATATGAAGCAACTAATGCAGCTTCTGTGGTGGCAAGCGGAACCAGATAATCCCCTTGGGCATGGGAACCGTTGACGCGCAGCGGCCCGGCAATTCCGACAGGTAACTTCACGGTGCCAATGAAATATTCGATGTTTTTCTGGTAAGCCAGCATGGTCTGCTCGGTATGTTCATCGAGCAGTAACGCTTGAGCTTGGGGGGCATCCAGTTTTTGCCAGCGCTTCATGACTTGTTGTTCATTGAGTGTGGGGCTTGGCGTTAGGCGTAAATTTGGCCTGTGAAAGCGCGGAGCGAGTTGCTCAGTCAGCATATCGTTATCAAGAGTCGCCATATCCGGCGAATAAGGGGGCAGCAGAGCAAACTTAGGCATAACAGTTCTTGGTATTGAGTTTGCTGGGCATTGTAAAGCGAAAGAGGTGAATTTCAACGCGAGGATAAAAAAGCTTACAGTTTGGTTTAAACACGCACATCCAACATGGTGCCGATCATGTCTTGATCGCGCTGAATGATGTTGGTACCGATGCGACTGTAGTGTGATGCCTGATTGAGGGCATTTAAAGCATCAATATGATCAGCATACTGTTTTTTGAGTGCCGGAGGGGCAGGTTGTAGGCTTGGGTCAACATTTTTGTTGTTTGATGATTCAACAGGGAGGCTAGATTGTTGAATGTCACGTGCGGCGTCTTCCATCATTTTGGAAGATTGCATGAGCATTGAAGAGCCATTGGGGACTGCTGATACGGGCATAGTATTTACCTCACCTTTGTGCTTAAAGTTTAGCCGTACCGCTTGGGTTACTCAAGTTAAGAAAACAGGTGTGCAATTGCGTCCAGTTCTTCATCGGTTAGCAGAGAAGTTTCACCTTGGTGTAGGGAACGATCAATCTCTCCCTGTAAGGCGCGTAGTTGCTGCGGACTTAATTGGCTCAGCTGTGATTTCCAACGTTCAAATTGTTGATGATTCATTGTGTGTTCCGGTAGTAATAAAAATAGGTCGTTGTTCAGACGTTTTCGACAATCGGTGCTCATCATCCTGCTCCGCTCTATGTCGCCGTGTTGTAATACGCAAAAATTAACGCTGTGCTGGTGGATTTTTGTCCGAAAAGTGTCAGTGTTTTCAAAAGATGTGGTGATATACCTTCCTACCTGAAGCGGCAGCGGTGTTGGCTATGTTCGTTCACTCCAAGCACATATTCTGACTATGTGATTGGGTGATGAAACCACTTGCCATCCATCTGCAACGGTACCTAGTCAGAGGTTTGAGGTGGGAACTACCACTTTTTGGGGGGGGTAATCTTGCAGGTTCACGTTCTCTCTACAACACTTGATTGAAACAGAACTGTAGTGAGGTAATGGGGATGCAAGGGATTATCTATACCGTACTTTCCGATATGGTGATTGAGAAGTTTGGAGTGCTGTTTTGGGATGAGATGTTGCAAGAACTCAATCCTAGCTCACACGGTGTATATACCACAGGGCAGCAATACAATGATGATGAACTGTTGTCTATGGTTGCCTACTTAAGTGAAAAAGCACAAATTCCCGTCCCCGATTTAGTCCGTGCTTATGGCGAATATTTATTTACTCATCTTTTCAATAGTTTGCCGGAAAACTATCCACACAAAAGCGATCTCAAAACTTTTTTGCTCTCGGTGGATAAAGTGATTCACAAGGAAGTAAAGCGGTTGTATCCCGATGCCTACCTACCACAATTCGAGAACAAAGTGACCGAAAACACTTTGACCATGAATTACTACTCGAAGCGAAAGCTCTGTGCTGCAGCGGAAGGGTTAATCTTGGGTGCGGCGAAGCGCTTTAATCAGCCAGTAAAAGTATCTCAGCCTACTTGCATGCATTGCGGAGCTGAACACTGTGAAATTGTGGTGGAATTTTTGTCGTTATGAGTGCTGAAGAGCAATACCAACGTATTTATGAGCGTGAACGTAAAGCACGTCTGCTTGCCGAGAAACTGCTTGAGGAAAAAAGCCGTGCGTTGTACGACAAGGTGCTGGAATTAGAGTCGACTCTAGAGCAGCTCAATGGGGCTCAAGCTCAGCTGTTGCAGTCGGAAAAAATGGCTTCAGTGGGCCAATTGGCTGCCGGAGTGGCACATGAAATCAATAATCCGATTGGTTTTTGCCTGAGCAATTTAAATACGCTGCGTAATTACACGATGACTTTTTCCCAATTAGCCGAGTTGGTAGAACAATTTGAGCCAAGTTTGAGAGGTGGTGATTTTTACCAAGCCTATACTCGTTTTGCTCAACAGCAAGAATTAGCATTTGTCCGCGATGATGTGTTGGGATTGGTTGAGGAAAGTGCCAGTGGGTTAAACCGGGTCAAAGATATCGTGACGAGCTTGCAAAGTGTCTCTCACAGCAGTGATGGTCGCTTTGTTGATTGTAGTCTCAATGAGTGTATTGAGTCTGCGTTGCGGATTGTCTGGAATCAGTTCAAATACACCATGATGGTCGAGCGACAATTGGATGACAATCTACCGAATATCAAAGGAATTACTGCCGAGCTGCAACAAGTGTTGATGAATATGTTTATTAATGCTTCCCACGCTTGTAACGTTCATGGAGAGTTGAACATCATCACCGATTGTGTACTGGATAAAGGCAAAACTTGGGTGCGGGTGAGAATTGCGGATAATGGGCACGGCATTTCGGCAGAACATCTTACGAAAGTGTTTGATCCCTTTTTTACTACTAAGCCTGTTGGAGTAGGAACTGGGCTAGGTTTGTCGATCGCATTTGGTATTGTTGAGAAGCATCAAGGAAAAATTTCGGTGACCTCTGAGATTGGGCGAGGAACGACGTTTACATTATTGTTTCCTGCTGTATCCAATTAACCGAGTTATGAAGAGTGGCATCCACTTCTTACTTGAAGCTACTGTTTTGGTTAGGTTCATTCACCCCAATGACATAGTTTGTCTATGCTCATTGGGATGAACTCACTTGCTGTCTACCTGCAATTCCAAATAGTGTCGGTCTATTAAAGATTTATTTATCGGAATGAGGATTCACTTTGAGCGCAAACTTGCTCGCGAGAGAGTGCAACTCTGGCAACATGCGGTAAATCAAGTGCAACTGCTGAAGTACCATTCGTGCAGAACTATCATCATCTTCACGCCATTCGGCGAGCCGCTTTTCGATTCCTGAGCTGTCAATACTTTGGGTATCACACTCTTCACACTGGTTGAACAGCTGTTGATACAGCAAATCAAGGTGTTGATGGATGGCTCTGTGTGAGTCCAGCACCAATTGATGCACCGTTTCATCATCCAGTCGGGTGCGATGTGCACCTAGTGCAGAAATGTAACTGAGTAGGGCGTGATTGAGTGTTAAAAAACGAAAACTTTCATCGGTTGCCGCGCGATAACGCCCCGGCTCAGCAAGCATATTGGTTACGGCGGTAGAAAGTGCCGCATCTTGGTTATGAGCCTGACGCCGAGCAATTCGGTAACTCAAGCTGTCTTTCTTGCCAATCCGATACTGGCCAATGATCTGCGCGAGGTACTGCTTATTGGCTTCTACCGCTTCGGCCATGACTTTGTGCAGGCGTTTCGATTGCCAGTCGGGCAAAATCCATATCACAGCCGCAACGGCTAATGCACAACCAATCAAGGTGTCAGCTAACCTTGGTAGCACAACGGCATAGCCTTCCCCGAGTTGGTTAAAACAAAACAGCACCAATAAGGTAATAAAGCCCGTGGCATAGCCGTAATTGTTCAAGCGAAAGGCAAAGAACATCACTCCAGAAAGCACAATAAAGACGAGTTGGCTTTCCTGTGACGGAAAGAAAGTCAGTAACGGGACACCGACGAGCAAGCCGGCTAAAGTACCGATGATCCGCGCGGTTAGCTTTTGTTTGGTGGCCGCATAATTGGGTTGGCAAACAAAAAGGGTCGTGAGCAAAATCCAGTAGCCCCGTTCGATGCCTAGCCCTTGAATGATCCCATAACCTGCAGTGAGGGTGATAGACATCCGTAGCGCATGACGAAACAGTAATGAGTCCCTAGTGAGGTTGGCGCGAATACGTTGCCACATGCTTCTTAACGTATGAGCTTCAGTATCATCCAAGACCCCTTCATCTGGCTTGGCCACATCTGGGTTACTGACGTTATTGAGCTGTTTTTCTACCGTGGCGAGGTTATTGAACAGATACCCTAATTGGCCGAGTAAACTTTTCCAATCACGGCGATCTTGTTGACGTAAGTAACTGAGTGACAGTTGTAGCTCATCAAGCGCGACAATGGAACCAGAATTATGTTGATAACTGTGGCCCAAACGAATCGATTGGGCGATATCGCGACACGCTTTGGCTTGGGTTTCCAGCAGATATTTAAAGCGAAATAGAATATCTGAACGGCCAAAATGATCGGCCAGTTCTTGGTAGCGGTAATGGCTGGAACTCACGCGCTCATGAATATCTTGCGCCAGAAAATAGATGTTTAAAAACCGGTCACTGGCGCTATCCACATGGCCACGTTTTGAACGTGTCAAAAAGGTTGCTTTACACAGGTTAAGTGCATTCACTGTTGCCGCGTTGAGGTTGGCTTCTGTAATTCGGTATGGCTGCGGAACCATGTTCGAGCTTGGGTGAAATAATGTCGACTTGGCTTCCAAGTAATTGGCCAATTGTAAAAATACGTTAGCGAGGTTCTGCTGTACCGGCTGCATTGGCCAGAACGCGTGCCAAATCATCGACATCAGGTAGTACCACGCACTACCACTGAGTAGCAGCAAAGGTTGGAACCAAATGTTGGTGCTTTGATGTGCTCCAAGCATGGTGTAGATCGCAATCAGCAGCGAAGCAAAAGCGATGCTGGCGTAGCGAGAACCCATTGCGCCAAGCATAATGAACCCAAAGGTTGAACAGAATAAACCTAGTGCAAACAGCCAAGGAGTACGAAACAGAATCTCAATAGAGAATGCCGCAATCGCAAAACAGATCAGCGTCAGGGTGATGGATTTCAAACGACCAGAGAAACGATCATCTCGTTCGGCAAGTGCAGCCGCAATTACCCCAAGAATCAGAGGCGTGATCCACGTATTGAGCTGATAATGCCAAGTCGGGATCACTACACCCAGCAGTGTCAGCAGAATTAACACACTGTAGTTAACGGTTTTATTAGCCCAATATAGGCGCAGTTGATTGATTTTTGGCACAGTGCAGCACGTAAGTCAGTAGAGAAAGTGGGGAGTTTAGCAGATTGAGGCAATAAGATTCTGATCAAAATAAAGAAATCACCTTTTCCTCGTGCTGGTTGAATACGCATTAATCATTAAGAATATTGACATTATCTTTTCATCGGCATGATTGATTGAGTTATCATTGTCGGCAACTTTGTTAGTGGGCTTTTACCAATGCAGCTGAACGCAAATAAGACTGCACAGTTTTTTATTGCCAATGAATATTACCAAGTCCAACTTGAAAAAGAGTGGCTGGTTCTGACTTCGCTCAGTAGCGAAGAACGTATTCCATTTCATATTTGGAATGGGGAAGTACAGATCCGCAGAGGGCTAATCTGGGGGACCTTGCAAATCTTTGCCCATCCAGAAGAGGGAATACAGCGCAGCTGGTTGGTGCAAGGATTGCCTTGGCCGGAATGTCGTCACTTTGCTCATCAATTGGTCGCTCATTATCAGGCTTGGCACAATCGTCAGTGTGAGCAACTCAGTTTGTATTTTCCACGTTGGCAGCAAGAGCTGTCCCGTTTAAAACGTCTGCCATCATTTTTATCTCACTCTTCCATCGAAGCGTGGGTTGCGCAGGTCTATGCCGATTTAAAACGGATGGATATGACCTTGCATGAAGCGCAAAAACATCTCCCTACGGTATTTGATAGCTTATTGCCTTGGCTTTTAGACACCTCCGAA
Source organism: Vibrio sp. RC586 (assembly GCF_000176715.1). Taxonomy (NCBI): domain Bacteria; kingdom Pseudomonadati; phylum Pseudomonadota; class Gammaproteobacteria; order Vibrionales; family Vibrionaceae; genus Vibrio; species Vibrio sp. RC586. The sequence goes on along the minus strand of NZ_ADBD01000010.1, from coordinate 384,644 downwards.
ACTTTGTATGAACGCAATTGTGCTTGGTTAGAGGTAGAACGCGCAAACTGGACGGTGCTGTTTTCTCAGTGTGAATCTTCGCCACTTAACCACTCTCAGCAGTATGCAGTGCTGCTCAACGACGATCATAACTTGGTACTCGCGGGAGCGGGTTCAGGCAAAACAAGCGTGTTAACTGCTCGCGTTGCTTACTTGCTGCAAAGTCACTTGGCTAAACCTGAGCAAATTTTGATGGTGGCTTTTGCGCGCGATGCCGCCCAAGAAATGGCCGAACGTCTCAAGAACAAAATCGGTTTAGAAGCGGAGCGCTTACACGTCAACACCTTCCATCAGTTAGGGCTACGGATCCTCAATCGGGTGGAAGGAAAAACCGTAATGATGTCCCCACTGGCTAATGACAGTAAGCTCAAACAAGCTTGGTGTATTGATTGGCTGAAGCGTCATTGGATGACTCCCACGAATTTCAAACGTTGGCAAAAACATCTCGCCAAATGGCCGATCGCTTATCTGGCGGGTGATGACGAGCTCGGTAGCCACGTAGAAAACCCTAAATTGATTGCATGGCTAGAGAAGCAGCTTGATCAATTGGCACAACTTGGATTGAGTAAGAAAGAGTTGCAGGAGCGCTTGGTTGATCACGATGACTTCCCGCGCTTAAACAGCGAGTTGTCTTTATGCTGGCCATGCTACCAAGCGTGGCAGCAGATGCTGAAAGAGCAAAATCACATCGATTTTAACATCATGATCACCCGAGCCACGGAGTACGTCGAAAAAGGCAAATTCCGTTCACCTTGGAAATTTATCATGGTTGATGAGTACCAAGATATTTCGCCACAGCGTCTGCGTTTGCTACAAGCGCTCTGTGATCAAAACCAAGGCCAATGTAATTTGTTTGCCGTAGGGGATGACTGGCAATCCATCTACCAATTTGCCGGTTCAGATGTGGATTTAACCACCGGATTTGCCGCGCGTTTTCCACGCTCGACAGTTCACCATCTGGATACGACTTACCGTTTTAATGATCAGATTGGGGCGGTCGCTAACCGTTTTATTCAGCAAAATCCATATCAACTTCCGAAAACGCTGAATAGTTTCAAAACGCAAAAGCAAAAATCAGTCGTATTAGCATCGAATAACTCGGTTGAAAAGATACTGGATGAGGTAAATCGTGCAACCAATAAGCTCAAAACCGTACTGCTGCTTGGTCGGAATCACTACCATAAACCCGAGTTTTTGAAAGATTGGCAAAATCGTTATCTCTCACTCAAGATTGATTTTATGACTTGTCACGCAAGTAAAGGCAAAGAAGCGGATTTTGTGATTATTTTGTCGGTTGATGATGGTCAATTTCCAGCCCGAGTGAAAGCGTTACATCTGGATAGCGCATTGAGCCAAGGTGACGATGATTTTGCTTATGCGGAAGAGCGGCGTTTATTTTATGTGGCACTCACCCGCGCTAAAGAGAAAGTGTGGGTGACCTACAACGGCAACGGCTCTAGTTTTGTTCAAGAACTCCTGAATGATGACTATCCGGTTGTTAAGCAAAAATAGAATTTGGAATAATTTGAAATGGAGAGAAAAGGCGGGCTAAGCTCGCCTTTTTCAATTAAGACTGCTCACTATTTTGATTTTGCGAGGGTGTTTTAAGCCCGATAAGCATTCCATGCACATAAGGATGCCCAGTAAATTTAGACATAATAATTACCGCTGACACATGGACGGCAACGGCAGCCATGGTCAGATTAGCTAAAGTTTCATGCACATCTTTAATCCAGTCTTCACCCCAAAACAGGTCCCACTCACTCATCCAACCCGATAAACCGGTGGCGAGCAGTAAAAACCACATTGCCCAAATCATAATCGCACCGGCAGGGTTATGCCCAGTGTGGTTATCTTGTTTGGTTCGCACCACTTCTTTAATGTGCTCAATGGCTTTGGGAATGGATGGCGTAAAAGCCGTTAGCCGAGCAGGGGAGTGAGTGATTACCCCCCAACCTAAACGCAGGATAATGGCTCCCATAACCATATAGCCGACCCATTCGTGTAAATCACTGCCCTCTTCAATGGCAAAAAAATTAGCCAAGAAAAGGGCGGCAACCAACCAATGTGTTACTCGAACAAAAAGATCCCATGTGTATGGTTTAGTCATCTTTTTCCTCTTTTACTTTCTCCATATTGGTTGGGTTGAAATAGATTTCGACTCGTTTACCCTCTTGGTCGTGACCATACAATTCATAGCAACTGGTTTTGGTGATTTTGAACACTTTAATCTTATAGCCCATATCTTCCACTTGTTGCTGAGCTTGTTCAAAAGGAATCCAACTGCTTTCGGGTTCTGTTGTACAAGTCGGGTCAGCGAATGCTGCCGCAGAAAATAAGCCAAGAGAAGTAATAGCGAACAGACGAGAAATTTTGAGTAGTGACATAATGCGCTCCTTTACGTTATGCATTGATCTCATCCTACCGATTCAAGCTTAATGAATACTTAAGAGAATCGTTAGAGGAGGTTCAGAATTGAACTCAGTAAGCGTAGCGCAATAAAAAAGGTTTGCCTGAGCAAACCTTTAAATCAATATGAGGGAATATTTACAGTAGGATCCACGCCCAAGTAAAGGCGGCAAAACAGAGCGAAACAAAAACCGCAGCAGAGCCAATATCTTTAGCTCGCCCGCTTAATTCGTGGTGCTCTGAGCCAACGCGGTCAACCACTGCCTCAACGGCTGAATTGAGCAACTCTGTAATGACAATCAGCACTAAGCATCCCACCAGTAATACTTGCTCTACTTGGGTTACAGGCAGAAAAAAAGTCAAAATTGTGAGTGGTAACGTTAAGGCGACTTCTTGGCGGAATGCAGCTTCATTCTTCCAAGCAGCAGCAAATCCCTTCATTGAATATCCGGTCGCATAAACTATTCGAGCAAGACCAGTACGAGAGTGTTTCATAGTTCGTTTGCATGTTGTGTTGGTTTTTAATGGTTATGAATTATAAAGATTTACAGCGAGCTGCCAACCAATTAACCCTATTTTCAATCAAGTTTTTTGTTCTTAAGTGTTTGTTAAGTCTTTGTTGCAATTCTAACTGTGTAAGGTGATCAATACCTATTAAGTACGAATCTTTAGTATTATCACTAAGGTTGTTGAATTATTTGATGAGTGACGTAATTAGCTTTAATAGATGGCATGGAATCTGCTTGAGATAAATAATAACTACGTTATTGTCGTCACTAATTACAAATTGTTACTTAATTTGGTAGTGAAATCGAAAATTTACTAGCAATAATGAATTAGAAAAAACATGTAGAAATTAAGTTTGCATTTCAAAAAATAGAAATTTTTATAATGAATGGGCTGGGCATTATTTAATTTAAAAATAATAGGGATTGTGCTATGAAGTTTCGTCTTTTATTGGCTGCGACTATGATCAGCGTTGCTGCACCAATGGCTCATGCGGCAAAAAGTAAATTAGAAACGTATGGGGATATCGCACAGTATGGGATTCCTCTTACTGCAGGATTAATTACGGCTATTCATATGGATGGCGAAGGCATGATGCAATTGGCCGAAGGTGCATTTTGGACGGCTGCGACAACTGAACTTCTCAAAGTCTCTATTGATGCTCAACGTCCTAATGGTGGATCGCAAAGTTTTCCCTCTGGACATACTTCAGCCGCCAGTCAAGGCGCGGCTTATTTACAGTTTCGTTATGGCTCTGCTTATGGTATTCCCGCTTATGCAGCAGCAGCGTTGGTAGGATATTCCCGTGTTGATGCGAACAAACATTATTGGCGAGATGTTGCCGCAGGCATGGCATTAGCCACTGGTATTCAATATGCGATCACCGTAGGGGGTATTTCGGCGACGAATTTAGTTCTTGTTCCGTATTTTGATGGAGACGTAACCGGAATTTATGCAAGCTTATCATTTTAAAACGTCAAATTATTTTGCCTGATGATAGATACTGAAAGGGATGTTATTCTATGCGCCGCAGGCCCTACTTGAACCAGCAGCGGTGTTGGCTACGTTTGTCCATCTCAATCACATAGTGTTTCTATGTTCATGGGGATTTACTCACTAGCCGTCTGCTTGCAACTCCAAGTCGTTTGGGTACATATGAATTGCTGATGATTTTTAGGCTGAAATGAATGACTAAAGCGCTTTTGCTCGTTGATGTTCAAAATGATTTTTCTCCCTCAGGATCCTTACCCGTTCCGGAAGGAGACAAGATTGTACCGGTGATCAACCGGTTGCTTCCTCTGTTTGAACATGTGATTGCCACCAAAGACTGGCACCCAGCAACGCATGCTAGCTTTGCATCAGTGCAGGGTAAAGTGTTGGGAGAGGTGATAGACCTTTACGGTATTCCACAAGTGATGTGGCCAGATCACTGCGTGCAAGATACGCAGGGGGCGGAATTCATCACAGGGCTGGATGTATCACGCATTACGCATATTGTTGTCAAAGGTACTCACTCCGAAGTGGATAGCTACAGTGGTTTCTTCGATAACCAACGATTTCACGCAACAGGTCTAGCGGAATATCTGAGTAGTCATGGGATTTCAGATTTGTATATCGCTGGATTGGCAACCGATTACTGTGTGAAATTTACGGCTTTGGATGCGCGTTCACTCTATTTCAATACTTGGGTGATTCAGGATGCGTGCCGCGGTGTTGAGCTTAACGCTGGGGATTGTGACAAAGCATTGCAAGAGATGCAGGCAGCCGGTTGCCTGCTAACGACTTCGCAGCAATTGTTTAACGGCGAAATATAAATCCCTCCACGCTTAAATGGCTATCTTTCCTTAAAATAGGAGCGATAGCCATCACGGATTTCCTCAGTTGGTTTAAGTGCGTTCTGCTAAGTACGCTTGGTAATCTGGGATCTCAATATCGACTTCTTGTTCCATTAACGCAGAGGTAAATAGGAATTTGGCACTGGCGCGGTTGGTGGCTACTGGAATATTCCACACACTGGCGATACGCAGCAGGGCTTTTACATCAGGGTCGTGTGGCACGGCGTTGAGCGGATCCCAAAAGAAAACGAGCACATCAATTTTCCCTTCTGAAATTAATGCTCCCAGTTGTTGATCTCCGCCCATCGGACCGCTGATCATACTTTTGATGGCAAGGCCTGTTTCTTTGCTCAGCATATGACCCGTTGTACCTGTGGCGTACAGAAAATGGCGCTGCAATTTTTCTTTGTTTTCTTGTACCCAACGCAGCAGTTCACCTTTGCAGTTATCGTGAGCCACAAGAGCAACGTGTTTATGTGCTGCCATGGTGCGTGTCGTTTTTTTCATTGGTACATTTCCTAGTGTTTTTTGATTAGATGCTTGATAACCAAAAATCTGCGTTTATTCAACCGCTTTTACTTGAAATACCGGCCTGTACTCGGATGGAGATAACGAATCTGCAATGATTTTTTTCTCTAAGCGAGTTGGGGTTAACGCTTCAATTTTCGGGGCTTGCTGTTTAGCGTACGGTTTGTTGCGTAAAAAAGCGGCGGCTTGGCGTACGGAAAGTCGCCCTTGTTCAACCATTTGATCAGTTGGGGCGAATTCAACGCGCCCACGTAGTAAGCCGCGATAAACGCCATGACTCAAATAAGTTGCGATAAGGCCGATTTGCTCGCTTTTGTTGAGTGTTCGCAGCTCACTGATTGCTGTTTCTATCGCGACAGCGCTACCGACCAGATAACGAACATTTGGCACCTCCAACACTTGTTGGATTAAGTTTCGCTGCAGCTCTTTATCATTATCTGCCCATAAGGTTTCAGTAATTCGTACATCGCTGTCACGAATGGCATCTTGCAGTCCTTGTAATACGGGCTTTGTCCCACCGCTTGAGGCTGGGCCTGGTAGCACAACGATATTGACTTCGCCGCTACCTTTTGGGTGTTTACCTGCGAGGTATTCTCCGGCGTAAAACCCCATCCAGTACCAATCGACACCTACTTCGCCTTTCAGATGCTCTTGTTGTTTTTTATCCAACAAGAGTTGATTCACCGTAGCAAATACGGGGACAGAGCGGCTGTATTGTGCTAAATCGTGCTGATATAGCTGTGGTGCAACTGTGCCGAGTAAAATCGCGTCAGCCCCCCAACGGACACATAACGCAATCTGCTGTTGTTGTTTGTCATGGTTGGGATAGCCGCCAGCTTCCATGACGCGTAAATTGATATTGAGCTTACGTGCCTCTTCCACCATGCCATAATTGACCGACAACCAGTATGAGTCTTTAAGATGAGGATAGAGCGCACACAGTTTTTCTGCTGCGCTTACAGGCAGTGCGGAGAGCAGCAAAAGTGCAGAAATCAAAGAAAATGAGTGCAAGCGTAGGTTTAACATGAGGTTAATCATTGGCGAACAGGAGTAAACACTGCACAATATAGCCCAATCCGCCACGCAGAAGAAGTCAACGAGAAGGTTTTCCCCATGCGTCTCGCTAAAGCCAGTATTGGTCGCAAGCTCTTATTCTCTTTCAGCGCGATGGCGTTGCTGGTACTTCTCTCTGCACTGATTGGTGTTTTGGGATTTTCTCTGGTCGCCAAAACCGAGCGCGATGTGGTGAATAATGCCATCCCTTCGATGATTGAAGCTCGCCAAGTGGCGGAGCTCAGTCATCAGATCATCGCCACTGCACAAACACTTTCGAGCGCTAAGAGTGAGCCGGATCACCAAGAAACAGGGCAAAAAGTATTTACTCAATTAGAAACCTTACTAACCCATATTCAACAATTGGGCGAGGAGGCTTTTGATAGCGTGTTGTTGGATAGACTAGAGCAGGATGTACAGCACGTGATTGATACCCTTGCCCAGCTAGGGCGGCGAGTAGAGCATCGACTTTTTCTAGAAACGCAATTGGCGGTTAGCGTTAAAGAAATGCGTAAACTGGCGCAAGAGCTGGAGCAGTTAACCCGTACTCAGGTGCTCAATACCAGTACCATTGCCGTAGCGAACGTCACTCATATTTATGATCTGTTGAAAAAACAGCAGCAAGATCAGGTTTATCAAGCCTTAGATAATTTGGTTGAAGTAGACTTGGATCTGGCAGAACGTTTACACGAACTGCATCTATTGGCATTTAAGGTGCTTAACGAAATTGAAGAGACGCAAACGGTCACTGATTTGGAGCGCATTCTCGCCTTAGATACCGAATTTTCCGAAAACTTGAGCATTATGCAGCGCCGGGTGCAAGCGGTCGAAGATCCGACTCGTTCCAAACAGATGGCAGGTTTGCTTCGTGAATTGGAAAAACGCCGCCTCGTGTTTGAGTTACTTAAACAACGTTATGACAACGAACAAGCCGCGCAGCAATTATTGCAAGACAGTTTGACTCAGTTTGCCAGTCTCAATAAAACCGTTAACCAACTGGTCGATGCTTCAAACCAAGTCACCACTGATGCGGTGGGTAAGCTCTCTAGTTCGCTGTACTATGCTCAGCTTATTTTGACCATATTAGGTTTACTCGGCTTAGTGATAGTCGTGTGGATCGTCTGGAAAGTAGTGTACCGCTCGGTTATTCAACGATTGGATAAACACACGGCCGCGTTGCTCTCTGTGGCCAAAGGGCAGCTCGAAGTCGAAGTCTCAACCTTAGGTAAAGACGAATTGGCAGAAATGGGACAGGCGATCGCCCATGCGCGCGATACCGCGAAAGCGCTCAAGGTGGTGGCTGAAAGCGAAGTGCGAGCGAAGCGTGAGCTGCAACAGCACAAAGAGCATTTGGAAGAGTTAGTGGAACAACGAACTCATCAATTGAGTGACATGAACCATAAGCTCAACCAAGAGGTGCTCAATCACGCCAAAGCGCGTTACCAAGCTGAGCAAGCAAGCCGTGCTAAATCAGCCTTCTTGGCAACCATGAGCCATGAAATTCGCACCCCAATGAATGGCGTATTGGGGACGGCGCGTCTACTGCAAGAGACGTCTCTCACTTCGACTCAACAGCACTATGTGCAAGTGATTAACCGTAGCGGACGTTCATTGTTGGCGATCCTTAATGATGTGCTCGATTACTCCAAAATCGAAGCGGGGCATCTGGAAATCCATCAAACCCATTTTGACTTGTATCGATTAGTGCGTGAAACCCATGAACTGATGCAAAGTCGTGCTTTGGAGAAAGGCATCAAACTGCGATATCAATTTGCAGATGGGGTAACTCAGTTCTGGCAAGGGGATGAAATCCGTATCGGACAAGTGCTGAATAACTTAGTGGGGAACGGAATTAAATTTACTGAGCAAGGAGAGGTGTGCATCCAGATTTGCCAAGATCCAGCAGGGCAAGGCATCCGCTTTGAGGTTCAAGATTCAGGTATTGGGATTGCACAGGAGGAGCAAGCCTCACTGTTTGATGCCTTTACTCAAGCTGAAGCTGGCCGCCGCAAACAAGGTGGAACTGGCTTAGGTCTGGCGATCAGCCGAAAACTGGTGCAAGCGATGGGCGGAGAGATGCGGTTGTCATCGGAACAGGGGCAAGGGAGTTGCTTTAGCTTCACGCTGCCTTTGCTCGCCGGTCAGCCAGTGGAAACGCCAGCAATGACGGTTGATGACGTTCCTGTCGCTCATGTTTTAGTGGTGGAAGACAACGAGGTTAACTGTTTGGTGGTGCAAGGATTTTTAACCAGTTTAGGCCATCAAGTGACTCTGGCGAAAAGTGTGCAGGAGGCGAAGCTTTGCTTTCAACAGCAAAGGTTTGATATTGCACTGCTCGATATTAATTTGCCCGATGGCAACGGTGTGGATTTACTCCGAGATTTGCGGCGAATGGAAGACAGCACACTTGGTTCAGTGATCCCATTTATTGCGGTATCTGCCCACGTGTTTAATGAAGAAGTCGCCAGCTATCTTGCCGCAGGTTTTGATGGTTTTTTGGCAAAACCATTGGTGAAAGAGCAGTTGGCAGCCATGCTTCGTCAACAACTGGTCGGACACGGTGAAACCTTGATGTCGTCAGCGGCGGCATTGAGTCCCACTTTCGTGGAAGAGCATGAAGAGGGGGCGGAAGTATTGGATGTGGTGAAGTTTGGGCAAGATCTGCAGATCTTAGGCTTGCAAACCATGCGCGAAATTGTCGGGTATTTTGAACAAGGTTGCGATGAGTTTCTTGCTATTTGTAACGCACAAAGTGACAACGATGCAGTGATTAAAAACCAAGCCCATAAGTTAAAAGGTTCCGCAGGATCATTATGGTTGACGGAGTTATATCAGCTTTGCCAACAGATAGAGAAATCGGCATCACCAGCACAAGCGTATGGTAGGAGCGAGATTCGCGAAGTGATGGAACAAGCCAAGCAATGCTTACGCCAAACACTTGAACAAGCCGCCGGCGAACAATAAAAAAAGACCTGCGACAAGCGCAGGCCAAATCCCTATGTGGAGCATTTGGGAGAGTATGATTACAAAGTTTTGGGGGATATAAGTGACGCGAAACCCTACTTTCCGCGTTACTTATTGGGTTAGGCGAACAGGGCTTCCTGTTGCGCCAAATTCAGTAGTCGGCACACGTTAATGTGACCAACACCTTCGACTGATTCCAGTTGAGTGACCAAAATCGAGGCGATTTTTTTCTCTTGCGCGGGCTTACGCAGCAAGTGAATCAGCTGAGTCGCAATATCTCCTTGCTTGTCTAAATGCTGGAAATACGTTGGTGTGACACCACGCAAAATAGAAAGCTTACGCAGTAGAGCAGGCTTATCAGACACCGCCCAAATGGTGGCTTGGCTTTGGCAGCGTGACATCAACAGTGGCGTTTCTCCTTGTTCAGTCACAATCGCAACACCAAGATCTTTATTGACTTTGGATGCGGAAATCATGGACGACAGAGCGAAGCTTTTGCCCGCATCATTACACAGATGTTGTAGCGCATCCCAGCAATCTTGCGCACAGTGAGTTTCATGCTCAACACCTTGTGCGATGCGCACCATGGCTTGCACCGCTTCAACGGGGTAACGTCCTGCAGCGGACTCCGCAGAAAGCATGATCGCGTCAGTACCATCAATAACAGCGTTTGCCACGTCTAACACTTCAGCACGTGTTGGCAGTGGGTTTTCGATCATTGACTCCATCATTTGAGTGGCCGTGATCACAGGCTTACCTAAGTGCTTAGCACGAGCGATCAGCGCTTTTTGTACACTTGGCAAACGAGCATCGCCAATTTCTACGCCTAAATCGCCACGCGCCACCATGATCACATCTGATGCGCGAATAACGCGATCCATCGCTTCTTCACTGGCCACCACTTCAGCACGCTCAACTTTCGCGACAATGTGCGCATAGCAGCCTGCTTGAACGGCAAGTTGGCGCGCGAATTCAATATCTTCAGCATTACGAGGGAAAGACACGGCTAAGAAGTCTGCTTGCAGCTCAGCCGCAGTAATGATATCGAGCTTGTCTTTTTCTGTGAGAGCCGGAGCTGAAAGACCACCACCCAGCAGGTTAATGCCTTTACGGTTTGAAAGTTTGCCGCTGTTGAGTGCTACAGTGTGAACGATGCGAGTTTGGGCATCTACCGCGGTCACTTCAAGTTGGATACGGCCATCATCAAGGAGCAGGATATTGCCCACTTTCAGATCATCAATCAGTTCTGGGTAATCTAAACCCACGCGCTCTTGCGTGCCGGCTTGACGATCTAAATTGCCATCAAGAATAAAGGTGTCTCCTGCGGTGAGTTGAATCGCGCCTTCTTCAAAGCAAGCGATACGAATTTTAGGACCTTGCAGGTCAACCAGTACGCCAACGCTCACATTCAGCTCTTGGGCGATTTCGCGAACCATTTCGGCGCGAGCAATGTGTTCTTCAGCGCTGCCGTGAGAAAAGTTAAGGCGAACCACGTTCACGCCAGCTTGGATGAGTTGAGTCAAAGTTTCACGAGTTTGGCTAGCTGGGCCTAAAGTGGCCACAATTTTGGTTTTACACATGTTGTAATTCCTATAACGACGCTCAACAAGAAAATAAAAAGGAGAAAGTAAGCAGGAGCAAGGCTCCTGCTTGGCGTAGATTAAGAGGCTTCTTGAGTTTTCAGAGGCTTGCCTTCAGCTTCGTCGATATCGACGACTTTTTTCGCATTCCATACAGTCAGGGCGAGCAGTACTGAAACCACACCCGCGGCCAACCAGAAGTATTGAGCGTTACCGAAGTCGTAGTGTTTTACGCCTTCTACTTCAGTTACTGTTATCAGTGATGCGGAGATCAGTTCTTGAGCAGAAGCGGCGATGTAAGAACAGAGACCGATCAAACCTTTCACTGCACCGACTGCGTTTTTCGGCATCAGGTCACAAGCGATAAGGCCAGCTAGGAATACAACTAGACCACCGATTGAGAAGCCGATCATGCTCAGTGCTACCGCATCCACGATACGGTTATCTGGGCCGAAGAACATCAAACACATACCAGCGATATTGGTCAATCCGTACAGCAGGTTCGGGATGTTACGGTTACCTTTGAACACTTTGTCAGAGAGCACACCGGACAGAATCGCACCGGCCAGCCCCGCTGTTGGGTACATAGACATGGCAAAACCGGCGTCAATCAGTGAATAACCTTTTTGCTCTTGCAGGAACAGCACTGCCCAAGAAGACATCGCGTAGCGAGAGATGTACATCGCCGCACAAGCCAGAGCGATTAGCCATACCACAGGTTGCTTCAGGATGAACATTTGTGCACGGCGGGTTTCTTTTGGATCGTTGGCTTTTTTGATTTCCGTGCCTTCGTCAAACGCTGTGCCTGGATCTGGCATACCGTAAGTTTGTGGACGGTCTTTCAAAAGTTTAAACATGATGAGAGAAGCAACGATACCTGCGATACCCGCACCGATGAAACCTGCACGCCAGCCGAAGTAGCTCACCAAGCTTGCGGTTAGGATCCAAGTGATACCTTCGCCGATGTTACGTGAGCCACCCCAAATTGAGTAACGGCTACCACGTTGCTTTGGAGAGAACCATTGGTAGATTGAGACGCAAGAGGGCGCAGAACCGACTGACTGGAACCAACCATTCAAGCCCCAGAGCAGAACGAAAAAGAAAGCGACGGTGTTCATCCCCATGAAAATGGAGGCAACGCCCGATAGCAGCAGTGAGAACGACATAAAGCGGCCAATGTTGGCATAGTCAGACAGGAAGCCGTTCAGGAACTTACCAAAGGCATAAGTAAAGAAGAAGGCCGAACCCATGATGCCGAGTTCTTCGAGGGTGACGATACCCGCATCCAGCATCGGCTTTTTCACTACGCCGAGTGCCATACGAACCACGTAGAACATGGCGTAACCGAAAATCAGGCCAATAAAAACTTGCCACTGATAACTTTTGTAGCGTTTTAACATTTCCGCTTTTGAGCTGCTGAGTAAAGGCAGATCGGGGCGGGTTTTAAAGAAATTAAGCATAAGAGCTCTCCCTAGTTCACGAGATCAAACGGGCTGTTTGTCGGGAGGCATCATTAGCCAAAGCCAGTTGTGGCTCAAAAACACCTTTTTGGGACAGAAATGACCCAAATGCGCGTTAGCTGTGAGTCAAAACTGGGAATTTTTCCCTCAGTGGATAAGCAATTGCTGATAAAATTAATGACAGAAAAGGTCAGAGTTGACCCAAATGCGTGGACGACTTTTTTTCAACAAATGACAGAGATTTGAGTGAACGCACAAAACCTAGGGATTTACCCAATGCAGCGACGGATTTTTGCTTTAATTTTACCCAGCCTTTTGCTGAGTTTTGGCGTGCTGCCAATTCAAATTCAGGCCGCAGAGAGGGAGTTGGTCATTCTCACCACCTTCTCTCGTGAGCCTTTACTGCCTTTAGTGGAAGAGTTCAGCCGTCGCTATCAAGGGGTTGAAGTACAAATTATCCATCGGCGAGCTCAATCGAGTGTACAACTGCTCAATAAAAGCTATATCCAGAACATCGATCTGGTGTTGAGCTCATCGCCATACTTGATGCACCACTTAGCGCAAAGTGGCAAGTTAGTGACCTTACCCGAACCGATGCAAACGCCAGAGTGGTTGAAGCCATACGCGTTACCGATTACTGATCAGGTCGCAACCATTGGCTATTCTGGGGCGGGTTTGGTTTGGAACCAAGATTACCTCAAAACTCATCAGCTTCCCGAGCCGAAGCAATTTAGCGATCTGGCTAAACCTATTTATTTTGGGCATGTCACCATGAGTACCCCTGCGCGCTCTGGCACCACGCAGATGATGGTGGAAAGCATATTGGCCAAATATGGCTGGCAAAAAGGGTGGGAGATCTTGCTGCGAGTCGGCGCCAATCTAGCGACTGCCTCGGCCAGAAGTTTTGGCGTGAGTGACTATATTGCCAATGGTCAGTTTGGGGTTGGCCCGACCATCGACAGCTATGCCTTGATACTTGGCCGCAAACTTGACTACGTGCAATTTGTGTACGATGAGAGTTTCACCTTAATGCCGACGTATGTCGCCCAAGTTAGACAAAATCACAACGATCAGTACGCCAAAGCCTTTATTGAGCTTCTCATGTCTAGCTCAGTGCAAAGCAATATGGAAGGGAACGATTTTGCGAAACACAGTGTTCAAGATAAATCGCTGTTTAATGAGCATTTTACTCGCTTGCCAATGGGCAGCATTATTCGTCGCGAAGAGTGCATTAATGCGCTGTTCGATCTGGCCATCACCAAGCAACTTCCGCAACTGAAGGATACGCTACTGGCGGTGCTCGAAGCGAAAGTGCAGTTTGTACGTCATCCTTCCGTATTGGCTAAAATTGGGCAGATTGAACACACCGTTTTTACTATGCCTATTTCCGAACAAGAGGTTGATGCTTTAGCCATGCAAATCACACCAAACTCGGAGTTGAGTGAAGAGGAGCTAGCAGAATCCGCCATGCTGCTTGCAGAAAAAGGGCATGAATGGCAAACCCGCTTGGAAAAGCAGTTAGAGCAAGCCAATCAGCAATTAAAAATGTTGCTCTCTGAGGAAGCGCAATGAGCATGACCACTCGCCATACCATAGGCGCAAGATTGTTGCTGGCGTTTGCGTTTAGCACTTCGCTGCTCACCATAGTCAGTTTAGTGGCGTGGGGGACATGGAGCCGATTGGACTATCAGGTGGAAGAGTTGCTCAATCAAAGCGTGCCGAAATACAACACGAGTTATGTATTGGAAACCCGCAGTTCAGAAATCCGCCGGCGAATCCAATTGATCGTCAGTGCGACCAGTAAAGTCATCCTCAGTCAGCAGTATTTACGTTTGCAAGATGATCTCACCGCGATCCACTCCGCATTAGCCAGTTTACAGCAAACGGAAGAACAAGCGGCTCTGCAACGAGGCTACACGGAATTGCAACAAACCACGCAGCAGATTAACGATCTGGTTTCGGCTCGTATCGATGTGAATCGCCGTTTAGCTCTCTTTGCGGAACAGTTGGATTGGCTGCATCAAGATATTGGGATGGAGCTGTCGCCGATGCGTCAAGAATTGCAGTGGCAATTAGAACGAGGCGGCGCGGCACAACCTCAGGCTCAAATCATGTTTCAAACCATTAATCTGATCCAAACGATCTTAGATGGTGAAACACAAGCCTTTTTGTTTGTAGATGAACTACTTAAAGCTAAGCACCTCACCCAAGTGGATAACGGTATGCGTGTTTTGCAGTATCGACTTGATGAAATAAATCGATTAAGTCAGCCGCTGTTTTCCCAGCCTTCCTCCATCGCTTACCAACAACTGCTTGAAGAATGGCGAAATGTGCTGCGTCTTGAAGGGGATTTTCATCACAGTTTGCGTGATATGGTGAGATTGACGCAGCAGTTAGAACGTACGAGTGAACAGTTACAAATTCAGTTAGATCAGCAGCATACGGCAATTGCTGATCTGGTGGCGAATGCCGATTCTCTCTTTGTGCAAGTCAAAAAACAGACCGCCCAACTGGTGAAAGAAGGCAACCGAGTATTGCTAGTTTGCTTTGGCCTTTCGATTGGGCTGAGCTTATTACTGATGTATTACTTTGTTCATAAGCGCATTGTTGGACGGTTACACCGCTTAAGTGAAAGTTTGGATGCGATTATTCATAACGATCTTTCTCACCCGATCACCGTGGATGGTAAAGACGAGATCGGGGCATTGAGTGAACAGCTCATATTGTATGGCAAAAAAGTGGAGGAGATGGAACGCACTAACGCGTTAAGCCTCATCAATAACACACAAGCGAGTTTGATCACCTGTGATTTGCTGGGGAAAATTGAATCCGCCAACCCGAGTGCGATGGCAACGCTGCGTTTGGAATCTATCGCTCAACCGCTGACGTTATGGAGCTGCTTTGCTGAATACATTCAACCTAAAGTAAGCCAATTATTTGATAAAAAAGGTAATTTAATTCAGAAAGGGGCGGAGAGTTTAACCCTATCGCTCGGTAACTCGGAAAAGCCGCACTACTTGCGCCTCTATCTGCGTCGTTACAACCAAGGGCTACAAGATCAGATTATTGTCACCATCACCGACGTCACAGACCAAGAACATGCCAATCGCTTGCTGGAGCAGCGGGTCAAAGAGAAAACCCAATCACTGCGCGAGAAAAACCGAGAGTTACAAGCCGAAGTGGAAGAGCGGCAACGTACCGAAGCTCACCTGAAAAAAACGCAAGGCGAACTGATCCAAGCGGCGAAAATGGCAGTAGTAGGGCAGACGATGACGAGCTTGGCCCATGAGCTCAATCAGCCGTTGAGCGCGATGTCGACCTATCTGTTTTCTGCTCGATTGGCATTAGAAGAGCTCCCGCATGCTCCATTGTCAGAATCACTCGATCATATTGAAAGCTTAACCTCGCGGATGGGGAAAATTGTGAATAGTCTGCGCCAATTTGCTCGCAAAAATAGCAGCGATGAAACGCTACTGCCGATGCTTCTAAACAGTGTTGTTGAGCAAGCTTTTGTTTTAGTGCAAGCCAAAGCTAGACGGCAACAAGTTCAGCTTATCAATGAGTTACCCGATGACTTAATGGTGATGGCAGATGCGTTGAGTTTGGAGCAGATCTTAATCAATTTGATCGTGAATGGCTGCGATGCTTCGACAACCCACGTGCCATCGTGGGTCAAACTCATTGCGTTGGAAAGTGCGAACACAGGTATGTTGTGTATTGCAGTGGTCGATAGTGGGCAGGGTTTTGAGCACGACGTGGTCGATAAATTATTTACTCCATTTACCACCACCAAAGAGGTGGGCTTGGGGCTTGGGCTGAGCATTTGCCAGTCATTAGTGGAAAAAATGCAAGGCCAGATTGCACTGGCCTCTGACCTAGAAAAAGGTGCAATGGTAATTTTGGAGTTACAGCAAGATGAAAAGTACCGTACTGCTGATTGATGACGATCAGGATGTGTTGGATTCCTATCTACATTTGATGTCGATAGCTGGGTTGACTGCCAAAGCGGTGATCGATCCCACGCTGGCGATGAACCATATCCAGCCCGACTGGAACGGAGTGGTGCTGCTCGATATGTACATGCCACAGCTGCATGGCATGGAATTGCTCAAGCAGATCAAAGCCGTGGACGACAAAATTCCGGTCATCGTGATCACAGGACACGGTGATATCCCGATGGCGGTGGAAGCGGTAAAAATCGGTGCGTGTGATTTCCTCGAAAAACCGATCAATCCACCTCAGCTGTTGACGTTGATTAAGCAGCACCTTGAGTTGCGCCGTTCCTTCATTGAGCAAAAACTTTTACTGTCACGCTCAGTAAAACGTGAATTAGTAGGCAAATCAGCTCAAATGGAACAAATTCGCTCCCATGTTGCGCAATATGCACTGTTGAATCGCCATGTAGTGATTGTGGGAGAGTCGGGCTGTGGGCGGCACACCATTGCCTATCTTATCCATCAGCTAACCATCAATAACGGCCACTTGCCCTTGGTTGAGTTAGTAGCTTCGGCAAAAACCGAGTGGAGTACCATTGAACCTAAAGTCCAAGAGAGTGCGGGCGGAACCTTGCTGATTGATCATATTGAGCTGCTCAGCGAGGAAGTGCAGCGCAATTTAGTACAGAGTTTACTCAACCAAGAGCGACTCAATCGACCAAGAACGCGAGTGATTGCGGTGATTGACCAACAACCGGAACAACTGATTGCACAAAACCAGTTGTTACCTGAGCTTTATTATCTACTGAATCAAGGGCAGATCGATGTGCCATTACTGCGTCAACGACCAGATGATATTGCGGCGTTGTTCCATTACTTCCTAAAACAGAGCTGTTACAAGCTGGGCAAACCTATGCCCAATGTTGAGCCGCATTATCTTGCCTTGCTACGAGCGCACCAATGGCCGGGGAATGTGCGTGAGCTACGTAATGTGGCGGAACTGTACGCGATTGGCATTGTAAAACTGGCGGGCAAAGAGCGGATCTACAATCAAGAAGAAATGTTATCGCCATTGGATGAGCTGGTGGACGATTACGAAAAGCAAGTGATTGAAGATGCGCTGTTTCTGTTTTCTGGCCGCGTAGCCGATGCCGCGAACTACCTACAAGTGCCGCGTAAAAAGCTCTATTTGAGAATGAAAAAGCACGGTCTTGAAAAAGGTGCGTTTAAAGCTCGCGATTAGGGGATGACGGACAAGGTTAGTAAAGTCTGCGCGCTGTAGTAGGTGAACATCACTACATGTCGCGAAAACTGAGATGAAGAGCGAAATCGGTCAATGGCTAGTACCAGATCGGAAAGCATAAACATCGTCGCACCCATCAGAGCAAGGCGTGAGGCATTGTTGTTGTAACCAAGCCAGTATTCCGTTGCTGCGCATGTCATCAATACGATGACTACGATATATCCAGCAACAGGGAATGCCATTTTGCCAAGATTGGGCAACAACAGTAAAAATGCGATCACGCCCAATGCAGACCAAATGGCGATTGGCCACCATGTCAATTCGGTGATGGTAGTAGCAAAACCTAAGGTATAGGCGATATGTGCGAACAGAAATACTAGCAAACCGGAGACAAATTTATCTTTTGGATGCATCAGCAGAATGTCGCCGATTGCAGAGAGCAGCAAGCCTGCGACAACCCACCCAGCAAACTCAGACAAAGGGCTAGGGCAGACGGCAATAGTTAATGCCATCAGTAGGATTGGGGTAGGTTTAGAGAAATAAAAAATCCAACGTGGACCGCGATCAATTGCGATTAAGTGAACAGCACAGAGAGCAATAATCAACAGCCACATAAATCTATCCAAACTCACGTATCCATAAAAACAACAAAAATAAACACGCCATCCATATTAGATTAGCGTGCAATAAGAGTGTAACAGGATTTATCTGTTAGTCAGTAGTGCTGTTTGATCTAGACTCAAGACAAAGCGTGTTCAAGGATTTTGCGCGATTCTTGCAAGGTAATACTGCCTTGCTCGCCAAGTTTGAGCATACCGTGAGCCGTTAACTGCTGCAGCACTGCATCCACAGCGGCATCTTTTTCCATGCCGTGTTCACCAAATTGGGTCGCAACATTCAATTGGTGGTAAAAGGCTTCAATGGCAGCAATGGTTTTTTCCGCTAAATCATCGGTTTGTGGTAACCCAAACACATTTTTACCCATCTGTTCGAGTTTGGTTTTTTTGTGCTCCAGTTGATTGCGTAGCAGCCAAGGTTGCACAATTGCTAGCGAACGAGCGTGGTCTACATGCCATAATGCAGTCAGCTCATGGCCGATCATATGCGTTGCCCAATCTTGAGGCACTCCAGCACCAATCAAACCATTCAAAGCCTGATTGGCAGTCCACATCAGATTGGCTCGCCATGCATCATTGTCTCGATTCGTAAACTCTGCGCCAAGGGTTAACAGGTTTCTCAGCAGCACTTCGGCATAGCCTTCTTGCACCATGGCTTGAGTAGGTAGAGTTAAATACTGTTCACAAACATGCACCCAAGCATCGACTAAACCATTCACCAGTTGGCGTTCAGGTAGACTTTTCATCACATCAGGGTCGAGTACCGCAAAGCGTGGCTGAACGGCGGGAGAGAGAAACGCCAATTTATCTTGGGTTTCCGCTTTGGTGATCACTGCACCAGTATTGGATTCAGAGCCGGTTGCGGGCAGCGTCAAAATCGCACCGATCGGTGTTGCTTGTTGCACAGTGTGTTGCCCTGTCAAAATATCCCAACCATCTCCTTCATAATACGCAGCGGCGGCCACATATTTCGAACCATCAATGACCGAACCACCTCCTACTGCGAGAATAAAGTCGATCTGCTGGTTCTTAACCATTTCTACCGCTTTATCTAATGTTTCTTTCGTTGGATTAGGCTCAACGCCTGAAAACTCGACCCACTCATGTTCGCCCAATGCTTGAACGACTTGCTCATAAACGCCATTACGTTTGATTGATCCACCACCGTACAGCAGCAATATTTTTTTATTTTTCGCTATTTCTCGGCGAATGCTGTCGATTTGGCCCTGACCAAAAAGGATTTTGGTTGGGTTTACGTAGCTAAAATGCATCTTACTCACCTCATGGGTATGGTTATTTCTTGGCAATAGCAATGCCAGCAGACTCGGGTTTATTGTGAATGCTATTACGTATGTGTTGTGCAAAATAGGTCATTTGAGAGGTGATTTTTGTGTCTCAAGTAGTGAAATGAGCAATAAATAGGGAAAGAGATGCAAAAGAGGGAGCGGGAGTAGATGATCATTTACTCTTTTATAACATAAAGGATAGTTGTAGGCTTGAGGTCCCTATTAGGAACAATTGTCACAAAAAAATTGTTGAACCCCGTATTTTGTTCTGAAAAACGGGGCTTTTTTTTATGGTGAAAAATTTATGAGTAATTCGTTGTTGATGCAAAATAACTCGCTTTGATTTGCATAAATCAGACACTCGTTTGCGAGTCATTATTAAAATTCACACTTTTCTGAGTGCCAAATTATCCCGCTATTCTAAAGTTGTTTTACACAAGAATTTAAGTGAACCCATGTCGACGTGGTTTTATTTAATTATTGAAACAATAACTTAAGGGAAGAACAAAAATGCGTGTACTCGAAGGAAAAGCAGGAAAGAGTGTTTTTACATTAAGCACTTTAACCGCTTCATGTTTAATGGCTTTTAGCAGCTATGCTGCGGTAGATTGCTCGGCGTTACCTGAATGGCAATCGTCAGCGGTGTATACCGGTGGTGCCAAAGTGCAGCACAAGGGCAATGCTTACCAAGCCAACTACTGGACTCAAAACAACGATCCTGAAACCTTTTCTGGCAACTATGCCCAATGGAAACTGCTTGATTCTTGCACTACATCCGGTGGAACAAACCAAGCACCAAGCGTAACCTTGACCGCACCTCTTGCAACTGCACAAGTCAAAGTGGGGGATGTGGTGACACTAGCGGCTAATGCTGCTGATGCGGATGGCACTGTGGCTCGTGTTGAGTTTTCAGTAGATGGTGTATTGGTTGGTCAAGCCACCAAAGCGCCTTATTCCGCAACTTGGACAGCGACTAAAGGTGCACATGAATTTAGCGCGGTAGCCTTTGATGACAAAGGTGCCGTGAGCACGAAAAATGCTGTGACACTGACGGTAACTGAGGTCACAGGTCCCGTGAATCAAGCCCCAACTGTTGCTGTAGCTCTGTCTGCCGCCAAAGTGGATGTGGGCGCGGTAGTAACCCTCACTGCGGATGCCGCCGATGCGGATGGCTCAGTGGCTAAAGTTGATTTTTATGTGGGTGGTGCGCTCGTCGGCACATCGGCAAAAGCTCCTTACACACTTAACTACACGACAACCAAAGCCGGTTCATTAGCGGTCTACGCTCGTGCCACCGACAACTTGGGGGCTACCACCGATTCTGCATTGGCAACTTTGGTCGTTAATGGTGTTGCTCCGGTAGCAAGCTGCCGCCCTGATGGTCTGTATCAAACCGAAGGCGTACAAGTTCCATACTGTACGGTTTACGATGAAGATGGCCGTGAGAAAATGGGTGTAGATCATCCACGCCGTGTGATCGGCTACTTCACTAGCTGGCGCTCAGGGGATGATCCACAAGCCGCTTACTTGGTTAAAGACATTCCTTGGGAACAACTAACTCACATTAACTATGCGTTTGTGAGTATTGGCTCTGATGGCAAAGTGAACATCGGTGATGTGAACGATCCAAACAACGCAGCCGTTGGTAAAGAGTGGCCAGGGGTTGAAATTGATCCAACGCTAGGCTTTAAAGGCCACTTTGGTGCTCTGGCAACTTACAAACAGAAATACGGCGTGAAAACCCTGATTTCTATCGGTGGATGGGCTGAAACCGGCGGTCACTTTGATGCGAATGGTAACCGTGTGGCTGACGGTGGCTTCTACACCATGACTACCAATGCTGATGGTTCCATCAACCACGCAGCGATTGAAAAATTTGCGGCATCTGCGGTTGAGATGATCCGTAAGTACAAGTTTGATGGTGTGGATATCGATTACGAATACCCAACCTCAATGGCGGGTGCTGGAAACCCAGATGACAAAGCGCTGATGGAACCACGCCGTGCTTACCTGTGGGCTTCCTACCAAGAGTTGATGCGCGTTTTACGTGACAAGCTAGACCGTGCTTCAGCACAAGATGGTCACCATTACATGCTGACGATCGCTGCACCATCTTCTGGTTATCTGCTACGTGGTATGGAAACCTTCGATGTCACCAAGTATCTCGACTATGTCAACATCATGTCTTACGACTTGCATGGCGCGTGGAATGATCACGTTGGTCACAACGCCGCGCTCTACGATACAGGCAAAGACTCTGAGTTGGCGCAGTGGAACGTTTACGGCACAGCGCAATACGGTGGTATCGGTTATCTGAATACGGACTGGGCATATCACTACTTCCGCGGCTCAATGCCTGCAGGACGTATCAATATTGGTGTTCCTTACTACACCCGTGGTTGGCAGGGTGTAACAGGTGGTGAAAATGGCTTATGGGGCCGTGCAGCACTGCCTAACCAAAATCTCTGTGCACCGGGTACTGGTGAAGGGGAGAAAAACAACTGTGGTCACGGTGCAACCGGTATCGACAACATGTGGCATGACGTTAACGCTGCAGGTGACGAAATGGGCGCAGGCTCTAACCCAATGTGGCATGCGAAGAACCTAGAAAAAGGCATTTGGGGTTCATACGCCGCAGCTTACAAACTCGATCCAACCACAACACCACTAATTGGTACTTATACGCGCAACTATGATAGCGTGGCGGTTGCTCCTTGGTTGTGGAACGCAGAGAAGAAAGTGTTCTTGTCTACTGAAGATAAACAGTCAATTGATGTGAAAGCCGATTACGTTATCGACAAAGAGATTGGCGGTATCATGTTCTGGGAACTGGCGGGTGACTACAGCTGTTACAACCTTGATGCCAACGGCAAACGTACGTCAGTGGATCCAACTGAGCAAGCGTGTGCAACGGGCAAAGGTGAGTTCCACATGGGTAACACCATGACTAAAGCGATCTACGACAAGTTCAAAGTCGCAACACCGTATGGTAATAAGGTGGCTACTGGTGCAATTCCAACGGAAGCTGTGAATATTGCAGTGAAAGTGGGTGGCTTCAAAGTGGGCGACCAAAACTACCCAATCAATCCGAAGATTACCTTCACGAACAATACAGGTGTTGATATCCCTGGAGGTACAGAATTCCAGTTCGATATTCCTGTTTCTGCACCGGATAACGCGAAGGATCAATCGGGCGGCGGCTTAAAAGTGATTGCATCGGGTCATACACGAGCCAACAACATCGGCGGCTTAGACGGCACAATGCACCGTGTTGCGTTCTCACTGCCAGCTTGGAAGTCACTCCCTGCAGGTTCAACCTATGAATTGGATATGGTGTACTACCTGCCAATTTCAGGGCCTGCGAACTACTCAGTGAAGATCAACAACGTTGAATATGCATTCACCTTTGAACAGCCTGATTTACCAGTAGCAGATCTTTCCGCGGGTGGTAATACAGGGGGCAATACCGGAGGTGGTTCAACAGGTACGGTGATTCAATGGGTTCCTGGAGCGACAACAGTAAAAGTAGGTGATACAGTCACTTACAACGGAAAATGTTTCGTAGCTCAAAATCCTCCAGGCTCATGGGAAACACCAACACAGACTAACTGGTTCTGGAAAGAAGTGACTTGCCCTCAGGCGTAAGTGACCAAATCCGATAATATAATAAGAAACCCCGCTTTGCGGGGTTTCTTATTTAGAAAAGCGCTGGGCACTAGCACTATGAGAGTGGAGATTGGTGGGCTTTGTATTTGATGATTTTACATCACTTCTCAATGCTCACTTCTACTCACTAAAAAATTGGTAGCTTTCAGGTACGACAACAACACCGCGTTCTGAAATATGAAAGCGTTTTGAATCCTCAATCGAGTTAAGGCCAATTTCTGTGTAGGGCGGAATCTTCACGTGTTTATCAATAATACAATGTACTAGCTTACAACCTTCGCCCACTTCAACATCATCAAACAAAATACTATCGACAATCAGCGCCGAATCATTGATGCGCACATTCGAAGAAATGATGGAGTGTTGTACCGAACCCCCAGAATTGATGACACCGTTGGCAATAATCGAATTAATAAAGATTCCTTCATTACCCGTGGCAGAGGAAACCGTTCTTGCCGGCGGGTACTGCTGCTCATAAGTGCGGATCGCCCAGTTTTTTTGATACAAATTCATGGGTGGAACAGGCTGTAATAAATCCATGTTGGCATCATAAAAGGAGTCGATGGTACCCACATCCCTCCAGTAGCAGTCGCGAGCAACGCGACCTTTACCTGAACAAAATGCGTAAGCATACACACTGCCAGTCTCAATCAGCTTAGGAATGAGATCACAACCAAAATCATGAGTTGACTGTTCGTTTTCGGCATCGACTTTTAATGCTTGCTGTAATACATCCATATTGAAGATATAGATGCCCATGGAAGCTAAGCTGTGATCTGGTTTGTGTGGAATGCAAGGTGGGTCACGAGGTTTCTCAACAAAACAGGTAATGCGAGATTCTTCATCAATTGCCATTACACCAAATGCAGAAGCCTCATGTTGTGCTACCTCCATACAAGCAATAGTGAGTGTTGCATTTTTCTCAATATGCTCTTCAAGCATGGCGGCATAATCCATACGATAAATATGATCACCAGATAAAACCACCACGTATTTGGCATCACTACGTGCCAGTAGCCACATATTATGAAATAGCGCATCGGCTGTTCCTTCGTACCATTTTCCTCCTTTGCGCATTTGTGGCGGAACAACGGTGATGAATTCACCCAGTTCGGGGTTGAAAATAGACCAACCATTACGCAGATGCTTGTGCAAAGAGTGGGATTTGTATTGGGTTAACACCAAGATGCGCCGTAGACCTGAGTGCAGGCAATTGGTTAAGGTAAAATCAATAATTCGATATTTCCCGCCAAAAGGAACGGCGGGTTTGGCTCTGTCATCGGTGAGTGGTGAGAGCCGAGAGCCCATGCCTCCAGCCAAAATAACGGCTAAGGTGTCCTGCATAATTTATCTCCCGAAATTGCATTTTTGACAAAAAATTGCGTACACGATGAATGAAAAAGTGATCTAATACGAATGTATGAAGCGTAGTACAAGAAGAACGAGTTAGATGAAGAGATGACAATAGAATGACAAACACAGACTCGCTATCCACGCAAGCTGTGAACTTGCTCTTAATTATTCAGGCATAAAAAAGAGATTTGCATCATGCAAAGTGGTGCATTTCAGCATGAGTCAAAATAGAAATTTGATTTCGGCCTGAGGATTTAGATTCATACAAAGCGAGATCTGCTCGCTTATATGTCTGGTCGGGATTTGAGCAGATATTTGTGACACCACCACTGATGGTGACTCCATCATCATGAATGCGGGAGATATAGGTGCGTACTCGATTAAGAACAATTTCAGCTTCTTCAATATTAGTATGAGGAAAAATAACCGCGAACTCCTCCCCCCCAATTCTTGCGACAAAATCAGATTCACGTAATTGAGATTGAATAGCCACGGAGACAGATCTCAAGACTTGATCCCCTTCATCATGCCCCAACCTATCGTTAATGCGTTTAAAGTGGTCAATATCAACAATCGCGAAACAACTTTGTACTAAGCTAGGGTAGCGGCGAGCTTTAGCACACTCTAGATGGATGGTTTGATCAAACTTACGTCTATTCCATAAGTCGGTTAAGGAGTCCTTTTCGCTTAATTCGCGTAGGCGATTTTCCAATGCCTTATGTTGAGAAATATCCACAAAAGAAGCCACGTAAAACTGAATAACATTCTTCTCATCTCGGATGCTTTGAATGCGTAAAATTTCAGTGATGCTTTGACCATCTTTACGCTTGTTGATCACTTCGCCTTCCCATACTCCTACATCTTGCAATGCACGCCACATGTTCAAATAGAATTCAGTTTTATGTAGGCCTGAAGCCAATATTGAGGGCTGTTTACCCTTAACTTCATCAAAGGTGTAGCCGCTAAGGCGAGTAAACTCATTATTGACCTTGATAATACGGTTATTCTTGTCTGTGATTACCACTGCAGACATTCCATCCATCGCAGCGCGCGCCAATTTACTGTCGAGGCTATTTTTTAAATGATTGATATTCCATGCGGCGAAGCCTGCTGCGATGATACTGAGCAGAGAGAGTACCGTTATTGCTCGCGTGAGCAATGACCAATAGGCATTCGCATAGGTTTCATCAATCTGCTCTTTGTTGACTTTGAGTATCAGTACCAGAGGTTCAAAATCAGGCAATACAGAGTTGAGTTCGACTCTGATATAGCTGAACCAAGTTTGGTTTGAAAGGGCAAAACCTTGGTGCTTGATGAGAATTTTTTGCCAGAGTGCAGGGTGTTGTTGTGCGAAACTCTGTATAGAGAACACTTTTTGGCCTTTAGTTCGTGTATTTTCACTGAGTAGAAGCTCTCCAGCTAAATTCATCACATCGGGTGAGTCGAATTGATCATAGACGAAAGAAAGCCGTTGGTAGAGTGATTGTAATTGGACAGTAACGACAAGATAGCCATAAGTTTGTTTTTGATATTGAATACCTGTAGCAAAACGAAACGCGGGTAAAGCTCCAGATGGATCTCCAGAATTCATTGCTAATGCACTCGCCCAAACGTGGTTAGGTGGCAGGTGAGTGAACCGAGCCAAAACCTCGTTACTAAATGAGTTTATCGTCTGCGCAGATTCAACAAACACCACGTTATTTCCATCATAAATCGCTTTTAGTTGTTCTCTTCCTTGCTGATCAATTAATTGAAATGAGGAAAAAATGGCTTGGGAGCGCAGAGTGACATCCCACAAGGTTTTTAACTGATTGAGATTTATGGTGTTGAGTGTATCTGCTGCCGCAAGTAATGTGTCACTTTGAGCTAAGACTTGGGTTGACTGGCGAGCTTTTTGTAACATTTGTAATAAATCATGCTGGCTAAACTCAAGTTGTAATCGTGTCTGTTTTTCGGCTTGGCTAACGGCCTGTGTTTCTAGCTGACTTGCTTCGTGTATGAAATATAGTACGGGGATGAAACCCAGCACGAAAGCGACGATAGTGAATTGAATAAAGTATTTACTGACGGAGGTATGCATAAGTCATTTTATAAGTCGTTGAGTGCATAATGTAACGATTTTTAAATGAGATTTCGCTTCCAAAATCTCACTTCGTGCACTGGATCATGGTTCGTATCCGAATAACGCTTTTTATGCCTAACTTTTAGGCGCACAGCTCTGGTTTTCATTTACATTGTAAATTACGAATTTTTCACGTTCTGATTGAACTCACGGCAGGTTTGATTTTACTCATGCTTTTCCACCAAATGTGTTCTTGCTTCAAATTAGCGCACTAAGTGAGCAAGTGATGATCAAGTATTGCTCTAATTTCCCGCTATATTGAAAAGAAAAGCAAAGTCGATCGCATTTTTATATTGATGGGATTGTCTTTAGAGTTTTATGAGCAAGGGAAATGAAAAAAATACTGATGCTACTTGTATTATTGCTGGGATTAGGTGGGGCGGGTGCTGGGTATTACCTGTTTTATCTTAAACCACAGATGGATGCTGAAGCGGAGAAAGCCAAACTTGCCAACGAAGTTGCACCTCAATCGGCACCTTCTGTCCCAACTCCAGCTGTTGCCGCCAAGCCAGAAGTGATGGATTTTTATGTTGATGCCACTACGTTAAGTATTCGAGATAAGCCAGATTTGAATGCCTATCCAGATGTCGATAAGCAGCTTTACCGTGGTGACAAAGTTCATTTATTAGAAAAAAAAGCAGGTTGGGGGCGAATTTCGGAATATTTTGTCTATGAGGATGGCGGCCCTGAAGTTGCAGAATGGATCCCCCTAGAAGGATTAACCGTTGAGCCTCCAGTGATCACGCCTGAAGAACGCACGAAAACGTTGATGGGATACATTGAAAGTTCAGATGATTTTCTTTTACATCAAGAAAAATTCCTGACTACGACCGATACTCTATTAAAAGAGGGGAGTTGCTCCCCCAAAGATTTTGAAGAATTAGGCGGTTGGGTTCGCTCACTCACTTTTGGCGAACAGCCCGTGTATTTTATCTACTGCGGCGGCTTGAGCCAGGCAAACAAGATCTACCTTGACGTGCAAACGGGAAAAATTTTCTATCGTTAGATCACATTTTTCCGCTTGAGCTTCACTAAGCATCGGCCTACACTGCTTACTTATCTAAGAGTTGAGAACATAAGTCATGTACTTACGTGCCCTGATCCAGTGTTGGTTTGCTTTACTTGCGATGGTGCTACCTTCGCAGGTTTTGGCCTATGCGCTAGAGAGTGACACGAGCACCTTAAGTCCAGACACTGGCTTTTCGGGAAATCCGACTCTTGATTACGATTGGCTTTTTAGCCCTGCCCCGCAGCCAGCAATACCCAGCTCACAGTCAAATCTTAGTCATAGTTCTTATGCTATTTTAAATCACTCACGCCAGGTACTGACACAGCGTATTCTGACGGGATGTGGTTCTGATCTGCCTTTTGACTCTGATTATGATGAACTTAAATTAGGCACTTCACTCACTCGACTCTTCTTCGTTACCGTTTCCTACAGCAATCGAAGTTACGACTTTTTCACTTCCACCCACCGACTCGCAGGTTGGAAAGAGAGCAATGCTATGTATGTCGCTCTCAATAGCCAATATCCACGTTTCCATATTCAAAATTTACTGTGACATTGTCACTTGTTGAATAACTCAGTTTAGGCTGAGAGGGAAACTATGAAAAAAAGAGAACAAAAGCAGGCGTCAAAGCGCCTGATTAACCACTATTCTGCATGGAAATATGTGGTATTGGTAACAACCATTATTATTCTTACCTTAAGTGCTATTCCAACGTGGTATGGCGAACAACCTTCGATTCAATTGCAAAGCAAGGATGTCAAAAGTGTTCTCCTGAATTTGCCGGAACTTGCCCAACTACTAAGTAAACAAAATATTCAGGCTGATGAAATCACCCAGCATGGTGATAAAACAACCTTAGTTTTTGCCAATGAAAATGATCAGTCTCAAGCCAGAAATGTTTTGGATACCCTAGCTAAAGAAGGGGACACCATCACCTATTCTTACGTGTCGGTTGCGCCAAAATGGCTTGATAATCTTGGTTTTTCGCCCATCAAGCTGGGCCTAGATTTACGTGGCGGTGTGCAGTTTTTGTTAAATGTTGATGTCGATAAAGCATTTCAAGAACAGCGCGATAGCATGATTGATGCAGTAAAAGATTCGCTACGTGCAGAGCGTTTACGAGGTGTTACTGTACAAGCGGTTGGCAACGATGCCTTCGAAGTCAAAACAGATCAAACCAAAGCTCTAAACCATGTACGCCAATACTTGCAAGAAAATTATCGAGGCTGGGACATTCGTCAGGGTTCAGATAATTTGCAAGTGCAACCCTCGCAACAGAATAAGTCAGAGTTTCAAACGGCTACGATTCAGCAGAACTTGAAAATCATGCGTGATCGTATTGAGGAGCTAGGTATTACTGAGGCTCTAGTACAACGTCAAGGTGAGCATGCGATCCGTATCGAGTTACCCGGTGTGCAAGATCCCTCACAAGCAAAGAATGTGATTGGTGCGACCGCAAGTTTGGCTTTTTATGAAGCGAAATCGCCAACGGATGCCCGCAGTTTCGATGATTTGATCCTTGAAGATGAGAATGGACGTCCGGTTGTTCTGGCTAAACGCCCTGTGCTCAGTGGTGAGCATATCGTCAATGCCCGCGCAGGTGTGGATAACATGGGCATGTCTGAAGTGAATATTTCTCTTGATCATGCTGGTGGCAAAATCATGAGCGATTTCTCGGGCAAACACATTGGTAAGCCGATGGCTACCGTGTACCGTGAGTACAAAACCAACGCACGTGGGGAAACGGTACGCAGTGAGAAAGTGATCAGTGTTGCGACCATCCAATCGCAATTAGGCAGTCAATTCCGTATTACTGGTGCTGGCTCAATGGAAGAAGCTCAGCAATTAGCATTGTTACTGCGTGCGGGTTCATTGACCGCACCCGTCACCATTGTTGAGGAGCGAACCATCGGGGCATCACTTAGTGAAGAGAATATCGCTAACGGTTTTGCGGCTTTGGCTCTTGGCATGGCAATGACGTTAACTTTTATGGCGCTTTGGTATCGCCGTCTCGGTTGGGTAGCTAACGTTGCCTTGCTGATTAATATGGCTTGTCTGCTCGGTTTGATTGCGCTGTTACCTGGAGCGGTGTTGACTCTGCCAGGAATTGCGGGACTCGTATTAACTGTCGGTATGGCCGTGGATACCAATGTACTGATCTTTGAACGTATACGAGACAAACTCAGTGAAGGGCGTAATTTTGCACAAGCGATAGACACAGGTTTTGATAGCGCATTTAGCACTATATTGGATGCCAACGTGACGACTATGATCACAGCGGTAATTTTATATTCAATCGGTAATGGGCCGATTCAAGGCTTTGCTTTGACATTAGGCTTAGGTTTGCTCACCAGTATGTTTAGTGGCGTACTCGCGTCACGAGCATTAATTAACTTAGTTTGGGGACGTGATACACGTCGTGATGTGAGGGTATAAGCCATGGTTGAATATTTAAAATCACGAATTCGCCCAATTCGTTACATAACCGGTGTTATTTCGATTCTACTAATGGTGATTTCACTGACCGCCTTTGCGGTGAAAGGCCTAAATATGGGGCTAGACTTTACCGGTGGTATGGTTACTGAAGCTATTATTGATAGCTCGATTAGCAAAAATCAGTTGCTAGAACAGCTACAGCCTAAGCTAGGTGAGGCAGTGACAGTGACCCCCTCGGGGGAATCAGGACGATGGGTAATACGTTATCCTCTCGCAGCAGAAAATGCTGCTCCCGTTGATATTGATGGTTTACTCCACCTGGTCTCTAAGCATGTCCAGATTGTCAGTAATAGCATGGTAGGATCCCAAGTGGGGCAAGATCTTGTCGATCAAGGAGGCTTAGCATTATTAATATGTCTGCTCTCAATTTTGGGTTATTTGAGTTTCCGATTTGAATGGCGCTTAGCTAGTGGGGCATTGTTAGCGCTGTTACATGATGTAGTGCTTGTGTTGGGATTCTTTGCTATTACACAAATGGAATTTAATTTGACCGTGTTTGCGGCGGTACTCGCAGTACTCGGTTATTCATTGAATGACTCGATCATTATTGCTGACCGTATTCGCGAGCTATTATTAGCTAAGCAGCAAACACCAACAGCAGAAATCAATGATCAAGCAATCATTGCAACGTTTTCGCGCACCATGGTGACATCAGGAACAACGTTAATGACCATCTCAGCGTTATGGATCATGGGGGGAGCCCCATTGCAAGGGTTTGCAATTGCAATGTTTATCGGTGTTATTTCGGGAACGTGGTCATCCATTTCAATTGGTACTGTATTACCCGAATGGTTAGGTTTGGAGCCCAAGCATTATCTGCCAGTGGAGCTAGATACAGCACCATGAATTAATGCCAAAAAAACAAATAAAGCCAGTTTATGCTGGCTTTATTTGTTTTTTACTAATGTGGATTCTATTTGTAAATTTTAATTAGATAGCTGTTTTGGGTTCTTTATAAATTACCTATAGGGATAAGTTATAATTTTTTAGTAATGGCTACTGCTGGTTTTAGATTGTTATTTATAAGATTAAGAATACAAACTTTTATTCTGAACATGTTTGATAGTGATAGATTGTGCTGAGCATAATGATTTCCATGTAATTCCATTTTAATTTAATTCATTGATTTTTAGTGATTTTATTTTTGTGTTGTATGTTGTTTCAATAAAAAATCCTTAAGTTTCATTACGATTTATTTTTTTAACAAATTATTATCATTTCACTGGAATGGAGAGGTAGATCAACTTTTTTAAAAATACACAAATTTGAATTTGAAATGTCATAAATCTAGATTAGGTTTAAAAAGAACAAGTAAGTTGAAATAACCTATTGAATTGATTTTTTGATAAATAACTTAGTTATGGATGTTACTTGCCACTAAACATAATTATGTCAATTTGAGCGTAATATATCTTAGCCACTTGAAGAACATACTTGATTAGTCAAGCTTGCTTTAAATGGAAAGACATAAATCAATAATATTGCTGTTGCGAATGGAGTCTTTAATGAGAAAAATCGCTTTGATCACAGGATCGAAAGGCGGGATTGGGTCTGCAATTTCAACCCAGTTAGTTAGTGAAGGATATCGAGTGATTGCGACTTACTACACTGGCAATCATCAATGTGCATTAGATTGGTTTAATGAAAAACAATTTACAGAGGATCAAGTACGACTTTTGGAGTTGGATGTAACCAATACAGTAGAGTGCGCTGAGCGCTTGGCTAAATTGCTTGAGGAAGAAGGCACTATTGATGTAGTGGTAAATAACGCTGGTATCACCCGCGATAGTGTGTTTAAGAAAATGCCCCATCAAGCATGGAAAGAGGTCATCGATACCAACCTCAACAGCGTGTTCAATGTAAGCCAACCTCTATTTGCGGCTATGTGTGAAAAAGGGTTTGGCCGAATCATCAATATCTCCTCAGTTAATGGTTTAAAAGGCCAGTTTGGTCAAACTAACTATTCGGCTGCAAAAGCAGGCATGATCGGTTTCTCTAAAGCGCTGGCCGCAGAAGGAGCGCGTTATGGCGTTACTGTTAATGTTATCGCTCCTGGTTACACCCTAACTCCTATGGTTGAGCAGATGCGCGCTGATGTTCTGCAATCCATTGTTGATCAAGTCCCGATGAAGCGTTTAGCCAAGCCGGAAGAGATCGCAAGCGCAGTAAGTTATCTAGCTAGTGAAGCAGCGGCCTACATCACAGGGGAAACCTTGTCGGTGAATGGCGGCTTATACATGCGCTAAAAGCGGGGGAGGATGTATGGAAAAAATTTATATCGTGAGCGCTAAGCGCTCAGCAATTGGTGCTTTTGGTGGATCATTAAAAGATTGCACAGCAGGAGCGCTTGCCGGCCAGGTAATTCAAGCCGCACTAGAATCGGGTAAGG
The DNA here is from genome assembly GCF_000176715.1 of Vibrio sp. RC586. NCBI lineage: Bacteria > Pseudomonadati > Pseudomonadota > Gammaproteobacteria > Vibrionales > Vibrionaceae > Vibrio > Vibrio sp. RC586. Next base: position 352,152 of record NZ_ADBD01000010.1, on the reverse strand, counting down.
TTAAACCAGAATCTGTTGATGAAGTGATTGTTGGCAATGTTGTTAGCGCTGGACAAGGTATGGGCGTTGGCCGACAAGCTGCATTGGCGGCAGGTTTACCGCAAACCGTGCCTGCATATAGTATCAATATGGTGTGTGGTAGCGGCATGAAATCGGTCATGGATGCTGTAGCACACATCAAAGTGGGTGATGCTTCTGTGGTGGTTGCCGCAGGTGTTGAAGTGATGTCACAAATCCCATTTGCAACCCCAGCCCATTTGCGAGATGGGCAGAGAATGGGCTCATTTGAAGTCAAAGATCTACTTATTAACGATGGTTTGACCGATGTGTTTAATCAATATCACATGGGAGTCACTGCGGAAAATATTGCTAAGCAGTTCGACATTTCTCGCCAAATACAGGATGAGTTTGCTCTTGCTAGCCAAATGAAAGCGACTGCAGCTATTGAAGCTGGGCATTTCAAACAAGAGATCGTACCGATTGCGGTGAAAAAACGCCGTGAAACGGTGGTGTTTGAAACAGATGAATATCCCAAACCCGCAACGACTTTTGCTGCATTACAAGGTTTACGTGCTGCATTTGATCCACAAGGCACAGTGACAGCCGGTAATGCTTCTGGCATTAACGATGGTGCTAGCGCCGTGATTGTGGCCAGTGAGAGCGCAGTAAAAAAACTTGGTTTAGCACCAGTTGCAGAGATTATTAGCTACGCGCAAACGGGTTTAGATCCAAAAATTATGGGATTGGGGCCTGTGAGTGCCGTTACTCAGGCTTTAGCTAAGGCAGAATTGCCTATCGATAATATTGATCTCTTTGAGCTTAATGAAGCCTTTGCCGCACAAGCTTTAGGTGTGGTGTATGGGCTTGCTGATCAACACGATATTAAACCAGAAGCAATATTGGAAAAAGCCAACGTAAATGGTGGTGCCATTGCGTTAGGACATCCACTTGGGGCATCTGGTAACCGTATTTTGGTTTCTTTAGTCCATGAATTACAGCGTCGCCATCAACAATATGGTGTCGCTTCTCTTTGCGTCGGTGGTGGTATGGGTACTGCTATCGTCATCAAAACTGTTTAATTTAAAAATCATTCACTAGGAGATAACGTATGTACACGGAATTTTTCAAAACATTCAGCGATCAAACAGAAAAGAACTTCGAACCGTATATCAAGTTTAATAAGTTGGTAACCAAGAATGTTGAAGTATTGACTGAGTTGCAACTCAATGCGATCCGTACTTACAGCGAATTGGGTCTGGCGCAAATGAAAGCGGCCAGTGAAATTAAAGATGTGACATCGCTAACAACGTTCAATTCTCAACAGTTTGGCGTCTTAAACAAACTCTCACAGCAAATGATGGATGACAGTAAAAAACTGCAAAACATCGCGAAAGAGTTTAAAGATGATGTTGAAAAACTTGCCTCTGAAAACCTTAAGACAGTGACCCCTGCGTAACACTGTTTTTCGCGCCGCCTAAGGGCGGCGCTTTTTTCTGTTTTAAGGAGTAAGTGTATGTTCCAACATGCCTTTACGGACTACCTTGTCCAACTGCAACAAGTGAACCAGCGTTGGTGGAAAGAGGTTGAACAGAGCAAAGCAGCCGTGAATTCCCCACTCAATAAAGCGATGCAAGAAGTGAATCTGGAAGACTCGCTTAAATTCTTTGAGCAAGCCGTGAATCAGCCAACTGCTCTGCTGAAATTGCAAACTCAGTGGTGGGAACAGCAACTGCAAATTTGGCAGAAGGTCGTTCTTGAGTCCAAAGTTCAATCGGTCATGGAAGCGGAAAAAGGGGATAAGCGTTTTAGCCATGAAGCGTGGCAACAAGATCCCTTTTTCAATTTCATCAAACAATCCTATCTGCTGTTCAGTAAGACTTATTTAGACACCATCAATGCAATCGAAGGGCTTGATGAAAAAGCCAAAGAGCGGATCCTGTTCTTCTCACGTCAGATGATTAATGCACTGTCGCCCAGCAATTTTATTGCGACTAACCCAGAGTTATTGCGTCTGACTTTAGAAAAAAATGGAGAAAACCTCATCGCAGGCCTGGAGCAGTTGAAAGAGGATGTTGCTTCAAGTGCTGATATTCTCAAAATCCGCATGACCAACAATAACGCTTTCCGTCTGGGTGAAGATGTCGCGAATACGCCTGGCGAAGTTGTGTTTAAGAATGATGTCTTTGAACTCATTCAATACAAACCTTTGACTGAGCAAGTAGCGGTGACTCCGCTTTTGATTGTTCCTCCTTTTATCAACAAGTACTACATTCTCGATTTGCGTGAGAAAAATTCCATGGTGCGCTGGCTGTTAGAGCAAGGGCATAGCGTATTTATGATCTCATGGCGCAATCCGGGAGCTGCACAAGCGCAAGTCAATTTTGAAGACTATGTGCTTGAAGGTGTTGTAAAAGCGGTGAATGCGATTGAATCGATCACCGGGCAAGAACAGATCAATGCTGCGGGCTACTGTATTGGTGGCACGGTATTAGCCACAACAATTGCTTATTACGCTGCGAAGCGCATGAAAAAACGGATCAAAACGGCGAGCTTCTTTACCACCTTGCTTGATTTTTCTCAGCCGGGAGAAGTGGGTGCCTATATTAATGACACCATTATCCGCGCAATTGAGGCACAAAATAATGCCAAAGGGTATATGGATGGGCGCTCGCTCAGCGTGACATTCAGCCTACTGCGTGAAAATAGCTTGTACTGGAATTACTACGTGGACAACTACCTGAAAGGGCAGAGTCCTGTGGATTTTGATCTTTTGTATTGGAACAGTGACAGCACTAACGTGGCTGGAGCTTGCCATAACTTCTTGCTACGTGAACTCTATCTTGAAAATAAACTTGTTCAAGAGAAGGGCGTGAAAGTTGGTGGAGTATGGATTGATTTAGATAAAATCAAAGTTCCAAGTTATTTCATTTCGACTAAGGAAGATCACATCGCACTATGGCAAGGCACTTACCGTGGCGCGTTGCGTACTGGTGGTAACAAAACCTTCGTGCTGGGTGAATCTGGCCACATTGCAGGAATCGTCAATCATCCTGAAAAACGTAAATATGGTTACTGGGTCAACGATGCTTTGGATGATTCTGCTGAAGATTGGTTAGAAACCGCTCAGCATCGTGAAGGCTCGTGGTGGGTACACTGGAATGAATGGTTAAATGGCTTCGCTGAAGAGGCCAAAGTGGAGCCTTATTCATTAGGTAATACTGATTATCCTGTGCTTTATGCCGCTCCGGGAGAATATGTAAAGCAAGTTCTTCCAATTCAAGAGTCATAACATAGCGCCACCATTCGGTGGCGTTTCTTATTTTATTGCTTTCATTTCGATTAATTGTCGAATTGGAATATCCGCAATAACCTTATGTTCATTAGAGTGTTTAGATCTTTCGTTTAGCAAATTAGTAGTGCTCTACTATATTTTTATTAGGTTTTAATTAATGCAACGAAAAGCAGACAGAGCTACCTATGATGAAACCTGTAAATATCGAATGGAACGTCAATTTAAGGCAGGTGTTCTTTTGCATTGCTAGAGCGTTAGATTCGGTGGGTATTGATGATATCAATCACGGTCATCGTGTTGGATACATGGCGTATTCCTGCGCCAAAGCGATGGAATGGAGTGAGGAGGAGTGCCAATTAGTTTTCTCACTAGGCTTGATCCATGACTGTGGTGTTGCCCAGAAGCGTGATTTCTACAATCTGCTTGAAAACATGCAGCCAGATAATGTTCGTCAACACTGTATGAGAGGTTATGAACTGCTTTCGCATTGCCCCACTTTGTCCCTATTTGCCGATGCGATCTTGTATCACCATACGCCTTGGAAAGACCTGAAGAATGTTGACATTACAGATCGAAATAAACGTTTTGCCGCATTAATCTTTTTGTCAGATCGGATTGATTACCTCAAAGAATTGTACCCCAAAGATCAATTTGGCAATGTAACCCAAGAAGCGCGTAACCAAGTTTGCTTAGAGATTGGGCGTTTAAGTGGAACCTTGTTTGAGCGTGACTTAGTTCGTGAAATGCAGAACTTATTGGAGAAAGAGTTTATTTGGTTCTCCATGGATTATCAGCATGTTGAAGCACTAGGGCAGACTCTTCCATCAACTCCTTTCTTTGAGCAAAAACTTGGGGTTGATGATGTGATGTCGATTGCGATGTTGATGGCGAATATCGTCGATGCCAAAAGCCAATTCACTTTTTACCATTCGCAGAAAGTGGCGGAGATTTGCCAGCGGTTAGCCAAAGAGCTAGGGTTGGATCCTGAGATGCAAAAGGCTCTATATCTGACGGGCTTAGTCCACGACATCGGCAAGCTGCATACGCCAGAAGATATTTTACATAAACCCGGAAAACTCAATGAGAGCGAGTACTTGTGCATTCAGCGTCACTCCACCGATTCTCGCTACATGTTACAAATGATGTTTGGTAACTCAATCATTTGTGAATGGGCAAGCAATCATCATGAGCGGTTGGATGGTTCAGGTTATCCAAGAGGGTTACAAGGTTTAGACATCGATCTACCTTCACGGATCATTGCGGTAGCGGACGTATTTCAAGCGTTAACACAAGCGCGGCCTTATCGTGGGAGAATGTCACTCAAAGAGGTGATGAATATTCTTTCTCATGAAGTCAGTTGTGGACGCCTTGATAACCAAGTGTTTGAAGTGATAGTGCGTAATGACCAAGCGTTTTATGATTTGTCTATTCAGGAAAGTGTCAATGAATGGGTGTCTGTTCATTAGTGTGTATTAGTGACAATCCTAGTGGCTGATTGGGAGCGCAGTCGATTGATGTGGAATAAAAAATCCGGTGCAGGCACCGGATTTTTCTCTCTGTCGTTTCTATTTGTCTTTGGTCATGGCCAGTAAGCCAATCGAGACGATGGCAACGCCAAGGAAACCGGCCAGAATGATAACTGGCATGGCGCTGTAACCTAGCACGTGCCAAAAAATCGATTCAAGAGTACTCATAGTGGATCTCCTTATTGCCAGCCTTCAACACCATGCATGTCGGGTAGGTTATGCGCGATACCTTTATGGCAGTCAACACAGGTTTTCTCGCCAGAGGCCAGTGCCGTAGAGTGCTGTTGTACTGCGCGGCTACTTTGCTCTGAAAAATCCATGTAGTTGAACTGGTGACAGTTTCGACATTCCAACGAATCGTTCTTTTTCAACCGAGCCCACTCACGTTCCGCTAAGTGTGCGCGGCGTGCTTGGAACTTCTCTGGCGTATCGATAGTACCGATAAAGTGTGCCACCAATTCTTTGGAAGCTTGCACTTTACGCACAATTTTATCCGTCCATTCGTGAGGGACATGGCAGTCAGAACAAATTGCACGAACCCCAGAACGGTTTGAATAGTGAATCGTCTCTTGGATTTCGGCCACAATCGGCGCGTGACAGCCTGAGCAAAACTCTTCGCTGTTTGTCGCTTCCATTCCGGTGTTGAAGGCGCCCCAAAATAGCAGGCCGCCCACAAAGCCCATCAGCAAAACCACACCAACGGCGGCTTTACTTGGACGAGACAAACGAAGCCAAAACGCTTTCAGAAATTTCATAAATGGCCTCTTCTCGGTTAACGAAGTGAATCAACACGTTCGAAATCGTTCTCTACCAGCGGTTTAGCATCCGCTTGAGGTACGTGACATTGTAAACAGAAGTAGCGGCGTGGAGAAACGTCTGACAGTACAGCATCTTCACGATTCACAAAGTGAGTCACGCTGATCTTGGTTGCGCCCATTTCTTTTGCGTTTTTCCAACTGTGGCAAGCAAGACACTTGTTGGCGTTCAACGACACTTCATAGTTGCGAATGTTGTGTGGGATCAGTGGTGGTTGGTATACAAAGTCACTTTCTAGCGCTTGTTCACGTGGGTATTTTTTCATTGGATCTGCAGCGCGAGTTGCTTCAATTTCACTCGCCCCACGCAGTGATTCTAGACCACCAATACCGCCTGGATTCTCTAGCGCTGCATGAGCAACACCAGCCAGTACAGTAAACACTGAAAGTAAGACAATGAGTTGTTTTTTCATCGTAAATTCTCCGCCTTGCGGCTTAATACTTGGTCTGGGCTGACGGGCAGCCCAGTGCAATTAGGGTTACGCGACTTTGGTGATCTTAACCGGACACTTCTTGAAGTCAGTCTGCTTCGAGAGTGGGTCGGTCGCATCGAGGATCAACTTGTTGATAAGAATGCGAGCATCAAAGAAAGGCACGAACACCAAGCCTTTTGGCGGCTTATTACGACCGCGAGTTTCCACACGAACTCGAACTTCACCACGCGAGTTGGAAATCAGCACTTCATCGCCACGGCGTAAACCGCGTGCTTGCGCATCTTCATGGTGCATGAAGCACAGTGCATCTGGCACCGCTTTATACAGCTCAGGGACACGACGCGTCATGGTGCCAGTATGCCAGTGTTCCAGCACACGACCTGTACAGAGCCACAAGTCATACTCAGCATTCGGTACTTCTGGTGGTGCTTCGTAAGGAGAGGAGATGATCCACGCTTTACCATCCGGTTTGCCGTAGAAGTCCCAACCTGAACCTGCTTTCGCATAAGGGTCAGAGCCTTCTTTAAAGCGCCACTTAGTCTCTTTACCATCGACAACTGGCCAACGCAGACCGCGAACTTGGTGGTAAACATCGTAAGGCGCTAAATCGTGACCATGGCCGCGCCCGAACTCGGCATACTCTTCAAACAGACCTTTCTGAATGTAGAAGCCAAAGTGGTGTGCATCATCGTTGAGCTCACGAGCTTCGCTAACTGGGAACTTGTCCACCTGACCGTTTTTGAACAGCACGTCATACAGTGTTTTGCCACGGTATTGCGGTGCTTTCGCCAGTAATTCTTCCGGCCACACTTCTTCCACTTTGAAGCGTTTTGAAAACTCAATGACTTGCCATGAATCTGAGTGAGATTCACCCACAGTTTCAACTTGTTGATACCACACTTGGGTACGGCGCTCGGCGTTACCGTAAGCGCCTTCTTTTTCTACCCACATGGCGGTTGGCAAAACAAGATCGGCTGCTTGCGCTGTTACCGTTGGGTAAGCATCAGACACTACGATGAAGTTTTCAGGGTTACGGTAGCCCGGTAGACGCTCAGTATTGATGTTTGGACCGGCTTGCATGTTGTTATTACATTGCACCCAGTAACAGTTCAGTACACCATCTTTGAGCATGCGGTCTTGTTGTACCGCGTGGAAGCCCGGTTTAGGTGGGATAGTGCCTTCAGGCAGTTTCCACACTTTTTCCGCAATCGCGCGGTGTTTAGGGTTAGCCACCACCATGTCTGCTGGCAGACGGTGTGCAAAGGTACCGACTTCACGTGCCGTACCACACGCTGATGGTTGACCGGTCAGTGAGAATGGACTGTTGCCTGGGGTGGCGATTTTGCCAGTAAGCAGGTGCAGGTTGTACACCAAGCTTTGCATCCATACACCGCGAGTATGTTGGTTCATACCCATGGTCCAGAGTGACATCACTTTGGTGTTTGGATCAGCATACTGCTTCGCCAGTGTGATCAGTTTATCCGGTGCCACACCTGAAATTTCTGAGGCTTTTTCAACGGTGTATGGCGCAACCGATTTTTTGTACTCTTCAAACGAAATATCGCTGACATCACCAGAGTTGGGATTTTTCGCCTTTTTCTGCAGTGGGTCATCGTCACGCAGACCGTAACCGATATCCGTTACCGCTTGCTTGAAGTGGGTGTGTTTGTTCACAAAGTCCCAGTTCACCGCATCGTTTTGAATGATGTAGTTGGCGATGAAGTTGGCAATCGCTAAGTCAGACTGTGGATGGAAAATGTAGCCGTGATCTGCCAACTCAAAGGAACGGTGATAGTAAGTGGAGAGCACATTCACTTTGACATGAGGGTGACTTAGGCGGCGGTCAGTGATGCGAGTCCAGAGTACTGGGTGCATTTCCGCCATGTTTGACCCCCAAAGCACAAAAGCATCGGCGTGTTCAAAGTCGTCATAACAGCCCATAGGTTCATCAATACCAAAGGTACGCATGAAGCCCACTACCGCAGAAGCCATACAGTGGCGCGCGTTCGGGTCAATGTTGTTGGAACGGAAACCGGCTTTCATCAGCTTCACTGCGGCGTAACCTTCCATGACTGTCCACTGACCAGAACCGAACATGCCCACGCTGGTTGGGCCTTTGGCTTTTAGTGAGGCTTTCCATTTTTCAGCCATGATGTCAAAAGCAGTATCCCAAGACACAGGAGTAAATTCGCCATCTTTGCTGTATTGACCGTCTTTCATACGCAACAAAGGTGTTTTTAAGCGATCATGCCCGTACATGATTTTTGAGAGGAAGTAGCCCTTAATACAGTTAAGGCCTTTGTTCACGGGGGCTTCAGGGTCACCTTGAGTTGCGACAACGCGACCATCTTGGGTACCGACCAGCACAGAGCAACCAGTACCACAAAAACGACAAGGCGCTTTGTCCCAATGAATAGCGGTTTGATCGGAGCTAGCGATCAAGTTGGTGGCAGAAGCGGGGAGGGTGATCCCTGCAACCGCCGCAGCTGAGGCGGCTGCGTTTGCTTTCACAAACGCACGTCTGGTCATTTTCATACATTACCCTCGAGTTCAGAAAAGGTATTTCCTGTGTGTAATATTTCCTTCCTACAGAGTGCCGTCACGACATCGGCGACAGGCTACTCAGCAGTTTGGCTATAGTTCTTCTTCCGTTGCAGTCTCTACCTGATGGAAAACCAAAAAAGCGTTAAGTACATTAGGAAGATTATTTATGTGTTCAATCGTTTCGGTGATGAAGCCTTGACGATCGGTTTCAATCACCACGACGAGTTTGCCTTGCGGATCTTCGCCGTAAATTTCCACGTCACGCAGTTCGCTCACTTGCTGTTTTACGGTGAGTAGATGCTCTGGCAAGGTGTGAACCACCAAGCTGGAGATGTGTACTTCATGCAGTGAAGCTACAGGTTGTGGCATATTGCTCTCCAATTTATCCACACCGTCTAAGCGATGTTATGAGTATAGTGAACCGTCATTGCGTTGCTTGGGCAAACTGAAACACAAGCACCGCAACCCGAACAGTTTTGCGAGTTCACTTGTGGGCTCGCGGTACGGCCAATTTGCAAAGCAAAATGGATGGCCTCTTCTGGGCAAGCATCCTGACAAGAGCGGCACTCAACTTGGTTATGTGCCAAGCACTGGCTCGCGATTTCAACGGACGCTTGCCATGGCTCTTCACTTTGCGGCAGAAAAAGCGGTTCCGGACAGCTCTGCGCGCACTGGTAACAAAACGTGCACTCATCAATCGAAAAGTTGACGGAGGGGAAACCCCCATCACCTTTTTCGATGATGTGGGTTTCACACGCTTCAACGCATTTTCCGCAACGTGTGCACTCATCAATAAATGCTTGTGGACGTGCAATCCAAGGCAGTCGGACTTGGCGTTGGTTTTGTTGACGGCCAAGGGCAAACCAACGTCGTTTGGTTAAATCAACCATATTTTTCTCCGTGCCTGTTCACAATCTGCCACATTTCCATACACAAATTGTAGTTTTTGACATATTTGTATAAATACCTCTTAGGGGGTAATTGGGGTGGTGGATTGTTTTGGATCAATAAATTAACCTGCTCGTTTCGGATAGTGTAGCCCTAAAGAGGTGGAACCTTGGTTACCAATGAGAGAGAAACCGCGTTGTCTAGTCCGGTACGCAAGTCATTAACTCGCACGATGGCGAAAGCCATGTTGCTGATTTTATTTTTATCCGCGCTGACGACAGGGGTCGCGATTGTGACGCTGGCTTCTTCACTTAATGACGCGGAGGCGGTTAACGTTTCTGGCTCAATGCGTATGCAAAGCTATCGACTGGCGTATGACATTCAGGCTCAATCGAAAGATTACAAAGCGCACATTTATCTGTTCGAAAATTCGCTCTATTCACCTTCCATGTTGGCGCTGCTGGATTGGACAGTGCCGGGTGACATCCAGCACGATTACTACCAGTTAATCGAACGTTGGCATCAATTAAAAAAGGTGCTCAATAGCGACCAAAATGCCGATTATCTTCGCCAAGTTGCGCCATTTGTCGGCTTGGTGGATAGTTTTGTACTCAAGCTGCAGCGATTCTCGGAGCGTAAATTAATTGCTCTGGCGGCGGTCGGCAGCTTTGGTTTGGGTGGTATTTTTGCCGTCTCGTTGTTTGTGGTTTATTACATCCGTGAGGAAGTGGTGCGGCCTTTAAATGCGATGGTGGCTGCCAGTGAGAAGATTAAAAACCGTATTTTTGAAGTCTCGCTGGATGAAACCAGCAGCACAGAAATGGGTATTTTGACCCGTACCTTTAACAGCATGGCGGGGGATCTTGGCAAGTTGTATCGCGGGTTAGAACATGCGGTGAATGAGAAAACGTATAAGCTGCAAACGGCCAACCAATCATTGCAAGTTTTGTATCACTCTTCGCAAGAATTGACGGCGTCTCGGATTACGGCGAGTAATTTTCAAACCATATTACGTCATTGGGTGGCGGTTGAGGGGATCAACGCCCTGCGTTTAGAAATTGAAGAAGAAGCAGGAAAGCCATTGATTCTACAAGAAGGCAAGCCGAGCGGTGAGACTATGCTACAAACCCCTCTGACGCTCGATGGTCGTCATCTTGGCTATCTCTACTGGGACGCAAGCGCGGCAGGGCCGGATCGCGCTTTGATTGATAACTTTGCGATGATTTTATCGCGTGCCATTTACTACAATCAGTCGCAGCGCCAAGCCGAGCAACTGCTTTTAATGGAGGAGCGGGCAACCATAGCGCGTGAGCTGCATGATTCGTTGGCGCAGTCGCTCTCTTATTTAAAAATTCAATTAACCCTGCTGAAACGCTCGGTGATGCCGTTAAAACCTTGTGGTGATTTGAGTAAGACGGAAAATATTATCAGCGAGATCGATAAAGGTCTGTCGGATGCTTACACTCAGTTGCGAGAGTTGCTAACCACCTTTCGCCTAACCTTAAGTGAGGGCAGTTTTGGTCAGTCATTACTGGGAATGTTGACTCAACTCTCAAGCCAAACTGAAGCTAAAATTGAACTCAATAACGCGCTTTCTTCAATTGCGCTGGATGCTCATCAGCAAGTACATTTAGTGCAGTTGATCCGTGAGGCAACGATCAACGCGATCAAGCATGCACAAGCGACAAAGATTACGGTGAATTGTCACGAGCAACAAGGGGCAGTCAGAGTGACAATTGAAGATGACGGGGTCGGTTTCGACCCACAAGATCACAAGCTCAACCATTATGGTATGAGCATTATGCAAGAACGTGCCGCCCGCTTGCGCGGTGAATTAAAGGTTGAATCCGCTCTAGGTAAAGGCTGCAAAGTGGTGCTGACTTATCAGCAGGGCGAGGAGAAAAATAAGAATGAGTTGTAGAGTCCTTTTGGTGGATGATCACCCGCTGATGCGCCGTGGTATTAATCAACTGTTGAGTTTTGAAGAGGAATTTGAAGTCGTTGCCGAAGCTGGCAATGGGGCAGAGGCCATAGCTCTGGCACATGATCTGCAACCGGAGTTGATTCTGCTCGATCTCAATATGAAAGGTATGTCGGGATTGGATACGCTGACGGCGCTACGCACCGATGAGTGTGATGCTTATGTGGTGATCCTGACGGTTTCAGATAGCGCGGCGGATATTGAAGCGCTAGTGAAAGCGGGGGCTGATGGCTATCTGCTCAAAGATACGGAACCAGACCAGCTTGTGGCGTTACTAAAACAAGCCATGAGAGGTGAAAAAGCTTTTAGTGAATCCGTAGAGCGCTACCTATTAAATCGCGATGACGCGAGCAATCCTTTTGAAGCGCTAACGGAACGCGAAATGCAGATTATGTCGGAAGTCGCGAAAGGGTATCGCAATCGACAAATTGCTGATCGCCTGTTTATTTCCGAATCCACGGTGAAAGTGCATATGAAAAGCTTACTGAAAAAGCTTGATGTGCCTTCGCGAACCGCCGCAACGATTCTTTATCTAGAACGTTTTGCCACCTCATAGTGGGATCTTTCCCCAAAGTGGTCTAGGTAGATGGGTATATACTGATGAGTATGATGACTCGAACTCGGATGACATAGGGGAAAGTGATGCTCTCAATCTTTGATATTTTCAAAATTGGTGTTGGTCCATCCAGCTCGCATACTAATGGGCCGATGATCGCAGGTTATCGCTTTGTGCAACGGCTATTGCCCCAGTTAGACAAAGTTGAACGTATACAGGTGGATCTCTACGGGTCACTATCTCTAACGGGCAAAGGGCACCATACCGATCGTGCGAGCTTGCTTGGCCTAATGGGGAATCAACCTGCCACTATCAAGATTGCTGAAGCCAATCAGGCTCTACGTGAAGCACTGCAGTTTGGTAAGCTGAACCTGAACGGTGAGCATGATATTGCCTTTGATTACTACCAAGACCTTCTCTTTCATTCTGAAAACCTGCCATTGCATGAAAATGGTATGACGCTGAGTGCGTTTGATTCTCAAGGGCAACAGATTGATTTTGAAACTTATTATTCTGTTGGGGGCGGATTTGTTGCTACTGCTGAGCAACTGCAAAATGGTACAGCCAGCGCCGATGTTTCCGTCACTTATCCTTTCCTCAGTGCTGATGAAATGCTGCGTCAAGCCGAAAATCATGGTTTGAGTATTGGAGGGATGATCCTGCGCAATGAACTGGCTTTTCAAGAGATGGCGGTGATTGATGCCAAGGCCGACCAGATCTGGCAAGTGATGAGTCAATGTATGGAGCGCGGCTTTGCGACTGAAGGTATTTTAGACGGAGGATTGAGTGTTACTCGCCGTGCGCCGAGTTTACTTAAAAAGCTAGAAGCCAACGCCGCGATTGAAAACGATCCGATGGAAGTGATGGATTGGATAAACCTGTTTGCCTTTGCCGTCAGTGAAGAAAATGCCGCCGGTGGGCAAGTGGTGACATCGCCAACCAACGGCGCTGCGGGTGTAATTCCCGCTGTTTTGATGTACTACCACCGTTTCATTAAGGCGCTCGATACCAAGCAGCTCAAGGATTTCCTTGCGGTGTCTGGTGCAATAGGCATTTTGTACAAAACCAATGCGTCGATTTCAGGCGCTGAAGTGGGGTGCCAAGGAGAAGTAGGAGTTTCTTCCTCCATGGCGGCGGCGGGCTTAACCGCTTTGCGTGGCGGCAGTAATGAGCAAATCTGCATGGCGGCGGAAATTGCCATGGAACACTCATTGGGTATGACATGCGATCCAATTGGCGGGCTAGTGCAAGTCCCTTGCATTGAGCGTAATGCGATGGGGGCTGTGAAAGCGATTAATGCATCGCGCATGGCGTTAAAGCGCACCAGTAAATGTCTGATATCACTCGACAAGGTGATTGAAACCATGTACCAAACCGGGAAAGACATGAATAAGAAATACCGCGAAACGTCATTAGGTGGGCTGGCGCTTATTCATCTTGCGCCACCTTGTGAATAATCCAGAATCGGAAATGTTTTACGAGTTGCTCATGTGACTGAAAAAGAAAAGGGCGTGATTTCACGCCCTTTTGAATTTTGGTCATGACACGGGCAATTAAGCGTGCATAGGTACCAGAACCATAGTGCCGATGATAACGGTCACAAGACCCAGTAAAACAGGAACAGAAGTACGTTTTACTACTTCGAATGGGCTGATTTTACCCATACCTGCCGTTGCAACCACTACGCCTGAAACCGGAGAAATGGTACGACCGAGGTTAGATGCTTGCAGCATTGGGATGATCAAGAACGCTGGGCTCAGACCCATTTTCGCAGCCAATGCTGGCGCGAGCTCGACAAATGCATAGAAAGGCGCGTTACCAGAACCGGTAGCAATAGCGGCTGCTACGGTTAAACCAGTGAGGATCAGCATCAGCGCAATACCACCAGCGCCCGCCACTTCTGCTAAGTGCAGTAGGTTGTCAATCGCGCCGATAGACATCAAACCTTGTGCAAAAACCCCCGCCGCGACTAACAGCATCACCACGCCTTTAAAGGCATCGGCCATACCAGCGTAACAGGCTTCCAGATCTTCCAAGATACTTGGCATCACTACGTAGCAAAAAATCTTTTTCGTTACGGCGTAAATTGAGTAGCCTTACTTCCAGTTTGTCGACTTGGTTGATGGCTTTGTTGAGTTCATCGCTAGTGTGGGCAAATTCAGAAGTGGTAAAAAAAATGGCAATGGCCCCTAAAACGGCTAAGCTGCCCAAGGTATAAAGTTTATTCCTAATGTTCATAGCGTTACCTATTTATTATTATGACTACAACAGACAGCGACTTTAGGTGTCTGAGTGTAAATGTGCTGCAGTGTACTGAGAATATCGAAACTAGCAATACCAGTGACATTTATATCTCCAGTAGCATACCACGCATTAATGATAGTTCTATTACAAATAATTGGTGAGAATGTGTTGAGTGTCAATCTAAACTCTTATCAAGGGTTCATCTTTGATATGGATGGAACCTTGCTTGATACCATGCCGGCCCATTTAGCTGCATGGAAATTAACCGCCGAGCATTTTGGCTTTCCCTTTGATCCTCAGTGGATATATTCATTAGGTGGAATGCCGAGTGCCAAAATCACGATGCATATCAACCAAAAACTAGGCTTAACACTCGATCCTGAACAAGTCGCAGGATACAAAATGGATGTATTTGCCAGTATTGGAACACAGGCTGAAGTGATTCCAGCAACCTATGATCTGCTGTGTCAGTGGTATGGTAAGAAGAAAATGGCAATTGGGACGGGGAGTCAGCGTGACAGCGCTCTGCGTTTGCTGAGTTCTGCACAGGTGTTAGAAAAGTTTGATGCCGTAGTTACAGCAACGGATGTGCAAGAACACAAACCGCACCCAGAAACATTCTTGACGGCCTGTGAGTTGATGGAATTAACACCCAAACAGTGTTTGGTTTTTGAAGATACTCAATTAGGGTTGCAAGCCGCGCATGACGGTGGAATGGATTGTGTGTTAGTGACCGAACAAGGACTCGTGTTTTATCCCTTACCGTCCTAAAACAAAAAGCTGCCGCGGCAGCTTTTTCGTATATTGGATAAGTTGAAAGCATTGGCTTAGTTATTCGATGGCCAACAATTCCACTTCAAAAATCAGTACGGCAGAGGGGGGAATAGGACCCGCCCCATTTTTCCCGTAACCCAAATTACTTGGAATATAGAAACGCGTTTTTTCACCCACCACCATCAATTGCACGCCTTCTTGCCAACCTTTGATCACCTGATTCAGGCCAAAACTGATTGGCTCACCACGTTCAACAGAACTGTCAAACACTGTGCCATCCAGAAGTTCGCCATGATAATGCACTTTCACTCGGCTTTTTGGCCCAGGGTGCTCTGTACCCGTACCGGCTTGAAGCACTTCGTATTGCAAACCGCTATCCGTGGTGATGACATTCTCACGTTGGCCATTTTCGGCCAGAAATTGCTGGCCAGAAGAAAAGTTCACATCCGCAGCTTTGTGATTTGTCCATGTACGATAAATCATGAAGCCAGCGAGCAGAAACACAACTAAGGGAATAATAATTTTAGACATAAAGCTTTTAGCGTCCTTTAACAGCGATACCGTACCCGCTTAAACCTACTGTTGCCAGCTTGGTTAGAGTATGCAACTCAACGGGAGTAAAGAATGAGGGACATTCTAGCGATGGATTATGTGATGGCAAGCAACCTATTTGTAAATTGTTGTTGATAGACAATAAAGTTTTTCAAAAAGTGCCGATAAAATAAGGGAGTCTAATGGCTGGGTGTTTAATATGAAGTTCTGGGTTGTGTGCATAGTGTTTTTACTGACAGGGTGTGGTTCACTCGCGACCGACCGTATGTTTAATGACAATTTGCTTGATGTTGCCCCCAAAGGTGATTTTGATGTAAGACACCCAGAATGGGGAAATGCACCACAGCAAGAGGTGACGGGTAAATCAACCGCATCTCGTGAATTGTCCCGAATGGATCACTCTAGCTATGCTGACTTGCGCCAATTTTTGCTGAGTAATGGCATTGCCCATGAAGTGGTTCCTGGTGACTACCCCATGATCAAGGTGAGTAATACCATCCGGTTTGAAACGGGCTCTGCGAAAGTCTCGGCATCGTCAAAACGCTGGTTGGATTCTATGGCTCGATTCTTAGCATCGGAATCTGGCATTGATATCGTACTGGAAGGGCATACCGATAACACTGGTGCGGAACGATTCAATGATAAATTATCGGAAAGACGGGCAAGCGCAGTAAAAACGGTCCTAGTACAAAGCCGAGTTGCACAAAATGCCATTTACACTCGTGGGTTTGGCGAAAGCGTTCCTGCTTGCACGAATAGCACAGTAAAAGGGCGTGCTTGTAACCGCCGTGTGGAAGTGCGTTTTATCCTTTCTTCTAATTAGTGCTCATCAAATTTGTCTTTATATTGAGACGCTATGGAAAACAATCAGAAGTTCTAAAGTGGCGGAGGTTCATAGCATGAGTCTCCGCTTTTTAACATTTTCTAAGTATTAACCTTACTAATTTTGATGTAATTCACGTTTGCGTATTTCATCTGGTTTATAAGATTGAGTTTTTGATAGCAAATGTGCAACATTTGCGTCCATAAAAAATAACCATAAAAGAATGCGCAAGAATGCCAGTTTATTCAGCCACTTCTCAACAAGAAATCCTTCTTAATGACCACGAACAATTGGTTTCCACCACTGATCTAAAAGGCGTTATTACCTATTGCAATGAGACCTTTTGCCGTATTGCGGGTTTCCAAGTCGATGAACTTTTGGGACAAAATCACAACATAGTCCGTCATGCTTCTATGCCGAAAGCAGCATTTGCCGACATGTGGCAACACTTAAAGCAGGGGAATGCGTGGCGAGGGATAGTGAAAAACCGTACCAAATCAGGAGGCTATTATTGGGTTGATGCGTATGTTACCCCAATTTATCAACAAGGTAAGATTGCGGGTTACCAATCGGTACGAGTGAAAGCGCAAAGAGAGTGGGTTGATATGGCAGCTAAAGCGTATCAAGCGCTGCTGTCTGCGGAAAAAGCGGGTAAACAGTTTCAGCTTAAACTCAACACTTCATTGCGCTATGCGCTTTTGCTCGGCGCATTAATGTCACCGGCATTGGCGCACGGGTTCAATGTCAGTGAAGGGTGGCAATGGCTGGCGAGTTTACTGCCCGTTGGCGTTTTAGCTTTATTGTTCCGTCAAGAGTTACTGCATACCCCGCATCAGTTGAAACAATTACAGAGCGAATATGACAGTATCAGTCGGCTGATTTATTCGGGTTCTGACTCGTTTTCTGTGGCGGATTATCATTTGAAAATGGCTTCAGCACGTATTCGCACCATACTTGGCAGAATGATGGATTCTGCATGTCCACTCGGTCAACTTGCTAACCAACTGCATTCGACCACTCAAGAAGTGCATCAAGCACTGGCACTGCAGGACAACAACATACGTGCAGTAACGCAAGCTACCGATGAAGTGGAAAATTCCGCAGAGCAGGTATCTAGTCACACTGAATCTGCTGATCAACTGATTCATCAAGTGCAGTCACATTGTCATAAAACCAAGCAGAGCATTGAAACCACTCACCGCAATTTAGAGCGATTGGCACAGCAAGCGGAAAATGCAACGTTGACCACGGTTAAATTGAGCGAGCAAGCGCAACAAGTTGGGCTGCTGATGAGTGAAATTGGTGGAATCGCTGAACAGACTAACTTGTTAGCGCTCAATGCTGCAATTGAAGCGGCTCGTGCCGGTGAGCAGGGGCGTGGTTTTGCGGTGGTTGCAGATGAGGTTCGTGCTCTGTCTGGACGTACCCAGCGAGCAACGCAGCAGATCCAAACGAGCATTGATGCGATGTTGAGTACGATTGATGCTTGGCGAAGTGACATTATCACTAGTCGAGATCAAACGGATCACTGTGCAAAAGAAGCCAATACCACTTTGCAACAATTGCGTGACGTAGAGTGTGTGATGGGAGAGATGCAACGCGTGATTGGTGACGTTGCTAATGCAGCAAAACATCAGCGCGTATTGACATCAGAAGTGAATCAGCACGTCCATTCTATTGCTTGTGCCGCCACTCAAAATTTGGCAGCTACCCATACGGTAGAAGAGCTGGCAGTGGCGATGAGTGAGCAAGTTGCAGCGTTTGGGTCGTTAGCCAAGCAGTTTGCGGAGAAATAGACCAAACTCAGTCCATTCTGTCGAGAAATGGCCACATTATGTGGCCATTTTTAGTGATAGATAAGTCACCGCTTTTCGCGATGGTGAGCGTTTTAAACGGTTGCTTGCAGCGTGTTAGATGACAAGGCTTTTTGTTGGAGATAGGCTTCTACTTCGGTCACTACGCTATTATCTTGGCTCAAGCCTAGCTTGCTTCGACGCCAGAAAATATCTTGTGCGTGACGGGCGAATTCGTGATCCCAAAGATAATCCACTTCTCTTTGATAAAGTTCGCCACTAAAGGCGATGCCTAAATCTTCGATACCCGTCACTCCGGCAAGTAATTGTGAGGTACGGCTTCCATAGCTGTGCAGCCAACGCTCAATCACTGACTCAGTAATAAAAGGAAATGCCACAACCAGTTGTTTTTTTAAGGTGGCGTAGTCAAAGTTTTCCCCCCCCGGTAGAGGAGCTTCCGCAGTCCAAGGCGCTTTCATATGCGGGAAGAAAGGGGCGAGGTTCTTCATTGCTGCTTCGCCCAACTTGCGGTAAGTCGTCAGCTTGCCACCGAAAATGGACAGTAGTGGTGCTTCATCCGCTTGCTGATCCAGTGACAAGGTGTAATCACGAGTAATGGCTTGTGGTGAGTTAGACTCATCATCGCACAGTGGGCGCACCCCGCTAAACTCGGCAACAATGTCTGAACGCGCAATTTCGCGCATAAAATGCTTATTGACGACGGAAATCAAATAATCCCGCTCTGCATCGGTGATCGCTACTTTTCTTGGGTCACCCTTGTATTCCACATCTGTAGTGCCAATCATCGAAAATTGATCTAAGTAAGGGATGACAAATACAATCCGTTTATCTTCATTTTGCAGAATATAGGCTTGTGGCTCATCGTGAAGTCGCGGCACGATAATGTGTGAACCTTGAATTAATCGAATGCCGTAAGGGGAACTGACCTGAGCATTCTCGTTTAAAAATTGTTTTACCCAAGGACCTGCTGCATTCACCAGTGCATGACTACGGCGCTCAAAGCGCTGCTGAGTTAACTCATCAAGTAAGGTTACGTGCCATAAATCGCCTATACGCTTGGCTTTTTCTACTGTGCAGTAGTTCAGCACTTCCGCGCCTTGTTCTTGAGCTTGCATAGCGTTGAGGATCACCAAGCGCGCATCATCAACCCAGCAATCGGAATATTCAAAGCCAATTTGCATTTCAGGTTTGGTTACAGTACCTGCTTTGAGAGTGATTTTGTGACTGGCTGGTAGGGAGGTGCGTTTGCCCAAATTGTCATAAAGAAATAGGCCTGCGCGGATCATCCATGCTGGGCGCAAGAAAGGACGATGTGGCAAACGAAAACGCATTGGTGTCACAATATGCGGCGCTTTTTTGAGTAGCACTTCGCGCTCCGCCAGCGCTTCACTGACCAAGCGAAATTCGTAATGTTCTAAATAACGTAAACCGCCATGCACCAGTTTTGAGCTAGCAGAGGATGTCGCACTAGCGAAGTCTTTGGCATCGTATAAACCCACCTTAAGCCCTCGGCCTGAAGCATCCGCGGCGATACCAGCGCCATTAATGCCGCCACCAACAATTATTACATCGAGCACTTCATCTTGGGAAAAACGTGTTGAGCGAGCATTCATTTTCTTTCTCCGAGCTTAATTGTTTTCGTTTTTGTTCTTTAATGTTCGTATGAAAGCATTAAATAGGTCAATAGAGCAATAGTTGCTGTGTAAAATTTGATCTTAATCATAAATGAAAGCGGATTTTCATTTTCAAACGACAAAGAAAAGACACAGAAAAATGTGGTAGGCGAATGCGAGGGAATAAAAAAGCCCACCAGTGAATGGTGGGCTTAGGGAGAAATGCATGAAAAGCTTATTTCACGAACACGTCTTTGAAATCGCGCTTCAGAATTGGGTCGCGGCGTGCTTTTTTGATCTGCTTAACCATGTCTTTGACACAGTTGCCCAGCACTTGGTCGAGAAGTTGAGCGCGGTACGCGTCTTTATCTTCTTCGCTCATGTCTTTAGGAAGGTTCAGTGTTGGGAACTCTTCCATCACATTTAGGCCTGCAAATGCTTGGCTTACCGAGATCAGCGCGTGGAACTGCTCAAAGTTATCCAGAATGTTTTGCGCACTCGCTGGCAGTGAATCCCATGCCTCACGAACCACTTCTTCAGAGACTTCATGGATTGAAGTCACCATATGGAACATGGCTTCAGGCACCTGATCAAACTCTAGAACCTGACGCAGTTCAGGAGAGATGGATTCTAGATCCACTTTTGGTGTTTCGGTTTGGTTTGTCTCAGACATGGAAAATTCTCATTTGAGTAAAAAACGCCATGCTAAAAACTTATCTCAAAATGTCAATACAACAGCGGCAAATTGCTGTTTTGCGCACGTTTATCGCTTCTTTTACCACCAATAGTCGTTGTCTGAGCGACATTTTTTGGAGGGCGTGAGCGATTTTTTGCGCATTTTATTGCGCAATGAAATTTTAATTGAACAGATACGGTCTAGAGTAATAGGTAGAGTGAATAATTATGATGGATTGATTGATGGAGTTAGCGTTAAGCCAATGGATTTCAGCACATAGCAGCTCACCGCTGTGGGTATTTGTTGGCATCGTTTTACTTTCGTATTTATTAGAAGACGTAGCGATAGTGACGGCGGCTGGTTTAGCCAGTCAACACCTCACCTCATTGCCTTTAGCCCTAATGGCTGTGTTTGTGGGTATTGCAACAGGGGATGTCGCCTTATATTACCTTGGACGTTACTGCCGCTATTTTCGCACGGTTCGCTATCGTTTATTGACTAACCCTTATTTTCGAATTGTACGGCGCCGGTTATTACAAAGACCGTTTGTTAACCTATTTTTTATTCGATTTATTCCTGGGCTACGAACCGTGGGCTTTACTTTAAGTGGTTATGTTGCTCTACCACTACAATTGTTTATGACGGCAGTGCTGATCGCGACTGCATTGTGGACGATATTGGTTTTTTTTGCCGTTTACCAATTAGGCAGTCAGGCTTGGTTTCAAGCCAGTGAATATCGCTGGTGGTGGCTGTCGATATTCGTTTTGTGTTTACTGGGTTTTAATCGCGTATTCAGTGCCAAAGTTATTAAGGAAATAGCATGACCGCCTTCTCTTCTGTTTCTTACATCGCGGACAATAAAGTTAATGCAGGAATGCCACTATTAGAGGTGGATACGGAGCGGGTGATTTCGCCATTCGAGTTTTTGCCAAGTTGGTTTTTTTATACTCCCGTAGTGCTGCAAAGTTTAGTGCAAGGCTTGTATTACCGAGATTGGCGTCTGCCTCTGGTCGCAAACCCTAGCATTCGCTTAAGTGGCATGGTCGGGGAGTCCAAACACGATATTTTGAGCCTTGCTGGGGACAACGCTCGCCGTTGGATATCACCATTTATCACTTGTACAGTGAGCGAGCGGCCAGTCCAAGAGCAGCTTGATCTGATTGCTGAGCGTTTGGCGCAAGCCGAACTGAATTATCCCTTGGTAGCAAAACCTGATTTAGGTTGCCGTGGCGTTGGCGTGAAACTCATTCATAACTCTGTGCAGCTTAGTGATTATCTGCATCGATTCCCTTCACAAGCCCGTTTTCTTTTGCAGCAAAAAGCACCGTACCGTGCCGAGGCGGGTATTTTTTACGTGCGTTTTCCTGGCGATGCGCATGGTCAAATCATCTCGATGACCCTGAAATACGCACCGAGTGTGGTGGGAGATGGAATGCGCACTTTGCGTGAGTTGATTCTGGCTTGCCCACGAGCGGGACAGCTGGCACATCTCTATTTACCTCGCCATCCCGAACGGCTTGATTGGGTGGTTCCTGCTGGTGAAGAGTTTCAATTGGCATTTGCGGGCAGTCATAGCCGTGGCTCGATTTTCCGCAATGGTAATCGCTACATCACGCAGGCACTTGTGCATCAACTTGATGCGATATTCGATGATTTCCCTGGATTTCACTACGGTCGATTGGATGTGAAATTCAGCAATATAGATGCACTGATGCGCGGTGAGGAGTTCACCATTTTGGAAGTCAATGGTGCGAGCAGCGAAGCGGCGCACATTTGGGATCGTGAAACACCACTGCATGAAATTTTTTCCACGTTGCTTAAGCAATACCGAATTCTATACGCGATTGGTGCGGAGCAGAAAAAACGCGGTCACACTCCACCGAGCTTACGTGCACTACTACAAGCTTGGAAGGAAGAAAAACAGTTGATTAAGCACTATCCGGAAACCGACTAATTCAAACCGCAATTCAGAAACTACGGACTAAAAATGCATAACCAGAAACAAAATTCATTGAAGGGGACTTTATGTTTGCTGTGACAACCTTAGCCCAACCATACCGTTACTCAGCTGCCATTCATGGTTGCCTTGAAACGCTAGAGCAGGGACGTGATTTTCTCAATACGATTCAAGATGAGCACTACACTTACCTTGCAGAACCGTATGTCAGTAGCAGTATTGGCCAACATTTTCGTCACTGGTTAGATATTTTCCATGCGCTGCGTGCGGCGCCTGAGACGGTGGATTATAACCAGCGTCGCCGCGGCCATCCGGTGGAGTCTTCTCGTCAAGTGGCATTAAATGAAATTGATGGTTTGATTGCGTGGCTGGAATCGGAAAATGGGCTTACTCCAACGCTAGAGATTGATGTGGTGACAGAGGTTTCTTTATCGCAAACCGAAAGTTGCACCTTTCACTCCACCTTGGAGCGTGAATTGGCGTTTGCTGCGCTGCATGCCAACCACCATTTTGCGATGGCTAAAGTGGTGACCAGTCTGCTTGAATTAGACACCGCTAGTACCTTTGGTTTAGCGCCGGCTACGGCCACCTTTTTACGAGGTAACGCATAATGTGCTCCGTCACTTGGTATTTAAGTGATACTGGTTATCAGGTGTTTTTCAATCGAGATGAGCAAAAAAGCCGTGCATTAGCGCTGCCACCTGCTTTGTACGAGCTGCAAGGCGCTTCGGTATTGATGCCTCTTGATCCACAAGGTCATGGCAGTTGGATCGCCGTGAATGAGTTTGGGTTGTCGATCTGTTTGCTCAATAATTATCAAGGAAAAGTCCCCTCTGGGCAGTTGATCAGTCGCGGTTTATTGCTCAAATCCCTTGCAGGGCTGGCCACTGTTGAACAGGTGACTCTCGCGTTTGAGGCGATGAATTTGTCTCATTTCGCCCCTCTCACTTTATTGGCTTTTGATCCTCTGCTCACCAAGCAGCACGGAGATGTATTGGCTTACGCTTGGGATGGTGAGCAATTTGCGTATGGTGCGACATCATCACCGCTCTTTTCTTCGGGAGTGGCGCTTGCAGAAGTGCAGCGCTATCGCACTCAGATTTATCAGCAAATGATGGCTGATGGGGTGACACCAGAAAAGCTGTTGGCATTTCATTGTCATCAGCATCCACAATTTTCGCATCTCTCAGTGGCTATGCAGCGAGAGGATGCCCATACCGTGAGTTTTACTCATATTAAGGTCAGTTCTGGGCACCAAGTGATGAGTTATATCTCTGGCCGACCCACACAACTGGCAGAGCAGATATTGCAACATCAGCAATATCCACTTCCTCAATTGATTTCGCTTGTATCGTAAGGAGTTCGCTATGAAATATTGGTTAGGTTTAATTCTATTTTTCGTGAGTACACTGGGCATGGCTCAGGATCAGATTTACACCGGAATTTTCAGTAATAAAGCGTTGGATGGCTACGATACCGTCGCTTATTTCACTGAAAACAAACCTGTAAAAGGGCTGCCACAATTTAAGACCGAGTACAAAGGTGCAGAGTGGTTTTTCGCCTCTCAGCAAAATCTCGATTCGTTTGTCAGCGATCCTGAAAAGTATGCCCCACAATTTGGCGGTTACTGTGCTTGGGCGGTATCAGAAAAAAATGATTTTGCCCCAGGAGATCCACAATATTGGGCGATTGAGGACGGTAAACTTTATCTAAACTACGATAAAAAAATCAAAGGGTTGTGGGATAAAGATCGCACACATCATATCGTTCAAGCCAACAAAAACTGGCCGGCGTTAATCGGTAAGGAGTAATCCATGAAACTTCGACTCAGCAAAACTCTGCCTGCGATATTCATTGCCTTTGTCTTTGTGCAATCGCTGTTTTACAAATTTTCTGGTTCTTACGAAACTCAGTTTATTTTTCAAACCTTAGGGGGATGGTCAGGTTTTACATGGTTTGGTGATTGGGGCGCGTACTTAATTGGCAGCGCTGAGTTGGTGGCCTCTATTCTACTTTTCACTCGTTGGCACGGACTGGGTGCGGTAATGAGTGTCGGTATTATGAGTGGGGCGATATTTTTCCACCTTTTCACTCCACTTGGTATCGCTATGCCTGAATTCAATGAGGCAGGGGAGATGGTAGGCAATGATGGCGGGCTATTGTTTACTATGGCCTGTTTGGTTTGGATCTGCGGTGTGTATCTCACCGTACGTGACTGGCGTTCGTCAGAGAGCACTCTGCAAAGAATGATCGGAGGGATCTAATGATGCAAACCCACCCATTTCGGCTGCCTCGCTACACTCCATTTGGGGTTATAGAGAAAGGAGTAGAGCTGGCAACAGGGCTTAGCAAACTAGAGCGCTACTACCAACAAAGGCCAACTACGCGAGATGGTTTTGAGTTTATGCGCTATACCCTTGATGCGCTGAATGTGCATTACCAAGTGGATAGGGGCAACATTGAACAGATCCCAGCACAAGGGCCAGTGGTGATTGTTGCTAATCATCCACTTGGCGCCATCGAAGGGGTGATTTTGGCGGATCTGGTTGGGCAAGTTCGTAAAGATGTCAAAGTGCTTGCCAATCAACTGCTCAAACGTCTACCAGAAATTGAGCAGTTGTTCATTGGTGTGGATGTGTTTAATAGCGCACAAGCGAGTAAAACCAATGCTCGAGGGATTCGTGAAGCACATCGTCACCTTGCTGAAGGTGGTGTATTGATCGTGTTTCCTGCCGGAGAAGTCTCGACACCGCAAAAGGAAACCGGACAGCTGAGCGATATCGACTGGAGCCAGTCAGTCGCCAAGTTTATTCAGCGCAGTCAGGCGACCTGTGTACCGATTTATATCAATGGCCGTAACAGCGCTTGGTTCTATCGCGCGGGGCTAATTCATCCACTTCTGCGTACTGCCATGTTAGGCAGAGAGCTGCTGAATAAGAGTGCGAGCACTATTTCACTCTGTATTGGTCAGCCTATCCCTTATGCAGAATTAAAAGAATTCGCTCAAGATGAAGATATGGTGAATTATTTGCGGCTCAACACCTATTTGATGAGTCCTAATGGGCAAGCAGAACCTGCGAAAATTTCTTTTGCCACTCCGGTGATTGAGCCGGTATCCAAAGCTGAGTTAATCGCGGAGCTTGCACAGTTGGATAAGCAAGCGACTTTGCTTGAGCAAGGTGAGTTCACCGTGTACTGCGTACCTTCAACCCAAATTCCGCTCATGATGCAGGAGATTGGACGCGTGCGCGAAATCAGTTTCCGCGCGGTCGGCGAAGGCAGTGGTCATGCATGTGATGTGGATGCCTATGATCAGCATTATTGGCAACTGTTCGTTTGGAATCGAGAAAAGAGCGAGCTGGTTGGCGCTTATCGCATGGGCTTAGTGGATAAGATTGTGGCGGAAAAGGATCTGCAAGGGCTCTATTCGCGCAGCCTGTTTCATTACGATCAAGCTTTCTTGGCAACCTTGGATAATGCGATTGAGCTTGGGCGCTCGGTGGTGGCTGAGCAGTATCAACGCAATCTCAACTCGTTGCTTTTATTGTGGAAAGGCATTGCTCGTTTCGTGGAATTGAACCCACGTTATACCCATTTGTTTGGCCCGGTCAGTATCAGTAATGATTACAGTCCGGCCGCTCGACAGCTGATGGCGGCGACGTTATCTATCCATCATTATGATCAAAATAAAGCGGCGTTGGTTAGTCCATCAACCCCTTTGCGTACTGGAGCCGAAGTGTTCTGGCAAAAAAGCCTTTTATCCGCACTCGCCAGTGTCTCTTTGCTCTCTAAAGTGGTTGCACGTATGGAGCAGGGCAATGGGCTGCCTGTGTTGCTGCGCCAGTATCTCGGCATGAATGGCAAATTGGTCTGTTTCAACGTTGATCCAGCTTTTAACGATGCGTTAGATGGTTTGATTGTAGTGAATTTAAAGCAAGTACCACTGAAAACGTTGGCTAAATACATGGGCAAAGAAGCGGCACAAAATTACCTTAAGGCCGCCGAGTAACAAACATAAGACAACATAACCGACAGGAATTGACTATGGTGATTGAGGAGATAATCAAGCCCCAAAGCGTCTCTTGAGGCACATTTCTGCGAGTAAGGGGCATAACAAACAGAGGTGACACCATGCAAAATAACCCGGTCGGTTGGTTTGAAATTTATGTCAATGATATGGAACGCGCAAAGAAATTTTATGAAACCGTCTTGAAGGTTTCCCTAGAAGAACTGCCTA
The DNA here is from genome assembly GCF_000176715.1 of Vibrio sp. RC586. Taxonomy (NCBI): domain Bacteria; kingdom Pseudomonadati; phylum Pseudomonadota; class Gammaproteobacteria; order Vibrionales; family Vibrionaceae; genus Vibrio; species Vibrio sp. RC586. The sequence goes on along the minus strand of NZ_ADBD01000010.1, from coordinate 325,426 downwards.
ATCCAACATCGATGCCTATACAAATGTTCAGTTTCCCTGCCAATATGGAAAAATATGGCGCATCTGGCGCGTTGGTCAAAATGGAAGGCATTTGCGCTGGTGGAGGCGGAACACTGATTTATTTCTCATGTGATGATTGTGCTGTTGAACAAGAGCGAATTGTTGCCGCAGGAGGACAAGTCCACACGCCGAAAATGTCGATCGGCCAATTTGGTTTCATTACTTTAGCGGTGGATACCGAAAGCAATATGTTTGGTCTGCATTCTATGCAGTAAATCCTTAGCCCAACCGATGAAAAGAGATGGAATACACCATCTCTTTTTTGCTGTTTTTCCTAAAATGCCACTTATGCTCGTTAACGTTGAACATCGTTGTTCAAAACAAGGCGTTATTTCTCTTCTAACCCACGAACATCATGATGTTTCAATGACATCACACGTATTCCATGGTGCACGATCCACATCAACATGGTGGTCGCAATGACGGCGACGAAGATGGAACTAAAACGGTACAAGATGGAAAAGAAGGCGTCTTTTGTTTCAGGCACAATGGCGGTCAGTGGCACCACCAGTGCGGACATCGCTGAAAAAGCAATTGCGCTTTTGATCGGGCCTTTAGTGAGTAAATAACAAAATGGCCCCATGGCAATGGTAAAGGCCAGCCAAAACAGTAAACCGTTGCTGTACCAACCGCCTAAAATCAACTGCACGGCTAAGCCGGCTAGGCAGCCCAGTGCGGTACCAATCACCCGAATTTTTGCCATCGCCATCGAGCCCGCTAATGTCATTGGCGTCAGAATAATGATGACAGAAGCTTGTGCTGAGAGTGAATCGTAGAGATCCGCCATTTGAAACAACAAAAAGGCACTCATCGCAACAATCCATCCCATAGCGACTTGGCTGATGTAATCTAGGTCGCTTTTTACTGGCGTTGTCATGGCGTTCTGCATTTCGTCCCTTTTGGGCTCTGGGAACAGCCAAAATGCCATGGCACAAATAGCGATATTGGCGAGTGAGATGACCCATAAGTTGACGTTAAAGTCTTCGATGTCGATGAAGTCATAGCTAGCAAAATTCAGCACGATTGACCCCATCAATAGCCCCATATAGCCGAATAAATAAGTGTTGGGATTCATCATCGCGATGCATTTGAGTAGGAAAAACAGCCCAACTGCCACCGTCATCAGCACAGGGTGAAACTGAAAATATTCCAACAAAAAGGTGGCCTGTAATGTAGTCCACACTGCCGAGAACGCTACCATCAGTAACGGAGTGATTTGAAAACGCTCTGCTCTGCTTAAAACGAACAGTGGCAACATGATGGCAAAAAAACCGTAGGACCAATCAAAAAGCATACTTAGGGCAAGGCCGCTGGCGCAGCCAAACCAAATTCGCTGAGTTTTCATCGGCGGCCTTAATACAAATAGTGGAACACGCTGGCCAGCTTGATCTGCCAAGTCGCCATCCAGCGCCAAAACGTACTTTCTTGTGGATACAGCACAATGGTGGCGCGCGAGCCAACAAAAAGCGCTTTTGGCATGACCGCATCACTGGCGAGATTGACGCGAGTTCTTTGCGCATCACGCACCCAACGGTTGTTAATTTCAACGCTGGTTAAAGATCCATTCGGTGTTTGCTGTGCAGCGGCAACGCCATAGTCTCGGCTAGAGAGGGAGAAGTCGTAAACTTGGCCGGGGTAAGCATCAAAGGCCACCATGGCGTGATAGCTGGTATCCACGTTGGCGACAGATTTTTCACGAAAATCGCCAGTAACCCAAAGTGAACCAGTGGGAATAAAAGTCAGCATTGGTTGATTGGCATTGGCCATACTACCCACCTCCAATTGCAAATTGGTGACTACGCCATCGCTAGGGGCAAGCACTCGGGTGTTCGCCAGATCCAACTGCGCTTTTTCAATGCCATTATGTGCCACGCGTACCGCAGTGCTTTGCCCTTCACCCTTTCCAAGTTGTGCTTCAATCACTTTCAGGCTCTGTTGTTCGGCTTTTAGATTGGCGTGTGCCACTTGGTTTTGAGCAAAGGCATTGTCGAGAGCCGAGCGTGAAATCACTTGTTGCGTCGAGAGTTTTTGTAAACGCAAATATTCGCGGTGCGCATTGTCATAGGTGGCTTGCGTACGGGCAATGTTGGCTAAAGCAGCTTCGCGTTGCGAATAGAGGGTTGCTTCTTTCTCTAGGGCTGATTGCAACGAGAGTTCCGCTTGTTCTAATGCGATGCGATATTTACGCGCATCAATCGTAAACAACACATCGCCTTGATGTACCTGTTGATTGTTACGGATCTGCACTTGGGTGACTTTGCCTGAAACCTCAGGTGCTACCTGCACAACATAACCTTGAACGCGTCCTTCTGTGGTTATTGGGGAGTGCTGGTCAGCAAAAATGATGTAGAAGAATAGTACGATAAATAGGACAATCAGTGTGCGCATCCAGAGTCGAAATTTATGTTCTGCCGTCATGGTAATTATCATTCAAAAAGAAAGAGTGCAATTATAGAGAAGAGTAAAGCGGTGCAGTAGAATGTGAAAAAAGACATTAATGAGCTAAAAGTAGGACAATGAACGTTAATCTTGATGATCTGTATCTCTTTACACAAACAGTGATGCATGGCGGCATCAGTGCCGCGGCACAAGTTCACCAATTGCAGCGTTCAAAAGTGAGCCGTCGTTTGCAAGAATTGGAGAAGGCACTGGGCTGCCAGTTATTAATTCGCACAACACGTTCGATCGAGCTGACCGAACACGGCCAACGTTTGATTGAATTGATAGGCCAGCCGATGGCGCATATTCAACAGGGTTTAGCCGTCATGTTGGAACATAATCAGTCGTCTGGCGGTAAAGTGCGTTTGGCTATTCCTTCTGCATTGGTGACTTCGGCGGCATTTAACGCCATTATTCGCGAATTTAGTCGGCGTTACCCTGCGGTGGCCTTGGAGATTGAAAACCATCAGCAAAGTGTGGACTTGCGCCGCCAAGCTTTTGATCTTCAATTGTTACCTGACATGGTAAAAGTGAGTGATGACAACTATGTGCAGTTTAGTTTGTTGCCTTATCGCTCGCATTTGGTGGCATCTAAAGAATATTTAGCAAAGTATCCAGCTATCAATAGCGTGAAAGATTTACGTCACCATCGGTTGCTTACCAATCGTTATAACGCGAATTTGCTTGATTCCGGGCTACCGCTGGCACTTAAATCGGACGATTTACATTTGCTGCGTTCGATGGCGATTGCTGGCCAAGGCATTGCTTTTATTCCTCAAGTGCATTCAAAGCCAGCGTTAGAGGAAGGAAACTTAGTGGAAGTGTTGCCAAACTTACGCCATCCCCAGCAGCATTTGACCTTAATCTATCCTTCGGCAGTTTATCTCCCTCAGAAAGTCAAAGTGCTTATCGAGTTGTTCCGTGAAAAATTTCAATAAATGGATACTGTTTTGCTTTTGCTAGGTCTTATGACTGTTGAACGATAACGAGAAGAGGTGATTAGAATGGTATTGCGGCTATTTAAACCGAATCTTATTTCAAGAAATATCTCCTCGATATTGGCATTTATCAACATCGAGGAGAGGGATTTCACTACTCAGCCGAAAGCAGCGAATAGGTGATAGGTCTCACTAAGCCTTAGCAAACTTATAAGTGCGATAACCGCCAATCAGATTGCGCGCTTTAAAGCCGTTATTGACCAGCTGACGATATGCTACGTTACCGCGTAACCCAACTTGGCAATAAATCACGATCTCTTTGTCTTTCGGTAGCTCATTCATACGCTGGCGCAACTGATCAACAGGAATGTTGATTGCGCCGGGCAAGTAGCCCATATTTTGTAACTCCATCGGGTTACGCACATCGAGCAACACTTGATCATCGGTGAGGCTATCAATCTCATCAAAATGAATCGCTTTAGCATCGCCTTTCATTAGGTTAGTCGCGACAAAGGCGGCTTGGTTAATCACATCTTTCGCGCTACCAAACGGTGGAGCGTAGGTCAGTTCAAGGTGCTGTAACTGCTCAACCGTCATGCCTGCACGTTGTGCAACCGCCATCACATCGATACGCTTATCGATGCCATCTTTACCCACGGCTTGTGCGCCGAAGATTTTGCCTGTCTGCGGATCAAACAACATCTTGAACGAGACGACTTCCGCACCCGGGTAGTAGCTCGCATGGCTTGCGGTATGTACGTACACTTTTTCGTAAGTAATGCCTTCACGCTTAAGTTGCTTTTCGTTTTTACCGGTTGAAGCGACCGCTAAATCAAAAATCTTACAAATCGCGGTACCTTGTGTGCCTTGGTAGCTTTCGTTGCGGCCAAGCATGTTATCTGCGGCCATACGACCTTGACGGTTGGCTGGACCTGCCAGTGGTACCAGCGTTTGCTTGCCTGTGACAAAATCTTTCTCTTCAACCGCATCACCGACCGCGTAAATCGCCAGATCGCTAGTCTGCATCTGCTCGTTGACCCAAATGCCGCCAAGTTCACCGAGCTGCAAACCGGCTTCCGCAGCCAGTTTGGTTTCTGGGCGTACACCAATCGCCATGATCAAAATGTCAGTAGTTAGGGTGTCACCATTGCTGAGCACCAAATCCAGTTCGCCTTCCACGTGTTTATGCTCAAGGGATTCACCCGATTCCGTGCTCGGTAACGTGGCGGTGGGTCTGTATTCGACCGATTTCAAAGCCACGCCTAAACGCAGGTCGATACCTTTGGCGCGAATTTCAGCGTGAGCAAAGCCCGCCATTTCGCGATCGACCGGTGTCATGACTTGATCGGCCATTTCAATCAGTGTGGTTTTGATTCCAAGGTGATGGAAAGCTTCCATCATTTCCAGACCGATAAAACCACCACCCACGACAGTGGCATGTTCTGGCTTATTCATTTGCAGTGTTTGGATGATCTTATCCATATCTGGAATGTTACGCAGCGAATGAGTCAGTGGGTTTTGAATCCCAGGGATAGGTGGCACGACAGGGCCTGCACCGGGAGAGAGCAGCAGAAAATCATAGTTTTCATCATACTCAGATTGGTCGAGCAGATTACGTACGGTAATGGTTTTTGCCGCACGATTCACGCGCAACACTTCATTCATGGTGCGCACATCCACATTAAAACGCGCTAAAAAACTCTCTGGCGTTTGCAGCAGCAAATTGCTGCGTTCTTTGATGTCGCCACCAATGTGATATGGCAAGCCACAGTTGGCAAAAGAGACATAGGGGCCGCGTTCAAACATGATGATTTCAGCGTCTTCGCTGAGTCGACGAGCACGAGCCGCTGCGGAAGCACCACCTGCAACACCACCAATAATCACTATTTTCGTCATGAGTTACTCCAAATCAGTTGCTAGATCCCAACACACTATCTCGATAAGACAGAGTGTTGGGGTGTCATTAACGTAATCCTAGTTTCTTGAGAAAGAATGCGGCAGGACAAAAGCCCGTGAATGCGCTTTGGATCAGGTTTACGCCCACAAATACTGTTAGCCACAGAAAATTAGGGTGAACACACCAAGTGAGAATGACTGAAAGCAGAACCATGCTGCCAGCTAATACTCTTACACCGTTTTCAATCGTCATGTTGGTAACCTCCATTGTTGTTTGTTCAAAACTATACGCCTATTAATTAGATGTGTCTAATTTAATTTTATCTAAAATGTTTTCAGCTAAATAAGAATTGACTAATATAAATATATTTGTATGATCTCGTTAAATTTTAGTTAGAGGATAAGCCATGACTAAGCAAGCCAGTGACCATATTGAAATCGAACAAATGAAGAGTAATGCCGTGGAGGTTGCTGAATTACTGCGCGTGATGGCTCATCCGGAACGGTTAATGGTGTTGTGCCAACTGACCAATCGCGAGATGGGGGTTGGGCAGTTACAACAAGGTTCAACATTGAGTCAGTCTGCGTTTTCTCAGCATCTTACCGTGCTGCGTAAGCACGGCATTATTCAGGCGCGTAAAGAATCACAACAAGTTTTCTATAGCCTAGCTGACAGCCGAATCACCGCGTTGATTCAAAGTTTACAGAATGTGTTTTGTCGATAATTAAGTAGAGGAAAGTATGACGTTTTCTATTCCTTGGGACTCGTTAATTGGAGGGATGCTTTTAGGGATTTCAGCGACATTGATGTTGCTCATGAACGGAAAAATTGCCGGAATCAGTGGTATTTTGACGGGCTTACTGACGCCTAAATCGCGAGATTTTGCATGGCGACTGCTGTTTGTGGTTGGCATGATGTCTGGTGGTGTTATCGGTGTGAGGCTTCTTGGTCATCATGTCCCTACCGATTTTGGTGTAAGTGGTATTGTGCTTGCGACCGCAGGTTTATTGGTTGGCGTGGGTACACGACTGGCGAATGGCTGCACCAGTGGACACGGTATCTGCGGCATTGGTCGCTTCTCTAAGCGTTCCATCATTGCGACCTGTGTGTTTATGGTGGTTGCTGCTATGACGGTTTTCGTTCGTCTTCATCTGATGTAAGTGGGTTGGTATGCATAACGTATTATTTCGTGTGACTTCGCTCGTTGCTGGTCTGTTATTTGGCTTAGGAATGGTGGTATCTGGCATGGCGGATCTCGCAAAAGTGATCGGGTTTCTGGATGTGGCAGGAGCTTGGGATCCCAGCTTGATGTTTGTGATGGGGGGCGCGTTAGCAGTCTTCATGCCTGCTTATTTCTTGCTGATCAAACCGAAAGCCAAGCCAGTTAATGCCAAAGTGTTTTGTTTGGCCAATAACACCAAGATTGATCGTCGCTTGATCTCAGGATCTGTGATCTTCGGTTTGGGGTGGGGATTGGTTGGCATCTGTCCGGGGCCGATTGTTTCCAGCTTAGCGTTAGGGAATTTAGGGGCATGGGTCTTTTTTCCCGCAATGATGCTTGGCTTAGGTGTTACTAATTTATTGATCTGTATTAAAAATTGTAAAGAAATTCAGACACAAAATGCCTAATGCAACTAGTCTATTAGGCAGTATCTAGGAAATCACTCTCTGACCCGCTTGAAGCGTTCGCGATACCGTGTGGCAACAAGCGGGAAAGTAGAATCTGCGAGGGAAGAGGATGAAAGCGTTAAGTTGGAGTATCGCACTGGTGCTCGCCAGTTCGGCCTATGCTCAAAATCAAGACAGTAACGAACTGTTTACCGTGAAAACAGAGTCGATCTCGCAGGTGGTCGAATTAGATGGCGTTGTGCAACCTGTCAATCAGGGGTCTTTAGCGGCGCAAACCTCGGGACGAGTGGTTGGCTTATATGTTGATGTCAATGACTATGTCAAGAAAGGCCAAGTGCTGCTAGAAATCAGTGCGGTTCAACAATCGGCTTCGCTTGATGCGGCTAAAGCCCAACTGGCGAGTGCCAATGCACAAAATCGTGAAGCGCAAGCGCAGCTAAACCGCTATCGCCAACTTTTTCCCAAAGGGGCGATTTCTAAAGATCAAATGGACAGTGCCGAAGCGCGCGCGCGCAGTGCGGATGCCGCAGTGAAATCTGCGCAAGCGGCGGTGGAACAAGCCAAAGAGTCTTTGGGTTACACTAATATCACCGCACCTTATGATGGCATTGTTACCAAGCGCATGGTGGAGTTGGGTGAAACCGTTGCACCGGGTACGCCATTGCTTAGTGGTTTTTCGCTCGATGAACTGCGAGTGGAAACGGAAATTCCTCAGCGCTATCAACCTTTTGTTTCTCAAGTCGATCAATTTACTGTGCGTACCGCGCAAGGTGAGCAACTCAAGCCAACAGAATTTAGTTTGTTTAGCTATGCCGATCCGCAATCACATACCTTCAAGACTCGGCTTGAGCTGCCGGAGAAAACTGCCGCACTTGTCCCTGGTATGTGGGTGAAAACCGAATTCAATTATGGTCAACGAGAAGTCTTAGTGGTTCCTAACAGCGCCGTTTTGCGCCGCGCCGAATTGAGTGCCGTGTACCGAGTGAATAACGGCCAACGTGCACTTAACCCAGTACGTTTGGGGCAAAATTATGGCGACTACGTTGAAGTGCTTTCTGGCCTTGAACAAGGTGATGTGGTTGCTACACGAGCAGTAACAGCAAAAGGTGAATGACATGGATAGTCGACTCGGTATTTCGGGTCGCATCGCTGCGGCCTTTCAAAATTCAGCCATGACACCACTGCTTGCCTTAGTCGGTTTGCTGATGGGGTTATTTGCGGTCATGGTGACTCCGAAAGAAGAAGAGCCGCAGATTGATGTGACTTTCGCGGATGTCTATATTCCATTTCCCGGCGCTTCTCCTCGTGAAGTGGAAAGTTTGGTCACCTCACCGGCAGAACAAGTGATTTCCGAAATTGAAGGGATCGATAAGATCTACTCGTTTTCTCAGCCGGATGGCGCAATGATTGTTGCCATTTTTAAAGTGGGTGTACCGCGTAATGATGCGGTGGTGCGGATCTACAACAAACTCTATTCCAACAAGGATTGGATGCCGCAAGGCGTTGGGGTGGGTGAGCCCATCATCAAACCGAAAGGAATTGAAGATGTACCGATTGTGACCATTACCTTGGCAGAGAAGAGTGACCGCTTCGATCAACAGCAACTCACACAAGTTGCGCATGGTTTAGAAACTGAGCTGAAACGTATTCCCGGCACGCGTGATATCTACACGGTTGGCGGACAAAATACCATTGTTGATGTGCGTCTTGACCCTGCCAAAATGAACAGCTTTGGTATTACGTTAGATCAACTCAATCAAAGTTTGCCGGCGGCGAATCAAAGCTCACCGATGCTGCGTTTAACCCACGATAACCAAGAGTTTCCGGTGCAAGTTGGCCAGTTCTTAACTCGGGTGGAAGAAGTGAAACAGTTGGTGGTTGGGTTACACAATGGCACACCCGTTTATCTGGAAGATATTGCGAGCGTTTCCTTTGGGGTTAACACGCCTACTCAAAATGTATGGACAGGCGATCGCGACGGAATTCATCCTGCAGTTACGATTGCGGTGGCTAAGAAAGGGGGAGAAAACGCGGTCGATGTCGCCAAAGCGGTGGAGGCGCGCCTAGTCAGCCTTGAAAACCAACTGATCCCGCAAGGGATTGATGTGGATATCACTCGCGATTACGGACAAACTGCCGCCGATAAAAGCAATACCTTGATTGGAAAACTCGCTTTCGCCACCACGGCAGTGGTGATTTTGGTGCTGCTGACTATGGGCTGGCGTGAAGCGATTGTGGTCGGTATGGCGATTATCGTCACCTTGATGATTACCTTGTTTGCGTCTTGGGCATGGGGTTTTACTCTCAATCGTGTGTCGCTATTCGCTCTGATTTTTTCCATCGGTATCTTGGTCGATGATGCGATTGTGGTGGTGGAGAACATTCACCGGCATATGGCGATGGACAAAAGCAAGTTGTCGGAACTCATTCCCCCTGCGGTAGATGAAGTCGGTGGGCCAACCATTCTTGCTACCCTAACTGTTATTGCGGCCTTGTTGCCGATGGCGTTTGTGTCAGGCTTGATGGGGCCGTACATGAGCCCAATTCCAATTAACGCTTCAATGGGGATGCTGATTTCCCTTGCGGTAGCTTTTGTACTTTCTCCTTGGCTGGCGGGTAAATTCCTCAAGGCGGGGCATCATCATGAAGAAGGCAAAGCGGCGAATGGCATTTTCCACAAAATTATGTCGCCTTTTGTCACTGCACCAAAACAGGGGCGTAACCGACTGTTTTTGCTGCTGACCATTCTGGCTCTGATTGCCGGTTCCGTACTGCTACCAGTGTTCCAAGCCGTAGTGTTGAAAATGCTGCCGTTTGATAACAAATCGGAATTCCAGATTGTGCTCGATATGCCCGAAGGCAGTTCGCTAGAAAAAACACAACGGGTGCTGTTTGAGATGGGGGCGGCGCTGAATGACGTTCCTGAAGTGCGGGATTACCAAATTTATGCCGGCACGGCTGCACCGATCAACTTCAACGGTTTAGTGCGCCATTACTTTATGCGTAACCAAGCCAACCAAGGCGATATTCAAGTCAACTTGCTGGGGCGCAAAGAGCGCGACAGAGATAGCCACACCATCGCCAGCCAACTGCGCCCACAACTGAATGAAATTGCGCAGCGTTTTGGCGGCAAAGTCAAAGTGGTAGAAGTGCCGCCAGGACCGCCAGTTTGGTCGCCGATTTTGGCGGAAGTGTATGGTCCTACACAAGAAATTCGCAACGACGCAGCGCGCCACGTACGGGAAATTTTCCGTGAAACGAAAGACATTGTTGATGTGGACATGTACTTGCCGGAAATGCATGAGAAATGGCAGGTGGTGATTGACCGTAGTAAGGCTGCGCATTTGCAAGTGGCTTATGCCTCGATTGTCGATGCGTTGGCGACGGCGGTGGGCGGTAAGCCCATTACTTATCTGCACAGTGAACACAGTAAGTACCCGATTCCGATCCAGATTCAAGCAACCGAAACCGCCAAAGTGCGCTTAGAGCAGGTGCTGAATATGAAAGTGGGTAGCCAAAACGGTTACGCTTATCCGCTTTCCGATCTGGTTGAAGTACGCCAAACCCGTATGGACGACTACATCGTGCACAAAAACTTGGTGCCTATGGTGATGGTGGTCGGCGATATGTCCGGCAATTTGGATAGCCCACTGTATGGCATGTTTGAGATTGGCTTCGCGCTTGATGAACAAATGGGGCTGGAGCAGTACTACATCCATCAACCAGACGGCCTAAGCGGTGTTGCTGTGGCATGGGATGGCGAATGGACGGTGACTTACGAAACCTTCCGCGATATGGGTATTGCTTACGCTGTGGGCATGGTGCTGATTTATCTACTGGTGGTTGCACAGTTTAAATCTTATCTCGTGCCACTCATCATCATGGCTCCGATCCCGCTGACTATCATCGGCGTCATGCCCGGTCATGCCTTGCTAGGGGCGCAATTTACTGCGACATCCATGATTGGGATGATAGCGTTGGCGGGGATCATTGTGCGTAACTCAATCTTGTTGGTGGACTTCATCAACCAACAGGTAGAGCAGGGCATGGAGTTCTCTGAAGCGGTCATTCAATCTGCGGCGGTACGGGCAAAACCGATTATGCTGACTGCTCTGGCGGCCATGATTGGTGCGGTGTTTATCCTCGATGATCCTATCTTCAACGGTCTGGCGATCAGCTTGATCTTCGGGATTTTTGTCTCCACCGTACTGACTTTATTGGTCATTCCTGTGCTCTATTACGTGGTGATGCGTAAACGCTTCTCGGCACATTAACTCAAAGTGACGAGACAATTTATGGATAGAGGCTGATCGCACAGGTCAGCCTCTTTTTTAGGTGCTATTCGCTATCCCAAACATGTAGCTGGCCTATTCAAGGTTGGATTATCAAAAAATTTTTGAAAATGATTCAAGCAGCAGGTGGTTTCTTGTTGTGTGTCAGTCAGATATCTTAGCGCCATCTTTACCCAGACGACTTGCAATGGCAGGTCATATACCCAAACTACTTGGAGTTGCAGGTAGGCGGCAAGTAAGTTCATCCCCATGAGCATAGATACACTATGTGATTGGGGTGAACGAACGTAGCCAACACCGCTGCAGCTTCAAGTAGGAAGGGTATAGAGAATTTCCTTAGGAGTGAAACATGAATATTCTACAAGCGTCGCAGTCTCGCTATTCCACCAAAGCGTTTGACGCTAGCCGCAAGCTGTCTGAACAGCAAGTTGCAGATTTGAAAGAGTTGGTACGCATGAGTGCCTCTAGCGTGAACTCGCAACCTTGGCATTTTATTCTGGCCGGCAGTGATGAAGGCAAAGCACGCATTGCCAAAGCAACGCAAGGCGGTTTTTCGTTTAACGAGCGCAAAATTTTAGATGCATCGCACGTGATGGTGTTTTGTGCCAAAACCAGTATTGATGATGCTTATCTGCTCTCACTGCTGGAGAACGAAGATCAAGATGGCCGTTTTGCTAACGAAGAAGCAAAAAATGGCATGCATGGCGGACGCAGCTATTTCGTTAATCTACACCGTGAGACCCTGAACGATGCTGAGCACTGGATGCAAAAACAAGTTTACCTCAACGTGGGTACACTGCTACTGGGTGCTGCGGCGATGGGGATTGATGCGGTTCCGATTGAAGGCTTTGATGCTCAAGTGCTGAACGAAGAGTTTGGCTTAACCGAAAAAGGCTTCAACAGCGTGGTGATTGTACCACTAGGATTCCACAGTGAAGGCGACTTCAACGCCAAACTACCTAAATCACGTTGGCCTGCGGAAGCGGTCTTTACCGAGCTGTAAGTTATGATCCATTTACTCGCAGAAATCAAAGCCTTCCCCGATTCAGCGCAGCAAGTGCAAGCGCTGCTCGAAGCGCTCCTTGAGCCTAGTCGCAATGAAGAGGGGTGTTGCCAATATGAGCTGTATCGTGACAACTCGATTGAGGGGCTGTTTTTAATGCAGGAAATTTGGTGTTCGGAAGAGAGCTTGCAAAAGCACCAACAGAGCGCCCATTTCCAGCATTTTCAGCAAAAGATCGGTGAGCGCGAGATGTTGGAATACCTGCAGTTACGCCCACTGACTTTTGTTGGCTAACGAGGATTTTGCTCTCGCTCTTGAATGGCTGTCAGTACCGCACGTCGTTGCTGACAGCCTTTTTCACGAATGAACTCCTGAAAAGCGCGAATGGTTGGGGTGATCAAACGTCGATCGGCACACACCATATAAATGGGTACTGGGCCGCTTTCCCATTCCGGCAAAATCCGCACTAAACGCCCATCAATAATGTCCTGACTGATGTCCATCAGCGATTTATTGGCAATCCCTTTGCCTTTTACCGCCAATCTGTGTACCACTTCGCCATCATTACAGGCAGGGTTGCCTTGCACCACCACACTGTGCGTTTCACCATTACGGCTCAAAATCCATTTGTTGTGTAGTGTATCGGCCAACATAAAGCACAGACAGTTGTGATGCTGTAAATCGTCAGGATGCAGAATGGGCGGGTGAGCGGCCAAATACTCTGGCGAAGCACACAACACGCGCTCGTTAGAATCGCACAGCAACATTGCCACCAAATTAGAATCGGCTGGCTGACCATAACGAATCGCGATATCGACCGGATTGGCGTACATATCCGTGAGACGATCGGAGAGATCCAGTTTCACCGTGACATTCGGGTGCCGCGCGATAAATTCATCAATCCAGTCGAGCAGCAAATTACGCCCCAAATCGGAAGGCGCGCTGATGTGCAGTTGGCCAGCCAACTGGCCACGCGCACAAGCGATCTGATCTAAACCCTCTTGCAAGGTGGCCAGTGCGGTTTGGGTTTTGGCGAGAAAGATTTCACCCTCATGAGTTAAACGAATATGTCGCGTCGAGCGCACAAACAGCGGAAATTGCACTTGCTCTTCCAAGCGGCGGATCGCAGCGCTCACGGCGGCGGTTGTAAGTGATAGGCTGTTAGCGGCTTTAGAAAAACTGCCTTGGCGCGCGGTTTCGACAAACAAATTCAAATCATTGAGTGCTTTCATCTTTCTAGCCTATTGAGCGAGTTCTAGAGTGGCATCCATGTGCTGAATGATCTCCACAGCCTGATACGCTTGCCAACACTGCTTTGCACCTGCATCACCGCCTTGTGCTTTGCGCTGATAGTGCTGCTGCAACTGCTGTAAATAACGCTGTGCGATCTTCTGTTGATCTGCGCCGTTTGTTTGCCAAAGCAATTCACCGACCAAAGAGAGAGGGTGAGAGCAAGCCCCCGAACTGGGATGGATCTGCACATGCAGTAGCTCATAAATGCGCTGATTCTCTTCCACTAAACGCTCGCTTTTCAGCTCCGCATTAAGCGCGATTAACTGCTCGCGCAACGTATAAGTGTGGTGAACCGGGCACAGCAGCAGCTCAAACGTCATGCTCGGGTGACGCTTGGCAAGCTCGGCAATAAATTCCATCATCAAATCTCCGCCCACTCCGGCGATAATGACGAGATGCGATCCTGCGTTGGCTTCGAGTGGCAAATCGCGCACATCAAGGCAGTAAGTGCGCCAGCGCGGTGAGTTGGTCGTGGCAGGAAAATAGCGGGTTAAATCGAGCGTGACCTTCTCAATCAAAGAGGGAACGATATCGACAAAATGCACTGTGGTGCTAGGGTGCTGTTTGAGTAACGCCGCACCGAGTAAACCGTGGTCGCAACAGCAATCCCAAATCTGGTCGTAGTCGTGTTTTACGTGTTGGACTAACTGAGTCAGCCGTTTTCCTAATTTCATGCCGTACCTACATGTCGCAACTAAAAGAAGCCGCTGAATCAAAACTGAGGCGGCCATTTTACTCAGGTTCGGAAAAATGTTGCAGAGAAATTAACAAACTGGTTAATGAGCAGTTCTTCTTAACGGGAGAGTGATTTATAGTGGTTGCCTGTAACCTGTTCTGACAAAAGGAAATGTCATGGCGGCTTTGTTTTTCAAGTGCTTGCTTGGAGCGCTTGCGGTGTTGATCATTGCCCTGTTATCGAAAACCAAAAGCTTTTTTATTTCTGGCCTTGTGCCGCTATTTCCCACCTTTGCTTTAATCGCCCATTACATTGTTGGCACCGAACGCACTATGGAAGATCTGCGCACTACCGCGCTGTTTGGGCTGTATTCGCTTATCCCTTATGCGGCGTATCTTCTTGCGGTGTATTACTTTAGTTACCGCTTGAGCCTTACTGGCACACTGGTCTGTGCCACCTTGGTTTGGCTGGTATTTGCTGCACTTTTACTGGTGGGTTGGACTCGTTTACACCCGAGCATGGCCTAAGCTCACTCGCCATCATGAAAGGATTTAAGGAGAAAGCTGTGTCTGTAGAAAAAACGACAACAAGATTGCCCGTGGCCGAATGTGTCTCTTTTTTGCTGATCAAAGAGGGCACTTGTCTACTCGAACGTCGCTCAGCAACCAAAGCGAGCGATCCTAATATCATCGCGATCCCCGGTGGGCATATCGAAGCGGGAGAAAACCAAGCGCAAGCGTTGCAGCGTGAAGTGCAAGAAGAGTTAGGCGTGGACGCTACGCGCAGCGTTTATCTCTGCTCGCTCTATCATCCGACAGAATTTGAGCTGCAACTGCTGCACTATTACGTGGTGGATCAATGGCAAGGTGAGATCGCCTGCCACGAGGCGGATGAAGTTTTTTGGACGCCGATTGCGCCAAGTGCGGTGGAAACCGTTGCTGATAAAATCGCGATTCAAGAGTTCCAACGCCTGTATCCACGCTATCTGGCGCTTTAAATTCGCGCTCAATCATTCGTCAAGGAGAGACTATGCCGTTAACTCGATTAACTTTGCAGGATGAAGCGGCGTTTGCCGAGTTCTTCCAAGATTTTCAGCGCCACGACCCGATCAACTGTGATTTTTACCGCCAAGGCGATGAGAATTTTGCCGACTACGTGCAACTGCTGGATGACCACGCCCACGGCCAAAACCTGCCTTGTGGCTACGTGCCTTGCAGCTATTTTTGGTATCAAGATCAACAAGGCAAGATTTTGGGTGCGCTGCGTTTGCGTCACCACATTGATACGCCATTTCTTACTAACGAAGCGGGGCATATTGGCTACGATGTTGCACCCAGTGCGCGCCGCAAGGGCATTGGCTGCGAAATGCTGCGCCTTGGATTGATAGAAGCCAAACGCTTAGGCTTAAAACGCGTGTTGCTGGTTGCCGATAGCGATAATCACGCATCACGCCGAGTGATTGAAAGCAACGGCGGTGTGTTTGAAAGCACGATCACCGGAGAGTATTTCCCCTCTTTACTGGCACGCTACTGGATTGACCTTTAGCCACAAGGACGTGAGATGAAAATTGCGATTCTAGATGATTACCAAAATGTGGTGCGTGGCTTAAACGCCTTTCAATGCTTACAAGGGCATGACGTCACCGTATTCAATGACAGTGTGAGCGATGAAACGGTATTGATTGAGCGCCTGAAAGCTTTTGAGGCTTTGGTGCTGATCCGCGAGCGCACCCCAATCACTGAAAATCTTTTGGCTCATCTGCCGAATTTAAAACTCATCAGCCAGACCGGAAAAGTCAGCAACCATATTGATGTGGCACTGTGTGAGCGTTATGGCGTGACCGTGTTAGAAGGCATCGGCTCTCCTGTTGCCCCAGCGGAGCTGTGCTGGGGTTTAATCCTTGCCGCTTCGCGCCATTTGCCAAGTTATATCGAGCAGTTACACGCAGGCCATTGGCAGCAAAATGGCGGATTAGGGTTAGGTCGAACCCTCTCTGGTCGCACCTTGGGCATTTGGGGGTTAGGCAAAATCGGCCAGCGCATTGCTCAATTTGGTCACGTATTTGGTATGCCAATCTTGGTGTGGGGCAGTGAAGCCTCGCGGCAAAAAGCGCTTGAGTTGGGTTATCAAGCTGCCGCCGATAAAGCCGAGTTTTTTGCTAAAGCCGATGTACTTTCACTGCACTTACGTTTGAATGACGCCACGCGTGGCATTGTGACCAAGCAAGATCTGCTTGCCATGAAACCCGATTCGCTGTTTGTGAATACCAGCCGAGCTGAACTGGTGGAGTCGGGCGCACTCTACTCAGTGATGCAGGCTAACCCAACGCGCCAAGCCGCGGTCGATGTGTACGAAAACGAGCCCGCGTTACCCAACAATGAGCCGCTGCTGAGTTTGCCCAATGTGCTGTGCGCGCCGCATCTCGGTTATGTGGAGAAAAACAGCTACGAGATCTACTTTCAGGCCGCGTTTGAGAATGTGGTCAAGTTTGCTCACTCGGCCGCGAAAGCGTCACTGAGCGATAAGGCCTAAAGGAAACACAGCATGTCCGAAAGAGCTTCTTTCACACTCTTTATTCAAATCTTGATTATCGCCGCCGTGTCTGCGGGGGCAGGGACGCTACTCTCCATCCCACTGTCTGAAATGTTTATTGCCTCGGGTTTGGTTATTGTGCTGCACAAGAAGCGTTGGCTAACTATTCATACGCCGCCGTGGCTGCTGCTGTTTGTGCAAGTCGTGCTTGGGATCAGTGTCGGTGCGACTATCAGTTTGAGCGAGCTAGGTACCACCTTAACCTTGCCGGTGATCGTGGGTTTGGTGTGCTGTTTAACGCTGCAAATCATCAGTAGCTATTTGTGGCTCACCAAAAAAGAGGGTTGGACGCCGTTTGAATCTCTACTCGGTGCCGTACCGGGTGCGATGGCTGCAATTTTGGTGATCAGCGAATCAAGCGAAAAGCCTTCCGCCAAAGTGGTCTATTCCCACTCTGTGCGCCTGATGATCCTCACTTTATTGGCACTGTTGATCTCCAACAGCGCGCCGGATAGCGCATCCGTAGACGGCAGCTTGACCGTTTACGCTTGGCTTATTTTCTTGGCTCTGGCGCTTATGAGCTTGCTACTGGGTAAAGCTTCCACCTTACTCGGCATTCCTGCGCCTTATATGTTGGCAGCGTTACTCATCACCGCCAGCTTTAATGGCTTTGCCACCGGCATTGATATGCAACTGCCGAAATGGATGGTGATATTCGCCACCGCTTTGCTCGGCATTTTGATCGGCTCACGCATTGCCGATACCACACTGCGCGAAGCCATGGCGTATTCCCGCGCAGGGGTAATGGTCACCATGATTGGCCTTTTGGTCGCGGTGGGCGTCTCCGGCGTCTTTTCTATTTTGATCGATAAATCATGGGTCGTGCTGCTGCTTTCTTGGGTTCCCGGCAGTGTAGAAGCCATGACCGCCGTCGCCTTACTGCTCGGAATGGAGCCCGCGTTTGTGATGATTAACCACGCTCTGCGCCTGTTGTTGCTCTATTCACTGCCCGCCATGCTGAAAAAGCAGTTGGAGGAGTTGAGGGGGAGGTGATGGGGGAATTCTTGAGTAAGAGCTAGCTAGTGGATGGGGTTAGCTCAGAAGTGCCCCTTTTCGTGCCAGCAATGATTAACCTCTTGATTTTCTGCCGCTTGTTCAAGAGCTCTATGTACTTAGAGTGGGCAAGTGATTGGCCATGACGTTCTTGTCAAAGGTCAATCATATCAACCAAGCTTCTAAGCTCGACCTTATCACCAAGCCAAGGTTTCTCATCAACCTCGGCCATAGTGAACTTTTCGAACGCAAGTGCTTCGCCTTTAGTAGTGAAGCGCTTGCGAATCCGCTTACTAGCCCGGCCCTGTAGGTAGCATTCACAAAGCCAAGTTTTTGTGGCCGTCTTTTAAGTTTCTAATAGACATTATAATCACAGAGTTATACTGTTTTTATATACAGTTTTCTGGTGAGGTCTGATTATCCATTATTTGTTTTTGTAATGATAAATAAGTTAATTAACGTGGTGTGTACCGAGGTGTTAATCACATATATGGCTATGGCGTTTAACCCTCTAAAAATTAAGGATTAACTGGATGTAACCGAGCACGTATCATGAGGGTTATTTATATGTGATGGGTGCTCAAAATATATGATTTACACTGATGTTGGCCTATTAGACGGTGACAGATGGGAAAGGTTGATCCAGTCGGTCTTTAAAAAGAGATATGACACCTATCAAGATATGGTAGCGTCTCCGGGTGATCTAGGCATTGAAGGCTTTGTTCTGGACGAGGGCATTATGATTCAGTGCTATTGTCCTGATGAAGAATATAGCGCTGGGATTCTTCATGAGAAGCAGCGAGACAAGATGACGACCGACATTGGTAAGCTTGCTAAGAACGAAGAAGCTCTAATCAAGCATATAGGTGATTGCAAGATTTCTCAGTGGTTATTCATTACTCCTCGTATCGGAAAACATGACATTCATGCGCATGCGAGAAAGAAAGAAGCTGAAGTCAAAGAGCAAGGGTTGGCATTTATAGCTGATGACTTCCAAGTACTAGTAAAAGACCTAGATTACTTTATTCAGGATATAAGACAGCTGCAGGTGGTGAACGGTCAGCAACTGTGTTTTACGAGTGCTAAAGGTGAAGTAATTCCAGAACCTGAACTAACGACAGAGTATGACGAAAATATTTTCGAAAAAAATGAAGTCAGAAGCTCTATCAATAATGTTTATAAGCCTAAAACACATCAACGACTTAATGAATTGACCAAAAAGCAATACCTCAAAGGGTACGAAATTTTAAGGCGTATTTTTAACCAATCACCAGAGCTCTATGAGCGTATAGCAAAGCTTGTAAACAATTTTGAGGACGAGGTAGAAGAAGTGTCGATGACATGGGAAGACAGTCCTCAAAGGTTAGTTTCTTCAATTGAAGAAAAGCTGATTGGTCGATTTCAAAAAGACCCTCACATTTCAACGATTGAATACGAAGATTTGGTGTCGATTACCAAGCACATGGTGGCGAGGTGGATTGCAGAATGCCCAATGAGGATTGAGTAGTGAGCAAACTGATATTTAACAGAAAAAAATCGGCAGTAATCCCTGAGTTGAGACCAATGTACAAAATTGGAAAGTTGCTTTTGATTTTGAAATTGTGTTGTAGCGGTGGTAAAGCGAGTCTTCTTAAATTGCACTTGTTTAATTGGGCAATGCTTGAGCCTCAAAGAATGAAAGCATTACAGGTGTCCGCTGAGAAAAAAGAGCTTCTAGTAGGTGTATGGGGCATTGATCCATCACTCAATATGGCACTTAGCTATGCAACCTCAGAAGGTTTGCTTGAAAGGACTAGTAATGGTGCATATCAGCTAACTGCGAAGTCTGAGAATTTTATAGCAGGGTCAAAACTGATTGAGTTGTTTGATTCAGAAGCGAAAGAACTGAAAGTAATTGCAAAAAAAATCACTGAAACAATGGTAAGTAATGCAGCTAAAAGGTGGGTAGATGAAGTTTAACCAATTATTTGTAACGTTATCTGCTACAGACAACCAAGATTACGGGTATAGAATTCCGTTCAGTCCTGGTCTAAACATTATTCGTGGTGACAACTCATCAGGAAAAAGTACTTTCGTTAACTCGTTAATTTATGCTCTTGGTATGGAAGAGATTATCGGGTCTAAAGGAAGTGCAGCTCTACCATATGCACTAAAAGATAGATTTGATTTAGATGGTGAAGAAAAGCGAGTTGTGAGTTCTACGGTCTATTTAGAGCTAGAGAACAAACAGGGGCAAATCATAACATTAAAACGCGCTATCAAATCGGACGCTGTTGATACAAAACTGATTCAGATTATTGAAGGTGCATATCTGACTAACGAATCTTTATCAAACTTCAGAAGCCAATATACGTTTTTGCATGATGCGGGTTCTGCCCAAGATGAATACCGAGGTTTTTTTGCATATCTTGAAAAGTTCTTAGGCTTTGAACTTCCTAACTTGTCAG
Source organism: Vibrio sp. RC586 (assembly GCF_000176715.1). Classification (NCBI taxonomy): domain Bacteria; kingdom Pseudomonadati; phylum Pseudomonadota; class Gammaproteobacteria; order Vibrionales; family Vibrionaceae; genus Vibrio; species Vibrio sp. RC586. The sequence goes on along the minus strand of NZ_ADBD01000010.1, from coordinate 305,167 downwards.
ATAATAAAGGTAAAGAGACCAAGCTGTATTTGCAATCAGTCTTCTCGGCTTTACTTATTGAACAGAAAAGAGGTTGGACAGATTACATTGCTAATATCCCATATTATGGAGTAAGTGGGATGCGAGAAAAGGTCGCTAGTTTTCTGCTAGATCTCGATAGTTTCAGGAACACCAAAAAGCTCAATGAACTGCAATCTCAGCGTGCTAGGGTACTCAGTGAGTGGTCTGAGTCTGCAACTGAAATTAAGGTTTCAGCAGAAAATAAAGGCTTGTCTGTTTCTGGGGTGAGTAAAGCACCATCAGTCGAGTTTGACCCGAAACTGGTAACCATAGGTGAAAGAGTAGGTTTAGAGGTTAAACCTTTTGAACAGGTTAAAGCTGAGCTAAACCAAGAAATGTATGAGGTTGTGAAAAATGAGAAGTCACAGCTCTCTGACGACTCGCCGGACTTAGTAGCCAAAATCGAATCAGTTCAAGATAGAATCGATGAGCTTTTGCTCATGCAGGGGATGTGTGGGAGCCAGATTAAAATTAATGAGTCTCAGCTTGGTCAGTATAAAGAAAGCTTAGAGAGTATCGAAAAAGATTTGAAAGGCAACAAACTTACCAGAAAGTTAGTCAAGTTTGGTGTGGATGAAGCAGAGCTGGATTTTGCCAAAGGTAGGTGCCATACCTGTCTCAATCTAATTGATGATATTTTAATTTCTCCGGATAGCGTAGCTATGCCGATGTCACTAGAAGAAAATATCACTCACTTAGACAACCAAAAGAAGATGACTAAGTCGTTAATTGATGGCCTCCAAAAAACAATTGAGCGAGACAAAGGTCAACTACTAACCATAAATCGAGAGGTGGCTAAGTTTAGAAAAGAGCTCATCTCACTGAAACGAGACATTAAATCAACGAACAGCATCAAAGAAGCTGATATTAGAAAGAAAATCGTTATAGAAAACCGACAGACAGAACTGCAAAAGCTTGAAGAGAAAGTGAAGGGGCACCTAGAAACATTGGCGTCTTTAGCTAAACACTATAAGAAGTTAAATTCAGAGATAGCTTCACTTTCAAAACATAGCTTCACAGGAAATGACTGGGGCAAGATTAACGCTTTCTCGACTGAGTTTAAGTCATTAGCTTCCAAATTTGGCTACCGAAGTGCTGTAGTCGACGAAATCGAAGTGAAGCCAGGAACACTTCTCCCATATCTAAGTGACATAGAGCTAAGAGAGCAGCTAGAAACACCTACGGAGCTTCAGAAAAAGCAAAGTGCAAGTGTGGCCGATATTAAATCTGACTCATCAGCGAGTGATTTTGTAAGGCTTATTTGGTCTTACTTGATTGCACTATATAAAGCATCGGCATCTCAAGGAGGGAACCATCCGGGGCTAATACTGTTTGATGAGCCAGCACAGCACTCTATGAGTACCAAGAGTGTGAATCAAATGCTTGACACCTTAGCAAAAACTCGCGGGTTACAGAGTATTGTGGCAGCATCATTTGATGAAAATGAAGATACTTTTAACTCTTCAGTCGCGGGGTTAAGCGAAGATAGCTTTGAGTTGGTTCGTTTACCTAGGAAAGTAATTGTAAGGCTTGAATCTAGTTCTTTGAATGCGTAATCATGTTCAGGTAAAACAAAAACAGAAAAATGGGGCATGTCTTGCCTTTTGACTTACTTTTGCTAATCGTAGCCTGGCGAGTGAGCATAATAATCTAGCACGTTTCTGTCCATAAACGTGTTATCAGTTCACAATCAGCCACAAAATCCAAATGACCGCAAATCCAGTTCCCTCCCCTTCTAGGGGAGGGTTAGGGTGGGGTATTTTAGTTGTCGCTGATGTAAAGTTTGCACACAGTTGAGTAAGGCTGGCGTGAAATACCCCCTCCCATCCTCCCCCTAAAAGGGGGAGTGGCATGAAGCATTTTCGTTATCGCTAACGTAAAGAGTGAACGCGGTTTAGCTTTTCACCTTCAACCGATTTTTATTATCTCGATTGGCGATCACTTGTGCTTGATCGTCAATCTCACCGAGGCTTTTGGCTAAACGGTCATACAGCACAACATTGACGGTGGCGGCGAGGTTCATACAGCCGTGGGTGGGCACGTAAACCACATGATGCGCTTGATCGACCACCTCTTGCGGCAGCGAACCATCTTCGGGGCCAAACAGATAAATCGCTTGCTCTGGATGCGTAAAGTGAGGCAGCGCGGTTGCACCTACCGCCAGTTCGACACAGACGATTTTGACTTCACTATCCAATCCCGCGGTGAGGTCGTTCATCTCGACCAATCCAATACGTTCATGGCTATTTTGAGTGTCGGTCTGAAATTTCACGGCGCGAGCATAACGCGTACCGTTGTAACGCACTTGAGTGGCGTTGTAGCAGCCAGCAGCACGCATTACTGCGCCGACGTTGGTTGGGCTTTTCGGGTTGTGCAATCCAATAATTACAGTGGAAGAGGTGGTCATTGCGGTGGTTCTACTTCTGTGTTGCTTTGGTTTGAGCTTGGCTCACGAATGGCGCGATTGTCGCTCTAACACGAGAGAAAAGCCAGTTGATCGTTATGGCAGCTTTAATAACAACAAAATCCCGCCGCAGCGGGATTTTGTTGTTATCCATAAACCCTCGCCTTTAGCGGTGGTGATTGTTTTGGGGGTTATTACTAGCAACTACCTTCAAAAGCCCACACCCAATAATTACTGTATGGATTCTCTCCCCAGTTGTCATGCATGGAAATAAAGCGATTCCCCCAGTATTTCACAGCAGTCCCCGCAGGGTAGTAATGGTAAGGAGACCACTCTGATAGAGCGTCACAGTGGTTTTGAGGTACAGGTTTGGGTTGCGGCGTTTCTAATTCTGCGCTTACTGCAACGTAAGCTTCTGAAGCTCCTTGTGTGTTTGTCACGAGGATATAAATATCGGCATCCTTGATATTGTTGAATTCACAATATTCGTGATTACCTTCGTTACTCGACATGCAGTCATAGTCGGACAGACTTGCTTGGCGATTAAGTGCAACATACATGTTGACATTGCCAAGGCCATGGTATGTTTGAATCCAAACTTTACCTGATGGGGACTGGCGTAATACGAACGGCTGTTGATGGTCTGCTGTTGGCTGCACCATTGATGGTTCATTGATTTTGAGTTCTGTCAGGCCTGATTCTGGTTTAGGTGTGGGTGTTGGCTGTGATTCTGTGCAATTGACTACCTGAACACCAACTTGAGAAAACGCAGATGCAACGGCTGCGCTATCATACCCTAGTTTTTGTGCGGCTTTACACACTCCTTCTGCACCTTGCTGGAAGTTAGAGTTAGATTGCCAGTACAGTTGATTTGCTGTCGCGTAAGCAATGAAGGCTTTTTTGATGTCCCAGCCCGCACTCGTTGCTAAGTGATAGAAGGCTTTATTAAAAATGCCGGAGCTGTGGTGAACATCAATGCCGTTATAGTATTGGTTTATATGTTCGATCGATGCTCCATCGTGACTTGGATTGATGAAGTACCGCATCGCAGGGGAGTGCTTCATTACGTGCTCGCCCATTTTCCAGTTAAAACTACCGTGTACATACTGGCTGAGTGCTGCAGCTGCTACATCAGAAAAGGATTCATTCATTCCCCCAGACATCCCACGGTATTCGAGTCCTGAGTTTTGTTCAGTAAAGCCATGGCTTACTTCGTGGGCAATCACATCCCACGTTGCGAGTGGATACATATAGCTATTGCCATCACCAAAAGTCATTTGTCGACCATCCCAAAACGCATTGCCATAATTTGAAGCGTAGTGAACGCGCATTGTGAGCTTTTGGCGAATAGGGCGAGCACCAATCCACTCTTGATACATATTGAAAACACGCTGCCCAAAATAATGAGCATCGTTCATCGGTGCATAAGCTCCATTTACTGCACGGTAGTTATTGATGCTGCAATTAAAACGATGAACCTGTCCTCCCCATTCTTGATTGTTCATATTCAGTGTTATTACGTTCTCACTATCCATCTGGCACTGATGATTTACTTGGAATCCACCAAATTTTGTGTTGGGACCAAAATAGTAACGACCGCTTTTTTGATTTCCGCCCGGACCTTCAGCTTGATGAAAAGCAATGCCTTCCCATTTATCGACAATTTCCCCTGATTTAGCATCGACAAAAGTAATAGGCCGTGATGGGTGATGGTTCTTTATCTGGAGCGCATCGACCTTGTAAATTAAACGTGCGTTCTTTTGTTCATCTAACCAGATCAGTAAATCAGCCTGCGCATCATTGGATTGCGATGTGGATACTGTATACCCTTGTGATGCACCCGTAGCAATTTCAATCGCTTGTTTGGCGCTGATCATCGGTAATGTTGAATCAATATCCTCCTCGATCCCCGTGACCACGTGACCTGCGATAGGTTGAACAACCCCTTGTGTAGAAAGATCTGCGACAATAGAGTGCCCATAAACAGGGATTCCATAATGTAATTGTTGTTTACGAACAAAAACCTGCTTACCAATCTCAACACGGTTGAGATCCTGATAGCTCAACTTGCGGTTAGCGACTGAATGAACAGCAGAGTGTGGAATATTTAGTGCTGATGAAATGTCGGTTTCTGAATAGTCCAGAACTTGTGCCGCCTGTGAAGCAAAAGCGAAGGGAGCAAGTGTTAATAAAGTGATATTTCGCATAATTTACCTTTTTATTATGTTATTTATTTGTGCAATAAATGCCATATAAGGTTAACTATAAAAGAGTAATATCATTCAGTGCATTGAGTTGAATATTAGAGGTTAATTCAAAACAAGTTCATAAATTGTTTTATTTTTGAGCAAATAAGTTTGGCCATAAAGCGGTTAGGATTAATTTTGTGAATGAGAAAGAACACTATTTTGGGGCTATTTATAAAAATCAAATAATAAAAAAATCCCGGCGCAGCGGGATTTTTTATCATCGATTTTTCTTTGCTTAACAAAGAATGGCTTTGATTACGCCAGCAGTTCTTTGGCTTGTTTCACCACATTTTCAGTCGTGAAACCAAACAGTTTGAACAGTTCACCGGCGGGTGCTGATTCACCGAAGCTGGTCATACCGATGATGCGACCACCAAAGCCAACATACTTGTACCAGAAGTCGGCAATACCCGCTTCAATCGCGATACGCTTAGTCACAGCGGCTGGCAGAACGGCTTCGCGGTAAGCGGCATCTTGCTTGTCAAACGCATCGGTGGATGGCATAGACACCACGCGAACGGCTTTGCCTTCGGCGCTCAGTTGCTCGTAAGCGGCAACCGCGAGTTCCACTTCAGAGCCAGTCGCAATCAGAATGAGCTCAGGTTGGCCTGCACAATCTTTCAGGATGTAGCCGCCTTTAGCGATGTTCGCCACTTGCTCTGCGCTGCGTGGTTGCTGCGCGAGGTTTTGACGCGAGAAAATCAGCGCAGATGGCGCATCTTTACGCTCAATCGCCAGTTTCCACGCCATCGCTGACTCTACTTGGTCACACGGACGCCATGTGCTCATGTTTGGCGTCATACGCAGAGAAGCGATTTGCTCAACCGGTTGGTGAGTTGGGCCATCTTCGCCCAGACCAATCGAGTCGTGCGTGTACACTTGGATGTTTTGCACTTTCATCAGTGCCGCCATACGCATCGCGTTACGCGCGTATTCCATAAACATCAGGAAGGTCGCACCGTAAGGCACAAAGCCACCGTGCAGCGCGATACCGTTGATGATAGCGGTCATACCAAACTCACGCACACCGTAGTGGATGTAGTTGCCTGAGAAGTCTTCTGCTGTGAGAGACTTAGAGCCAGACCACATGGTGAGGTTAGATGGCGCTAAGTCAGCAGAACCACCCATAAATTCTGGCAGCAGTTTGCCGAACGCTTCTAGCGCATTTTGTGATGCTTTACGCGATGCAATGTTGGCAGGGTTGGCTTGCAGTTCAGCGATGATTGCGCTGGTTGCTGCTTCCCAATTCGCTGGCAGCTCGCCCGCTACGCGGCGCTTGTATTCTGCAGCTTCGGCTGGGTAAGCGTTCGCGTAAGCGGCGAATTTCTCATCCCAAGCGGCTTCTTTGCTTGCGCCTGCTGGTTTTGCATCCCACGCAGCATAAATGTCCGCCGGGATTTCAAATGGAGCATATTCCCAACCCAAGAATTCACGCGCAGCTTTGATTTCATCGTTGCCCAGAGGCGCGCCGTGACAGTCGTGTGAACCCGCTTTGTTTGGAGAGCCAAAACCGATGATGGTTTTGGTACAAATCAGCGTTGGGCGAGACGTTTCTGCTTTCGCGGCTTCAATCGCTGCATTGATGGCGTCTGCATCGTGACCATCAACCGCTGGGATCACATGCCAGCCGTAGGCTTCAAAGCGTTTTGGCGTGTCGTCTGAGAACCAGCCCTCAACGTGACCGTCGATAGAAATACCGTTGTCGTCCCAGAACGCAATCAGTTTGCCAAGGCCCAGCGTACCCGCCAGTGAACAGGCTTCGTGCGAGATACCTTCCATCAAACAGCCGTCACCCATGAACACATAAGTGAAATGGTCAACGATGTCGTGACCCGGTTTGTTGAACTGCGCGGCCAGAGCTTTCTCAGCCATCGCCATACCTACGGCATTGGTGATGCCTTGGCCTAGTGGGCCCGTAGTGGTTTCGATGCCCGGTGCGTAACCGTACTCTGGGTGACCCGGTGTTTTGGAGTGCAGTTGACGGAAGTTTTTCAAATCGTCAATCGACAGCTCGTAGCCGCTCAGGTGCAGCAGCGAGTAAATCAGCATAGAGCCGTGGCCGTTAGACAGCACAAAGCGGTCGCGGTCAGCCCAGTTTGGGTTTTGTGGATTGTGGTTCAAGTGTGAACGCCACAGCACTTCGGCGATATCCGCCATGCCCATTGGGGCTCCCGGGTGGCCAGAGTTAGCTTTTTGAACGCCGTCCATGCTCAGGGCGCGGATAGCATTGGCAAGTTGTTTGCGATTCATAGTGTTACTCATTTCAATAAAGGAGGTTGAACGGGGTGCGTTCAACAAAAATAAAAAGCAGAAAGAAGCGAGCCGGAGCTCGCTTCAAAATCAGGATTACAGCTTAGCCGCGATCATCGCTTCCAGTTTGCCTTGGTCAACCGCGAAGTTACGGATGCCTTCAGCCAGTTTTTCAACGGCCATAGCGTCTAGGTTGTGTTCCCACAGGAATTCGCTGTGCGTCATTGGAGCAGGGCGAGCTTTAGAGCCTTTTGAGTCAACCAGTTTTGCAACCAATTCGCCTTCAGCCGCTTCAAGCTCAGCCAGTAGCGAAGGTGCGATAGTCAGGCGGTCACAGCCTGCCAGTTCTAGGATCTCGCCGATGTTACGGAAGCTTGCGCCCATCACGACCGTTTTGTAGCCGTGCTCTTTGTAGTAGTTGTAGATCTTGGTTACTGACAGTACTCCTGGATCTTCGTTTGCTGCGAAATCACGACCTTCTTTAGCTTTGTACCAGTCCATGATACGGCCAACGAAAGGAGAGATCAGGAAAACGCCTGCTTCAGCACACGCACGCGCTTGTGCGAAAGAAAACAGCAGAGTCAGGTTACAGTTGATGCCTTCTTTCTCAAGAATTTCCGCCGCGCGGATACCTTCCCAAGTAGAAGCCAGTTTGATCAGGATACGATCGTTGCTGATGCCAGCATCGTTGTACATTTTTACTAGCTGACGTGCTTTCGCTACGCTGCGCTCGGTGTCGTAAGAAAGACGCGCGTCAACTTCAGTCGAAATACGACCCGGAATGGTTTTTAGGATTTCTTTACCGATGTTGACCGCCAGCATGTCACAAGTATCTTGTACTTGTTGTGCTTTGTCGTTGCTTTGAGTTTTTGCGTAGGCGATAGCTTGATCAATCAGAGGTGCGTATTCAGCAATCTGCGCAGCTTTTAGAATCAGAGAAGGGTTAGTGGTTGCGTCTTCTGGCTGGTATTTTTTGATTGCATCAATTTCACCAGTGTCGGCCACGACTGTGGTCAGTTTACGAAGTTGCGCTAATTTATTGCTCATTTCGATCGTCCTATTTCGTTGGGCTTATCTGCCGATGAGGGTCAGATAGGGCAAGCAGTTGAATGACTCAATCACTTTATCCCCTTCCTACTTGAAGCTGCAGCGGTGTTGGCTACGTTCGTTCACCCCAATCACATAGTGTCTCTATGCTCATGGGGATGAACTCACTTGCCGCCTACCTGCAACTCCAAGTAGTTTGGGTATATTTAGAGAGTGCGAGTCAGTAAATGCAAAATTTTCAGCGCCCGAACTTTTGCTCTGAACATTTGCTCGTTCGCTGAGTAAATGATGGAGCCATATTTATCCTATCTGTCGGGAAAGTCAATTCAACAACCCGGTTTATGACGCGTTGAGCGGAGTTTTTTTTCGCCTTCACAGCCCTTGCTGCCATTAAATCGTTTGCTCAAATTTGGCCTCACCATGGGCTATCCGCCCAAGGTGAGAAAACCACGCTGAGAAAATGTTATGACTAAGATCATTTGCTCACTCCAAAAAGGCGAGTAACATAGCGCGCATACTGATGTTGAGCTGAATGTTGAGCGCTGCGGCATGCAAGGCCGCTGCCATAGAAGGATAGCCCATGAGCCAAATTCCAGAGATTTCGGTTGAAAGTACCGATCTGCTGACTGAAATCGCCGTCTCTTATTATCAAGATGGCGCAACACAGGAAGAGATTTCCAAAAAATACACCATTTCACGCGCCAAAGTGGGGCGGTTGCTCAAGCAAGCCCGTGATGAGGGGATTGTTGAAATTACTGTGAAATACCATCCGGTGTTTAGCGCCAAAATCGAGCAGCGCTTGATCGAACGTTTTGGCGTGCGCCGCGCCTTGATTGCCCTTGATCAACCCAATGATGAAGCGCAGCGTCAACAAGTTGCAGGTTTGGTATCCAACTATCTCACCAGCACGCTAAAAAACGGCATGGTAGTGACGGTTGGACAGGGGCGTAATGTGTCGGCCGTAGCACATCATGTTGGGGTGATCACGCCGCGAGATTGCAAATTTGTGTGCAGCATCGGCGGCATTCACCCACGTGGCGGTATGTTTAACGCTGACCATATTTGCCGCCAACTCGCAAAAAAATACGGCGGCAGCTCGGAAACCTTGTATGCCCCAGCTTACGCAGAAAACCCAGAGCAGAAACGGGTATTCATGCAGAACAGCACGGTGAAGCAAACGCTCGATCTTGCTCGTAAAGCGGATATCGCACTGGTCGGGATTGGCGATATGAGTGAAAACAGCTACATGGTCGATCTGGGTTGGTTTACGCCGGAAGAGGTGGTGCAATCACGCCTGAATCAAGGTGTGGTCGGGGATTTTGCTGGGCATGATTTTTTTGATGTGCACGGGCGCATCGCCAATACCGTGATGAATGATCGCGTGATTGGCTTGGGGATTGATGAGTTCCGCCCGATTGCAGAAGTGATCGCGATTGCGGCGGAAAACAGTAAACCGCTTGCTCTTTTGGGCGCACTGCGCACCGGCGCGATTGATGTGATCGCGACGAGTGTAAGTAACGCTTTGACGGTGCTCAACTTAGATGAGCAGATGCAAACGGCATTAAGTTCATAAGGTTGAATGAAATCGATGAAAAAGTGAGCCAGTTTTTAACACTGGCTCGCAAGAGTCGCATGTTTTTTAGGTTTGAATCGATTAAATAATCTTGCAGGGCACACAAAACAAAGGCCACTGAGGTGGCCTTTGTTTTTTCTAATGCTTGAATGTTCGGACATTACTCAATCGGCAGATCTTGCCGTTGTCCCCATTCCGTCCACGAACCATCGTAAACCGAGAGGTTTTGATAGCCGCACACATACGCCGCGAGCAGCACAATACATGCAGTGACGCCTGAGCCGCAGCTAAACAGATATTCTTGTGCTGTCTCGGGCAGCATATGAGTCAGCAGCGGGCGTAATTCGGCTTCCTCTTTCAGCTTGTGACCGGTGATGAGCTCTGCAAAAGGCAAGCAGGATGAACCGGGAATATGTCCACTGCGCACGCCGGGGCGAGGTTCTGGCACTTCACCGAAAAAGCGCGCTAATCCGCGAGCATCAATGGTTTGGCTGTGCGGATTAGCGATCTGTTTGTGAACATAGCTCGCATCAACAAAGGCTTGTGGGTTGAGTTTGCCGTCAAAGTTGCCTTTTGCGGTGGGTTCACGATAGCTTTGAGTGACGTTGTAACCCTGAGCCTTCCATTCGGTTAATCCGCCATTGAGGATATACACCTTGTGGTACCCCATGGCTTTGAACATCCACCATGCACGGGGAGAGGCAAACGTGCCGCTATTGTCGTACACCACAATGAAGGAATCTTGGTTGATACCCAGTTCGCGAGCGAGAGTGTTAAAGCGCTCTTCTGAGGGCATCATATGGGGCAAGGGCGAATCAGGGTCGCAAAACACTTTGTCGTAATCAAAGCGCTGTGAATTAGGGATCTTGTTGACCCAATCTTTCTCAGACTCGGCTGGAATTTGAAACTCGATGCTGCTATCGAGGATCACTAAATTAGGATCGTGCAGATGTTGTTGCAGCCATTGCGCCGTGACGAGTGGGGAGGTCATTGTTATTCCTTATTTTTGTGATTACACAATACGTTGTCCAATACGCCACAGAACATCACTCGGGTCAACTAAGCAAAACTCCAACATGCCCCAAGGTTGAGTGATGAGATCAGTCACTTTGCTTTCAAAACGCTCTTCGAGTTGCAAAGTTTTGACGTGATCGAACCAGCTTTGCGCATCTTCCACTAACAGATGCATCATGGTGTTGCCTTGATGGGGACGTTGATGAATGTTTTGCAGTAAAAATGCACATTTGCCTAAACGCAAATAAGCCACATCACCAAATTCTGAAACCACTTCAAAACCGAGGGATAAGTAAAACTGTTTGGAGGCAGTAAAATCCTGAGCTGGAACAAAGGATTTGATTTCAAGCACATCGAGATTGGGCATAGCGACTCTCCTTAACACATCAACTGAGGTAACTGTAGCGACCTTTATGATGCTGAACCAGCGAGCCACCCACAGTTTTGGCGGCAGAGGAATGGCAACACCCCAAAATTGGAGCGTTGCCACACTCTATCTGTTCTCAAATATTTAGCTCGGTCACTCTGATGTATGACAGACAGGACACTGAGGAAGTTTCATCAGGTTCATTTCACGCCATGTCATGCTCATCGCATCAAGAATCAAGATCTTACCTTGCTTAGGTGTGCCTAATTCAGTCAGTACCTTAATGGCTTCCATTGCTTGAACTGCACCAATAATGCCGACCACTGGAGCCATCACACCCGCTTCAACACAACTGAGTGCCGATGAGCCGAATAGGGCGCTTAAGCATTGGTAGCAAGGCTGTGTGGGGTCTTGATAAGTAAACACGCTCACTTGGCCTTCCATGCGAATCGCCGCACCGGAAACCAGCGGCGTTTTATGTTTAAAGCAGAGACGATTGAGCTGGTTGCGTGTGTCCACATTATCGCAGGCGTCGAGTACCAGATCGTGGCGTGCAATCAGCGCGTCCAATTCGTCATCACTTAAACGTGCTTGAATCGTCTCGACATGAAGATGAGGATTGAGCAGACGCAGCGAATCGGCCGCCGAATCGACTTTCGCGCGGCCAATATCCGCATCATGGTGTAGCACTTGGCGCTGAAGGTTGGAAAGCTCAACCACATCATCATCAATCAATATGATGTGACCGACCCCCGCCGTCGCTAGGTATTGGCTACTCGCACAGCCTAAACCACCCGCACCGAGGATCAGTATCGAACTCTGCTTTAGTTTCTCTTGTCCTTCAAAATCAAACGCTTTGAGAATGATCTGTCGGTTGTAACGCAGCATTTCTGCATCGCTGAGAATATCCACCATCACTCCTAGTACAGGGTTGAGTTAAACAGCTGGATTTGAACGGTTTCACCGACTTCCACGCGGCCACGTTCACGCTCAAGCACCACAAAGCAGTTAGCCAAGCTCATTGAGCGGAACGCGCCAGAGCTTTGGTTGCCTGTGCTTTCCACCACGAATTGACCATTTTCAATGCGGTAAATGCCGCGTTGGAAATCCGTCCGTCCCGGTGCTTTTTTAAAGGGGCTGCGCGTGATCGCTGGGATAGATTCCGGCGCTTGCCAAGCGCTGTGTCCCGCCAATTTGGCAAGCATAGGTTGTACGAGCACGTACATGGTCAGTACGGCAGAAACAGGGTTGCCCGGCAGGCCGCAGAACCATGCGTTTTGCAGCGCGCCAAATGCAAAAGGTTTACCCGGCTTGATTGCCAGTTTCCAAAAACCGATTTCGCCGAGTTCTTCCAAAATATCTTTGGTGTAATCGGCTTCACCCACGCTGACACCACCGGAGGTGACCACCACATCCGCCAAGCTTTGTGCTTGCTCAAACGTGGCTTTCAGAGTGGCAGGGCAATCCGGCACAATACCGAGATCAATCGCTTCGCAGCCGAAGTTTTCAATCAAGGGTTTAATGCCGTAGCGGTTGCTGTCGTAAATTTGTCCGGCTTGCAGCGGTTCACCGAGTGGTTTGAGCTCATCACCGGTGGAGAAAAACGCCACTTTCGGTTTGCGATAGACAGTGACATGGCTAATGCCTAGTGTCGCAATCATTGGAATATCACGTGCGGTTAAGCGCGCACCGCGTTCCAGCACCACATCATTTTGGCGTATGTCGTCACCCGTCGGGCGGATGTTGTCATTGGGTTTGACTTCGTGCTGGCAGAACACCACGCCCTCTTCGGTGATGGTCGCTTGCTCTTGCATGATCACCGCATCACACCCAGCAGGAATTTGTGCACCCGTCATAATGCGCACGCAGGTCATTGGCGGCCATTCTGCTGTAAAGGGTTGACCAGCAAACGATTTTCCTGCAACGGGCAACGGCTTTTGCTGCGCAAGTTCAGCTCGACGAACGGCATAACCATCCATCGCTGAGTTATCAAACGGTGGCACATGAATCGGCGAAAGAATCGCTTCGGCAAGTACATAGCCCAGCGCTTCTGGCAGCGGTAAACGTAAAGTGGATTCAACAGGTTTAATGCGCGATAGCATTTTCTCAAGCGCATCTTCAATCGGCATTAAGCCGGGTGCATCACAACAGCCCATCTGGATATCCTATGGTGTTCTTCTTTTGCGGCAGACTGTAGCACAGAATCCTTCTGTGATGCAGAATCCCACGTGAATTTAGGGGTGTAATTGTCACTAAATCCGAGTATTCTTGTCAGCCATCCGAAAGGGGTATTTAAGAGGTAGAGGAATGTCAGGTCTTAGCGAATCCGCAAAGTTAGTCAAAGATGCGCTAGAGCGCCGCGGGTTGGAAACACCAATGCAACCTAGCTTGGCGAGCCCAGCAGAAAAAAAGGATAAAATCGAACATCACATGCGTGAGGTCCTCAACCTGCTTGGACTGGACTTAACCGATGACAGTTTGGAAGAAACCCCACAACGCATTGCTAAGATGTATGTGGATGAGATTTTCTCAGGGTTGGATTACGCCAACTTCCCCAAGATCACTGTTATCGAAAACAAGATGAAAGTGAGCGAGATGGTCAAAGTCAAAGACATCACGCTGACTAGTACTTGTGAGCATCACTTAGTCACCATCGATGGTACGGCGGCGGTAGCGTATATTCCGCGTGGCAAAATTATCGGCTTATCGAAAATTAACCGCATTGTGCGCTTTTTTGCGCAGCGCCCGCAGGTGCAAGAGCGTATGACGCAACAAATCTTAGTCGCGCTGCAAGCGCTGCTTGAGTCCGATGATGTGGCGGTAACGATTGATGCAACACATTACTGCGTAAAATCCCGCGGTGTGATGGATGCAACTAGCGTGACCACAACAACGGCGTTGGGGGGTATTTTCAAATCTAACCCAGCGACGCGTGCTGAATTTCTACACGGTTTACGTTAAATTCATTCTCTTAAGAATATTAATCAGCCCTCAATTGAGGGCTGATTGCTTTTCGGGGATAGGACTAATTAAGACGTTATTTGAACAGTGCTAGATATTCGCCGTAGCCTTGCGCTGCCATCTCTTGTTTGGGGATGAAACGCATCGCGGCGGAGTTCATGCAATAGCGCAAACCGGTTGGAGCAGGGCCATCGTTAAACACATGGCCGAGGTGTGAATCGGCAAAGCGGCTACGCACTTCGGTGCGAGTATAGAACAGGCTATTGTCATCTTTAGTGACAATGTAACCTGAATTGAGCGGTTTAGTGAAGCTCGGCCAACCGGTTCCTGATTTGTACTTGTCGGTAGAAGAAAACAGCGGTTCACCCGATACAATATCAACGTAAATACCATCTTCTTTATTGTCCCAATATTCATTATCGAATGGACGTTCTGTGCCTTCGTGCTGAGTCACCTTGTATTGCAAGCTGGTCAGTTTAGCGCGGATCTGATCATCTGATGGACGCACATAAGTTTTGACGCTAGCTTGCCCATTTTTCTCATCAATCAACTGACGAAGGGTTTTCGCTTTTTCATTTCGGTCGGCACCAAAAATCTCATCCAAATACTGATCACGTCCGGAAGCATAGCGATAGTAGTTGTAGCGAACTTTGCTCTTTTTGTAATAGTCCTGATGGTAGTCTTCAGCCGGCCAGAATTTTTTAAACTCGATTAATTCCGTTTTGAGTGGCTTCTTGAAAATACCGAGTTGGTCAATTTCCATCATAAAACGTTTAGCAACGTCAAGTTGCTCTGCATTGTGATAGAAAATCGCAGGACGGTATTGTTCACCTCTGTCCACAAACGAACCTTGGTTATCAGTAGGGTCAATATGGCGAAAGAAGTTATCCAGCACTTGTTCATAACTGACAACCTTAGGGTCAAAGGTGACTTGGATCGATTCGATATGTCCGGTTTTACCAGACGAGACTTGCTTATAAGTTGGGTTATCGACATTCCCCCCGGCATAGCCTGAAACCACATTCACGACACCGGGAAGTTTTTCCATATCAGATTCTGTACACCAGAAGCAGCCGCCAGCGAGTGTGGCTTGTTGATAACTGTCTGGAGTTGGTGGCATCGCACTTGGTTTGGTATCGGCTTGACTAAATAGAGAGAGGGTCAGCGCAACCAAAGCGAACAGTGGAGCTCCCCAAGCAAAGAGTCGTTTCATGAGCATTTCCTTTTGGTTCTTTACAGAGTTATAGAAAAAGAACGGCAAACAGGAGCAGAAATTTCAGCGTTGGAGGGGACTTTTTATCTTGAGCATTACGCCGTGCATCAAGTGACAGCACGGCGTAGATAACAAACGGTGGTTAACTGAGGCCGACAATATTGCCGTCTTGATCGATATCGAGTGACATAAAAGAAGGCTTTTCAGGCAATCCCGGCATGGTCATTACGTTGCCACACAAGGCGTAGACAAATTCTGCACCTGCACATAAACGCAGTTCACGGATCGGCACGATAAAATCTCTTGGAGCCCCTTTAAGCGCGGGATCAGTAGAAATAGAAAGCGGTGTTTTGGCCAAACAGACTGCAAGATGATCAAAGCCTTGAGCTTGCAGTTTTGCCAATTGCTGCGCGGCTTTATCACTCAGGGAAATCTCTGTCGCGCGATAGCCTTTCATGGCCACCGCTTTAAGTTTTTCATCCAATGGCATGTCTGAATGGTAGAGCGGTGTAAACTGAGTATGGTTTTGGCACTGCTTAACGACTTTTTCTGCAAGCAATTTTGTGCCTTCGCCGCCACGAGCGAAGCCTTCAGAAATTGCCACCGATACACGGTTGGGTAGGGCTTCAATCAGCTTAACCAGTTGATCCAGCTCTTCAGTGCAATCTTGTGGGAAGCGGTTGATCGCCACTACAGCAGGCACACCATACTGGTTTACGTTATCAATATGCCATTTCAGGTTTTCAAAACCGGCTTGTAAAGCGGCACTGTCAGGAGCGAAGAGGGCATCCGGTACTGTATGACCGGGGCGCAAGTCATACAGGCCTGAATTGGCTTTTAAACCGCGTAAGGTGGCAACAATCACGGCACAATCTGGGGTTTTACCAGAAGCTTTCGCTTTGATATTGCACGCTTTCTCAAACCCCATATCGGAGCCAAAACCGCCTTCGGTCACGGTGTAGTCAGCCAAACGGGTGGCGATTTCATCGGCAATAATTGATGAGTTACCGTGCGCGATGTTGGCAAACGGGCCTGCGTGAATCAGCGTTGGTACGCCTTCCAAGGTTTGCATCAAGGTCGGTTCAATCGCTTCTTTCATGCTCACGGCCATTGCACCTGCCACTTTCAAATCTTCGGTGGTGACCGGATTACCGTCCAAATCATAAGCCAGCACCACATTACCGATGCGGCGACGCAAATCACGTAGATCCGAGGCGAGAGCCAAAATCGCCATCAATTCGGAGGCGGCAGAGATATCGAAACCATCTTCGCGCTCATAACCATTAATATTTTTTCCCGGTTCATTGCGGCCGACTGTCACCATGCGCAGCGCGCGATCGTTATGATCCATCACGCGTTTCCATATGACCTGTTTGGGGTCAATGCGCAGCGCTTGCATGCCTGTGCGGCGTTCAAAATCGTCATATCCGAGTCGTTGTTCGTGATAAATTCGCGCATCAATCGCAGCTGCCGCAAGGTTGTGCGCCGCCGTTACGGCATGAATATCACCAGTTAAATGCAGATTGAGTTCTTCCATTGGTGCGACCTGCGAATAACCACCACCTGCCGCGCCGCCTTTTACACCAAAAATAGGCCCCATAGAGGGCTGGCGAATACACGCCGTGACCGAGTGATTAAGTTTGGCTAATCCTTGCGCTAAGCCAATAGTGGTGACGGTTTTACCTTCGCCCAGTGGTGTTGGGGTAATTGCGGTGACAAGAATAAGAAGCGGCTAATAGTAAGGTCTCCGAGCAGCTTAATCTGTTTGGGTAAGAGGTTGTGGAGTTTGAATGGCGCTTGATCCCAGCTTGGAGCAAGCGTCATTTTTATTGGTATAACCGTAGAAGGTGCGATTGCGCTCAAGCTTGCAGGCGCATAACCGAAAGTACGTTAACCAAACTTCATCGCGGCTGGCCGCTTCACCATAGGTCTTTGGCTTTTGATTAAAAGGCTGCTCACATTCGATTAGGTCGCTACTGGGTGGTGCCTGAATCACATCCTGATACTCATAGCGAGTCACAATCTTAGTATCCTGACACCCAGTCAGCAGGATAAGCGATAGGCACAGTGCTGCACGTTTCATCTTTGAGTTCCTTTTCTAATTGTTCAATGCGGTCGCTTAGCCGAATGCGGGCATCGCGCTCTCGATGCGACGACTCGTCAGCGGCTTGCTGCGCCTTGCTTCGTTGATTGGTTAATTCAGAGATACGCTGGGCCAGTTGATTGTTGGTGGTCTCCTGACTGGTGATGGTCTCGCTCAAGGTGTTATTGCTGGCCTTTAGCTCACTGGTGTAACCAAACAGCTTGTAGTTCACCAATAAGCTCAGGATGAGAATGGCAACTGCTGCCCACAGAACTGTGCGTTTGAATTGGCTCAGAGCATCCATGTTATTGCCACCCGTATAAGCAGATGTTCATCTCTTTATCACGCCGTTTGGGGATGCCTGGGCAGTCGTTCTCTTCGATTCGGCAGTCCTTGCCATTGACATACACCCATCTTGGATACTGTTGGCAAGCACTTTGGTTGTCGCCCTGGTTAAACTTTCGAAGCAGCGTTGAGGTCTGAAAGTTTCCAGCCCCTAAGTTAAAGACAAAGCTCACCATCATGTCGTATTCCGCTTGGTTCGGGGTTTGAGTAATGTATTTTTTCACCACCTTTTCGGCCGTGGCCACGTCTTTAACAAAGTACTGGGCTACTTGCTCGTTCGTTGCCTTATCACCTTGCTTTACGCCTGACGTGTGCCCTAAGCCAATCGTCCAGACATCAGCGCTGCATTGGTAAGCTTTGGCTCGGCAACCTTCTTCATTAGCAATATGACGAAGCCCATTTTCACTCACGCTTAGCTCGTCATCGATGTTGAACACAATCGCTAACACCGCCGTCACCGAGCAGACGATGACTTGTGTCGCTTTACTTTTCAGGCTCATGAGGTCTCCTCCGACTTCATCATGGTCTCATCACCCGCTTGCAGGCGTTTCAGTTTGGCTTTGTTTAGTTGCGTGGCCACCGCGTAGTGACGAATGGCCATGCAGCCCGACACAATCCCCACGGTAATCGCAATAAGCTGCGCAATATCATTCACCCCAAAACTGACCACGGTTGCCGTAACGGAAGTCACGACTTTCTTTAGCCCTGTTAAGTCAGCCAGTGACATCAACGCCGCTTTTATTCCCGTTTCATTCATTGTTTTTCTTCTCTTGTTATTGTTGTTATTCAAATGTCTGTTGGCTGTTCTCAGTCACCACCTCAAAGGTGAAGCTCTCTAATGTGATGAGCGGTCGTTGTTTTTTGGTCACGCTCTTGGTGTCAGTGATAACCGTGCCTTCACTGTCTTTCACGGTGCCTTTGGCGAGGTAAACCCCTTCAATGCGCTGCGCCAGTGAGGTTAAAGCCGCAGGCACAATGTCGCGTCCGTGCTGGGTCTTCCATGCATTCATCGCCGCTTCAATATTCGCTTTGGCCGTGCTTTGAATGGATTCAGCCAGTGACGCGTAATCACTAAAGATTTGCAGGTGAAAGCTCGCGGTTGCGGTCACATCTTCAGCGTCAACAACGCGCACCAAATCCCCCATAGGGACACGCTTTTTCCCTGAGCACTCCGATTTAATCAAGTCCTTGATGGCTTGATTCGGTAGCGAGCCATCTTGCAAAATGGCGCTGATCTCAATTTCATTCGGTGCAGGCGTCCAGACAGATACGTTCTTAATCGACGAGCTGCTGGAGCGTGCAAAGTACTCATACGCTTCATAGGGACCTGCCACACTGAACTTGGATGGTGAGATATAGATGCGATAAGCAAAGGCATCATTGTCTTCAATCTCCGCACCACCTTGTGTGGTCTCGGTATTCGTCACGCTTTCCAGTGCGGTTAATGGCTCAACCGCTTGGTTAATTTGTCCAGGCAAGAAGCCGTTACCTTGAATACCCGCTTCAATGCATTCCACATTCACAGAGACAGCGAGTGTGCCGGCACTGACCACCGTATCTTCGAGTGTCTCAAAAATGGTTTGGTTATCCACCGCAATCACTTGATAGCCCTGTGGAATGACAAGCCCAGTATGCAGGGAAAAGTTAAACGCCATTACCGTACGGGCCTTTGAGGCTGGCAGTCGTTCGGTTTCGGTCAGTAGCCCAATGTTGTCCAAGCGTTCATCCTCAGCAAACGGCAGCAAGTTCTGTTTGCTTTCATAGTTGATGAGCGCTTTGAGTTCGTTCTTCTCGTAGGCAATCTGCTCAAGGTGGAAGGTTTCGGGATCATTAATACCAGGGTAGTGCCCCGTGCCTTCTTGATAACGCGCCTTCAAACTGGCAAGGTCAGCGTCATAGTCCACCTCAACCAGCTTCGGCTCTGGAATGTTCGGAAATCGCTTTGTCATCTCAGCTTGCTCTTGATAGTTGTGCGCTGGCCGTCCACGAACGACCACTGATGGAGGTGGTGACGGTGGTCGGTTTCCAGCGGTTTGGCACTTTGCCAAGGTTTAAAAATTCAATCAGGTGCGCGGTGGTCAGCATGGTATTCACCACCGACATTCGCCCCTTCGCGCCTTGTTTGCCGTCTTCACCGTTTTGCAAATAGGATTCGGCGTACGCTCTGGCATCAGCCATGGATTTCACGTTGTCGATATTGCGAAGTCTCTTCACTCTGTCACCTGTGGCGGTGGCATCACCGGCGCGGTAGCTAAAGAGTTTGTTTGACTGTTGATCGTATCCTTCGACTTCCACAGCTACATATTTAGAACGATCGCTGTCAGGCAGATTAAGAGAGGTCAGAATGCTGCGGTTGAAGGTGTCGATTTGAATCACATCGGATTCAAAGCTGCCCATTACAAGGTTCTTACCCTTGATGGCCATCGGCACACTGGTTTGCTCTGACAGTCTGGTTAAGAACGCGGGTGTACTTTCATCACGTTGCTCGATGCGATCAAAGCGAAAGTCCGGAGTGCCAGGCGCTTTGATAAAGGACAAGCCACTCTCTTTTGCCCAAGACTGAGCAACACGTTCAAAGGTCACGTTCTCTTGCACAAGGCATTGCTCGTTATCAATAAAACCGCGCTCAGTGACTGGCGGTTTGGCGTTCGCGCCGACTATCACATCATCAGGGCCAACTTTGAATGCCACCTCATCAATACTGAACTCACCCCATAGCCATTCATGACGTTGACCTTGCTCATCCAACCAGCCAATACCCGGCTTTAAGGTGTCGCCTTTGGTTGGATACCACGCATCACAAAAGCGTCGGTCTTTGTTAAACAGCGTCAAAGACAAAGTATCAGTGCCCGTTTGCTTGCTCTCCATCACATCGGTATAGGTCATCGACTTCACATAGCGGCTAAGCTCTGCGGTCACATCCTTTCCCGCCCAATGCAGGATTGCGAACGGGCGAATAAGCCCTGTTGCGGTTATGCCCATGGTGGTGTCTCCACAGTGACGGTGTTCACCACTTTCACCGCAGGGATGTTGACGGTTTCCCCTCCGCTGAAGGTAAAGCTAGTCATAGTTCGGGTTAGTTCACGGTTGGCATCAAAGAGCGCATCGACGAGTGCTTGATTGGTGGCGCGATAGGCGCGATAACAAAGCTGCTCCCAGCGCTCGCCTTGACGAGCAATTAAGGTGTTCATGCACGTACTTCCACAATATCCAGTTGATAGTCCACGTTGGTCACCACACCACTTGGCAGCGTTTGAATATTGGTGCAGCTAATTTTGCGAATGCTGAACTGACCATGTACGGTTGAACCCACCACCAAAGCGCGAGGTACTCCGTTTTCACCCATCTGCTCTAGTTGCTTGGTCATCTTGGTGATGTCCACAAAGTGGTTGTTGAAGGTCAGCTCCAGTGAGGCGGTGTGCTCATCTTCGCCCATGTTCTGGTGCATGGGATAACCGTTAACCAGATCTTGTTTGTTGATCTTAAAGGTGCGCGAGTCGCTGATTTTGTTGGGTGTGAAACGACCTTTAAACACCAAATCACCAAAGCCGCCCCACTGGGCATAGTTTGCCGATTGCTCTGCCATGTTATTGCTCCTCGTTGCTGATGGTATGGCTTTCGCCGGTTAATTCACTGTGGGCGGTAATTTCGGTTACTTCAGGGTTGGTAAACTGCTTGTGCACGGTCAGCTCTAATGTGGCTTGCCAATCTTCACGCCAGACAAACAGCTCGTCTTTGTGTTCAAAGTCATCATCACGTTTCGGCTCGCTCCAACCCGAACCCATTTTGCGAGCATCAGAAATCTCCGCATCGCCCACAATGGTTAATCGTTCATTCAATCCTCCAAAGCCTGCTGGCAGCGCTTCACCAATGTCTTTCAACACAATCAAATCGTTGGTCAGAAAATCGGTCATACACAGGTTGAGCTGCATCTGCTGACTAGATAAGAAGCACTGCGTGTTGCCACCACTGACACGAGCGGAAATCACCACATCAATGAGCGTTTCGTAAGGCACATAAGCCCCTTGTGTCACCAGTGGCAAGCGGCTCATGCTTCGAATGCCACTGAGCATCACGCGCACTTCTTTTCTGGCAATCGCATTGGACGGCTCGATGACCGCTTGCATCCCAAGCGCTTCTTCTAAGGATGTCTTTAACGCTCGTATTACTTTCATTGAATCGCTGCCTTTAAATGCTCTAATGCCATCTCTCTTTGCGCTTGTTGTTGCTCAGGACTGAGGTACATAAACTCGCGACTGGAGACTTTGACCTGTGGCGTTCGGATATACAGCACATAGAACACGCCTTTATCCGCGCCTTTGTTATTTCGGTTCGCTTTGGTTTTGACTCGCTGACCAAAGGCTTTCGCACCGAGTGGCGCTCGCCCCATAATCGAATGAGGGCGGTAGAAAATCTTCCACCCTTGGCGCTCTAAGCCTTCAAGCGTTTTACGCACCCCATACACCTCAGTGCGTTTCTTCACTTGCTTGTTCACTGGAATGGCGAGTTGCTTGGCTTTCTTGGCCTTAATTACGCCGCCATCGTTAATCAGCGGTGCATGGGCTTTGTTTGTCCCTACTCGGTATTCATCTTTTCCAGCCTGATACGTCAACGACGCATAAGTTTCACCTGTATCAAACAACGGTTTCGCACCTGCGTTCTTGGTGTTTTTAGTCAGCGGAGCGTTGGCTTTAAAGGTGCCGCTTTTCATGTTGTCGCGCACACACTGCAACCCAAATGGAGCCAGTGTTTCTGGCAGTCCATCAATCGCTTTGGTGGTGTTGTGCAGCGCATCGAGAAAACCTTTCATTGCTGATGTGCTCCGTTGAATGGTGTTTGAACCTGGATTGAATTGTGCCTTTTATTTAGCCACCATCTGCCGAACGGAAATGTAAACGGTACATGAGGGTAAGCTTCAAGCTCACTAAAATAATAAAAAGGAAAACCCATGGCCCCACGCTCAAAGGTGGAATTGCACGGGCTGCTTGAGCGCGTCATTGAGATGTACACCGTAGACAAATTGAATTTGGATGAAATCGCCGCCCAGCTTAAAGAGGACGGCTTTGATATCTCCCGTTCGTCGGTGCATCGTGTCATTCGTAGTAACCAAGAATTGATTGAAGAGCAGCGTCTGGTTCAAGAGCAGGCAGAGGTCTTTCTAAAGGAATTCAAGGACAGTCCAAACACCGATATTTCAGAGCTGAACTTACAAATCATGCAGCGCTACATGTTTAAGGTGCTGCGCGAGTTGGAGTTTGGTCCTGAATCATTTAAAGATCCCAATAAACTTGCCAACCTTTTGGCACGTCTGTCTGATGCACAGGTCAACCTTGATCGTCTGAAAGTCGAGTTTCGTAAAGGCGTTGATGCGGCGAAAGCGGAGTTTGAAAGTCAGCTCACCGATATGCTCAAAGAGAAACACCCAGAGCTGCTGCTTGAGCTGGTGAGCATCATCCAGAAAATTCGCATTGAGCAGAAACCCAAACGAGGCCGTCGATGAGTGGCCTGTTTGAAGGTTTGTCTGATGCGGATTTAGAGAACATTCGTGACAGCGCCAATATCGCTGCTGAAAACAAACGCATCGCCAAACAAAGTCAGGCGCAAGAAGCGCGAGCGTTAGCACGTCAAGAGAAGGAAGAAAAAGCCCGCAAGAAACGCCGCGCCAAATCCAAGCATGACTTTTCTTACTTCTGTCAAACCTACATGCCCGATGCGTTCACGCTGGTGTTCAGTGAATACCAACTGGCGCTCACACGTCTTGCCGCCAATCGAAATCTTAACCGTCAAGATGAAGCGCTGTTTAAAGAGCTCATCGACCCACGCGATCATGGTTTTATTAAGCAACCCATCAGTGGCGAGTATGAAGGTATTCTTGATATTGAGCCGCGTGACCACGGTAAGACTACCCGTAACACTCAGGCGATGCCGCTGTGGCTGGCGCTCAATCACCCTGGTTCCTTCATTGTCATTTGTGGTGCATCGGCGGATAGTGCCAAAGAGATGATGGACGCCATCAAGGATGACTTAGAAGATAACGAACTTATCCTAGACGACTACGGCGAGCAGCGAGGCAACACTTGGACCAAGCGTAAGATAAAGCTCGCCAATGGTTCCTCCATTGTTGCGGTGGGTCGTGGTCAACGTCTTCGTGGTATCAAGAACAAATACCAACGTCCGACCCACATCATCTGTGATGATTTGCTGGATGATAAAGAGGTGGAATCGCCCACGCTGCGTCGTCAGGCTGAGCGTTGGTTTAAGCGCGTTATTATGAACTTGGGTAAAGGCGCACTGACCATCATCGCCAATACCATCATGCACCCAGACGACTTGCCGTCACGCTTGTTAAACCAAATTGAAGACGGTCGTCTGCCGAACTGGCTAGGTTTGCGCTTTAGTGCCATTACGCCTTCAGGGCGTCCACTGTTCCCGTCTCGCTGGAGTTTGCAAGACTTAGAGAATAAGCGGATAGCCTCCGGCAGTGCGTGGTGGACGGAATGGATGAACCGCCCGATTGCCGATGAAGATGCCGACTTTAAAGAAGACTGGTTTGTCTACTTCAAGCCTTACGAACTTGATCTTCGAGACTGCACCATTGGTATGGCGGTTGACCCTGCAACAGGACTCAAAAAAGGCGACTGGTCATTTATTGCGGTCGTGGCTCGCCACAAAATCACCATGGTGGATCATGTGCTGTTTGCCAAAGGCTGGAAGGAATCGGACTTGCAGTTTGCTCAACGCATTGTGGATGTGTATCTGCAACATCGGCCGTCTTTTGTGATGTTTGAAACGGTCGCCTTCCAGAAGATCTACAAAAAAGAAGTGATGCGTTACGCCAAGAAGAAAGGTGTGCGTCTTCCGGTTCGTGAGTTCAAAGGCGGTAATAAGCAGGTGCGGATCAAGTCTCTGTCTTCTCAAGTGGAGAACGGTCTTATCCAGTTCTTAGAAACCCAAACGCTGCTGCGTCAAATGTTCCTAGAGTTTCCACGTGGCCATGATGATGGCCCTGATGCGGTTGAAATGGCCATCAGTGGATTTGAATCCGGCTTTATGGGTGGCGCAGTGCCACAAACACCAAGGCCTATCCGCTCGGCTGCGCAGACTCTGTCTCGATTCGGCGGTGGTGCGTTAAGCCGGATACTGCGTTAGGAGGCGGCATGTTTAACAAACTGGCAGAGATAAAAAACAAGCTCAGTGATGTGCTCTCGATGCTGCGTAAACTGGTGTGCATTGGGGAGGTCAGTAAAGTCGATGCCCAGCTGCGACGCGTGAAGGTCACGTTCCCTGGACTGCCGTATCCAGAATCTGACTGGCTTCCTGTTCTGGGGATGCGCAGCAAAAGCGTGAGTATCTCGTGCAACTTAGAAGCCGGTGAACAAGTGCTGTGCTTGTTCATTCCCAGTGGCTCAATGATGTCCGGCTATGTCCTTGGCTCCATGGCGAACAAGTCAGCCAAACCTTATGTCGCAAACGTTGATAAGTTTGGAGTTCGTTTTAAAGACGGCACGCTTTTAGAGTATGACCAGTCAACTCAAACGGGCGTGCTCAAGATTGGCGGTGGAACACCAGCCATCACCGTCAACCCCGACAAGGTATTGATTGATGCCAAACTGGAAGTGACCGGAGCTACCGAGCTTCTTAATACGCTCAAGGTCGTCAAAGCTACCACCTTGATGGATACGTTGACGGGAATGAAAACGGCCACCTTCACCGGTTTGGTGGGCGCGGCGGGTTACGGCAGTACCACTGGCGGCGCGGCAGTGATGAGCAGCGGCGCAGTTATGCAAGGCTCAGTCACCATTAATGGGGTAACGGTCGCTGTGATTAGCCATACCCACAATGACGCTGAAGGCAGACTAACCTCCGGTGCAAATCAATAAAATAACAAAACGCTCTCAGAGCGATTCTAAGGGCGTTTAATTTCAATCTGGTGTGAATGTTCGAATATTTTTATTCAAACTCATTCAAACCGGATTTCAAACGAATTCAAACGGGGTACGCATGACCTACTCACTCAAATTTGCAGCAAGCGGACGAAATACCGATTTGGTGTCCGATATTAAGCAGTCGCTTTTTATGATTGTGTACACGGGGAAAGGTGAACGGATTTACATGCCGGACTACGCGGCCGATGCGTTAGAGTATGTTGATAAGCCTCAATGGGAAGTGCAAGGTCTGAAAGTCTCGATTGCCGAATCGGTGGCTAAGTACGAGCCTCGCGTTAGGCTGGAAAACATCATCGTATACCAAACTGATTTGCCACAGGGCATCATTGGCATTAAGCTTTCTTGCCAAATCCTCGCCACGGGTCAAAGTGAAGTGTTCGATTTCACCAACGCCTAACCCTGCCGAACGGAAATTATCCCCATAGAAATCTCAGATACTGACTCCACTGATTAACAGGAGACAGTATCCATGGCCGAATTACTTCACGGCATCCGAACCATCGAATCGCTCACAGGTCCCATTTCGGTCATCGAAGTGTCGTCCAGTGTGATTGGTGTGTTCGGCACCTCTGAGTTGGCAGAGCCATTAAAGCTCTACCACACCACCAATTACGACGACGCGAAAAAAGTCTTCGGTGAAGGCACGTTGAAAAATGCCATTCGTCGTGTTCACAACTATGTGCCAAGCAACTCCATTATTGCCATCCCACTAGGTAAAGACAGCGACTTCCCTGAAGTCGAAGAGCCTGTGGTCTCTGGCGTAACGATGAGCACGTCTAGTACCTCTATCTATATTGATGATGGTGCAAGCTTGCCTATCTCAATTTCAAACCCTCACGCCTATGACATTGCGTACAGCTCAGACAATAAAGCGATTGCGACCGTTGATGCGGTGACAGGTGTTGTCACTCCCGTACAAGCAGGTATTGCCAACATCACTGCGTTAGTCACCTTTAACGATGGTGAGAATGATGTCGACGAAGCGCATGTCTATGGCGTGATGGTGGCTCAAACCAATCCGAACGCAGGCAAAGTGATGAGTCCGGCTGTGCTTGGTGATTCCATGGCAACCGCATTTTTAGGCGCAGACTCTCAGCCGAACGGCTTAACCAACCCATACGAACAGACTGCTGTCTGGTCGATTGATGATGAAGCGATTGCATTGGTTGATAGCAGTGACGGCACCATTACGCCTTTGTCTGAAGGTCAGACGGTGGTCACGGTGACGCTCGCACCTAAGAGTAACTACAGCTACACCAATGATAATGATGTCACCATCAATGTGGGTGACGTGGCGGGCGTTGAATTGACCTACGTATTAACAGTGGCTCGCGTGACCGATGCGCTGCTGGCGAAATTTATGGAAGCGCTGCCGCTGCTTCGCAAAGCGAAACAGACCTACGGCTTCTCATCCAAAATTAACATGGCTCCTGGCATCTTGCACAAGGATGGCGCTATGGGGCTTGCGGTTGCCGCAGTGAGTACCATTCGCGGTATTTGGGTGGGAGATATGCCAGAGCATATTTCAACCCCAGAAGAAGCTTACGCGTGGAAACAAAAGTACACCTCACAACGTGCGTATGTGGGTTGGCCGCGCCCGAAAGTGTTAGCTGAAGATGGCGCAACGGTCGTGGATTGGTACGCGCCAAGCCTGTGTGGATTGATTGCCCAGGTAGATCGCAACCAAACCGAGCAGAACATTGTGCCGGAGACGGGTTACTGGTGCTCCCCATCAAACTATGTGATGGCGGATGTGATTGGACCATCGATTGAGCTCGACTACATCCCAAGCGACCCGTCGTGTGATGTGAACTATCTCAACGTGAACGGTATTACCACGCTGATGAACCATGGCGGTTGGAAGAACTTTGGTAACTACTCGACGGCGTTCCCAGCCAAAAGCGATTACCTGTCGTTTCTTTCGGTGCGTCGCACGGCCGACATCATTGAAGAGAGCATCGAAGACGTCACTCGTCAGTTCCTGGACTTTCCGATGTTCACCAGTCCCACCGATATTGCCAACACCACGTGTGGTCGCGTGAAAGATACGGTGAACGACTATCTGCGTTCGAAAGAAGGCACGGCGTTGGTGTACAGCAGCGTGTCGATTGATGCCGGCGATAACCCGCTTACCAATCTGATGCTTGGCAAAATTAAGTACCGCTATCGAATGACGCCCCCTGTACCTATGCAGAGTGTCGAGTTTGTGGCTGAAATTTACGTTAAAGGCTTGGAAAGTGCCTTTAACAAGCTGATTGCGTGAGGTAAGTCATGGCAGAGAAAAGTGTGGTCTGGCGTGACCAGATGACGTTCATCAATGAGACCCAATACGTTGGACGTGTAAAAAGTGCGAGCGCGGATTTGCAACGTAAGATGGCCACCGTGGGCGGCTTAGGTGGTCTGGGTGATGTTGAAGTGCCTACCGGCAAATACGAAGCGCCAACGGCAACCATCGAGTTTCAGTCCGTCGCGTTAGGTGATGTGAAGCAACTAACCAATAACGACGGTTGGATAAAGCTGCGCATGACGGGCCAAGTGCGAATGCTGGACTCTGACACGGGCACGAAAATCATCGATGCCGGTATCACTCGTATTCATGGCTATGTGAAGAATCCGCCAGTGCCTGGCTACAACGATGAAGGGTCACCTTACACCGCCAACATTGCTGTGCACTTTATTGAGATCAGCAATACCTCGGGGCGTGTGTTCATGCTCGACATGCAAACGGGTGCGAAGTACCCGCCAGATAACCCTGGTCAGTTTGGTGTCACAGTCACTTTGTAAGGAGCGGTTATGCGAGTTCGTAAGTTAGAGATAGTGGCTGATGGTATTCAAAAGAATGGTCAGCCTGTCACTAAAGCGCAGTTGGAATCGGTGGTTCGCAACTACAAACCGGACGCTCGTCCACCGGTGACCCCTGGTCACCCAACCAAAGGCAGCGACAAGATTGCCGTGTTGGGACGAGCGTCCAACCTTCGAACCGAAGCCGGCCGTGGTGATAAAGCCGGAAAAACAGTACTGGTTGGTGAAGTGGTCTACACCCCTGAGATGGAGGCATTGGAAGATTCAGGCGCATTCGAGGGTTTTAGTGCCGGTATCCATCCGGTGCCAGATAAAGACGGTGAATGGTACATGCACCACCTTGCGTTCTTGGGGCAGCTTCCTCCTGCGGCGGACACCAAAACTCGTGATGTGGTGAATCTCAGCGATAGCGATTTTTGCGATGGCGCTATCTATCTCAGTGCAGAAGTCGGCCCCCAGTCTGGCTTTGATGACAATGAAACAGGAATAACGATGAAGAAAGACGAACTGAAAGCGCTACTTGGCGATGCTGTCAAAGAGCAGCTTGAAGCGATGGGCATTAAACCCAGCTCGCCTGCACCGGCTAAAAAAGACGGCGGACCTAATACAGATGGTGAAACCACCACTGATGGCGACAAATCCAGTGCTGCAGTTACCGCTATGCAAGACACGTTAGCGGGTGATCGCAAAGAAACGCTGACTGAACTTGCGGACTCACGTGAGATGAGTGATGAGCTGCGCAAGAGCGTAAAAGCAATGATTGAAGGTGCAACTGCTATTGAGCTTTGCGCGCCTGGTGATGGCAACCGCTACAGTCAACTCAAGAGCATGCTGACAGCCATGCCAGAGAAGAAAGCAGCTCCTGCGAAATCATCGGCGTGGGATCAGTTAACCCAACACTTAGAGCTGGCTGATAACGGCAGCGCTAAAAAAGACAACTTTGATCCGGAGGGTTGGTAATGGATTTTGGAATGAAAACGACCATCAAGGGCGCACCTGCCATTATCGGTAGTTACAACGGTGGCAACGTTATCCAACAAATGATGGTCAATGCCGTGGAAGGTTTAGAGCCTGGTCATGTGGTCGTCATTACAGATGGTGTCATTACGGCGCGTTGGGACGGTTCCCCTTTGATAACCGTACAAGATGGTGGTGCAGGAAGCCTGACGGTGACTCAAGTTACGCTGGGTATTGTGATCGCAAAACAAATGGAAGGTGATGTATCGGTTTCTACACTTCGTCTTGGTGCTTACCTTCGTGATCGCGTTGTGCTTGCCGATGGTAGTGCGCTTTCCGCTTCCAATGAGTTCGCCTTGTCATTATCTCATCTGTTCACAGAAGGATCCTGGCTATGAGCCCGCTAGAACAACAAAAAGCCAAACAAGATGGTGTGTTTTCCAAAGCGCTGCGTGAAGCGTCCAACGCTTTTGTACAGATGGGGGCACATCCTCGCACCTTGCTGCATCACTCACGTCGAAACGATTTGATTGAGCAAGCCATTGCGAAATTGCAAATCCTCAAACGTGAAGGCGATGTGTATCACCAACTGGGTCAGCCTGCAGTGAAAGCCTCCGCTGAATCTATCCAAGATAAAAGCCTTGAAGATGATTCAACGTTGGAGCACGTCGGCTTCGTGAAAGTGGATGATGCGCCAGTGCCTTACGCCACTCTTGTGTTTTCTGATGGTGATAACGAAGGCAAGTTCAGTTTGGGGATCAACAACCCCTACGAGCAAGTTGTGAAGTATTCCTCCAGTGACACTTCGGTGGCTACTGTGGATGAGAAGACAGGCGTCATCACCCCTGTGGGTAATGGTGAAGTCTCCATTCAAGTGGCGTTTACCAAAAAAGGTGACTACCCACGTGTTGAGGACAGTTTCGGCTTAGTGATTGAAGATGCATCACCAAACGAGAACGCCCCATCAACGGATGGCTCACCACAACCTAGCGTCGATGCGCCTGAGTCTGGCTCAGAGAAGTAACCACACCCATTAATGCACACAGCCGTTCAATAAGCGGCTGTTATAAAGAGAAAGAAGTATGGATATTATTGATATTTTACGCGGCCTGTTAGCGCCACAAGAATGGGCAGAGCTGCTCAATAACTATAAAAAACGTAAGCCTGTTCCCATGCGTATCCGCAATAAGGTGTTTGGCCAAGCGATCTTTTACCCAAGTGTGCGTATTCCGTGGAGTGCATTGAAAGAGACTCTTTCTAATATTCCGGTTGTGCGACGTGGCACCAAGGCTTATCAGCTAGGCGGTGATGATGTAGAAACGCAAGCTATTGAGCCTCAGGGGTTCTCGACCGTATCACATATTTCCGCAGCAGAGCTGAACAACATGAAAGCGCTGGGCTTACAGAACATTCAAAAGTTCTTTGACATGCTCCAGTTTGGTGTCATGCGAAAAATTGAGTTCTCCACCGAAGCGCTGTGTGCTCAATCGCTTACAGGTAAGATTGCTTACCCCATGAAAACCACCGATGGTGCGATGGAATTATTTGAAGTCGATTATGGCGAAACCCTTCGCTACCACTTTGCGACCGCACTGAATGCTGCTGATGCAACGATTGAAATGGTGTACACCGCACTGCAAGAAATGGATGAAGCCATTCAGGCAAAAGGCTACGGCATTAACGTAGAAACCCTATGTGGTAAGACGTTATTCGCTCGCATTCTGACACTGGCAGGCCAAAACAAATCGAATGTGCTCGATGTCAAAGTCGGTAAAAGCCAAGTGAATGTGGGGGGATATATTATCCACTCCGAAAGCGGCTCTTACGAAACCATGGTAGGCGGTGTCAAAACTCGAGTGAAAACCGTTGATGATGACAAGATGGTGATGATTGATCTCGATGCAGGTCACAATCTTTACTACGCGGCACTGGATGATTTAGACGCAGGTCTTCAGGCATTACCCTTCTTCTCAAAAGTGAAGAAGGTGGATGATCCAAGTGGTGCAGATGTTTACACCATGTCCAAGCCGTTACCAGCGGTTATCGTTGATGCCATTTGTTGGGCAGACAACGCACTGGCGTAAGGAACGATTAATGGCTATTACCCTTACTCAGTTAAGAGCGATGGTCACCATCCAGGGAGTTGCTGACTCTCTGGATGGGCAAATCTATGAGTCCTTAACTTACAACGACGACAGAAATGCTCAGACCGCCTGCCAATCTTCCGCCCGTTGGTGCTATGCCTATCTTGGTCAAAAAAATGCACTGACCCGACTCTACAGCGATGATGATAAAGAAGTGCTGACTGAAGCCATGACTCAAATGGCTATCTATGAGTTGGGCGAAATCAGCGAGTTTGATTTTGACGATCGCAAAGAGGAAGCCATCGCGTTAATCAATTCTTTACTTGGTCTGAATAATGGCGCTGAAAGTGGCGCTCAATACACAGGAGCTGCGATTGCCCGTGATAAAGAATCTCACATTGTCGTCCCTTATCGCTCGGCTTCCCACCGACGTTATCGTTAATCACTATCCACTGCCAACCGAGTTGGGCAATGCGCGTTACCAAAGCAGTAACTACTATTTTGGTGCGATTCGCGCCATGTTGCTCGATGAAGAGGTGGCGTCAGACATTGAAATGCGCCATGCCACCGCCATGACCGTGCCTTACGTGATTGAAGGCTCTGCCAGTGACATCGCGTTTTACAACGAGGTGACGGTGGACTTTGATTTAGAAATGCTCATGGAGCAGATGCTCAGTGCCACCGAATTTGGCTTTATGCCAGTGGAGCTGATTTGGGATAAAGATGGATCTTTGCTTGTCCTCACTAATTCTGAGCAAAAACGCCCTGAAGACTTTCGTCTATTAAAAGATGGCACCTTGGTGTACAGCGCGGCGGACTACACCGCAAGAACACCGGTGACAGGTAAAGTCATTCCCGTTCTGCGCAATGCGACCACTGAGCGTCCGTACGGCGAAACCATCTTAGAATCAGTCTGGCCAATCTGGCAAAGTAAATGGATTAGCTGGGCGAACATCGAACGCTTGGGTGAGAAGTATGCCATTCCTACGGCTATTGCATTGGCTGAAAATGCCAATGGCGAAAATGACTTGCAAGCGATTGCAAACTCATTGGCTCCTGTGATGAACGGCGATGCGGTTGCCCTGTCTGGCGTGAAAGAGATTGTTGCGCTCGATGCGAACGGCAAGGTGGACGAGCTACTGCGTACTATTGAATACATCGACAATAAAATCTCCAAGCGCATCACAGGGCAGACTCTCACGGGTGGCAATCAAAAATACGGCTCTCGTTCATTGGGTGAAGTTCACGAACGTGCGGCTATGCGCGTCTCCAAACGCGATGCTCGCATGGTGCATAAGACGCTCAACGATACACTGTTTAAGTGGATATTCTTAGCTAATGGGCGTGAAGGCAGTATCAAAATCCGAGTGGATGAAGATGCCTACAAAGCCATGTTGGAATCTGCACTGGCGAACGGCTCAGGGGTTGAACCGGTACAAGGTTTTAATCAACATCCAAGTCTGGAATTTTCAGATATACCAGGAAAGCACCTATGTCTGCTTTAAAGAGTCTCGATAAGAAAGAGACCAGTAACCTCACCAAACTACAGCGCCTCGAAAATGAGGCGTTATCTTTAACTATCAAGAGCCTTTCAAGGGAATTAGAAACGGCTTTCAAGGCCCATTCAAACCCTGACGATATCGATATTACCCAAGCCACCAATCAGTACACCAATATCTACGCCGCATCGATGATGGTGAGTTGGTTGCTTGGTCAGGTGCATATTAATAATGCCATCACTGAAGCTGAAGATAAGCCCATCGAGCTGACCTACGCACCCATTTATCTTGCCGTGGATGATGTACCTTTTCAGGAAGCGATTGATTCACTCAAAGCGATGATACCGACCGATACCAAAGAGTATCGTCAAATGGAAGCGGCGATGAAACTTCGTGCTTTTACGGTTGCGAACGTCTCCAGTATTGATGCGGTAAACAGAGTGAAAAAGCGCTATGAAGCTGCATTAGAAAGCGGCGCATCTCGCTCTGAAACCTTGGGTAATATTCGTCAGCTTCTAGAGCAAGAAGGAGTATCTGAAGCCAACACTTATTGGCTAGATCTGCACTATCGCAACAATATGATGACGGCGTATAACTCTGGCCGCTGGACTCAGATTGCGAATAATGACTTGGTTGAGTTCCTGGTCTATTCCTCCGTCCTAGACTCAGGAACGACTGAGCTGTGCAGGAAGATCGATGGCGTGATCAAACCCAAAAACGACCCGTTTTGGGAAAGCTTCTATCCACCGAATCACCACAAATGCCGCGCCACGGTATCGGTGCTTTCACGTAAGCAGTATGAGGCGCTACCAACATCAATGCAACGAGCATCAGAGCAGATTAGTGGCAAAGCATTGGATAACGATGCCACCACAGGCAAAGAGCATCAGTTCACCAGTTCGCCGCTGGTATCAATGAAAACGCTACCAGCGTCAATGATGGAGCGAGCGCAAGAGTATGGACTGACACAAAGCATCTTGAATTACTCTTATGCGCAAAGCCAGCGTGTGCTGAAAGAGCAAGCCAAAGCGGTGACCAAGCAAGGGTTGTCTACGGCAACCCTCAGCAAAGCGATAATACAATCACCCGAACTAGAGCCGTTCCGCGAGATGATACAGGATAAGCTAATCACATCTCCCGATGAAGTGTGGTTGGTTTTTGATGAGCTTAAGGATGGGAGTTTCTTACCTAGTTTACAGTTCGTACTTGAACTGGATGACTCACTCAGAGCCGTAGCCTTTGCAAGTGCATACGATAGCAGCCAAATTTATCAGCTTGTCAGCATGACTAAATCTGAAATAGAGCAACAGATATTTTTAACACTAAAAATATAGCAGAGGTCTCCTTTTCAGAAGGAGACCTCATAACCAACGTTACTCATGTTGATCCAACGCAGAACATAACTCTTCACTGACTGCATACGTCCGGCTTGAGTAACGACTGGAAATCTTTCGTTCACTTTTACATTCGACATAACTAGAAACAACAGACTGCATTTGGCTATAAATGGCTATAGTTAGCAAAGGTGACACTATTAAGGTTGAGACAATAATGACCTTATTGATTTCACCAATCGGGATAGATAACTTGAACTCGTCTTTTATCGAATATATGACAAGATAAAGACCCGCAATGATGCTACAAAAACCAGCCCATACATTCAGAACACCAGACACTTCAACAATAGAAGATATTGGACCAAACGCTTTACTTACGTTGTCAGATGATATCCACCAACCTAGCCATGTTAATAATGAAAATAAAACAATTCTAATATAATTCACTGAAAATACTCTTCTACTGCTTTTGTTATATTTTTTGAATATCCATTTTCGGCATCGACAAAATCCAATATTTGTCCAATTGCAAATGACGTAGTTGCAAATAATACACCAGTACCTAGCACTCCAAGTGTTACTGGCATCGCAGCAGTGAGTAACGCTGCGCCTGCTAGAGATATAAACCCTTTTGCCAAATCTCCTGCCGAGTTAACGCCAAGTTCTGCCAGGGTTGCATCGTCGCGCAGTATATAGTCGACAGCATTTACTCCAACTGCAAACGCGATTTCAATACCTGCGTTAAACCGAACATATCGAACTGCGCCCTTGAGATCGTTCAAACCGAGTCCAGCTTGAACCACTTTGGGATTTGCTGCGCCCCACTTATTTCCTTTCATTAGGGTTTGTTGATGACGACGAAAATCACGAATAATCACCCAGTCTCGACCATGAATGGTCTTCGTTGACGCCTTAACTCCGAGCCCGCCTAGTCCTTTTGCAGTGGCGTAAGCTTCCGCTGAGCCTTTCGCTAAATCACCATAAGACTTAGTGGTGCCAATCGTTTCTTTTCCACCTAAATTGCTGTATAGCTCTTGGGCTTCCTCCAACGACAATACCGCGATACTCACGATCGGTTTCACATACTCGACCTCGATCTCTTTCTGGCCTTCTGGTGCTAAAGGGTTGTAAGGCGGCCAATACATATTTTCAGCGGCAATTTGTGGTTTATTGCGAGCTTGTGCTTCTGTGAATGCTGTCTCATTGGCATCCATATTGGCTTTTCGCTGCGCTTCCAACCTTTCTTTAATGGTTTGCTTCGGAGGCTCTGGTGGTATCACACTGTGGCTCATAGGCGTGGTAGAGCCTAATGGTGCAAAATTTTTTGCCTCGGCCATTCTCAGTGCTGCAACACTCTTGTCCCAATTTCGCTGCATTTGGCAAGAACCGCATTTACAGAACTCAGGATTTTGGCCCACAGGACATCTATAAAGCTTATTTTTATCAAACATATCGTATATTGGCACGGAAAGTCTCCTGACTGACATTGAACACCATTTCCGCATGATAACCTTAAAATTCGACAGGCAAAAATTTGCCCGCTGCTCACTTTTTTATCTCTCCTTAATAAATAAGACTGGATGGTATGGTGTGCCAGAGTTAGTGTCGTGATCTCGTTTATTGCTGGGGATACAACATGTTAACAATTGCACCTGAGGCACAAAAGCTTGTACAAACGATCACAACCTATTCGCGTTATGGCGCGGTAAAACTACACATCATTGCCGCACAACACCCCGAATACAGTGAACATCATATTGCTTTCGTACTGGAGCAGCTCGCACAAGCGCCATTCGCCGATTTACAACACCTGATCAAAAACACCAACAACTGTATATAATGACAGTACCAATGGTGATAGACTCTCTTGGTGTTTTGATGCCTTGAGTACCTGAGACCCAGAGCCTTTTAATTAAGGAATTGGAGAGGAAGCAGCAAAACGCCGCCAGCTTTAATTCGTTATGGCTGGCGGCTTCACTCGCTCTTTGTGTTCAAGGCTCTTGCTAACAGGAGATTAGAATGCACCAACACACTCTGCACGATGGCCGTGCAACTCTTATTCATGCCGATTGCTTAACCTACCTTAAAAAACTTGAAGATAATTCAGTGGATCTGATTTTAACCGACCCACCATACTTCCAAGTTAAACGTAATGCTTGGGATAACCAGTGGCCAGATGTTGCTTCATTCCTAGCATGGCTAGATGAAGTGCTCCTCGAGTTCTGGCGAGTGCTCAAACCTTCAGGAAGCCTTTACCTGTTTTGTGGCTCAAAGCTTGCCAGTGACACCGAGATCCTAATCAGAAACCGCTTTGAAGTGTTTAACCATATCATTTGGGCGAAACCTTCAGGCCCATGGCGTAGAATGCACAAGCCTGACTTACGTATGTTCTTTCCGGCAACCGAGCGTATCTTGTTTGCTGGTCATTATAATGCTGAAGGGTATGCGAAAAGCTGCTCAGGTTACGCTTCTCAGTGTAGCGAGCTAAAGAAACATGTGTTTAAACCGTTGATGGATTATTTTATTAAGGCTCGTCAACAGCTCGGCGTGACAGCAAAAGACATCAATGAAGCAACAGGAACACAAATGTGTTCACACTGGTTTAGTGAAAGCCAGTGGACATTACCAAGCAAAGAGCAGTACCAGAAACTCCAACAGCTCTTTGCCAATAAAAAAGGACGGTTGGCCAAGGCGCATGGCGAACTGGTAGAAGAGTATGATGCCTTAAAAAATAGCTATCAGAGTTTGGTTTTGGAATACGATGATCTAAAAGCTCAATACGAACACCTACGCCGCCCGTTCTCTGTCACCAGTGAAGTGCCTTATACGGATGTATGGCAGTTTGCTCCTGTGCAATATTATCCTGGCAAACATCCTTGTGAGAAACCGCAAGACTTGCTGCAACATATTATCTCCGTCAGCAGTCGCGAAAACGATGTGGTACTCGACGCGTTCATGGGAAGTGGTTCAACAGGCAAAGCTTGTCTGAGTTTGAATCGATGTTTTATCGGTATTGAAATGGAAGAGGAAACGTTTGAACAAGCGTTGGCGTCGATGAAAAATATTTAATGTTAGTCCGCAACTTAAAAGAAAAGGCGCTTGATTGCGCCTTTTTGCCTTCAATAGCCATCTAATTGCCACTGGCATATTTTAGCCAATACGAAACCTGATATTCCTGCACTTCGCATAACTCACTCAGATGCTTGATAACGGTACAGCAAAGTTGGTGTGTATCTGATCCAATATATGACGGTTCCAAACGGCACATCAAGTGACTACCAACAGAAATCAGGTTAATGCATCGACCAATTAAATCGGCCGTTTTCATTGAATCGTGTTCAATCACTTCACTCAGTATGGCCAGATGGCAAAATACATCTCGGCTGGTATCCGTTGCGTGTTTACCATTACATGTGTGATCAATAAACTCAGACAATGTATCAACTAGGTTACGATACAGTTCATTGTTGTATTTCATAATTCCCCTGAAAATCACATGCCCATACTTGGTGAGTTTGAAATACCTAAGCGTTGTTCTGCTTCGTAAACCCTATTCGCATATGCTGCCTTAGCCGCAGCTTTGCTAGGATAAAATTTTATATTGCCATCGGCATCAATCACTTTGTATGAGATAGATATTACCATCCCATTGGCGTCAAGCTCTTTGACAAGAACAAGACTGCAACCGTGTTCTGATAGTAACGTTGTTTTTTGTGCCATTTAATTTTCCCTTAACTCAATATGAGATAACCATTAGACAATTCATCATTTCTGGTTTCTAGTTGTACAGCCATTCGTCCGCTTCGTTGAACATCTCTTCCAAAATCTCGTGAGCTTTCTCCCGGTTGTCTTTACTCTTGTCCATAATCTCAAGGTGATTATTTTCACCCTTGCGGATACGAACTCGGACATCGGGATCAATTACTGACAAGCGTCTTTGGATTTCTGGTTCAATCAAAGAGAACTTGTCTTTTGGTAAACCATCCGCTTTAACGATCATTTCAACACGCATAACAAACCTTGCTTTAAATTAAACTGTATAAATAAACAGTATTATTATTTTTAGCCGAGGTCAACATGATCCATATCTTTCCATAAGTCATCCATCACATCGTGAAGGGCTTGTTTGAGTTGTGGGGTCATATCACGCAGTGCTGCCACTAAAGTTTGAGCCATCACATCCGGTTCGGTACTGGTTGCTTCAATCTGAATGACGGGAGCAAAACTGACCTCAACGGTCTCTGGTGGTTGAGTGATGATGGCTCTGGATTGTGCGCTTGCTGACTGTACGGTTTGTTCAACTTGGGCAACGGCTTGCTGGTTAACCTTATCGTCTCCACCATTGAAAACGTCATACAGCCAGCCTGCGATTTCATCACCTGCAATTGAGCCACCTATTGTTCCAGGGAGAGCTCCCACACCACCAAACAAGGCACCAGCCAGTCCACCAAGCCCACCGCCTACGGTCGAGCCAATACTGCGCCAAACGCCTTCTGTATCTCCATCCATTGCACTCATTCCTATGGATGCAGCGTTGAGCGCTGTACCAATAACAGGAAGCTTTTTGAGTACACCTTCACCACCACCCAATGCCTTTTGGCCTACCGTAGACCAAAAGCTAGGACCTTTGGCAACGTTTGCCACAGGCTCGGCAGCAGACTTGGTAAATAACCCACTAAACATACTGGCAGGTTTGAAACCACCTTGAGACCCGATTGCGGTACCGAGGATTTTATTGAAAAGGCCTTTACCCATTCGCGTAGCAAGTAACCCCCCAAACCCAGCTAAACCAATAGAGCCAACAAGGCCAGCATAACCTAAACCAGAGTTATCATTCATCGCTCCAGTTGCGGAGCTAGTAGCATTGGAAACTGCATCACCTAAGCCATTAAATTTATCAATCAAGTTAGCAGCACTGTTAGACACTGTATCTGTCATTGAATTAAACGACTGTGT
This sequence comes from Vibrio sp. RC586, assembly GCF_000176715.1. Lineage (NCBI taxonomy): Bacteria > Pseudomonadati > Pseudomonadota > Gammaproteobacteria > Vibrionales > Vibrionaceae > Vibrio > Vibrio sp. RC586. The sequence goes on along the minus strand of NZ_ADBD01000010.1, from coordinate 266,020 downwards.
CGCCTTATCTATCGACGTTGATACGCTTTTGGCTGCATTATCCAGCGAATCCGCACCTTCAAATACCTTTGCTCCTTCATGCATGCCTTGTTGCATCGCACTTAAACCTTTGGTGCCAATATCCTCAGACATAATGGTGCCACCAATGGCCTCAAGAATGGGTTTAACTGCGGCGGCATCTGTTTGGCTGGCACTGTTTACAAGAGTCAACAGTGCCGCATAGCTATTACCAGGAGCGGCTCCAGTTGCCACGTCATTGCGAACTCGGTAAGCTGCTTCTTTGATTCGGTTTCGTAGGTCTACATTCTCAATCGCATCAACTGTTCCTGCTTTATCACCTTCACCAACCAACTTGGCAAACTCATCCTTATCACTGAAACGAGCCATGAATGACTCTTTGAATGAGTCTCCAACCTTATCAGTGTTCCAAACGCCAGCTTGACGCGCTCGAACGATGGAAGCTGCAAACTGATCAAACGATATTTTGTCACCAAGTAGCGGTGAATACTCCGCAAAGGTATCGAGTAAATCCCCGTTGGCATCACCAACCATTGCGCTGGTGGCGTAGAGTTTATTCGCCGCTTCCTCAATACTGATGCCAAAGCCTTTTGAAATGTTGGCAAGGGCGCGAACGGTTTCTGGTGATGAGTAATCGGGGAAGATCTTTTGCAACTGGATGGTAGCTTTCGTTAGTGCTTGAGTGTCTTCTTCGCCTAAGTTTTGCTGCTTCGCTAACGCTTGAGCCGCAAATATGCTTTCTTGGTCTGCGCCATACATGCGAATTAAGTCTGTACGGAATTGACGCTGTGAAGCCGATTGTACCTCCTCAAGCGAATAGCTACTGCGAGCCGCCAAAAGGCGCTCATTTCGAGATTTATCATTACCTGCCCAAGCAAGTCCTGCTGAAGCCATTGCACCGCCAGCAATTGTGCCTATCTTCTCTATATTCTGTAGAGCGCTTCCTTGTTGCTTTAGTCCTTGGTTTGTTTTTTGGATTTCGGCTTGCAGGCGTCTTTCTTCCTGAGCGATGTTATTAACATCGACGCCCGTATTTTTAAGTGTTCGCCCAAGCCGCTCCAGCTCACGCTCTTGGGCTGTTATTGCTTTTTTGTTTTTGGTTTCTTGCTGATTCAATTCCTTCAGAGCGTTTTCGGCTTTCTTAAATGCATCGATATCAGTGGTGGTTTTCTGTAGCTGCTTAAACTCTCGCTCCAGCTTTTTCGACTCATTCTCAATCTTCTTTGACTGCTGCGTAAAGGCGTCTTTAACCCCAACAATGAGTTCTAATGCGTAGCCACTGTTATTACTTGTTGCCATGATTAAAGACCTCTATGAAATAGTTGTATTGCGCCCAATCGGCATTCATTAGCTCTCCAACGGATGCAATGCCTATTTTCTTATGCGTCAGCAAATGAAAGGATTGGTCAAAGATTTTCGATTTGATTCGAGCGAGGTTTAGCTCTTTCCCATCAAGTGAGCCAGATTGATGTGCTCTTCGTACGGTAGGTTGATGAGCATGTCGACAGGAACGACAACTTCACCTTTCATGCTTATATTCGTAAGCTTTCCGTGTTCATCTCGCTTCTCATCAGTGTGCTCACCAAACACCAGAATGCTCGATGCAATGTGCGCGGTGATGGCATCATTTGACTCAAACCAGTATTGCTCTTTGGTGAAGCGCACCGCTTCAATTCGGTCTTTCACCAGCGCTTTACGAACCCGTTTCGCACAATTGAGCTCCATGCCACCAAACTGGATTGGGGTATTCAAAATACAGAGTTCAAATTCCATCATAGCTCGTGCAATGTCTTCCAAAGTGAAAACCTTAGCTTCCGGTTTCAAGGTGGTTTCAATGGTGTTTGTAGTTTGATTTTCAGTACTCATGACTTGTCTCGATGTGAGTGATTCATGGCCTGCATTGTGTCTTTTTATAAACCTGCCATCTGCCGAACGGAAATTAAGTTCTCGATGCGGGGTATCCTACCATCACTGGATAAACGAGAGGTGATGATGCTTCCCAAAATCTTAAAGCAAGATATCAGGCTAAGAACATTAAGCCGTCTGACTACCGAGGAAATGAACGAGCTTCGCTCTGCCATTAAAGGGTTGCAGGCGCTTGATATTGACCATGTGCACGAGTCATATCTGCCGTGGTTAGCTTGGTGGTTTCGTGTTGATACTTGGGATGATGATTGGATCGTTGAAAGAAAACGGACAATCGTTAAAGAGGCTCTGACACTCTACAAGTACAAAGGAACCATTTGGGCTGTAGAGCGAGCACTGGAGCTAACCGGATTCGGCCCAAAGCTTACCGTGTGGCATCAGATGAACCCTCAAGGACCCAAAGGCACCTTTTTAATTGAGGCAACTCAAGAGCAAGGTGGTTTGACTCAAAAGGATTACGAGAATGTGGTCACACTGGTTGAGAGTAACAAGCAAGGCTCTCAGCACTGGAACATGATTGTTCGTAACCCAGTGAGTCAAGGTGGCTTATATGCCGGTGTTCGCGTTCGCAGCCGCAAGCGCATTACCGTTACTCTTATGGATTAATATGGCAAATGAACCTTTAAAAGCAGCAGTCGTCACAGACATAGGCATGGCAAAGCTAGAGGCTGCCTATCTAGCAGGGGGGAAGGTGGTCATCAGTGAAATGGCACTCGGTGATTCAAACCTTGTGTATGTCAAACCTAACTCCTCGTTCACTGAGTTGGTGAATGAGTTTGGACGTCAGGCGATCAATGATGGTAATACCACGGAGAGTTGGATTAATGCTCTCGTCTACGTGGATAGCACACAATTTGCGAACAAGTCAGTATTAGAATTTGGCCTATATGATAGCGATGGTGATCTTATCGTATACAGCTCATACACACCAAGCCTAGTTCCCGACATTGGACCCAATTACATACAACTTGAAATTGAATGCTCTGTAAATTTATACAATGCCTCTGCTGTCACGCTTGAAGTAACTCCCATTTACCCTCAGGCCACAGAGTTTGAGATGGGTATTGCTAAAGTTGCAACCAATGCATTGGTTGATGCTGGGACTAATGACGATACGTTCTTAACTGTAAAGAAATTTCTCTATGCGCTCGATGTTACCCATGTGATAGACAAACTTGTCAGTAACCTTTGGTTAAAACTAGCGGCTAAAATTTGTCCTGTTGGAGTCCCACTTCCTTGGCCCAGTGATATCGCGCCAGAAGGGTTTGCTATTCACAAAGGACAAGCCTTCGATAAAGTGGCCAACCCTGAACTAGCGAAACTTTATCCAGATGGGATACTTAAAGATCTGCGAGGAATGGCGGTTGTAGGTAAGAAAGAAGGCGAAATTATACTCAGTTATGAAGCAGACCAAGTTAAACAGCACGGTTACCCAAATTCAACTGTCAGCAGTACAGATTTAGGTTCTAGAAATACTAACACAACAGGAAACCATGCCCACGGTTATCCTGCTGGTACATCAAACGGTCCTAATGGCCCCTATTTAGATACAGCCCATGCTAGTTACGGCTACCGATATACCACAACTGAAGGGAATCACTATCACTCTGTGGCGATCGGCTCCCATGCTCACTCCATCGCTATCGCTCTTTTTGGTGCAACCGAAAACACTATTAAGAATATTAAATTTAACTGGATTGTAAGGATGGGTTAGCAATGGTGTATTTTTCTGTTTCTCAAACTGTAGAAGTCTCTCGCATTTCTCATGAGGGATGGTGGATTGAAAACACATTAGAACATGTAGTTAAAGGTACCGCGTTGGGTTCTGATTTTACTCAAAGTATCTATACACCATCGCAAACCGGTATGATTGCACGCTACGATCGTGAAACTGATACGTGGTCTGATGAAATTCAAAACCGTACATGGGATGAATATTTCAATCAGCATGGACAGAGCTTTATTATTGATAAGCCTGATGGTGATTTTCCTGATTGGGCAATTGTTGAAAAACCACCAGAATACGACACACAAACCCAAACAGTGCTGCATAAAGATAAACAATGGCATATTTACGACATTCTTATTGGCCAATCGTTTTATGACGAATACGGAAACGAATTCAAAGTATCAGACTACAACTTTGAGTTACCGGAAAAGTGCACATTCATTGCGCCCCCAGAGCCGTTATCAGAACAACATTCACTGAAGCTTATCAATGGGCAATGGCAACAGTTTCTTGATCACCGAGGGGAAGTGGCCTACGCCATCGACCGAGATAATGGCGAAAGTTATGTGATCGATGAACTCGGAGAGTTACCCGCGACACATACGCTGATGGAGCCAGATTCATATGATTCATGGTTGGATGGGCAGTGGCAATATGACATCGAACGTCACCGCCCACTTAAAGCGGCCGAGGAGAAACAGTGGCGTGATGCAAAGCTACACAAAATATTAAGTCGTATCGATCAGTATGAGAAAGACCAGAGCTATCCAATAGAGCTGAGAACGTCACCAATCAGGACTAAAGAGGATTATCTAAAATTACTCGAAGTACGAAAATCTTTAAGTGACTATCCTGACCGTTCTGATTTTCCATTCGGAGATCGGCCTGATTTGTCTATGCTTGATTCTCTGTAAAAACGAAGGCGCAAAATGCAGCGCCTTTCTTTTTTTTTGTTACTCACTAACAATAATCATTTATCCCTCTTTTTGTTTCGCTTAATCCCGCTTTATTTCGGGTAATTTCGCATCAAAAATGTTTTAACTATAAAAATCAGAATGTTTTAAGACTCGTTCGTCGTTGTCATGGATCTTATTTGACGCTGACGAGACCTTGTTTCATTTCGATGCTTTTAAAGGGATGCAGCTGATGTTCGCGCGTAAAGGCGTGGAGTTTACCGAACAAGATTTTCACCAATACCAAGAAGTGAATAAACCGCTGTGGGTGGATTACCAAAACGGCGATATTACCGCCGCGCAGTTGAAGCATACGCGCTTTGCTGGCTGGGCAGAAAAGCTGGATACCACAACGGCAGAGCTCAACAGTGCATTTTTGCAAGCTATGGCGGATATTTGCACCTTGCTACCAGGTGCCATGGAGCTGATGCAGGCGCTACACGGTAAAGCGCGCTTGGGTATTATCACTAACGGTTTTACTGAGCTACAAGATGTAAGGTTGGCTAAAACAGGCATGACAGACTTTTTTGATCACATTGTGATTTCCGAGGAAGTCGGGATTGCTAAACCCGATGCGGGTATTTTTGCCCATGCATTGGAGCGAATGGGGAACCCTACAAAAAGCCGAGTGCTGATGGTGGGGGATAATCCACATTCCGATATTTTAGGTGGCTTGAACTTTGGAATTGAGACTTGCTGGTTAAACGTACATCAGCATCCGCAACCTGAAGGGATCATTCCACATTATGAAGTGGCTTCACTGCATGAGCTGAGAGAGATCTTATTGGCGTAATGCCATGAGAAGGAAGGCAAGGCGCTCCTGGTGCAAAGTGAATCACTTTGCACCGGATACCTGATTAACGGTGGAATTCGCCAGCGCGTTCAGGTTGATAGACTATGTCGATGATTTCGAGGGTTTTCAACGCGCCGCCCGGCATAGGCCAAGCCAGTTGTTGACCCACAGCAAGGCCAAGTAACGCACTACCCACAGGGGCAAAAATCGATACGTCAGCGCTGCTTTTTACATCGTTTGGGTAAACCAAGGTTTTTTCCATTACTTCATCGCTGCCTGAGAATTTAAAGCGCACCGTAGAATTCATGGTGACGACATTCTCTGGCATATCTTCAGGTTCGAGCACAGTCGCACGATCCAACTCTTCTTCCAGTTTTTCTAACTCTGGCGACAAGGTGGCTAGGTTATCCATCAACTGGCTGATTCTGTCCATATCGCGAGTGGACACCACGATAGTATTGAGTTCAGACATTTTATTCCTCCAAAATAAATACCGCCCTGAAAACAGGGCGGTATCAATCAGTTTTGTTAAGTTGTCGGACTAACCATAGCTCGCATAGCAGAAGATTTCAAGCCCTTAGTATGTAACCAGTTTTTTGCATGGAATTGAAGATGGCTCATAAACGAAGCGGCTAGTTAAGGTTGTTCACCGGCTAATAATCTTTGCTCAATTTGCGCGAGCACGGCAGGCAAGTTTGCAACCGTATCGATCAAATAATGCGGTTTTGCCTGTTGCAGTTTGGCTTGTGCACGTTCGCGCGCCACTTGCAGCGTTTGAGCATCAGCATGTTGATACTCTTCAAGGGTTAACCCAGCTTCGTTTCCTGACAGCAGTAAACCGACCGTCCACATCCCCGCATTATGACCTTCCTCGATGCCGGGCAGGGCATCATCGACTTTTACGCAAGCGCGTACATCGGTCACGCCAAGCTCAATCACATTTTTCAGTGCCATAAAAGGGGCGGGGCGGCCACCTTGTGGTAAATCATCAGTGGCAACCACATAATCGGGACGATAACCGTAATCGGCAGCCGCAGCAATCAACACATCCATCACTTGGCGTGGATAACCAGAGCAAGATCCGATTTTGATCCCGCGTGATCGGATTTGCTCAACCACTTCAAGCGAGTGGGGAATCGGTGCGGCGTGATCGGCGACTTTGGCGATTTGCAATGGCATAAAGGCCGCGTAAATCGCATCAATATCGTTCGAGTTCATTGGGCGACCAAATTGCTTTTGCCAACGCTGCGCAACACTGGGGAGTTTTCCTACAGCTTGAATGTGTTGCCATTTGCCCAGTCCCATCGGCTCGCGCGCTTCCGCAAGGCTAATCTCAAAATCAAAGCCATGCTTGAAAGCTTCAACAAAAATCGAGGTCGGCGCAAAGGATCCAAAATCAACTATGGTGCCAGCCCAATCAAAAATAACGGCTTGAATCGGTGAATTCATAACTTTTCCTTAATGTGTGTAACCCATTTGCTGGCTGATGGCGAGCAAAACGGAGTGCAAAATATCGAGTGCTTGATCCAGTTCTTGACGCGAAATAATTAGAGGCGGACTGAGTTGAATCACATTGCCTTGTGAGACTTTAAAGCTCAGCCCATGACGTAAACAGTGGTAGAGCACAGCTTCGGCTTCATCGTAAGCGCGCTGTTTGGTGTGGCGATCGGTCACTAGTTCGATCCCCCAAAGCAAACCGATACCGCGTACATCGCTAATCAGTGAAAATTGCTGCTGCATTTGATTGAGACGTTGGCGCATATAAACGCTATCTGCCTGAACTTTGGCGAGTAAATTTTGCTGCTCAATCACTTCAATGCTGGCTAATGCCGCAGCGCAGCCGAGTGGACTTTTTTCATGGGTGTAGTGACCCAAAGAAACCTGCGCGGCGGTGTTGTATTTTTCTTTGGTGAGTAGGGCCGCGATGGGGATAAGTCCAGCCCCCAAACCTTTGCCGATACACAAAATATCAGGCTCTATGCCGAACGCTTGGTGAGTAAACCACTCGCCGCTGCGCCCCATGCCGTTGGGAATGTCATCAATGATCAACAGCACATTGTGTTTATCGCAGATCTCCCGCACCCGCTGCCAATAGGCGCGGCTTGGTACTTGTACATCGGTATTACGTACCGCTTCGGCGATGAATGCGCCGATGCCGCCTTCTTTTTCAATCACGTATTCCAAGTAATCGGCGTAGTGCACATCGCTGCCGTCTTCACGGGGAAACGCACCTCGGTAAGTGATGGCTGGAGGAATGCGTTCCACACCTGCCATGAGTGGCCCCATGCCTTGGCGAAAACAAGCTTCGCCACCGACAGAAATGGCATCCAAAGAGGCACCATGAAAAGCATCCCACAGACTGACTACTTTAAAATTGTGCGTCACATGGCGCGCCAATTTGAGCGCCATACCAATGACGGAAGTACCGCCGGGAGCAAACAGTACGCGTTTGAGTTCGCCACCGGCAATCTCTATGAGTTTCTCCGCGCAGCGAACCGCGGTTTCATGGGTAAAGCGGCGCGGCGCGAAAGGTAGCATCTGCATTTGTTCGGTGATTTTTTCGATCACCTGTGGATGACCATGACCGAGTTGATGCACATTATTGCCATGAAAATCGAGGTAGCGTTGTCCTGACACATCTTGCAAATAACAGCCTTCCGCACTGACTAACGCATCTAGGCAAGGTGTGGACATAGCTTGATGAAGAAATACCTCAGCGTCACGTTGTAACAATTTTTGTGTCGCTTCATCATCCAATTGTGCCAACCAGGCTTGTCGTGCCTCGGTAGTGTTGATATCGCCTTCACTGCGCCAGTGCGTGGGGTTGTGTGGTGACGGATTATCGAGTGGTTTCATTACGTTTTCCTGATCCGTTACGCTGGATTCCAGTACATGGCTTGCTGCATCGCGCTGAGTAGGCGATCAATATCTTGCGGATACACTTCGCCAATGTTGCCAATGCGAAAGCAGTCTGCGTTGCTTACTTTGCCGGGATAAATCACAAAGCCTTGCTGTTTTAAGCGCTGATAAAACTCACCAAACTGATAATCAGAATCCGTGGGTGAATAAAAAGAAGTGATGACGGGAGAGTGCAGATGTTCCGGTAGCAGCGGAGTAAAGCCGAGTGTGCGCATACCGTTAACCAATTTTTGCTGATTGGTGTGATAACGCTGATAGCGCGCCGCGATGCCGCCTTCGCTCTCCAACTCCAACAAGGCTTGGTAGAAAGCACGAACCGTATGGGTTGGGGAGGTAAAACGCCACTTGCCACGATTTTTTTCCATACACTGCCATTGGTCATAGAGATCAAGCGTGAGTGAGCGTGCTCGACCTTGGCATTGCTCAAGTTCAGAACGTTTGGCAATCACAAAGCCAAAGCCGGGCACACCTTGAATGCATTTGTTGGCCGAGCTGATCATAAAATCGATGTCCATCTCACCAATATCCATTGGGATGCCGCCAAAACTCGACATGGCATCGAGAATCACCCGTTTACCACGCTGTTTAGCCAGTTTGGCGATTTCCGCAATCGGATTGAGCATGCCGGTGGTGGTTTCACAGTGCACCACAGCAACGTGTGTGATTGCGGAATCTGAGGTTAGAACTTGAGTGATCTCTTCAAGATTGGGCTGTGCGGTTTCTCCGGGGGAAATGACGTGACAAGCAATGTTGAGATACTCCGCGATTTGCGCAATACGCGCCCCATAAGCCCCATTATCGATCACGAGCAGCTTATCCGTCGGCAACATCACGGTTCCAATCGTTGCTTCTACGGAAGCGGTGCCGCTGCCTTGCATCAATACTGAGGTGTATCCGGATTGTGTTGTGGCAAGAATTACGAGTTTGCGGCGAATCACTTCGACAATATCGAGATTGTAATCATCATCCCAAGTGCACCAATCCTTCAGCATGGCTTCACGTACTGACTCCGACGTAGAAAGGGGGCCAGGGGTAAGCAACAGATACGCGTTCTTCATTTATCACTCCGTTTGGACTATACCATTAAATCAATATTATCTAACAACGAGAAAAGCCACGGGTAAACCCTCCATCGAGTAATTTCACAAAAGTTTCATAACTTAATCGTTCTGAAAATAGGTAATAGAAGGGAATCAAACTTAGTCAAATTGCCAATTTTTGTTCATCGAAACGTCATACAGAATCGCTAGGGTAAATAATAATTCTGGTACATACCAAATTAACTACATTGGAGATGATGATGAACAAAGTCATATTGAAAGGAACACTTACCCTAATCGCAACGCTGATGGCGACTCATGCGTTTGCAGCGCAGGAAGTCACGGTTTATACCGCACTAGAAACCGATCTGTTGGCGAAATACAAAAACGTATTTGAAAAAGCTAACCCAGATATTGAGATCAAATGGGTACGTGACTCAACGGGGATCATGACGGCGAAGCTGTTAGCCGAAAAGAATAACCCACGCGCAGAAGTGGTGTGGGGGCTGGCCGGTTCATCCATGGCGCTTCTTAAAGAGCAAGGTATTCTCAAACCCTATACGCCTAAAGGTGCCGACGAACTGCGCAGCAATATGAAAGATCCGCAATCGCAACCGGCTTGGTATGGTAACTATGCTTTCTTTAATGCGCTCTGTTTTAATGAAGCGGTAGCCAAACAGCTGAACTTGCCCAAACCCCAAAGCTGGGAAGATTTAACTAAGCCGATTTATAAGGGGCATATTGCCATGCCAAACCCTGCTTCTTCAGGCACTGGCTACATGCAAGTTTCCGCATGGTTGCAAAATATGGGGGAAGAGCAAGCGTGGGATTATATGCAGCGACTTGATCAAAACATGGCGCACTATACCCATTCCGGCTCGAAACCTTGTGTACAAGCGGGTATGGGAGAGGTGGCGATTGGGATCTCTATGGCCACTCGCGGTGCTAAACTCAAAACCCAAGGCGCACCTTTGGATGTGATTGTGCCTAATGGCATCGGCTGGGAATCGGATGCTGTGGGTTTAGTGAAAGAGAGTGACGCCGCGAAACGCGTGGTGGATTGGTCTGTCTCTAAAGCCGCCAATGAACTTTACATTGAAAGCTATCCTGTGGTTGGCCATCAAGATGTCAGCAAACAAGTCGCCAACTATCCGAATGTGGAAAAAGTGATGGCGAAGATGGATTTCAACCAGATGGGTAGCGATCGTGCCCGCGTGTTGAAAGCGTGGTCTGAGAAGTTTGATTCAAAATCTGAGCCGAAATCTTAAGAGAAAATCATCAGAGGAGGCTGCGGCCTCCTTTGCTTTCATTCAGCCTCTGAATTCAGCATTCCTTACACCGCCAGCCATTTTTATAGGTATCTCATCTGTCATCAGATGGTCACACTTTAGCGATAAAACTGTCACTGCTTTGCAATAAAGCTTCGTTATTTTTGGACTATACCAAATTTAAGGGTGACTTTTATGACCACGCAGAACCCTCGTGAACAGAAAAACCTTGAAAGCCAATACCCTGAAAAACAACACCTTGGACATCCGTCCCCAGAGAAAAGCTACCTAGATATTCGTCATGTCGTGAAACAGTTTGGCGCATTTACGGCTTTGAAAGAGATCAGCTTGTCGATCGAGCAAGGCGAATTTGTCTGCTTTCTTGGCCCGTCGGGTTGCGGTAAAACCACTTTATTGCGTGCTATTGCGGGTTTAGATCTGCCGACCTCTGGCACCATTCATCAAAACCAACAGGACATTACTTTTCTGCCGCCGGAGAAACGCGATTTCGGCATTGTGTTTCAATCCTATGCTCTGTTTCCTAATTTAACGGTGGAAGAAAACATTGCCATCGGTCTGCGAAATCAAGGTATGTCGGTACGTGATGCCTTAGAAAAAGTTGAACAGTGGTTGGAACTCATTGGGCTCGCGACTTCGGCGCAAAAATACCCAAGCCAGCTTTCAGGCGGCCAACAGCAGCGGGTGGCATTAGCGCGCGCTTTGGCGTTATCTCCTGGGCTATTGCTGCTTGATGAGCCACTGTCTGCATTGGATGCCAAAGTGCGAACTCACTTGCGTGATGAGATTTGCCAATTGCAGCGTAAGTTGGGAATAACCACCATCATGGTGACCCACGATCAGGAAGAAGCATTAACCATGGCGGATCGTATCGTGGTCATGAATCACGGCGTCATTGAGCAAGTCGGCACGCCACAAGACATTTACCAAAAACCCGCGAGTCGTTTTGTGGCGGAGTTTGTCGGCACCATGAATTTCATTCCCGTATCTATGGCAACCTCTCATCAGTTGCGCATTGCAGAATCACTGATTGCGCTGCCTAAGATAGAAAACTTGACGCCTACTCAAGGTGAGCAATTTGATTTAGCCGTTCGCCCAGAAAATCTAGAACTGGTCACGCGCTACAACGATGCCATTCCAGTCGTCATTCGCCATTTGGAGTTTCTTGGCGCGTTTTATCGAGTCGAATGTGTGTTTCAAAACGAGCGTTTGGCTCCTCCCGTGTATGTCGATTTACCTATCACGCAGGTGCACGCCATGAATTTAAAAGCAGGCGATGTTCGATATTTGGCACTGCGTGAAGGGCAGCTTCGTGCGTACCGTCGCAAGGTTATGTCTACGACACAAGCGGTTACAACAGCATGCGCGTATGCCGCGTAAGGAGAGGAACATGCTGAATCTCACCCGTACTCTTCCGGTGCGAATGTTGCCACGCTGGAGCCGTGATAGCCTGATTCTGTCTGCCACTTTGCTGGTGTTGTTATCGCTGATGTTGGTGTTTATTGTCGCGCCTTTAGTCGCTATGTTGGCGAAAAGCGTGCAAAACGCGCAGGGTGAATTTGTCGGGCTGACTTACTTCGCTCAATATTTTGCTTCCACTGCGCTCTGGCAATCGATGCGTAATACCTTGGTGTTGGGTATCGGTGTGACCGCTGTGGTTGATTTACTGGCTTTTGGTTACGCCTATGCGTTAACGCGTTCCTGCATGCCGGGGAAAAGTTTGTTCCGAGTGCTAGGAAGTGCACCGATTTTGGCGCCTTCGTTGTTACCTGCTATCAGTCTTATCTTTTTGTTTGGTAATCAAGGCATGCTCAAAACGTGGTTAGGCGGAGAGTCCATTTATGGAGGATTAGGCATTGCTCTGGGTTTGATTTTTTGGACGTTCCCACATGCGTTGATGATTATCACCACCTCGCTCAGCACTTCGGATGCTCGTTTGTATGAAGCGGCGAGGGCGCTGAAAACTTCCCCAATCAAAACCTTCTTGATTGTGACGCTTCCCTCCGCAAAGTACGGATTGATCAGTGCCTTGATCGTTGTATTTACTTTGGTGGTGTGTGATTTCGGGGTGCCGAAAGTGATTGGTGGCAGCTATAACGTGTTAGCAACCGACATTTTCAAACAAGTAGTTGGGCAGCAAAACTTTGCCATGGGGGCGGTGACCAGTATTGTACTTTTACTGCCTGCGGTATTGGCGTTTGTTGCGGATCGCTGGGTACAAAAAAAGCAGCAAAGCTTGTTTGATACCCGCTCCGTGGCTTACCAACCCGCTCCGCATAAACTGCGTGATGGGCTGTGTTTGCTTTACTGTGTACTGGTTTGCGTGGCGATAGTGGCTGTATTAGCAACGGCGGTGTATGGCTCGCTCGTCACTTTTTGGCCGTGGAATACGGCACTGACACTCAAAAACTATCAATTTGCAGAAACCAGCACTTACGGTTGGAGTCCATATTTCAATTCATTGACTTTGGCCAGCTTAACGGCGTTGTGTGGCACTGTGCTGATCTTCCTTGGTGCTTACAGTATCGAAAAAGGGCGAATTTTAGCACCGCTGCGTCAGGTGATGCAGATGCTGAGCATGATTCCGATGGCAGTGCCGGGATTGGTACTGGGTTTGGGGTATATCTTCTTTTTCAACCACGCCAGTAATCCGCTCAATGGCCTATATGGTGGCATGTTGCTTTTGGTGATCAACACCGTAGTGCATTACTACACGGTAGGGCATATGACGGCAGTTACCGCACTCAAGCAGTTACCGCCTGAGCTGGAAGCCACTGCGGCCTCCATCAAGCTGCCGCAATATCGCTTACTGTGGAAAGTGACATTACCCGTATCCTTGCCTGCGGTATTAGACATCGCTAGCTATCTGTTTATTAATGCATTAACCACCACTTCTGCGGTAGTATTCCTCTACTCAACGGATACCGTTCCCGCATCGGTTGCGGTACTGAATATGGATGATGCAGGCCAGACAGGTTCGGCCGCGGCGATGGCTGTGATGATTATGCTCACAGCTGGTTTGATGAAGCTGCTGCATGTCGGGTTGGAATTTGGATTGTTTGGTCGCATGCAAGCATGGCGCAAGCGTTAGTGGAAAGAAGCAATAGGATAGCAATGCAATACGTAAAAATTAAAGATGCCATCGTAGAGCAGATTGATGCGGGTATGCTGATGCCACGTCAAAAGCTGCCTGCGGAGCGCAAATTAGCCGAATCATTTGATACTACGCGAGTCACTTTGCGTGAGGCGCTTTCACTGCTTGAAGCGGAAGGGAAGATTTATCGCGAAGATCGCCGCGGTTGGTTTATTTCGCCGGCACCTTTGCGCTATGACCCCACTCAAACACTCAATTTCACCAATATGGCGCTGTCACAAAATCGCCAACCAAAAACGGAACTGATTGCAGCCAAGGCGGTGATCGCCAACAAACAGGCCACACGTCTGCTCAAGCTCAAACCGTTTTCCGATGTTTACCGAGTAGATCGGGTGCGTTATCTGGACAATCGACCTGTGGTGTATGTCACCAACTACGTTCGCCCAGAGCTGTTTCCGAACCTGCTCAATTTTGATTTGTCGCAATCATTGACCGATCTGTATCGCGAGCATTATTCGACACAATACCAGACGATCCACTACCGTATTTCAACCAGCTCGTTACTGGGTGAAATGGCACAAGCGTTACGCGCTACATCGGGTACGCCGGCTATGGTGGTAGAGCGAGTTAATTACAATCAAGAAGGCGAGCTGATTGATTGTGACATTGAATACTGGCGTCACGATGCCATTACCATTGAATCCATCGCAGAGTTAAAACGTTAACCCTTCCTCACGAAAGAGGCAGATTGCTTGCCCTGTCGGAATGACAGGGCTTTTTTGACAAGGTTGTCGTATGTCTTTTGTGCCCATCATCATTGTCTTGTTTTCTGCATTACTGCACGCCGGTTGGAACATCATCGGCAAACGCTACCAAAGCTCGGGGGCATCTTTCTTCTTGGCGGCAACGGCAGCCACATCATTACTGCTTACGCCGTATATCTTGTGGTACTTCGCGCAAATTGGTTGGTCAACACTGCCAACCCAGTTTTGGGTGCTGCTGGTCATCAGTGGGATTAGCCAGATGGTGTACATGCTTGGGCTCGCTTTTGCTTACAGCAAAGTGGATATCGGGATTGCTTATCCTTTAGCACGTGGGCTACCCGTGCTGTTAGTGGGGGCGGGTACCGTATTGCTAGGCTACGATTTGCACCTTAATCAATGGATGGGATTTGGATTGATCACACTTGGCTGCTTGATGATCCCGCTCCAAAAATTCCGCCAATTTCGCTTTACGGATTATGCCAACATCGGGATTGTATGGGCGTTAGTGGCGGCGGTGGGCACCGCTGGGTACTCCATCATAGATAAAGAAGCACTGGCGATCATTGAACAGACCGTGGGCTTACAGATACCAGCCAGTTACTCTGCCGTGCTTTATTTGGGGATTCAGTTTTGGGCGATGTGTTTGCCGCTGACCATTTGGTACTTATTGACTGGGCAACGCGCCCCTTTCATAGAAGCGTGGCGAATTCGTTACACCGCGATCCTTGCGGGCTTGATGATGGGAGGCACTTACAGCTTGGTGCTGTATGCGATGACTTTGACGGAAAATGTGAGCTTTATTGTAGCGCTACGCCAAACTAGCATCGTATTTGGGCTGTTTATGGGCATCGCTTTTCTGGGTGAGCGCTGGTATGTCACTCGTCTGTTAGGGGTTAGCGCCATTGTCGCAGGACTCATTGTGGCGTTTGCTTAGCTTCCTCCAAGCATAAAAAATGGCCCGTAGGCCATTTCTCATAAAGGCAATGAATCTGCTGTTTAAACGTTGGATTTCATAACTTCTGGTGCGTGTTGTTCAGCAGAATTCAGCATTTTTCGGATTGCAACGGATGCAATCAAAGCTACACCCACCATCACAACAGCCAGAATGGTCAACAGTTTGAAGTAGTCACCGTAGATAATCTGAACGATCTGTTGGGTGATGATTTGACCTTTTTCCAACGCGATTGACGTTGAGAATACCGCACCGATAATGCCACTCAGCGCCATGGCAATATAGAACAGACTTACTGAGAAGTTCTCGATCTGTTTTGGCGCGACAGACAAAATAAACGCAACCACTAAGCTGCCCACCACAACCTCAGCAAAGGCTTGGAAGAAGTGGATCATCAAAAACACTTCAGGGCGGATAATCGCATCTTCCCCGACAGTCGAAACCGCAAACGTCAGAATGCCGAACGAAATAGCGGTCAGTACAAACGCAAACGCAATTTTGGTCGCAGTAGAGAAGGTAATGCCACGCTTTTCCAAGTTCGAAAACAGGTAAGAAATGGCTGGGCCAGCCACAATGCACCACAGTGGGTTCATCGCCATTGAAGCTTCTGGTGCAATAGGGATAATGCCGAAGAGATCACCACGCATGGTGTTGATGGTGACCATGGTCATCGAGGTCATCATTTGCCCGTAATACACAAAGAAACAGGTTGTTAGCACAGTCACAATTAAGATCGTGCCCATCTTCAACTCTTCTGCACGATTGGCTTTAAACATCAAACTGATGAAGTAGAAAATCGCTGCCAAACCAATGGCGTACACGATGTTTTGACCCATTGCCATGTTGGAGAACATGAAGAAAACCAGTCCCACCATCGCCATTGAAAGTAAAGCGAACGCTACCCAATTTCCTACGCTGACAGGTTGTTGATCTTTATTACTCGCCACTTCAACCAGCGGACGACGCATTACCACTATGGTGATCGTGGCTAAGGTTGCCATTAATGCAGAAAGCGCAAAGCTGCCATGAAAACCCAGTAGTAACACCAGCATTGGGAATAAATATTGCCCCAATAGTGCGCCAACGTTGTTGACCGAATAGTTGACCGGATAGCCATTATTAAAGTCTTCTTCACTGGCGAAAGTACGCTTGTATAGACTTGGATAGGATGGAGACATCAAACCACGTGCGTAGCTAGCCAGTGCAATACCCACCAAGCTCAAAGGAACGTTAGTGGATGATGCGCCGAGCACGAGCAGCAGATAGCCCACGGCAAACGTCAGGTAGGAAATCGCCAGTGAACGGTACGCGCCGAGAAATTTATCCGCAATAAAGCCGCCTGCTATAGCAAAAAGAGGACCAATTGACGAAAATGCGCCAACGACCATCATGGTGTCCGCTTCACTGTAATTAAGATCTTCAAGGAAGAAACGGGTCAAGATAACCATGACACCGTAGAAAGAAAGGCCAAACATCATTTGGCAGAACATCATTGATTTGTTGAGCTTATTCCACATATCGGTCTGCTGTTACGTTGAATGCTAGTGCTTCTATCTAAATAAAATGCATGCATTAGCACCTAATAAAATAAGGGCGAGATTATGGCAGAAAAAAACAACGATGCACTCATTTTCTGCCTGCACGAAGAAAATCTATGTGTGCATAATTCAGGCTCGCTTTACATCCCATTCAAAAGTATGGAATTCTGTTTGAGTTAGTTTCTTAGAGATGGATGAAAAGGATTGCGCGATGTCAGCGGCTTGCCCGATATGGGTTGTACTTGGTAAACGTTTAAATAGCGATACGCTTACAGTAGAAGGCAAAAGCAGAGTCGATGGGTTACTTTCGGCGTTACAGTGTCATGAAAATTCATCAGCACTGGTGGTTTTTTGTGGTGGGATTACGGCAGGGCAGTCAGTATCTGAAGCGCAATGTATGTATGAGTATTTCGAGCAGCAGATTCAACAATTCGGTAGATCGTTTCCACAAGTCAAAGTGCTGCTAGAGCAGCAATCGACCAGCACGGTAGAGAATATTGAGCATGTCACGCAAGTATTGCTCGCCAGTGGGGAGCTCAAAGCTGGCGCGAAACTGACGCTAACCCTAGTTTCTAACGATTACCATCTCAAGCGCATTTTCGAAATTCAACATCTGATGGATGAACAAGGGTTATTACGAACCTTGGATCAGCGCTGTTTGCGATCAGGAGTCACGTTGGATATTTCACGCGATCTGAATCATCATCTCACCGTTCCTTATCCACATCATAGTGAACAGGGAAGACGTTTTCTGTGGGTGGATGAGCTGACGACGTATCGCGTGTTCCTTGAGGGAGTGGTTTCTCGTTCTTTCCAAAGACCGTTAGAAGATGTGCGTTGCCAACCTTATCAGATTGCTCAAGCTGCGCTCATCCAATTACATCAATGCATAAGCGATCCTGTGATGCAGTCCATGTTGACCTTGATTGAAAACGTGGTGGAGTCATCGTCCTACTTAACGGATCGAGATAAAGCGCAGGAAGAGTTAGCGATTCTCGATACTCAGCTTACGTTACTTAACCGCTTGTGTGATCCTGAGCTTGAACGCCATGGACGCTGGTGGAAACGTTAATTCAAGAAAATCATGAAAAAAGGCAGCCAAGCTGCCTAATCAATTTCCACAATGAGACTACTGTTTATCGTGGTTTTGGCGGAAATATTCCCACTGCTCAACTTTTTCGCCATCTTTCGTTACGCAGTAAGTCACACGCTCTGCATTCTCCGTCACCATCTCCAATTGCCCACCTTGTTCAACGCAGTAAACCGAAGCTGGGTTTGCCATTGAAGTGTACTCCTTTACGGTGTACTTATTTTCTTCACGTGCACAGCCAGTGAGCAGAAGAGTACCAGCGATACTTGTGAGTAATAGGGCTGTTTTGTTCATGCTTTCTCCATTTTTTGTTACGGGTTGCATATCCACATTCTACAAAAAATGTTTTTTGCTATATGTCAGATTTGTCAAAAGATTGATGCTGTCTACAATTAATAAAAAGCGAAATATCATCCTTTTTAATGAGATTTTGTTATGGGTTTTGCCTTGGAAGGGGAATAGCATGTCATCACTTAAGTATCGATTAGTGACACGCAGTGATTTTGATGGTTTGGTGTGTGCAGTTTTGCTCAAAAATATTGAGCTGATCGATGACATCCAATTTGTTCACCCCAAAGACATGCAAGATGGAAAAATACCGATCACCGATCGCGATATCGTGACTAATCTTCCGTTTGTTTCCTCGGCTCATCTAGTATTTGATCATCATGTTTCGGAAACCATTCGAAACAAAGGGGACCATCCCAATCACATTATCAATCCCAATGCTCCATCCGCTGCACGAGTGGTGTGGGACTACTACGGCGGTGAGAAAACGTTTCCTTTTGAGTGGCTAGAGATGATGGATGCAGTCGATAAAGGTGATTCAGCCCAGTTTTCCCGTGATGAAGTGCTCGATTCTACAGGGTGGAATTTGTTGAACTTTCTGATGGATGCTCGCACCGGATTAGGCCGTTTTCGTAACTTTCGCATTTCTAATTACAACCTAATGATGGCGTTGATCGATCACTGCAGTTACGCATCGATTGATGAAATATTGCAGTTGCCTGATGTCAGAGAAAGGGTGGAGTTGTATCGCGAACATGAAACCTTGTTCAAGGAGCAGATTCAGCGCTGCGGTAAAGTGCATGACAATTTGGTATTGCTCGATCTTACCGAAGAAGAGATCATCTATGCTGGTAATCGCTTTATCATTTATGCCCTTTATCCCCAGTGCAACATCTCGATTCATAAGATGTGGGGGTTTCAAAAACAGAACATTGTCTTTGCAACGGGCAAATCGATTTTTGATCGCAGTTCAAAAACAAATGTCGGAGAATTGATGCTCAAGTATGGCGGTGGCGGACATGCGGCGGCAGGGACTTGCCAAATTGCGATTGAAGAAGCGGATCGCGTTGAACAAGCCTTAATCAAACAGATCAATGCCGATGGTTAAAATTGATGCAGCGCAAATAGACCCTGATAAATCAGGGTCTTCTATTTTTTACTGTGTTAGTATCGGTCGAAACCGTTGGAAAAGGAGAGCCGATGAAACCGTTATATGTCGCAATACACCCCGATATTAAGCCTCTGAATCAACAGCGTATTGTGCAACGTAAAGCCGCACGAGCCATCGCAGTACGAGGTGAGCGTATTCTGTTAATGTATACAGAACGTTACCATGATTATTCACTGCCCGGTGGTGGGCTTGAAGCCGATGAAGACGTGCTGATGGGCATGATCCGCGAACTGCAAGAAGAGACTGGGGCGCAGAATATCCAGAATATTGAGCCTTTTGGTTTGTACCAAGAGTTTCGTCCTTGGCATAAACAGCAAGAAGCTGATGTAATTCATATGGTGTCTTACTGTTATCGCTGTGAGGTGGATGAAAAACTAGGTCAAACCCAGCTTGAAAACTACGAGCAACGTAATGGCATGAAACCCGTGTGGGTGAACATCCACGAAGCTATTGCTCATAACGAGCAAACCCTGCTCAATGATCCACGCAAAGGCATGAGTATCGAGCGTGAAACGTATTTGCTGCGTTTAATCGCCAAAACCCTTCATTGATCACGTCTTTAGGGGAAGCCGCTTCCCCTTTTCCCCCGTCTTGCAATTTTTACCTATACTTATCCAAGTAACTGAATTATTAATAGTTTGTGTTGTCCAATCAGCATCCTGTTAAAGGGGATGAATGATGCGTTAAACCATTGGTAGCAAGAATAATAAGGGAGAGAGGTATGCACAGTTGGAAGCCCATTGCATTAGGGATCACACTCGCTTTATCGAGTCAGATGAGCTGGGGAGCGGTGATTGAAACGACTCGGTTGGTTGGATTCGGTGAAGCAAAATACCCAGAAAATTTCAGCCACTTTGATTATGTCAACCCTAGTGCACCTAAATACGGCAAAGTGGTGTTTGGCCAGTTGGGGACGTACGATAATTTCAACCGTTATGCCTCACGTGGTGTAGCTGCGGCCAATACGGAAGAGTTGTACGATCCCTTGATGTTTTCTCCATCTGATGAAATCGACTCTTACTACCCATTGATTGCCAGCAAAGTGCGTTATTCTGACGACTACACTTGGCTTGAACTTGATCTCAACCCTAAAGCCCGTTTCAACGATGGCCAGCCTATTACCGCTCAGGATGTTGAATTCACCTTTGAAAAATTCATGACAGAGGGCGTACCACAATACCGAGTGTATTACCAAGATGTTAAATCGGTTAAAGCCATTTCTGATCTGACCGTGCGGATTGAAATGAAGCAAGCAAACCGTGAGCAGTTATTTAGCTTGGCACAATCGACTCGTGTTTTACCGAAACATTTCTGGAAAGACAAAAATTTGGCTGAGCCACTTAATGAACCACCCGTAGGGAGTGGCGCTTATCAAATCAGCCATTTCAAACCTGGTCAAAGTGTTACCTATACCTTAAATCCTGATTATTGGGCAAAAGATCTACCAGTGAATGTTGGACGCAACAATTTCGAGCAGGTTCAGTACGACTATTACCGCGATGACACTGTGATGCTCGAAGCGTTTAAAGCTGGGGAATTTGATATCAGGGAAGAGAACCAGGCCAAATTCTGGGCTACTTCATATACAGGCAGCAATTTTGCTCAAGGATTCATCAAAAAAGAAGAGATTGCCCATCAAGCTCCCGCATCTACGCAAGGCTTTGTCTTCAATACTCAACGGCCTGTGTTTCAAGATGTGCGCGTCCGCGAAGCGTTGAACTATGCGTTAGATTTTGAATGGATGAATAAAAACCTGTTTTACGATCAATACAAGCGCACTCGCAGCTATTTTCAAAATACCGAATATGAAGCTCAAGGGTTGCCTAATGCCACGGAACTTGCGGTGCTATCACCATTTAAAGACCAATTGCCTGAGCGTGTATTCACTGAGTCTTATCAGCCTTCAGTAACCGATGGTAGTGGACGGATTCGTAGCCAAATGCGTGAAGCCTTTGCCTTGTTGAAAGCGGCAGGATGGGAGTTGAAGAACAAGGTGATGACCAATGTAAAAACCGGTGAACCCCTAAGTTTTGAGCTACTAATATACAGCCCAACTTCAGAGCGAATTGCGATTCCACTGCAAAAGAATCTGCAATTGATGGGCATTGAGATGAAGATCCGCACCGTGGATACCACGCAATACACGAAACGACTGCGAGATCGAGATTTTGACATGATTTCGCAAGGTTATAGTGCAAATCCATATCCAAGCCCTAATCTACTGATTGTATGGAACTCACATTATATGGACTCTACCTATAACTCAGCGGGGTCGAATAATCCGGTTATCGATGCTCTAACCGAACAGATAGCCAAAAGCCAACAAGATGCCGAGAAGCTTCATGCATTGGGTTCGGCACTTGATCGTGTATTGCAATGGAATTTCTACATCATTCCCCAATGGCATTTGAGTATGTATCGCGTTGCGATGTGGGATAAGTTCAGCCGGCCGAGTGTGTTACCGAAATATTCCCTCGGTTTAGACACTTGGTGGATTGATAAAGAGAAAGCTACACGACTTCCTGAAAAACGGCGTTAGGAGTTGCAATGCTCAGTTATATTCTGCGCCGTTTGTTATTGGTGGTGCCCACATTGTGGGCCATCATCACCATTAACTTTTTTATTATTCAGATAGCCCCGGGAGGCCCTGTTGAGCAGGCTATAGCCCAGTTGGAAGGCAATACTTCCGGCGTGATGGAGCGCTTCTCCGGCGGGGGACAAGAAGTAGCCGCTCCCACGGAAGCGCACACTTCTGGTTACAAAGGCTCACGAGGGCTTGACCCCCAAGTGGTGGCAGAAATCACTCGCCGATTTGGGTTTGATAAACCGCTACATGAACGCTATTTTCAAATGCTCAAAGACTACGTCACCTTTAATTTTGGTGAAAGCCTCTTTCGTGGCGGTAATGTTATTGATCTGATTGTGGAGCGCTTACCTGTTTCCATTTCTCTGGGGTTGTGGAGTACTTTGCTCATCTATCTCATTTCCATTCCTTTGGGCATCAGTAAAGCCATTCATCATGGTTCACGATTTGATGTGTGGTCGAGTGCCGTGGTGATTATTGGTTATGCGATCCCAGGGTTTTTATTCGCCATTATTTTGATTATTTTGTTTGCTAGCGGTAACTATTTCAGTTGGTTCCCACTGCGTGGACTGGTTTCTGATAATTTCGCGGTGTTACCTTGGTATGAGCAGATCATCGACTACTTTTGGCATTTAACGCTTCCCACCATCGCAATGGTGGTGGGCGGTTTTGCAACCTTAAGCATGCTGACCAAAAACTCGTTTCTGGATGAAATTAACAAGCAATATGTTGTTACCGCACGCGCTAAAGGGCTAGATGAGCGACGGATTCTTTATAAACATGTCTTTCGCAATGCCATGTTGATCATCATTGCAGGATTTCCGAGTGCTTTCATCAGTATCTTTTTTACCGGCTCCATGTTGATTGAAGTGATGTTCTCCCTTGAAGGGATTGGACTGCTTGGTTTTGAAGCAACCATACAACGCGACTATCCGTTGGTGTTCAGTTCACTCTACATCATGACTCTACTGGGGCTACTTCTAGGAATTGTCTCCGATTTAACCTACATGTGGGTCGACCCACGCATTGATTTTGAGGCTCGCTAATGAAGGGGTTGTTACGCAAAAATCGTGCTCTGAATCCTTTAAGTGACGCGCGTTGGGCGAGGTTTAAAGCCAATCGACGTGGTTTTTGGTCTTTATGGGTTTTCTTACTGCTGTTTGTGGTGAGTTTATTCGCAGAATTGATCGCAAATGATAAACCACTGCTCGTTCATTATGACGGCCATTGGTATGCACCGATTGTGCAGCGTTACAGCGAAACACAATTTGGCGGCGAATTTGATACCGAAGCGGACTACACCGATCCCTATGTGGTGCAGTTAATTGAAGAAAAAGGACAAATCATCTGGCCGCCAATTCGGTTTCACTATAACACCATTAATTTCGACATTACAGGCAGCGTACCATCACCACCGGATGCGGTGAATTGGCTAGGGACCGATGATAAAGGGCGTGATGTCTTGGCGCGGATCATTTATGGCTTTCGGATCTCGGTGCTGTTTGGATTTGTGTTAACCCTGATCTCATCACTAATTGGTGTATTGGTGGGCGCGACTCAGGGTTACTACGGCGGTTGGTTGGATCTGTTTGGTCAGCGTTTTATCGAAGTTTGGTCTGGAATGCCAACGTTATTCTTACTGATCATACTCTCGAGCTTTGTGGAGCCTAACTTTTGGTGGCTGCTTGGTATTATGGTGCTGTTTAGTTGGATGAGTTTAGTGGGCGTGGTGCGTGCTGAATTTTTGCGCTGCCGAAATTTTGATTATGTGCGAGCAGCACAAGCAATGGGAGTCAGTGATACACGGATTATTCTGCGCCATATGTTGCCCAATGCGATGGTGGCGTCACTAACCATGATGCCATTCATTCTCTCGGGTTCCGTTACCACACTCACTTCATTAGATTTTCTTGGGTTCGGCTTACCTGCCGGTTCGCCTTCATTGGGAGAGCTGCTTGCGCAAGGTAAAGCGAACCTACAAGCGCCTTGGCTTGGCATTTCAGCGTTTGTGGTGCTGTCAGTCATGTTGACTCTGCTGGTCTTCATCGGTGAAGCAGTGCGTGATGCTTTCGATCCAAATTTACAGCGGAGATCCTCATGAGTGATTGGGTATTAAAGATCGATAACCTCTCCGTAGGCTTTGGCGTACAGGGCAGCGTTCAACCGGTAACGCAAGGAGTGAGCTTACAAGTGGCTCGCGGTGAAACCTTAGCGTTAGTAGGAGAGAGTGGATCGGGTAAATCCGTCACGGCGAACGCTATATTGCGTTTACTTCCCAAAGGCTCCGCGTACTACCTCGGTGGCAGCATACGTTTTGCGGATATAGATACGCTGCAATGCTCAGAGCGAGCTCTGCGTGGGATCCGTGGTGGGCGAATTGGTATGATTTTCCAAGAGCCCATGGTTTCGCTAAATCCATTGCACAAAATTGGTAAGCAGCTCGTGGAAACACTGGCGATCCATAGGGGAATGCGTGCCACCGCAGCTGAACAAAAAGCCATCGAGTGGCTTGGTAAGGTTGGCATTCGTCACCCAGAAATGAAAATTAACGCATACCCACATGAACTCTCTGGTGGTGAACGCCAGCGGGTGATGATTGCAATGGCGTTGATTAATGAGCCAGAGTTGTTGATTGCTGATGAACCCACTACCGCTTTGGATGTGTCTGTTCAAGCGCAGATCCTCGACTTACTCAAATCGCTCCAGCAAGAATTGGGTATGGCCATGCTGTTTATTACTCACGATCTCAGCATAGTACGCCGAATTGCCGACCGTGTGGCCGTAATGCAGCGTGGGCAACTGGTAGAAACCAATCAATGTCAGGCATTATTTAATGCCCCGCAACATCCTTATACTCAGCAGTTGATTAATGCCGATCCACCTGGATTGCCTGTGCCTATTCAGCCCAACAGTCCAACACTACTTCAAACTGAACATTTGCGCGTATGGTTTCCGATCAAGGGTGGTTTTTTACGGCGCACGCAAGCGTATATCAAAGCCGTGACGGACATGAACTTCACCCTCCCTAAAGGACAGTCGCTCGGTTTAGTCGGCGAAAGTGGCTCGGGAAAATCGACAACAGGGATGGCGATTTTAAAATTGTTAACTTCACAAGGCGTGATTCGTTTTTCTGGACAAGATCTTCAAGCTCTCGATCGGCGGGAGATGCTGCCTTATCGCAGCAAAATGCAGGTAGTGTTTCAAGACCCATACTCGGCACTTAACCCACGGATGTCCGTAGCGCAGGTCATTGGTGAGGGTTTACGTGTGCATAGCCAAACGGATGATGACCAGATCGACCAAACGATTTGTGCCGTGATGCAAGAAGTAGGGTTGGATATTGAAACTCGACATCGCTACCCCAACGAGTTTTCCGGTGGTCAGCGTCAGCGCATCGCGATTGCCCGAGCTTTAGTGTTAAAACCGGAGTTTCTTTTGCTCGATGAGCCAACATCATCTCTCGATCGCACTGTTCAAGCCCAAGTATTGGAGCTGCTCAAGCAATTGCAGCAAAAGTACCACTTAACGTATCTGTTCATCAGTCACGATTTAGCGGTGATCCGTGCGCTGTGCCACCATACCATTGTGATGAAAGCGGGGGAGATTATTGAACAGGGGGAAACCCAAACTCTGTTTGAAAACCCAACGCATCCCTACACACAAGAGTTAGTGCGCTTGTCTTTGGCTTAGCGTATCGAGTCGTTGGAGGATGCGCTAGCGAAGGTATGCCATTGTAATTGACTACGGCTAATAGCAAACCACCCTCAATTTGAGGGCGGTTTCAATCGCATCAATTACGAAGCGGATGGCACGATATTCAAAATGGGTGGATTTGACCAACTCTGTTTTAGTGCTGGGGTTAAATCCCCCTCATAAGCATGTGCCATGAAGAGGTCAAACAGCGCCAGTTCTGAAGAGGGGGCTAGGTAGACTTTGCGCTGTGCAATGTCATTCACCAAGCGATCGGCTTGATTTCGGATGTGATCCGCAGGGCTCAATTCCGTCTGAGCTAGCAAGCGGGCACGTATCGTTGTCACCGCCAGTTCAAATTCCGCTTTGCTAAAACCGTTGGCTAGAGCACGCTGAATTTCTGCTTGCACTTGTTGCTGAATTTTATCGCTCTGCTCCTGAGTGACACCTGTAACAGTCACACTTGACCAAACTGCTTTATCCATCATCCACTCAACTTGAGTGGATGCAGACAAACCCTCTTGCTGAAGTATTTGGTTCAATCGGTTTTGTAACGCAGCATTCGCAACTTGGATCAACATAGTTTCACGACGCTGTTGTTTACTATCACGTTCGGGTAAGTAAGAGGAAAGGGCATTGAAACTGACATCTTGCTTAGTCGTAATCTGCGTTTGAGTATGCAAACTTGGAATCACCACTGGGTTGGGAATAGTAGCCGCCGTTCTTTGCCAATCCCCAAACTGCTTTGCAATCCGTTGTTCCAATTGGCGTTTATTAAAATCACCGACTACGACTAGCGTTATATTTTTCGGTGCATAAAAACGCTGTTTGAAGCCCATAGCTTGTGCGCTATTGACTTGGCTCAAATGGTTCTGTAGAGCATTGAAACTGCGTTGAATTTGCTGTTGCTGAGCATAACTCAATGCTGGAGCTAGTAAGCGACCATCTATCGCAATGTTTTCAACAGTTTTCTCAAGTTCACTCGCGTTAAGCGGTGAATCATTCACTAAAGCTATCGCTAATTCGCTCAATGCTGAATCCATCTGATTTACGGAATTAGCATGTAGGCTGAGTACGGTTTGGTTTAGTTCAAGCTGCGCTTTAGCAACCGAAGGAAATTGCCCAAGAGTTTGCGCCGCGGCATACATCGAGCTGCCTTCTTGCCCACCTTGTTCTTGGAGAAGACCAGCGTTCATCACCACACGTACAGCAATATTATGCTGTGAGTTCGGTATGGGCAGAAGTACGAACCGTAGTCCATTTTCCAATACCCCTACGGAAGTCTGACGAGGGAGTTGTAAATCACTACGCTCAAACCACAGTTCATTGGCCGATTGAGCATGAATTACAGGGGCGAGTAATAATCCAGAGCAACATAGAGTAAGGCTTAGTGTACGAGCCAAAGTTTTTAAAGGGCGCAAGGCAGAATCCTCTCGATAGGATGTCAAGATCACACAACAACGGGATGTTGTTTAGTTTTGTCATCAACAACTTCCGTGTTCCGCTTGATAGGCCCTTTTTTTCGAGATAGGCAACACCGCCAAGTGCGATGTGGGAACTGAGACTGACGATAAACTGAACGGGCGCGATTTTGTATTGCCTCACTGCATGTGTCAATTCTAATTCATTCGTTTAACTGACGATCTCACGCCTGAGACATTCTGATGAGTCAATCAATAACTCACTGTAGCCTGTGTTTGGATCAAACTGACGGGTAAAACGGTGCTGTGGGTAGTGGTGGATCATGAGTTCAGCCGTAGTATTAATCAGATTACCTTCCAGTAAATGACCTCCCCAAGTATGGCCCTGAGCATCCGCGACAGCGATATGTAGATGGCAATGATCGTGAGTCAAAGTGCCGCTAAGGGCAAGGATCTCAAAGGGAGCAAGCATTTTTAGAGTAGAAACGCTATCAGCAAGACGGACATTTAACTGCGAAAGACACCCCACACAAGAAGCAATAGAGCCGGCGTGTATCCCATGCATTCTCACTAATTGTGCGATCTGCTGTTTGAGATCATCACCTTGAGTGAGACGTACTGCGATCAGCTCTATCATGCTTTGCCCTCAATCAACGCCACTAACGCCTGAAACCCCTGTTCGAGATCTGCGTGGCGCTGTGCCTTGCCCAAAACACGCATACCTTGCATCTGGGTTAGTACCAGTTTAGCGAGCATTTCAGCGGGTATAAGAGATGGAATTTGCTCTTGCGTGATCGCATTGCTAAGAGCGCTGGTCATCAAATTTAATAGTTGATCGAATAGAGCATGGCCTTTGGCAAGCACTTCGCTATCTGTATCTGCATGTTCTACCAAGGCATTTTGGATAAAACAGCCATTTTTAGCTTCTCTTTGTATAGCAGCGAAACTAGCGAGGAAGGCTTTTAACTCTGGCCAGCTCGCATCCTTCTTTGCTAAAGCCTTAAAAGCGGGAGAACTGATTTGACTCAGGTAGCGATCCAATGCTTCGTAATAGAGTTTTTGTTTATCACCAAACGCATTGTAAAGGCTGAAGCGGTTGATTTGTAAGTGTTCGACTAAATCAGAAATCGCAGTATTGGCATAACCCTTTTGCCAAAATAGCGTCATTGCTTCGCGTAGTTTTTCTTCTCGATCAAAGTTGCATTTTCGTGCCATTGGAAACTCTACTTCTCAAAATATATTCTTGACTGAACGTTCAGAAACTGCGTAGAGTATATCCAGAACGATCGTTCAGAAAAAGAAATTAAGGATGCCAGAATGAAATTATATGAAACCGCGATGACCCCAAGCAGCCGTCGAGTATCGATTTTTCTTAAAGAATTAGGCTTAGAGGTTGAGCGTGTCTCTGTGGATGTTCGTGGTGGGGAAAACTTATCCGCAGTATTTAAAAGCAAAAGTATCAACGGTAAAGTACCACTGTTAGAACTTGATGATGGAACCACCCTCTGTGAAAGTGTCGCGATTTGCCGTTATTTTGATCAAGCGAATCCTAACTCGCTGCAGCTATTTGGACGCTCGGCATTAGAGCAGGCGCAAGTTGAAATGTGGCACAGGGTTGTTGAGTTTCAAGGCCTTTATGCCGGTTTCCAAGCATTTCGAAATTTAACCGGTATTTATAAAGATCGCGAAAACTGCGTACAGGCTTGGGGGGAAGAGAGCAAAGCACGCGTAGCTGAATTTATACCTCAGCTTGAGCTGCGTTTAGCACAATCTGAATTTATTGCTTCAGACCGTTTCACCATTGTTGATATTACCGCCTACATTTTTATTGGTTTTGCCCACAAAGCGTTGGAATTGCCAGTGCTTGGACATTACCCGCATATTAGCCGTTGGTTTGAGCAACTAACCCAACGCCCCGCTTTTCAATAAGGAATTTCGCTATGATTGATTTTTATACTGCCGCAACCCCCAATGGTTATAAAATTGCTATCGCTCTTGAAGAGATGGGCTTGGAATACAACACTCATGCGTTGAATCTTTCTAGCAATGAGCAAAAAGAGCCTGCTTTTACAGCAATCAACCCTAATGGACGTATCCCTGCTATTGTCGATCGTGATAATGAAGATTTCGCTGTATTTGAATCTGGTGCAATTTTGATTTATCTC
The DNA here is from genome assembly GCF_000176715.1 of Vibrio sp. RC586. Lineage (NCBI taxonomy): Bacteria > Pseudomonadati > Pseudomonadota > Gammaproteobacteria > Vibrionales > Vibrionaceae > Vibrio > Vibrio sp. RC586. The sequence continues at coordinate 236,599 of NZ_ADBD01000010.1, read as the reverse complement.
GCTGAGAAAACAGGAAAATTTTTACCACAAGAAACCAAGGCTCGCTCACGAGTCATTCAGTGGCTGATGTTCCAAATGGGTGGAGTGGGTCCCATGATGGGGCAAGCGAATGTGTTTTATCGCTATTTCCCAGAAAAAATCCAACCAGCAATCGAGCGCTATCAGAAAGAAGGGCGTCGTTTGTTTGAAGTGATGGACGGTCAATTGAGCAAAACGGCATATCTGGCCGGTGAGGAATACACGATCGCTGATATCGCGACTTACCCGTGGGTTCGAATTCATGAGTGGAGCGGGATCTCTATTGATGGTTTGACACATTTACAACGTTGGATGAATAACATTTCTATTCGTCCTGCTGTAGTAAAAGGCCTAACCGTGCCACCTCCAAGCACAGTCAGTGATGAAGAACGAGCCAAACAAATTCAAAAAATGGTGACACGTTAAATTTCACCAGTTAAAGCTTTCCCAAGCGGCTTGAAGTTGTTGCTGGATAGGTTGCAACTTCAAGTGGGGAGGGGATTTTGATGAGGATTCTCGAAATATTGACCTGACATGTAATAAATCAACGTCGATTAGCGTAATGACTTGCAGTAACAGCGTTGGTAAATATGGCTGAAAAGGCTAAACTGCGTAAAATTTTTTGAGAGTAAAGTCATGTCAGACGAGCAATTCAACCCACAAGATGAAGAAATCGAAATTGAAGCTATCGGAGTGGAAGTTTCTAACCAGCCTATTGAACTGTACAAAGTGCTAAAAATAGCCAGCGCAGTCAGCGGTGGGGGCGAAGCCAAGCATGTGATTAGCGAAGGGTACGTGTTCGTTAATGGTGAAGTAGAAACTCGGAAGCGCTGTAAAATTTTTGACGGAGATCTGATCGAATTTAACCAAGAGTTTTATGTGGTGATTTGTGATGCCCCAGTCTCCGAACCTGAGCTAGGGACCCAAGTTGAGCCAGCTAAGTCGAATGAGCGTAAACGAGATAAATCATCGTCAAACTCACAGCCATCGTCCAAAAAGCAAGGTAGCACTAAGTCTAAACCCGTGGCAAAGAATCGATCGAAGGGCGAGAGTCAAGAAAAAAAAAGCGACCAGAAATCCTCTTCTGGCCGCAGTGCGATTCGTTTCTTTTAACGTGACGTTGTGACTTTATCCGCAGGCCATAATGATAAAGCCTGCGGATTTTTGAGTCAGTCTGATGCTTAATTCATCCGATTAACGCATTCACTTCACATAGCGCAATGTGCTCTGTTACCTTGGTGGGGAGGCAACGAAGCAATTGTTGCACTTAAATCATTAATACGAGTGCTGTGTGATGGATGGGTTGAAAGCAGCTCTGGGGGTTGGTTTCCGCCTGAGGCTTTGGCCATGTTTTTCCAAAGCTCGATGCTTTGATTCGGTTCAAATCCGGCTTTGGCCATTAATGCAAGTCCTAACACATCGGCCTCTGATTCTTGGCTCCGTCCATAGGGTAAAATCACCCCGTACTGAACACCTACACCTAACGCAGCCATGGTGAGGCTGCGATACTGGTTATACTCTGATGCACCAATTGCGATGTCCGTCAGTTGTAACCCTGCATTAGCTAATTGTGACTGTGATAAACGCTCATTACTGTGATTGGATAGTACATGCGCGACCTCATGACCGAGCACTGTCGCTAGCTGATCCTGATTAATCGCAACTTTCAAAAGACCGGTGTAAACGCCAATTTTGCCCCCAGGAAGAGCAAACGCATTCACTTGATCGCTTTCAAATACCACTACTTCCCACTGTTCAAAGCCCTGTTGTTTGGGGACCTGAGCCGTAATTGCATTTGCCACACACTGTACATAACTATTGGTTTTAGAGTCTTTATTGATAGGGATATCTTGTTTCATCTGGCTAAAAGACTGTGCGCCTAAATGGCTCATATCATTATCAGAAAAGAGCAGTAACTGATTTCTACCCGTTGGTGAAGCGCTACAGGCAGCTAAGCTGATGGTCATCATTAAAGTGAGCGCCAATCGAGTTTTGTGCATTTTATTTTCCTTAATTCAGTGGCGACCAAAGGATGGCCTCATATTAGCACCATACAATCGCAATGTTAGCCCTTACCATTGATGGTTTATCATCTCTTTGATTTATGCGTTGTGCCCGTTGTTAGTTATATCAAGCTCTCTGGCAAATAATTGGGGGTTGCTCTGCTTCTATTACTTTGTTGCTTGGTATCAGTGTGTTAGAGCCGTACAATAATCGCCTTATTCATGTTTATGGAACATTGTAATGGCGATTTGGAATAAACCTATCAGTCTTGAAGTGCTCAATGCCACCTCAAAAAATACTCTGATTGAACATCTAAATATCGTTTATACCGAGTTAACTGAAAATAGTATCTCTGCCACTATGCCTGTGTGCCATTTCACACATCAGCCCTTGGGTATGTTACATGGTGGTGCTTCCGTTGTGCTTGCGGAAACCTTGGGTTCGGTTGCTGCAAACTTTAGTGTTGGGGAAGACGCTTATTGCGTGGGTTTGGATATCAATGCCAACCATGTACGTGCCATGCGTGAAGGCACCGTAATGGGTACTGCGGTTCCTCTTCATATGGGCATATCAACCCAAGTGTGGCAGATTGAAATCAAAGATGAGCAAGATAGGTTAGTTTGCATCAGTCGCCTTACCGTTGCTGTTAAACGCGCTCGGGCAAAAAGAACAATGCCAGGTTTAGAGGTGTAAGTGGTTATTCAATTTAAAAGCGGAAAAATCATCCTTACTCCCCATGAAGTGGTGGTTCGACTCGGCGACACGAATTTCGCAACGCTGCAAGCGGATGCCGATATGATTACATTAATGACGAATGGTGCAAACATCATGATTGCCAACGGAAGTGGAAGTAAGTGGTCAATCAAGCTGGATGACGAAACCCAGTTGCAAACGATAGCTCAGACTCTGGGTTGTGATGTGCTTTAAAAGTTTTTTATCTTAGCTTGCTCAAAGTTCAAAAAATAAGGAAACTACCTAGCAGTACTTTCTTTATGAGATTTCCTCTTTATGAGCAGCCCACGCTTACGCGTTCAATTCGAGACCCTCTTTGAACACTTTCAAGGTCAGGATACCGATACTCAGCTAGATGATGTTACGGAAATTCTGTTCTGTACCCGCCGTAATGCGCGGATCGTTCTGAATAAAATGGAAGAAGAGGGCTGGATTGAATGGCATCCAGCCGCTGGGCGCGGCAAACTTTCACAGCTGATTTTTAAACGCAGCCGTGCAGATGTCAGTGAAAATCTCGCTCGGCGCTATCTCAATGAAGGAAAAATAAGCCAAGCCTTTTCCGTACTTGATCAAGATGCGGCGAAATTAACCCAAGTTATTGAGAGCTACTTGGGTGTTCAACACCAAGAGGGGCTACAAGTCGTTAGACTGCCATATTACCGACAGCTTTCTATGCTGAATCCGCAGAAACCGATGCGTCGCTCGGAGCAACATATCGCAAGACAAGTGTTTAGCGGTTTGACTCGCCTTGATGAAGATGAACAATTACAGCCCGATCTGGCCCACGCTTGGCAAGCCATTTCAGAAACACATTGGCGATTCTATCTGCGCCCAGGGGTTCGTTTCCATAATGGAAATTTGTTAACCACTGAACTTGTGGTGCAAAACCTCTGGCAATTGCGTTTGCTCAACTTGTTCGCTCACATTGATCGCGTAGATTCTCCTTATCCTTGGGCTGTGGATATTTATCTGCAAAAGCCGGATGTACAATTACCACTCTTACTGGCAGAAGCTTGTGCCAAAGTTCTACCAGCAGAGGTGGATCGTAACCCTGATTTTGATTTGATGCCGGTGGGTACCGGACCTTATAAAGTGGTTCTTAATGATGAAAAACGCTTGGTTTTACAAGCTTTTGACGGTTACTTCGGTTTCCGGCCACTGCTCGACCGTGTCGAAGTATGGGTGATTGATGAAGTGCACTCGTCGATGGTTTTTCCAAGCTTATCCAATCCAATGAAGACCGCTCGTGGTTCTTCAACGGAAGAGGTGGAGTTGGATCCTGGTTGTACTTATTTATTACTCAATCGCCGTAATGGAGTGGCTAAAGATAGTCATTGGGCAAGATATTTATCCGAAAAGCTGAATGCTTTTAGTCTGTTTAGGCTGTTACCTGAAGAGAAAATTATTGAGCTTGGAGTTTTGCCTGCTTATGGGTTGAAGCCAGGTTGGTATCATCATTCCACTTCGCAGCATAAAACGTTGCCCCCTCAAGCGCGTGAATTGACCATTGCTTATCATGCGCAGCATCCGATGTTTCCTACGGTCGCCAATGCGATTAAACAATTACTGCATCAAGATGGGATCGGCGTAAATGTCATCAAATATGAACATACCGTGCTTGAGACAGAACAGGTGGATATTTGGATAAAACCTATGGGAATTGCCAACCATCGTGATGATGCGTTAGCTGGATGGCTGCTCAACTATTCTGATATCGAATTTTTGAGTAAAAGTGATGATTTCAATCAATGGGTAAGTTTAATTGATACCTGGCGTGCTGACCCTTCAACCGCTTTTCCCGCGAAAGAATTAGGTAAATCCTTGGTAGAAAAGTATCAATTGATCCCGATGTTCCATTGCTGGCTTGGGATCAGTAAAGACCAATGTGGCGCCCTGCAAAATGCGAAATGTAACGCGCTCGGTTGGTTTGACTTCAGCCAAGTTTGGGTGAAACCAGACCTGACTTCTTCGTAAGGTTTAAATGCGTTTTGATCTCGATCGCTAATTGACCAGTTTCACAAAATAAACACTGCTTATGTACTATCCCAGTGCTAGACTATTGGCGAATTCAATAGAAACTCTTAGGAGGATAAGTGGAACTGGCATTGATCATTGCTTTTATCGTTGCTGCCGCAGTAATGGTGAAAAAAGAGATGAGCGAGAACAAATAATTCATTTCATCACTTTTCAATTTCCTTTTGAATGAAACGTTCTCAGATGACCCAAAGCCAGCTTACGCTGGCTTTTTTGTACTTGTTTGGTAAGGCGATTGCTGAACTTCAGCCATGACAGCGCACTCTGTTATGTGGTATGTCTTGTAAAAGAGTTATGCTTTTTGACAACGGATTAGCCGTTTCAACGGTTCCATACGACTTTGAAACCCTTAGGAGAGCGCTTTGCTAAGTCCAATAACCCTAGAAGCCTTACATATTTTGGATGCCATAGAACGTAGAGGAAGCTTTGCTGCCGCTGCAAATGAACTCAATCGTGCACCTAGCTCTTTGAGCTATCAAATACAAAAGTTAGAACAAGATTTGGATCTGATGATTTTCGATCGTTCCGGTCACCGAGCCAATTTTACCGAGGCGGGAAAACTGATCTTAGAACGGGGCAGGGCGATTCTCGCTGCAACGGAAAAACTGGTTAATGATGCAACATTACTCGCGAATGGTTGGGAGCTCGATATCACCATCGCACTCGATGGTATTGTTCCTGCCACCAATCTATTTCCTATGGTGGAAGCCCTTGGCAACATCAGTAAAACTCGGGTTCGTATTCAAGATGAAATTCTTGCTGGTTGTTGGGAAGCCTTGGCAACAGGGCGAGCCGATCTCTTAATTTGTCCTCGTATCGATGCGCTGCCCCAAGAGGTGAAAGCGGAGACGATCGGTTCAGTGAAAATGATTTGGGTGGCTGCACCTACGCACTATGTACATCGCCGCTCCGGTGAATTCAACAATGAAGCTAGAGAGAAATACCGCGCTATAGCCATCGCAGATACAGCGCGTGAGCAGCCGGCGATGAGTGTGAACATTCTTCAACGTCAACCTCGTTTAACTGTTAGTAATTTGGATTCGAAGTGCAAAGCGCTGGTTGCAGGCTTGGGGATTGGTACGCTGCCCGAACAAGTTGCCCAACCTTACATTGATAGAGGTGAACTGCAATACATTAACGGCTCAGAAGACGCGGAGATGGAAATCGTACTGGCTTGGCGACGCAATCAAATGGGGGAAGCGAAGTCTTGGTGTATTCAGTATCTGAAAAAGAACTGGCGTTGGGTGTAGATCTTTAAAAGTGACAGAGGATCTCGCGGATCTTCTGTCACTTTACTTAGGTTAAAGCAGCGGGAGTACCATATCAGCAGTACCATCTTCAAAATGAATCTCTACTTCAAACCCCATCTTTTGTGCGAGAGTGAGCATTCCGCGATTCGTGGGCATCGTCATACCTGACATCTGTAGTGTTCCTTTGGAACGACAATAATCAATGATTTTTCGCATCAATATCCTCCCTAAACCTTTACCTTTTAAATCGGACCGGATCAGTATGGCAAATTCTGCATCGGTGTTTTCATGGTTAATCAACGCTCTAGAGACCCCAATAATTTCAGAGTTTTCTCCATCACCACTGACAGCCACAAATGCCATTTCTCGGTCAAAATCAATTTGAGTCAAGTTCGCTAACGCTTCATGATTAAACTCTCCGACATCAGAGAAAAAGCGTTTGTACAAATCTTCTTTTGACACTTTTTTGATAAAGGAGGCATGTTTCGGTTCGTCCTCCGGCAATATGGGCCGAACAGTGAGCCACTCTCCGTCTCGAGCCTGACAACGTTCTTCCAACTCCGTAGGGTAAGGGCGAATGGCTAGTCGGTTCTGGGCGTCACCACTAAATTGGCGCAGTACTAAATTGGCATCAAGGATAGTGAACTGGCTACCATTAACCAATAAAGGATGGATATCTAACTCATGGACCTCAGGGCACTCAATTACCATTTGCGAGATGCGAACTAAAAACTCAGACAAACCTTCGATATCAATCGGGACGGGCAGTTTTTGCAGACGAATTTTACCATTACGAATAGCGCGCACAATCAAGTAGCGGGCGAGTGTGATATTGAGGGGTGGCAAAGCCGCTGCAGCATCGAGCGATTCATCCCATTCAGACCCGCCCTGACCCAACAAGATAACAGGACCAAAGGTAGCATCTGTTTTCACCTTAATCCTTAATTCTTCTCCTCCCGCCAGTTTAGCCATTCCTTGTACCAACAAGCCATGAATGTTTGCCGACGGGAAAGAGAGCTGCGTTCGATCAAGGATGGCCTGCGCTGCATTAGCTACTTCAACGCGGTTACGCAAATTAAGCATCACTCCCTGCACATCTGATTTATGGATAATATCGGGAGAGCGCAATTTGACAGCAACAGGGTAACCAATAGTTTCTGCAATATGTACTGCTTCGGTACTGTCGGAGGCGATCCATGTGGGCAACACGCTAAAATTAAAGCATTTAAGCAAGGTTCCAATATGGTGAGTATCTAAATTTACATCTTCATGCTCACCCAGTTGATCTTTTATCCATTGTTTGGCCGCTTGCATTTCTGAGGCATGCACGACCTCAGTCGTGGTTGGAGTTTCCATCAGATGCTTTTGATTTCTTCGGTACTCCACCAAATGCATAAAAGCGGTAACAGCACTTTCCGGTGTACGATAAGTGGGGATTCCTGCTCGGTTAAAAATAGTACGGGCTGGTTTGGCAGAAAGCTCACCAGACCAATTGGTTAAGATATTAAAACGCTTTGCACGAGAGTGTTTTTGAATCGCATCGACCAGAGCTTGCGCGGTCTGCTCTGAGTGGGCAATAGCTGACGGACTGTGCATGATCAAAATAGCATCAATATTCTCACTTTCTAGCAGAATATTGAGTGTTGCGACGTAGCGTTGATGATCTGCATCCCCAACAATATCGATGGGATTACTGTGAGACCAACTTTGAGGCAGGGTTTGATTCAATTTTTCATAAATCAAGTCCTCAAGTTGTGCAAGTTTGCCACCTCGTTCGAGTAGGGCATCCACCGCCATAATCGCAGGGCCACCGCCATTGGTAATGATGGCGAGTCGTTCACCTCTTAATGGAACAGAATGTGTTAAGGTTTCCACTGCAGCAAAGAGTTCATGGGTATTGTTTACCCTTAGCATTCCAGTGCGACGAATAGCCGAATCATAAATGATATCTAAGGTATCATCTCCTCCGGTGTGCATTTGCGCGGCTTTACGTCCGGCTTTAGTTCGGCCGCCTTTTAGCACTAAGATCCTTCTGTTACGTGATGCAGCCCTAGCGGCAGACATGAAGCGTCGAGCATCTCGAATCGTGTCTACATAAAGCAAGATAGCATCGGTGTACTTGTCGGTACTCAAGGTATCGAGCAAATCGGCAAAATCCACATCACTCGCATTGCCTAAAGAGATAAAGGCTGAAAAACCAATTCCCTTATCATTAGCCCAATCCAGAATTGTGGTACACACGGCAGCTGATTGAGAAATAAAGGCAATATTCCCTTTTAAGGCAGAAACGGGGGAAAACGAACCATTGAACTGGATCCAAGGTAAGATCAAACCAAGGCTATTGGGACCCAAAATTCTCATATTAGAGGCTTTCGCAATCATCATGCACTGACGCTGAATTTCCTCTCCCTGTGCATCTAAGGAATACATGTCAGAAGATAATACAATAACCTGCTTTACCCCTTTTTCTGCTAGTTGTTTAAAGAGACTTACATTTCGGGAGGCGTGAGTGCAAAGAATGGCAATATCTGGTGTGATGGGCAGATCAGAGATCGTTTTGTAGGCCAAAACACCGCAAACCGCAGGGTAATAGGGCGTAACAGGCATAGTTGCACCATCAAACCCGCCTTGAAGCAAGTTTTTCATCACAATATTACCTGCGCGAAAAGGGCGAATAGATGCGCCAATGACTGCTACAGATTTGGGTTTAAGCAGTTGATTCAAGTGATTCATATTCTGCCTGCCTTATTAAATATCTATAGGGTAACCAATTCTTGTGAACTCTGTTGGGCCGAAAAAGACCTCTGTGATCGAGTTTACAGTTCCCTTTGATTACTTTGTGTCACAAATCACAGGATAGGTGCATATATTGATGCGGTATGCTTGATTCTATCGGTTTCAATGTGCATGATTTAAAGCACTTTGTACCTAAGGCATGACTAAATCCATGAAAAAAATCACAGTTATTGGGCTATCCATTCTTCTCACCGCTTGCGCATCTGGTAGTTATACCACGGACGTGAAGACAGAAAGTCATCGCGAAGAGTTCGCTGTTGCAGCAGTTGAGCAACCTATCATCTCTGAAAACGGTGCAGCAGAAGGCATTTCTGAACAAAACGTTGAACAAAATGTTGTCAAGATGACACCTGCCGAAACCGAGAAAAAAGTCGTTAAAATGAGTCCGCAGGCAAAACCTGCAGTTTCCATCACTCCACCAACAGCGAAACAGGTAGCGATGAACCCTCGCTATGGATTTACGATTCAAGTTGTAGCCGTAGGTGCACAAAGCAAAGTTGATCAATTTGCCTCTAAACTACCTAAAAATGGGCAACCGATCTGGGAAAACTACAAGATGGTTAACGGTACCAAATGGTATACCGTTCTTTTCGGCGACTATGCCACTCGACAAGAAGCCACGGAAGCCATTTCCATGCTACCCAGCGACTTACGCTCTATGAAACCTTTCGTAAAAAGCATTGATTCAATTAAGAACTCCGAGTTTCCAACGCTCAATAAACTAAATTAACACTTCCTAAAGGGGCTAAGGCCCCTTTATTGTTTGTTCTATGAACAGTTAAATGAAGTTTTCGTGAGAAACGATAACATTGACTGTAAGTTCATTTTGAATGAACTATCATAGCCATCAATTACTACTTCGGTGTCACGGAAAGATTAATGACTAAGACAACTATTCTACTTTTGTGTGGTGGCGGCTCCTCTGAGCACGAAATTTCTCTTGTTTCAGCAAACTACATCCAACAACAACTCGCTCTTACACCTCAATTCAATGTTATTCGTGTTGAGATGAAAAAAGATGGATGGTTTTCTGAGCAAGGTGAGTTGGTTTATCTCGACACCAACAGCGCTACATTGAATGGTGACAAGATTAGCCAACCCATTGACTTTGTTGTTCCTTGTATTCATGGTTTTCCTGGTGAAACCGGTGATATCCAATCAATGCTAGAGTTAGCGGGTATTCCTTATTTAGGCTGTGGACCAGAGGCTAGTGCAAATAGCTTCAATAAAATCACATCAAAGCTATGGTATGACGCGTTAGATATTCCTAATACGCCATATCTCTTTCTAACTCAAAATACCACTGATTCAATAGAAAAAGCTCAGCAAGCCTTCCGCAATTGGGGCAGCATTTTTGTTAAGGCTGCTCGGCAAGGATCTTCGGTTGGATGTTACAAAGTCACTCGAGAAGAACAAATAGCTCCAGCGATAGAAGCTGCATTTGGATTTTCTGAGCAAGTATTAGTCGAAAAAGCGGTCAAACCAAGAGAGCTTGAAGTTGCTGCATACGAAATGAATGGGCAACTACATATCTCCAAACCGGGGGAAGTCATTGCCCCAGAAGATGCCTTTTATTCTTATGAAGAAAAATACAGTGCAAGCAGTCATTCTCGTACCGTTATTGAAGCTGAACACTTAACTGAGGCACAACATAACCTTATTCAGCAATGTGCAGCACGTGTTTTCATCCACATGAAATTACGTCATTTATCTCGTATTGATTTTTTCCTAACACAAGATGGGCAAATCTATTTGAATGAAGTTAATACATTCCCGGGAATGACACCCATTTCAATGTTCCCGAAAATGTTGGAGCACAACGGTCATCAATTCAGCGAATTTCTCGCTTTATGTGTTACCAATACCTTGGCAAAAACTAAGTAAGGTCTCTCGCCTAAGTTGCGTTGTCACTTTTCAATATCTACCACTTACCATTGAAAAGTGATAACAGACTGGGAAAAGTCCTAAAAGATATGAGATAACTCTCTGTAAGCTAACGAATTAGCGATATTAAACTTGATAACCTGAGATATAGAATTATTATTTAGGTAGTATCAACAAAAAAGCAGAGTGTATATGGCTGTTGCAATTTACCGAGGTTTTAATCTCCAATCGGCTGATAACCCAGCCGAAATATGGCAAGTCAGGATCAAAAATCATGTACTTAGTGGCAATTTAGCGGCAGTAAAAAAAAGTATTGATTGGTTTTGTGATACCGCTTCGATCATTGACCCCAAAGAGTTCGAGTCAATAGGTCAGAAACGGGAAGTTTCAGCGGGAGCTCAAGAGCAATTCAATGGATTTACCATAAAAAATGACACTGGTGAGTCTAATGCGTGGTATTGCTTTTTTAATGGCCGTTTGATTAAAGGTTCTAAAATCGCCATTCAAAAACATATCGAAGCTTATGTCTTAGCGAGACAGAAAGCGATACAACAACAGACACAACAAAAAAGATAGAAACAACCTATGACATTGGTGTACTCAACAGAAACTGGGCGCATTAAGCCTGAAGAAGTAAAAATTGAGCGTCCGAAAGGTGATGGTATTGTCCGGATATTTCGAGAAACTAAAGGGCGAAAAGGTAAAGGAGTTACCATTATTAAGGGATTAGATGTCGATGACACTGCTTTGAAATTGCTTGCGGCTGAGTTTAAGAAAAAATGTGGCTGCGGGGGTGCAGTTAAAGATGGTGAGATTGAAATTCAAGGTGATGTTAGAGATCTCTTGAAAACGCTAATCGAAGCCAGAGGTTATAAAGTGAAACTAGCGGGTGGTTAAAACCCGCTTTTTTACATCTACCGAAACTCAAATCTAATCGAAAATCCTTTGACCCATACCATTTTTGTTGTAAGTACAACCAATGATCATAGTTAACATTGCAAATGGTAATTATGATTATTAGGTATTTTATGGTAAATACAGTTATGTTCAATTCTTGGCAGAAGGAGGGGTAAGCTGAATATATCGGATGGTTCCGACATCACCATTTAACATAAGACCGATAATACGCACTAAGCGTTATTAGAAAATCTTAATGTCTTGCTCAAGGTCTTGCGGTGTTTTTCTAGCTACTTGAACGTCATCTTCATCACGAACCGGTTCGCGTTCGATGTGAGAGCGACAAGTAACATAATCCTTTGCGTCAGAGTATGAAATGACCACCAAACAAGGGTCAACGACTTGAAAGTTGAAACCCATCTTATAGAGCAGCTCGCTATCAAAATAGTGGGACTTGTTGTCTAGGCCGACTATCTCAAGATTAACGAAGTGCTTCTTGAATCCGGCGTTCCCGATGTGCTGAGTGACGACCGAGGAAACAAAAACCTCTTTGGCCTGAACTGGCAAAGGCATTACTAAAAGATCATTAGACTTAAACGAAACACCCACCGAATGCAGAACGCTATCAGCAGATACTTTAAGAGAATCAAAGACCCTTTCTTTAGGAACTGGAGAAGCTTGGCCAGAAGTCTGAGAAAGTGAGGTTTGAGGAACTTGGCCACCGTCAGAACTGGACGAAGAATTGGGTTGAGCCGTTTGCTGACTCGATACTGAATACTGAGTAGAAGTGTTATCACTGTTAAGCCCCATTAAGCCGTTAATCATTACTGAAAAGCCGATAATTAGTGCAAGAGCCGCGCTCATAAGTTTTGGCTCTTTGTACAACGGACGTCCCCTATTCTGTCGGGTCGTCTTTCCGGTCGCTGTAGACAGATAAAGCAAGTGAACAGCACGAGGTACTTTCTCTTTGTCTACACGATCATCCTTGGTTGGGTGGATACTGGTTGAACGTGGGTCATGAAAAAACATGCGCGTTTGGCGTTTCTTCCAAGGAAGTATTCCATCGAGTGAACTGTGATTGATGGCCGTCTCTGAAACAGATTTAATTTCAGAGCCAAGTTTAGAGATGTTCGGAGTACATAGAACAATGTCCCAGTTGTATTTGCGGTGACGTTGAAAAGCTTCTTCAAAGTTTTCAGGCATGATAATCAAGCCGTTTTCATCGACAATACGCTCGCCAATGTCATCCACATAATCTTCAGGCGGTTTATAAGACTTCTTAATGCGGTTGTAAAAATCGATGTAATCGGCAGGAAGATATTCAGAAAAGGAATCAATACCAAGAAAGGTATTTTTTGCCATATCAAAGCCAGTTGTTTTATTAAATATATCTTGGGCTTCATCGATGAGTATTAACGCGCCAAGATGGCACCAGTTATACCAGTTTTGCCAGAGTGCTTTGCCTTTCTTGTTCTGTGAAGAGATACGGTACAAGCGTGCAGAATTGGGGAATCTCTCCCCAATTAGCTTCTCGATTTCTTCTAAGGTTCGCATCCCTTCCACGTTAGTAATAACGATGCGACCTTGGCGAAGTGCCGGAAGAACTTCATACCAAACAGAGTAAGAGCTTTTATAAGAACCTGCGGGGCCATGTCGAATAATAGTAGCCATTTACCACCCCATAAAATTCATGACAAAGCGAACCATCCAAGCCTCGCAAAGCATAGTTATCGATTTTAAAAGTCCCATAGCTTGAAATGTTCCGCGATATTCAGCAGGTAAACGAGATACCGCATCAGATATAAGTGAGTCTAAGCCGATATTAATTATTAATGACTGAGCAACGCCGTAAGCAAAATCAAGCGTTTCAAGCATGAATAAGAACTTCAAGTAAACAGCGAATTCGATGAAATAAGCAAAAGAGCGCTCAATAAAACTAGGCGTACCCTCCACTACTTCATAAATATCATTAAAGAAAGTAACAAACCAATCAAAAGCCTCTTGATTTTGATTAGGAACGGTTTCAGCCAATGAACCAAAAGAAATCAAAACTAATAATATAGCCAAATAACGCATTGTTATTATCTCCTTGCTGCAACGATACCAAAGCAAATAACCGCAACAACCAAAGTTATGATATTAGCAATATCAGGACTAATACGAGATAGAGCATCATTTTTAACTTGGATGTTAGAGTTACCATGTTGAAGACTGAACTCAACGGCAGGAACAGAGCCGCCAGTTTCATATTTAGGGACTGAGATTAAGTTTTTAATTTCGTTAATCTTAGACTTTAAAGAGGTTTTAATATCAGTCGTCTTTGCCTGAACTTCCGCTATGTCGGAAGCATCAAGAATATTTTCAAAGGGATCCTTTACTTCAGGACGGCCAAAGTTAAGTCCAGACTCACATTGTTCTTTTTCAGGGTCACAACCAGAGCCGGAATCACCATCACCATTACCACCGCCACCGCCAGAACCGGAAGCACCAGACACAGATTTATCAATCGAGTTGATAGCACCAAGGATGCCAGAGTTATAACGCTCTTGAGTTGCTGCGTTTTCGTTCTGGTCTTTACGTGTTTGAGTGAGAATGGCCTCGATGTTCTGCAAAGACTTATTAGCGGAGTTAAGCTCATTAACAACACCTGCGTTACCCTCAGCACCAAGGTTAGAGTTGTCAGTATCGGGTGAGGTATCAGGGTTAGGTGGTGTGAAGTTATCTTCAATGCCTGCGTCAGGGTCATAACCACTATTACCGCCGCCAGAATCAGGAAGCGGTAAATCAGGTTGGTCAGGAACGGGTAAATCTGGTTTGGGGACTTCAGGCCATTCGTGACCAGGAGGATTCCAAGTCGTGTTATCAGGGTTATAGGTACATGCTTGGCCTGTATAGTAAGTTGTGTAAGCACATTGTTCGTCAGCAGTGCCGCCACCAGTACAAAGAGAAAGGCCGTCAGTGGTTCCGACTTGGATAATGCAGTTGTTAGCAGTACAAGCAGAAAAACCAAGGAGATTTGGAGGGCCATAACTAGACTTGTCTTTAGTTCCTGCTTCTGGACAAGTAGGAGCCGGAACACAAGTATTAGTTGATGGATTTAGGACTTCGTCAGAATTACAAGTGGGAGGTGGTGTATATTTTGTTTTGCTGTAAAGAACAACAAGGATATTAACAAAAGAATAATTAAAAGTAACAGTTAGGTTATATTTATGCTCACGATTATGGAAGCCCACATATTCAAGATATGAAACTTTATAAGAAAGGTCAGGTTTTGAAGGTGAATATAATTGTAGTTGGGAATTAATAATAGAATTTGACGCAGTAAAAGATCTAATAGATAAAAAAACAGGCTTAAAGCGCTAACGAAATGGTACTGGAGGGAATTAGAGTAAAACTCGCTAGCGCTCAAACACTGGCGCGCTACGCTTGCGAATACAAGGTGAATGCCGATAGTTCTGTGGAATTTACCCCCGTAATACTAGACGGGGGATTACCATCTTATCTCGCGTCCTCCTCCGCTCAGCGCCGCTGCGTCCGGCGCGAGAGAAGATGGCAAAATTAGCCTCACAGCGACCGCTGTCTAGATGGACATTGTAGAAATTCCGTCTCCTCGCATCAGCGAAGCTGATGACTGCGGCGGACGGCTGAAATTAGACAAAAATCGATTTATGTCATTTTTGACATACTGAGATGACATACCACTTAATGCGTATTATACGCCATTATGTTACGGGCTCACTCTTGCAGAACGATGCAGCAAGCTGCCCACCTTCTGCTGCAAGTGAGGCCGTCAGTGCTGGCGCAATGGTACTGACGACTACCCCTCAACATAACGCCGAACCACATAATGCGCATTAAGGTGTTTTGGTTTTTTTGGTGGGTGTTACAACGAAATCCGACTTGTAACGTGACGTTGTTACTTATTTAGTGATTTATCCTGTCAAATACTCCCTCAACCCAACCGTCTGTAATTAAATTACAAGACCTAGCTCTTGCATTGATTCGGCACATGTTCTTTGGAAGAAAAAACCAACACAAAACATTGTTATAAAAGAAAAATATTAAAATCACAAAGATATCTCGGTGGTTTTACATTCAGATTCTTGATAAGAAAAAAGCACTCAATGAGTGCCTTGGCTTTGTTCCATTTTTTCTTGTCGGATTTGTTGGGCTATGATTTTTATTGCTTCTGCAGTGCTAATACCTTCTGCCATCAGCTTCTGAATTTGTTCGACCGCCGCTTGCTGTTCAGCGTGAGTCAATGTAGGTAGATCATCAAACATAAAAAAGGCTCCTTTGAAAGGAGCCATACTATAGAGAGATGCTTAGTAACTCGCAAGGAAGTTGACATACGCCCCCATCGCATTGTCATTGGTATAGCTTGCACCGATATCCAATTGGAAAAGATTAAGTGGGGAAAGACCGATGCCACCGGTAATGGTTCCCTCTGTGTTATCGTAAGCAAGATTTTTATTGTACCCTGCCCTCAACTTTAGCTGACGCATTATGTCAATCTCACCACCGACACGAATCATCTGGGTGTTATCGTTGAAATCCTTGTAACGCTCTTCTTCATTTAAGTCATAATCCACACTAAAAGTGAAGTAATCTGCGACAATGCCTGCACCTATCGTGAACTGGGGTTTCATATCATAGGAGTATGAAACCGGACTTCCTGAGATCGAGCTGATGGTCTTAGTTTTTATTTCGCGTGAAATTAAATTGGTTGCTGCAAAACCAATGCGTATAGGGCCATAAAACCATAGAGCCCCTGCATCCATATTGAAAATGGTTTCTCCAGTACCGTTGTCACGCAAATCTTTAATATCGTAGCTATTTAAGTTTGCTTCATAAACATACGTATACACCCGCTGTAGCTTTGGAGTTATACCAAAAGCGATATGCTGACCTAAGAACGTTTGATATTTAGCCAGAGTAATTCCAAGTTCCGTTACCCCAACGGATACAGCATTAACTGAACTGGCTTTCGCTCGTTCAAGCTCACAGAGATCATCGGAACATACTCGGCTATCAATATTAGGTGAAACAAAAGATTCAGTATAGGCTTTCCCAAACACGTTGGCAGAAATAAACTGGTTCGGAATAGCAAAAGCGATCACTCCGCCTAACTCAGCATTGAGTACATCTCCCTGCATGGCGTTCAGGTTTTTATTAAGCTGATCTATATTGCTGAAATCGCCTTTTGAAGTCTGCTCTATGATTGACGAAACATTATCTAAATCAGAAATTAAATCATTAGGGTCATTATAAGATAAGCCTATGCTTGGTAAGATCATTCCCGCATCATCATTACGACGATAGATTGCGACGAGTGCAGGGTTATAAAATGGGCCTGTTAGAAAGTTTCCTGAGACAACTCCAACTCCCCCCATTGCATCGCCACGTGCTTCAATTGCATAGTTGGCACTTAGTGCGAGTGGGGATGTGAGAATTAATGAACAACCAACGGAAAGAAAGATTTTATTCATAGTGATGTTAAGCCTATTCGTCCTTTTTATTTATAGCGGCATATTGTCCAATATCTTCAGTTATTCCTCCACATTAACGTCATAGGTTTTGCTAATAACCTGAGATTGCTCAATTGCCAGTGGTCCCTGCCAACGCTGATGAATCATAGATACAGTGACAATGTAACGATCTGACGGTAGTGAAATATTCTCCAAGTTGGTTGGATAATCGGATTCATAGCTTTCATTCCAAATCTGTTTATAGTTGCCATCAATATGATCGAAAACAGAGATGGATAGCTTAGGTAGCGGGCAATGTGGATTTAGCAACTGAGTTTTCTGAATCTGCCACTCATCCTTGGAAGTCCATCGAACGACTTGCTTGGCAATAGTGTCTCCAAATACGACCCATGCGCTCCATGACTCTTGGTCAGTCGCCGTAATATCAATTCGATATAGACCAGCACTAAGAGGATTGGTTAAGTTATAGCGTTGCGCATAGCTATAAATCCCAGATGCGATAACGTCACCTCGATTTGTGAGTGCGCTATCCGTAGAGACAATTTTATCGATCCACTTCGTTAGTCGAATGTCCGCAATTGGAACCTTAGTTTTTGTGTCAATCGCAACCTGATAAGCATCACGACCAGGGCTTTGTACATCCACTCGTCTTATAGTGACTGCCTGTATCCATTCAGGAAAAGGTTTGTTATCTAGCCCTTTACCGCAATCCACTATTAACGACTGAATTAAAAGATCATTTAGATGTGTTTTCAGATTTTTATTTTTTTCTAGTTGCCACACTTCAACCAATGAACTGAACATATTTTCCAGATCATTATTTAGTAGATGTTGATGCGCTTGAGTTAGCGGTGTGTTTTTTTCAAACCACCCTGTAGCATCCGAAAATGCAGGTGTACTAAGTAGTACACCTGATAACAACATAAGTGCATTAGGCTTTGCCATAATCACGCTTTCATTTTATAACCAACACCGCGAAGTGTTTCTATTTCCAAGCCTGGTAGTTTTTGACGTAGCTGTAATACATGGGTATCGACGGTACGAGTTGTTGGAAAATGGTTATATCCCCAAACATGATCGAGAAGCTCATCTCGGGTAAAAACTCGGCCAAGATTGCTAGCCAAAAATAGTAGCAGATCAAACTCTGTACGAGTCAGTGTGATTGATTCACCATTAAAAAACACTTCGCGAGTTGCCTTATCAATGGTCAAGTTCGCGGTGACTACTTTACTATCATCTTGGCCATTATCCGGAGAACGAAGCTGAGCGCGGATTCGAGCAAATAATTCCGCCTCGGCAAAAGGTTTAGTTAGATAATCGTTGGCACCAGCATCCAACCCCGTGACTTTATCTTTTACGGTCACTAAAGCGGTTAGAAGGATAACAGGGATATCTTTGATGTTTTTCCAATCTACTAAATGCTGAACGGAATCACCGTCAGGTAGCTGGCGATCAAGAATGACGAGATCCGCCTTGTCCCAATGTTGTTTAACATCTGCAATGGTTTCTGCATGTAAACAGTCATAACCAGCTTGTTCTAAACTGACCAATAGGCCATCAGCGAGGTTTTTGTCATCTTCAACGAGAAGCAGTGTCTGTTTCACAAGGTATCTCCAAAATAAAGGTAGTCGGTGGTCCTTCGAGCGACATTTTGCCACCCATACGTGCCACCATAGATTCGACAATAGTCAAACCAAGGCCTAAACCGCTTTTACTCACAAATGGTTTGCGTAAATGGCGCCAATCACGATGAGTTAATAAACCTTGGTCTGTCACTTTAAAAGTGACTAGGTTAGTTTGAGTTATCACTTCAAGAGTGACAGGTGCTACGCCATATTTGACAGCATTGCGCAATAAATTATCCACGCAAGTTCCTAGCCAATACACATTTAGCTTGGCTGCGACATCTTGATTGAGTTTAAGAGTGATGGCTCCACTGAACTCTTCTTCAACTTTGTATTGTAACCACTCTTCCACAGAAGGAACCCAGTCTGAGGCTAGTGGTTTACTATCAGACTGTAAATAATCTTTGCTGGCCTCTGCGAGTTGACGTAAACGTCGTGAGTCTTCACATAGACGTCGAAACTCATCGTACAGAGATTCTGGCAAATGCTCAAACTCTCGGCGAAACCCTTCGACAGTTAAAGATAAACTCGCAATAGGAGTGCGTAGCTCATGCGTAAGGATTTGCAGAATTAACATTCGGCTACGCATTTCTTGCCGTTTGGAATTCCAACGATACGCAGACCATCCCAAAACAAGGAAAATATTGGCCATGACTAGAATGATCATGCTGGTGCGCAAAAGATCGGAATGATCCTCTACATCCCAGCAAATGTTGCCACGTTGAATAAAACAGGTGTTATCTGATGATAAAAGGCTATAGCTCAGCCCTGCCTTATTGGCATTGGTTAACCAGTTTTCTTCATTGAAAAGGTAATAAATATCCCCTTTTCTCAGCCATAATTCATTGCCAGAACCAAACATAGATGCCCCAGAGATCAAGGCTGTAATTGAATCCTCAGTCATATTTTGTAACCGATACAACAAGGTTCCATTAGCTGCATTGGGGCGCTCTTGTATATGCATATACGGGAGCAGTTTTTCAAATTGAGCTGGATATTTTTCCGCATAACGGAACGCATAGGTTCCCCCTCCTGGATGGATAAGACCACTACGAGCAAACCAGCGAGGCGATAGGCTGGAACCTTTGCACAAGGTCCGCGTGAAAACCAATGGCTCGGTAATTAATGGGCTAAGGGGAAGCTTTCCTGTACAAGTTTGTGAGAGTTTGTACAGCAATTGAATATCTTTCAGTGGATAAACGGATGTTTGTGGCAACATGCTGTCTGGAGTCAACAAACGTGTTGGGAAATCATTCTGTATAGTTCGGATATCGTAAGAGGTCTTCGCAGAATTGGAGTCAAAGAGCGAAACAAACAGATCGATACGCTCAGGAAGCGAATCTGCATAAACTGGGTTGGATATGATGACAAAGTACAAACTTGCCAACGTTAAATTGAGCGCTCTTCTCAAGGGATTATTTGGTTTAACTAGCATGCAAAAACTATAACGCATTATCCGGTAAAGAGATATTCCAGTGTTATATTGATGTCAATAATGACACTTCACAAAGTAAAGAAGCCAGCATTATGCTGGCTTCTTGTTAGACGATAATTTTAGAGCGCTTTAGCAATGGCATCGACACTCTCTTTTGCATCACCAAATAACATCATCGTATTGTCTTTGAAGAACAGCGGATTCTGAACGCCAGCATAACCCGTATTCATGGAACGTTTGAATACGATTACGTTTTTCGCATTCCATACTTCAAGAACTGGCATACCTGCAATCGGGCTGTTGGGATCTTCCAATGCAGCTGGATTTACGGTGTCGTTTGCTCCGATGACTAATACCGTATCGGTTTCATTGAAATCATCATTGATTTCATCCATTTCCAATACGATGTCGTAAGGCACTTTCGCTTCAGCTAACAATACGTTCATATGGCCAGGCAAACGTCCCGCTACTGGGTGAATACCAAATCGAACGGTTACACCTTGCGCACGCAGTTTCTCTGTAATTTCGTAAACAGGATACTGTGCCTGAGCGACGGCCATGCCATATCCCGGAGTGATGATAACTGACTTAGAGTTTTTCAGCATGTCAGCGACTTCTTCCGCCGTAGTTTCACGGTGTTCACCCTGCTCTTCATCACTGCTAATCACAACTTCTTGGCCAAAACCACCTGCGATTACACTGATAAACGAACGATTCATGGCTTTACACATGATGTAAGACAGAATCGCACCTGATGAACCAACAAGTGCACCAGTCACAATCAGTAGATCGTTAGCTAACATGAAACCTGCCGCTGCCGCTGCCCATCCAGAATAAGAGTTGAGCATTGAAACAACAACTGGCATATCAGCACCACCAATTGAAGCTACCAGGTGGTAACCAAAGGCAAAAGCGATCAAGGTCATCACGATCAGTGCAAATAAACTACCATCCACGTTGACAAAATGAATGAGCAGTAGACCTGAAACAACCAAAGCGGCCAAATTCAGTTTGTGCTTGTGAGGTAGATTTAGTGGTGTTGACTTGATGATGCCACGCAGCTTTCCAAACGCGACAATCGACCCAGTAAAGGTTACGGCACCGATAAAGATACCCAAGAATACTTCGACCAAGTGAATTACGTGTTCAGCATGGGTTGCAGCTTCTGGCGCATCGATGTAGCTGTTAAAGCCAACCAATACCGCTGCCATACCCACGAAGCTGTGTAACACCGCAACCAGTTCTGGCATTTCGGTCATTTCCACTTTCTTTGCGTAGTGGATACCAATACCACCACCGATCACCATAGCCAATAGCACCCATGCAATACCCTGTGCACTTGGGCTAAAAATGGTGGCCAGTAAGGCAATTGCCATACCAGCAATACCATAGTAGTTACCAAATCGAGCTGATTCTTGTTTAGACAAACCAGCCAAGCTCATGATGAAAAACACAGCAGCAACAATGTACGCTGCTTGTACCAATCCTGCAGACATTGTGTACTCCTAGTTTTTACGGAACATTTCAAGCATACGTTTGGTGACAGTAAAACCACCAAAAATGTTAATGCTTGCAATCAAAATAGCGATAAAGGACAAGAAGGTCACAATGCCACTGCCCTGACCAATTTGTAACAGTGCACCTACAACAATAATACCTGAGATTGCGTTAGTTACAGACATTAAAGGTGTATGTAGTGCATGTGTCACGTTCCAAACTACGTAGTAACCGACTACACAAGCGAGTACAAATACGGTGAAGTGACCAAGGAAAGCAGCAGGTGCAACAGAGGCAACCCACGCAAACAGACCTACACCAACCGCTAAACCCGCCAGTTTTTTGATTGGCGATGTGGGTTCGGCTTCTTTTTTCTGCGCTTTTACTGGCTGTGCTTTCGGTTTTTGTTGAGGTTGCGCTGAAACCTGAATAGGTGGCGCTGGCCAAGTGACTTCACCTTCTTTAATGACAGTAACACCACGAAGCACTACATCTTCAAAGTTAATGTCGATATTGCCATCTTTTTCTTTGCACAGAAGTTTGAGTAGGTTCACCAAGTTAGTGGCATAAAGTTGTGAAGATTGCGTTGGTAGACGCCCCACCATATCGGAATAGCCGATCACTTTTACGCCATTAGCCGTAGTAATCACCTGATCTTTTACTGTGTATTCACAGTTACCACCGTTCGCAGCGGCAAGATCGACAATCACACTGCCTGCTTTCATGCTGTCCACCATTTCTTTGGTGATCAGTTTTGGCGCAGGTTTGCCTGGGATCAGTGCGGTAGTAATTATGATGTCTACATCTTTCGCTTGGGCAGCATAAAGTTCAGCAGCTTTACGATTGAAATCATCAGACATCTCTTTGGCATAGCCATCACCTGAGCCAGCGGTTTCTTGGAAGTTAACTTCCAAAAACTCGGCCCCCATCGATTGCACTTGCTCTTTAACTTCTGGACGAACGTCAAAAGCACGAACAATCGCGCCTAAACTGCCTGCAGCACCGATTGCCGCTAAGCCAGCAACACCAGCCCCAGCAACAAACACTTTTGCTGGAGGTACTTTACCTGCTGCGGTGATTTGACCTGTGAAGAAGCGTCCAAATTCATGGGCAGCTTCAACCACGGCGCGATAACCGGCAATATTTGCCATCGATGACAGTGCATCAAGTGCTTGTGCACGAGAGATACGAGGAACCGCATCCATTGCTAAAACGTTGATGTTTTTGCTCGCCAGCTTTTCCATCAAGGCAGGGTTTTGCGCTGGCCAGATAAAGCTGACTAATGTTGTACCCTCTTTAAGTAGAGAGATTTCTTCATCGAGTGGGGCGTTAACTTTCAGGATAAGCGGACAAGCCCAAACGTCTTCACTTGAGCCCAAAGTTGCTCCAGCAACGACATAAGCTGCATCATCGAAACTCGCAAGCGCTCCGGCTTTTGTTTCGATACAGACCCCAAAACCTAATTTAATTAGCTGTTCTACCGAAGACGGTGAAGCAGCCACTCGCGTTTCACCTACGAGTTGTTCTCTTGGTACACCAATTTGCATAGCGGTTCCTTGACTATTGGCACAATGATTAACTGTTTTTATCGGACGATGACATCAACTGCAAGCTGTTTGTAATTCGATTACGAACTTAGGTTACTTTTAATATCAAGTTGAGGCTGATTGTGTGAAGTCTGTTAGATAATTACAACGATTTTCACACAAAGCAGAGGTCGAACCAGTGTTGGCGTTCTTCCTTGAAAACAGAGGCTTGCCTTGCGCCAGCATTGAAAAGTGACTTAGCATAGCCTCTGAGGAGTGGGGTATTCATGATTTCTATCAAAATCTAGGTCAGTTAAAAATTTGGCCTGACATTTGATCTATAAAAAGCTGAGCTTTTTTAAGCATTTATTCTTCTGCATCTGCTTTACTTGAAACTAAATCAGAGCGAATAAAACGATGCGTCTGAAGCTCTCCATCGATCTCTTTAGTGATTCGACCTGCTACACGAAACTGGCCGTTTTCGGCAATTGGCTCTTGGTAGATGAGAAAATCTTTGTACTCAACTGGCTCTACTTGAGGAATTACTTGTTGTTTGGGTTTTCCAAAAAGTCGCGAAAATAATCCCACGTTTATTTTTCCTTATTTAATGGTGCTCAATTTGATTCACTATTGGAGTTTCAAACCACTCTAATTCTGCATCATCATCAAAACGTGCATGAGTGAAGATCACTGGTACATCATTGTTTCGATTTTGACGTCGGTCATTAACTATCATGGATACGGCGGCTTGAACAGCTATCAGTGCATGATCTTTAAGAATAACGAGTTTATTTTCTGGTAAGGCCGCGAGGAAATCGATGTCATGACGTATGTAGATGGGTCTTAGCTGACATAAAGCTAAACAAGCTAAATCAGCCAATTGTTCTTGATCGTAAACCTCTGAATATTCAGGTTGCCCAAGCACCTGACCTACCAGTGTCTCCATGTAATTATGAACGTCTTCACTCAATTGCATCTTGCCTCTCCCATTAAGACAATCGAAAATTAGCGCTAATCATTGGTCGATTACTCTTTCAAAAATAATTCTAAGCACTGAAATTACTGTAGTCGAAAATGTAGCGGTTTATATTTAATCAATCATATGCTTATCACAATTCGCGTTCTTCATAAGTATTGATACCATCACTTAACTTGAGTAATAAAGCTTGGAAAATCACGAAATCAAAGTATGCTTATGCGCAGCTTTTTAATCGTAGAATTGTCATTAATTCGATACAAAACCTTAGGAATCCATGTCTTCTAGCTTTGTTACTTCACCTTGGTTCCGATTTAGTCTGCCTTTGTTGCTTTTAGCCGCACTGTGGTTGGGCATGGACAATGTGGTGTTAGTAATAAACGCTAACTTAGGTATGGCGGTTAGTCTCCCTTATATACTGCTTTTTGTTTCTTTAACTGTGGCTCACCTTTTTAAGCAAAGCCGTATCGCAATGGTAGCGATGGCGATGCTAATTTCCTATTGGTTCATTCAAACTCGCTTACAAACCCCGCTAACGGAAAGCTCAACGATGTTGGAGCTGATCATGCTCTGCCTACTGCTACCCGTTGCGTGTTTTTTGCCTTACGCCTATAAAAATGCAGGCCTATTGAGTAAATCATTTCTCAGCTACATCGCCTTTCTGCTGTTGTGTACGTTTTGGGCTTGGTTAACCCGCTTACACATCGGTGAAACAGAACATTCTGAGCTGACTCAAAACATCTTTTTTGTCGTACCACAGCTCTCTCGGCTACCTCTGATTATCGTTGCTTATTTGGTTGCTTTAGTTGGTATAGCTGGCATTTCCGTTTTGACTCGTAATCAGATCATCGATGTCGTGGTTTATAGTGCTACATTACTGGGCATGAATGCTTTCGTACTCTTCCACATTCCTTATGTTTCTACCACTATGTTTTCTCTTTCTGGATTGCTTATTTTGGTTTACCTAATCTCAGCAGGGTATGAAATGGCATTTAATGATCCACTGACTCAGATTCCGGGCCGCCAAGCCTTAGATCAGGACCTTAAACATATAGGCAGAAAATTTACTCTTGCCATGCTCGATGTTGATCACTTTAAGAAGTTCAACGATACCTATGGCCATGATACGGGTGATGACGTACTCAAGTTGGTTGCATCACGCTTACGTCAGATTGAAGGGAAGGCGCGGGTTTACCGCTATGGAGGAGAAGAGTTTTCAATCATCTATCGTGGAAAATTAGCAAATGACGTACTTCCTTTTATTGAAGATTTACGTCAAGACATTGCATCTTATGAGCTGGTTATCCGAAACTCAAATAAGCGACCCAAAAATGATCTTGAAGGAGCAAAGAAGAGAACGTGCAAGACCAATAGTGACATTGTCACTATAACTGTGAGCATAGGTGTATGTGATTCCGAATTACATCGTAAACCTAATGAAGCTTTAAAAGCAGCAGATGCAGCGCTATACAAAGCCAAGCAAGCTGGGAGAAATTGCGTCAAGCTAGCCAGTTAATCTTGATTAAAAAAGAGTACAATGCTGCCACCTTTAAAAGCGCTTCCGTAGTTGAATGTCAACCCGAGGCCAATGTTGTCCACGAGTTCAATTTCAAAAGGTGGAGTCATCAACCAACCAATACTTGCCTCGTAATAATTTGAGGTACCAAGCGGTTTCTGGGTAGTGCTCCCGACATCGACCCGTTTGATACTGCCATAAATAGACTGCACCGAACGACCAAATTGAGTAAAGTCATAAACGCCAGTCAAGGTATTGGCGACATACCATCCTTCCGGATTACCAATTTGTCCATCATTGGCTTTACCCCAGCCATATCCACCAAAATAATGCCACATTGAAGAAGCTCGCCAGTGTCCCCAGTTCTTCTCTTCATCGTATTGGATTTTTAGGTTGGTTTCAAACAAATTTGCCCACGCATAAGTGTTCACCAGAACCCCAGCGAAAGGTGACAAAATCTCTTTAAATAGCGGATTTGTTAACGTCACACTATTTCTGTAATAGAGCAGATGTGTACCAACCGCTGGAGTCAGAGTCCAGTGTTCAGTCAATTGATGTTGGTAACGATAAAAAACCGCACTCCCCAATACTGATTGTCGATAGCGCTCTGTTGCTGTTGAGTTGAAAAACTCAGGTAGGCTTAGTTCGTCATCAATCACCGTAGCAGATAAACGAAAAAAAAGTTGGTGTTGATGCACTGCCTCATCATCACTTAGCGAAAGCGTGATGGGCAACGTACTTGACTTGTATTTTTGGCGATTTTCAATTGATTCGGCGGTACCCAAATTTTCGTTATCGGTATGAAACCAATCATTTGGATCAAAATTATTAAACCCTGCGGTAAAAACATCGCTATCGGCAAGAATGACGCTGGAAGAAAACGCCTGTTCAAGGTGCTCTTCAATGAAGGCATAACTTTGTGCAAATGCAGGGCTTGATACCAGAAAAAAAGCACAGCAGCCCAAGCCGAAAGATAACTTCATAAACTCTGATACCTGTTTGATGTTGAGAGCGTAATAATAATCGACTTGATACAGTTAAGGTACTGTAAAGTAGAATTATTCTATATAAGTAGAGAGTGCCGCACCATCGCTTCGAGGATCACTTGCTACATCGACAACTCCTGAACTATCGAGAACAATTGCTCCCGCATGTCCCATCATTTCACTACGATCAGGAACCGAATAAACGCGATGCCCTCGAGCGACTAAAATAGGCTTGATTTGGTCAACTAATGAGTTCTCCATGCGCAGTTGTGCGGAGGTGTCTCCCCATGTCCTTCCTAAGAGCCAGCGAGGGTTGGCAATTGCTTGTTGAAGTGACTCTGATTGATAAAGATATCGGCTGATGAGACAAGCTTGCGTTTGAGGTTGCCCATCTCCGCCCATTGTTCCGTATACAATTCTTCGCCCATCGTTGAGCTCAGCATACGCAGGATTGAGTGTATGAAATGGTTTTTTGTTGGGCGCGAGGCAATTGATATGGTTAGGATCCAATGAAAAACTTTGACTACGAATACTCCAAAGCACTCCACTCGAGGGGAGCACTACTCCGCTGCCAAATTCCCAATAAATGCTCTGAATAAAACTGACCATAGTACCGTGTTGATCTACCGCCCCCATCCATATGGTATCCCCGAGCTGAGTTTCCTTAGGCCAAGTGGCAGCTTGGTGCAATTGAATATTTTTCGCCATGGCATCCACCCGCTCTGCAGTCAGATAATCTTGCAGAGCAATAGGAATGACGTTTTCATCTGCAATCGCTTGGTTACGGATGTCAAACGCCACTTTGGTTGCTTCGATAAGTATATGAATATGATCGGCAGCCGATTTGGCCTGATGTACCCATCGATCGTAAATACCCAAAATAAGCAATGATGCCAACCCTTGTGTGGGGGCTCCCAAATTATAAAACTGCCCTCGTGATAATTCATGATTTAACGGGCTATTCAAGCGTGCTTTATGCTGATTAAAATCGTTTAATCGTAGTGGGCTACCTGCCAGTTCTAGCTCTTTGCCCATTTGTTTAGCTAAATGACCACGATAAAAACAGTTAAGTCCGCAGTCAGCAAGGGTAGAGAGGGTTTCCGCTAAGGAGCCTTGTGTGACAATGTCACCAATATCTAACGGTTGTCGATTTTTCTTTAAGTAAACGTCAGCAAAATGATCGAGAGACGCCAGTCTTGACCATGTCTTATGACTTGCAGCCGCCAAACTTGCAGTGGTGAAAATCCCCTGCTCTGCCGCTCGAATGGCGGGGTCTAAAATCGAATGAAGACTCAAGCCAGATGAAAAAAGCTGCAACGCTGCTTCCCAACCAGAAATTGTACCAGCCATAGTCAGTGCTGCAGCACCACCTTGCTGTGCGATACCTTGTGCCAACTTATAACGACTGACTTGGAGTTCTAACGCAGAAGCACCACAAGCATCTATCGTTACTGGCGGCTTATCTTTAGCGGCAATTAGCCAAAAACCATCCCCACCAATACTGTTCATATGGGGGTACTGGACAGCAATCATCGCTGCAGCTGCAACCATAGCTTCACATGCAGTGCCACCTTGGCGAAGAATCGTTAAACCAACTTCACTCGCTTTATGGTGTGGGGCTGTAAACGCAACTTGTGCCATGAATCACCTCGTAAAATAAAATACGAGAACAACTTAAGGGTTTTACTCAGAACAAGCTATTGAACATTGGTAGAAATGTTGGGGAGTATGGAGATTTGGAGCGGGCAGCGGGAATCGAACCCGCATCATCAGCTTGGAAGGCTGAGGTAATAGCCATTATACGATGCCCGCGCATCGAAGAGACGTCGCTAATATGCCACACTATTGAGAAAAGAAAACCCCTTTTTAATCACTTGCATGCTGATTGCTTACGAGTTGAGCAGATGATTATGTTTTGCGTGTAAAAAACACTCAACCTTGCTTAATACTTGAAGTTGCCACAACAATACACCGCATTCTAAATGGTCGATATACCAATTGAGAAGGAATGATGATTGATTCACGGCAACTTCAAGTCGTTTAGAAATCAAATAATTAAATTTGGCTTGCTTCAATATAAGCATTCAGCTCTTGGTTGCTCACAACGGTCAGCAGTTCGCCATCGAGATAAAAAGAGACATCATTTTGCCCTTTTTCGCCACGCAAAGTTTTGTGAGAACCATCCACGTAGGTCACTTCCATTTGAAGAGTTTGTGAATCC
This sequence comes from Vibrio sp. RC586, assembly GCF_000176715.1. Classification (NCBI taxonomy): domain Bacteria; kingdom Pseudomonadati; phylum Pseudomonadota; class Gammaproteobacteria; order Vibrionales; family Vibrionaceae; genus Vibrio; species Vibrio sp. RC586. The sequence goes on along the minus strand of NZ_ADBD01000010.1, from coordinate 207,713 downwards.
AACTGCTGCATAGTCGCTTTTTCGATTGGCAGTAGATTGGTTTGCAAAGGGGCTTCTGTCAGCGCACGATCCAATTGTCCATTCACTTTAATGATCGAATTCGCTGGCATATCAACCACTGCTGGTGATTTCCCTGAAATCGGGTTTTTGCCTGTCCAAAATTCAATTGAGTTGAAAATAAACAGGTCAGCAGCACTAGTTAAGCCATAAACAGGAGAAAGTAACAGGAAGAGGCCTTCACGAGCATAACGGTTATCAACAACCTCTAGATTGAATTTGTTGACGAGTCCTGTTGTTGCCATTTGTCCCATACAACCAGTCAAGGATGTTGCACCTAACCCAACAATAAGTGCCATTTTTAATGCTTGCTTATTCATATTGATATCATCTCCACACAATTTAAAAGGTGGGCGATGGTAAAGTTTTTTCATTGTTAAGGAAGAGTTGAAAAAAGGAATTAACCATTTTCTGACTAAGCCATTTATGTTGCTCACCATTAATATGGAATGATGATGGTTCAAAACAAGGCAGTAACATTAATTTCAATGATAAAAACCATCAATTTCAGAGCATGGAATATGCGCTTTAACCTTTTTTCCACTGAAGCGGACTCCACGCTTTACCCCGAACCCAGATAAAAAAGACACCGAATTTACTTACATGTGCAACAAGATTGAAACAAGCAAAAATTATTTTTTATTAGCCTGAAAAAAGTGATTCCAATCACAAGGGTATTGGTTATAATCCGCGCGCCTTGCCAAAATAGTTGAATTTTGCAAAGTAATTTTGAACAAATACCCCAGTCTATGGGGTTGCCTATCCTAATTTTTAATTGAGTATCACAAACAATGAGCAAGATTGATAAAGCTATGCGCATTCTGCTGGCGGGTTTCTGTATCAACCTTTGTCTTGGCATCCTTTATGCCTGGAGCGTATTTAACAAAGCCCTCGTAACTGACTTTGGCTGGAGTGCTGCCGATGCATCTTCTCCTTATGCTATTGCAACCATCGCTTTTTCTGTCTGCCTTTTAGTTGCTGGCATTTTGCAAGACCGTATGGGTCCTCGTAACATCCTAATTCTGGGTACAACTCTAACAGGCCTTGGCATGATTGCCTCTGGTTTTGCATCTTCAGTCTTGATGCTCAATATCACTTTCGGTGTGATCACTGGTGCTGGTATCGGTTTTGGCTACGCATGCCTTTCACCATCAGCGATGAAATGGTTCCACCCAAGCAAAAAAGGTATGGTTAACGGCCTAATTGCTGCTGGTTTTGGCTTGGCTGCGATTTATCTTGCACCTCTAACCTCAACACTAATTACTCATCTTGGCATCCAAACCAGTTTCATGATTCTTGGGGCTGGTGTGTTGGCGATTGCTGTACCTTTGGCTTGCACCATCAACAACCCACCTACCGGCTATGTACCCGCAGAACCAAAACTGAAAGCAGGCCAAGAAGCAAAAGCGATTGTTAAAGCTGCAAACTTAAGCTGGAAAGCAATGCTAAAAACCCCACAGTTTTATGCTCTGTGGTTAATGTATGCCTTAGCCGCTTCTGTTGGTTTAATGATCATCGGAAACATCACTAACATCGCAAGTGTTCAGGCAAATCTGCCTAATGCGGTTTACCTTGCTTCAATCCTAGCTATCTTCAACTCTGGTGGCCGTATTGCAGCTGGCATCCTGTCCGATAAGATCGGTGGTGTGCGCACTCTGCTTCTTGCTTTCCTGCTGCAAGGCGCGAATATGGTGTTGTTTGCCTCATTTGATTCTGAGTTCACATTGATCATTGGTACTGCTATTGCGGCAGTTGGTTACGGCACTTTGCTGGCTGTATTCCCATCGATCACCGCTGAATTTTACGGCTTGAAAAACTACGGCACTAACTACGGCGTACTCTATACCTCATGGGGTATTGGTGGCGCAATTGGTGCCGCTGTAGTGGGTTATTCTATGACGCACGGTGGCGGTTATAATTTAGCCTACACAATCTCAGCGGCCATGATGGCCGTGTGTATTGTTCTGGCTCTTATTACGAAGCCAATTTCAGCAGAAAAAGTGGCGCAGCTGCAAACTGCATAATAAGCCAATATACGCATATAAAGAGCCTGGTAGTGTCAGGCTCTTTATTTTCCCCTTCTTTCGACCAGATACCGCCACGATGTTGGCAATCCCATTGGGATTATTACAGCATCTTTTAAATCTCAGCCTGTAGCTCTCATCATTGAGGGATACATTAACTAAATGTATCCCAAGTTGGACATCTCCCCTCATCCTTTGCTTTAATTCACCCATTCTCATTTTTCATTTTGTGATTATGAATTTTAAATTCTCAATTCTTCTACTGATGGTGACGATTTTCTCTGGTTGTGCCATGTATGCAGGTATCAATTATGATCAGCTATTTGGCGTGGAGCATGTCCGCGACAGGCAGATGCCATTGCAATCAAATCAAGCGCAGTATTTCTTAAATGAAGTAAAACCGATTTTGGATAATCGATGTGTCGTTTGCCACGCTTGTTACGATGCTCCTTGTCAGTTAAAAATGACGTCAAGCGAAGGGATTGATCGCGGAGCAAGCAAGGCTCTTGTCTATCAAGGAACTCGTCTTACTGCTGCCGCACCGACTCGCCTCTATGAAGATGCGCAGTTCACTCAAGAATGGCGAGAGGCTGGTTTTCATCCGATTTTGAATGAGCGCGATCAAACCGCGCAAGCCAATGTTGATGCCGGAGTAATGGCTCGTCTATTAATGCAGAAAGAGCATCATCCGCTTCCCCAACAAGATCAATTAGAAGGTTTTGATTTCTCCCTCGATCGGAAACAAACTTGCCCAACGATCAATGAGATGGATCATTTCGAGCAAGCTAACCCGAATTGGGGAATGCCTTTTGGCATGCCCAATTTATCTTCCAAAGAATATGCAACGCTGATGACTTGGCTAAAAGAGGGAGCTGTGATGAATCAGCACCTCCCTCTCACGCAGCAAGAGCAAGCCTTCATCGCGGAATACGAGACACTATTTAACTACGGCGCACGTAAAAACCAGCTTGCTGCTCGTTATATCTATGAGCATTTATTTCTCTCGCACCTGTTCTTTTCTGAAATTACAGTGGAGCGTCCACGTTTCTTTAAATTGGTTCGCTCTGCCACCCCACCCGGTGAACCAGTGAAGTTAATTGCCACTCGCCGTCCTTACGATGACCCTAAGGTTGAACGAGTGTACTACCGTCTGATCCCTGAACAAGAAACGATTGTTGATAAAACACATATGCCGTTTGCACTCAATCAACAGCGGATCACTAATTGGAAAACCTGGTTCATTGAAGCTGACTACAACGTGGCTGAATTGCCGAGTTATAACCCAGAAATTGCGGCTAACCCAATGTCAGCGTTTATCGATTTACCTGTGAAAGCACGGTTTAAATTTTTGCTCGATAACGCACAAAATACCGTTATGGCCTTTATTAAAGGCCCAGTTTGCCGCGGCCAATTAGCGTTGAATGTGATTAACGATAGATTCTGGATCTTCTTCCTCGATCCGGATAAAGCGGACTTACCTGAGGTGAATGAATTCTATCGCTCACAGGTCGAAAATTTAAAACTGCCTGCAGAACAAGAAAACACCGCCCTTCCTCTGAGCAACTGGGTGCGCTATTCACTACAACAAAGCCGATATTTAGAGGCAAAGTCTGAATTTATTAACCAATGGTTTAAAAATGGAACTCATCTAACCACAGATATCATTTGGGATGGAGCTGGCACTAACTCTAATGCCGCTTTAACCATTTTCCGCCATTTCGACAGTGCTTCCGTGGTGCAAGGGTTAATCGGTGAGCCACCAAAAACTGCGTGGGTACTCGATTACGCGCTGTTAGAGCGGATCCACTATTTATTAGTTGCAGGGTTTGATGTCTATGGTAATTTCGGGCACCAGCTCATTACTCGCATGTTTATGGATTTCCTACGAATGGAAGGCGAAAGTAACTTCGTGGCTTTGTTACCACGCGATATGCGACATCAAGAGCTCTCTAGTTGGTACCAAGACCAAAGCGTGCAATTCTCTGCTTTCTTGCAACGTAACGTAAAACCGTTTGACCAACCAACGAGCGTAAAATACACCACAGACGATCCTAAGCAGGAGCTGTTTGCTAAATTACGAGCTCAAGTGAAACCCGTGCTAAATAACCGATATGCGATTACTCAAACAGGCTTAAAAGTAGAAAACGAATTTGCTTTACGACAAATAGACCACTTGCGTGGCGAAGGTTTGCTTCCAATCCCACAACTTATGATGTTAATGGTGGAAAGTGACCGTGGAATATCGCAATTATTTACGTTAATCCACAATAACGCACACACCAATATCTCTAGCTTGTTTGATGAGCATAATAACCGTGCCCCCCAAAATGATGATCTGACCTTGGTACGAGGCGTAGTGGGAAGTTATCCTTCTGCTTATCTAAAGCTCAAAGAAAACCAGATCCCAGAGCTATATCAACGCCTCTCTACCATGAAATCCGAACAGGACTACGTAGCATTACTTGATCGCTTTGCTGTACGTCGCAGTTCTCCCGATTTTTGGGCATTCAGTGATCAAGTGCATCAATGGTATCGTCAAGATCAACCGATTGAATATGGATTACTCGACTACAACCGTTTCGAAAATCGTTAGTTCCAGTGATGCCCCACTTCGAGATGGGGCATTTACTTTCGCTAATTTCCGGTTATTTAAAACATATATTCATTCACTTCAGCATGTACCCAAGCTGCCACTTCATCTTCTAACTCTTGGCTTGTAAATTGAGTAACGGCATTGTCGTAAAATTCAATGGTTGAGTCGCGTATACTTAATCTCAATTCAGCATCAGCGAACAGAAGCTTATATCCTGATAGTACATTCATGAACATACCGCTTACATCGAAGTCCTCATAGATCCTTTCTACATTCAGTACCAGTCTCTTTCTTTGGCGATCATCAAAATAAACGTTACCGTTCAAATGAATCTTATGACTATCTAAAAACTGAGCGATGTAGAGAACTGATGCCGCATCAAAAATGATCATGAATAACCTCATTAGCAATAAATTATTTGCGCACAATATCACAAATATCAATGCAAACTGGTCTAACGATACATTTGATGATTGCTAACTATAAGAAACCATCAACCTTTCATCTCCCCATCCCTTGTGAAGGGAGATGGCGCATTTCACCAATGGCTAGACTACACTTAGTCAAAAATAAGGTTACATAATGCGTCAGCTATATTGGCATCACTAATACCAACCAAGCTACACAGGAGGTATGAGATGAAAACTCGAGACCACATCGAAGCCATAGAGCAAGAAATCTATATCGCTTTTTCTGAAGGAGATTTGGACACTGTTAACCTACTCGAGCAGCAATTAGAACAGTTAAAAGGTAAAGCATTAAATAGGTTTGATGAGCCTTATGCACCTGAAGGACGAGATTACTGGGATAGTGATTGGCGTTAAGAAAATTTGCTGTGTTATACCCAGAAGCCGAACCATTATGATTCGGCTTCTTTTTATTGTTGAACTAAGTAGCCAAGATGAGCAATGGTAAACTCAGCAAGGTATCCCCCGTTGAAGCGAAACCAATAATAATCCCGATCAGACCACTAACTAAAGCGAGGTACCAAACAGTAGAGACAATCTGCGCATAGCGATTGAGTGGTAACAAATGGCTATGATGGCGTTGACGCCATTCAAAAATAATATCCAACGTGCCCATTAGCAGCAGAAAACCAAACAAGGTTAAGCCTAAACTGTAACTCAGTACGATCCCTCCAAGGATCGATAGCGCACACACAAACACGCCCGCTTTACTGTTCATCGAAAAGCTCACGCTTTTAAGTATATGACCCCCATCAAGTGGTAAGACAGGCAATAAATTAAACAGATTGAGAAAAGCATTGAATACCGCAAGCGCTGCCCAAAAAGGTGAATCTGTCACCCAATACACACCCACTAAACACAAAGAAAGGAACAAACCAAAGCAAGGCCCCATAATGGAGATCACCACATCTTGCCAGCGGGTATTAATTTTCTCGTCACTGAGCGCAAGACCACCGAGAAATGGAACGAGGTAAATCCCCTTGGTTTTCATGCCAAAGTATTTCATAGCTCTCACATGGCCATATTCATGGAAAATCAAGCAACCAATCAGAGCGAGAGCAAATTGAAATGAAAATAACCATGAATAAGCGGCAAGACTGGCTGATGCCATCACGACTTTGATCATCTTCGCGCTCTTGAGCGCTTTCATGGCTAAAGAGGCTAAGCCGACAACACTGAACTTCCGCTCTACTTTTGGTGCTTCATAGGGTGTCTGGCGTTCAATATCTTTTTCACTACGCACCCCTTGTGTGATAATCTCATCATTAATTTTGGCTTGATACTTTAACTCAAACGGCTGCCAAGAAAGCTCCAAATCTAAGCAACAATCCAACACTGTTTCGCCTTGAGTCAGTTGAAAATGGTGCTGAATATCACCTTGATAATTCTCTTGAGCTGGACGCTGAGCAACCAAAATGTTGTTCCAAAACAGTTGCTGCCAACCAGCCATCGACCCTTCGAGTCGTAAAGGCTTTCCTAAGTAATCAATACGAAGCAGTTCCAAATTTCAATCCAGTGGTCAACAAATGATGCGGCATTATACCGAAAGCCTTGAAAGGAGGCAGAAATTTCCCTTATATCATCGTTAAGAATGACAAAGAAAAGCAGCGATTTGCATGAAATTACCGAATATCCCTTTAATTTTTGAGCTTAAAATGGATAATACGCGCTTACATTTATTTACAAGGTGGGTACTATGTCTACTGAAGCAACTTTACTTGAACGCTGTCAATCACAATGCGAGCTTTGCGCTGCCTCTGCTCCTCTTTCTCCTTTTGTGGTTGCACCGCATGCTCTTGTCACTGTCGATCACGCTGTGATGATCTGTGACACCTGTAAAGGACAAATCGAAAACCCAGAAACCATGGATATGAACCACTGGCGTTGTCTTAACGATAGCATGTGGAGCCAAGTTCAACCGGTTCAGGTTCAAGCATGGCGCCAACTGAAACGTATTTCTGAAACAGAAAGCTGGGCTCGTGATCTGCTAGATATGATGTATCTTGATGAAGAGACCGCTAAATGGGCAGAAATCGGTATGGATGACGATGCTGAAAAGCCACGTGACGTGAATGGTGTCGAGCTGAAAAAAGGTGATGATGTCACTGTAATCAAAGATCTGCCAGTGAAAGGCTCAAGCATGGTGATCAAACAAGGTACTGCAGTGCGCGGTATTACTCTGACCGAAGATCCACAGCACATTCAAGGCAAAGTCAACGGCCAAACTATGTACATCATTGCCGAGTACTGTCGTAAGAAATGATCGCTGATGAAGCCTGCAAAGGTTGAATTCAGTTCGAAAGAAAAAGCGCTTTAGGCGCTTTTTCTTTATCTGTAATTTATACCGCTCAAGCTAGAGCATTTAAAATGTAAAAAAGTCGGCAAAGTGCCGACTTTTTAATATCTATTGCTGTTTCGCTTAACGGTATAAACCCACATCTTTTTGGATGTGTGCTGACAATTCAGCAGCGTAGTAATGACGTGGAGCATTATCTACGAACAGAATGTCGAGCAGATGAGCAATCAATCCTTTGAAGTTAACCGTATAGGTTTTTTTATCCTTGGAGGTTGGGACTGTCATTGTTCCCATTTGCATTGCATGAGCCATGATTGCCTCTCTTGAATCGGTCACTTACTGTGTTGATGTGAATACTAGTCAATCACTTAGCGATTAGAAAATGACTAATTTTACCTTTTCGAATTAGAAAAAATAATGAAACAACGCATTAACAAACACCTAATCGAGTTATGCGAGACTTGATAGAAAAGCCTAAACATTAGTCACATTTACCGCATAATTATTAAGATAAAATTTTACCCACAATAGAATTTAACAACTCATTTACGAGTTAATTTTTATCTCCCTGAGATAAATCTCAAGGAGATAACTTGCCATATTTAAACCGTTTTTTCTGTGATATTCTTGCTCTGCGAGCGTTCTCGGAAAATCGAAGCAACCACGGCAAGCGTCATGGTAGCCAGTAGCACACATAAAGAAATCGGAGTTGGGATCGCCCAAGTCGTTCCAACTAACATCATCTTTACGCCGATGAACATCATGATGAAAGCCAATGCAGGTTTTAGATAGAAAAATTTATCCATCATTCCCTGCAACACAAAGTACAGAGATCGCAGACCCAATAGGGCGAACACGTTAGCCGCTAATACCAAAAATGGCTCTTGTGTTACGGCAAAAATGGCAGGAATAGAATCCAGCGCAAACATCACATCCATAAAGGCGATCACACCAATCACAATAAACATCGGTGTTACCCACCACTGCCCTTGCTGTTTAGTGATCAGTGCATTGCCTTGATAGTTGTCTGTCACTTTAAACCAGCGGCGAATTAATCGCTCTGGCAGCGGGTTGATGGCATCGTCACCTTTATCGCGAGCAAGCTGGATACCAGTCCAGATCAGGAATAGAGCAAACACATACAAAATCCAATGATACTGGCTTAACAGTTGGGCTCCGACCGCAATCATTATCGCTCGTAGCACCAATGCCCCAATCACGCCCCACAGTAACGCACGTGGGCGTAAGTGTTCTGGTACCGTGTATTGATGAAAAATAATTGCAAAGACAAATAAGTTATCCACACTCAACGATTTTTCGAGCAAGTAACCAGTAATAAAAGCGAGTGTGGCTTTCTCCGCACTGTAGCTGCTCTCTGGGGCATACCATTGCCAACCGTAGTACAGACTAATTGCGAAAACAAAAGCAAGAAGAAACCAGAAAAGACTCCAGATGGCGGCCTTTTTGATCGTGACCTTACCACCGCGAGTTTGCCATAGATCGACAGCCACAAGAGCTAACGTGAGTAGGCCAAAGCCCAAATAAGTAATTGGGGACATATTTCCTCCGAAAACGGAAGATCTTGGTAAGTCACATCATCTCAAGACCTTCCGCATACCAATAACCACTGCAACGAATGCAGTATGGAATGCGTTGGTCTCGTCGAAGCGTTGAACTTGAATTCAGAGCTTATATTTGCCGGTTGAGTGAATCTCAACGTGATGACGACAAATAAACCGAAGGCGACTACTCCCCAAAACGCCGCCATTCTATTCCTGTACCTATACCGTGTCCAGTTCAATAAAAAGGAGCGGGTGAGTCGCTCCTCTTATGCTCGAATTTCATCGGTATCACAGACTACTCGGTGCTTTTTTACTGCTACACGCCTGCGAAAGGTAACAGATAGATGAGCGCTGACCATACACCAACCCAAGCCACCACCACGAATGTATCGAACCAATCCTGATTTAACATGCTCTCCCCCTTTGCTGCTCATTGTTGAGCAGAAACCAAGCAGAACATAGCAAGCTGCATGCCAATCTCTTTTAGATCAGGCGGAGTTAATCAATATCAGTTTTAATGATGAGTGCATTCACAAGCAGTCTGAGCTTCATAGGTTAATAAGCCAGGGCAATCGGAAAGCAGCTCGATGAATGCATCCGCCATCGAGATTTGTGTCACAATCCCTTCACCTTCCATATCCAACAAAGCATCATAACCTTCTTTGCCTTTCATAGTGTATGCCGATGAGGTTCCCCAATACATAGCTTCAAAATCAACAGGTTGCCATTTTCCTTCTTGTTGAATCTGCAATTGGATAATGCGTTGCCCAATAGGTTTATCAGCTAGGTATTGGTACCGCAGTTGATGGCAATACGGGTAGCTGCCCGACCCTGTTCCTTCGACACCATTACTTAAAGCATTATTGATTGCCCCTTCCAGTGCGCGAGCAATGACACGTCCAGAGACTTGATAGACCCCAATAGGTACGGCAAAAGGCAAAAGTTTTCCTGCCACATCGGCAACAGAAATCGTTCCAGGCAAAACGGAGGTACGAACGCCCCCCGCATTGTGGATAGCGAATTGAACATCTAACCCTCGTTTATTTAGGGCATGCACAAAAGCTTTAGCGACCAATGGTGCGATTTCACTGCCCCCTTCCAGATCTGGAATACGGATATGGCGCAACATTCGGTCAGCATGGGCAATGATTTGCTGCTGCAATTGACGAACTTTGGGGATGTATTTTTCCTGCAACAACTTTTGCAGTGCAGGATCTTTTTTGCATACCACAACATTGGGATGATTATCCACCTCATCCCGAGCCTGGCTATAACGTTCACTGATTTGTTCTTGGCTCATACTGGCATCGACAAACATGCGTCTACCCAGTAGTAACTCATTACGCCCTTCAAATTTTGTCACTTGTCCATCAGCGGCGAAATCGATCTGACAATGACCCAGAGTCAGGGCATATAAACCCGCCTGAACAATATAGGTATCTTTGATACGCAGGCCATATTCATCACGGCTAGCAATGCCTAGCGCTGAGAAATCGCCCTGCAATACATGGCTATGCCCCCCTACAATGATACTGATACCATAAACTTGCTGGGCGAGAGCAATATCACCTTCGTAGCCCAAGTGACTCAACAGGATAATTTTATTGATACCCGATTGATGAATCGCTGATACGCTGGCTTTCGCAGTTGCAATGGCATTGACGAAAGGGGTGTCGCTGTCTGGGTTGGCTATATCCGCCATTTTATCGATCGACAGACCAAAGATAGCAATTTTCTCACCATTGACATCCTTTTCTATCCAGCGCGCGTGGCCTTGCTCAGCGTTATAGCTGTAAACCTTGGGATTACTTGCTAAGCGCAGTGATTTACTTTCACGCTCCTGAGATAAATCCCAGTTACCGGCTAATAATGGAAACTGAATTCGTTGAGCAAATTGAGCGACAGGTAAGTTACCCATATCTAATTCATGATTGCCTACCGCCATCGCATCGAGCTTAAGCGCGTTAAGCATGTCTGCATTGGCTTTGCCTTTGAACAACGAAAAATACAGAGTGCCTTGGAAGCAATCCCCAGCATGCAGAAACAGAAACTCACGCTGCATGCGCTGAGCATCATCACGTAGCTGCGCAACACGGGTAGCAATACGAGCAAAACCACCTGCACTCACAAATGGTTTCAGCGTATCCGATCCGTGTTCTAGGGTCAGTTGTAGTGAGGTAGGCTCAAAGTAGGAATGGGTGTCATTAATGTGCGCCAACGTGATCGAAGCTGGCTGATTTTTTTTTCTCATAGGCATACGTCTTCTCTTTTATCCACACCTATCCTAGCCTGCCGATCATGACAGAATCGTGACTTTTATGAAACCTCTCTGAAATTTTAGTGACGTTAAATAATTTGTGTCACATTTTTTGCGGTTAGCTCATCACAAAAGTGTGAGCTCTCATCGGAAAACCCAAGCTTAACACCCTGCTTATACTGGTTTTTTCCTATATTCTTAAAAAAACCTCATAGGATAGATCTTTTGAGGCATATAAGGAGCAGCCTATGCATTTAGAGCGAATTGAAATCGCTGGTTTCCGTGGCATTCGCCGACTCTCACTGACTTTTGATGAGATCACCACCCTAATTGGGGAAAATACATGGGGGAAATCGTCTCTGTTAGATGCCTTATCGGTAGCACTTCCAGCGGATGGTTCTTTGTATCCGTTCACCTTACAAGATTTCCATGTGGATTATTCTATTGCTGATCCACAGACCCAAAACTTGCAAATCATCCTTGTTTTTCGTTCTGTGGATTCTTTTGAACCGAAAGCTGGCCGCTATCGTAAACTTAAGCCTCTGTGGCAAATCGATGAGCAAGGCTCGCAGACAATCATTTATCGAATCAGTGCTACGCGAGTTAAATATGATATCAGCACCCAATACGCGTTTTTAGATTTAGAGGGGAATCCACTCACACTCCACCACTCCGTAAAACTGGCTCAAGAGCTGATGAGTTTACATCCGGTGATCCGTTTAAAGGATTCAAGACGTTTTGAAAAAACGCAATCAAATGGTAATGGCAAGAATGCCCGTGTTGAAAAGCGGATCAGCAATACTTGGCGGCGCCTAATGGCGACACCCGGTCATGTAAATAAAGGCGAAATCCGTAGCAGCCTCAGTGCAATGAACTCACTGATTGAGCACTACTTTTCTTTCAAAAGCCAAACCCGAAAAAATCCACGCCGTGAACGTGACAGCTTACTGTATTCCGCATCTCCTAGCGAAAAGACGGTCAGCCAAATCATTAATGAAACCAAAAACAAACAGACTAAGCTTCTACTGCTCGGATTATTAAATGCTTATTTACAAGGAAAAGGACCACAGGAGCTACGCCGCTGCGCTCGTCCAATTTTGATCATCGAAGATCCTGAGGGACGCTTGCATCCTACTCACTTGGCGCGGGCTTGGAGCTTCTTAGATTTGCTGCCAATGCAGAAAATTCTGACCACCAACAGTAGCGACCTACTGGGTGCTGTACCTTTGCATTCCATTCGCCGATTAGTAAGAAAATCGGATCGCACGATTGCCACCCATGTTTCTCAGCGCAGTTTAAGCCGCGATGAATTACGCCGAATTGGTTTTCATATCCGTTTTCATCGATCCGGCGCCCTTTTTGCTCGCTGTTGGCTGCTGGTAGAAGGTGAAACAGAAGTTTGGCTGTTTAATGAACTAGCCCATCAATGCGGTTACAACTTGGCAGCAGAAGGGGTACAAATAATCGAGTTTGCGCAATCTGGTCTCAAGTCCCTAATCAAAGTCGCGCGCGCTTTTGGAATTGACTGGCATGTGGTGACAGATGGGGATCCTGCCGGTAAAAAATACTCAGCGACTGTACGTGGCATGCTCGGACATGACCAAGAGCGGCATAGGCTCACAGAACTGCCCGATCGAGATATTGAACACTTTCTTTACGCGCACGGTTTTGAGTTTTTCTTTAAAGAGCTTGCCAAAATACCGCACGATCACCCTATTCCTGCCAAAAAAGTAGTCTCTAAAGTCTTGAAAAAACATGCGAAGCCAGATTTGGCTTTGGCTATCGTTTCGCATTGTGAAGCCAATGGGATGGAGTGCATACCTGTACTTTTACGCTGGACATTAAAACGAGTGATCACCATGGCAAACGGTAATACTTAGTCTTGCCCACTAGCGATGAACTCTATAGCAAGCGACTTGGAGTAACAGATCGGTGGCAAGTAGACAAAACAATTACCACCACTAAAAGTGGTGGTTTAGGGATGACAATAAAAAAGGTGATACGAAGTTCGGGGTAATTCTAAATTTATCGCTTAACGAGAAGCCACTTCAGGTCTTTTGGCTGAAACGGTTGGTTGTTGATTGATTTTTTGATGTAACCAAAGGCCACTGGCTTTCATTAGATAGCCAAACACACCACCAAGCATCTAAGAAGGAATAACCAATTGCCAGTTACCTGCAGCCGCAAACGTTGCACAGCAGCCAATAAAGGTTCCGGGGATGTAAGCCAGCCAAGATTTTTGAGCTTGAATACACATGACAAAAGCCACTATAGCCGTCACAACGTAACCGATAATCTCAATGCTCACCCATTGACTAGTATGAATAATCACCATAGCCCAGAAAACGCCACTAAGATTGGTCAATAAACTTTGCCCTAGCCCTTTCAATCCATCTCTGGGCGAAGCAAAGTAGCTAGTACAGCCTAAAAATCCAGCCCAAGAAAGCAAGCCAAGTGAGACGGCAATCCAACCCCAGATGCCAGAAAGAATACCGGTGGTCAGTGCAATCGCAAACAGTGTGCTCATATCCGCCTCATGATGCTGATGTTATTCAGCGTGCGTGAATCAAGGCGACATGCTAACGGAATACAACCTATCAACAAGTGATTGAAGTCACATAAAAGTTAGCAATAATTATTTCATTGCATTCATTTGGTGACGCAACCGATAAATCAACAGATTCAGGAAATATGATATTACTCATAAGATGCTCGGTTTTCCCTTCATCATGCGCAATCCTTCACGTTTGATGCACTCAGCCAGAGGATTTTCCTCCATATCGGCACGCCAAATAAACGAAAGTGTACGCTCCATATTGAGTTCGGGCACATTCAACGCCACCAGCAGTCCGCTTTCGATAAAGCGCTCTACATCCAAGTAAGGTAAACAGGTCAGATAGGGACCATTGGCGACCAGAGTACGCAGTACAGGGACATGTTCATATTCACGCCATACGTCTAAGTCCGCAATTAATGGATGAATAACACTATCAAAAATATTGCGAGTACCAGCACCTTGTTCACGCAGAACCCATTTGGCTTGTTCAAGCTGGGCGAGACTGACCGATTCTCGTTTAGCGAATGGATGATGAGCTGAAGCAACAATAGTTAAGTGATCACGACACCACACTTCTTGATAAATACGATTGTCATCACACCGGCCTTCGATGATGCCAAGGTCATATTTATAATCAAGAACGCCCTCAATGACACCTTTGGTACTCTTTACGCCCAGTGAAATTCGGATCTCCGGAAAGTCGCTATCAATAATGCTGATGAGATCAGGCACTAAATGCTCTGCAGGGGTTTGGCTTGCTCCCAAACGTATTTCACCACTGAGTAAATGCTGATCGTAAAAGCCCATTTCAATCTGCTGAGCATCTTGCAACAAGCGTTTTGCCTTAGGGCGCAACCACATGCCCCAATGGGTTAATGCCATCTGTTTACCTTGCCTTTCAAACAGAGGACGACCTAACATTTTTTCCAACTGAGCTAAAGACATGCTAGTCGCTGACTGGGTGAGCGCCAGTTTATCCGCAGCCTGACTCACGCTGCCACAATCGGCTACAGCATCAAATACTGCTAATTGTTTTAATGAATACCGCACTACCTATCCTATTCTTTTCTTTAATTGTTTTGCTCTACATGAGCAAGTGGTTTCATTTTACGCCTCCAACTTGCCTTATCAACATAATTGATGAGGTTTTTAAAAATTATCAATTTTACGTTTACTCGCTTTGCCCCCTAATCTGATGTCGAAGCAACGCATCAGGCGTTGTTGATTAAACGGAGGTAAACATGAAATTGAGTTTGGGGAGCGAATATGTCTGCAGCCTACTCTAAAAACCAAAACTGCTTTTCACCTACAGAAATGATGGCGGAAGCAGAAAAGTTTGCACTGAGCAAAGCCAAAAAAACCAGCGGTATGATTTTAGGTCTTTCCGTTATGGCGGGAGCTTTTATCGGCTTGGCTTTTCTGTTCTACATCACAGTCACCACGGGCAGCGCTTCCGCTGGTTGGGGACTAAGCCGCCTTGCAGGTGGCGTTGCATTCAGTATGGGGCTGATTTTGATCGTCATCTGTGGTGGCGAGTTGTTCACGAGCTCTGTGTTGTCCAGCATTTCATGGGCAAACCGCGAAATCAGCTTCGGAAAAATGTTGTCAATCTGGGGAAAAGTTTACATCGGCAATTTTATCGGTGCCATTTTTCTACTGCTACTCGTTACCGCAGCAGGGCTCTACCAGCTCGATAACGGTCAATGGGGATTGAACGCGCTGAATATTGCACAGCACAAACTTCACCACACCGTCATTCAAGCTTTTGCGTTAGGTATTTTGTGTAACTTACTGGTGTGTTTGGCTATTTGGCTCACTTTCAGTTCAGCCAATGCTATGACTAAAGCAGCAATGACCATCATGCCCGTTGCGATGTTTGTCTCAAGTGGCTTTGAACACTGTGTTGCAAACATGTTTATGGTGCCACTGGGCATTGTTATTCAAAACTTTGCACCGGATAGCTTTTGGCAACAAGTTGGCGTTTCCGCTAGCCAATATAGCGATTTAAATGTCACTCAATTTGTTACGGCCAATTTAATTCCGGTCACCCTCGGCAACATAGTTGGGGGGGCTGTATTAGTGGGGTTAGCCAATTGGAGTATCTACCGCCGCCCACAACTGAAAGCCGCCAATATTGCCACTATTACGGAAACTCAAGCACTTACGTCAGTCAAGGAAACTATTATGAAAAGCACCATTACAGTAAAAGATATGATGAACACTCAACCTGTCACTCTCAGCGTTGATATGACAACTCCAGCCGCGATCGACACTCTACTCGACCACCATTTATCTGCAGCGCCGGTTGTCGATGTTCAAGGTCGTTTGGTTGGCGTACTCTCTACCCATGACATCATGATTGACCTGTGGTGCCAAGATTACCTACCAAGTAAAGACCAAAAAGTGGTTGACCTCATGTCGCGCGATGTTATTGCAATTGATATCAATGACAAATTAGTTGATGTCACAGAGTTCTTCTGCATCGATAAAGAACAACTTTTCCCAACCACTAGCATGGGGATCGCCACTCGCTTCAGTGCACTCTCACTGGAAGAGCGCGCAAAAAGCATGAAAGTAAACAAGCCACAGATGCTGCCTGTACTACAAAATGGTCAGTTTGTCGGTGTTTTAGAACGCAATCATGTGCTTGAAGCGTTACGCCCTATTTACGGCGAGCGAGTTCATATGATTAAAGAGAAAGAATTGGCACGAGCCTAATCTCTCCCTCATTTTGGTTAGGAAATAAGTCGCTTAACCAAAAACAAGCCCCCTAGCATACTAGGGGGCTTTTTTGATCAACTCACCTGAGCCAGTCAATGAGTTGGGATTTAGAATGGAAAAGATTACTTTTGAACGCCTTCAACATGAAGTTCCATATCGACATAGCTTGAAGCACCCATCACTTGGATACCAAAATCTTTCAGTTCTATGCGAGTCGTTCCCATAAAGCCAGCGCGTTGACCACCCCATGGGTCCTGTCCTGCACCAATAAATTCCGCATTAATCACGATAGGCTTGGTTTGACCATGCAGAGTTAAATCGCCTTTCACTTCTAGCTGACCATTGCCTTTATCAGCCACTTCCGTACTCTTGAACGTAGCTGTTGAATATTTAGAGGCATCAATAAAATCTGAACTACGAATGTGCTTATCACGCTCAGCATGGTTTGAATCCAAGCTGCGAGTGTCGACATTTACCATCACGCTCGAAGCAGCAATGTTGGCAGGGTCAAAAGAAAATTCACCATCAAATTTATTGAATCGTCCTTTGATATAGCTGTAACCCAAATGGTTTACTTTGAAGTTGATTGAAGCATGCGCGCCCTTAGTATCAATTACATAATCAGCCGCATTGGCTGCGAATGGAATTGACATGACCGCAGCAAGACCCACTGCCATTAGTGTTTTTTTCATTTTGATGCTCCTGTCAGCATTTTACGTAGTGTGTTATCGCGATGAATAAAGTGATGTTTGAGTGCAGCGGCAGCATGCAGTGCCGCCAGTAAAATTAATCCCCAAGCCGTATAGAAATGAACTTCCCCCGCTATATCCGCTTGGTTTTCAAAAAACGCGCCCATCCCCGGAACAGTAAACCAGTTAAACACGTCAATGCCTCGGCCATCTTCTGTTGAAATAAGATAACCAGAGACAAAAAGTACAAAGAGCCCCAAATACATCAAATGATGAACGCTCTTCGCCGTTAATATTTCCCAACGAGCGCCTTCAATCTTCGGTGATGTGGTCAGTAACTTCCACACAAGACGAAAAGCCGTAAGTGCAATCAATAAGATCCCTACAGACTTATGCCAATGGGGAGCGGTACGATACCATTCACTGTAATAAGAGAGATCGACCATCCAAGTCCCGACAGCAAACATGCCAATCACGGCCAAGGCTGATACCCAATGGATGCTGCGTGCGACTAAGTTATAGTGTTGGTTGTTTGAATTATTCATTACATTCTTGCTCATATAGAAATTTAGTTACGCACCTGTAGCCTATTCGTTAATACCTATTCGTTAAAGAGTATTTCTCAATTTTTACACCGCGCATAGACAAGTAGCCTGAAGAACTACATCAAAAATTTCGAATGAACTTTTTCTTAATGACCGTTGTGGCTTACCTGCTCTAGCCTCATCAACAAATAGATATGTGTTATTTGGCATATCTAAAACCTTTACTACGTTGTAACAAAATATAAATGATAATGAGTAATTTGAAGTGTGCGATGCGAGTTAGCCATTTCAATAGAAAGGCGCTAGAGATCAAGAAGTCACCGTTAATTGGTAGTGACAAAATGTAACTGTGATAATCTTGCTTGGTTTTTGTAAGGGAGAACAACATCTTGCTACTGGATATCGTTACGCAAAGTGTCAATGAATTTCAGGTGGATTGCCTCAGATTGTGTGAGAAAAACTATCCTACCATCCATAACCAAGGAATGAGTGAACACCATTTAGGCTTAGCATTTGCGAGACGCCTTGCGCGCACCTTGAGCGAATTTGGCCACCCTTGCCAATACACACCAATTGAATCGATTTATCAGCGTGATCTCCCCCATCACTTTCGTGTAACCAGTGATGTTGGAACTGTTTGGATCTTAACTCACCATTTAATGAGTGCAGGCAAAGCATGCCGAGCAAAGTTAATGCGTGATATCAGTCAATGGAAACAAGAATACGCTTATGCTATTCAACCCAATGATTTGCTTTTATTGCTCAATGATCATTGGATGGGACGAAGCCAAAAAAGCCGAGAGTTACTGCATTGGTGGACAGGGCAATTGCCTGATGAAATGGATGAATACCATGCTCAGGGGATTGCCTTGCAAGAAAGTGACTCGCAACTCACCCAAACGTTAGAGCATTACTACCAAATTAGCCCTTGTTTTATTAAATATGGGCACCCCCTTAAACGCTCCAAAAATCAGCAACTAGTACGTAAATATATCCAGCTTTACGCTGTTCTACAGTGGAGTTAATCGTTTACTCATGCATTTTACTCGTACATACATGATTACCAGTCTTTCAAAATAGTGAAGCTGGTCGATTTTTATAAAACCTTTTTGCGCACAGCAAACAAACTCATTCATTGAGCACCGCAATATTACTGATTAACGCATTTTCACCGAATATTTATGTGATCCCTATCATCCACAACTAAGGGCATGTTATTTAAGGTGATGTTCAAGAATCAGTCCTTCTAATCAAGACTGTTTATTACTTAATTTAGCGCAAAAAACAACATCCATACTTCATGCTATCGTATGGCTTCCCATTTGACAGGCTGCACGTTTCACCAATAACATGGCGTACGTCAAAAGTAATATTTCTGGGAAACGTTGTGCTGTTTTCACCCTAGGATGCTTAATTTGTATGGTTCTGACTGATAAACAACAATTTCTCGACTGCATCCACTACGATGAGAATGGAGAATATTTTGCAAGATACAACAACCTTACGTTACGTAGTGTCTTTCAACCCATCTTCGATAAACAACACCAGATTGTTGGCGCTGAAGCTTTAGTTCGAATTTATACCCAGCAACATTCTCAAGTTAGACCTGACCTGTTTTTTCACTCAGATGCCTTTTCCGCTACCGATAAATTAAATGTCGAACGCCTAAGTCGAGCTATTCACATCCGCAATTTTAGCCTCTCCCCTTACCGTGAAACTCGCTTATTTCTCAATGTATTACCTGTCGCTGGCGAACAATTTGCTTATTGCGATATCAGCTCAACATTGCTTGCCACTCGGTTGGCAGAGCTCAACATTCCTCACCATCGAGTTGTCATGGAATTGGTTGAGGTTGAATCCGGTGATGAAGAAATGCTGCAAGTCGCCACCGAAAAACTTGTTGCTAATGGGTTTCAAATTGCTATTGATGACTTTGGCTGTAAAGCATCCACTCCCGCACGAGTGGCGATGCTACGTCCGAACATCATAAAATTGGATAGACAGTTGTTACTCGATTTCATGGCGGGCGATTGTTGCGGTTTACTTGCTGGTCTACAGCTAGCAAACAATACTGGGGCGTACACTGTTGTTGAAGGTATTGAAACAGCGGAACAACTGGCGGCGATGCAAAAACTGGATATCCATATGTATCAAGGTTACTACCTCGCACTGCCTGAAGGTATCGCTCAGTCCATTAAGGTCGTTAACGCTAATTGAAGCTCTGACTCATAAGAAATTCTATTTGGTGATGCGGATTAAGGGAGAACATAGTCTCCCTTTTAGCACTCAATACATCGTTAAACCTTAAAACGACCAACCAACTTATCAAGATGTTCACACTGTATATTTAAACTTTCACATGCCGTTTGTGCCTTACGAACCATATCGACCATCTGTTTTGAACTGTCTGCGTGATTGCGAAAAATTCACCAACGAAACCAAAAGAAAAGTAATTAAAATAGTTACAACGGGTAGAGTCAGTTTGAATTGAATCTTCATCATCATGTCCAACGTCAAAATGGAATGCTATTTTCTAAAACTAAATCTCATCATTCTTTGACGTGTAGGATAATTTGCACATTGCTTACGAATTATTTGAGCCTATTTTGACTCGAAAGCTCAATTTCTCAGCAACAAATCCTGTTAGACAATCTGATTCTTTACAGCATCATCGTTCAGACGCATACTCTTCCGGTAGAAAATGGGGTGTAGTTAGGTGGTGGCAGATGGTATTTAAAGCAGTAATGGCCTTTTGGTCTTTCATTGTGCTGATTACCTTATCGCTATCTCAAACTCTCCATGTGCAAGAGTTCAATACTCCTCTTCGTTTTACATCTAACAAAGTTGAGCACCAAGCACCTCACACCAAACATCCATTTGCAATTCTATCTACTCGTATTTCCCTTAACCGTTTTCTGAGTATTTCTTCTCAGGATGGTCAAGAACCGTTTAGTTCTGTGGAAAAAGTTCACACTTCGCTGAACATCAACCCAAGTTGGCTCGATACACCTCATGCCATAACAACACAACAGCTTGCATTTCTGAATCTCAGTGCAATGACGCATACGCGCAAATCTTGGTTATTCATCAATCTTTATTCTCGTTACGCTCACGCTTAACGGAGCCTCTTTCTATTCCTGTACTCATTTGACTGTTGTTGGCAAAAACCAATGTCAACGGAGTTCAATACACTCCCAAGTCATACTGAGAAACTCCATTTTTACGAACAAAAGAGGATCACGGTTTGGATTCAATACTCTCTATTTTTAGCGCATTGTGGAATCAAGATATTATTGCATTACAACAAGTTAACTTACTAATGTTGTATTTTTGCTTGGGCTTACTGATTTTTCTCGAAAGTGGTTTTTTACCTGCAGCACCTTTACCGTGCGATAGCGTGATCGTGTTAAGTGGTTCACTCGCTGCTGCCGGAGTTTTGCAGCTACATTTGGTGCTGATTACCCTATTTCTGGCAGGTTGGTTAGGAAGCCTTATTGCGTTTTACCAAGGTTATCAATTGAAACACTGGCGAGTTGTCAACCGTTGGTTGGCTAAAGTGCCTGAAAAACAACTGACCGCAACAGATAACTTACTGCATCGCTTCGGGTTGGTTGCTCTGTTCTTTGGACGTTTCTTCCCTGTCGTTCGTTCTTTATTGCCAATGGTGATGGGTTTACGTAATTGCGTTAAACCGCTGCAGTTCTTTTCAGCTTCTGCTATCAGTGCTCTATGTTGGATTTTATTCTTGGTCGGTGCAGGCTTCGGTATTTCTCTTTTACCAGCCAAACTCGAGCTTTTTG
Organism: Vibrio sp. RC586; assembly: GCF_000176715.1. NCBI lineage: Bacteria > Pseudomonadati > Pseudomonadota > Gammaproteobacteria > Vibrionales > Vibrionaceae > Vibrio > Vibrio sp. RC586. Next base: position 186,145 of record NZ_ADBD01000010.1, on the reverse strand, counting down.
CCACCAAGCTACTGATGATCGCACCCGTATTTACTCTAGTGCTCGCCGCACTGACCTTACTAACGAGTGCCGTAATGAAGAAGCGCGATCGCAAAGTAAAAGTCATGGTAAAAGACTAAAAGAAACAGCCCAAGGATATGGGCTGTATTTATTTGAATGTTCACATTAACCCGTTGTGAACATTACCAATCGCTGAAGGTTAACGATCTCTACAGCCGAAAGTGATGGTTTGAGGAGGAGAACAAGAAAAGGGGTTCATATGAGCAATGTCACCCACTTAAGAGCGAGTGGCTTTTTTCTCTCTGGCTATCGCTGGATACTTTAAAGCTTTCTTCAATACTGCCCGAGGGTAAGCTTTCCTTTTTTTGTTGGGCAATATCAGCCGCTTTCCATTTTCTCAAAGCATTTCTAGCGCCTTTGGGATAGCACCAGGGCTTCTCCCGTCAGACCAGATAAATTCATCTTGAATGAAGTAAAGTGCGTTGATGAAGCTTATCCTCAACGACTCAACTTTATGCTCTGCGGCCGTAGCTCGTCCGGTCTGCTTGACGGCTTCTTCAACCCATTCCAGAGGATATGTTTAGAAAGCGCATTGATATGATGGTCTTGGCAAAACTCAGCCATGACATGTAACTCTTTGGAAAACTCAGACATAAAAAAATCGGCCTCAACAATGTTGAGACCGATTATGAAGCCCGCGTAGGATCGTTCAATTACTTAAAACGATCGGCATTACTCATATGAGCCCCGTAAGTGCGATGGTATTTGGGAACATTAAGAGTGACGATCAGTGCCATCGATTTGAGACATATCTTGCTCTAATGCGGTTGATTCAACAGACTCATCATTGGCTAGCGGAGAGCTCGGTACTGCGTCACCGCGTAACGCTTTTTGAAAAGAGCGAATCGCATAACCCGCATCTTCACCTATGGTTCGCAATTTCTTTGTGCCGAAAACCAGCGCAACAATACATCCCAAGATTAAGAGCTTACCCACACTGATTCCACCCATATTGTCCTCTTCTTTTTTAATGTGTGTTTACAACGTAGATTTCAGACCATGCAGAGTGCACGTAAACAATCCCACTAAAAGTTCACGCCTTACCTGTCCTTAACCTGTGAAGCAGTGTAGCGAACCCTGTATAAATCGGTTGTATGGATAAGGCATACATCTGTATAGATTTTATAAAGATAGTTTTATTTTACGTGCCTATTTATCCACTAAACGGTAACCGACCCCATTTTCTGTCAAGATGAAGCGCGGTTGCGCGGGATTGTCTTCCACTTTATGGCGTAACTGCGCGACATGGATGCGCACATAGTGATGATGCTCGACATAATTACCGCCCCACACTTCTTTTAAGATCTGCTTGTGTGTGAGCACCTTTCCCATATTTTTTGCTAACAATTTCAAAATGTTGTATTCGGTTTTGGTCAGTTTTACTGGCTCTCCGGCCTTAGTGACTTGCTTTAACACAAGATCCAACACCAGATCCCCCAATTCAAAACGAGTCTGCTCTACGCTTTCGATGCTCGGCGCTAAACGCAACGCCACCCGAATACGAGCCATCAGCTCTTCACTGCCAAAGGGTTTAGTCAAATAGTCGTTCGCGCCGGCATCTAGTGCTTGCACTTTATCCGCTTCTTTTTCTCGGGCAGAAATCACCATGATTGGGGTTTGCGTCCATGCTCGCAATTCTCTCGTCAAACTGATGCCGTCTTGATCTGGCAAGCCCAAGTCCAACAGGATCAGATGCGGGTTCCAATTCGCCACCAGATGCAGCCCTTGCTCTGCCGTGCTGGCCACTTTCACTTGATACTCATAACCAGAAATAAGCACAGTCAAAAACCGTTGAATTGGCGCTTCGTCTTCAATAATGAGGATCTTAATTTCACTGTTCATACAGTTCCTTTAAATTGTATTGGCGGCAAGGAATCGTCACCGTAAAACATGCGCCCCCAGACTCTCGATTATGTACCCGAATCGAACCTTGGTGAGCCGCAACAATCACTTGGCAAATCGCCAAGCCAAGCCCCGTTCCATCAGCATGATTGCCTTCCACACGATAAAACCGGTCAAAAATTCTAGGCAATGCCTCATTGGGGATGCCCGCGCCGTTATCCATCACCGCCAGCGTAAATTGCTGATCTTGATAAGCACAAGCGATCTCAATTTCGCTGCCTCTAGGTGTATATTTCACAGCATTTTCCACTAAGTTAATCAGCACCTGTTCAATCAGTAAGCTATCAAGCTCAACCAACATCGGTTGACTCTCAATCTGTACTTTGTGATGGGTTAATCGCGGCGCTAAGCGACTGAGCACCGTTCCAATCAACTCCTCTGGTTCAACCCAATCTAACTTAGGTACTAGCGCGGTTGCCGTATAGCGGGTGATATCAAGCAGTTTGGTCAAACTGCGATTTAACCGCTCGCCTTGCTCAGCAATTGACGTCAGCAGCTCTTGCTGGGTTTCCGTCGAGAGGTGAAGACTCGGATCGGTTAAAGTGGTAGCAGAGCCAATGATCGCGCCAAGCGGTGTTTTTAGATCGTGCGAGACAGACGCGAGTAACGTTGTCCGCGTACTTTCCAGCTGTTTCTCCGCTTCCACATGAGCCAAGGTGCGATGCGCATGAGCCCTTGCTAGAGAAAGAGTCAGAAGAGAGCGTACCCAAGGTGCAATTTTAGATTCACGCCGCAAAGCCTCTGGGGATGCGAAGCGCTCATGGGGATAACGTAGGAAATAAATGGCCCCAAGGATTGTCCCACGATCCACCAAGGTGAAGCCATTGACCTGCTCATCTTGCACCAAGGTTGATGTGCTATCAGTCGAAAGAGGCTGCGGTAGTTCAATTGCTGCAACGGGGAAATCAGGGTGCTGCGCCGCCCATTGCCACTGCGGCTGGTATAGCGCTATCGCACTGACTATCCCCTTCTCTTTACTTAAAAATTTGACGGTGGCTTGAGCAATGTCTTCACTGGCACTGAGTGCAGAAAGGTGGCAAGCAAGTTCATAGTACTTCTTGTGTTGCTGCTGCAGGCGCTTATTTTTCTCTATTTGCTTGCGCTGAGCCTGTGTTATATTCACCGCGAAAATCCCACTAAAAGCTAACACCGCATAGGTAATCACGTACTGCGCATTCTCAAATCGGAACGATTGATAGTCCGGTAGCAGAAAGTAGTGATAATCGATGATGCTTAATCCCATCATCAAGTAAGCGTTGCGCGGTTTGAGTACTGATGCGCTCAAGATATTGAGCAGCAAAAACAGCATAGCCACATCAGTCTCAATCATATCTTTGCGGTACATCACACCCACGACAGTGACCATGGCGTACAGCGCAACCAGAATCAGCGCTTTGTGTGCTTCATTAAGTCTTGTCACCACTGCTTCTTAATCCTGTTGGTTCGTGATCTCGTCACCTAGGTGGCCGGATCATACATCTTCCATCCTCCATCGCAAACGCTGCGATACCGACAGAGGTGAATTATGACTTGGATTACTGACGCAAATACGGCCGTTGCCCGCGTTGCTTATCAACTGAGTGAAGTGCTAGCCGTCTACCCTATTACACCGAGCACCAGCATGGCCGAAAGCTGTGAACAATGGGCAAGCCAGCAAAAGAGCAATCTGCTGGGTGATGTACCCAAACTTGTGGAAATGCAGTCGGAAGCAGGCAGTATTGCGGTTGTTCATGGCGCCGCTATGAGCGGTGCACTTGCCACCACCTTTACCTCATCGCAAGGTTTATTGCTCATGATCCCAAGCTTATACAAGCTTGCTGGTGAGCTGACGCCTTGTGTCATTCATGTGGCGGCTCGCACTGTTGCAACCCATGCGTTATCCATTTACTGCGATCATTCGGACGTGATGGCCATCCGCCAAACGGGCGTTGCAATGCTCTGCGCCAGTAATGCGCAAGAGGCGCAAGATCTGGCCGCCATTGCCACTTTCAGTGCTTTACAATGCCGCTTACCGTTTGTGCATTTCTTTGATGGATTCCTCACCTCACACGCCATTACCCAGATTGAACCGCTCTCCGAAGAGGCGTTATCTGCACTGCTACCCATGCCAGCCTTAGTTGATTTTCGTGCCCGAGCCTTAACGCCCGATCGGCCAACTCTACGCGGAGCCACTGCCGATCCCGACAGTTACTTTCAGTGTCGCGAGGCTCAAACGCCGTACCATCAAAGTACGCCTGAACAGGTGCAGAACATCATGAACTGTTTTGAAACACAGACCGGACGCCGCTACCAGTTGGTCGAGTATATCGGTCATCCGCAAGCACAATCTGTGATTGTCGCAATGGGATCTTCCGTCGACACCATCAAACAAGTCGTCCTTGCCGGCGTTCAACAAGGTGAGCGGATTGGCGTTATTCAGATCCGACTATATCGCCCTTTTCCAAGTCAAGCCTTACGGGATGCGCTTCCAGCCACGGTGACTCATATCAGCGTATTGGATCGCACCAAAGAACCGGGCAGTCACGGCGAACCGCTTTATCTTGACGTTTTAAGTGCCTTGTATACCCAGAGGGCAAACTCGATCCGACTCTCTCGCGGTCGCTATGGGTTATCAGGAAAAGCGTTTTTCCCAGAAGATGTCGAAGCGATTTTCACCATGATGCAAGCTCCCGAGCAGGAGCAAATGCACGAGTTTGTGGTGGGTATTGAAGATGACGTAAGCCAACTTACTCTACCGAAAACGATTTCAGCGACGAGAGATAAGCCCTATCAAAGTGTTCTGATGTATGGCTATGGCGGCGATGGGAGTGTCAGTGCGGGAAAAAATCTGATTAAAACCCTAGGCCAAAACCGGCATGTACAGGGTCAGTTTGAATACGACTCCAAAAAATCTGCCAATGTCACCACGACACATATCCGTTTCAGTCAGCAACCGATCACTGCTCCCTATCCGGTTCGTCACGCTTGGTTGGTTTCGCTCAGCAATCTGAAACTTCTCCATGAGCGTAATATTGCCAGCAAGCTGATCGCCAATGGCTATCTGTTGCTCAACACCGCACTGACGGGGCAAGCACTGTGGGCCGCTTTACCGCCCGCATTGCAAAGTCGCCTTCAGGCTTTATCGGTTCAAGTGGCCACCATCGATGCCGATGGCTTGGTTGAGCGCCATCAACTCGGCAATAAAACCAGTATTGTGATGCAAGCTGCGGCGGCTCGATTGTTAAGCCAGCATACCGAACAGGCGTTATTGACCCCACTGGAAGCGAGTCTAACCGAACAGCTCAAACACCGTTCAGCCCAGCAACTGATACAAAGCCTGCAATGCCTGAACCAAGCGTACCAGTCGGTGTGTGAGATGCCATTTGCGATCCCAAGTGAAACAACGGTGGCCATCCAAAGCCAGCCGAAGATTTGGGGCGCGAGCTTAGTTGAACAGTTGCTGGCGGGGAAAGGCGATGCGTTACCTGTCTCGGCTTATCCGGCCGATGGAGTATGGCCTACCAATACTTCGCAGTTAGAAAAGCGCAATCTTGCTGAACAGCTGCCGGTTTGGGAAACCGATCTTTGCACTCAATGCGGTTACTGCGTCGCGATTTGCCCGCATTCGGCGATTCGTGCCCGCATTGTGAGTGAAACCCATCCCACCTTGAGTGAGTTAAAAAGCCAGCCTTATCGCTCAAGGCAGCAACCCGATGCGCATTATGTACTGCAAGTGTCGCCGGATGACTGTACTGGCTGCCAGTTATGCACTCAGGTTTGCCCAGCAAAAGATCGACAAGAGCCAGAACGTAAGGCATTGAATATGGTTGAGAAGAACCTCAGTTATCAGTCAGAGCAACAAAGATTCACTTATTTCCAAGCCTTGCCGAAGCAGTCGGCTTATCAGCAGCAGCGAATTGATGTCAAAACATTGCAGCACGTTGAGCCCTATTTTGAATACCCGAATGCCTGTGCAGGATGCGGAGAAACGCCTTATATCCGTATTTTGACTCAGTTATTCGGCGATCGATTGATGATTGCAAACGCGACAGGCTGCTCCTCAATTTTTGGCGGTAATCTACCCACTACGCCTTACAGTCAGGATAGTGATGGACGAGGCCCTGCTTGGGCCAACAGCCTATTTGAAGATAATGCCGAATTTGGCTTGGGCATGAATATGGCACTGGAAGTCTTACAATCGCGAGCGCAGCGTTTGCTAGGCGGACATACCCCACAATCTCCGCTTCCCGATCTAAGATCGCAGATTGCTGAGCTGAAGCAGCGACTTCCTGCTCACTCTGAAGATCAACTGCTGGCCGATTATTTAAGCGAAAAAATGGTGTGGATGATAGGAGGTGACGGCTGGGCTTATGATATCGGCTTTGGCGGACTCGATCATGTGATGCGCAGCGGACGTAACATCAACATTCTGGTTCTGGATACGCAGTGTTACTCCAACACTGGTGGACAAAAATCCAAGTCCACCCCGCAAGGACAAACCGCGAAATTGTGCAGTTTACCCAATCCAAGTCCAGCCAAAGATCTGGTTAAACTTTACCAAGATCTGCCCGGTGCGTTTGTGGCGAGAATAGCCTTGGGTGCCAACATCAATCAGACCATAAAAGCGCTGCAAGCTGCAGGTGAACATTCTGGTCCATCATTGGTTGTCGCCTATTCGCCCTGCATCGAGCACCATTACGATTTGGCACACAGTGCACAAGTTACAAAAGAGGTGGTGAAATCTGGCACATGGCCGCTGTATGCAGGCATCGCGCAACAAGATTAGCCTCGCTCCCCTAGCGAAAAACTAGGGGAGCCTTGTAAAGGCTAAACCTCAGAGCTAAAAAACCGTTCAATCTTGAACGGTTTTTTCGTGCGAGCCTTACATCTCTCGATACACACCCATCTCAATTAGGCGATCAGGGGGAATATTCAATCTTTCCGACGTTCTCAGCGCATGTTTGCTCATCTGAATAAAGAACCAGACTTTCAGGTCATGCCACATCCCCAGTTTTTGTACTTTCAATCGCTCTGAAGAGAGCAAAAAGAGCGTTTCATTGGGATGCAAATACAAGCCTTTTAGACCGCAGCAATGCATCACTTGCGCCATATCTGGCTCCTCTTGATAACCGGTATGGATCACCACTTGCCAAAAACTGGCCGAGACCTGCTCTATCTCAGCTCTGCGACATGGGTGAACCCTTGGCAGCGCTTCATATTGAAAGGTCATCAAGATATTTCTTTCATGTAAGGTCTTGTTGTATTTGATATTGTGCAGCAGCGAGCGCGGCACATGATTCAGCGAGCGAGACAGATAAACGGCGGTTCCTGTGGCGCGTTGGAAAGACTCTTCCTCCAATGACTGAATCATCGCCGAAACTGAGAGCTCGTTACCGGCAATTTCCAACAAACGTTGGCGCTGCTGCTGCCAGATATACATGACTATAAACACCACGCATCCTAAAAGCAGTGGCAGCCAACCACCCTCCATCAATTTAGTTGAGGTCGACGCTAACAGCAGAGTATCCATGCCAATAAACACGATCCCAATCGTGACGACTCGCGGCCATCTCCACTGCCATTGATAACGCGCAACCAAAACCAACAGCAGTGAAGAGATCATCATGATCGCCGTGACCGCAATACCATAGGCAGCCGCTAAGTTGGCGGATGAGCGAAAACGCAACATCACAAAAATCACGGCCACAAACAACAACATGTTCGCCGCGGGCACATAAATCTGCCCTTGTGAATGCTCTGAAGTATGCGCAATTTTCATCGGCGGCAAATAGCCATAATTGATGGCCTGTCTCGCTAACGAAAAGATCCCAGAGATGACCGCTTGCGAAGCAATAACAGTGGCAAACGTCGCCAGCAAGATCAAAGGCCACAACCAAGCTTTAGGTGCAAGGCTAAAGAAAGTAGAACCTGTGGGCTCAGACAGGGTAAGCAGATACGCCCCTTGCCCAAAATAGTTGAGCAGCAAACTGGGCATCACCAGTGCAAACCACGCAATGCGGATCGGCTTAATCCCAAAGTGCCCCATATCGGCGTACAGTGCTTCAACCCCAGTCACTGAAAGTACGACTAAGCCCAAAATAAACAGGGTGTGCTGTCCATGAAGCAAGACAAAATGCACCGCATACGCTGGGTTGAGTGCACGTAATACTTGGGGCGCGTGCCAAATTGCATGGGCACCGAGTAAAGCCAGCACCAAAAACCACAGCAACATCACTGGCGCGAAAAAGCGCCCGATACGCTCGGTTCCCATCGCTTGCACCGCAAACAGCGCCACAATGATCATCATGGCAATGGGCAGTACATAAGGAGCCAAGTCAGGTTGCGCTACCGCAATCCCTTCCACCGCCGAAAGTACTGACATGGCGGGCGTTATCACCGCTTCACCAAAGAAAAAGCCCGTCGCCAAAATCCCAAGTAACATGGCAATCCGCCGCCAACGGTTGGGAGCATTTTGTTGAGCAATGGCGGATAAAGTCAGAATACCGCCTTCGCCATTTTGATCGGCGCGCGTCACCAGCAAAAGATATTTAATGGAAACGATCAGGACAAATGCCCAAAACACCAAAGATAAAATCCCCAACACATTGTCAGGGTTAATCGCGAGTGGATGATGACTGAAGAACACTTCTTTAAAAGCGTAAAGAGGACTGGTTCCGATATCGCCATAGACGATACCCATTGCCAGAAAAGCCAAACCAGTTGTCGTTTGTTTTGCAGGTTTCATCGTTATCAAGCACACATGTGCATCCTTAATTACATAACTCAAGGCATGGTAACGAGCCAAATTTAAAGAAGATGTATAAAAGCATCTGTCGGGTATAAAGAAAATATATAGAAATCCCCGTTCCCACGGCTCTCGCCTAGCGGTGTAATTCATTGTTCGGGTTTATGGCGATTCCCGCATTCTTCGTAAAGTGTTAGCATTGGCGCATTCCAATGACCATAGCGTCACGGAGTTGAGAGCGAGGTGGCTCCTGCTGACTCCATGTTAAGCATCATTCTTATCTCTCAACTCATTTAAGACTGTATTAAAAGGCTAATTTTTCAAATGGTTAACAACTCAATCCAATGGTTTCCGGGGCACATGCACAAAGCACGCAAGGAAATCGAAGAAGCGATTCCGCAAGTCGATGTGATTATCGAAGTGCTTGATGCGCGTATTCCTTTCAGTAGCGAAAACCCGCTGATTTCGCATATCCGTGGGGAAAAACCTTGTGTGAAGGTACTGAATAAGCGCGATCTTGCGGATCCTGAGTTAACCGAGCTGTGGATTGCCCATCTTGAGCAAGAGAAAGGGGTGAAAGCGATGGCGATCACCACATCCAATCCGCAGGAAGTACACAAGATCCTCGAACTGTGCCGCAAGCTCGCTCCACAGCGTGAAGAGATCGGCAAAAACATTCGCACCATGATCATGGGCATTCCGAACGTAGGGAAATCAACCATTATCAATACCTTAGCGGGTCGCGCAATTGCTCAAACCGGAAACCAACCCGCAGTGACTCGTCGTCAACAGCGCATCAATCTACAAAACGGAATTGTGCTTTCTGATACTCCGGGAATTTTGTGGCCAAAAGTGGAAAACCCTCATAGCGGTTTTCGTTTGGCGGCCACTGGCGCGGTGAAAGATACCGCGATGGAATACGATGAAGTGGCGTTTTACACCGTCGAGTATCTGGCTAAGCACTACCCAGAAAGATTGAAAGAGCGTTACCAAATCGATGAACTTCCAGAAACCGATGTTGAATTGATGGAAGAGATCGGTCGTAAGCGTGGCGCACTCCGTGCGGGCGCGCGAGTGGATCTGCATAAAGCCTCTGAAATCCTACTGCATGAGCTGCGTCAAGGTGTGCTTGGACAAATCACCTTGGAACGTCCAGAAATGATCACCGAAGAGTTACAACAAGTTGAAATTGATGAAGCGCTGAAAGCCGAAGAGAAAGCCAAACGCAAAGAAGAGCGCCGTAAGCGTTATCTGCGTAACAAGCGTTAATCGTTCCGCGCATAACAGAAAGGCGAGTATTACTCGCCTTTTTCACAAATCTTTTTCGCAAAGAAAGGCATGTGATTTACGCCTGTGGAATGCCTGCAATCTTGAGCAGTATGCTTTCTAACTCGCTCCAAGGCATCAGTTGTGAATCAATCACTTCTAAGCGTGATTCAAAACCTTCTAGACTCATTTCAGTCACAGAAACCACGCCATTCGCCACGTTGAAAGCGTAACAACCGCGATCGGTATTCAGTACCCCTTTCACTCGCTCGGCGGTTAAATCATTCAGCAGTTGAAACAACAGATCAAAGTTAAACTGGTACTCCGCACCAAATAGCCAACCACAACTAAAATAGCCTTGGCCGCGATTTTCTTTGCGCAAAAATGGCTGTTGAGGTGCAAGCTGAAATTGCGGCTCATCGGCTGCATGGTGGTGATGATGGGCGTCAATATGAGTGGATGCATGACCGGCCAAACGCGGCATATCCAGTAACTCTATAGGGAATTGCCCTTGCTTGATGAGCTGACTAAAGGTTTTGGCAGGTGTTTGGTCCGTAACCCAATCATTAAAGGCATCAATGTCACTACTGCTGCACTGATCGACTTTGTTCCCCAAAACAATATCCGCACTCGCCAGTTGGTCGTTGAAATTTTGGTTACTGCGGTATTTATCTATGCTCAAGTGGCGTGGATCCATCAACGCAATCGTGGCTTTTAAATCCACATAAGGCTGATACTGTTCAGAAATTAACGTGGCGACCACTTGCTTAGGATGCCCTAATCCTGTGGGTTCGATAATGAAACGATCGGGCTTTTGACGCAACAAGGCGTTAATGCCAACGGACATTGGAACCCCAGCCGTACAGCACAGACATCCACCCGGTACTTCTTTAATCATCGCACCCTGCTCGCTCATGATGGCACCATCAATACCAATCTCACCAAACTCATTAACAAGCACAGCCCATTTTTCATGCGCAGGTTTAGTGGCTAGCAGGTGCAAAATAGCGGTGGTTTTTCCAACACCTAGAAAACCCGTAATAATGTTAGTCGGAACTCGATTGTTCATGCTAATTCTCCTTTTGGCGGCAGTATATCCAAAAGCTTTTGAAGAAGCAGTTTCAAATTTTATGGCTGTGTAAAAATCCAAAATGCAAAAGGCGCACTGTAAAGAAAGCGCGCCTTTTTCCTCGTGTACTCAATCGTGAGTTTTTGCGAATTCGCTTGGCTCTGTTTGCAAGCGTCTCTTTAACGAGGTACTGATATGAACGTTTTGATTCCATCCAAATTGTCTGTAAGGTTCCATATCCTCCATAAGAAATGTTCTCACTAACCTTACGCTTTAACTATGGTACATAACGCTAGATTATCAAGGTGGCTATGCAATTTTCTGACGAAGATCTCACTATTTATGGAACTATCCAATAAATCAACCATATATGAAAATCAAAATTTCATGTTTATCGCTATAGTTGAACCAGTCAGGGCGTATAATTCTCGCACTCCCTCCCCTTTAGCAAGCATAAGGCACTAAAAATATGTCGAAAAGAGAGATACTTATCACTAGTCTGCTGGCAAAAATGCCGAAAGATTCGATCAATCAATTTCTCTCAAAAGACAAAACGCCACTCTCTGTGTTGTTTTTATCCTTGCTAGTGGGGATATTAGCGGGCCTCGTTGGAACCTATTTTGAGCAAGCGGTACATCTAGTTTCAGAAACACGTACTGACTGGCTAAAAAGTGAAATTGGGAGCTTTTTACCTCTGTGGCTTGCTGCATTTCTTATTAGCGCTCTTTTAGCGTTTATTGGCTATTTTTTAGTGCACCGCTTTGCACCTGAAGCGGCTGGCTCTGGCATTCCAGAAATTGAAGGGGCAATGGATGGTATGCGCCCTGTGCGTTGGTGGCGGGTTTTACCAGTGAAGTTCTTTGGAGGAATGGGAGCGCTAGGCTCTGGCATGGTACTTGGTAGAGAAGGTCCAACCGTACAAATGGGAGGTGCCGTTGGGCGGATGATCTCCGATATTTTCCGAGTAAAAAACGAAGATACACGACATTCATTACTGGCCGCGGGGGCTGCAGGAGGTCTTGCTGCCGCATTTAACGCGCCTCTTGCCGGTATTATGTTTGTGATCGAAGAGATGCGGCCACAATTTCGTTATACATTGATTTCTGTTCGGGCGGTGATTATCGCGGCGGTCGCAGCGAATGTGGTGTTCCGCTTCATCAACGGACAAGATGCCGTGATCACTATGCCGCAATACGACGCCCCTAATTTATCAACGTTAGGACTTTTCTTACTCCTCGGCGCTTTATTTGGGGTATTTGGAGTTCTGTTTAATTATTTGATCACCTTGGCTCAGGACTTGTTCGTCAAATTTCATCGCAATGACCGAAAGCGATATTTATTGACGGGATCATTATTAGGTGGCTGTTTTGGTTTACTCCTCCTCTATGTTCCCGAACTCACTGGGGGCGGTATTAGCTTAATTCCAACCATCACTAACGGTGGTTATGGTGCGGGCATTTTATTACTGCTGTTTCTCGGGCGAATTCTTACTACTTTGCTCTGTTTCGGGTCAGGTGCTCCCGGTGGAATTTTTGCACCTATGCTAGCACTTGGCACACTCTTTGGTTATGCGTTCGGTTTAATCGCTAAGGTGTGGTTTCCTGAACTAAATATTGAGCCTGGTATGTTTGCGATTGCTGGTATGGGGGCGTTATTCGCCGCAACCGTTCGGGCACCGATTACTGGGATTTTATTGGTCATTGAGATGACCAATAACTATCACCTTATTCTTCCGCTTATCATTACTAGCTTAGGGGCTGTGATTTTTGCTCAGATGCTCGGTGGACTACCGATTTACAGTCAGTTGCTACACCGTACTTTGAAAAACCAAAAGCTACAGCAGCAAGATCTTCCACCTCAAAATCCCGTTTCATAAAAGTCAATTTGCCTAACGCATAATGAAACCAGATAATAGCCGCTCGCAAAATGAGCGGCTTTTTTCATTAAATTCAGGACATTTCAGCAAGGAGAAGCAATTGAATTGGTATAGGTTTACCCAAGTGCAAAACGTGCCCCCTTCACAAGCAGCATTGGCATTAGGAATGATCGGGCTGGGCCACGCTTGGGTGCTCTATTATCCACCACTTGGGTTAATACTTCGTCCTTACTTGGCATTTAGTGGTGCCTTGTTACTGCTGCCAGTATTACTTAAATATCTGAATTGGCAAACGTTTATCTCCGATCTAAAGCATCCCATCTCTGGGAGTTTAATGGCTCCTATGAGTATGGCACTACTGATTTTGTGTGATTATCTTGCCATCCTTTCTCCTTTTATTGCCTACCCGATCTGGGCTGCCGCATTGTTACTGCATTTGACTATGATGATACTGTTCTTCTATTTTCAGCTTCGTCAGTTCAAACTTGCCAATATTGTCCCTAGCTGGTTTTTGTATCCGGTAGGGGTAATTAGTAGCTCATTGGCGGGAACCCAATTTGGTCACACACTCTTTTCTGAAACCCTAGTGAATGTTTGCATTGCGATCTACTTTGTGATGCTACCTGTCGTGCTCTATCGGTTGGTATTTGCAGGGACCCTGCCCAAACGAGCACGCCCAACTTTGGCTATCATGGCCGCACCAATCAACTTAACACTCGCGACTTATCTGGTTAACTTCCATCAGCCAGACCCCATTTTAACGGGAGCACTCGCCGGCATCGCCATCACCATGACGCTGCTGATCTATCTTTGTTATTTACGCCTGTTACGGTTGCAATTTCAGCCTTCAATTGCCGCTGTAACTTTTCCTTCTGTGATAAGCGCTGTAGCGATGCAACGTTTAACGGAATTTTTTTCAACTCAGCATCCCCAATGGTACTGGTTACACTATTTTGGTTTTTTAGAGATCACGATTGCGACTATTTTGGTCGCTTGGGTTTCTTGGGGTTACCTAAAAATGTATTGGCCTGAGCTATTTAAAAATAATTTAGCAAGCTCTTAATTTATTTTTAATGTCAGGATATTCTTCGGGGTAGAGCCCCTACCCCTAATGATTATTTCTAACCTCACCATGGTAGATTATCAATTATTCTACGTTGTTAACTAAATTGATTTTTACCAGATGACAGCCTTTTTTAAATAAGCAATATATCACTCGTCAGCTGGCATTAAATAATTTAGAACTAGGATATATTGTAATGAATAGACCACATCTTCCTGATTTTATTCAGGATAAGATTAATCACTATATTGAAAATTTTATTGCTATAAACAAAAATGGGAAACATTTAGTATTAGGCAAACATGCCAGCAAAGAGGATATTATTTTACAAAGTAATGATTACCTTGCTTTAGCTAACCATCCATTAATTAAAGCTCACTTAGCGAAATCACTACTTGAAAATCAGCAAAGCCTATTTATGTCTGCGATATTCTTACAAAATGATGATGATAAGCCCGCAATCGAAAATCGGTTGGCAAATTTTACGGGGTTTAAAGAATGTCTATTATCCCAATCAGGTTGGTGTGCTAACGTTGGTCTATTGCAGACAATTTGCCAACCGAATACAAATGTATATATCGATTTCTTTGCTCACATGTCCCTATGGGAAGGCGCACGCTACGCGAATGCCAAAATACACCCTTTTATGCATAACAACTGCGAACATCTACGTACTTTAATCCGGCGTCATGGGCCTGGTATCATTGCTGTCGACTCTATCTATAGCACAATAGGCACCTTGGCACCGTTAGCTGAGTTAGTCAAAATCAGCCAAGAATTTGGTTGTGCTTTGCTCGTTGATGAATCTCATTCGTTAGGCACGCATGGGCCGAAAGGTTCAGGGTTACTCGCAGAGTTGAATCTTACTCATGAAGTCCATTTTATGACCGCAAGTTTAGCCAAAACGTTTTCATATCGGGCAGGAGCGATTTGGTGTAACAATGAAGTGAATCGCTGCGTGCCTTTTATCAGTTACCCTGCAATTTTTAGTTCCACCTTGCTTCCTTATGAGGCTGTAGGGCTGGAAAGTACGTTAGATATTATTGAATATGCGGATGATAGAAGACTGCATTTAGAACGGATGGCAAGAAAATTACGAATTGGTCTAACCCAACTTGGTTTGACCATTCGTAGTGAAAGCCAAATTATTAGCCTAGAAACTGGAGATGAAAGAAATACCGAAAAAGTACGTGATTTTTTGGAGAATAATGGATTGTTCGGATCTGTATTTTGTCGCCCTGCCACCACAAAAAACAAGAATATCATTCGCTTTTCGGTTAATAGTGATATTACTGATGAAAAAATAAGGCGAATAATTCAAATATGCTCTGAGGCTGTGAAGTGTACAGAGTTTTACATTCGATAGCTAAAAAACATCTTTTCGATAAGATGATGATTTAAAACCATTTATAATAAGTTCAAAGTGGGAGAATTCTCCCACTTTATACCCACGCAGCCACTTTGTTTAGCAAAGCATCGCGATCGGCGGGTTTAACAATAAAATCATTCATCCCTGATGTTTGTATTAATGCCAATGTTTTCGGGCTGTTATCTCCGGTATAACCGATGATTGGAATGTATTTGTAGTCACGATCTGAACTGCGGATCAAGTGAGTAGCTTCCAATCCTCCCACCTTGGGCATTTCAATATCCATCAAGACTAAATCGATGACCTGATTATCCATGTGGTTTAACACTTCACAGCCATCATTAGCTTGCAATACTTCATAGCCTTGCTGTTCAAGCAAAATAGCGGTAAAGGTACGAATTGATTGATTATCATCAACCACTAAGATGCGTCGTTCATGACGGCACTTCTGGATCGGGATGATGTTTCGGTTCATCAAGACTGAATCTTGCTCAAACAGCAGTCGGTCAATAACTCGCTTCGTTTTTTTGAGTATGGAATGAATGCTAATAGGCTGAATGTGTAAATAGCGGTTTATATTAACTGCGTATTCTTTACTTGGGTCAAAGAGATAACCAATACACCCTTCTGAGAAACTCAACGTCCCTTCAATTTTAGGAAGCAGTTCACCTTGCGATGTCGCGTCATCCAAATCCAATAAAATCAGATCGAATTCAAACTCATAGTCTTGCCGTTTCACGGCTTGCTGAGCAGAAAGTGCGGTAAAAGCAAATCCGTCCTCTACCGCGAGACGATTCAGCTCACGGACTACCTCTTGATTTGAGCCAAGGTAGATCACCGATTTCGATTTCAGCAAATCCGCTTTAATCTCTTTGACCGTATCTGAATCATAGCGAGGAAATTTAAGT
Organism: Vibrio sp. RC586; assembly: GCF_000176715.1. Classification (NCBI taxonomy): domain Bacteria; kingdom Pseudomonadati; phylum Pseudomonadota; class Gammaproteobacteria; order Vibrionales; family Vibrionaceae; genus Vibrio; species Vibrio sp. RC586. The sequence goes on along the minus strand of NZ_ADBD01000010.1, from coordinate 169,908 downwards.
ATGAATTCCGTCCATTCACCTTGCTTCGAATGGCAGCGAATCGTGCCACCAAAGGCGGTCATCACTTTACGGCAAAAAGGCAAACCCAAGCCATAACTGCCGTTTTTCCCAAAGGTATAAAAGTCACGGAAAATATCTTCAAGCATTTCAGGGGCAATCCCAACCCCATTGTCACGAACCTTGACAATATTATGCTCCGCAGATTGTTCTATTTGCACCTGTACAACAAACTGTTCTTTTTGATAATAAAAAGCGTTTTTCAGCAGATTGAACAGTGCATAAGTCAGTAAAGTATCGTTCCCAAAAAACTCAAACGGTTGCTTGACTTCAAGCTTAACCGCATGTCGGTCGGCTACATTTTTATAAGGAAAGGTTTTGAGTGCCTTCTCAATCACGTCTATAACGGAATATTTTTTAAAGCTTGTCGTAGAAACACGGTTCTCATCAATGGAAGTCAACAGCAGATCTATGGCGTTATTGCCAGAGTAAATAACCTCATCTGCTTCATTCAACATTTGATGCAAAAGATCCAATTCTTGTACATCTAGAGGAGGGACGGATTGAGTTCCTGTCTGTGACTTGGGGAGTATAGTGCGAATCACATCAATTGATGTTTTGAGCGCACTGAGTGGATTACGCATTTCATGTGCGATCCCAGCCCCGAACGTTTTGGCAATAGAAACTTTGCTTTCATGAGAAATCTGGTTTCGGAAAAAAAACAAATTTCCAAAGACATAGGTAAACAAAAATATCGGCATAAATGGCCATTCGAGCAATGTCGAAGGTTGAAAATCGGCGATGCAATACACCACGAAGTAGGACAAGGCAATAGAGGACAAGGCTTGTATAGCCATCACTCGTGTATCATGCACTAAGAGGATGTGCAGAAAAATAGACGCCATAAACGACATAGCCCAAATCGTCGACCAATCATTCATCAACATCATGAAAGAAAAGAAGAAAGGCAAGCAAAAACCTATCGTCAGCAAGTAATAGTACGGCATGTAACACTGCAATTTTTTTGGCAAGAAATCCCGAAATGCAAGCAGCGAAAACAAGGCAGAGCCAACAAGGCGTAACCCTAGGTTCTCATAGGGCTGTGGAAACCAATACTCCCAAATGATGTAATAAGCTGGGAAACCAAGCATTCCCATCCATCCCACCAAAGAAAGGTTGGGTTCGGCAAACTGGTATACTTTTTTTATTACATCTATGCTCACAGCCACTGACTCTTTATTCTTTTCATACTCATCAAAATGCGCATAGTCTATCGATGATTATCACTGAGGTCAGTGATAATCATCAAAGCCCATCGTTTTACTCTAGGAAACCAGACGCAATGTACTACCCATTCTTGTCGCCAACACATCCAATCTTTGCCCGATCTGCTCTTTTAGCTCGGAAACATGAGAAATAATACCTATTGTTCTACCTCCCTGCTGTAGATCTACTAGAGTTTGAATCGCGAGATCGAGCGATTCAGGATCTAAGCTGCCAAAGCCTTCATCAATAAATAGCGTATCAAGACGGATGCCTCCACTGTATGACTGCACAACATCGGACAACCCAAGTGCTAATGCGAGTGCCGCCATAAATGACTCACCGCCCGACAAGGTCGCCACATCACGCCATTTACCGCTATAGCTGTCTTCAACCATCAGATCTAAACCAGACCCTACATTACCTTTGGCTCTTTCTTCTTTGCGCTTGAGTAAATAGCGGCCTCGGCTCATTTTGAGTAGCCGTTGCGAGGCTTGCAGTAAAACGTCATCCAGCAACACCCCTAACACAAAACGGTGCAAGCTCACTTTAGCGTCCGTTTTACCGTTGGCAATATCACTGAGTGTGCCCACTACTTGATATTCAGCTTCAAGCACTTGGTTTTTTTGATAAAGCTCCGTGAGTTGTTTAGACACTCGCTGCAAACCATCCATGCGCGATTGATGCTGTGTAAACTGTTGTAACGCGCTGGAAACGCGCACTTCATACTCTTGCACCATGGCTAACATCGGTTCAAGTTCCGGTGGCGTTTTATCCACAAGCTTGCGTGTCAAAGCCTGTTGCTCACCATTGAGCATGGCTCCCCGCTCTTCATACTGAGCAATTTGTGTTTCGATTTGGAGCATGGCTTCATCTGTTAAGCGTGATTGCAAATAGTGCTGCTCATCATGCATGCCGTAATATTTCAATCCTTCTTGCCACGCTTGTGCAGCCTGTTGGGCTTGTTGCTGGCTTTCCTTATGTTGCTCAACGGTGGCTTGATATGCCGCCTGAACACTGGCCAGGTGCTTTTGCGCTTGAATCCATTGCTCTCGAGCCACTTGTTCGTTTTTTTGCAATGAGTCAATTTGAGTTTGCACTCGCTGAATTTCACTGCGTAGCTGAGTGAGATCAGAAAGTGCTTCTGGTATCTCTTGTTGCAAACTTGCAAGCTCGGCTTGTGCTTGAGTCAACACCTGCCATGCTTGCTGTTTATTATGATTTTGTTTTTCGAGTGCCGCTTTACTTTGTACTAAACGTTGCTCGCACTCTTCAATTTGTCGCTGCAAAAGAGCAGGATTGAGTTGTTGTAACGCATTGATTTCATTGCGTAGAGCTCGTTGCTGCTCGATTAGCTCTGCAAGAGATGCAATATTTTGCGTTTTTAATTCAACAACGAGCGTGTTCAATCCTTGCTCTAGCTGTTGCAACTGAAAGCACTGCTGCTGCCATGCACTGAGCGCGGCTTGTTCTTGTTCAAGCCATTGCTGTTGGTATTGTCGGGCCTGCTTAACCTGAACTTTGGTGACAACGTCACCATAAAACTGTGCTTTATGGGGGTGCTCAAAACTGCCGCACACAGGGCAAGGTTGATTGGGCATCAACTCCTGCGCCAACTCTGCGGCACGTTGAGTATGCCATGACAGTTCCAGTTCATCAGCCACTTGCTTCGCTTGTTGCGCTTGCGTCTGTATTTGTCGATATTGCTGTTCAAAACGCTGGGATTCTTGCAGAGCACGCTGTCGTTCATTGCTGAGCGTTTGTTCCCGTTCTCGATCTTGGATCTGTGGTGTAAGCAAGTTGAGCTGCGCTTTTTGAGCTTCCAGACGAGTCAGCTGGCGCTGTTGCTGCTCCCATTCCAAACGTTTATTTTGGATCTCTTGAACTAGCTGCTCACTGGCACTTTGTAAATTGAGCGTATTTTGAGTAGTGAGCTGTAAATCACGTTCAGCTTTGGCAACCCGTTGCTGCACACTCTCTTGCGCTAAAAGTTTTTGTTCAGCACGCTGCCACTGTATACGTTGCTCGTTTAACTCAGGTAATACTTCACAAGCTAAACTAGCCTGTTGGCTGGCCCACTGAGCTTGCTGCTGTTGCTGTTCGCTCTGTTGTAGCAGTAGATTTTGCTGTTCAACTCTCTGCGCAGCATGGATTTGCGTTTTATGGGTTTGATGCCACTGCTGATGCACCGCCGTTAGGTGTATCGCCTTTTGGGCTTGTTGACGCTGTTCACGTAACACATCAATTTGCATTTTCTGTTGCTGATGCAAGGCTATTTCTGTGAGTAATTGCTGCTGACGAGCAAACTGCTGATTGAGTTCAAGAGCCGATTGATACTGGGCTTTGCTTTGATCCAGAACCTGTTGCTCATTTTTTAATGCCTGCTGTGCTTGCACAACTAATGGTGCAATTTGCGCAAGCTCAAGGTGCAGCTGCTGTTCATTCTCCAAGCCCACTACATGCAAAGTACCTTTGATTTGCTGATCAAATTCTTCTTTCTCTTTGCGAATGCCTGCTGCGCGTTCAAATAGCGTACGCTCAATCTGGCTATAGAGTTGAGTTTGAAAAAGCTGACCAAAAATCTGCTCGCGCTCTTTAGAGTTGGCCGTCAGCAATTCACGAAACTTGCCCTGTGGCAACACCATCACTTGGCGGAATTGTTTTACATCCAGCCCAATTAATTCAATCACCGCTTTAGCCACCGGTGTTGGGCGATTGGCGATCAGTTCATCAGTGCCCTGCTTTAAAGCAAGCAAAGTGGCGGAATGGGCTTTCTTAGTCATACCTTCGCCACGTTTTTTCGGGATTTCCTGATCCGGCTGCCGAGTGATTTGGTAATGCGATCCACCCAGTTCAAACTCAAAGCAAACTTCGGTCAACGTGTCTGGATCGGCGAAATCACAGCGCATTTGGTCGCCAGTTCGCTCACTACCAGTAGTTTCACCGTACAAGGCATAACAAATTGCATCAAGAATCGAGCTTTTCCCCGCCCCAGTTGCACCATTAATCAAAAACAGTGGAGCATCACCAAGTTCTGTGAAATCAATGACTTCTCTGCCAGCGAAAGGACCAAAGGCTTGCAAGGTTAGCATTATCGGACGCATGTTATTGCCCCTCTGTTTTTAAACGTTGGATCACCTCGACCACCACTTGCTCTTGTTGCTCCGTTAGCGGTTCACGTTTAGCCTCTAAGAAGAAGTCACGAAACATATCAAGCTCTCCACGAGCTAATCGCGCCTTGCCCATCTCTTGATCGATTCCAATCAGCATGCCGGGCTTTTCGATATGCAGCACATTTGGATAGACCTGACGTAATTTTTCCATTGGGTCAAGAATGGCATGCTTATCTAAGAGTCGAACCAAGAGATAATCCTCAGCCTGCGGATCGGTTGCACCTGCCGCGAGAATCGCTTCCAGTTCTCCTTCAATGATTCGCATCTGATGTGGGGCTTGCAGAGGTATTGCTGTAGCTCGGACAAAACCTTGGCGATCTAACTCCACTAAGGTTGCTCCTTTACTTTGGTGCTGCTCCCCAAAACTGTATTTCATTAAAGAACCCGAATAACGGATGTATTCAACCCCTTTCATTTGTGGCTGATGCAGGTGCCCTAATGCGACATAATCAAACGGCAAAAAATGGCGATGATCAACGCGATCGGATCCCCCAATGGATAACGGACGCTCAGATTCTGACTCCATCGCTCCATCGACAAAACAGTGACTGATCAAAACATTGCGTTGTGAAGATGCCGCTTTAGCGAGGATTTTTTCACACAGCAGTTGATGTGCAACATCATGGCTGTTGATTTCATTTTGATAATAGTGGCGCACCAATTCGGGATCGTTGTATGGCATGCCCCAAAATGCCACTTCACCCGCTTGCTCAGAGTGGAGCACCAAAGGCTCCATCATCTGCTCAAAATCCGCGAAAATGTGTAAGCCGGATTTTTTCATCTGTTTGGCCGCAAAACCTAAACGCTTTGCACCATCATGGTTACCGGGGATCATCAGCAAAGGCGTGTTTAGTTCTCCGCATATCACACTCACGACTTCATCAAGCAGATCAATCGCCGCAGTAGGTGGCACTGAGCGATCATAAATATCACCGGCTACGATCACCGCATCAACAGGATTGTCGCGCAGAAAGTGGATCAACTGCTCGAGTACGGCGCGCTGATCGGCCAAGAGGGAAACTTGATGAAATTGGCGGCCAAGATGCCAGTCAGAGGTATGCAGAAATTTCATGCCTTTCCTGTCGAGGAAACAAAAACTGGCGCACATCATACCTTTATTTCACGCAATTTCGATGCGTGACTGCGATAAGTTGGGCTTAAGCCCATCCTTTTCGATGAAAACATAACCATGAATGCCATCGCTTGGCCACAAAGACGGCCAACAAGTGAACAGAACCATTCATCGGCATCACCTTGCTATCAGCGCAATTTTAGCTTCTTACCTTCAATTGACGTGGAATGAGCTCAACCCCAGTTTGATACCGTTTTGCCGAAGCATTTAGTGCTAAAGCCAATGCGCTATCCGCGATTAGCTCAAACTGTTGAGGCAGCGAATTCACACGCATCGGTAAAAAATCCAGTAGCCTGTTGTCACCAAACGTGGCTAAACGTACTTTTTGCATCAATTCTGGCTGCTCAAGCAAGACATCCAAAATACCCTCCAATAAAGTGTAGGAGGTAGCCACTACCGCATCCGGCAGTTGTTGTTTTTCCACCCATTTGGCAAATACTTTACGTCCTTCTTCACGGTTAAAGTGTTCGCCATATCCAATCCGCGTAGATAGCCCCCACTCTTTTGCTGCCATAACAAATCCTTGCTCACGCTCTCGAGACACGCTCAACTCAGGCAAGGCTCCTACTAAGCCGATGCTATGAACATGCTTGCTTAATACCGATCGAGTGAGCTCAAAAGCGGCGCCAAAATCTTCGCTGATCACGCAAGAAAAATACTCATCGTCCAACGCTCGGTCTATCGCAATCACAGGGGTTCCTGATTGCTGCAGCTTGAGATAGAAATCACTGGCATTAGGAATACTGCTGGCAACAAACAAAGCATCGATCCGCCGAGAGACCAGAGCCTCAGCCGCGGCCACTTCAATCTCAGGATCATCATCCGAACAAGCGATCAAGATTTGGTAACCGGCTTGTCGAGAATTTTGCTCCAGTAGTTTGGCTAATCGCGCATAGCTGGTGTTCTCTAAATCAGGAATGATCAAACCAAAGGAGCGGCTGTTACCCGCACGCAGCGCAGAGGCTGCATGATCCGGCCGGAAATTGTATTGATCAACCACCGCCATCACTTTTTGCTGAGTTTTCTCACTGATCCGGTATTTTTGTGCTTTGCCATTGATCACATAACTGGCGGTGGTTTTCGATACCCCAGCCAATTTCGCAATTTCATCCAGTGTCATAATCCCTACTCGTTTTATGTGCGTCTGATCATAGAACGCGATTTTTGATCTCTGCTCAGAGTTGAATTATATGCTGAATCGATTCAGTATTAAAGCTGAAAGGATTCAGCAAAAGCATAGAGACTTCACACTCTCACCAACAATCGGTGAATGAGTGAGAATAGGAACAAGCAGCATCATCGTGATTATTCGGGGTTTTGCTGAATTTTTTTGCCCTTAAAGCTGAACCGATTCAGCTTAAGAAAATAGAGAGCGGATCGCATCCGTTAAACATATCCAAAGCCACCTACACTTCATAGGTCAGTGGTATGGATGCATCCCGCCAAAATAGGCAGGCAACAAGGGGTTAAGTATGTTGGAACTCACCACACAAGATATTCAATTGCAGCAGCAGTTCGACAATAAGCAAGCTGCAATCCAAGGACTCGCGAACGCACTGATCACAAAAGGTTTCGTTGCTGAAGGTTACGCGCAAGGTATGCTCAATCGCGAAGCGCAGCACTCGACTTATTTGGGGAATGGTATTGCAATTCCTCATGGCACAACGGATACCCGAGAACTGGTACAGCAAACGGGTGTAACCGCCATGCACTTTCCACAAGGTTTAGATTGGGGAGATGGCAACCGTGTTTATGTTGCGATTGGGATTGCGGCAAAATCGGATGAACACTTAGGCATTCTCAAACAGCTCACGAAAGTGTTATCTGCAGAGGGCGTAGAGCAAGCCTTACATAAAGCGAAAACGGCGCAGCAGATCATCGCAATTATTAAGGGTGAAGCACAACTCAGCGCCGATTTTGATGCCTCATTGATCCAACTGCAATTTCCGGCAAGCGACATGGTGCAAATGAGTGCAGTCGCTGGTGGACTACTGAAAAATACAGGCTGCGCAGACAGCGAATTTGTTGCAGAGTTAGTGACCAAATCCCCTACCCACTTGGGCCGTGGTGTTTGGCTAATTGCCAGTGATCGCGCCGTAAAACGCACGGGAATGTCTATCGTAACCACCGCAAATCATTGTGAATACCAAGAGCAAACGGTTAAAGCGCTGATCGCATTTTCCGTGTGTAATGATGCCCATCAACCCCTGTTAAACAAACTTTCTCAACTTGTTTTTCAACAGCAGCAAGAACAGCTCTTACAAGCGGATGTTAACCAACTCCTTGCCATGTTTACGGAGGCAGAACCACAAGTCAGCACCGATACCGCCTCACAAGCAGAGCATAGTGCCGTGTTTCGCATCAAAAACACTCACGGCTTGCACGCCCGCCCAGGCGCGATGTTGGTCGCCGAAGCGAAGAAATTTGAATCTAGCATTCGGGTTTCCAATCTTGATGGTGATGGACAAATAGTCAACGCAAAAAGTTTGATGAAAGTGATCGCCTTAGGTGTGAAAAATAATCATCAGTTGCAATTCAGTGCAGAAGGCCCAGATGCCGAAGCGGCACTGCAAGCGATCGGTGCCGCGATTAATGCCGGTTTGGGTGAAGGTTGAGGGGGAGATGATGAACAATAAAGTCGTCACCATTACCTTAAATCCAGCATTGGATTTAACCGGCAGCATGGCGCAGCTAAATGTAGGGTCGGTCAGCCTTGTTGAGCAAAGCTCACTGCATGCAGCCGGAAAAGGCGTCAACGTGGCTAAGGTGCTGAGTGAACTGGGAGCGGATGTTACCGTCACAGGTTTTCTTGGTCGTGATAACCAAGAGCTATTTTGCCAACTGTTTACTGAACTTGGCGTACGTGACGAGTTCATCCGCATCGCGGGAGCCACACGGATCAATGTCAAACTGGTCGAGCAGGATGGTGAGGTCAGTGATATTAATTTCCCTGGTATTTCCGTCTCTCAAACTGATATCGAAGCCTTCGAACGCACCTTACTGCGTTTAGCGCAAGATCATGATTATTTTGTTCTCGCAGGCAGTTTACCCAAAGGGGTTTCGCCACAACGCTGTGCAGGTTGGATTGCTCAATTACACAGTATGAATAAAAAAGTGCTGTTTGATAGTAGCCGCGAGGCATTACTCGCAGGACTAGATGCTAAACCGTGGTTGATCAAACCCAACGATGAAGAACTCGCGCAGTGGTGTGGCCGAGAATTGGCAACCCTAACGGACTGCCAACAAGCCGCAGCGGAACTCGCTCAAAAAGAGATTGAAAACATTGTTATCTCTATGGGCGCTGCGGGGGTTATGTGGCTACATCACCATGAATGGCTGCATGCTAAACCACCCAAAATGCACGTTGTCAGCACAGTCGGTGCTGGCGATACGCTGGTTGCTGGTCTCTGCTGGGGACACATGCAACAGATGGAAAAAGAACATCTGCTTCGTTTCGCTACCGCTCTATCCGCACTTGCTGTAACGCAAGTGGGTGTGGGTATCAGTGATAAGGAACAACTCAATACTCTACAACAACAAGTGCAAGTATCCGCACTCCATCCCGTGATGAGTGCCTAAGGACAGAAGGTCGTGAATATGAAAATAGCCATTGTAACCGCATGCCCAAGTGGCGTTGCTAACAGCATTATCGCTGCAGGTTTATTGCAGCAAGCCTGTAAAACCTTAGGTTGGGAGGCAATCATTGAATGCCACTCTACAGTGATTGCTGGCCATACCCTAACAGAGGATGAAATCCGATCGGCAGATCTTATCGTGCTCGCCACCAACAGCACCACTGACACACAACGCTTCGTGGGTAAAAAAGTGTATCAAAGCTCAATTTCAGCTTGCACGACCGACCCTGTCGCGTATTTGAATCAAGCGGCTGCGCAAGCGAGCGAGCTGACTCAAACACAAGTCACTCAGGCTGAGTCAGAAAAACCTATTGCGGCTGCAAGTAATCAGATTGCAGCGAAAAGAATCGTTGCCATCACCGCCTGCCCAACGGGTGTGGCTCATACCTTCATGGCAGCCGAAGCTCTAGAGGCAGAAGCGGTACGTCAAGGTCATCAAATCAAAGTCGAAACACGAGGCTCTGTCGGTGCGAAAAACCAACTCACGGATCAAGAGATCGCTCAAGCTGACTTAGTGATCATCGCTGCTGATATTGATGTCCCATTAGAACGCTTCCACGGCAAAAAACTGTACAAAACCAGCACAGGTTTGGCTTTAAAGAAAACCGCTCAAGAACTGAATAACGCATTTGCACTTGCCAAAACTTTCACAAGCTCAGTAAACAGCGGTGCGAGCGAAAAATCGGAAGAGAAGAAAGGTGTATATAAACATCTAATGACGGGTGTTTCTCACATGCTTCCCGTGGTGGTTGCCGGTGGCCTTATCATCGCGCTCTCTTTCGTCTTCGGTATCGAAGCCTTTAAGCAAGAGGGGACTTTAGCAGCCGCTTTGATGCAGATCGGGGGAGGCTCCGCCTTTGCACTGATGATCCCCGTTTTAGCCGGTTACATTGCTTTTTCGATTGCTGACCGCCCAGGATTAGCACCCGGCTTAATTGGCGGTATGCTCGCAAGCTCAACTGGCGCAGGTTTCCTTGGCGGTATCGTGGCGGGTTTCCTAGCCGGCTATAGTGCAAAATTTATTGCCGATAAAGTACAACTGCCTCAATCAATGGCGGCGCTTAAACCTATCCTGATCATCCCTTTCATCGCGAGCTTATTCACGGGTCTTGTGATGATTTATGTGGTGGGCGGCCCAATGTCGAGCATCATGTCTGGCATGACAAGCTTCCTCAATAATATGGGATCAGCGAATGCGGTTCTGTTGGGCATTGTACTCGGTGCGATGATGTGTTTCGACTTAGGTGGCCCAGTCAACAAAGCGGCATACACTTTCGGTGTTGGTCTACTCGCCTCGCAAACTTATGCGCCAATGGCGGCGATCATGGCAGCAGGTATGGTTCCAGCCTTAGGGATGGGTCTGGCTACTTTCATCGCGAAAGATAAATTTGAAGCGGGTGAGCGTGAAGCCGGTAAAGCATCCTTTGTCTTAGGTTTGTGTTTCATCTCCGAAGGTGCGATTCCATTTGCGGCCAAAGATCCAATGCGTGTCATCCCCGCTTGTATGGCTGGTGGAGCAGTAACAGGTGCACTTTCCATGTTGTTTGGTGCAAAACTGATGGCACCACACGGTGGTCTCTTCGTACTCTTGATCCCAAATGCAATTAGCCCTGTATTGCTCTACCTCGTTGCGATTGCTGTAGGTACTGCGATTACTGGTTTTGGCTATGCCATGGTGAAAAAAGCTGCACCCGCGAAAGTCGCAACAGCTTAGTGACTGCCGACTAATACTCTACCCACAAAAAAGCCAGTGGACTCCCACTGGCTTTTCTATTTGACTCTATTTTTTGTCCGTTCGTTTGTCTTGAATAAACTGGCGTGAAACATCCACGACAGCGACATCTTTAAAGAAACTGCGGCCAAGTAATAATGGGTAAGTCAAATGGGTGCGATCTGCTAGAGTAAACTCCGTTTGCTCTTTCAAATCCCCAATCTGAATCCATGCGACAACAACAGCACGGCGCTGAGTCTTATCGGTGCTCGATTGACGAATTTTCACCCAGCGTTCAACGGGCAAACTCAACTCTTCACTGCGAATATTGTCGTGCTCAATGCGAAACTTCACCCAATCTTTACCATCTCGCTCAAAAGGAACCACATCTACCGCACTGATTGAAGAGGTGGTCGCCCCAGTATCAATCCGTGCTTTAAAGCTCTCTTTCAAACCTGGGATATAAGCCCACTCTTTCTCACCTAAAATGATTTTGCCATCAGAGGTACGTTTTGCCGTGGAAAAGTCATCCTTGGGTTTAACTTCAGTTTCCAACGTGTGTGCAGGCTCAAGCACAGGCAAGGTTTCCACTAGAGGAGCGTTATCCTCAGTTGGCGTTTCCACCACAGGCTTCTCTACTGGTTGCACCGGCACTGTAGCTTCCGGTTTTTTCTCAGGTTCCTTGGGCACGGGAGTCGTAGCGCAAGCCACTAACCCACTACTTAACATTAACGACACTAACAATTTCAGTGGTTGATTCATCTCTTCACCTAATCAAATACCACCCTTCCTGATTGGGTATGTGTTTGCCATCTTCATTTACGACACTTGAATAATTGCATTCGCGACATAAGGAATGTCTTTTTCGGTCAGACCGGCGATATTGATCCGCCCATCTGCAACGCCATAAATCGCGAACTCTTCACGTAAGCGACCCATTTGTTCAGCCGAAAACCCGAGTACAGTAAACATCCCTCTATGGCTTTCAATAAAATCGAATTGTCGCGTATTGTGTTGATTTCTCAACTCATTACACAAATCTTTGCGCAGAGTTAACAAACGTTGCTGCATTTCGCTCAGTTCTTGCTTCCAAATAGTGGTGAGCTGTTCATCTCTAAGCACGGTTTTCACCAAAGCAGCGCCATGATCAGGTGGCATGGTGTATGTGGAGCGCGCGAGTGTCAGCATTTTTCCACGAGCATTGGTCACATCCTGCTGGCTTTTACCAATAACGATGGCCGCTCCTGTACGTTCACGGTACAAGCCAAAGTTCTTTGAACAAGAGGTGGTGATCAACATCTCTTCCATGCGTTCAGCCATATAACGTAAACCTTGCGCATCTTGCTCCAAACCATCACCAAAACCTTGGTAAGCAATATCCACAAATGGAATGAAGCCGTTTTTCTGTGCAAGATCGGTGATTGCTTGCCATGCTGAAAAGTCGATGTCAGCCCCCGTAGGGTTATGGCAGCAACCATGCAGTAGAACCACATCTTTCGGGCCGGCTTGTGCCAAATCCGCCAACATCAGCTCGGTATCGACCATTTTGGTCTCACGGCTGAAATAGCGGTAGTAACGCACTTTTAGCCCTGCTGCTTCCATCACGGGTTTGTGGTTCACATAGCTAGGATCGGTGATCCAAACTGTTGTTTCAGGCTGCGCGACACGCATCAAATCCCCAAGCATTCTTAGTGCACCACTGGCACCAGGAGTCTGGATCGCGATCGTGCGTTCAGTATCGAGTGTGGAACCTAAAACTAATTGCATCATGCTCTGGTTGAATTCTTCACAACCGGCAAGACCAACGTACGATTTGGTTTTTTGAGTCGCAACCACTTTATCTTGCGCCATAGCTACGGCGCGCATGATAGGAGTTTCGCCAAGACTGTTTTTATAAACGCCTATGCCTAGATCCACTTTTTGCGGACGAGGATCATTACGAAAGGCGACAGAGAGAGAAAGTATCGGATCTAGAACTGGAGCTGCTAAATGAGTAAACATGAAAGTCACAACCCTTTGAAATTCAGGTAACAACCCACAAAGTAAACCAGATAGATAAAAACCGAAAGGGATTTTTTGCTCTCAGCACCACAGCCTTAATCTCGGCGCTGAGAACAACAAAATTAGAGAGTAAAACGGTGGATCACTTGATTTTCGCTCCCCCGCCACTCCAGCATAGGATCCGCCAGTGCTTGCTCAAACTTACCATCCACTAGCACATCGAGATAAGGCAAAATGTGTTGCTGCTGTTCACTAAGTTCGTCTAGACGATAACCTGTCCATAGCCAGATGTCTTTACCCAGACATTCCTCTCTTACTCTGCGTACCAAACGTAAAACCGCTTCGAGATTTGCAGGATGAAGAGGATCACCGCCAGAGAGCGACAAACCGCGGCGTTTAATGCGTGTATCGTTTAAGTCCGCGATGATCTGATCTTCCAACTCTTGAGTATAAAGATGGCCAGATGAAACGGACCAAGTGCTTTGGTTGTAGCACCCTTTGCATTGATGCACGCAACCGGAGACAAACAGCGTGCAGCGTGTCCCCGGCCCGTTGACCACATCAATTGGATAGTATTGATGATAATTCATAGTGTTACAGGTGTTTTACCCGACGTTTTACTTCTTCTTGCTTACCAACGTTAAATGGACGTGCATCTGGGCTGCCCAAATAACCACACACACGGCGTGTAACAGAAACTTTAGTTGGTTCATGGTTGCCACAGCGTGGGCAAACAAACCCTTTGCTCGTGCAATCAAACTCCCCAGTAAAGCCACACTCGTAACACTCATCAATTGGCGTGTTAGTACCGTAATACGGCACTCGCTGATAGCTGTAATCCCACACGTTTTCCAGCGCTTCAACATTGCGTTGCATGTTAGGGAATTCACCGTAACAGATGAAACCACCGCTGGAAATTTCTGGGTACGGCATTTCAAAATCGATCTTGTCGTAAGGGTTAACCTTCTTCTGTACATCTAAGTGGAAACTGTTGGTGTAGTAACCTTTATCGGTCACCCCTTCTACCACGCCAAATTGTTTGGCATCAATACGGCAGAATCGGCTGCACAAGTTTTCACTTGGCGTACCATACAGGCTAAACGCGTAGCCCGTTTCTTTCTTCCATTGCTCAACGGTGTTACGCATGTGCAGGATGATTTTCACCGCCTCTTCACGCAGTTGTTCATCATCGTAAACGTGTTTTTGAGCACCAAACAATGCCGTGATGGTTTCGTGCACACCAATATAGCCTAGTGAAATAGAGGCGCGGCCATGTTTGAAAATATCGGCAATCGAATCATCAGCTTTCAAACGCACACCACATGCACCTTCCATATACAGAATAGGGGCTACACGGGCTTTCACATTTTCTAAACGATTAATTCGAGTATCCAACGCACGACGTGCCAGTTTTAGCTTTTCATCGAGTAGTGCGTAAAACTGCTTCACATCACCTTTGGCTTTAAGCGCGATGCGTGGCAAGTTTAAGCTTACCACCCCAAGGTTGTTACGCCCTTCATGGATCAGCTCACCATTTTCTTCATAGGTGTTCAGGAATGAACGGCAACCCATTGGGGTTTTGAATGACCCCGTCACCTCAACCACTTTGTCGTAGTTCAGAATGTCTGGGTACATGCGCTTAGAAGCACATTCCAGCGCCAACTGCTTAATGTCGTAGTTAGGATCTTCGGTTTTGTGGTTAAGACCATCTTTAATCGCAAATACCAGTTTCGGGAATACTGCCGTTTTACGGTTTTTGCCCAAACCTGCGATGCGATTTTTCAAAATCGATTGCTGGATCAAACGCGATTCCCAGCTAGTGCCTAAACCAAAACCGAAAGTCACAAACGGGGTTTGCCCATTTGCTGTATGTAGGGTGTTCACTTCATATTCCAAAGATTGGAATGCATCGTAACACTCTTTCTCAGTGCGGGATTTAGCAAACGCTTCTGGGCTATGAATATCCCACTCACGAGCAATCTCTAAATGCTTTTCGTAACTAGCCGTCACATAAGGTGCGAGCACTTCATCAATCCGGTTGATGGTGGTACCGCCATAAATATGGCTAGCGACTTGAGCGATAATTTGCGCAGTCACCGCCGTTGCGGTTGAAATTGACTTAGGCGTATCAATTTCCGCATTACCCATTTTGAAACCGTGGGTTAACATGCCTTTGAGATCAATCAGCATGCAGTTAAACATTGGGAAGAATGGTGCGTAATCCAGATCGTGATAGTGAATATCACCCTTCTCATGTGCCTGCACTACATCACGCGGCAAAATACGCGTTTTAGCATAATGTTTAGCCACAATACCTGCTAACAAATCACGCTGAGTTGGGATCACTTTGCCATCTTTATTCGCATTTTCGTTCAGCAAATCGGCATTGCTCTCTTCGATCAGTCCTTCAATCTCTTTGGTCAGTTTGCTCTGCTTCTCACGCGCAACATCTCGGTCATGGCGATATTCAATGTATGAACGAGCTAATGCTTTGTACGGGCCTTGCATTAGCTCGTTCTCTACGAGGGTTTGAATCTCGGCGATATGCACCTCTTCGTAACCTTTTAGCTTGAGCTCAACCGCTAACGCGACATTCAACGCATAGATGGCGATTTCTTGATCTGCATGTTCAGCTGCGCTTTCCACAGCAGCTTGGATACGATCCCTGTTAAACGGGGCTTTTGAGCCATCACGCTTGATTACGATAGGTTTCACCTTTTCTCCTTACCCAGCATACCCACAGAGTTATCCACAAATACACTATATAGGGCTAATTTTTCTGCGACTGACACTATATGTTGTGGCGTATTTAACGAAATGCATCAAGTGAGAGTATTGATTTAGATCAACGAAAATAGACCAATGAGTAAGATCAATGCGATCTTATTGGGGAAGATCCCAAACCAGAAAGAAACCTTGAAAATAACTATTTTTGTGATTTGAGTAACTGAACTGAGGAAAGTTTGACCCTGCTTATTGTGGTGACTGAGTTACCGCAAGCAATCGATGTTTAAGCGATGAAAGTGTGCAGAAATTTAACGTCTTAGATACGGATTAACTTCTCATTTTTGTAGCGAAGCTATCACCTTATCTATTGCGAGTCGTTGTCATTGACAACAATCACCACCGCTAAAAGCGGTGGTTTAGGGATGACAAAAAAAGCGCCATCACGGCGCTCTTGAAAAACTTCCGGCCATGCCGAAAGAGAGTTTGAACTGTTGTTACAGTTGCACGTTTACTTTAGGAAAATCTATATCAGTGCCAGCTACGTGGTTTGCATAGTTTGTAAAAGTATTCGCACTCACTTGAGCTAATACTTCAAAAACCAATCCTTCATCGACACCCTGTGCTCGTGCTGCTTCCAATTGTTCATCCGCAATCACGCCACGCTGTTTTACCAGAGAGACAGCCAGTTGCACTAAGGCGTTATCCAAGGCATTAAGTGCTGTACCTTGACGCGCGACAAGGATCTGTTCATCAGATAAACCCGTACTACGGCTAATCATGGTGTGGGCAGACAAACAGTATTGGCACGCATTAGCTTGACCAACGGCAAGCGCAATGAGTTCACGCTGCTTAGCCGTTAAGCGGCCTTGGCTAAGCGCTTCGCTAAATGCCAAATAAGCATTCAATACGGTCGATGAGTGTGCCACCGTTGCATACAGATTCGGAACCATGCCGATTTTCTGTTTGATCGCATTTAGGGTTACAGCAGCTTCGCCTTGTGGGTTGGATACAGGGGTAATACGGCTCATGATAAGCTCCTTATTGATTTTGTGATTTGTGTTTCAGTGAATTAACGTTGTGTATATTGACACAATGAAAAATACGAATTATCACTAAAAATCCATAAAATCATACAATACGTCTTATCTCATGGATGCGCTCTCAACCCTAATTCAACATGCCGCCCCCAAAGCCAGCTTGTTTTTCTCTGGCAATCTTTGTCAAAGTTCGGAAAGTGTCGAATACGGCAATACAGGGCAACTCCATTTATTACGCAGTGGCGAGTTGGCTCTACACCAAGCGGGCAGTTCCGCCCTTACACTCCGTGAACCGACACTGATCGTATATCCTCGTGGTCGACATCATCGCTTGCAGCCTATGCATTTCAGTGGGTGTGATTTGGTTTGTGCTCGCTTAACCTTTAGAGACTCCCCCTTATTTCGTGCCTTGCCGGACACATTGATCATTCCCCTTGCACAACTCGATGGGCTAGCACCTACCATTAATTTGCTGTTTGAAGAAGCGTTTTCTCAGCGCTATGCCCATACCGCGGTAGTGGCTAGCTTATTGGATCTTCTGCTACTGCTGCTATTGCGCCATCTGGTTGAACACCATTTATGTGAATCTGGTTTATTGGCCGCAATGACGGATCCTAAACTCGCCAAAGCCATCGAAGCCATTCATGCTAACCTCGATACTCCGTGGACCATTGCAGAATTAGCCAATTTGGCCGGTATGTCTCGGGCTCAATTCGCAGCACGTTTTCATCAAGTGATCGGTCAGCCTCCGCTAAGTTACGTGACAGAGTCACGCTTACTGCTGGCGAAGCAATTGCTGCTTTCAGGGCAACCTATCAAGTTTATTGCTTTAGAAGTGGGATACAGTGGTGGGGTGGCTTTTTCTCGCGCCTTCGAACGACAATTTGGTTTAACACCAACGCGTTGGTTGCAACAACATAAACGAAATAGTGGAGAGGTTATTGACCCTACAGAATGAACCACAGGTGACATAACCCCTCACTGTGATGATGAGATCTACTGAATATCTAACTGATTAAGCAATGAGGGGTATCCCCATCCGTTCTCACCCACGACCACACTTTCACCCGTGAGGTATTCATACAACGTTGGAGCGAGTGAGCCATTTTGCTCCGATTGCAAGGCGTTGACATTACGCCCTATCGGTATTCCCCAGAAACCTAAAAAGGCATCTTTTTCTAGGTAACTTTCCCCCGCATGCCGGCCAGGAACTTTGGTGTTATAACCTAAGCCTTCACGCGGAAAGAGATTAATAGTACCTGCGCGTTCTTCTTCATAAATTGCCGCTAATTGATTCACGGAATCAGGGCGAGGTGTAAAACGTGTAAGCCTTCTCCATTCCATTTCATCACACCAACTGGATACATTACTTTCCTGTGCACGATACAGGCACTTATCCACCAACTGAGCGAATTCATTAAGTATGTCAGTGTTTGGAGTGGGTAAATATGGGTTAAGTTGCTGCAGTTGCAAAAGCTGCGGCTTACCTTGTACAGCCGAATAGAAACGTTTGTTGCCAGATTGTCGGATGATTTCATCTCTCCGTTTTCCATCACGCATACCGATCACCCGTACCGCGCAGTCTCCCAGTTGACAGGAAGATTCTCTCACCACAAGGTAATCTAGTGTATCGCCTAACCGCTTTAAGCTTTCATGAATAATGTCAATGGATTTACGGCTGCCTCTCGGCTGCCATTGAGTTAATTCTTGAAAAACAGGTTGGGTTGCCCACCCCGTCGCAGAGTTAAAAAAGTCCAACATGAAATTGCCACCCGCCGTGGAAGCCACCACCACATCCACCGTTTGGTAGCTCGGCGCATTTAATGCATTTGTTAATTTGGGCCCTTCCCCTTCATCAGAAGAGATTTTATCCACCGTGATTGAGATGCCCAATTCTCGTTGCAGTGGCATGAAAATTTGCTTTTCAGGGTTCAGTGAATAATAAACTGGCGATAAACCGTGATCGCCCGCCATTCCCCATAGGGTGCGATCGTAAACCCCCGCCGTTTGGTATGCGGCTTCCGTTTCCCTCAACCAGTAATCCAGGCGATTTAGCTCTCCAGTTGGCATGATCACTTCATCGCTAAATGGGCCTGTGAAATGGGCGAAATGATCTGGCCAAGGGTTATAAATCAATGTGTAGTCAGGCATACCATGCATATCAAGCTCTGCATATTTGTTTAACTGTTGCTCAAGGCGTTGCTTCAATGTAACGCGTGTCAGTAGTGCCCATGTCGCAGTGTTCTGATACGCAGTGATCTGCTCAACGAGCTTGGTTCTTAATTCCGTCAGTTGCCGTTCCACCACGGCTCTCTCATTGAGTTCTCGTATACAACGCTTCTCCCCAAAGTCTCGCAGCGCTTCTCCTGCGCCTAAGTTAACCAATCCATCATAGGTCACATGAGCATTCCAATCATATTGGCCGTTACAGTTCAACGTTTTCAGATAATCGAGGCGATCAAACATCGTCTTCACCCCGCGCTCATTCATGAGGCGATCGAGCTGCAAAGCATCGTTACCAAAAAAGTAATAAGCACGATCGTCTTGACGATCCACAAAATGAAAATTGGGAATACCTGTACCGTCAGGCCCTGAAACTTTAGCCCCTGTTTTTATGATAGGAAGATTACGCACGCTGATAGTCGGGGTTGAGGAGATCCCGACTTGCACAATACTTGAACGATAGTTCTGATAAAGCTGTTTGAAGAATGGCAAGTAATATGGATCATGATAAGGCTGCTCAGAAAGTACCTGCATAAAACGAACTTGCTGCTCATGCTCTGGCGTTTCAAGCGCGAACACATTTTTAAACTGTTCAGCATACAAATGCTGTTGGTAAGCCTTCTGAATAAAAGGTTTTTGCGGATCAACCAAGCCTTCTAACAATCCTTGCTGTAAACCATCCACTGTAACTTGAACCGCGAAGCGACGTTGTTGTTGGGACTGTAAAAATGCAATCAGCTGTTTGGGGTCGCTATCTAATTTATCGGCAAGCCAATCTTGTAAGCGTTCCGTGCGTTCTTGCTGATATAGGAATTGACGATAACCTTTTAAGACGTTCAAGCGGACAAAATCAATCAAACTGACAGTGACCGCTTGCGCTTTGTTATTCACTTTATCAACATTTTCTGGTTTAGCGTCTTCCAATACACTCAATAGGGCGTTTTTCATTTCTCCCTCATCCATACCACTGGCAGCTTGTCGCAAGATATCTACCACGAGAGGCTGAATTTTAGCCACCAAAGCACGATCGGCAGGCGCATCAGATAAATATTGGTACTGTGCTGGCAACTGTTTGAGATCGCGCCATTCGCCAATTTGCACCAGAGCATCATACAAAGCCACCATGGTGGCAATAAACTGACTATCAACCTTAATCCCCTCTTGGTGCGCTTGATCTTTAGTATGTTGACTTTGCTCCGTGATAACTGGTTTCCCAAGCGAAAATAAGCTGTGTTCAAAACCTTTTAACGCTTGGTCGTCATACACGCTTGATAAGTATTTTTTAAATTGATCCTCCGTCGACATTCCGCTGTAACGGTCGTAATACTGATAAAGAAAGTAGCCTAGTGGAATAGCGTAAGTAGGATCAGAAATTTGCTTGATCACTCTAGCCTTGGTTTTAACGTCTAGTGGAAGAGTTAAGATATAACTGTCTAGAGTGACACCAGCGATGGTAAACAGCGCGGCATCACGAGTCAAAGCCGTTGAATAACTCAGCGAATGCGTGATTTGATGCTTAAAGACCTGCGCAGAGTTATAAACACTTCCTACCATAGGAATCGATTCAACAGTCGCATTCACCACAAAAGGGAAACATCCTAAAAGCGCTACTAAGGATAATTTTTTACATTGATAGGGGGAGTTCATGTTTATTCCTATTGCAGATTGATGCGGAGTGAGTCTTAGAGACTGAACACTCTGCCTTTGATAACACAATGAATCAACAGATGTTTTTAGAATTCGGACTCTATATCTCCTTCTTATTGAAACTGATTTGTAGCACTTTAAACCCCACATGTTTAACCAATCTAGGTCCGAATTGCTCATTCTCTTTTACCCAGTCAAGCTCTCGGTCAAAGCAAGGAAAAAACCAAGAAAACCAAGAAAATAAAGTGGGTAGTGCATCATTAAAAATAAGTTGAACGCAAATCAGCAACCTTAGCTTACGTAATTTAACATTTACGCAACCAACTAAACTTTCCTATTTTTAATTCACTCACCTTGTTTTATTAGGAAGTCGTTATGAAAGTTCTGATTCAGTTTGATCAAGCGGGTAGCTATAAAGACAGTTTCTGGGATGAGCCTGTTTTTCATGCTAAAGGAGAGCTCTTTTCTGTCACCCCGATTTGTGCGGTAGAATTGATTGAAAACAGTCAAGCACATTTATACATTGATGAAAACGGTGAACTTGTGCTCAGTTAATAAATAGCTTTATATTGCCGCAACGCAGCCTTACTTAATCACAAAACCAAACCGATTAAGTGAAAAGCAAACTATTTGATCAACTTCAAAATGGTGCGGAATTCACGAGTTCGACAATCTTGCACCAATTCATAAAGGCACATCTCAACCCCAGTTATGGCTACGTGTTGCTGAGTCAGTTTATCAATCGCTAAGTTTTTATTAGCTTGGGTTCGCGAGGATATACAGTCTATGACCAAATGCACATCGTAGCCTATCTGTTTTAAATGACTGGCGGTTTGATAAACGCAAATATGAGCTTCAATCCCCGCCACTAACCATGATTTGCAACCAGACTCCTGAATCGCACGCATGAAATCGGCTTCTAGACAGGCATCAAACATGTATTTTTTAATCCGTTTGATATTGGGCAGGAGCTCATGCAACTCTTCAACCGTCTCGCCTAATTTTTCAGGGTTTTGTTCTAACCAGAGTATTGGCATGTCTAAAGACTGTACACCTTGAATCAACGCCTGACACTGTTTTATCAGCACATCACTCTCATCCACTATACGAGCCAGCTTACCCTGAATATCAATCAGAATAAGCCCTGTATCATTTTTGTTGAGCATATCGAATCCCTATTTAACAAGAAAAACCTCAAGCAACCGTGTAAACAGTAAAACTCCGACACTCATATCAAATATAACCTGATGAATAATCTAGAATAAGGCTGTTTTAAGGCTTTATGACCATCAAAATTCTATTCCTTTATGTTCACTACCATCATGGGGGTAACCTGATGAAGTTTATACCATTTGCCGTAGCCTGCTTGAGCGTAAGTTCACTCGTTCAAGCCTCAAGCCCAACAAAACCTTTTGCACAAACCATTTATATTGGCGGAGACATCATCACCGTCAATGATGCAGCACCAACCGTTGAAGCTCTAGCCGAAAAGAATGGCCGCATCTTAGCACTTGGCAGTGAATCAGAAATTATGAAACTCCGCGATGCGAATACCAAAATCGTGAACTTAAATGGTAAAACCATGATACCGGGCTTTATCGATGGGCATGGACATGTTTTCAATACTGGAATTCAAGCTCTGTCTGCCAATTTGTTAGCAGCACCAGATGGAAACGTAAAAGATATTCCATCGTTACAGCAAGAGCTAAAAGCGTGGATGGGCAAAACCAATAACGCTAAACACGGTATTGTTATCGGTTTTGGCTATGACGACTCTCAATTGGCAGAACAAAGGCACCCCACCCGCCAAGAGTTAGATGAAGTATCCCAAACTCTTCCTATCCTGATCATTCATCAATCTGGACATTTGGCAGCTTTAAACTCGAGAGCATTACAACTCGCAGGAATAGAAGCCGATAGTGAAGATCCTGAAGGGGGAAAGATCCGCCGAGAAGCTGATGGTAAAACGCCTAACGGCGTATTAGAAGAGACCGCATTTTTTGGTATGTTGCTCCCTCTATTTTCTAAACTCAATGATCAGGAAAACGAGGTCATCTTCAAAGCAGGTATGAAGCTCTATTCTAGTTTTGGGTACACCACAGCCCAAGAAGGTCGCGCTTCCAGTTCTGCTGTAAAAACCATGTATAACCTGGCTCAGAAGATCAAACTCCCGATTGATGTCGCTGCTTATCCAGATATTCAAATTGCACAGGAGGTGCTCACTCCCCCTTACTATGCGAGCCAATATACCAATGGTTTTCGGGTTGCAGGAGCCAAACTTAACCTAGATGGTTCACCGCAGGGCAAAACCGCTTGGTTAACTCAACCTTACTTAATTCCACCAGCCGGACAGCCTGCAAGTTACAAAGGCTATCCGAGCATGAGTGATGAAAAAGCTGCGGAATACATTGAGTTAGCCCAAAAAAATGGATGGCAGTTATTAACTCACGTCAATGGCGATGCGGCGATTGATCAGTTACTCAAAGGGATTGAAGCGAGCGAGAAAAAACACGGAAAGCCAGACAGAGGCTTTGTAGCCGTACACGCTCAAACAGCCCGCAAAGATCAAGTTGAAAGCTTTAAACGTTTGGGGATATTTCCGTCATTTTTCCCCATGCATACCTTCTATTGGGGTGACTGGCATATGGACTCAGTGCTCGGACCCAAACGAGCACAAAACATTTCACCTACAGGTTGGGCTCGTGAACTAGGTATGATCTACACCTCTCATCATGATGCACCTGTTGCCCTCCCCAACTCAATGCGCGTTTATTCTGCAACCGTAAATCGTATAAGCCGTACAGGAAGAGTGCTAGGGCCAAAACAGAAAGCCTCCGCACTTGATGGCCTCAAAGCACAAACACTCTGGGCTGCAACACAATATAAAGAAGAGAATAACAAAGGCTCTCTCGAAGTAGGCAAGTTGGCTGATCTGGTTATCTTGTCAGGGAATCCACTGAAAGTTGCCTCAGAAACACTGGTCGATATTCAAATACTGGAAACGATAAAAGAAGGCAAGACTGTATATAAAAGCAATGAGCAGACCAATGCTAGCGTTGGCAGCTGCGTGGAATCACCACGTTGTCAAGCCATAGCAACTACGGCCATGATATCAACCGGCATGCTGCATCACGCACATTAACTTTTAACTTCAATTAGACTCGATGTTACTTGATTCACAAGCCAACATCGAGCCTATGTGTATTAGGCAAATCTATAGAATTAACGGCCTATTTGCGCTTTAAGTTTTTCTGATTCCATAAGTCTTTGAGCAAAGAAATGGCAATCAAAAAAGCAGTAACAGGAAACACAACACTCCATGTTATTGTCGTCAGTGTAGGTAACCAAACTGCGTTTGCAACGTTGCCAAGCAGAAAAGCACTGTATAGAAGATATAAGCCAAAAAATAGCGCACCTTCGAGACGACTCAGAATAGCTCCAGTAAACATGAGGGGTAAACACAATAAGGCAACACCGAGCATGATAGGAAAATCCTGCTCAACTAATTGGGCATTCCCAGCTAACCCTTCACCGCTGAACAAGCCCGAAATACCAAGTACAGCTAATAAGTTAAATGTGTTACTGCCGACCACGTTTCCAACAGCAATATCTCTTTGCCCTTTAAAACTTGCCACAATCGAAGTCACAACCTCTGGCAGCGATGTACCTATTGCAAGAATCGTTAATCCGATAATAGCTTCACTCACACCGAAGGTTCGCGCAATATTAACCGCACTGCTCACCAGCAAATTGGCACCGATAATAAGAAGAATAAGGCCTGAAACTAACCACAATGCGCTTTGCCAAGTGGGATAATTCCCCGTAGTCAATACGGATACTTCATCATTGCTATCGGAAGATTGCACATCACTTCTTTTGCCTTGTATAAAAAGGAAACTGGTGTAACCGACTAAGAGTAGAACAAGAATCCCACACTCCCACAAACTCAGTAGTCCATCGGTAGCCATGTAGAACACAACAGCACTGACTAACACCATGATAGGGACATCCTGCCGTATCAGCTGTTTTGAAATGGACAATGGTGTAATAACTGCTGCCAAACCCAATATAAACAACACATTGAATATATTACTACCTACAACGTTAGCCATTGCTAGCTCAGTTTTATTAGACAACGCCGAATTAATACTGACTGCCAGTTCAGGAGCACTAGTACCAAACGCAACCACAGTTAAACCAATGACTAAACTGGGGATGCCAATACTTGCCGCAAGTCGCGCAGCACCTTTAACAAGCCCATCAGCCCCTGAAATCAATAAAATCAGACCTAACACTAAAAAGAGATAGTCCATTTTTTCCTCAACAACTTGCTAAATAAAGAAAGAAACGCTCAGAAACGATTTAAGATATCTAAAAGAAGCTAGCACAACAAGTTACAACATTAAATACGCTTAAAATGTACTAATTCAGACCTGATCTGACAGTTACCCATTTTTCGACTTGATGCCTGTCAGATTATATCTGGGCTAGATTCTTTTCAGCCCAGATTGAATTCCCATCTTCTAATGTTTCTATCAGCGTTCTGCCACAGCACATTTTTCTTTGATGAGTACGGTGATTGTTGTAGTCCATCCATTCGTCCAGATCTTTCTGCAACTCTTCGATAGAACTATACAGTTTTTTCTGAATGTCACTTGGTAGAACTCATTCAATATGGTTTTGTGGAAGCGTTCGCAGATACCATTTGTTTGTGGTGACATCGCTTTAGTTTTCGTGTGGTCGATATCATTAATGGCTAGGTAGAGCTGGTTACAGTATTCAGTACCTCGAGTCAGTCAAGATTCGCAGCATTGGCAGTTCATGCGCCTCAAAGAACGGTAGAACCTTATCATTCAACATATCCGCTACGGTGATTGGTGTTTTCGTTGTGTAGATCTTGGCAAAGGCGACGTTACTGTAGGTATCAATGAAGGTTTGTTGATAGATGTGCCCAGCACCTTTCAAGTTGCCAACATAGAACGTGTCTTGAGAGCCGAGATAACCTGGATGCGCTGTTTCTATCTCACCACAAGCCTCATCATCGTGCTTCTTACGCTCAAGAGCCGCGACTTGCTCATCCGTTAGGATAATACCGTTCTCTGCGACCTGTTTCTCAAGTGCGATAAGATGTTTCTTGAAGTTCTCAGGTCATTGCGAAGCCAGATTGATCGTACGCCACTTGGAGAGATAAACACCCCAGTTTACGTAATTCATTACTCGTTCTAACTTGCCCATGAGCTAGGAAGTCGATGGCGTATTTGATAACGGCTTGCTCAGTTTCACTATCAACACGGTTCTTTAAATTCGGTGATCTTCGGCTCTGGTTAATCAGAGCATCAATCCCCCCGTCTCAACCAATTCTTGATAACGGTAGAAATGTAGTGGTCTAATGAACTCGGACACCATTTTAGGTGGTAAAGTTGCCACCTGATTAAGAGGTGTTTCATGACCAGAAAAAGACGTTCCTTTACTCCAGAGTTCAAACTTGGAGCGGCCAGTTTGGTACTGAACCAAGGTTATTCCATCCCAGAGGCAAGTCGCTCACTGGATATCGGTGAGACTGCACTCAGACGATGGGTCAATAAGTTGGAAGCCGAACGTGGCGGTGCAACTCCACTGAGTAAAGCATTGACGCCTGAGCAGCAAAAGATTCAGGAGCTTGAAGCCAGAATTAATCGGCTGGAGAGAGAGAAAGCTATCTTAAAAAAGGCAACCGCTCTCTTGATGCAGGACGAACTCGAACGTACGCGCTGATAGACCAATTGAGAGGGCAGGAAGCGGTGGAATTGGTCTGTTCAGTATTTGATATCGCACTATCCAGCTTTTATGACTATTTGAGCCGCAAACGCTTGGTGAAAGCACAGCGACTGTTGAACGGCCTGTTGAGGCGTTTGTTAGTTGCCCTACCCCAATACCAGTGCTAACATTCGTACACACAACAAAGGAGCTCACCATGGATACTAGAATTCAATTTCGTGTAGACGAAGAAACAAAACGTTTAGCTCAACAAATGGCTGAAAGCCAAGGTCGAACCCTTAGCGATGCTTGCCGTGAACTCACTGAACAATTAGCTGAGCAGCAACGCAAGGCATTATCTCACGATGCATGGCTAACTGAACAAGTGAATCAAGCATTTGAGAAGTTCGACTCAGGAAAAGCAGTATTCATTGAACATGACATCGCCAAAGCACGAATGGCTGAACGCAAAGCTAAAATCCGAAATCGAGGCCACGCATGATTTTCTGGGAAGAAGCATCTCTCAATGATCGTGAGAAAATTTTCGAATTTCTTTACGACTTTAACCCAGCAGCCGCTGAAAAAACGGACGAGCTCATAGAAGCCAAAGTCGAAAATTTGCTTGAGCAACCACTAATGGGTGTTCAGCGTGATGGCATTAGAGGCCGATTGCTTATTATCCCTGAGATATCAATGATTGTTTCGTATTGGGTTGATGGTTCTAAAATTCGAATAATGCGTGTACTACATCAGAAACAAAAATTTCCAAACGACTGATTTGTTGCTGATTGGCAACTAACGCCCGCCTAAGGGGCTGGCAACGCATTAACACTAAACTCAAATACAACAACCGTAACCACTTCGGCTCATTGGGACTGGAAACGCCGCGCGTTGACAGTCCCTCTTGAGGCGTTTGTTAGTTTCGTAGCCCATTGTTTAACAATGATTTTTTAACTCGTTTGTTTAAAAAACATTTTACGCAAATGCATCAAACAAACACACGTCCAACACCAAAAGCTGTGAAGTTGACCGCCAAAACTCAAAACGATCAAGGTTAAGTTGACCACGGTTAAGAGTCCGCGACAAAGAAAGCATAATTTCAGCGATGATGAAGCCATTTGCGAAACCAAACTTTGAGTGTTGAACATCCAACAGAGTTGAAGCATCGAGATTTGATGGCTTAAAACGACTTTGAAACTGTTGAACTTTCAACGCTTTCTACCAAATCAGTATCAAGAAAAACTCAAAAGCCCAATTGTGCAATTTGAACGCTAAAAGCTGAATTTTCAGAACCTTGTGCGTAAATTTTTGATGATTTTTCTTGAGAGAAACTAACGCCCACCTAAGGGGCTGGCAACGCATACCACCAAACTCAAACACAACAACCGGAACAACTTCGGCTCATTGGGACTGGAAACGCCACGCGTTGACAGTCCCGCTTGAGGCGTTTGTTAACTGTCTTTTATTGGCTTACCTTGGATTTTCACAGCCTTATCGATAGTGCTCCATAATAGATTACTGCCCCAAAGGATAAGCAGCAAATATACAGACCATGCACCTAATGCGATGTAGACTACTGTAGCGGGGCTTTGTTGCGTAATTCGAGGGAACTAAATCAGAAGGTTGCGATCTGATCGGCTAAGTAAGTTAATTATCCTAGTCTCATGCCTAAACCTCGCTACAAAACAACGAACTGGAAACAGTACAACAAAGCCTTAATCAACCGTGGTTCACTCACTTTCTGGATTGATGAAGAAGCCATTCGCCAGTGGAAGCAGAGCAAACAAGATAAACGAGGTAGACCTCCTCAGTTCAGCGACTTAGCCATTACTACTGCGCTTATGGTGAAACGAGTTTTCTCAATGCCGTTGAGAGCATTGCAAGGGTTTATCGATTCTGTTTTTTCATTGGCTAACGTCCCTATAGTCTGCCCACATTACAGTTGTATCAGTCGAAGAGCTAAGCAAGTCGAGGTTTCATTTAAACCAAATAGTAGAGGTGCAATACAGCATCTAGCTATTGATGCAACAGGTCTCAAGGTTTATGGCGAAGGTGAGTGGAAGGTCAAGAAGCATGGTACTGACGGGAAGCGAAGAGTCTGGAGAAAGTTGCATTTAGCGGTAGACACCAGCACTCACGAAATCGTCGCGGCAGAACTGAGTGTATCTAATGTTACCGATGCAGAAGTCCTTCCTAACTTGCTCAAGCAAACACGCCGAAGAGTAATCGAGATATCTGGTGATGGCGCTTATGACACAAGGGATTGCCACGATGCCATACGGTTCAAGCGAGCTATACCACTCATCCCTCCTAGAGAAGGGGCAGCCTTCTGGGAGAATGGTCATCCAAGGAATTTAGCGGTAGGTTGCCAGAAGCTCTACGGCTCCAACAATAAGTGGAAAAAGCGGTACGGTTATCATAAACGCTCACTATCAGAAACAACAATGTATCGAGTGAAGCAGTTGTTAGGTGGACGATTAAGTCTGAGAAACTACAATGCTCAGGTTGGTGAAACTTACGCCATGATTAAAGCGCTGAACAAACTTACAGGGCTAGGTATGCCTGAAACTCAGTGTGTTGCATAATAATTAACCAATTACAGGCAGTTTGGTTCTCTGACCGAATTACGCAACAAAGCCTTCTGTTGTTACTGTCATTAAACCAGTCATCTGATAAGCACATAACTTTCCCTCCATAAAACACATAACGCCCGCCTAAGGGGCTGGCAACGCAAAACCACTAAACTCAAACACAACTGCCATAACCACTTCAGCTCATTGGGACCGGAAACGCCACGCGTTGACAGTCCCTCTTGAGGCGTTTGTTAGCCGTTTTTTTCAAACCTACTGTTTCGTAAGCATTAACCGACGCAAATCTCGCTCCGCACGCATAACAAAAAGAATACGAACCTTTGCATCATCATACTTGTAGAAAACACGACACGGATTTACAACGACTTCACGATAATTGAGGTGTTCTAGTTCTGGAGGGACGCGCCCAGACTCTGGAAAATCGGCCAAACGTTCAACTTTTGTAAAAACGGTTTGCACCAGTTGTTTAGCAGCCACGACATTTTCAAGCGCGATGTATTCAGCAATATCATTCAAGTCGGATAGAGCCGGCTCCGTCCAAATTATTTCAACCATTTTGACATTCTGTCCTTAGCATCTTGATGGCTGACCACTTTACCATCCGCTAAAGCTCGCTCTCCGCGAGCAATACCTTCCAGGATCGCTAAACGATTTTGCATAAATTCATAGTCGTCTACATCAATAAGGTAAGCTGACGGTTTTCCGTGCTCAGTTATCAAAACTGGCTCTTTCGTATCATGAAGATCGGCAAGGATCTTAGTGGCCTGACGTTTTAGTGACGTCACAAGTTCTACTTTCATTTAAGCTGCTCCAAAGAAATACTAAAGTGATACTATTCTATCACTCTAAGCATAGCAAGCTTTCAAACGGCTAACGCCCGCCTAAGGGGCTGGCAACGCATAACACTAAACTCAAACACAACAACCATAACCACCGCGGCTCATTGGGACTGGAAACGCCACGCGTTGACAGTCCCTCTTGAGGCGTTTGTTAGTTTCGTAGCTCATTGTTTAACAATGACTTTTTAAGCACATTTACTTAAGAGTCATTTTACGCAAATGCATCGAACAAGCACACGTCCAACGCCAAAAGCTGTGAAGTGACGGCTAAAACTCAAAACGATCAAAGTTAAGTTGACCGCGGTTAAGAGTCCGCGACAAAGAAAGCAAGATCAAAGCGATAATGCAGCCTTTTGTGAAACTAAGTTGACCGTGTTGAACATCCGACAACATTGGACCATCAAGGCTTGTTGGTTTTCAGCGATTTTTAACCCGCTGAACCTCCAACATTTCCTACCAAAGTAGCATCAGCCTGAAACTCAAAAACCAAATTGTGCAACTGAAAGCTAAAAGCTGATTTTTCAGAACGTTGAACCTGAGTTTTTGATGATTTTTTCTAGATAGAAACTAACGCCCAATTAAGGTGTGAGGCACGCAATACCAATTCTTCCGCATACCACCTTAATCACTAAAGCCAATGCATAGCAAAAATGCCACGCGTGCCGAATCACTCTTAAATTGCTTGTTATGTTCGGAGTTTAACTGCCGTACCAAACACTAAGATTTCTGATGCACCATCAGTAACTGAGCTAGTTGTAAAACGAATTCCCACTATTGCATCGGCATTTAACTTTACTGCATCTTCGATTAATCGTTCTACCGCTATGTTTCTGGCTTCCATCAACATCTCGGTATAACCTTTAAGCTCGCCACCCACAATACCTTTTAAGCCAGCCATGATATCGCGACCTATATGTTTAGACTGGACCACATTCCCATTAACAATACCCAGAACTGCTTCTATTTCCTTGCCAGGAATAGTTTCCGTTGTCGTGTAAATCATAATTTCTCCCTAGAACATAACGCCCGCCTAAGGGGCTGGCAACGCATTAACACTAAACTCAATCACAACAACTGAAACCACCGCAGCTCATTAGGACTGGAAATGCTACGCGTTGACAGTCCCTTTGAGGCGTTTGTTAGCTGAATTGCTCAAGGTTTGCTTCGAGTTGATTAAGTAAACCCTGATTCTCCTGCTGAATCCAGTATTCGACAATTTTGTTTCCACTGACTCTATAAACTGCGCTTCCTACTGTCGAAAGCTTCAAACCTGTTGGCTCATAACCCAAGATGTTTCCTACATGTCGGCCTTCTTGACGCCAACGCACATACACTTTTTCGTCTTGGACTAAAAACTCTTCAATAAGAAGCTCATAACTGCCATAAGCCTCGAGAAATTCTTCTACGTGCAAACGATAATTTTCCGGTGTTCTTTCTATTGCTTCCGACACTCCGGACACAATTTGATGAGCTATGACAACTGGTGCTAAATATTGAGCAGACAATTCAGGGCTTTTCCCAGAACGAACTTGCTCGATAAAACCTCTTACAACTTGTTCAACTGACATTAAAGATTCCTTACATTCAGCTAACGCCCAATTAAGGGGTGAGCAACGCTACCACCCAACTTAAAGCATTGTGCCATAAACACTAAATTTGAAGTAGAAACAAAAATGCCAAGCGTTGGGAATCCCTCTTAAATTGTTTGTTATAACGCAGATTTCCACTAAACGTAAACCTGCCCTTTAAGATACAAAACACCTTTTCCAGAGATGACTATTGATTTACCTGACACGCTGCACTTTAAGACACCACCTCTTCTTGAAGCTTGGTAAGCAACTAAATCTGATTTACCCAATTTATCAGCCCAGTAAGGAGCCAACCCAGAATGAATAGAGCCTGTCACGGGATCTTCGTCACCACCGTTCGCAGGCCAAAAGTAACGAGATATGAAGTCATAGTCTTCGGATTTAGAAGTGACGACCACATCCAATGGCGCGAGCTGTTTCAGTTGTTCAGAAACGTAAGTCACTTCAAGAACGTCATGCTCATTTTCATAGACGGCAAAATATGCTTGTCTATTTCTTAGAACCTCTACCGGCTGTTTCGATAAGCCAGCCAATAACTGTGCAGGAACAAGTGATACAGCTTCTGGTTTTTGGTTAGGAAAGGTCATTTCGATTTCGTTGTTTACATTAAGAATGACCGTTAAGTTACCGACTTCACGAGTTATGAACTCGATTTGGTGTGTTACACCAAGCTCTTTAAACAATACGAAAGCAGATGCCAACGTAGCATGACCACAAAAGTCAATTTCAGTCATTGGTGAGAACCAACGAATTTCGTATTGGTTAGAGCCTATAGCTTTTACATAAGCTGTTTCTGAGAGGTTATTTTCAGCTGCAATATTCTGCATTAGGTCATCTGAAGGCCATTGTTCAACGGGAATGACCGCAGCTGAGTTCCCTTTAAATTGTTGATCTGTAAATGCATCAACTATAAATATATCCATTTTCAACGTACGAACTCCATTTGCGTTATAACGCCCGCCTAAGGGGCTGGCAACGCATAACACTAAACTCAAACACAACAACCATAACCACCGCGGCTCAATGGGACTGGAAACGCCACGCGTTGACAGTCCCTCTTGAGGCGTTTGTTAACTGGCCAGCGCTTATGATTTTCACTGCACTTTTAACCAACAAAAAGAAGATTACTCTACTCTTCGTTTGGTGTTTTCACATCTCGGGCTGGTTTTCTGAGCATAAAAAATCCGCAAGCTTCACGCGTTGCAGTCGTAGGTTGTTCCCAAGCACCACAAAGATCCTTGAGATTATTTTTAGCTCTTTCGAAATGACGGCATTGCCCACAACGAAACATTTGCAAACTCCTTTTGCTCAGATGCTTTTGGCATTTCCATTTTGCCAGTTAACGCCCGCTTAAGGGGCAGCCAACGCTACTATTAAACTTTTGCATAACAACGTAATCACAAAAACCAATGCATAATAAAAATGCTACGCGTTGGTTGTCCCTCTTGAAGCGTTTGTTATGCATTTTTTCCTTCATATTCTGGCATTAACCTAAATTGAATGAGTGATTCTAAAAAATTCAACGCGTAATCAGACTCAGAGCTAGAGATTTTAAACTCTATTCGAGAGATATTGTTCTTAATCCAGTCTTTGACGTTGTCGGGATTTAAACTATCTATTTCATCATGTTTCTCCACTGGGAAAAACCGCTTAAAACGTTCCACATCTTTCTGAATTGATTTTGGAAATGTGCTCGGTGTCGTTTTATCTAAATTATAGTGATGAGAGTTCCAACGGGCTTGGCTCTTAGCTCCAGCTTTACCTACTTTAAAACAGTAGTTTCCATAGAGAAAGACATAAACACCCTTCTCATCATTTTTTAAAGCTGTGGGTATATGATCTTCTCCCATTTCCATATAGACAGCTTTACAATCCACACCTGTGAGATTGATAAATTCCGCTTTTAGTCTATTTGTTAAATTTTGACTCATAATCGTCCTCTAATGCATAACGCCCGCCTAAGGGGCTGGCAACGCATAACAACCAAACTTAAACACAACAACCGAAACCACCGCGGCTCAATGGGACTGGAAACGCCGCGCGTTGACAGTCCCTCTTGAGGCGTTTGTTATGCTTAAGCTTCAACACTTTACATTTGAACCCAGTCAACAATAACCCACTGAAATCATTGACCAAACTTTAAACTCCCTTGAATTAGAACTGGCGCAACTTTTACCTATGAACAGACCAATGCAGGCTTTCATTTAGCAACTAGGCCAATGTGGAAACCCTCTCCGACAAACCAACTCACCACGCATAGGAAAAATAATTCAATGAGGCAATAACGCTGAAACTTAAAGCGACAGACACATTGCTGTTTCATTAGGCAGCGAAAAACAATGCTCAATTGCCGACTAACTTTCAGCCTATAAGTAAAGGCACCAAACTGCCCAAAGCGACTTGAGAGAGCAAAACTCACCTCACGTGGACTCAAAAGCCCAATGAGGCAATCACTCAGAATTTACAGCGCCAGATACATTGCCGCTTCATTAGGCAGCGAAAAACAATATTGAATTGCCGAAAAAACATGAACGAAATACCAAAGGAGTCGACAACCACAACCTACTGATCTTTATGGATTAAGCATAACGCCTGCCTAAGGGGCTGACAACGCATACAACTAAACTCAAACACAACAACCGAAACCACCGCAGCTCAATGGGACTAGAAACGCCGCGCGTTGGTAGTCCCTTTGAGGCGTTTGTTATGCTTAAGCTTCAACACTTTACATCTGAACCAAGCCAAGAGTAACCCTCTGAAATCATTGACCAAACTTCGAATTTCCTTGAATTAGAACAGGCTCAACTTTTACTTTGATTTTACCTATGAACTGACCAATGCAGGCTTTCATTTAACAACTAGGCCAATGTGAAAACCCTCTCCGACAAACTCACTCACCACGCATGTGCACAATAACTCAATGAGGCAATCACGCTGAAACTTGAAGCGATAGACACATTGCTGTTTCATTAGGCAGCGAAAAACAATATTGAATTGCCGACAAAACCTGAACAACATGCCTAAGGGATCGACAATCACAACCTGCTGATTTTTATGGATTATGCATAACGCCCGCCTAAGGGGCTGACAACGCATACCACTAAACTCAAACACAACAACTGTAACCACTGCGGCTCAATGGGACTGGAAACGCCACGCGTTGACAGTCCCTCTTGAGGCGTTTGTTATGCCACTAGCGCTCACTGATGGCCACTTTGCCTGCCAACCCAATAAGTAGAACTCCCGATACCCCCTCAAGCACTCGAGAATATCGCTGGGAATTAGGTCGATTAAACACCCAACTACCCACTGAAGCATATAAAACGTTACACACTGTAGCTAAAGTGCTGAACACTAAACCAAGCATGAATAATTGCATCGATGCGGAACCAGCCGAAGTATCAATAAACTGAGGCAAAAATGAAAGAAAGAATAGGGCTACTTTCGGATTCAAAACGCTGACGACGATACCTTGTACAAATACGTTTTTATTACTATCCGAGCTTTCGCAAACAACAATTTTGCTGCCTCCACGCCACATGGAAAGTAAAGACTGGATACCTAGATAGACTAAGTAAGCCGCTCCCAACCATTTCACTACACTAAAAGCTAATGCAGAACTTAAGATTATTGCGGATAAACCTAAACAAGCCGCTAACGTATGCACAAAATAACCAATACCTAGCCCAACAGCTGCTTTCATTCCGCTTGCCATTTTGCCTTTCATTGTATTTGAAACAATGTAGATGACATCTGGCCCTGGGATCATATTGATTGTTAGACAAGCAACAACAAATAACAGTAGTGAATTTAAATCCATTTATTTTCCTCTATGTTAAACACCTTGTGGCATAACGCCCGCCTAAGGGGCTGACAACGCATTACACCAAACTCAAACACAACAACTGCAACCACCGCGGCTCAATGGGACTGGAAACGCCACGCGTTGACAGTCCCTCTTGAGGCGTTTGTTAGCTTCGTAGCCTATTGTTTAACAATGACTTTCTAAACACATTTGCTTGAAAGCGATTTTACGCAGAAGCATCACGCAAACACATGTCCAACGCCAAAAGCTGTGACGTTGGCTGCCAAAACTTAAAACGATCTAGGCTAAGTTGACCACGGTTAAGAGTCCGCGACAAAGAAAACCAGATCACAGCGATGATGCTGCCTTTTGTGAAGCCAAACTTGCCGTGTGGAACATCCAACAACCTTGAAGCATCGAGGCTTGTGGGTTTTCAGCGGCTTTGAACCTGCTGAACTTTCAACAATTTCTACCAAATCGGCATCAGAGAAACTTGAAAGCCAAGTTGTGAAATTAGAATGCTAAAAGCAGAGTTTTCAAAGCAATTAACTTCAGATTTTGATGATTTTCGCTTTAAGAAGCTAACGCCCGCCTAAGGGGCTGGCAACGCATTAACACTGAACTCAAACACAACAACCGTAACCACCGCAGCTCAGTGGGACTGGAAACGCCGCGCGTTGACAGTCCCACTTGAGGCGTTTGTTAGCTGTTTTTGTTTTCCACATACTGTTTAAAATTGTTGAGAATTGCTTGCCAACCATCTCGCTGTAGTTCAACGGAATTTTCCTGTTCAGGGTCAAATTCAATGTCAATCTGAGTACCGCTTTCCACTTCGGAAAACGCGACTTTCGCTGTTCGTCCGCCAAACTCATACTCCAGAAGATGACCAATCACCACATTGGTGTAAGTGCCCGAAAAATCAAACCCAAAACTTCCATCTTTAGCTTCCATACGAGAAGTAAAGTCACCTCCAGTGCGAAGATCTACGGTTGCTTTAGTTGTATGCCAGTCGTCTGAAGCTGCATTCCATTTGATAATGTCATCTGGTGTGGTGTACGCAGCCCAAACCCGATCTCTCGGCGCAATAACACAAACCTTAATGCTGATTTTCATCATGTTTCCTTCCATTGACGCTGAATGACAGCTAACGCCCGCCTAAGGGGTTGGCAACGCATAACACTAAACTCAAACACAACAACCATAACCACTACGGCCTATTGGGATTGGAAACGCCACGCGTTGACAATCCCTCTTGAGGCGTTTGTTATGTACGATGCTCCAGCAATTGGAGCCAATCTTCATGACTTAGCGCATTTTTCGAAATGTAAATACTACGTTTCTGCATAGTATCTTCAAAATATGAGACTTTTATGGTCGAACCTATTCCTAAGGGCAGAAAGTTATTCAACAAAGTTACATCACAGGCCAACCCTTTAAAAAATAGCTGCCCACCTGATATTTCTAGAGAACCTTGCCGAAACTTATTCCATAAAATAAAGATTCTAGCGGCTGCACCACAACACATTAATAATATAAATGTTTGTATCCACTGATGAAAACCACTTGAAAGCCAATATAAAACAAACCACATAAGCACAATATAAGCGAGCTCTGTGGACACATATTTGTACATATTCAATCTAATGTTATTGTTCATTTTTTCTACCTAGTACATAACGCTCGCCTAAGGGGCTGGCAACGCATAACACTAAACTTAACCACAACAACCGTAATCACCGCGGCTCAATGGGACTGGAAACGCCGCGCGTTGACAGTCCCTCTTGAGGCGTTTGTTATGCTTAAGCTTCAACACTTTACATTTAAACCCATTCAAGAATAACTCACTGAAATTATTGACCAAACTTCGAGTTTTCTTGAATTAAAACTGACCAATGCAGGCTTTCATTTAGCAACTCGGCCAATGTGGAAACCCTCTCCGACAAACCAACTCACCACATGTTGGTGCTACAACTCAATGAGGCAATGACGCTGAAACTTAAAGCGACAGACACATTGCTGTTTCATTAGGCCGCGCAAAACAATGCTCAATTGCCGACAAACTTTTAGCCTGTAAGTAAAGGCACCAGACTGCTCAAAGCGACTTGAGAAAGCCAAACTCACCTCGCGCAGACTTAAAAACCCAATGAGGCAATCACTCAGAATTTACAGCGCCAGATACATTGCCGCTTCGTTAGGCAGCGAAAAACAATATTGAATTGCCGACAAAACCTGAACAAAATGCCAAAGAAATCGACAAACACAACCTACTGATTTTAATGGATTAAGCATAACGCCCGCCTAAGGGGCTGGCAACGCATAACACTAAACCTAAACACAATAACTGCAACCACCGCGGCTCATTGGGACTGGAAACGCCACGCGTTGACAGTCCCTCTTGAGGCGTTTGTTATGTTCGTGCCGAAACTAGTTCTATTTAATTTGCTCGAACATACATTAGATGAATCCCTGTTGGAGTTATCTTAGTTAAATCTCTACTGTAGACATAACCATATTGTTCCAGAAGATCCAACGTGTGATATGTCCAACCAGCAGCAAATGCAACACCAACTAGAGCAAATGAAATACATATCTTGTTGGCTAATTTCATTGCATTAGGAGAATAAACTTTTCCAATCCCTTTCCCATAGTAGAGTGCTTTGGGCGACATCCACAGTAAACAAAAAACAGCACCTAGACATCCCATTGGAACCCAAAGAGTTAGAACAGATAGCCTTACAACAGACTCCTTGTTCAATAAAGCTAAGTAATCACGAAATACTCCATAAGAAGGATATATCCAACAGAGTAACATCAATGCAATTAGGGCAATGCCCGCTAGACGGACTTTATTCTGTTGCGACATTTTCTAAAGCCTCGACAAGGTGATTGGAAATCTTAAAGTCGTCCCAAGCCAGCTCGATCAGCGCATAAACAGCAACACATGCTATCGCACCAATAACAATAGGAGCACTATAAGTAGCGGCTATCCACAACGCCGCTTCTCCAGCACCAAACTGTACTAGAGCTTTAAACATGTCTGAGCCAACATTCCCAAACCAATTAACCAGATGATAATCATCTTTAAACACCAGATCAGTTGTCGCTATACTTGCCGACACCACAAATGTTAATGCGGCTGCACCTTTAAAATTGGCCGATTTTGATTTGGGACTGAATCCTGCTTGCATGGATTTGAACGAGTTCAATGGGTACTTTTTGCCGTTCATATTGATACGAGTACCGTTTACGAAGGCATGATTTAAGACTTTGCCATTTTTATCCGTACCAGAAAATGCCACAAAGGTTTTTCCTTTGCTCTCCACCAAGTCGGCTTTAATACCCATGTCACCAAATTGCTTTGCGATTGAATGGGCATTAAACATTGGCTCTGTATGGTTAAACCAGGATTTAGACGTGTTGATACTCGCAGCAATGGCAGCAGCATCACGACCAGACTCCAACCAAATGTTGTGCAAGATTTTATGGGCATCTTCTAAGTCTGCAATAAGAACATGTTGATGATTCTTTGCCATTTCTTCTTCAAGTGAACACTGCGAACTTAGTGAGTCTCGAAGAGAATCATCAAGCATTTGTGAGGCATTTCGGCGAGTAAGGACATCCGCTCTTTGTAATGCATAACGGTCTTCGTTTGCTTGGACATAAGACCACGTTTCTTCAGATTGTCGATGATTCTCTTGGAGTTGCTTTAAATACCGTTCTTTCGGAGAAAGTTTAGGCTTTGGAGCTTCAGGTAAAGTGTCCCCCTCAACCCAACGCATATTGTACCGACTAATATCTTTTGTCATGGCTTTGACATCCTCGCTTATTCTGCTTTAAGCGCATGATAACGCGAAAATTGGCGAGGCAAAAACTTGCTCACGGGCAACAAATTGCCTGCAATAATTTGACGATTTACAGATAGAGAACATAACGCCTGCCTAAGGGGCTGGCAACGCATTACCACCAAACTTAAACACAACAACCGAAACCACCTCGGCT
Organism: Vibrio sp. RC586; assembly: GCF_000176715.1. Classification (NCBI taxonomy): domain Bacteria; kingdom Pseudomonadati; phylum Pseudomonadota; class Gammaproteobacteria; order Vibrionales; family Vibrionaceae; genus Vibrio; species Vibrio sp. RC586. The sequence continues at coordinate 130,803 of NZ_ADBD01000010.1, read as the reverse complement.
CATTGGGACTGGAAACGCCACGCGTTGACAGTCCCTCTTGAGGCGTTTGTTAGTTTCGTAGCTCCTTGTTTAAAAATGACTTTTTTAACACATTTGCTTGAAAGTAATTTTACGCAAAAGCATCAAGCAAACACACGTCCAACGCCAAAAGCTGTGAAGTTGGCTGCCAAGATTTAAAACGATCAAGGTTAAGTTGGCCACGGTTAAGAGTCCGCGACAAAGAAAGCAAGATCACAGCGATGATGCAGCCCTTTGTGCAACTAAGCTGACCGTGCTAAACATCCAACAACGTTGAAGCTTCGAGGCTTGTTGGTTTTCAGCGACTTTGAACCAGCTGAACTTTCAACACTTTCTACCAAATCAGCATCAGTCAAAACTCAAAAGCTAAATTGTGCAACTTGTACGCTTAAAGCTGATTTTTCAGAACGTTGAACCTGAGCGTTTGATGATTTTTCTAGATAGAAACTAACGCCCGCCTAAGGGGCTGACAACGCATAACACTAAACTCAATCACAACAACCGTAACCACCGCGGCTCAATGGGACTGGAAACGCCGCGCGTTGACAGTCCCTCTTGAGGCGTTTGTTAGTTTCGTAGCCCATTGTTTAACAACACCTTTACTTGAAAAGCATTTTACGCAAATGCATCGAACATGCACACGTCCAACGCCAAAAGCTGTGAAGTTAGCTGCCAAAACTCAAAACGATCAAGGTTAAGTTGGCCACGCTTAAGAGTCCGCGACAAAGAAAACCAGATCACAGCGATGATGCTGCCTTTTGTGAAACCAAACTGGCCGTGTTGAACATCCGACAACATTGAAGCTTCAAGGCTTGTTGGTTTTCAGTGACTTTGAAATCGCTGAACTTTCAACACTTTCTACCAAATCAACATCAGGAAAAACTCAAAAGCCAAATAGTGAGACTTGAACGCTAAGGGCTGAATTTTCAGAACCTTGTGCATGAATTTTTGATGATTTTTCCTGAGAGAAACTAACGCCCGCCTAAGGGGCTGGCAACGCATAACACTAAACTCAAACACAACAACCGAAACCACCGGGGCTCATTGGGACTGGAAACGCCACGCGTTGACAGTCCCTCTTGAGGCGTTTGTTAGCTTCGTAGCCTATTGTTTCCCAATAACTTTTAAACACCTTTGCTTGAAAAGCGATTTTACGTAAAAGCATCAAGCAAACACACGTCCAACGCCAAAAGCTGTGAAGTGGGCGACCAAAACCTAAAACGATCAAAGTTAAGTTGGCCACGGTTAAGAGTCCGCGACAAAGAAAGCCAGATCACAGCGATTATGCAGCCCTTTGTGAAACCAAACTTTCAGTGTGGAACATCCAACAACATTGAAGCATCGAGATTTGTTAGCTTACGGCGACTTTGAAACTGCTGAAATTTCAACACTTTCTACCAAATCAGCATCAACAAAAACTCGCAAGCCAAGTTGTACAATTTGAATGTTAAAAGCAGAGTTTTCAGAACAATTTAGCTTAGATTTTGATGATTTTTGCTTTAAGAAGCTAACGCCCGCCTAAGGGGCTGACAACGCATAACAACCAAACCCAAACACAACCACCGAAACCACCGCGGCTCAATGGGACTGGAAACGCCACGCGTTGACAGTCCCTCTTGAGGCGTTTGTTATGCATGTGCCACAACGCGAGCCATATGATAAACGTCAACGTAGCTGCCATTTCTGAATGCATAAGCTTTCGACTCACCTTCAATTACAAAGCCGAATTTCTTGTACAAATTAATCGCTCGTTCGTTATCCACATAGACCGTCAATTCGATTCGTTTCACATTCAGCCAGTTATCCGCTAAATCGATAACCGTTTTCAGTAAAGCACTACCTACACCTAAACCTTGAACATCGTCTTTTACGCCCATACCGAATGTACCGACGTGACGACGTCGCGGATTGGTACATAGCTCAAACCCCAAATTACCTACTACTTCACCGTCCACTACTGCCACATACGCATAAACATGCTCTGGAATATTCTGGAAACGTTTTTCCCACATATCTGAGGATGGAAGCGGAAGTTGTAATGTGCCGGTGTAGGCATTTGGACACTCATAAATTCCTTTTATCGCTTTAGCATCTGATGGCTCTGCTCGCCTGACTTCAACAACCATAGTTCCTCTTTCCTAAAAAATGCATAACGCCGCATTAAGGTGTGAGCAACGCTTGGCTATATTTGAGCGAAGCGAAAACGCCAAGCGTTGCGAATCACTCTTAAATGCTTTGTTATGTGTGTACTTCTTTGTAGGCGAAAGAACTAGCAAATACTTGGATATCGTCTCCTGATTGCATCTCTATAATGTACGCTCCTTTCTCTGACACTCTTACTTCGTTGACTGAAACCGATGGTCCCCACGGCTCTGATTGGGTTATATTCACGGCTGATACCTCTGAGAAACCAATTTCGAACTGCACGCTCTCTTTCGAGCATAGTAATCCAGTTATTCGAACTGATTTTTGCTCCCACAAATACTCGATAGATTGAACGACCGAATCATGCAAACGTAAATCTGGAAATCTCATATAATCCTCAAAACACATAACGCCCGCCTAAGGGGCTGACAACGCATTACCACCAAACTCAAACACAACAGCCGTAACCACCGCGGCTCAATGGGACTGGAAACGCCACGCGTTGACAGTCCCTCTTGAGGCGTTTGTTAGTTTCGTAGCCTATTGTTTAGCAATGACTTTTAACACATTTGCTTGAAAGTCATTTTACGCAAATGCATCGAACAAGCACACGTCCAACGCCAAAAGCTGTGAAGTTGGCAGCCAAAACTTAAACCGAACAAGGTTAATTTGGCCACGGTTAAGAATCCGCGATAAAGAAAGCCAGATCACAGCGATGATTCAGCCTTTTATGAAACCAAACTGATCAAGTTGAACGTCCGACAACATTGAAACATCAAAGCTTGTTGGTTATCAGCGATTTTGAAACCGCTGAACTTTCAACGCTTTCTACCAGAACAGCATCAGTAAAAACCCAAAAGCCAAAATGTGCAGCTTGAACGATAAAGACTGAATTTTCAGAACCTTGTGCGTGAATTTTTGATGATTTTTCCTGAGAGAAACTAACGCCCGCCTAAGGGGCTGGCAACGCATAACACTAAACTCAATCACAACAGCCGTAACCACCGCGGCTCATTGGGACTGGAAACGCCACGCGTTGACAGTCCCTCTTGAGGCGTTTGTTAGCTTCGTAGCCTATTGTTTAACAATGATTTTTAAACACATTTACTTGAAAGTCATTTTACGCAAAAGCATCAAGCAAGCACACGTCCAACGCCAAAAGCTGTGAAGTGGGCTGCCAAAACTCAAAACGATCAGGTTAAGTTGACCACGGTTAAGAATCCACGACAAAGAAAGCAAGATCAAAGCAATGATGTAGCCTTTTGTGAAAGCAAACTTTCCGTGTGAAAAATCCAACAACATTGAAGCATCGAGGCTTGATGGTTTTCAGCGACTTTGAAACTGCTGAACATTCAACACTTTCTACCAAGTCAGCATCCGAAAGACTCGAAAACCAAGTTGTGGAATTTGAACGTTAAAAGCTGAATTTTCACAGCAAATGAGCTTAGATTTTGATAATTCTAGCCTTTAAGAAGCTAACGCCCGCCTAAGGGGCTGACAACGCATTACCACTAAACTCAAACACAACAACCGAAACCACCGCGGCTAATTGGGACTGGAAACGCCACGCGTTGACAGTCCCTCTTGAGGCGCTTGTTATAGCGATTTTTCTTTCAGAATAATCGACCGAGCAAAAGAAGCAATTGAAATGCCGACAACTAGTCCTGCACCATTTGCGCCTAAATCGAGCCACTCACCATAACGATTTACATATGGCTGAACTAATTCAATAAAGCCACTATAAACTAAGAAGCCAACGATAAATAACAACCACTTTTCGGGTCTCGCTAACGCTACTGGAAATGCCAAAGCCCCATAAGCAATAAAATGGTGAGTTTTATCTGTCCCTGGAACGGAAGGAAGATTATCCAACGGATATAGAGACAAAACCGTAATTGCCAGAGCTATTAAAAATGTGAGTAACAGCCAGTGACGTTGAGCTAAATTTAACAAAGATTTCAAGATATTCTCCGAATCGCTATAACGCCCGCCTAAGGGGCTGGCAACGCATTACCACTAAACTCAAACACAACAACCGTAACCACCGCGACTCATTGGCTCAATGGGACTGGAAACGCTACGCGTTGACAGTCCCTCTTGAGGCGTTTGTTATGTTGCCGAACCCAAAAGCTTATTCAATGCATCTATTGGATAATCCCAACCTAGATTGCGTTGTGGAGTTCGGTTAACACGTAAAGTCACGTCACTTAAGTCACAATTCTGCAAACCACCATCACAATAGATGTAGTGCTCATAGCCATTAAGAACATCCGTCATGTTGCCTAACAGTTTTCTACTTTCTGTTTTTGTGAACAAAACCTTTTCAGGAGCTCGCTCAAAGGCAGCTATGATGTCATCTGGAAACCCTTCAAGCTCAAGCAGTTGTAGCACACCTTTCTTAAAGATTACGCCGATGTCTTTGATATGTTCTTTTCGTAAACCGATAAGAACAAATGACATCAAGGTTTGCTCTTCCATAAAAACGAGGCATTTACGACGTTCAACAGTAAAAAGGTTTACATACCAATTACCTATTACAAAATTTTCATCTTGCGCTTCAGCCAAATCAGATGGCTTAAGCCCAAATGCATCTTGGACTTTTTTGGTACACCGTAATTGATACATCTACTTTATCGCCTGCTTAGTCGTTTAGAAGCGATACTTTAGAGCATTCCTAAAGCCAATTGCAACATAACGCCCGCCTAAGGGGCTGGCAACGCATAACACCAAACTCAACCACAACAACCGTAACCACCGCGACTCATTGGGACTGGAAACGCCACGCGTTGACAGTCCCTCTTGAGGCGTTTGTTATGCTTAAGCTTCAACACTTTACATTTGAACCAACTCAAGAATAACCCACTGAAATCATTGACCAAACTTCGAGTTTCCTTGAATTAGAACTGGCTCAACTTTTACCTATGAACTGACCAATGCAGGCTTTCATTTAGCAACTCGGCCAATGTGGAAACCCTCTCCGACAAATCAACTCATCACATGTTGGCGCTACAACTCAATGAGGCAATCACGCTGAAACTTAAAGCGACAGACACATTGCTGTTTCATTAGGCCGCGCAAAACAATGCTCAATTGCCGACAAACTTTTAGCCTGTAAGTAAAGGCACCAAACTGCTCAAAGCGACTTGAGCCAACAATACTAACCTCGCGCAGACTCAAAAACCCAATGAGGCAATCACTCAGAATTTACAGCGCCAGATACATTGCCGCTTCATTAGGCAGCGAAAAACAATATTGAATTGCCGACAAAACCTGAATGAAATGCCAAAGAAATCGACAAACACAACCTACTGATTTTTATGGATTAAGCATAACGCCCGCCTAAGGGGCTGGCAACGCATAACACTAAACTCAAACACAACAGCCGAAACCACCGCGGCTCAATGGGACTGGAAACGCCACGCGTTGACAGTCCCTCTTGAGGCGTTTGTTATGCTTAAGCTTCAACACTTTACATTTGAACCAAACCAATAATAACCCACTGAAATCATTGGCCAAACTTCGATTTTCTTGAATTTGAACTGGCTCATTTTTTACCTATGAACTGACCAATGCAGGCTTTCATTTAGCAACTAGGCCAATGTGGAAACCCTCTCCGACAAACCAATTCACCACGCATGAGCACAACAACTCAATGAGGCAATGACACTGAAATTTACAGCGACAGACACATTGCCGTTTCATTAGGCAGCGCAAAACAATGCTCAATTGCCGACTGACTTTCGGCCTGTAAATAAAGGCACCAAACCGCTCAAAGCGACTTGAAAGAGCAAAACTCAACTCGCGCAGACTCAAAAACCCAATGAGGCAATCACTCAGAATTTACAGCGCCAGATACATTGCCGCTTCGTTAGGCAGCGAAAAACAATATTGAATTGCCGACAAAACCTGAATGAAATGCCAAAGAAATCGACAAACACAACCTACTGATTTTTATGGATTAAGCATAACGCCCGCCTAAGGGGCTGGCAACGCATTACCACTAAATTTAAACACAACAACCGTAACCACTGCGGCTCAATGGGACTGGAAACGCCGCGCGTTGACAGTCCCTCTTGAGGCGTTTGTTAGCAATTATTCACCCGCCAATTGATGCTCTTTTATTGCTTCATAAATCAATTGCTTTTGACTAGACCGCCTAGAGGTTAGAAGCTGCCAAATTGAGATCAATACAGAAAAAACAAACGCTGCAATAGAAATATATAAACTGGTATTGCTACTGCTTAGATATTGATGTATTAAATTATTTTTCACTTTCATAGATGACGTTAGACTTGATACTTCAACTTCAATCAGACTGTATGTCGAGGCGTCTAATTTGTCAGCGATACCGCGAAAGTCTCTGATATCTTGTTCGTCTAATCCGTCAAATGGATTAACTTTATTATAATCACTTATTAAAGTGTCAATTTTATTAACGAGATTTAAGCTTTCCTGACTCATCTCTCCATCTTTTACATAAATTTCAGTTTTCAAATCATTTAAAACATCAATTAATGTCAGACTCGGTTTCTCATAATACAGGTGTGGCTTAATAATCGGCCAAAAGCTATCTGTTATTGGTGTTGCTTTTTTTAAAAACACAACCTTCAAATCATCTAAAGGTACAGTTTTAATAACAGTATTTTTTATTGCAAGTTAAAGCTCGCTTTTACCAACATACTTACCATTAACATCAGAAAGTAAAAGCAAGAAGGCGATCACAAAGGTAACTAATGACACTAGCAATGAGAATCGAAGAGCAGAAAATAGTCGTTGTCGCCTCTTTCGTTTAACTACATTTTGTGTAATGTCGTCGACTATACGTTCAACAACATCATCTGATACATCATCATGCCCCTGCTCGATAAACTGCTTTCTAACTTCATCTTTTAACTGACGATATGACTTATCTTTCCAGTCTTTAGGCCTTCGGATATGAAAGGGTTGTTTCGTTACGTTTTCTTTTAAATCATCGATAGACTCAACATTATTACTATGAGTCTCCTGAAAACCTTCATTTTTTTCTTCCATTTTACCTCTAATTTATAATGAAAATTGCTAACGCCCGCCTAAGGGGCTGACAACGCATAACAACCAAACTCAAACACAACAACTGCAACCACCGCGGCTCAATGGGACTGGAAACGCCACGCGTTGGCAGTCCCTCTTGAGGCGTTTGTTAGCTGTTTTTGTTTTCCACATACTGTTTAAAATTGTTGAGAATTGCTTGCCAACCATCTCGCTGTAGTTCAACGGGATTTTCCTGTTCAGGGTCAAATTCAATGTCAATTTGAGTACCGCTTTCTACTTCGGTAAATGCGACTTTCGCTGTTCGTCCACCAAACTCATACTCCAGAAGATGGCCAATAACCACATTGGTGTAAATACCCGCAAAATCAAACCCAAAACTTCCGTCTTTAGCTTCCATACGAGAGGTAAAGTCACCTCCAGTGCGAAGATCTACGGTTGCTTTAGTTGTATGCCAGTCGTCTGAAGCTGCATTCCATTTGATAATGTCATCTGGTGTGGTGTACGCAGTCCAAACCCGAACTCTCGGCGCAATAACACAAACCTTAATGCTGATTTTCATCATGTTTCCTTCAATTGACACTGAATGACAGCTAACGCCCGCCTAAGGGGCTGACAACGCATTACCACTAAACCCAAACACAACAACTGCAACCACCGCGGCTCAATGGGACTGGAAACGCCGCGCGTTGACAGTCCCTCTTGAGGCGTTTGTTATAAGCAAGATACCAACGTTACAGAAGCTCTTCTAAATCCGACATTAGCCATGCGCTGTTATGCTGCTTAAAACCAATTTTTGGATAGTATTCAGTTGCTTGTGGTGCTGATAACAAAATCAACTTACAACCTTTTTTAAGACTAGCGAAAGTCTGTCGGATCAATTCTTTACCAATACCTTTCGATTGGACCTTCTCCGAGACAGCCAAATCCGATAAGTAGCAGCAGTAATGAAAATCTGTCACCGAGCGAGCAATACCGATAAGCCGCTCACCAATCCAAGCTGAAACAAGCAAATCCGTATTTGCCAACATCCCACTGATACATTCGTAATTATGGGTTGGACGTCTAGCTCCAAGCGTTGTCTGATTGAGGAGTTCCACAAACTGCTCTGGCGTAATTAGGCGATTTACAAAATATTCAACTTCCATTTTTCACTTTCCTTTAAAGCCCAAACTTCAACTTGCTTATAACGCCCGCCTAAGGGGCTGGCAACGCATTACCACCAAACTCAAACACAACAACTGTAACCACCGCGGCTCATTGGGACTGGAAACGCCACGCGTTGACAGTCCCTCTTGAGGCGTTTGTTAGTTTCGTAGCCCATTGTTTAACAATGATTTTTAAACACATTTTCTTGAAAGTCATTTTACGCAAAAGCATCAAGCAAACACACGTCCAACGCCAAAAGCTGTGAAGTTGGCTGCCAAAACTCAAAGCATTCAAGGTTAAGTTGGCCACGGTTAAGTGTCCGCGACAAAGAAAGCACACTTTCAGCGATGATGAAGCCATTTGTGAAACCAAACCTTCCGTGTGGAACATCCAACAATATTGAAGCATCGAGGCTTGTTGGCTTTCAGCAACTTTGAAATAGCTGAACTTTCAACGCATTCTACCAAATCAGCATCAGGCAAAACTCAAAAGCCAAATAGTGCGACTTGAACGCTTAAAGCTGATTTTTCAGGGCGTAAATCTGAGCTTTTGATGATTTCTCTAGATAGAAACTAACGCCCGCCTAAGGGGCTGGCAACGCATTACCACTAAACTCAAACACAACAACCGAAACCACCGCGGCTCAATGGGACTGGAAACGCTACGCGTTGACAGTCCCTCTTGAGGCGTTTGTTAGTTTCGTAGTCCATTGTTTAACAATGATTTTTTAACTCGTTTGTTTGAAAATCATTTTACGCAAATGCATCAAACAAACACACGTCCAACACCAAAAGCTGTGAAGTTGACCGCCAAAACTCAAAACGATCAAGGTTAAGTTGACCACGGTTAAGAGTCCGCGACAAAGAAAGCATAATTTCAGCGATGATGAAGCCATTTGCGAAACCAAACTTTGAGTGTTGAACATCCAACAGAGTTGAAGCATCGAGATTTGATGGCTTAAAACGACTTTGAAACTGTTGAACTTTCAACGCTTTCTACCAAATCAGTATCAAGAAAAACTCAAAAGCCCAATTGTGCAATTTGAACGCTAAAAGCTGAATTTTCAGAACCTTGTGCGTGAATTTTTGATGATTTTTCTTGAGAGAAACTAACGCCCGCCTAAGGGGCTGACAACGCATACCACCAAACTCAAACACAACAAATGCAACCACCGCGGCTCATTGGGACTGGAAACGCTACGCGTTGACAGTCCCTCTTGAGGCGTTTGTTAGTTGCATTTGCGCGGACAAGAAATCAAAAGCACCAAAACCAATCTGTTACCACACTCAACGTGTTTTCTTGTGCCATACAAAATGCTCGTGTTTATGAATAACCACCTATTAATATTGTTTCACACGAGCCATTTGCTCTAACCAACCATATTCTACGGACGTTATTAGGGACATAAATGAGTCCAACATTACCACTGATTGATTAAAGCAATAGCGCTCAAACACAACCCCATACTAAAAATCCCAATATAGATAACTTTGATGCGTTCCGAATCTGAAACTTGCACTGAAGGATAACGCCCCAAAGTACAGAGTTTTGAAAAAAGCCAACCAACCGAATAGCAGGCAAGATTAATAACCTTTATCTGAACGATAAACTGAACCAAAGAAACAAGAGACCTAAAAATTACCGATGTGACTTCTTCCATTTTTATATTACCTTTTGAGAAATTTAAACTTTGCAAGCAACTAACGCCCAATTAAGGGGTGAACAACGCTCTCAAAACCTAAAGCATTGTGCCATAGACACTAAATTTGAAGTAGAAGCGAAAATGCCGAGCGTTGTGAATCCCTCTTAAATTGCTTGTTAGCCAACTTCTACCGCAGAAGTGATTAACCCGTAGTCCTCTATATCCTCGTTATTTCCCATTACATACCAAAGCTCATCGAGAACTGAGTTTGCATGCTTAAGAAATTCAATCGTCAAGAGTTCATCATAAGGTCGCTTAAACACTGCAAATTCATCATCACTGTCACCCAGATCGTATTCATATCTATCGGGCTTTGCATGTGCCAAACTATTTCTTGCAACTTGAAGTGCATCAAGGACTTCATTTAATCCTTCGATATGCTCGACATTTAAAATCGAGAAAACTTTTTTTCGTTTCCAATGATACGGTTTCTTTTCCTTGAAACTTTCTCGGAGTAAGCCAAAACCCGCCATATTTATTAACGCCTCAGCCAGAAAGGCATGTGAGATTAAACATGCTTGCATATCCATACTGATACCATTGGAATGACCAGAACTACTTTTTGTCTCAATGCAATCAAGTTGATATTGAGCTAGATTCGCCAAGTCTGAATGTGGGTTGTATCTAACTTGAAACTTCAAATTACCTCCAGTTGGCTAACGCCCAATTAACGTGTGAGCAACGCTACATAGGAACATCAGTAAACACCCTTAAACACTGAAAGCAACGCATAGCAAAAATGCCATGCGTTGCGAATCACTGTTTAATTGTTTGTTAGGGCATTGTACTCACGAGCAAGTGACACTAGATCAAGTCTTGAATAACGATTTCTTGATTCAACTGGATATGTTGAATATACATAATCAATAAAGTCGTTAAAGTATAAATTCTTAGTTTTATCAATCACAAAATCTAATATTTGACGTTCTCTATATGGTAGAGACTCTTCATCAAAGTAACCATTAAAACTAATAAGATATTTGTCAGAACCGTACATAGTTTGCTCTGAAACTATGGAAAAATCAGGGCTGCGGCTAGCTACTTCAACCACATCATCTACATAAGGTCCGTAATGGTTAAACAACCAGTCTATATCTGTAAGCTGACGATCATCGATTAAAGCACTAAACCAATCAGCAAGGTAAACTAGCTTTGTTAGTCTTGCCTTTGATAGCTCGCCTTTGTGAGGATACTTAACGCAAAAATATGCAATAATCTTTTGAAGTTTGTTCATTTCAACATCTCCTTTAAGGAGGCTATATCTTCTATATTAACTTGAGATTTATGATGATTTCTCGATGAAGCCTTATCGTAGTTCCGACCATTTCTTACAAACGCGCATAAATGGCTTTGATATTTTTCGCAGTAATTAATAATACTTTCTCGCGCTTCTTCATTAAAGTGTTCTTCTTTTGTACTTTCAAAAAGAATTACACCAATATGATCATCAACATCTACTATTGCCAAACCAAAATATCGGCAACTTTTCATCTTTATGGCATCCAGCTCTTCTTGCGTATATTTGTAGCGAGCCATCATATACTTGTCATATTCATCTTTATTGGTGGTATATGATGGTGCTTCACATTCATACCAGTGCCCATGTTGCCAACTCTGACTTATTACACCTTGATTAAGCGCAAACCGTTGCTTATGCATCTTTGATAGTGCAGGGTTTTGAGAATACCTAGCTAATATTGAAAAGCTTTCGTCATCTTCATAGTAAATTGAAACTCTGGAGTGCGTATCTAAATCTATAGATTTGGCAATACCTTTAAGCCAAGACTCCACTAAACTACTATGAATTTCACTAACTTTAGATCTGTGTAATTGTGCTTCTTCTTGCGACCTGTCAACCTTTATTTTTAACTCTTGTATTTCGTCTAATTTTGAAAGTTCAAAGCTAGTTTTATTTGTTTTTAATTCTGAGTTTTCGGCATTTAACCTTTTATTATCCGAAGACATTTCACTTTGATCTTTATAAATACCAAGTGCGCCAACACAAAATAAAACCACACCAAATAAAATATAAACCCATGGGTTGTGTAGAAAAAACTTAATAAAACCGAAAAAACCTTGATATTTATCCCATTCAGTCTTGACAAGATAAGAACCTACAAATGCACACCCCAACGATAAAGATATTGTTCCAATTGCTGATGACACGATATAAACACCTTTCCCCAAAGATACACCTACGTCTTTGAAAAAATTAGACTTTCCTGTAAATCCAAATCTATTTGACACTCGTATCAACCCTTAACACAAAACCACTGTTCAAATATACAATAAATAGAGGCGATTTTCGAACACTTTCCGATACAGTGCCCTAACGCCCGCTTAAGGGGCAGCCAACGCTACTACCAAGCTTCCGCATAACACCGTAACCACTGAAAACCAACGCATTATAAAAATGCCACGCGTTGGCTGTCCCTCTTGAAGCGTTTGTTAGGCACTTATTGTACGTAGCTTGTTGGTCAATTCTGTTTCTAATTTTCTTAACCCTTCACCATTTTTGAGATATATCAAAGCTCGATGATGCACCATGTCGGAAGGGATATCTTGAACAATCTGAGCAAGAGGAACTACGGTCTTTCCAAGCGTATGTGCAATACCAGTCTCATACATCACATTCGGGTTTTTACCTGAAAAATCAACTACAACAACTTTTGCACGATAAATAAGGCTAAAAATATCTTGAATGATAGATGAGTTTTCCCAGATATCATCTGCACGTAAGCATCTAAAGCCAGATGCAGTACATGCGCTCTTGATTGCTTCATGGACTCCATCAAATCCTGCAAATGGCATCATGACCGCAACTAAATCATCTTCGACATCGCCATCAGGTATGGTGAAGACATTAGGAGCAAACGTTATTTTCTTTTCAGACGGTTTCGCCGAAATATATGTTGCATTTTGGTCTGGATACCATTCATCAAGATAGTCTTTTACCTTGTCTAGCGCTGAAGGGTTATGGTCAGCCATAGCTCGCAACACGCTAATAATATTGCCACTATAATCTTCATCACCGAAATGTAGGCTTCTTAATAACCTTGGGTGGTGCTCGATCAAATGCGAGCAATCTGTCAACAAACCAATCTCTTCCCAATTGCCAGAAGTGAAGTCCTCTTCAATTCTCCGCTTTAAGTCAATGATTATTGGTGCATTTCTATCTTTCATTCATACCTCTACGCATAATGTAACGGAATAAGTGCCTAACGCCCGCCTAAGGGGCTGACAACGCATTACCACTAAACTCAAACACAACAACCGAAACCACCGCGGCTCATTGGGACTGGAAACGCTACGCGTTGACAGTCCCTCTTGAGGCGTTTGTTATAAAAATTTATCACAGAACTCTTGCACTTGCTTCTTCAATTACTGTCGCATAAAAACGTGTATTTAGCCTTTCACCTGATGGACATTTAATTGTTCTTACACCACTCGTTATTGATATATGCTCACACCAACTAACAATAGCAAACTCTATTTCACCAGTTAAACTAGGATAATGCTCCTTACACCATTCAGAAACCGTCATAATATGTTTACTATTTATATTCCCCATCTCTAATTCTTGAATTCTACTCTTTACATCAGATACATCATCCTTAACTTCAGACACATCATTCTTCACATTAAGCATTTCTACCTTTAATTTCTCCTGCTCAATAATAGTATCGGCTAGAGCCCTTGCATTCTGCGCAACAACCTCTGCTAATTGTGCTCGTGGAGAAATATTTGTTGATAATGGTGGAGGGTAAATACCAAATTTTTGAAGTGACGGTACAACCTCGTGATATAGCCAACGTTGGAATTTCTTGCCTGCTTTCGACTTGTCTGAACCCATAAGACGGTTCAACCCTGGCTGAGTAATAAAGATCTCATCTTCACCATCAAATACTGCACTTCCGATTGCAACGGGGATCCTTATAAATTCATCGTCATCAAGATCTTTAACTTGAGCTTTGATCAGATTAGGGATGTGCTTTGATGGAAATCGTTCATCTAATTCCCGATTTTCTCTCGTCAAAGTTACAAGAACATCGCGTAATGAAATATACAAAATTTCATTTATATAACATGTTCTTATATCACTAAGGCCAGCATCACCTTCATAACAAAGGCTCATTAATTGACTGTCCATCAGAACTCCTTTTAATTTTTATAACGCCCGCCTAAGGGGCTGGCAACGCATACCACTAAACTCAAACACAACAACTGAAACCACCGCGGCTCAATGGGACTAGAAACGCCGCGCGTTGACAGTCCCTCTTGAGGCGTTTGTTATGTGCGTTTTACCGTTTTCACAGGAACCCAACCCACTTCACCCGTTGAACGCGACACTCTGTACCAAGAATTAAGTTCAAACAAGACTGCCAGCTTTTCTCCAAATTGAGTATTGAGCTCTACAGCATCGTAATCATGTAGCAGTATGCCTTTCTTAGTGCCTGAGATCGGCTCGATATATTGAGCTGGAGTCCAACCTTGTACACCTGAATCTGTAGTAACGAATATCCAATTAGGAAACTCATCATCCATTTCTCCAAGTTGAACCTCATCGCCTTGCTTCAAATAAATAGGATTTGGATATTCAGATGTATGTTCTTCAACAACAATAACTTCCATGATTTTCTCCAAAGCACATAACGCCCGCCTAAGGGGCTGGCAACGCATCACCACTAAACTCAAACACAACAACTGCAACCACCGCGGCTCATTGGGACTGGAAACGCCACGCGTTGACAGTCCCTCTTGAGGCGTTTGTTAGTTTCGTAGCCTATTGTTTGCCAATGACTTTTTACCACATTGGTTTAAAAGTCATTTTACGCAAAAGCATCACACAAACACACGTCCAGAGCCAAAAGCTGTGAAGTTGGCTGCCAAACCTCAAAACGATCAAGGTTAAGTTGGCCACGGTTAAGAGTCCGAGACAAAGAAAGCAAGCTCACAGCGATGATGCTGCCTTTTGTGAAACCAAACCTTCCGTGTGGAATATCCAACAATATTGAAGCATCGAGGCTTGTTGGCTTTCAGCGACTTTGAAATAGCTAAGCTTTCAACGCTTTCTACCAAATATCAGCATCAGGCAAAACTCAAAAGCCAAATTGTGCAACTTGAAAGCTTAAGGCTGATTTTGCAGGGTATTGAATCTGAGCTTTTGATGCTTTTTTCTAGATAGAAACTAACGCCCGCCTAAGGGGCTGGCAACGCATAACACCAAACTCAAACACAACAGCCGTAACCACCGTGGCTCATTGGGACTGGAAACGCCGCGCGTTGACAGTCCCTCTTGAGGCGTTTGTTAGGCACAGGATGCCCTCTTTAGTACCCATTTTTCCAATTTTTCATTGTCGCTATCAACCACAAAACCAATGAAAACAAAGTTGTTGGCTCGTACGACATTCAACGAAGCGAGGTTCGCCGATGAAATCAAAGCCACAACACTTTCAATTGAATCCACATTAAACGCTAACTGACAAAGTTGATTGACTGCCAATTTTGCAAATCCTCGACCTTGTTTATAAGGCGAAACGTTGTATCCAATTTCAACTTCACTATCTTGAGGTTCATCTTTGAAGCCACAAAAACCAACGACATTATTGTCCACTGACATCATGTAAGGTAATGACCAAATTTCAGCTTTTGAGTTTTGGATATGCTTATAAGAACGAATAAGAACATGCCTTGGTGGCACAGCCCCTTCACAAAACGTCAATTCTGAGTCCAGGCAAACATGCTCGAGCAAGCATTTAAGATGGTGCTGATTTAACTGTTGTAGTTCCAATTTTCCACCCTGTGCCTAACGCTCGCCTAAGGGGATGGCAACGCATACCACTAAACCCAAACACAACAACTGCAACCACCGCGGCTCAATGGGACTGGAAACGCCGCGCGTTGACAGTCCCTCTTGAGGCGTTTGTTAGCTTCGTAGCCTATTGTTTCAAAATGACTTTTAACCACTTTTGCTTGAAATGCATTTTACGCAAAAGCATCACACAAACACACGTCCAGAGCCAAAAGCTGTGAAGTTGGCGGCCAAAACTCAAAACGATCAAGGTTTAGTTGACCACGGTTAAGAGTCCGCGACAAAGAAAAAACACTTTCAGCGATGATGTGGCCTTTGTGAAACCAAACTTTCCGAGTTGAGCATCCAACAACATTGAAGCATCGAGGTTTGATGGTTTTCAGCGACTTTGAAACCACTGAACTTTCAACACGTTCGACCAAATCAGCATCAGGCAAAACTAAAAAGCCAAATAGTGCTACTTGAACGCTTAAAGCTGAATTTTCACAACAAATGAGCTTAGATTTTGATGATTCTAGCCTTTAAGAAGCTAACGCCCGCCTAAGGGGCTGGCAACGCATAACACTAAACTCAAACACAACAACCGTAACCACCGTGGCTCATTAGGACTGGAAACGCTACGCGTTGACAGTCCCTCTTGAGGCGTTTGTTATGTGCGTCGCCGGCCAATAACAGCTCTCAGTATAACAACCATTTGTACATCAAATTTCTTCAAGTACTTTCAAAAAATTATCAGTTATCAACGGGAATCAACTCTATAATCAGCTGCAGAACTACGATAAAAAGCCCGAGTCAACTTATGGTATTTATTTGCTTTATATATGGAAAAAGTTGCTACCCCCATTAAACAAGCAACAATCCAATAACCACCTGATAGCATAAAGTTAATTAACACAAACCCTAACCAGCGAAATCCGAGTAGCCAGAGAAGCCCAGAAATAGTTCCAACTCCAATAATAAAAATAAATAGAATCATGCTCCAAAAACCAATTGCGAAGTAAATCATACCTTTCGTTCGAGCATGATTAACAATCCGCTGTAGAGCTTCACGTTTAGCATCGTTCATTTGTTTAACCTACAACCCCAAGTTACTTGTACTTATTTTCGCCTAGCACATAACGCCCGCCTAAGGGGCTGGCAACGCATTAACACTAAACTCAAACACAACAACCGAAACCACCGCGGCTCAATGGGACTGGAAACGCCACGCGTTGACAGTCCCTCTTGAGGCGTTTGTTGGGCAATTTTAATACGCTGCGCCATTGATTTTTCTAACTGGAATGGCAGAAAGAACTTCATTTTCTGCCATCCGCATATTCACCGCGAATATTCTTGAATCACATTTAGGCGTTGTTATGTAGTGCGTCACGCAACCACATATGTTACATCGATGGAATTCAACGTCTTTGTCTCCCCAACAGTAAAACTTCGAGTTTTCTTTGGTATACGTTACTAAAACTTGCTCGGGAGTGTAATAAGCCCACATTGCTGCATAACGTCGGCAAATCGAACAATTACATTCACCCACTTCTTTTGGCAGCTGAGCCAGTTTTAAGTGGATATTTCCACAATGACATGTCACGTCCATATGATGCCTCAATAAAATTGCCTAACGCCGCATTAAGGGGTGAACAACGCATTCCACCCAAACTAAACCATTGTGCCGTAAACACTAAAGCCAATTAAAATCAAAACTGCCAAGCGTTGTGAATCCCTCTTAAATGCTTTGTTATAACTCAGTTTCGTCAATGTACTCTATCTGCTTACTCACAGAAACTGCTAAAGCTATTGCGAAAATAATAGCAATAGAGATTCTAAGAAATGTAGATGGAATAAGAGATTGTGTAGAAATGACAAATGGGCCAGCAAAACCGCCGGATATAGCTCCTAGATAAGTTCGCCTCCTACTCCATTTCATCAGCGAACCACATTCAATACAACGATACTTCGTCCAATGAGAACTAAAGAAAAACCAGCTAAGTGCAACATTTTTCCGGCACTTGGGACATTGTCTAGACTTCATAATAGCCTCGTAAAATTAAACCAAGGCTGATATGAAACTACCCGGCCAAAGAAACATCAAATATACTGGCTAAACTTTCGAGCAAGTTCATGAGTTATAACGCCCGCCTAAGGGGCTGACAACGCATCACCACTAAACTCAAACACAGCAACTGCAACCACCGCGGCTCATTGGGACTGGAAACGCCGCGCGTTGACAGTCCCTCTTGAGGCGTTTGTTAGGTATTTATTGCTGCTGAACGTAAATGAGCCGATTTGTATCAAAACCACGCTCTTTCGACATTTCTATGAACTTGTCCAGAATGCCTCGTTCTACAGTCGGCGTTCTTGAAAGTAACCACAGATATTCTGTATTCGGCCCTGACACAAAAGCATAACTGTAGTTTTCACGGTCTAACTCAAACACTACGTAGGAGCCATAAAACGGACCCAAAAATGAAACTTTCATATAGCCGTCTGTTGAGCCATTCACAAAGTAAGCTTTGCCTTCGGCTTCCTTCCACTCACCTTTCTCTTCAGAATAACCACGATTAAGAACCGAAATACCACCATCATTTCGAACACGGTATTCCGCTGTAACCTGACTTAAACCTTTTTCAAAGGAGTGATCGAGTCGAGCGACTTCGTACCATTTACCTAAATAGTTGTTCAGTTCAAAATCCGACACTGGTTTTACTGATTCGGGCATGCCCAAGCAGCCATTCAATAAAACAGAGCAAAGAATCAAAAAGATAGCTCTCATGATATCTCCAAATACCTAACGCCCGCTTAAGGGGCAGCCAACGCTACTACCAAGCTTCCGCATAACACCATAATCACAAAAACCAACGCATAGTAAAAATGCCACGCGTTGGCTGTCCCTCTTGAAGCGTTTGTTAGCACTATTTTCCTGATTTGGCTAAAGAACTATAAACCAGATCTACAAAGAATGAACCGTGCCAGTCCTCTTCTAACGAAGGATTCACTGTATCTGGGGCTTTCCCGAGAATTTCTCTAACTTTTCGATAGGCAATTGAACGTTCACAAAGCATCAGAACTTTTTGTTGATGCTCTGGAGGCAACATTTTGTATTTTTTCCAAGTATCAAACATATGCTCAGCCAAAGATTGACTACACGAAAACCACTCGCCTTGACGACGTAAACTAGCAAATTGCTTATGAAGCTCAGCTTCTCTTTCACTACCTCCAGGTTCAAGGGCGTGAATAACCAAATCGCCATAAGTGCCCGTCTGTAAGTTTTTAAGACGTTGAATAACATTTTTAGAGCGACCAATTTTAACAAACAAGCCATGATATGGATGAGCGTCAACAGCTGGTCCAGCCCATGTGTCAGGAACTTGAATAATATAGTAAATGCTATCGACACCACCGTCGGCGACTCGGTTAGCCCAATTACACCAATCTTCAGCCCACTGCTCTGCTTTGGGTCGATAATCAAAATGTTCTGTCGTGAAGTAAAAGTCACCATCATCATGGTAAATATCTGCTACGAAACGACCACATTTACATTTTCGTACTTCTGAATCCATTTACTATCTCCGAATAGTGCTAACGCCCGCCTAAGGGGCTGGCAACGCATAACAACCAAACTCAAACACCACAACCGTAACCACCGCAGCTCAATGGGACTGGAAACGCCACGCGTTGACAGTCCCTCTTGAGGCGTTTGTTAGTTTCGTAGCCCATTGTTTAACAAAGATATTTAAAAACATTTCCTTGAAAGTCATTTTACGCAAAAGTATCAAGCAAACACACGTCCAACGCCAAAAGCTGTGAAGTTGGCTGCCAAAACTCAAAGCATTCAAGGTTAAGTTGGCCACGGTTAAGAGTCCGCGACAAAGAGAGCACACTTTCAGCGATGATGAAGCCATTTGTGAAACCAAACCTTCCGTGTGGAACATCCAACAATATTGAAGCATCGAGGCTTGTTGGCTTTCAGCAACTTTGAAATAGCTGAGCTTTCAACACTTTCTACCAAGTCAGAATCCGACAAACTCGAAAGCCAACTTGTGCAAGTTGAACGCTAAAAGCTGATTTTTCAGAACGATTGAGTTTGGATTTTGATGATTCCAGCCTTTAAGAAGCTAACGCCCGCTTAAGGGGCAGACAACGCTACTACTCACTTTCCGCATAACACCTTAATCACAAAAACCAACGCATAGTAAAAATACCACGCGTTGGCTGTCCCTCTTGAAGCGTTTGTTATAGCGGTGCTTTAGTTGCCCATAGAAATATGATGCGTTGCACACAGTTTATTTCCTGCTGGATCGCGTAAATAAGCTAGATACATTTTTCTTTCTCCGCTTACCCTGAGACCTGGAGGATCTTCGCAAGCTACACCGCCATTAGCTAAGCCTGCCGCATGCCATGAATCCACTAACTCTGGGCTACTGACTTTTAAGCCAATTGTCATTCCATTACCATGAGTCGCCATCTCTCCATTTATTGGCTTCGTAATTCCAAGCACACCATCTTTGTTTATGTAAAGACAGCGCCCTTTAGCATCGATAACACCCGATGGATAACCTAAAACAGACAATATGGCGTCATAAAAAACCTTAGATTTTTCAATATCATTGGAGCCAATCATAATATGACTAAACATACTTGTTCCTTTTGTTGAGCAAAAATCGGGATTTACTTTGAAGCATCGATTGAGCAATGTCTAGGTTGAAATGTGAGATAAGCTATAACGCCCGCCTAAGGGGCTGGCAACGCACTACCACAAAACTCAAACACAACAACCGAAACCACCGCGGCTCAATAGGACTGGAAACGCCGCGCGTTGACAGTCCCTCTTGAGGCGTTTGTTAGGTTTGTGCGCTGAAGCTCATGTAGTAATAACCACCCAATTCATCATCCACTTGCGACATAATTTCAAAAACTTGCGACAAATAAAAGTTGAGTGCTTTTTGATTTTGAACCATGCACTTAAGGCTTAAGTTGCCATATTTCATTTTTGCGCCGTTAAGCAGCATCGAGCCCACACCTTGCCCCTGATATTCAGTTGCGACATAGAGATGATGAATA
This sequence comes from Vibrio sp. RC586, assembly GCF_000176715.1. Classification (NCBI taxonomy): domain Bacteria; kingdom Pseudomonadati; phylum Pseudomonadota; class Gammaproteobacteria; order Vibrionales; family Vibrionaceae; genus Vibrio; species Vibrio sp. RC586. The sequence goes on along the minus strand of NZ_ADBD01000010.1, from coordinate 109,897 downwards.
AAATTGTCAGGCTCCCAAATGGAAATGAAGCCGGCAACATTCCCTAAAACCTCAGACAACCAAATTCGTTCACCTTGACTATCGCGGTCGAAGTCTTCTATCCGAAAACTATCCGCCTTGAGCCATGGGAAACTATCTCGTCTAGAGTCCAAGTAGAGCTTTCTCAACGATTCGAGATTACAGGCACTAAACTCTTTGATTTCCATGAACAACCTTAAACCTAACGCCCGCCTAAGGGGCTGACAACGCATTACCACTAAACTCCAACACAACAACCGAAACCACCGCGGCTCAATGGGACTGGAAACGCTACGCGTTGACAGTCCCTCTTGAGGCGTTTGTTAGGGCGCAAATTCTTTAAAGTTGACCCAAAGGACCAATTGAGCCAATATGTATAGACCATATGAACCAAAAGGATCACTATTATGGCTAATACTACACTCAAAAGCTTTAAGCCTAAGCCATCTTACCAACCTAACTTTTGGTATACACTTGGCATTGAAGATGAAGACACATCAAAGAATACCGCTATACATCAAGGTTTTAAGCCCATTGTCTATCGCAATATTGTTGAGAAAGCCAAATTGTCTCAGAGCGAGTTTCATAACGTTACTCTTATCCCAATAAGCACAATAAAGCGTAGACTCAAGAATGAAGAGCGGTTCAGCACTCAAGAGAGTGATGTTATGTATCGCCTTGCCATGCTTATCAAACTTGCCACTGACCTTTTTGGTAATGAACAGCGCGCATTAGAATGGATGCGTGAGAATGTCTATGGTCTTAACGGAAAGCGTCCACTAGATATGATTGCAACAACTGTCGACTTCGAAACCGTTAAAGAGCTCATTGGTCGTGTTGAGCATGGAGTCTTCTCTTAATGAAGATGTACAGGCTCACTCAGAAGAAATTTGCAGACACGCCTTTTAATCCCATGGGAGCAAAGCTATTCGGAGGACGATGGAATTCAAAAGGGATTGAAGCGCTTTATTTTGCTGAGTCGGAATCGTTGTGTGTTCTTGAGGTGTTTGTTCACATAAACAACGATCCGGAACTCATTCATAAATATGACCTTTATCGAATTGATGTGCCTGATGAGCTGATTGTGCAACTAGAAAATGAGGATCTACCAAACAACTGGAGAGCAATACCCGCCAGTGAACAAACCCAAGAGATTGGAGACCAGTTTTTAAAGGCAGAAAACCCTGAATTTGCAGCACTTCAAGTTCCATCAACGATCTCCCCCAGAGACCGCAACTATGTCGTTAATCCAAATCATCCACTTATGCCCGAGATATTTAACAAAGCCGAGAAACTGGATTTCAGCTTTGATCAACGGATCTTCAAGTAGAAGATTTGAGCCCTAACGCCCGCCTAAGGGGCTGGCAACGCAAACAACTAAACTCAAACACAACAACTGCAACCACCGCTGCTCATTGGGACTGGAAACGCCACGCGTTGACAGTCCCTCTTGAGGCGTTTGTTATGCTTAAGCTTCAACACTTTACATTTGAACCCAGTCAAGAATAACCCACTGAAATCATTCGACAAACCACAGTGTCGCTCAAATCGGAACTTACTCAAACTTTACCTGTGAACTAACCAATGCAGAGCTTCATCCTACAAATTAGCCAATGTGGAAACCCTCTCCGACAAACCCAGTCACCACACATGGGCACAACAACTCAATGAGGCAATGACACTAAAATTTACAGCGATAGAAACATTGCCGTCTCATTAGGCAGCGCTAAACAATGCTCAATTGCCGACTGACTTTCGGCCTGAAAATAAAGGCACCAAACCGCTCAAAGCGACTTGAGAGAGCAAAACTCACCTCGCGTGGACTAAAAAACCCAATGAGGCAATCACTCAGAATTTACAGCGCCAGATACATTGCCGCTTCATTAGGCAGCGAAAAACAATATTGAATTGCCGACAAAACCTGAACGAAATGCCTAAGAAATCGATAACACAACCAACTGATTTTTATGGATTAAGCATAACGCCCGCCTAAGGGGCTGGCAACGCATAACACTAAACCCAAACACAACAACTGCAACCACCGCGGCTCAATGGGACTGGAAACGCCACGCGTTGACAGTCCCTCTTGAGGCGTTTGTTATAAATCAAGCCAATAGATTCGCGCATTATCTTTGTCAACTTTCTTTAGCTCATAGCTAAAGAACTTTTCAACAATGTCATTCTCGGATCTAAACTGAATTTTAATACCACTTTTTTCACGAGCTTTTGCATCCTCAACTCGCTCAACACAAAATGATAGATTCAAAATATTTGAAGTGGCGGTTACTAAGGTAAATGGTGAGTTCATATTGTTTGCCCTACCTTTTTCAGCAGGAAACAACTCTGCTCTGAAATTTCGACTCTTTGAGCTTAAATTTTTACAAATAAGCCAAAATAAAGCCAACTCTTCCTCAGTTACTTTGCCACCTATTTTGTGAGTGTTTTGCTCAGAAACTGTCGACAACAAAGACGACAATGATTGCAGATCTAATAATGCCATATTCAGACACCCCTGATTTATAACGCCGCGTTAAGGGGTGAATGCCGCATAAACCAACCCTCCGCAGACCACTTTCACCACCAAAAATCACCGCAAACTAAAAATGCTACGCGGCATGAATCCCTCTTGAATGCTTTGTTATATTTTGTCGGCTAAGCCTATGATGTGAAAATCAGCGCCAGAGGATCTAATTGCATTCTCAGCACTTACCAACAATACATCTAGCTGAGTTTTGATTTTGCTGCCTACACTATTTCTATAAACACTTTCCTGAGTGTGAGGCTGAACGACTACAACACGAGTTTTAACATGCTTGTTGTCTTTTAAGCCCATAAGCGCATTAAAAAAGTCTTCAGCTTTTGCCATTTTCCCATTATGCCAACAACCCTTATGAGCTGCATTGTCATATCTTGCTTTAAGGTCTTCGACAAGGACTTTTCTGGCTGTATACCTGAGATTCTTAACCGCTTGGTTAAGCACAACATCGTGAGCACCTACAGATATTTTTCTTGATGTCTCACTAGACTTCGATGCTTTTACATGAATCAACGATATTAAATGAAGTGAACCATGCTGAACATAATGAATGAAGTCTGCTTTTTCGCCTGCACCATCATCACAATAAAGCCATCCTTTTGGCTTTTCTGTCGTATTAAACTCACTTGGTGTTAACCAATTTCCACTCCAACATTTTTGTACCCAACAAAATAATGACTTTTCTTTACCAATATCTTTCAATGAAGGCTTCTGTGCATTTAACCCCGGTTTTTCCTTAGTAATATCGTACTTTTCAAAGTCAGCCCATAAAAACTTATTATATTCCACATCTTGATAACCAGTTCTGAATACCATCCCATTTACAACGGCATGTCCTGATTCAAACCAACACTTAACAAGTTCAGGGTAGACAAATACTCGCTTATATAAATCGAAGTGTTTTTTAGTAATAGGTGTTTCGCTTTTCACTATAAATGTGACTTTATAGTCGTCGACTTTTACTTCAACGCATATATGCCCTACCTTTTTCCCTGAATAGAAAATGTCGAGTGAAATGTCACTTTCAATGAAGCTGTTCACCAGCTCAACATGAAAGTCATACTGCAGTTTTTTTAGCAGTTCTTTACGATGCTGCCCATCTTCCTCAGGCAAAAAGTCGTAATCTACGAGAGAAAAGTCATATGGAGTTTTTAAGTCATCAGGCTTAGATATTGGATAAGACAATATCCCTATAGGAGTCTCTGATTCGACACTATTGACAGACAGAATGTCTAAAATTTCTAGTACTCTGTTCTCGAAAGTCTTCCAATCTTTGCAAGGCCCACGCCATATTGACGATTTAAATGGATTAATTCCGACAGAACTTTTTGCCTTGGAACCCCAAACTTCAGTGCGTACTGCAGACATCATATACGATTGATCAATCAGAGGATCGAGGGTATCCGCCACACTCTTACCGCCTAAAACTTTAGAGTCTGCTTTAAAGTTATCTCGACCATGTATACCCGACAACCATAGCATTTTAATTTCATCTTCATTAATGAAATTACCGTTCAACTTGCTTATTGGAATTGGAAATAGATTTGGTAAGCGTTTTTTCCCAAAAAACTCTCGGATGGTGTCTTTCTTGCCTTTTTCAGAGAAATAAAAAGCCAAGTGATCTCTAACATTAAAGCTAACGAAAACATGGTGCTCTAAATCCTTCAGTTCCAACCCTTTAGCCCAACTAGGATTCTTTGAGATTGTATATGAAGTAATTTTTACTGTTCCTAGCTCTCCAACCTCATCATTGACAGTTGAGCCTACATTCATTTCATCTGAAGACTCTTCCTGTAATAGCTGGAGGATAACTTCGTGAACTGAGCACGATTCTTCTTTAGTTGATTTTGCTCCCAATAAAACAGACAAGTAGGGAGCAACATTATGCTTCTCAACTGTAATAGTATTATTTTCCACACAACCTCCTTATTACAGCAATGACTAACAAAGAAACGTATAAAGCGTGATTACTTATTTGGTTATTATGTCTACCACAAAGACCATGTTTTGGTTAAGAGAATTGAGCACAACGCTCAAAGATATGAATCAAGTCACATTTAAAGCAATGAATCTGAGGAAAATATAACGCCCGCCTAAGGGGCTGGCAACGCAATCCACTAAACTCAAACACAACAGCCATAACCACCGCTGCTCAATGGGACTGGAAACGCCACGCGTTGACAGTCCCTCTTGAGGCGTTTGTTATGTTCGTTCTATAAGTTCGATCCCTGCTAATTTATATCGACCAAATTTATCCTTATATAAGGGATCATCTGGAAGGTAATAACCTTTAGGCATTGAACTGTTCAATTTTAACGCTCTTAATTTTGCGTCCTCTTCCTTGGTTATCGTTGCAAAAAGCAAATTATCATCGATATATTTTTGAATCGAATCCAAAGAGACTTCTGCTTCAATAGCTAACTGTTTTAATTCTTGGACAATGACTTTCAGAGGAATAATGTGTTCTTTAGTAACCCTTTTTCTATCTTTTTCAATCATTGCAGCTTTAGAAACATGTCCATTCCATAGACATTTTTCCCAACTAGCTTTCCCTGTTGATGTAACAAAATTGTGTTTATAACAGTAATATTGATCGATAAAGTGCCTCATATGTTGAGATCTTTGATTATTAAGCTCTAATTGGATATGTAACAACTCAAGTCGTGCGTTTTTATTTTTCATTTAAAATCAATAAGCTAAGAAAAGTAGTCATTATAATTATATAGTGAATCTCAAGCACCGAGAACATAACGCCCGCCTAAGGGGCTGACAACGCATTACAACTAAACTCAAACACAACAACCGAAACCACTGCGGCTCATTGGGACTGGAAACGCCGCGCGTTGACAGTCCCTCTTGAGGCGTTTGTTATGTGATGATTTCAAACACAGTTCGTGCTTCAGATTTTACCTTTTTACTCACCGAGATATTCCATGCTTCCATACGACTATGCCATTTTTTATGAGTTAAGAATTGTTCCCATGTTAACTCATAAATTGCACGCACTTGGTAAGTGTCAGAAAACAAAACTACGAGTAAATAGTCGAATAATTTTTCTGGTATTTCTAATGAATCTTTATGCGGTAAGCCATAGAAAACACCCGTAAGGTTTCCTGTGATTGATTTAATCGCATATTTATTACCAAACTCACCTAAAGCATCGATGCTTTTTGTACTGGTTGGAGCATCATATAAAGACTCTAAACTAGGATTTTGTGTATAAAAATCAATAGCAAAACGTTCACCTAGATCACCGACAACATTCTTAGTACGGATAATCTCTCGTCTCTTTAACTCTGTGATCAAATCACCATACGCTGCTATCAAATCTGAGTCTTTTAATTCACTAAAGTTGATAATTCCACCTCATCACATAACGCCAGCCTAAGGGGCTGACAACGCATTACCACTAAACTCAAACACAACAGCCATAACCACCGCGGCTCAATGGGACTGGAAACGCCGCGCGTTGACAGTCCCTCTTGAGGCGCTTGTTAGCTTCGTAGCCTATTGTTTCACAATGGCTTTTTAACACATTTGCTTGAAAGGCATTTTACGCAAAAGCATCACACAAACACACGTCCAACGCCAAAAGCTGTGAGGTTGGCTACCAAAACTCAAAACGATCAAGGTTAAGTTGGCCACGGTTAAGAGTCCGCGACAAAGAAAACCAGATCACAGCGATGATGCAGCCTTTTATGAAACCAAACTTTCTGTGTGGAACATCCAACAACATTGAAGCATCGAGGTTTGATGATTTTCAGCGACTTTGAAACCATTGAACTTTCAACACGTTCGACCAAATCAGTATCAAGAAAATACGCAAAAGCCAACTTGTGCAATTTGAATGCTAAAAGCTGATTTTTCAGAACGATTGAGTTTGGATTTTGATGATTCCAGCCTTTAAGAAGCTAACGCCGCATTAAGGTGTGAGCAACGCTACCACCTAACCAAAACCATTGCACCGTAAACACAAAACCTAACCTTGAACTGAAAATGCCAAGCGTTGCGAATCACTCTTAAATGCTTTGTTATAAAACCGTTACACCAAACTCTGCATTGAGCCCGGTTGTGCTGTTCTATGTTTTTTTCCGGTGATTCGATCGAGCATCAATAACGGGATAACTTCTTCAAATGTCGTCAAATAATACTCGATCAGAGAACCGATATTATCATAAGAGCCCGCCTTAATTTCATGCCATACATCAGGTGTATACCTGACTAAAATGCTTAAGCCATAAAGCAAAAAGAAGTGGCGAACTACAATATCGTTTACTTTTCCAAACATTGGTTCAATGAACATAGAACCAGTAAAACTTGATTTATAGTGTTCAATCGCTGACCACCAAAGCTGGCCTGTTTCATGATTAAGTTTACCGTTAAAGATAGATCGCTCAGAACTGTCCTCATTCGTCTCCAGACGAATATCGTCTAGCGGAATCTTAGTATCAAGAATAAGCTCCAAGTTAATTGGGTTGTCCAAGTTTTCGTAAATACTTACAAATGTAAAGTCACGTTTAGGAAGAGAAAAGTTGAAGTTACCTTCCTCTCTATTTTTTCTACGGATTTCGTCTTCATATCGATGATTTTCAGATGAGTGTCCGATATGCAAACACTTAGATGGCTCTTGGATGAAGGAGTAGAGAACAGGCTCCAGTTCAGGAATGTGTTGAAACAAATCTTTTATAGAAACACTAGGGTGCATTTCTAGCTCAGAAATGTCTTTTGCACGTCTGTCTGCAGCCCACTCTTTTGGCTCAAGGCCTAAATACTTAGCATAGGAATAGAAATGCCCACCTTTCAACCCGTAAATATTGTAGTCCAAAGGACTATCAATGCCTTTTAGCCAAATAGCCAGTCCGTGACCTTGCTCGGTATGTTTTTGAATTGAAGCCAAGTCGCTCTGATTGTTTGGACTAGAAACCTGTTCAGCAATAGTTAACTGTAATAAAGCGTAATACCGAGAAAGAACCCAAGAATTAAGAGATGACGGTTTTTCTTGCCAGTACCCTAACGCTGAATCTATGGCAGAAGCTAGACCTATAGACTTTCGGTCAATAGTTTCTTCAGGTAATGAAAGGCTTTGTCTAGTGCACTTGTCTTTAATTAAATTTCTGCAAACCTCAACACTTGTTAGCTGCTTTAACCTTAACCAAACGAGTTTGTTTGGATCATTTGCTATTATTGGATTTCCCATGTCTCTCCCTTGGTTTTATAACGCCCGCCTAAGGGGCTGGCAACGCATAACACCAAACTCAAACACAACAACCGTAACCACCGCGGCTCAATGGGACTGGAAACGCTACGCGTTGACAGTCCCTCTTGAGGCGTTTGTTATGCTTAAGCTTCAACACTTTACATTTGAATCAAATCAATGATAACTAACTGAAATCATTGGCCAAACTCCGAGTTTCCTTGAATTAGAACTGGCTCAACTTTTACCTATGAACTGACCAATGCAGGCTTTCATTTAGCAACTAGGCCAATGTGGAAACCCTCTCCGACAAACTCACTCACCACGCATGGGCGCGACAACTCAATGAGGCAATAACACTGAAATTTACAGCGACAGACACATTGCTGTTTCATTAGACAGCGCAAAACAATATTCAATTGCCGACAGACTTTAAGCCTGTAAGTAAAGGCACCAAACGGCTCAAAGCGACTTGAGCCAACAACACTAACATCGCGCAGACTCAACAACACAATGAGGCAATCACCGCGATTTTTCAGCGCCAGATACACTGCTGCTTCATTAGGCAGCGAAAAACAATATTGAATTGCCGACAAAACCTGAACGAAATGCCAAGGGAATCGACAAACACAACCTACTGATTTTTATGGATTAAGCATAACGCCCGCCTAAGGGGCTGACAACGCATACCACCAAACTCAAACACAACAACTGCAACCACCGCGGCTCATTGGGACTGGAAACGCCACGCGTTGACAGTCCCTCTTGAGGCGTTTGTTATGTGCGTGCTATTGATGAGCCTTGTTCAGCTGCAATAAATCCCATTTGTTTCCATAAAGATCTTGGAACACAACCACTGTCCCATACTCTTCAACTCGTGGTTCTTCGTTGAAAACAACACCATTGGCCTTCATTAACTCATAATCTCGCCAGAAGTCATTCGTTTGTAGAAACAGAAAAACACGACCTCCAGTCTGATTACCTACGAATTGAGTTTGTTCTTCGTTACTTGCTTGAGCAAGAAGTAGATTCGTTCCATTCGAGTTTGGCGGCGAAACTTGAACCCAACGCTTACCACCACCTAAATCTGTATCTTCAACCAAACTGAACTGCAACTTTTTTGTATAGAACTCAATAGCATCATCGTAGTTTTCTACGACAAGTGCGATATTGCCGATTTGCTGTTGAACGACTTTAGACATACTGACTTCTCAAGATTTCAAAAACCGAATTCTACACTACTTCAAGATTTTTCGAGAAAGCACATAACGCCCGCCTAAGGGGCTGGCAACGCATTACTACTAAACTCAAACACAACAACCGAAACCACCGCGGCTCAATGGGACTGGAAACGCCACGCGTTGACAGTCCCTCTTGAGGCGTTTGTTATATGTTTTGGCTTGGTTCAGGTACAGAAAAATTCTTTTCTATTAAGTTAATAACTTCTGCAATGGTTGCTGTATCGACATTTAATACTTTTGTGTGCTCTTTATGGCTTTGTTCAACATCATATCCGTGGGACTCTAAGAACTCACTGAGCTCCTTATAGAAACCTTTACTGCGTCCTATTGCCAAATAATGCCTACCTGACTTTCGTGCATTCACATAATACGTTAGTGATTTATCCTCACTGAAGAACGTCGGGCCAGAAATTCTAGAACTAGAGCGTAAAGGGCTATCCAATAAGTTCGATATCTCACCAAGTAAAATATGGTCTGATTGTAACTTAGCCTCTTCCTCCCTTTTTAAAGCGCTGACTGTATATGAATCATTACTTTCTTCTAAGGCTATTACTTTCGCACCTAGCAACTCCATTAATGGTTGCATCCGTTCAACTAGGCTATCTTCTTTGTCCAAAAACCACTCACCTTCGATACGACTCTCCTGCATAAAATTATGTATAGCAGATTCGACTGATCGAGCATCTGCATGCTCCCACGCGGCAATACACTGAGCTTTGATCGGTGACTTGGTATTGCTTATCTGCTGTAACCTTTTGCTGAGAGTTGCATTTCCAGCACCAGTGATACCAACTTTCTTATATGGGATATCGATATGTCCACCTACATCAATATGACGCATCACGTAAATAATCGAATGCATGTTCTTTCCTTACTGTAAATTAAAAGCATATAACGCCCGCTTAAGGGGCAGCCAACGCCACTACCAACTTATTGCATAACACCGTAACCACAAAAACCAACGCATAGCAAAAATGCCACGCGTTGGCTGTCCCTCTTGAAGCGTTTGTTATAACACAGTTTCACACATCATGTTCCGTGAGCAATTGGCGACAGTTACGGAATGTTAGAACTCGTATTTCGAGGCCCAAACTATAAATAATGCGGTAATGACCAAAAATTATTTCACGGTAGTTTGTATGAGGCATTTCAGGAACCATGCGGCCCATTTCTGGCATTGAGCCGAGCAATTCCGTTTTATCGAACACATCATTCACCCACTTTTCTGCAGCTGATGGGTTATCCAAAGCAATAAACTCTGCGGCATCACCCAGTTTTTGTAACGCTAGAGGTGACCAAACTACTTTCATTTGATGATGCGCCCCAGAACTTGTGAACGAGCATCTTCGTTTGATATACCTAAACCTGCAGCCAATTGAGCTTCTGCAGTACGCATTTCTTCGAGTAATTCGATTTTCTCTTGCATTGCTTCATACTCCGCAACGTCAAGAACAACTGCTACACCTTTACCTCGTTGTGTAATAACCAATGGTCGACGAGTCTCATTGATCTGTTTGATAAATGATGCAACGCCAGCACGGAACTCAGACAAAGGCTGAATATCTTGATCAAGGTGAATACGGCTCATAATGAACTCCATTTAGTACAATTTAATGTACAAATAGTAGTTCAATTGAGATTTACGAGCAAGGAATTGATTCTGTGTTATAACGCCCGCCTAAGGGGCTGGCAACGCATTACCACTAAACTCAAACACAACAGCTGCAACCACCGCGGCTCATTGGGACTGGAAACGCCACGCGTTGACAGTCCCTCTTGAGGCGTTTGTTAGCTTCGTAGCCTATTGTTTAGCAATGATTTTTAAACACATTTGCTTGAAATGCATTTTACGCAAAAGCATCACACAAACACACGTCCAACGCCAAAAGCTGTGATGTTGGCTGCCAAAACTCAAAACGATCAAGGTTAAGTTGACCACGATTAAGAGTCCGCGACAAAGAAAGCACAATTTCAGCGATGGTGAAGCTATTTGTGAAACCAAACTTTGAGTGTTGAACATCCAACAACATTGAAGCATCGAAGTTTGATGGTTTTCAGCAACTTTGAAACTGCTGAAAATTCGACACTTTCTACCAAGTCAGCATCAGAAAAACTCGAAAGCCAAGTTGTGAAACTTGAACGCTAAAAGCTGAATTTTCACAGCAAATGAGTTGGGATTTTGATGATTCTAACCTTTAAGAAGCTAACGCCCTGTTAAGGTGTGAGCAACGCAATACCAATGCTCCCGCATACCACCTTAAACACCAAACACAACGCATACTAAAAATGCCACGCGTTGCGAATCACTCTTAAACAGATTGTTAGTTTTATTGCATACGCCAAACTTCACTTTCGTCTACATACTGCAAAACATCAATATCATTAGACTCAAAGTAGCTTTGAGTATTTACCAATACTCTGTCGGTAACTTTTTCAATAAAGCTTAATGGATATACCAGCTCAACTCTATGACCAGAAACTAGTTGTTCCTCTGAATTAGAGGCGATATTGACAACTTTATATCCGGGTTCATGGTAGATACCGTAACTTGCACCAGAACAGTTTTGGAAACTATGAATCAAATTATTTCGGAGCTCATATAACAAACTAAAGTGAGAAAATTGGTCTATGTACGCTTTATGTAACTTACCATTATCACTAGCATATTTATTCCATAAACTGATGATCTCATCAGACTTTTTATCGACTTGTGAGATAGCGGTAAAACCGGATACCGCTAGCGTTTTATCTGTCGGAAATAACCTATTTTTGACGAAGATAGACATTTCTTCAGTTGCTAAACACTTAAGCTCATCAATGTCTTTTACATCAGAGTGAATGAACGCATTGAGTTGTTGGATGCTAATTAACCCTCCATCCGTCCAATCACTGAACTTCTTCAGGGTGCTAATAAAGCGATTTCTATTTTGCTTTTCACTCGGCACTGAGAAGTTAGAAATACCATCAATCAGACACAGGTAAAGCGTAATTTTGTACTTATCATCACATTCCAATTTTTTGATATTGATGAAGTCATTTCTAAATGAACCAAAAACACATTCTATCGCTCGCTTGTTCATTTACACTCTCCATAAAACTAACGCCCGCCTAAGGGGCTGGCAACGCATAACACTAAACCCAATCACAACAACTGCAACCACCGCGGCTCAATGGGACTGGAAACGCCGCGCGTTGACAGTCCCTCTTGAGGCGCTTGTTAGTTTCGTAGCCCATTGTTTAACAATAACTTTTTAAACACATTTGCTTGAAAGTCATTTTACGCGAAAGCATCAAGCAAGCGCACGTCCAACGCCTAAAGCTGTGAGGTTGGCAGCCAAAACTTAAAACGATCAAGGTTAAGTTGACCACGGTTAAGAGTCCGCTACAAAGAAAGCCAGATCACAGCGATGATGCAGCCTTTTATGAAACCAAACTGACCGTGTTGAACAACCAAAAGCATTGAGGCATTGAGACTTGTTGGCTTTCAGCAACTTTGAAATAGCTGAACTTTCAACACTTTCTACCAAATCAGCATCAGGCAAAACTCAAAAGCCAAATAGTTCGACTTGAACGCTTAAAGCTGATTTTTCAGAGCGTTGAACCTGAGCTTTATGATTTTTCTAGATAGAAACTAACGCCCGCCTAAGGGGCTGGCAACGCATTACCACTAAACTCAAACACAACAACCGAAACCACCGCAGCTCATTGGGACTGGAAACGCTACGCGTTGACAGTCCCTCTTGAGGCGTTTGTTATGTTGCGGTGCTAACTATTATGCATGTTAGAAATGCAGGTAACCCTGAAACAAAAAGTTTGATACAAAGCATCGTGTTTGATGAAAAACGCTCACTGTCAATTTCATTAGCCACCGAACTATCCACCATTGAACCCGCTACACTTTCTGCTCTATCACCACCAAAACCGCCTTCTGGTGGGTACATAAAAAATAAGGCTGCTAACCCCCAAAGGATCACCACAACAAAGAATGCATAATCGGGCCAAGACCTCAGGCCAAAGAAACCCGTAGATTTCTCAAACATGACCACAACTGCTGATGCAGTGAGATTGCTTATGAGAAAAAACCTCAATAAATTTAGCATCTTATTCCAACGTCCATCCTTAGCAACATAACGCCCGCCTAAGGGGCTGGCAACGCATTACACCAAACTCAATCACAACAACCGAAACCACCGCGGCTCATTGGGACTGGAAACGCCACGCGTTGACAGTCCCTCTTGAGGCGTTTGTTATGCTTAAGCTTCAACACTTTACATTTGAACCAAACCAAGAATAACCCACTGAAATCATTGACCAAACTTCGAGTTTTCTTGAATTAGAACTGACCAATGCAGGCTTTCATTTAGCAACTCGGCCAATGTGGAAACCCTCTCCGACAAACCAACTCACCACGAATGGGCAAAATAACTCAATGAGGCAATCACGCCGAAACTTAAAGCGACAGACACATTGCTGTTTCATTAGGCAGCGCAAAACAATGCTCAATTGCCGACAAACTTTTAGCCTGTAAGTAAAGGCACCAGACTGCTCAAAGCGACTTGAGAAAGCCGTACTCACCTCGCGCAGACTCAAAAACCCAATGAGGCAATCACTCAGAATTTACAGCGCCAGATACATTGCTGCTTCGTTAGGCAGCGAAAAACAATATTGAATTGCCGACAAAACCTGAACGAAATGCCAAAGAAATCGACAACCACAACCTACTGATTTTTATGGATTAAGCATAACGCCCGCTTAAGGGGCAGCCAACGCTACTACCAACTTTCCGCATAACATCGTAATCACAAAAAACAACGCATGGTAAAAATGCCGCGCGTTGGCTGTCCCTCTTGAAGCGTTTGTTATGTCGTTTTTACGTTGCATGAGCGGCAATTAATGCTTTAACAAAAAATGAATATTCTTTATCTGACTCTGCTTCTCTTGTTAGCTCCTGCAACGCCTTGTCGCGCAGTGCTTTACTTCTTGTGCGAAAACAAGCTGTAATTGCATTTTGTATCTCAGTGACTTTTTCTAGTCGTTTCTCAAGTAATTCTGGTCTATTTAATTCAATATCTCTAATGGTTAAATCTGCTCTCTCAGAACCTTGTTTTACAAATAGCCAAGTACCATGTGCTAAAAAATATTCAGATGGTTCTTCTGAATATGGATCTATGTATGGGAAGTCTTCGTGAAATTTATCAGACTTATTGTTATTACACTTTGGACACGCGTAGCCAAGGTTCGTCCACTCAAACTCTAGTTCAGGGTATTTATCCTTAGCTTTTGGCTTAAAATGTTCAACGTGAGCAAAATCAATATGAGATATTTTACTTTCACAATACATACATTTATCAAAGTTAGCTTTTTTTAGCGCTTCTTTATTTAAATGGTGTTTGTAATTTCCATTATCTAGAGCGACTGGATGTGGGCAATCTGGTCTAGTTAGCTTGATCATCATATCGCTCCATAATACCTTGAATTGCGACAGGAACCATTCGCTCTAAACCCAATTCAGACAGCCTATTGCGCAAAGCAGTAAAATCTATTTGAGAAATACTTTTAGAACTAAATTCTTCAACAATATCAACCAGTTGATTTTCCACCCAAATTGGCATTGTGAAGGATACTCCTAGGACTTCATCAAGTATTTCCGTCGCCGTTTTGGCTTCATTCAATAAATCTAATTTTCTTGACTCTACTTTATTACTATCATTATAGGTTAAAGCATAAACACTGGAATTTTTGACTGATCCAACTACCAACGGGCTATGTGTTGACACTATAAATTTAGCGGTAGGAAATGCATCTAATAAATCGGGAAGAATTCTACGCTGCATAGTAGGATGAAGATGGTTTTCTATTTCATCTATTATTACAGTGTAACTTGGGTTATCTTGTGTCGCGTACATATAAATCTGCCACGCAATATCAATAAGCGCACTTATTCCGCCAGAGGCAGTTTCTAATAAAAACTCATCTTCTCCACCATTACATATGAAAACAATCTCCATATTCCTAATTTCGAATTCTTCAAATCCAATTGTCTTAGGAAGAACCTTTCTTAAAACATTTTGAAAACCCTCGTAATATGAAATCTGTTCTTTGTCTTGAGGCATTATAGTTTTTTGGTTATTAGTCACTCCATAACCATTTATAGCCCAGCCAATTAATGTCGCTTTCATTAAGTAACTTGCTGGTTGACCTCGATAATTACCTTCGTGAGTTTGTTTTTTTAAATTAAAAACTTCATCAAATGCAGATTGCTTATCTTTCTTTGCTGTAGGAATATTTCCTAGCGCAGCGTATCTAAATGTAGTCCGATGAGACGGAATGTAAAAACTTTTTACTGCTTGCTGCCCTTGGATTTGAACATGGTAGTTAGCAGCTTGAGTTTGCTGAACAAGTAATTGGCTAGAGGTATTGTTTGAATAATCAATAGAGCCAACATTATTGCCATATTCTTCACTTTTACCTTTAAAAAAGCGTTGGACAAATTTAATCGCTCCTGTTTTCTTGTCTTTCTTAGGGGTAGAGAGTGAAACTTGAACCCACCCACAATGTCTTGCCAATAAACTCAATAGCGTAGTTTTACCACAACCATTTGACCCTGTGACAATAGTTATACGATCGTGTAGATCAATCTCGATTTCTTCAAACTGTTGCCATTTGCTTATTTTCAATTTTTTAAAATACACAATACTTCCTTATAGTTAGCTTCGTAATTGACGCTGATATCGACATAACGCCCGCTTAAGGGGCTGACAACGCGACTACCAAGTTTCCGCATAACACTGAAACCACCGAAATCAACGCATAATGAAAATGCTACGCGTTGGAAGTCCCTCTTGAAGCGTTTGTTAAGTGTATTTTGCGGAGATCTGATCTATTGCGCGGTTATAGTAACCAAGCTTATCTAGTTGGCTGTTGTCTATTTCTACGACCTGTACACCTACACTTTTGAGTAGATCCAATTTACTCTTCGAGCGATCAACGTAGGTTTTGGGGATATAGTAGTAAACTTGATTAAATATCAATAAACGCTTGGTGTGCATAGACTTTTGTCTGAAAGTAAGCAACCACCATAAGTCATTTTCGTTAAAATCCAAAGATAGACCAAGAATATGGACGTCTTTAGTGAAGAACATATCAACCCATGATAAGTGCTCAACTTTATCCTCTTTGAACCGTTTAGTTAGAGGCGAAAAAGAGCGACTTTTGTAAGTATCTTTAGTGCCAGTAACAACATAACTGCGCATATGCTGCAAATATCCACTGTAGTGCTCATAGCCTAATGTTATAGATTGATAAGCATTGGCAGAACCATGAATATGCCATATTTTTTTATGCCCAACTTCATGATAACGAAACAAATTATAAAGTGACTCTTTGATGTAACCATTATTTTTGAGTGACTTGGTGTTAGAGGACACGACAGACTCAAGGGACAAATCATAGTTAGTTGTGAGAATATTTTCACAGCTTAATTCCATTAAACGTTTATGGATAGTGCTTGATTGAATATCACTGACATGGCTAGCTACAAATTTTTTAACTACACGTTCGTCAAATGAACCACTAGTCCCTAAACCCTTGAAGTAGATTTCTTCATAAGCTAGGGGAAAAGGCTTATCTTTTGGAAAATCCACCGAAATTAACAGATGTTCTGTAAGGTCTTTAAGAAGATCCTCCCATGATTTTCCGGCAACAATATTATTGATATCATTACCAACTAGTACAACATAATCTCTCATACTTCCTCTATACACTTAACGCCCGCCTAAGGGGCTGGCAACGCATAACACTAAACTCAAACACAACAGCCGAAACCACCGCGGCTCAATGGGACTGGAAACGCCACGCGTTGACAGTCCCTCTTGAGGCGTTTGTTAGCTTCGTAGCCTATTGTTTAACAATGATTTTTTAACATGTTTTCGTGAAAGGTATTTTACGCAAAAGCATCACACAAACACACGTCCAACGCCAAAAGCTGTGAAGTTAGCGGCCAAAACTTAAAACGATCTAGGCTAAGTTGGCCACGATTAAGAGTCCGCGACAAAGAAAGCAAGATCACAGCGATGATGCAGCCTTTTGTGAAACTAAGTTGACCGTGTTGAACATCCAACAACATTGAAGCACCGAGACATGTTGGTTTTCAGCGGCTTTTAAACTACGGAACTTTCAACTTTTTCTACCAAGTCAGCATCAGAAAAACTCGAAAGCCAAGTTGTGGAATTTGAACGCTAAAAGCTGATTTTTTACAACAAATGGGCTTAGATTTTGATGATTCTAACCTTTTAGAAGCTAACGCCCGCCTAAGGGGCTGGCAACGCATAACACTAAACTCAACCACAACAACCGTAACCACCGCGACTCAGTGGGACTGGAAACGCCACGCGTTGACAGTCCCTCTTGAGGCGTTTGTTAGGTAGTTTTTTGGGGACCACTGACAAAAATCAACCAATAAACCCAAAGAATTAGTAGTCCGATGCAAAATATTAGGGCTACAACGACCAACTCTATGAAACTATTTGGTGTAGACATAGTAAATAGTGAAACTGTCATTTTGATTACAACTAAAATGATCATGGGAGCGAATATAATTTGAGACGCTCTTCGAACCCACTTTGGAGTCATTGGATGGTGTAAACGACTTAAACAATCTCCTTCTGCAACAGCAGATTCAACTGGGTCAACAGTATTATAAATCCTTCCCTTTATTTGACAGTGCTCAGGGCCAACTTCGATTGAAATATTTTGATGAGTAATGGTTAACTCCCGCTCGGCAGTCTGTAAATCAAGTCGTATACCTTTCGGCGGAACTAAAACATATTTTTCCTTCATAGCATACTCCTTGCTACCTAACGCCCGCCTAAGGGGCTGACAACGCATTACCACTAAACTCAAACACAACAACCGAAACCACCGCGGCTCAATGGGACTGGAAACGCCACGCGTTGACAGTCCCTCTTGAGGCGTTTGTTATAAGCGAGTTTAAGAGATTTACTTTCCTTTGGCCTGCGCATATGGATTTGGCCTCTCTGGCCCTAATAATGATTTTTTTGGTTTAAATTGAATATCTCGAACTGGCTCAATGTCAGTATCCCAAAGATTAAAGTCATTAAAAAAATTGCTGTTTGAGCCACTACGTTTAATTTTTTGAGAACGACCTCGCTCATAATCATCAAATTCAGAAGAATCTTCCGGATAAGGGTTTACATAATCAGAATATAGGCTCGAATTAAAACCTTCTTCATACGCCTTACTGGCCACTTTTTTCTCCTTTTCCACTTAGCTTATAACGCCCGCCTAAGGGGCTGGCAACGCATTACCACCAAACTCAAACACAACAGCCTTAACCACCACGGTTCATTGGGACTGGAAACACCACGCGTTGACAGTCCCTCTTGAGGCGATTGTTAGCATTCTTGCTGAAGATTAGTGCACATCATTGAAGCGATGGTTTGCGAATTGGTATCACTTTTCGACGATAGACCATCGACAACACCTTTTTGATTTATCTCTGATTGGTTCTGACTCAACTTCCATTTACCACTGAGGGAGTCTATGGCAATTTCAATACCAACCACCGCTGATAGCATATTCTGAATATATGATTCAGGAGCGTCCGACATCGACCACGGTACTACCTGCTCTCGCTCATGCTCGGAAGTTAACTGCTCAAGAACTCCAACTATCCACTGAGGATCATGAATGAACCGTATTTTTCCTTTCACATGTACAACAACATAATTCCACGTGGGAACAGCCTTACCATTTTCTTTCTTAGTCGGATAATTGCTCGGGGATATATAGGTGTTGGGGCCATTAAAAATCACTAGTGCTTCGGATAGTGGCTCCGTGGTTTGCCAAAGTGAGTTAGCCTTAGCTATATGCCCTTTTAAATATAATTCCCCATCCAATTCCATCAGACATAACGGAAGATGATTAGCATCAATCCCCGACTCAGATAAAGTAATGATTGTTGCGAATGGATATTCGCGTATCAACCCCGCGAGTTCTTCAATATTTTCCTGTTTAAACTTCCCTGGAATATGCAAATTTCTCTCTTTGAATGCTAACGCCGCATTAAGGGGCGAAAAACGCACAAAAGCACTTAATGCATAGCACATTCATCACAAAAACAAACGCATGGCAAAAATGCCACGCGTTGTGAGTCCCTCTTAAATGCTTTGTTAGCCGTTTATCTCACACTTGAATGATGAGACACGCTCTCTAACCTTTCTGCCAACCAAATTTTAATGATTGATTGACGTGTTACACCAATACGACTCGCTTCTCTGTCCAAGGACTCAAGCATCCAGGCTGGAAAATCCACATTGACTCGTTTTTGCTTATGCATCGGTCTTTTAGCTTGCGATAGATCCAAGTCCATTACGATATCATCGTCGTCACTTTCAAACTTGGCATCAAATTCATGCGCTTTCATAAAGGCTTACCTCCGCTTTCCGTGAACGCCGAACCGAGATGATCCTGATATTCGTACCTCGGTAGGTAATTACTCCTGACCAATGCTTACCGTTTAGTAAGCCGACAACCAAATATCTGGGCTCATCACTCGTGTTAGCAGGGATCTCGATAAGATCTGAATCATTCCACAACCCTTGAGCTGTATGAAAATCAATACCGTGCTTTTCGAGATTACTTCTGCTTTTGTTTTCATCAAATTCAAATTTAATCATGAGTAAAAACTACACCCTTTTTACTCATTAGGCAAACTTTGTTTATTAATGACGGCTAACGCCCGCTTAAGGGGCAGCCAACGCCACTACTGACTCTCCGCATAACATAATAAACACGAAAACCAACGCATAGTAAAAATGCCATGCGTTGGCTGTCCCTCTTGAAGCGTTTGTTATAGCTCGGCTATGTGTGACAACGTTTCTGGATGACGCTGTACTAACTTTAAAAGAGTGACCGCTTGACCATTTGGCACGCTACGACCTTGTTCCCAGTTTTCTAATGTGCGTGAAGACGTATGAAGTAACCGCGCGAAAACTCCGCGGGACATATTAAACTGCTCGCGAATACTCACGATTTCATCCGGTGAGATGTTCAACTCTCCCACGTCATTCACATGATGTGTTTTCAGCGTAAGCTTACCTTCTGAATGCTGTTTAGCCTCAACAAGAGCTGAGCTTAACTCTGCAAATAAATCACGATTGCTCATTGCGCCACGCCTCCATAAAAGCCATTAGTTGTTTCCTTTGATTTGCATTCAAATCGGACATTTCATTTTTGCCGTAAATGGTTAGCAAATAGAAACGCCTCTTTTCATCGAGAAAGTAATAGATAATCCGTGAACCACCACGCTTTCCCTTACCTTTACTCGCAACTCGAATTTTTCGCAAACCGCCAGTACCTTGAATCACATCACCCAGCTTGGGATTTAGCATTAGCTCTGCTTGAAAGAGCCTATACTCTTCATCACTGAGATACTCATCTCGGTACTTTTCAAAAATTGTTGATTCGACAAATACACTTTTCATACAGGAAGTGTACGTACCAAGCGTACAGATGGCAAGGATTAGTTCAGATAAGAGCTATAACGCCCGCCTAAGGGGTTGACAACGCATTACCACAAAACTCAAACACAACAACTGCAACCACCGCGGCTCATTGGGACTGGAAACGCCGCGCGTTGACAGTCCCTCTTGAGGCGTTTGTTAGTTTCGTAGCCCATTGTTTAGCAATAAATTTTTAAACACATTTGCTTGAAAGTGATTTTACGCAAATGCATCAAACAAACACACGTCCAACGCCAAAAGCTGTAAAGTTGGCAGCCAAAACTCAAAACGATCAAGGTTAAGTTGGCCACTTACCGAATCAACGACAAAGAAAGCACGCTCACAGCAATGATGCCGCTTTTGTGAAACCAAACTTCCAGTGTTGAGCATCCAACAATGTTGAAGCATCGAGGCTTGCTAGTTTTCAGCAACTTTGAGACTGCTGAACTTTCAACACGTTCTACCAAATCAGCATCAAGAAAAACGCAAAAGTCTAATTGTGCGGTTTGAAAACTAAAGGATTATTTTTCAGAGTCTTACGTTTGAATTTTTGATGACTTTTCCTGAGAGAAACTAACGCCCGCCTAAGGGGCTGGCAACGCATTACCACAAAACTCAAACACAACAACTGCAACCACCGCGGCTCAATGGGACTGGAAACGCCACGCGTTGACAGTCCCTCTTGAGGCGTTTGTTATGTGCGTTTTCGAGACGACACTAATTCCTTTAGCTTCTCAACTGACATTGCAGGTTTAGTTTTATGAAGCATAGCGTGGCAGTTGGGACATACAGGTTTGAGATCTTCTATTGGGTTAACAATGTAAGCTTCACCAACATGTGCCAAATCAACCTGATGGTGTACATGGATATAACCAGCACCAAGGTCTCCAAAATATTCGAAGAAATTGAAACTACATATGTAACAACTATTCCCATAGTGCTCAATACACTGAGCTCTTGCTCTATGGTTACGTTCATATGCATTTACCGTGATCTGCTTTCTCGCTCCTTCTATCAGTACATCCTCTGGAAGCTCATCTGGGTAGGAAATACTTTGAAAATTGGTTTGATACTTTTGCGAGAACTCATCAATAAGTACTTGTGTTTGTATTTGCTTGCCGTGCCCAAGAGAGTTGTAATACTCAACATGAGCCTCGACTATTTCGAGAGCCTGTTGGAACTTTTGGATACCAAAATCCTTGTAAATTTGCTCCAAGTAAATTCTTGTACCCTGTAGATTCATCGTGCGCTTATAGATAAAACCGTTCATGATGTAGTGAAAGTTTTGTATATAATCTTGCGCTGAGGCCTTCCCCATAATTCCATTATCAACAGCTAACTTAATCGCTTCTTTTCTTGTCAGTTTCCCTTGATAGGCATCACGAGCTAATTCATATATTTCAAATAGCGCTTTTTCGGTAATTTTCAACAGCTCCTCCTAGCACATAACGCCCGCCTAAGGGGCTGGCAACGCATAACGCTAAACTCAAACACAACAACCGTAACCACCGCGGCTCAATGGGACTGGAAACGCCACGCGTTGACAGTCCCTCTTGAGGCGTTTGTTATACCTATATATATTTATTAGGGTTAATTCTTTTAAGGCTAATAAGCCTCAAAAGACCATCCTTTGCATCACGCTCTACACAGTCTTTATCGTCACAAAACAATACTATTGCATTTCTTTTATTTAACTTTGAACTCGGATAAATAATACCGTCAACTTTCTTACCTTCTTTGGTTTTATGGATAAATCGAAAATGTTCGCTGACTACTTGCGTTGGAACATAATCAATATGCTCAAGACCGTCCTTTCGCACCGGAGCTGTAAAATCCGATAGAAAATCATAAACAAACGATAGTTGATGACGGTAATCTCGTTCACATCCAGATAACAATCCTTCATATGGTGGTAGTTTACTAAAGTCAATAACAACAAGTTCTCGATTTACCTCAAAAGTCCCGACGCTAGCAACCTTTGTTTGATTTGGCCCATCAAAGGTTTCGGCGATTGCAGTGCGTCGATCGAAAGCCCCATAGAACATTGATATTCCGGATGGACTCATTCTATTGGGATATACTGCAAACTCGACTGGGGGCGAACCAATCTCATGGGCTGAATTAAGTCTCACTTTTTTATCATGGACTCTTACACGGAGTAATCTCTCACCAACCAGAATATTCCGATACAAGTTTAGGCTGTCTACAACATTGCTCAAAGAGTCCATAAAAAATTTAGGTGGAATTTCGTCGAAACTACTAAACTCCCGGTCTTCTTCAGCGCGATAAAATGAGTATCGGGACTTGTGCTTCACTACATGTACAAACGACTTCCATCCATGTAAATATGCTTCCGAGGGAGATAAATTGTAAAAGTCCCTCTTGCACCATTGTTGGACATCTAGAGAAGATATGATGTCATTCTGAAGCTCCATGTTTTCTATCGGGATACTAAGTTTCGCTAACAGATCGTATGAATCCATTACGTATCCACACCATCCCTTGTCCCATGCGACACCAACGTTGTTGGGGTCACCATATTCCTGTTTTATACAACCCACTAAGAATTCCATAAGTTCATCAAAATGAATAATTCTTAGCCTTTTATTTCCGCAGTATGTACATTCTCCAATATCTCCTTGAGCACGCACATATCTACCTAAGTCTTCTTCACCAATACATCGAGAACATAAAAATTTATCACCAACAGAGTAGAAACCTCTTTCTTCTTGCTCCAACATAAACTCTTTAGCTCTACCCATATTTATTAGCTCCGAATGTTCCGATAGGTATAACGCCCGCCTAAGGGGCTGGCAACGCATAACACTAAACTCAAACGCAACAACTGCAACCACCGCGGCTCAATGGGACTGGAAACGCTACGCGTTGACAGTCCCTCTTGAGGCGTTTGTTATATGCGTGTTAGTTTCTAGAACGTAACAAGTTTATTAAAGAATCAACAGATATTGGAGGATGTGTCCTATGAATTATCCCATGACAGTTAGGGCACAATGGCTTTAGGTCTTTAATAGGATCAACGGAATACTCTTTTTTGATCTCAGCAAGCGAAACTTCATGATGCACATGAATAAAGCCTTTTCCTATGTCTCCATAAACTTCCTGAAAGTCAAATTTACAGACATAACATTTACATCCATAGTGCAATATACATTTGGCTCTAGCATCTGGGTTACGTTCGTAAGCATTTACCGAGATCTCTTTTGTTGCCCCTTCAATATACGTTTCTGGATGAATGACTTCTTCTATTGAAGTTATATCAACGCTTTCAGAGTAATTTAATTCATACCAAAGCCCATCGACTCCGGCTAAATGTTTCTCCTCAAGAATCCAATCAAAACTTTTAATTTTGGCTGTTCCTGTTTCAGTTTGGTCATACTGCATAGGAAAGGTTTTTAGGCGATAACCATTATTTTGAATCAGCGATATATGCTCTAGAGACTGCTTTCTTCCTGGCCCTTTCCAACTTTCATCAAAAATTAGGCCGTCTTTGTGGACATCCCAATGACCAAAAACCACAAACCTTTCTTCGTGATTAACGAACGACCAGCTCCAATTCCAGTTGCTGCAAGTAGCACCAACAGACTCCATAAATTTTTTTCTACTCATTTTGAACTACCTAATTGATGGAAGCATATAACGCCCGCCTAAGAGGCTGGCAACGCATTACCACTAAACTCAAACACAACAACTGCAACCACCGCGGCTCAATGGGACTGGAAACGCCACGCGTTGACAGTCCCTCTTGAGGCGTTTGTTATGCTTAAGCTTCAACACTTTACATCTGAACCAAGCCAAGAGTAACCCTCTGAAATCATTGACCAAACTTCGAATTTCCTTGAATTAGAACAGGCTCAACTTTTACTTTGATTTTACCTATGAACTGACCAATGCAGGCTTTCATTTAACAACTAGGCCAATGTGAAAACCCTCTCCGACAAACTCACTCACCACGCATGTGCACAATAACTCAATGAGGCAATCACGCTGAAACTTGAAGCGATAGACACATTGCTGTTTCATTAGGCAGCGAAAAACAATATTGAATTGCCGACAAAACCTGAACAACATGCCTAAGGGATCGACAATCACAACCTGCTGATTTTTATGGATTATGCATAACGCCCGCCTAAGGGGCTGACAACGCATAACACCAAACTCAAACACAACAACTGCAACCACCGCGGCTCAATGGGACTGGAAACGCCACGCGTTGACAGTCCCTCTTGAGGCGTTTGTTAGTTTCGTAGCTCATTGTTTAAAAATGACTTTTTTAACACATTTGCTTGAAAGTAATTTTACGCAAAAGCATCAAGCAAACACACGTCCAACGTCAAAAGCTGTGAAGTTGGCTGCCAAGATTTAAAACGATCAAGGTTAAGTTGACCACGGTTAAGAATCCGCGACAAAGAAAGCACACTTTCAGCGATGATGCAGCCTTTGTGAAACCAAACTTTCCGTGTGGAGCATCCAACAACATTGAAGCATCGAGATTTGATGGCTTAAAACGACTTTGAAACTGTTGAACTTTCAACGCTTTCTACCAAATCAGTATCAAGAAAAACTCAAAAGCCCAATTGTGCAATTTGAACGCTAAAAGCTGAATTTTCAGAACCTTGTGCGTGAATTTTTGATGATTTTTCTTGAGAGAAACTAACGCCCAATTAAGGTGTGAGGCACGCAATACCTACGCAACAGTATGCTACCTTAATCACTAAAACCAACGCATAGCAAAAATGCCACGCGTGCCGAATCACTCTTAAATTGTTTGTTATGTACGTTTTACACTCAAAAGCTCGACATATTTTAGATGAGAAATTTACTACACTCACCTCATTAACAGTGATAAAGTAGCACTAAAGAAAATTTTAAAAAATCTTTCTTTACTTGATAAGGTGAGGAAATTATGAATAAAAAACAGATACCTAAGACAAAAAGACAAAAAATAGCAGGTGTTGAAGTACCTCCTACATACAGCGAATCAAAAGACTATGGTGAAATGACTTTTGAGTTTGCTAGACAAGTAGATGCCAAAAAACATGGTTTTGACTCCAAAGGAAACTACCTGCATTGGGACGAGTTTATTGTTCGTTTCCCTGAGTTTAAGGATGTTAGAGTACATGCTTGGTGGGCACTCAAGTTTAGTAGAAGACTAGTTAATCATGCCAATTTGACTTATCGCGGAGCTCATTTTTCGTTTAGTGAACAGGCTTTGCTTGGGAAGTTAAACAAAATAGATAGACTTTCTAACTTGAAACATCTAGGACTTGATGAATCGAAGCGCAAACACTATTTAGCAGGCAATTTGATTATGGAAGAAGCGATCTCTAGTGCCCAACTAGAAGGAGCCACATCAACAAGACCTGTTGCAAAAGAGATGCTCGAGACAGGAAGAAAGCCAAGAGATTTTTCAGAAAAAATGATTCTGAATAATTTCCGTTTAATCCAATTTGCGCTGGAGAGTGTAGATCAGCCTCTTTCTGTCGAATTGATTAAAATTTTTAATAAAGTTGCTACGGAAGAAGTTTGCGAAAATGAGCATACGCCTGGTTTTTTGAGGCAAAGTCCAATAGAAGTTGCTGACAAGTTGACGCATGAAGTTATTCATAGAGCACCTGATCATAGTCTTGTTGAAACTATGCTAGAAGAACTATGTGAATATGCAAATACAGAGCACATCGATGGGCACTTCATTCACCCGATTGTAAAAGCTATTGTTATTCATTTTATGATTGGGTTTATCCATCCATTTTTGGATGGGAATGGTAGAACTGCTAGAGCTCTCTTTTACTGGTATGCAATAAAAAGTGGTTACGACAACTTCCAACATATTTCAATATCAGCACTATTGAAAAGTAAGCCTAAGAAGTACGCGAAGTCATATGTATATACAGAAACAGATGATTTAGACCTGACTCATTTCATTGACTTTAACCTAAATGTCGTTATAGAAGCCCTAGAGCGTTTTGGCAAATATATCGAAGACAAAGTCAATGAACTAAATAAGGCAATTGAAGAACTACATAAGTCTCCTTATTACTCATCATTTACACTACCTCATATGGAAATAATCAAGAAAAGCCTTAAAGACTCAGGTAGGACTTTTACGGTTCAGGAGATATCGTCTGATTTTAATGTATCTTCACCTGCAGCTAGGAGTTACCTAAATTCCTTATCAGACTTGGGTCTATTAATCAAATACAACATTAAAGGAAGACAAAAAGGATATATTGCACCTTCTGATTTGAGAAAAAGACTTAAAATTGATGACTAGATAATCCGTGCTCCCATCTTTATTCTAGGTGGGAGTACATAACGCCCGCCTAAGGGGCTGGCAACGCATAACACTAAACTCAAACGCAACAACTGTAACCACCGCGGCTCAATGGGACTGGAAACGCTACGCGTTGACAGTCCCTCTTGAGGCGTTTGTTAGCTGTATGGCTCGATTTCCATTCCCAACTGAATTAAGTAAGCTTTCATAAATTTCATTCTCTTTTCAGCCTCTACCTTTGCTGACGCTGTATGCATTATTTCAGGCAATTTAAATAGCTTAGTGTAGAAATGATCTACCGTATTCACTCGATCATTCGGCTCACGTGTACCGCAAAAGGGGTCAGTTGCATCATATAAACCCACGCCTAAATTTGTGCTCACCTGAATGCAACGAGCAATCCCAATTGCACCTAGAGCATCGAGTCTATCAGCGTCCTGTACAACCTTTGCTTCAAGCGTATCAGGTGGAATATTGGCGCTAAAACTATGAGCAATAATTGCGTGCTTTATAGCATCGTGATATTCCTTCGGATAACCAATCTCATCAAGAAACTCCAGTGCCTTATCTGCTGCAATACGAGAGCTTTCAGCTTTGTTAGGATGATTCTTGGGAAATGAAAAACAATCGTGGAGATACGCTGCAGGTAAAACTACCTCAAGCATCGCACCTTCAATTTTGCTCAGCAGTTTGGCCGTTTTGACAACACGAAATACATGGTTTAAGTCATGCGCCAAATCTTGCTCCATTTCAGACTCAATGAAAGTTACAAAGTGAGTCTCATAGTTTTCTACCACATTACTTCCTTGTTCATCGTATACAGCTAACGCCCAATTAAGGGGTGAACAACGCTACCACCCAACCTAAGGCATTGTGCCATCAACACAAAAATTGAAGTAGAAGCAAAAATGCCAAGCGTTGGGAATCCCTCTTAAATTGTTTGTTAGTTTACCTTTCGCACAAATCGCACGATTTAATCATATTGAACATTTCATGCGAATAACTATAATCTTACTGTGATTCCAGATTTGGAGAGTAATCATGCACACATTAACAGCAAATGATGCCAAACGTAACTTTGGTGAGTTACTTCTGAGCGCTCAACGTGAGCCAGTGAAAATTAGCAAAAATAGCAAAGATGCCGTAGTTGTTATGTCGATTAAAGACTATGAAGAGCTGGAGGCAATGAAAACTGATTACCTGAGACATTGTTTCGAGTCTGCTAAGCAAGATTTGGCACAAGGCAATGTAGTTGATGGTGAAGACTTTTTAAACGCCTTATAACCCATTATGCAAAAGAATAAATATAAGCTAAGTAAATTAGCACAGACTCATTTACAAAAAATCAGAAACTATACCGTCAACAATTTCTCTGAGATGCAATGGCGAAGCTACAAAGATACCTTACTAACAGGGTTTCAAATGCTTGCTGACAACCCAGCTGTTGGTCGCAGTTGCGATGAGATATACCCAAATGGTTTTTATTTCCCTGTAGGCAAGCACACCGCTTACTTTACAAAAGAAGATGGCTTCATTTTAGTTGTTGCTGTACTCGGTCAACCACAACTTCCGCAGAACCACCTGTAATTAAGATTTCACCCTAGGATTGGATTTAGGGTGATGATCTTCACTGGTAAACTAACGCCCGCCTAAGGGGCTGGCAACGCATTACCACTAAACTTAAACACACCAACTGCAACCGCCGCGGCTCAATGGGACTGGAAACGCCACGCGTTGACAGTCCCTCTTGAGGCGTTTGTTAGCTTCGTAGCCCATTGTTTGCTAATGACTTTTTAAACACATTTGCTTGAAATGTATTTTACGCAAATGCATCACACAAACACATGTCCAACGCCAAAAGCTGTGAAGTTGGCTGCCAAAACTTATAACGATCTAGGCTAAGTTGGCCACGGTTAAGAGTCCGCGACAAAGGAAACTCACTTTCAGCGATGATGCAGCCTCTGTGAAACCAAACTTTCCGTGTGGAGCATCCAACAACATTGAAGCATCGAGGTTTAATGGTTTTCAGCAACTTTCAAGCTGCCGAACATTCGGCACTTTCTATCGAGTCAGCATCCGAATGACTCGAAAGCCAAGTTGTGAAATTTGAACGCTAAAAGCTGAATTTTCAAAACGATTGAGTTTGGATTTTGATGATTCCAGCCTTTGAGAAGCTAACGCCGCGTTAAGGGGTGAAAAACGCACTGCGCCAAGTTAATTATTTTGACTTAAACACACTTGCTAGCTTTTGAATGAATAGCCCCGAGCGTTTTGAATCCCTCTTAAATGCTTTGTTATAGTGCTTTCTGGATGCATACTGTGAAATGAAGCAAGGATAACTTAAACCTTCATTTCCACTCAGTTGGTAATTGATTTCGCTCTCTGGCAACTCGACTAAATTTATGCTTTTACAATCAGATTGATTTACTGGGTGAAATGCTCCGCCTGGCTCACTATGCATAAAAAAGTCTCCCAACTTAGCGCCACAATGTTCACAATGATTCATGTAATATACGCCGCCTGCGGTTTTCGAATATGACGGTTTATATAAAGAGTAACTTTCCTCAACGAAAGTTAAGAGTTCTTTGCTGATATAGCTAACGTTTGAAAAAGTAACAAAGTCACTTAGATTCATTTCGTCATCTCGAAACCCATTAGAAGCAATACATACAACCCTACTACTTTGGCTGCACTTCCAACAAGAACTCTTAGACTCAACAATATAAACTGGGGGGTACAGTTTCTGGTAGTTTTCATCTGTTTCCAAAGATTCAGAAAGCATCCATCGGGCAAATTTTTGTTTTGATACACCTTGAGGAATATACCAAGACTTTTCTTTAGGGTCCCATTTAGCACCAAGGCTCTTTGCTTGATCTTTTTCTGAAAATGGAACACTTATGTATATTAAGTTATTCACGATATACTCCTTGCACTATAACGCCCGGCTAAGGGGTTGACAACGCATAGCCGAACTCAAAAAACACACTGTAAACGCTGAACTTCAATTTTGAACTAAAGCCGCCACGCGTTGGCAATCCCTCTTGAGCCGTTTGTTAGAATAAATTTATTTGCAGCACTTCTTTCGCTGTTTAGCTGAACCACAAAAGCACTGATCATTTTTTGAAGTTACTTCCTGCGCTAGCTTTTCAAGATTTGAATACGCTAAAGCACGTCTAAAGTCGAACTCATTAGCCACCTGTGCAGTCATTACTCCAGTACCAGAAAGATGCCAACTCTCAATTTCTGCCTCAATATCCAATACTTTTTTAACAAGTTCATGCTCTTTTATTACAATATGTTTGATGGGCATACGACCGTTTTTGATCAACGCAGAGATTCCAGAGTCTGGTATGAACTTTACTTTTTTAGCATTTAACACCGATGGAGATACACAGACTAATTTTCCGTCAGGCTTCTGGACAGCTACGTGTGCAGTCAGTCTTAGAATAAGATTCCCCCAAACAGAAGTTATCCAACCAAACACCATCTTGCCAGCATTGTTTTCTAAATACCTTTGAACATTGTTATAGCAATAATTCAATTGAGAGTACGATTCTGGTTGGACTGGCACATCTAACACACTTGATAAGCCTAACTTAGCAAGAGCACTTTTAGGAATTACTTTTGGTTCGAACGATTTGTATTTAGATATCATCTCTGAAGTTTCCAATTTATTCTAACGCCCGCCTAAGGGGCTGACAACGCATAACACCAAACTCAAACACAACAACTGCAACCACCGCGGCTCAATGGGACTGGAAACGCCACGCGTTGACAGTCCCTCTTGAGGCGTTTGTTAGTTTCGTAGCTCATTGTTTAAAAATGACTTTTTTAACACATTTGCTTGAAAGTAATTTTACGCAAAAGCATCAAGCAAACACACGTCCAACGTCAAAAGCTGTGAAGTTGGCTGCCAAGATTTAAAACGATCAAGGTTAAGTTGACCACGGTTAAGAATCCGCGACAAAGAAAGCACACTTTCAGCGATGATGCAGCCTTTGTGAAACCAAACTTTCCGTGTGGAGCATCCAACAACATTGAAGCATCGAGATTTGATGGCTTAAAACGACTTTGAAACTGTTGAACTTTCAACGCTTTCTACCAAATCAGTATCAAGAAAAACTCAAAAGCCCAATTGTGCAATTTGAACGCTAAAAGCTGAATTTTCAGAACCTTGTGCGTGAATTTTTGATGATTTTTCTTGAGAGAAACTAACGCCCGCCTAAGGGGCTGGCAACGCATTAACACTAAACTCAAACATAACAACCGTAACCACCGCGACTCAATGGGACTGGAAACGCCGCGCGTTGACAGTCCCTCTTGAGGCGTTTGTTAGGCTTATTATGAACATATATCCTCAAAGTATTTTGAGCCGGTTTTTTCATCAATATATTTTATGGCGCTATGGATGGTTTCTAGGCTATCTGAAGCCCCTATCCCCAAATTTTTATTTAGATCATTGTGAAATTCAGAAGCTAAATACAACTGACTCAGTTTATATTTTTTACTTTTGAAATGCACAAGCTGATTGCGCAATGAGAAAAGCTTTTCAACACGTTGATAAATGTCATCTTGAGTATCTACTTCTATTTTGTCTACTGCTCTCAAATAATGTACAAATTTATCCTTAGCTGATAATTTCTTAGACAAAAAGCTTTTACTTTGAGAGTGTACAGCATAGTCATATAAAAAAGCTTCTAAGCACATAGCTGAAAAAGTAATAGACTTAATGGCCGAAATTTCTCGGTTTTCATAAAGTTGACAAACAATTTCCCACTGCTTATCCAAATCACTGTCAGTGCAATATGATTGCTCTTGAAGCTCAAGATCATTAGAAGACGTTATGAACTCATTAAAGCTTTCCTTTGCTACTTTGTAATAAAGCTTATGAATACTTATTGTGTAATCCTTCACCTTCATCCGATGCTCCATTTATAAGCCTAACGCCCGGCTAAGGGGCTGACAACGCATAACAACCAAACTCAAACACAACAACTGCAACCACCGCGGCTCAATGGAACTGGAAACGCCGCGCGTTGACAGTCCCTCTTTAGCCGTTTGTTAGGCGATTTTTGGCTATAAATTCAAAAGCTATCGGTATTAACTTGCCTTGCTCGTTAACCCAAACGTTATTTGTGAATTGGTAAACTTTACCATCTACGTGCAACGAAAAAACGCCCTGCTCTTTTAGCTGGAATGTTACGTCTGGAGTATCAGTAATGAGGAATGCACTAGGCAACTTCTCTGATTTATTCGACTTTACGTAAAAATAGTAACTAAATCCTGTAGTAGCACCACCTGCATTGTTTCTATAGCCGATCAAAGTCTGCGTATCAGACAACGGTACTTTTATAACCTCTTTATCAAGCTCAACTCTAGGCTCAAGCAAGTAGCCAACTAATATTGTGACCAGAACACCAATCAATATTAGGCTAATAGCCTTTACTTTTTGCATATTCAATACCTAGTGCTATGTAACGTTGATCGTTTGGATCATCTCCAAATGGTTGGTCGCTCCAACAACTACCCCAGCTATCAGCTGAAGTTCCCGCCTTCATTTGAGCACAACCAGCAGCCCTTAACAAAACTTCTTCTGGAATACCACCTGCATAACCAACTGCCCCGTAATGAAAATTACCGAAATTTTCAAATGGTCCACTTTGTTTATAATCCCACGGGCCTTTATTTCTAACCTGTTCGTAGAACCAATAGAAATCTGTTGGACCTACGATGCGGCCAAATTTTTGCTTTATCATTTTCATATTGGCATCAACTGACACACCTTGGGGTGCAGTTGGATAAATTGACATTCTAACCTCCCATTTTCGCCTAACGCCCGCCTAAGGGGCTGGCAACGCATAACACCAAACTCAAACACAACAACCGTAACCACCGCGGCTCAATGGGACTGGAAACGCTACGCGTTGACAGTCCCTCTTGAGGCGTTTGTTATGCTTAAGCTTCAACACTTTACATTTGAATCAAATCAATGATAACTAACTGAAATCATTGGCCAAACTCCGAGTTTCCTTGAATTAGAACTGGCTCAACTTTTACCTATGAACTGACCAATGCAGGCTTTCATTTAGCAACTAGGCCAATGTGGAAACCCTCTCCGACAAACTCACTCACCACGCATGGGCGCGACAACTCAATGAGGCAATAACACTGAAATTTACAGCGACAGACACATTGCTGTTTCATTAGACAGCGCAAAACAATATTCAATTGCCGACAGACTTTAAGCCTGTAAGTAAAGGCACCAAACGGCTCAAAGCGACTTGAGCCAACAACACTAACATCGCGCAGACTCAACAACACAATGAGGCAATCACCGCGATTTTTCAGCGCCAGATACACTGCTGCTTCATTAGGCAGCGAAAAACAATATTGAATTGCCGACAAAACCTGAACGAAATGCCAAGGGAATCGACAAACACAACCTACTGATTTTTATGGATTAAGCATAACGCCCGCCTAAGGGGCTGGCAACGCATAACACTAAACTCAAACACAACAGCCGAAACCACCACGGCTCAATGGGACTGGAAACGCCACGCGTTGACAGTCCCTCTTGAGGCGTTTGTTAGTTTCGTAGCCTATTGTTTACCAATGACTTTTTAAACACATTTGCTTGAGAATCATTTTACGCAAATGCATCGAACAAGCACACGTCCAACGCCAAAAGCTGTGAAGTTGACGACTAAAACTCAAAACGATCAAGGTTAAGCTGGCCACGGTTAAGAGTCCGCGACAAAGAAAGCATAATTTCAGCGGTGATGAAGCCCTTTGTTAAACTAAGCTGAGCGTGTTGAACATCCAACAACGTTGAAGCTTCGAGGCTTGTTGGTTTTCAGCGACTTTGAAATAGCTGAACTTTCAACACTTTCTACCAAATCAACATCAGGCAAAACTCAAAAGCCAAATAGTGCAACTTGAACGCTTAAAGCTGATTTTTCAGGGCATTGAATCTGAGCTTTTGATGATTTTTTCTAGATAGAAACTAACGCCCGCCTAAGGGGCTGGCAACGCATAACACCAAACTCAAACACAACAACCGTAACCACCGCGGTTCATTAGGACTGGAAACGCCACGCGTTGACAGTCCCTTTGAGGCGTTTGTTAGCTTCGTAGCCTATTGTTTACCAATGACCTTTTTAACTCTTTTAGTTGAAAAGCATTTTACGAAAATGCATCGGACAAGCACATGTCCAACGCCAAAAGCTGTGAAGTTGGCAGCCAAAACTTAAAATGATCAAGGTTAAGTTGACCACGGTTAAGAGTCCGCGACAAAGAAAGCCAGATCACAGCGATGATGCAGCCTTTTATAAGGCCAAGTTGACCGTGTTAAGTATCCAACAACCTTGAAGCATCGGGTTTAATGGCTTTCTGCAACTTTGAAATTCCTAACATTCAACACCTTCGACCAAATCAGCATCAGAAAAACTCGAAAGCCAACTTGTGAAACTTGAACGCTAAAAGCTGATTCTTCACAACAAATGAGCTTAGATTTTGATGATTCTAGCCTTTAAGAAGCTAACGCCCGCCTAAGGGGCTGGCAACGCATAACACTAAACTCAAACACAACAACCGTAATCACCGCTGCTCATTGGGACTGGAAACGCCACGCGTTGACAGTCCCTCTTGAGGCGTTTGTTAGCGCGAAGTTACTACGCTATCCACAAAATTCTTCCACACCACTTCATCATCATGATTTTTTCCGACAAATGTAATAATGATGGTGTTGGTTTCTATATTTGTTCCTACATATATCAATCGAGCCTTAGTGTTATTTTCCCTTGTGGCCTCAACGACAAGAACAGGGAATCCTAAGGGGTCAAACCTCTCTACCGTAACATCTTTCATACCACTTTGAGCCATACGTTCTTTAAAGAGCTTTATTGTATTCTGTTCTTTCCCGCCTCGAGAAAACTGAAACCCATTAAATTCAGCATTGAAAATTACTGATGTCGACAGTTTCGTTATGAAATACGAGTGATTGGGTTCTTTGGGTGGCTGTGAGTTGACTCTTTCAACGTCAGAATGATCAACCCAAGACGATGCGACTAATCCCCCACTAGGTATAGAGCTGACTAATTTAGATGGGATAAGTACATCTATTGGCAAAATATCCTTTTTGAATACTCGTCCATTAAAATCGTAAAACGAAACCACTTGGTTACTATTGTCATCAATAGCTATCTGTTCTTTAGGAGTAGAGTTACAAGCGGCCAACGCTAATATACTCACTAAAATTGCTACGATTCCTTTCATTAATTTCTCCTTTTAAGCGCTAACGCCCGCCTAAGGGGCTGGCAACGCATAACACTAAACTCAAACGCAACAACTGCAACCACCGCGGCTCAATGGGACTGGAAACGCTACGCGTTGACAGTCCCTCTTGAGGCGTTTGTTATAAAGCAGAAAATTACATTCAAATATCTTTAATAAATTCCTTAAGGAGTGCATTGCCTAAACTATCTCCAAACCTAGATAAATTCTTCCAATCTAGTGGATATAATTTTGATGCCAATTCATATTCGCCAAGGAGTGTTAATACACAAGCGATCTGATATTTTCTTGATGGATGCTTTTCAAGATTATTTCTACTGCATAAAACATAACTATCATCTGATTCATTTTTTACTATATTTTCAAGAATATGATCTTGACCATGTTTTTTTAAAAACTCTTGAATTTCTATGAAACTTGCCATTCTATTTTCCATTTAGACCTCACTAAACATTAGCTTTATAACGCCCGCCTAAGGGGCTGGCAACGCATTAACACTAAACTCAAATACAACCACTGCAACCACCGCGGCTCATTGGGACTGGAAACGCCACGCGTTGACAGTCCCTCTTGAGGCGTTTGTTAGCACGCACTGGCTACATAACGCACTCTTTCGCCGTTTTAGCTTGTGCCACGCCTTTTTCGATAATTGCTAACACTTGATCGTTCTTTACTAATGATACGATTTTATCTAGCAAGTTTTCCGCTGTTGCTTCCGAAGAAACGTCAACTAAACAACTGTAGGAATTAGAAATTTTCTCTGTAGCGGCAACAACTGCTTGATAATCGGTAAAGTCAGTCTTAACCAACGAATCTATTGATTGAGTAAACTCTTGTGCTTTTTGAGTCGCGTCACCAAGAACGTCAAGATTAAGAGCTTGCAAATTTAGTGAGTCCGCTTTCTGCTGCAAGCTATCTACGGCTTTATTTGCTGCTGCTTGAGCCTCATCAATCGCTTTAGTTGCATCATCGCAACCCACTAAAGCAATCATTACAGTCAGTACCATTAACGATTTTTTCATTTTTCAGCCTCTCAAATAAAGGTTACGTCTCGATACTAAACCAAGGCAAAAGGCCATTGAACAGAAATACCGTAACAGAATACAAGCTCCAGTTTATGAGATGTGTGTGCTAACGCCCTGTTAAGGTGTGAGCAACGCAATACCAATGCTACCGCATACCACCTTAAACACTAAAACCAACGCATAGTAAAAATGCCACGCGTTGCGAATCACTCTTAAACAGTTTGTTATACAACAGTTACAGGAACCAAAACTGTCGATTCAAAGTCTTTAGCTTTCTCTTTGCCTTCAGCCTCAATTACGTCATCTGAAAGACTAACGAACTCTTCAGCCTTTGAGACCGTACGGGTAATATGTTCCCAACTTAATCGACCGATTATTGATGACTGACTATGTGCTATTTCGTTGCGAACAACTTCCAGTTTTTCCAAAAAGTTTTTAAAGTTTGTTTTACTAAAACCAAACCTAGCTAGAAATTCAGGAGTATTTCTAAGAATTTCTTTTTTGTCACAAAGCTGAGCACATTCAACCACAGCAAGGTAATCACTACTCCCTCGGCGAAGTTCTATAGTTTCTTGTACTTTAGCTTGCCTATCTTCGTTTAACGCTTGAAGCCAAGTGTCATTGGGATAGTAGTAATTAATCCAAAAATTTATATGTAACTCAACTAAAGAAACCACACCAAATAGATATGTCCTTGGAATTGGCTTATTCAGGTCTGAACGTGTGACAATACCCACTATTTGACCATCTCTAGTCACATACTTAAATTCAGTTGCCTCCAAAATCTGGAGCAGATGAACTAGGGAGGTATTTTCGTCTATTTTTTGCTCTTCTTCTACATCCTTTACATATTCAGCTACTAAACCTTGATTAAGAGCCTTTCTTTCTATTTGCCCAACAATAACACCATCATCATTAACAACACATGTCACATCAAAATCTCTCGATTTGAGAGCATGTTTTGCGTCGGATGCACTATCAGTATCTTTGCAGCAAAGGACTGGTTCGAGCAATGAAAGTAGCTTCGCATTTTCAAGGAAAATGCCGTGGAGGGACTCAAACCTAGTCCCCTGACGTCGATAACCAGTTTCTGGCGACATCCAAAGTTGGTAACCCATGTAGATAAATCCTAATTGTTGTATAACGCCCGCCTAAGGGGCTGGCAACGCATAACATAAAACTCAAACACAACAGCCGAAACCACCGCGGCTCAATGGGACTGGAAACGCCGCGCGTTGACAGTCCCTCTTGAGGCGTTTGTTAGCTTCGTAGCCTATTGTTTACAAATAACTTTCAAACACCTTTGCTTGAAAGTTATTTTACGCAAAAGCATCAAAGCAAACACACGTTCAACGCCAAAAGCTGTGACGTAAGCAGCCAAAACTTATAGCGTTCAAGGTTGAGTTGGCCGCATTTAAGGATCCACAGCAAAGAAAACTCAATGAGGCCATAGCCAATTAATTCCGAGAAAAAATAATCGGAGCGTCAAACACAACTGAAGAAGAAGCGTCAACCATTATGGGTTTGTTTTGGATAGTTTTTACTGTATCCACGATCCAATTGAACACTCCTGGTCTTGTAAATCCGGCATAAAATGTCGCCTGATTAAACAACGGGTCAAAACCACTAGCCCCTGTACTGACAACACCATAAATTTTGCCTTGATAGATAAGAGGGCCACCACTATCACCAGTGTAAGTTGAATATTTAGTTTCCACAGTGCCAAACTCATTGACTATTCTTCTTGAATCAGATTCATCTAATGGTGGATTCTCAATTGTAATGGAATAACGATTGGGCATATGAATGAATCGTTCTTGACTACGTTCATAACGTCTCTCAGTCAAATCGCAGGCTACTTGCTCTTCTTGAGGGTACATTTGTGTAAAGTA
The DNA here is from genome assembly GCF_000176715.1 of Vibrio sp. RC586. NCBI lineage: Bacteria > Pseudomonadati > Pseudomonadota > Gammaproteobacteria > Vibrionales > Vibrionaceae > Vibrio > Vibrio sp. RC586. The sequence continues at coordinate 71,885 of NZ_ADBD01000010.1, read as the reverse complement.
TTGGTTTGAAAAATATTTAGAACTATGGCATCTGGCCATAGCGACTTCACGCGCATAATCAGGAGAATGCTCCTTTGCAACAACAATTGCTGGCACAGGCATCCGTTTTAGATTTGATGTTGAATAGCCGATGGGGAACACTTCAGCACCCAAAGGGATGTCATCACGTGCAACAGGCAAATATGTTACCCCATCTGGCATATTTTCAAGTTCTAGAATAGCCACATCATCGAAATTAGCTCGTTCAAATATACCATTTACCTTAATAATATGATCTGCTACATAAGTCTCGACAACCTTAACTTTAGTACCTAAATGTGGTATCCGACCATTGGCATCGAGCTCTTGCCCTCTTGAGTGAAGAAGGTATACATGGCTACCTTTAATCCCATTAACACAATGACTTGCTGTAAGTACTGTCTTTGGTGCAATCAGAGTTCCAGAACAATGAGTATCCTTCAAATAAACCATATATGAAGCATCATTCGGTAAGACATCAACACCACCTTCAACAGCAATGGAAAGATTTGAATATAAAAGCCCACTAAAAGTCAAACTGAGCAATATACCTTTTTCATTACTTATGTATCTCATTTAATTTTCCTTTTCAGATAGTTTATTTTGGAACTAATAAATTAAAAACTTTATGTCTATAACTACCAGCCCTGAATTTAAGCCTATAAGAATCGGGAAAATTTAAAAATTACAATTTGTTATAGCTGATATATCAATTATTCATGGAACCAAATGAAGAACAGGTAATGCATTAATTATTAATAATTTATAAAACCCTCCGGAAGCAACTTATTTATATCAACTAAAATTGATATAGCTATTTATATAAAGAAGCTAACGCCCGCCTAAGGGGCTGGCAACGCATACCACTAAACTCAAACACGACAACTGCAACCACCGCGGCTCATTGGGACTGGAAACGCCGCGCGTTGACAGTCCCTCTTGAGGCGTTTGTTATGCTTAAGCTTCAACACTTTACACTTGAACCAACTCAAGAATAACTCACTGAAATCATTGGCCAAACTTCGAATTTTCTTGAGTTAGAACTGACTCAAATTTTATCTATGAACTAGCCAATGCAGGCTTTCATTTAGCAACTAGGCCAATGTAGAAAACCTCTCCGACAAACTCACTCACCACGCATGGGCACGACAACTCAATGAGGCAATAACACTGAAATTTACAGCGACAGACACATTGCCGTTTCATGAGGCAACGCAAAACAATGCTCAATTGCCGACAAACTTTAAGCCTATAAGTAAAGGCACCAAACTGCTCAAAGCGACTTGAGAGAGCAAAAGTCACCTCGCGTGGACTCAAAAATCCAATGAGGCAATCACTCAGAATTTACAGCGCCAGATACATTGCCGCTTCATTAGGCAGCGAAAAACAATATTGAATTGCCGAAAAAACCTGAACGAAATGCCAAAGAAACCGACAAGCACAACCTACTGATTTTTATGGATTAAGCATAACGCCCGCCTAAGGGGCTGACAACGCATGACCACTAAACTCAAACACACCAACCATAACCACCGCGGCTCAATGGGACTGGAAACGCCACGCGTTGACAGTCCCTCTTGAGGCGTTTGTTATGAGGCGGATTCACCGTCTGCTTTTGGCGTAATTCCCAACTCTTTCTGTAACCTTTTACTAAGACCGAGCACAACAAGACGGTAGGACTCAGACAAGTAATACTTCAACTCTTCGTCTAATACACCTGAAGTCTCCGTTTGTTGGATCCATTTCATCCCTCTGTTGGCGAAGTAAGGGGCGGGAATATAACCATCGTGCTCACTCAGATACTCAAAGTTCAAATCCGATGTTTTGAAAGTAAAAACGGGTTGCTGCTCCTTGCCGATACTACCAATAGAAAACACTTTTCCAGCCACTTTCCAAACATGAGAGCCACCCCATTGCACTACGTATGTAGTAGCAGGAAAGGAACGACAAAATTGGTTGAACTCATCGTGATTCATCTTCGTTTTCCTATAGCCTCATAACGCCCGCCTAAGGGGCTGGCAACGCATTACCACTAAACTTAAACACAACAACTGCAACCACCGCGGCTCATTGGGACTGGAAACGCCACGCGTTGACAGTCCCTCTTGAGGCGTTTGTTAGCTGTTCTACACGGTTCTTGCTGAAGCAGTTAGTTCACTTGATAACTTCCACATAGCTTTCGTTGCTAACTCAATATAATCCATTGATATATCAAGCTGTTGCCCACTTACCGATACGCCAGTTATCAAATCAACATTCTTACTTGCCTTAGAAACCCCACCATTATGAACCCAATCATTGCGGATCAGCCGGACTTCATTTTCTAGCTTATCAAATGCCTCATTAAACTCAGCAGAAGGATTCTTTAACAATCCAAGCGCCTGAAAATTTTTCACAAGATGATTTAATTCACTACCGCTTTTCTTCTTTGGCAGTTCTGGAGAACGGCCCTTTTCCTCAGCAAGAATGCTATAGAATTTCTTAAGTTCACACTCGAATACCGCCCAGTTTGTAACTAGCATTGACTGCCGTTGATACATAGGCATTAGTTCACAAAATACAGCTTTAAAATCGTATTCATCCTCGCTTACACCAGCAATATGTTCTACCGCCACTTCGAATACTTCACCAGGATCATCAGCATACTGTTGATAAAATACTTCCCTTGTATATGTTTCTACATGCTCATGTATATTAGCAACAAAGGTATCTGTTAGTTCCGCCTGCTTTTTATTAAAAGCTTGAACTAAACGCAGTTCTTCAGAAGAAAAACAATACGGAATTTTCATTTATATATTCACCTATACTTTGTTACAGCTAACGCCCGCCTAAGGGGCTGACAACGCATTACCACTAAACTCAACCACAACAACTGCAACCACCGCGGCTCATTGGGACTGGAAACGCCACGCGTTGACAGTCCCTCTTGAGGCGTTTGTTATGCTTAAGCTTCAACACTTTACATTTGAACCAAACCAAGAATAACTCATTGAAATGATTAACCAAACCTCGAATTCTCTTGAGTTAGAACTGACTCAAACTTTACCTATAAACTGACCAATACAGGGTTTCATCCTGCAAATCAGCCAAAGTGGAAACCCTCTCCGACAAACCTACTCACCACGCATGAGCACAATAACTCAATGAGGCAATCACGCTGAAACTTGAAGCGATAGACACATTGCTGTTTCATTAGGCAGCGAAAAACAATGCTCAATTGCCGACTAACTTTCAGCCTGCAAGTAAAGGAACCAAACTGCTCAAAGCAACTTGAAAGAGCAAAACTCAACTCGCGCAGACTCAAGAACCCAATGAGGCAATCACTCAGAATTTACAACGCCAGATACATTGCCGTTTCATTAGGCAGCGAAAAACAATATTGAATTGCCGACAAAACCTGAACAACATGCCTAAGGGATCGACAATCACAACCTGCTGATTTTTATTGATTAAGCATAACGCCCGCCTAAGGGGCTGGCAACGCACTACCACCAAACTCAAACACAACAACCGTAACCCCCGCGGCTCATTGGGACTGGAAACGCCACGCGTTGACAGTCCCTCTTGAGGCGTTTGTTATGCCTATTTTCCAATGGTTGTCAAAAATCGCCTCTCCAAATCAAATGTTTCTAGGTCTATATATGTTTCGTAAACTTCACAACAAATCTCTGAATTACCATTTAAGATTGAAAGCAATGTATTCAACCTGCTTTTCGTCATTTTATATCCGACGGTAACTGAACATATTGAGCTTGCTCGAATTGGCACACAATTATCGCCTGTTGTAATTAATCTGTACTCATTTTCATATTCCCATTCAGACGATTTTAAATGCACTAAGGAACCAACACTAAAATATTCTCCACCTAAACTAGCTCTTTTGGCTGTACTCATCATTAAATCTTGAAAAGAAAAACGCCGTAGCTGACCATATTGCATAGAGGCCACATCAATTTCGTCACCAATTAGTTCAGAAATACCACTAATTAATTTCTCACGATCATATTCAATGCAAAATCCTCTGAGTCCATTAGCATAATGAGACCACATAAGCTTGTTCTTTATAGCTTTAGAGTTTTTATGATCTCTTGCAAAACATGTAGCTTTTGAATTTTCCACAAAGTACTTTAGGTCACTTAGTACACCCTTAAATGTTGAGTCCATCATACTTTGATACTTCTCCCTGAAAGTTCCGTCTATTTTTTGTTCAAGGAGCTGCCTCTCAAGCTGATGACTAGGAATCATATTTGCATGTAAAACTTTATAGAACTCTATAGCTTTGCGTTCATCAAAATCATATTTATCCATGCTTATGGCATTATTTATAAATACGTCTTCAAATGGATCATTAAAGTCATAATAATGACTAAACCAAAGGTAGTTATTTGCAAGTGCATCTAAATCGTGAGAGTTATAAGGAAAAAATTTAAATAAACTATCTTTCATGTTATCTCTTGATTATAAATTTGAATAAAGGCCTATGAATATAAATAGGCATAACGCCCTGTTAAGGTGTGAGCAACGCAATGCCGATGCCCCCGCATACAACCTTAAACACTAAACGCAACGCATAGCAAAAATGCCACGCGTTGCGAATCACTCTTAAACAGATTGTTATATTTATTTTTTCTTGTCTGTCCCTGCCGGTTTTCGGTTTCCTATTACAGGCTTCATTCTTGAAGCTCCATCAACACTACCTTTTACATTGCTAGTGTCATTGTAACCTTGTGGTTTTTGGTTAGAGCCAGAGTAGTTGTTAGCCATTACGTTTGTTCTCCACGTTCGGGGTTTTTGCTGTTGTATTTTGTGCGGATTGATTTGGTTTTGATGGTTTCGGTTTCATTGAAGATAAACCAGAGAAGCTTTCATTCAACTTTGACATCCCCGCAAAACTATCGTTGATTTGCACTCTAGTGGTTTGACTAGTTTTATTTTTATCTGACATTTCCTGCCCTTTTAATTGTGATTGAACCGAGGTAGATATACCTAGCACGAAGGATAATAATATACCCAAATAAAATGAGTAAATTGCTCTTTTATCATGTTTTCGAAGCTGCACTTCAAGTTCACTAGCCTTGTCTGAATCAGTAGTGACTTCGATGATATACAATGCATTTTTTTCAAAAATGGTTATGACGTTAAATACACAAAATAGATAAGCTAACGCAGCTAGGATAAATGCCACATAAGCAAACGTACCCAACTTTTCAGCAAAGTTAGTAAAGGTAATCAAAAAGCCTAGCCCAGCAACAGACAGAGTTAAGATACTTTTGTCTTTTTCAAGTTTAGTATTATAAAACGACGCATAAGATTGACTATTGAACTCAACATACTTTGCAACTTCGATTTTATCTGTTTCTAGCTGAACATAGTCATCTTCAATTTTCGATTTCTGTTGTTCTAGCTGCTGTAGTTGCTGATCAAGCTCTCTTCGAATACGAAGTAACTCGGACTTGCTCCGAGATTCTCTAAGTTGTTCAATTATCTCTTGCACTATTAACTCTTACCTCGATACTCAACTAGAAATATAACGCCGCGTTAAGGGGCGCAGGCACGCAATACAAAAGCTACCGCATAGTGCCGTAACCACTAAACCCAACGCAAACTGAAAATGCCACGCGTGCCAAGTCCCTCTTTAACGCTTTGTTATGCTTAAGCTTCAATGGCTTACGTTTTACCCAAACCAAGATTAACTCAGCTTTGATTCACAAACAAAAACCAAAACATAGAAAACAGAAATGACTCATAATTTTGAAAATCAGACTTTGAACTTTGGCTGTCAAAACTCAAAAACCTAAGATCAAATTGCTGATTGAGCCAACCGCCCTAACCTCGCGCTTGCCCGAAAATTGACTGAGGCAATTCTGCGAGTTTCCAGCGCCAAAGAATAGGTGTCCGGAAAACAGCGCCCACTGAAGCAAACTTGCCGACAAACTCGAAACCAACCAGCCGAGGGAGCAAAGAAAAACCATAAACCACTGTTTTAAAATGATTAAGCATAACGCCGCATTAAGGTGTGAGCGGCGCTTGGCTATACTTGAGCGAAGCGAAACTGCCAAGCGTTGCGAATCACTCTTAAATGCTTTGTTATGTCTCTAGTTCAACATGCAAAGACTTCAACTGAGTTTCGGAAGAAGCATAGACCTGTTCATGCGAGGCACTAAGCGTAATTTGGTTGAACTGTTCAACAGATGCATTATCAAAGCTCATTTCTAACACTGAACCAAATATATCCTTTTCTACTAAAAATACAGCCAATTCAGGAGATAGAGGATAATATAGACCAAATTCCTCTGTTTGTTGGTTCTGGTCTTTTTTGGTATCTAAGAAATTAACCACTGGTTGATCGCTAGTAATAAATGGCGTATCGCTAATGTTTCTTGCTATCACCAATTTATAATTTGCTCGCTTAACATACAAATTTGCCGCTAACTTCGTTGAAAACACAATACGAATTAAATTTGCACACTTTATTATTTGTTCTCGGTTAACCCCCGTAAAACCAGAGACCAATGCATTATGGTGTTTTTTTGTACGCAAATACTGCATACATAAATAGTTTAGAAAGTGTGCGGCACTTTCATCATTTTCAAAGAAACTTACATCTCCCGATAAAAGTTTCGTCAGGCAGGGATCACCTTGTGACTCAATTTCCGACTGAATTTCCTCTTCTAGGTTATTAGCGTAGTGCTGTTTTAGTTTCTCAATACCAGAATCGCTGCCGTCAGATTCTAACTTTTCAACTTGTTCAACATAGCGAAAAAGAGAGAACAATCGCTCGTAAATTGAGCTCACCGTTTCATCCACATCAGATAAAAACATATTTCTAACAAAGCTAATATCTTGTTCAGATAGGCTATTAACTTTATAAAAATAGCTCTGCTGCCCAACATTCATCAAATCTTTAGTTGAAAATACATTTTGCTTGTTTCTCATACATGCAAGTTTATCATCGACAAGCCAAGACTTTAGGTATCGTCTCCAAACGTAATGCTGTCTTTGCTTTTTCTGATCGAACATCTATATTTTCCTCCGGAGACATAACGCCCGCTTAAGGGGCAGCCAACGCTACTAACAACTTACCGCATAATACCGCAATCACAGAAACCAACGCATAGTAAAAATGCCGTGCGTTGGCTGTCCCTCTTGAAGCGTTTGTTATGCAATTGTCCGCTTAATGGATGATTCGTAATTGACTAATATACGGGAGATGAAGATTTATAGAGGTAATGAAAACAGAATACGGGAACGGACCACTGGGCAGTTGCCCAGTATTAAGCTCCACCCATATAAGGGCTCTTGCTTAATGCATCAGCTCGACTCTTTTAAGAAGCGAGCAAGTAGCGCGGTCCTAGATAAAATGAAAAACACTCTACTAATCATTTTACCCTCCTTAGTTTTCCAAAAAGAAAGTGGAAAACTAGGTAATAATAACTTCTATAAACTTTTCGTCAATCTAATATTGTTGTTGCATAACGCCCGCCTAAGGGGCTGGCAACGCATAACACTAAACTCAAACGCAACAACTGCAACCACCGCGGCTCAATGGGACTGGAAACGCTACGCGTTGACAGTCCCTCTTGAGGCGTTTGTTATATGCGTGTTAGTTTCTAGAACGTAACAAGTTTATTAAAGAATCAACAGATATTGGAGGATGTGTCCTATGAATTATCCCATGACAGTTAGGGCACAATGGCTTTAGGTCTTTAATAGGATCAACGGAATACTCTTTTTTGATCTCAGCAAGCGAAACTTCATGATGCACATGAATAAAGCCTTTTCCTATGTCTCCATAAACTTCCTGAAAGTCAAATTTACAGACATAACATTTACATCCATAGTGCAATATACATTTGGCTCTAGCATCTGGGTTACGTTCGTAAGCATTTACCGAGATCTCTTTTGTTGCCCCTTCAATATACGTTTCTGGATGAATGACTTCTTCTATTGAAGTTATATCAACGCTTTCAGAGTAATTTAATGCATACCAAAGCCCATCGACTCCGGCTAAATGTTTCTCCTCAAGAATCCAATCAAAACTTTTAATTTTGGCTGTTCCTGTTTCAGTTTGGTCATACTGCATAGGAAAGGTTTTTAGGCGATAACCATTATTTTGAATCAGCGATATATGCTCTAGAGACTGCTTTCTTCCTGGCCCTTTCCAACTTTCATCAAAAATTAGGCCGTCTTTGTGGACATCCCAATGACCAAAAACCACAAACCTTTCTTCGTGATTAACGAACGACCAGCTCCAATTCCAGTTGCTGCAAGTAGCACCAACAGACTCCATAAATTTTTTTCTACTCATTTTGAACTACCTAATTGATGGAAGCATATAACGCCCGCCTAAGGGGCTGGCAACGCATAACACCAAACTCAAACACAACAGCCGTAACCACCGTGGCTCATTGGGACTGGAAACGCCGCGCGTTGACAGTCCCTCTTGAGGCGTTTGTTAGGCACAGGATGCCCTCTTTAGTACCCATTTTTCCAATTTTTCATTGTCGCTATCAACCACAAAACCAATGAAAACAAAGTTGTTGGCTCGTACGACATTCAACGAAGCGAGGTTCGCCGATGAAATCAAAGCCACAACACTTTCAATTGAATCCACATTAAACGCTAACTGACAAAGTTGATTGACTGCCAATTTTGCAAATCCTCGACCTTGTTTATAAGGCGAAACGTTGTATCCAATTTCAACTTCACTATCTTGAGGTTCATCTTTGAAGCCACAAAAACCAACGACATTATTGTCCACTGACATCATGTAAGGTAATGACCAAATTTCAGCTTTTGAGTTTTGGATATGCTTATAAGAACGAATAAGAACATGCCTTGGTGGCACAGCCCCTTCACAAAACGTCAATTCTGAGTCCAGGCAAACATGCTCGAGCAAGCATTTAAGATGGTGCTGATTTAACTGTTGTAGTTCCAATTTTCCACCCTGTGCCTAACGCCCGCCTAAGGGGCTGGCAACGCATCACCACTAAACTCAAACACAACAACTGCAACCACCGCGGCTCATTGGGACTGGAAACGCCACGCGTTGACAGTCCCTCTTGAGGCGTTTGTTAGTTTCGTAGCCTATTGTTTGCCAATGACTTTTTACCACATTGGTTTAAAAGTCATTTTACGCAAAAGCATCACACAAACACACGTCCAGAGCCAAAAGCTGTGAAGTTGGCTGCCAAACCTCAAAACGATCAAGGTTAAGTTGGCCACGGTTAAGAGTCCGAGACAAAGAAAGCAAGCTCACAGCGATGATGCTGCCTTTTGTGAAACCAAACCTTCCGTGTGGAATATCCAACAATATTGAAGCATCGAGGCTTGTTGGCTTTCAGCGACTTTGAAATAGCTAAGCTTTCAACGCTTTCTACCAAATATCAGCATCAGGCAAAACTCAAAAGCCAAATTGTGCAACTTGAAAGCTTAAGGCTGATTTTGCAGGGTATTGAATCTGAGCTTTTGATGCTTTTTTCTAGATAGAAACTAACGCCCTGTTAAGGTGTGAGCAACGCAATACCTATGCTTCCGCATACCACCTTAAACACTAAACGCAACGCATAGCAAAAATGCCACGCGTTGCGAATCACTCTTAAACAGTTTGTTATACCAAGCCTATTCGTCGTCTTCACATTCTTGGAATTCAAAATCTACGGAAGATTCTTCTTGATACTCCTCTGGCACTCCCTCAACATCTACATTTTGAACTTCGAGACCACTCATACCGGAAGTGTATTGAACGCGGGCGGTAATAGTATTGCCGTCTAAATCAGCTTGAAAAGTTGCTTGTCTAGTTTCGTCATCTTCTTTGAATGAAGGCTTAGAAATAACTTCATGTTCGCCTACTTCTTGGAAGTCATCCAATTCGATAAACTCACCATCTTTATCAACCAATTGAAGACTTGTTGTGTTTTGAAGAATGTAACCCATGAAAACCTCATTTATTGTTAATATTCAGAATATTAAATTGTGCTTATAGCAACCAATTTCAATAGGGAGAGTGAAATTTTCTCGGTTGGTATAACGCCCAATTAAGGGGTGAACAACGCCTCCACCCAAACCTAAAGCATTGTGCCATAAACACTAAAACTGAAGTAGAAGCAAAAGTGCCAAGCGTTGTGAATCCCTCTTAAATTGTTTGTTAGGCCTCGCGGGATGGTAATTTATAGAAGTCTCGTGTGCCCATTTCTAGGACCCTAGATAACCTGATAAATCCGACACCTGTTCCATTCGTGACAACAAAACCTTTATTTTTCCACTTAATTGCCCTTGGCCACGTAGGTGGTGCAACATAGATAGGTTGGCAGTGAACTAATGCCTCTTCATGTTCTTCAACATCCGGAGATTCAACTAACTTATACCTTTTAGCACCATCACTCACCTCATCCAAAATCGCATAATTGATTTTGTGTCTTTGCTTTGGCTTAATATCTATCACTTTGTCATGTAAACGCACAAAGTATTTCTCTATGTCTGTTTTACAACCGTACAAATTAGCCCGGCAATTTAATACTTGTAAGTAATTGAAAGAATCGACATCAAATTTGCTCTTAAGGCGCAACCACCCTTTGCTCTTTGGGAGACTATATACGTCACCATCATATGCAACCATTAACACCTTGGGGGACAAAGGCAAAATTAGTAAACAGCCAGCAGAGCCTAAACCAAATGACTGCAATTCTGCTCTTTTATCAAGCAAATGCCACCAATTCGTAAGTACAGCGGGGTCATCCGAAGTAATAAAATCTGTGCTTGTATTATTTTTAACCAAACAAACTTTCAGGTCACTAACTATATATTTAACATCAAAAAACGAGCGCATTGATTGTTGAACAGCATCCTTAATTTCTAACTTAAAATCAGTTGCTCCTGTGACCTTACTCATCCCTTCAGCTAACTCAACATTTCGGCGTGATGCAGCTTCCGTTCTTAGGTATTGAAGTAGCCAAAACTGTTTTAAGAAAGCCTCGTCTTTTTCGCTGAGAATATAGTTTGGCTCTTCGATGGTACGAACCATTGCAGAAAATCGTCCCTCAATAGGTTGTAATGCTTTTTCTAAAACTAGGTCTTCACCATAAAAATAGTTTTTCGAGCACTGATTCTTGATTGGAGCAGTCTTTACTAGTTTTTTCCTATCCAGATTGTAGAGGCAGATCGACGCTTTTGAATCATCTGTTGAGAAATTTTTTAGATAACATTGCGGAACATAATGTTGATTTTTGTTTGAAGCCATAATTACCTTATTGATATATTCCAAACGATGAAGAGAGGCCTAACGCCGCATTAAGGTGTGAGCGGCGCTTGGCTATACTTGAGCGAAGCGAAAACGCCAAGCGTTGTGAATCACACTTAAATGCTTTGTTAGTTGCCTAACCCCACATGTTCCACTATTTAGCTTTCTGAGATTCTCCGGTCTTCATGAGACCTATAATATCTTTGAGCTTATCGAGAGTTTGTGGCTGAAAATCAACTTGCTGAATTTCTTTAAATGCACTTTGACTTTCCATGTTCCAGTTTTCAAAGATAGACTTCATATCTTCTTTGCTTACATCGTTACCATATATTTCTAGGTACAGTTTACCGAAACTAATAGCGTGTGTGCGTTCAGTGCGCTTAAGTGCTTCATGCATATAAGCATTTGATTGGTTGTATGCGTGCTTTGCCCACGCACAAAAAAGGCCAATGACAATTAACCCCTTGAGCATGAGATAGCCGAAGAACAACCAACTTATATCAGCTTTGTCTGTGTTGCTGAACTCATAAGCACCGTAAGCTAGGGCCAGTAATGAAGCAACTACCGCACAAGCCAATGCTACATTACCGTTAAAACTCCAGTCGTGAGCTTTTGTTTTGTACTCCGTTTCTTTGGCCTCTAGGGCAGACAGAGCATTTGACACATATTCTGGTACTTTTATGTCAATTCTGTTCTGTATTTGCTTTTCGTGTTCTTCTTTTAGTTGCAGCAATTTAGTAGACAAGTCATTTTCGCGCTTTTTGAGAGTCTCATGCTCTTTTTGAGCTCGAATCTGCTGATCATGTAATTGCTTTTCTGATTGGGCAATCTGTTGTTGTATCAACGATAACTTGTGTTCAGACTGTTGGATGCGAGCCTCTGCCTGCTCTTGTCTTAATTGAGCTTGCTGTTCTAACGATCGGATGCGGTCTATTGCTTCTTTTTCTAATGAGTTGTCAATTCGGCTTGCTGTAATGTGACTAAGCTCTCTATCTAGAAGAGTTTCTTCGTTAATTAAACGCTTCCACTCTTCACGGGCTTTTACCGGTAATGTATTTAACAACTTAGTTCGAAGGCTTGACGATGAACTAGAAAGAACCCTAAATTTAGCTTCATTCGACAAGCTAGAAACAATTTTCCGGATGTTAGCTTCTGAAGCTAGCAACAAGTACTTATTAATTCGATTTTCAGGAATTCGCTCAAATATTGCGTTAAGCGATTTTGGGGATTGCGACGAAAACAGGTCATTTAGATTACGCTCACTCATATGCGATAGAAATCTGTTGAGCTCTTGCCCACTACTTTTTACAAGTAGCGCATCAAGCTCACTAGTTTCCATAGAATGATAAAGGTTTATCAATTTATCTTTAGGCATATTGCCTATTCTTACGTCTTCCAAATTATCCACCTATTATAAATATGTACCAATTGGGCAACTAACGCCCAATTAAGGTGTGAAGTACGCGGCCACGAGACTTAATTTGACCACCGTAAACACTGAACTTAACTCAAACCAAAAATGCCAAGCGTACTGAATCACTCTTAAATTGTTTGTTATACGCCGGGCTTAGAGATAAAAGTCATTATGACTACAAAAATAATCAATATGAACAATTACTTACTAATTTACTGACAGTATAATGTACAAAAAACTACCCAATAAAGGAACCATATATGTCAGCGTCATTTATATCTAGTGCTGTAGAGCAAATTTACGGGCAAATCTCAGGCAAACAGAAAGCAAATGAGTGGTATAAACTACTTGTTCCGGAGCTCCATGAAGCACTTGAACGAGGCACTCCTATGTCAGACCCTCAACTAAAAAAGCTAGTAGAGGCAATAACCAACCTTGCTCCTGTAGGAGCAAAGCGCAATAATTTTAAAAGACGTTACATGGAAGATCGTGAATCAATGTTATCATTGCCTAGAGATCCAAATAGCATAATGTATGGATATTGGTGGTAATGATAATGAAACGTGCATTTTTAAGCCTCTACATAGCAATAACATCACTTGTTGTATTACGAGCACTGCTCAATGGCCAAGATTTGATTAGCTATTTTGATTTTACAAGTCTGTCTTTGGTTTTGGCTCCATGTACTCTGGTTTTCTTATTGACTAAGAAACAAAAAAACTGTTTCAAATTCGTCATTTTAACATCTATTTTAGCTGGTTTTTTTGGACTAGTTCTAGGCGTGATACTTACGTTTTCAAATGGCCATCTTGATATAGAAGGTGCTTTCATGGGGCTTAGCATAGCTCTGTTACCAATGCTTTATGCTCTACTTGTAAGCCTTTTGATCTTCCCTCTCCACCTAGTCTCGGACGATAAATAGAAACAAGCCCACGACTATGTGGGCTAAATTATCTAGGCGTATAACGCCGCATTAAGGTGTGAGCAACGCTTGGCTACACTTGAGCGAAGCGAAAATGCCAAGCGTTGCGAATCACTCTTAAATGCTTTGTTAGGTTTATGAAGCCATCGGTATCACAGAGTTTGCAAGACGCTTCTCGTTTCCAAGCTTAGTCGTATAATAACGCTCGTCGATACCAAATAGGACGTACTTCAGATCATCTTCTGATGATATTGAAAACTTCCCATCATTGAAGGTTACATTTGGACAATATTCATGAATGTAGTCAAAAATTTCCTGTTTTTGCTCTGCGGAATAATCAGATATCCGGTCGACCGCAATTGCAATACGTTTACGATTAGGCACTTTTACACTTGCTACATCGTAACCTTCAGTTAACTCGATAAAGTCTTGTTGAAGAAACTCTGTTACTTCCTCTTGGGTTGCTTCCCTGTATAGTTCTTCGATGCCCTTAAAGATTGCTTTTACCTTCGCGATATCGCGAAAGTAAAGTTCGTTTGATACGGAGTCATATATAGCATCAGGAGTGTTCGAAAATGAAATGATTTTTTTATTGTTTTCCAATACTGGCGCGTCAGAAACTGAGAACCATTTTTTAGAAATCAACTGCGAAGGTAGCAGTTTTTGAAAGTACTTTTTCGTACCATCTTCGTAACATAGATATTTGATTTTTTCAAACTTCTCGACAGGCAACTGGTTGAGAGTAGTTGTATTGATAGGACTCGGTTTTGCTACAAAGTCATTCTCATAGCCTTTTTCTGAGAATTGCTCAATGTAGAACCATTCATCATCATCCAAATTGGTCGATGGTGAATATGCTACTCGATTCGTCAAATCTTGCTGAGCAAAGATTTCACCTGTAGTAGATAAAACTTTATGCAAACCACCTGAACGCGCGCCTGCAAAAGCGATTAAGTGCTTCATTAACTATTGCTCCGATGTAATAAACGTATAGTTATTTATTCTTTTTAACTTACAAAACTCAACTTCACATGGCACTTTTAGTTCTTTCTTTGTTATGACAACGATTTTCAAACCTGAATTATCAGTCAAATGAAAAAACTTGTACCCGAATATCAAGAAGACTGGGTTGAAATAGGATATTTTTGAGAAAAATATGAAGATAAATATCATGCTAAACACATAGATAAATGTACCAGAATCCCCCACGCTTAGCGCCACAAAAAAATACCCTAAATAACTTGGCAAAAAGGCATCATTTGCCGTTTCAACAGTTGCTATACTACCTACAGAAATCTGGTCTTCACTCAACCAACGAGCAAGAACCATACTCAGTCCAGTACAACATACCACCGCCACGAAGTATACGATACAAGATGCGTATTTGGGTAGAGAAATTAATAGCTGCTTAACACCTTCATGTTCAACATAGATACTTAGTGAATTAAGGAGTACATCCTCTTTGACCAAGTACACTGTCATAGTTAACAACAATGAACAAAAAGTCAGCCAAAGCTTATAGAATACGTTCATTTGCAACTCCCACACAGAATTACTGTATATTACAACAGTATACTACAAGTTACACCAATTTAAACCTAACGCCCGCCTAAGGGGCTGACAACGCATTAACACTAAACTCAAACACAACAACCGAAACCACCGCGGCTCAATGGGACTGGAAACGCTACGCGTTGACAGTCCCTCTTGAGGCGTTTGTTATGCTTAAGCTTCAACACTTTACATTTGAACCAAATCAAGAATAACCCACTGAAATCATTAACCAAACTTCGAATTCCTTGAGTTAGAACTGACTCAAATTTTACCTATGAACTAACCAATGCAGGCTTTCATTTAGCAACTAGGCCAATGTAGAAAACCTCTCCGACAAACTCACTCACCACGCATGGGCACGACAAATCAATGAGGCAATAACACTGAAATTTACAGCGACAGACACATTGCCGTTTCATTAGGCAGCGAAAAACAATGCCCAATTGCTGACAGACTTTAAGCCCATAAGTAAAGGCACCAAACTGCTCAAAACGACTTGAGCCAGCAACATTCACCACACGCAGACTCAACATTCCAATGAGGCAATCACTCAGAATTTACAGCGCCAGATACATTGCTGCTTCATTAGGCAGCGAAAAACAATATTGAATTGCCGACCAAATCTGAACGAAATGCCAAAGGAATCGACAATCACAGCCTGCTGATTTTTATGGATTAAGCATAACGCCCGCCTAAGGGGCTGGCAACGCATAACACTAAACTCAACCACAACAACCGAAACCACCGCGGCTCAATGGGACTGGAAACGCCACGCGTTGACAGTCCCTCTTGAGGCGTTTGTTAGCCTAATAACTAAAGCTATTTGCATGGATACTCAGCTTGTAGCGATTTCATTGCCAAAGCGAAATCTGGTTCATCGAGGCGGCCTGGGTTATCAGTAAGGAATTTCACTACAGAGTTAATCGCTTCGCCTGTTGGAATAAATCGACCCGAGCCATCAGATAGACATACACCTATCAATTTTGCAGTCTGCGAATCAGTTGAATTGGCAGTAATTACCATAGCAGCAACTAAACCATTTAACATACCTATACAGTACATACCTTTGCTTTTATCCCCCAGTGCACCATTCCATAGTTTTTGTGCTTCCCTGCAATTTTCTAATAAATAGCGTCCATCGCCAGCTGCAGCGTTAGTAGAGAATAATATCAGGAATACTAAGACTAATTTTTTCATAATTTCTACCTAGTCAATTCTAATTTAGGCTTAGGCTAACGCCCTGTTAAGGTGTGAGCAACGCAATACCAAAGCCTCCGCAGAACACCTTAAACACAAAAACGCAACGCATAGTAAAAATGCCACGCGTTGCGAATCACTCTTAAACAGTTTGTTATGCATTAACCTCGACGTTAACAGTAATCGATTTTGATGCAACAATACTTTGTTGAGCTACTTTATCTAAAAACTCGGTGTTACAAGGATTGTTAATCTTTACAATTGTACCGCTAGATTTGGTTATGTATTTGTCGCTCGTAGTTAAAATTGCATCAAAAGCATCCGATGCAGATGTAAATTGACCTATCGGTTGGTATGCACTGTACAAGTTGTTATGAAGTGGGTCATAAATACTTATTTCAGCGCTTACTTGACTACTGTTTGGGACAATTATATGTGCCGATATTTTAATATTATTATCTGAATAGATATCTATTTCTTGAATTGGAATCATTGTCTTCTCTTTATTTTAACACCGCATAAGGTGCTCTCATGAATAACTCTCTATGCATTTGCACGCAATAAGAGGTCTATATCTTTAGCTAGTTTATCCGACTTACAATGTTCTTTTATGAACCCCATCAGAAAAACATTCGATGCGATAGAATCTAGTGTTTCCTTGCGTTCCTCTCCTTGCCATCCTTCTATCTCTTTTACATAATTAGTTCCATCTAAAAATGCTTCATTTAAAAGTTCTTCTGCGGAAAACTTAACTGTAAAAAAGAGAGGAAATGGTAAACAACTACCATCGCTTTTAAAACCTTGTAGTTGGGCTTGTTGCTTTTCTACATCGGCAACCACATCTAGCACTAGATATGCTCTAGTTCCATTACTCTCAAATGAACAAACTTTGTAATCATTCATACCTTTTTTCTCCTTTAAAACGACTGGATGCATAACGCCATGTTAAGGTGTGAGCAACGCAATACCGTTGCTTCCGCACACCACCTTAAACACCAAACACAACGCATAGCAAAAGTGCCACGCGTTGCGAATCACTCTTAAACAGATTGTTAGCTTACATTATTCACAGCATTCGCTAGTCCTATTAGGTGATTTTTGATAATTTCATTTTCACCTCGAGATGCAAATACAGGGATCACTCTTGAATTATGTTCATACATTTCAAGAATCGTACGTTTTGCCCTTAACGAGGTAATGTCTCTTTCCTGCCACTTTTTTAAATTAACACTTGAAGCAGCCAATAGGAAAATTGTCCTGAAAGCCAGTTCCTCGTTTGAATCTTTATGTTCAAAGGAAAGTAGAAATGCAACTGGAAACCATGCCATAAAGAAACTAATATTCTCATAGCTATTATCTTGCTCACCAGCATGAGCTAAAGCATGGCGCGCATCTTTTAAATCCTCCAGATATTGTTCAATATTCACTCTTATCTGTTCTTTCTTTTCAAGAACATGTTCAGAATAAAATACGGATATGTCTTGATTATCACCTTTATTCTTTTGTACGAAATCTATCGCTACTTCAATAAAGCTTTGTGTAACTTTAGGTAGTTTCCATTCTAATTTTTTCGCTAGTTTTTCGACCGCTATTCTTGCAAACAGAACTCTATCTAAGAAATCAAAGCTTGTGTACAAATTCCTTGTTTTATTAAAGATGGTAATTATCATTAAATCATCATCTGAAATAGGCAACTGCTTAATAATTTGGTAACACTTAAGATTAAAATCGGAAACAGACACACAACCAAAACTACCACTTAATGCCTTAGAGTTAAAATACTTATCGAGAGGCATTAAATATGAATCAACACCATTACTAAATCTAACCTTGTGCTCGAATGAAGGATTTTTGCTGTTTTCAATAACTCGTAAAACTTCAAATGTATCGTTAGAAACAAAGTCAAAGTGATTCGAAACAGAAGCAAAAAAATATGAAAATTTTATCAGTTCTAGCTCCCTATAAATTGACTCATCTACATCTGAAGAAAAACTATCTCCTGTAGAAAAATCACCTACTTCAATTAAAGTTCCATTGATATCACCAAATACGTTAGGATCAATTAAAGTATCTTTATCCTCAAAAGTACTCGCCTTAATGAGCCTAAATTCCCCTAAATTAATGTTACTCTCCAAATGTAAATTTGGAAGGTAATAAGCTACTTTCCTCACTTTGTATCCTTATTTGCTAGTTTTGATATGTAAGCTAACGCCCGCCTAAGGGGCTGGCAACGCATTACCACTAAACTCAAACACAACAACCATAACCACCGCAGCTCAATGGGACTGGAAACGCCACGCGTTGACAGTCCCGCTTGAGGCGTTTGTTAGGCATTTGCCAACGGTTGTAATCGTTCTGCTGGAATGTTCCAACGCTCACCATTTGCTGTTGACACCGATACTGACTTCTTATTGAACTTAACGACAACACATAGCTGAATAGTGCCTTTATCATCGACAAACTGCGCCGGCGAACCAAGTATGAACTCTTGCCTTTTGGCTTGAACTTCAAGTTCATCCAGATGCTCCAAACGAGCTACGATCCTATGATTTAACTCTATCAGTTCTTTTCGCGTTAACTTGCCTATGTCCATACTTAAAAACTCTACTACTTTGAATAATAAGGGCATTGTATCAGCTAAATTTGATAGTCGAACGATTAATGCCTAACGCCCGCTTAAGGGGCAGACAACGCTACTACTAACTTCCGGCATAACACCGTAATCACAAAAACCAACGCATAGTAAAAATGCCGCGCGTTGGCTGTCCCACTTGAAGCGTTTGTTAAATGGTTATTCCTCGTCAGGGTCAAATGTGTATTCAGGGTAATAGTTGAGGACATTGTACATTTTAGGCTTACCTCTTACGGTTTGAACCTCAACATCAACGACAAATGCAAGCTCTTGCCAAGGTTTACCTAAAGATGGATCAGGGTGCAACATAGCTTCTTTTAATGCGTTGTTTTCAAAGATAACTTTTAAAGCTGACTTTGATATATCATCGATAATAGCTTTGTTACCAGTGTCTGAATTAGGGTCAAATTTGGTTTGATACCAATACATTACCTTTTTAAGGTGCTTATTCTCTTGTGGAGTATCCATATCTTCAACCAAGCGACAAATACGATTTTGAATTGCAGCTGCTTCAGTGGAATTGAGTATGAACTGATTGATAACCTGACCACCATCTGAAACATTAATGTTCATTTGCGAACCATGGTCTTTAGCGATTGGCTCTACAATTTTGTTCCACTCTTGCAAATCTTGTTTGGTCATATCTTTGGGGGGGTGATTAGTTTTACCTAATAACCAGTTACAAGTGCTCTGAACTACACTTGCCCATTGAGCTAACGAGCCACCCTCCCAAATTAATGGAACTATAGGCGCCGCCTGTGAAACTAGCTCTACAATAATTGAACCTTTTCTTACTTCTTTAATCAGTAATTCCGAACCAACATCTGTTAACGCATCGGTCTCGGACTCCACGAATTTATGGAACTGCCTGTTGAACGATAACAA
Organism: Vibrio sp. RC586; assembly: GCF_000176715.1. Taxonomy (NCBI): domain Bacteria; kingdom Pseudomonadati; phylum Pseudomonadota; class Gammaproteobacteria; order Vibrionales; family Vibrionaceae; genus Vibrio; species Vibrio sp. RC586. The sequence goes on along the minus strand of NZ_ADBD01000010.1, from coordinate 52,024 downwards.
AGACATGGAAAGATCTTCTAGCCCGACTGGAAGCTTATTATCAATTGTTATCTCTAACTTTTTTGAAAAATCTATTTCTATTATATTCGACATTGTTTCCTAACCATTTAACGCTGCGTTAAGGGGTGAATGCCGCATAAACCAACTTTCTGCAAACAACTTTCACCACCAAAAACCACCGCATACCAAAAATGCCACGCGGCATGAATCCCTCTTAAACGCCTTGTTATGTTTAAGACTCGAACGGTTAAGTTTTACGATACCAAGAGCTTAACTCGACTTATCTTTGAAAACCAAAACTAGAAGCTAAAAAGCTGAATTAACTCATAAATTTGATTGTACTGACATTGAGATTTTAGCGTGAGAAACCGAAAGCTGGTGCTCAAACGTTGAAACTAACATCGCTTCATTCGACTCACAAACGCACTGAACTTTAATGAGGCAACTCTCTGAATTTTTAGCGCCCACGAATTGGAGTCCAGAAAACAGCGACCACTAAACGTAACTTGCCGACAAGACCAAAATTAGAAAGCTGAGAAAGCAAAGAAAAGATGCAACCAACTGATTTTACGTGACTAAACATAACGCTTTCTAGGCAGCTTCTCACCTTATCAGCAAGCAGGCTACCGCTATCTAATTAATAGACCACTGGACGCATACTATCATAACAACCTTCTAAATCAGTATGTTGAGCATCACACCATTCAAAAATCTCAGCTTATAGATTGCTGATGTCTGTATAGCCTCTTGACATAAAAACAACCAACAAATACTGTATAAATAACCAGATGAATATTCAGTGAGAACTATATGAAATCCCAGTTTTTGTTAAGTGTTCGCGAATTTATGCAAACTCGATACTATGCCAAAAAAACCATAGAAGCTTACCTTCATTGGATCACTCGTTACATCCATTTTCATAATAAAAAGCACCCTAGCTTAATGGGAGATAAAGAGGTCGAAGAATTTTTAACCGACTTAGCCGTGCAAGGTAAAGTAGCCACAAAGACTCAATCACTGGCCTTGAACTCACTCAGTTTTCTATACAAAGAAATTCTGAAAACACCCCTTTCTCTTGAGATCCGCTTTCAACGATCACAACTAGAACGAAAATTACCTGTTGTTCTGACTAGGGATGAAATTCGATGCTTACTTGATGTCGTTGATCCTAAGTATCAGCTACCTGCAAAGTTGCTCTACGGTTCTGGCTTACGGTTGATGGAGTGTATTCGTTTAAGGGTCCAGGATATCGATTTTGATTATGGTGCTATCAGAATATGGCAAGGCAAAGGTGGAAAAAATCGTACTGTCACTTTAGCGAAAGAACTCTATCCCCATCTTAAAGAGCAAATTGCTTTGGCAAAGCGCTATTACGATAGAGATCTGCACCAGAAAAATTACGGCGGGGTTTGGTTGCCAACAGCCTTAAAAGAAAAATACCCAAATGCACCTTATGAATTTCGTTGGCACTATCTTTTTCCGTCCTTTCAGTTATCTCTAGATCCGGAATCCGATGTGATGCGCCGACATCATATGAATGAAACGGTACTACAAAAAACGGTAAGAAGATCTGCGCAAGAGGCTGGCATTGAGAAAACCGTCACTTGCCATACTCTTAGACATTCATTTGCGACCCATTTGCTTGAAGTGGGGGCTGATATACGTACCGTACAAGAACAATTGGGTCATACCGATGTGAAAACAACGCAGATTTATACGCACGTTCTTGATAGAGGTGCAAGCGGTGTATTAAGCCCATTATCACGCCTGTAGCATAAGTACCTTGAGAAATACTTAAATTTCAGATAGAAAAAAGGGAGCATAAATGCTCCCCTTTCTTACATAACACGCTATTACAGAGCGCCTTTCGCCTTTTCAACTAGAACAGCGAACGCTGCTTTGTCGAATACTGCGATATCAGCAAGGATCTTACGATCGATCTCGATAGATGCTTTCTTCAGACCGTTGATGAAACGGCTGTAAGACAGACCATTTTGACGAGCCGCTGCATTGATACGTGCAATCCACAGTTGACGGAATTGACGTTTCTTAGCGCGACGGTCACGGTAAGCGTATTGACCAGCTTTAATAACTGCTTGGAACGCTACACGATAAACACGTGAACGTGCACCGTAGTAACCTTTAGCTTGTTTTAAAACTTTCTTATGACGTGCACGAGCTTGTACACCACGTTTTACGCGAGGCATTATGTCTCTCCTAAACTAAACGAATATTAAACTAAAAAGAATTAAGCGTATGGAAGCATACGTGCTACAGCAGCCAGTTCGCACTTAGGCAGAATGGCGTTTGGACGCAGCTGACGCTTGTTCTTAGTAGTACGCTTAGTCAGAATGTGACGTTTAGTAGCGTGCTTGTACTTAATACCACCAGCAGTTTTCTTGAAACGCTTAGCAGCACCTTTGTTGTTTTTCATCTTAGGCATGATGAATAACTCCGCATTGTAGTAGTTAAATAACAGTGTAATTAGGGCGAATAAAACCCAGAGCCGCCTTTCAACGGCTAGGTTCATTACTTGTAATGCCGTTAATTACTTCTTTTTAGGGGCTAACACCATGATCATCTGGCGTGCTTCAATTTTGGTCGGGAAAGATTCAACCACTGCGAATTCGTCAGTGTCTTCTTTCAGTCGATTCAAAACGTCTACACCGATGTCTTGGTGAGCCATCTCTCGGCCACGGAAGCGAATAGTTACTTTCACTTTGTTGCCTTCTTCAAGGAAACGGATCAGGTTGCGTAGTTTTACCTGATAGTCTCCGATATCAGTTCCAGGACGGAATTTAAGTTCCTTAATCTGGATCTGCTTTTGCTTCTTCTTCTGCTCTTTTGTAGCCTTGCTCTTCTCAAAGAGGAACTTGCCATAGTCCATCACACGACAGACTGGTGGCTCGGCGTTAGGGCTAATCTCAACGAGATCCAAACCAGATTCTTCTGCTGTAGCCAGTGCTTCTTGGATCGAAACGACACCTACAGACTCACCGTCTGCGCCAGTTAAACGAACTTCACGAACGCCACGAATTTCACCGTTTAAACGATGCTGGTTTTGCTTGACCGGAACTTGGCCACGTCTTCCGCCTTTAATAGTTTATTCCTCCAGATTAAGCTTACGGCTTACAATCTCAGCTTGGATATGTTTAATAAAATCATCCAATTTAAATTTACCAAGATCTTTACCTTTACGTGTACGTACTGCGATTTCGCCTGCTTCCATTTCTTGGTCGCCACAAACCAACATGTACGGCACACGCTTCAAAGTGTGTTCGCGGATTTTAAAGCCTATTTTCTCATTTCTCAAGTCTGCTTTTGCTCGAATTCCACATTTTTGTAGCTTTTGAGCGACTTCATGAGCATAGTCGGCTTGTTTATCCGTGATATTTACAACAACAGCCTGCTCTGGTGCCAACCACGTTGGGAAAAATCCTGCGTATTCTTCAATAAGAATACCGATGAAGCGTTCAAGTGAACCCAAAATCGCACGGTGGATCATCACCGGAATTAAGCGTTCATTGCTTTCACCAACATAAGTGGCACCTAAACGTGTAGGCAAGTTGAAATCGAGCTGCACTGTACCACATTGCCACGCACGATCTAAACAGTCATAGAGTGTAAACTCAATTTTCGGACCATAGAACGCACCTTCGCCTTCCTGAATTTCAAATGGAATTTCCATTGCCTTCAGAGAATCGATCAGCGCTTGTTCTGATTTATCCCAAATTTCATCGCTACCTACGCGCTTTTCTGGGCGAGTAGACAGCTTCACCACGATGTTTTGGAAACCAAAAGTCGTGTAGGTGTCATACACCATCTTGATGCACGATGTTACTTCTTGCTGAATTTGGTCTTCAGTACAGAAGATATGAGCGTCATCTTGAGTAAATCCACGCACACGCATGATGCCGTGTAGTGAACCTGATGGCTCGTTACGATGACATGAACCAAACTCTGCCATGCGCAGTGGAAGATCACGGTAAGATTTCAGACCTTGGTTGAAAATCTGGATGTGACCAGGGCAGTTCATCGGCTTGATCGCGTATTCACGGTTTTCAGATGAAGTGGTGAACATCGCATCAGCGTATTTATCCCAGTGACCTGAACGTTCCCAAAGCACGCGATCCATCATTAATGGACCTTTTACTTCTTGGTAACCGTATTCGTTCAATTTTTGGCGAATAAAGATTTCCAGATCACGGAAGACTGACCAACCGTTGTGGTGCCAGAATACCATGCCCGGCGCTTCTTGCTGCATATGGAACAGATCAAGTTGCTTACCGATTTTACGGTGGTCACGCTTTGCAGCTTCTTCAAGGCGAGTTAAATGCGCTTGCAGAGCTTTCTTATCATGGAATGCTGTACCGTAGATACGTTGCAGCATTTTGTTATCGCTGTTACCGCGCCAGTATGCACCCGCAATGTTCAGCAATTTGAAGTTTTGACAAAAGCCCATGTGCGGTACGTGTGGACCACGACACATGTCGATGTATTCTTCGTGATGGTAAAGACCTGGACGATCATCACGCGCCACGTTTTCATCAAGAATTTCGATTTTGTAGCTTTCGCCACGCGATTCAAAGGTATCGCGCGCTTCCTGCCAGCTCACTTTCTTTTTGACAACCGCGTATTTGGTTTTTGCTAACTCAACCATGCGAGCTTCGATTTTCTCAAGATCGTCTTGAGAGAGAGACTGCTCAAGATCGATGTCGTAGTAAAAACCGCTGTCGATGGTTGGACCGATCGCCATTTTCGCATTCGGGTAAAGTTGCTTCAGGGCATGACCAAGCAAGTGCGCACATGAGTGACGTACGATTTCCAAACCATCGACTTCATCTTTAGTCGTGATAATTTCTAGGCTGGCATCGTGTTCAATCAGATCGCAAGCATCAACGCGAGCACCATTCACACGACCAGCAATAGTGGCTTTCGCAAGACCAGGGCCGATAGATTGGGCAACTTCGAGAGTAGATACTGGGTTGTCAAAATGACGCTGACTACCGTCAGGAAGAGTAATAATAGGCATGTATTATCCTTACAGTGGTGTTGCACACCAAGCAACACTTGTGTGAAAAAATTACGCTTTAAATTCATTCTGTAATAAATAGCGGCGTAACGAGTTCAAAAAATTCGGTACAAATTTTGGCGCAAATACGGATGCACCAGCTTAAGTACGTTGCAGCATCATAAACCAATAAGCTGAAATGACAACCGCTTTCTCGGTTAGCTCAGGCTGTAAACCTAGGTTTCAAAAAGCACAAAGGAAGGTTTCCCTTCCTTTGTTAATAAGCGCTATTCATAGGAACGACACTGATTAGATTATGCTCCGCGATAATAACGCTGAGGCACAAAAGGCATTTTTTCGACAGTCATTGGCAGCATCTTCCCGCGCACGTCAGCAAACACTTCACCGCCTAAAGCGGCATGTTCAGTGCTGACATAAGCCATTGAAACTGGTTTGTCGGCCGTTGGGCCTGCAGTTCCACTGGTCACAACACCAATTTTGTTGCCCTGCGCATCAAACAGTTCAGTGCCCTCGCGTACTGGCGCTTTGGTTTGTCCTACCAAACCCACGCGTTTACGGCTGACTTGTTTGGTTTCAATCTGGCTGAGAATGATCTCTGCACCGGGGAAGCCGCCCTCACGCGTGCCACCTTTGCGGCGAACTGGCTGAATAGCCCACAGCAAGCTTGCTTCGACTGGCGTTGTGGTTGGGTCGAGATCGTGTCCATAGAGACACAAACCACACTCCAAACGCAGTGAGTCGCGCGCACCAAGGCCTATCCACTCCACTTCTTCAAAATCCGTCAGTTTACGAGCCAGTGCCGCCGCTTTATCTGCAGGCACTGAGATTTCGTAGCCATCTTCACCGGTGTAGCCACTGCGACTGACAATGCATTCTGCACCATCGATCTCAAGGAGTTGAACATCCATAAACAGCATCTTGGCAACGGCAGGTTGCAAACGTGCGAGCACTTGCGCGGCTTTCGGACCTTGCAGCGCTAGCAGAGCGCGATCTTCAATCACTTCCATCTCAACATCCGCAGGCAGATGCGCTTTTAGATGCGCAATGTCTTGCGCTTTACACGCCGCGTTCACCACCACAAACAGATGATCCCCCATATTGGCCACCATCAAATCATCCATAATGCCACCTTGGGCATTGGTGAAAAACGCATAACGCTGTTTGCCAGCAGGGAGATCAATAATATCAACCGGAACCAAGCTTTCTAATGCGGCAGCCGCTTGAGCACCGTACAAACGCAGTTGCCCCATGTGGGAAACATCAAACAGACCGGCTGCTTCACGGGTGTGTATATGCTCTTTTTTCACCCCAAGGGCGTATTGAACTGGCATATCGTAGCCCGCAAAAGGCACCATCTTTGCGCCAACTTCAATGTGTAGCGCATGTAGCGGTGTCGTCAGTAAGGTTTCGTGTTGTTCAGTCATTCTTGTTCTCCATATAAGCCAAAGCTGCGCTTTTGGCGCAATCTACCGTGGCAAGATTCCTTTAGTGAGGAAACTATGTTTCCGATAATAAACAAGCCGAGCCCGTTTTAGAGGATTCACCAAATTAAAACAGTGCTCACCATCACAGTTAACAACATTGTTAAGGAATGGTTATCCAAAACCACCACCAATACACTCCACGTCTTGGGTTGTTATACGCGGATGTTTCGGATAGGAAACTCACTATCTTGCGGTGACCCAGAGGATCAGCGCATCTTCTTCACTCACCGAAACCAGCATGTGTCCCATGTTGGCGTCGTAATACACACTGTCCCCTTCCACCAGATTTACCGGCTCATAAAATTCGCTGTAGAACATCACTTCACCTTCGAGGATCAGCAGAAACTCTTCACCATCGTGACGCACCCAGTCGCTGTACTCTTCAAACGCTCTAGCCCGCACACGGCTTTTGAACGGCATCATCTTTTTGTTAGAAAGCTGAGTCGCGAGCAATTCATGTTCATAGGTTTGGGTTGGGTGCGGTTTTCCTGCTTCTTTACGGGTAATATCACGCCGCCCTGTCGCCACAATTTTCTTTGGTGGCTCAAAGAGTTGTGGCATGTCAATCTGCAAGCCATGCGCCAATTTTTGCATAGCCTGAAAGGTGGGCGAAATCTGCTCGTTTTCAATTTTGCTCAGTGTAGAGCGAGCGAGTCCAGTACGCTGACTCGCCTTTTCAAGCGTGATGCCTAATCGCGTGCGAATGTCTTTGATCCGCTGACCCAGCTTGAGAGGCTCGATGCCTTGCTCGCCCGATTCGCGCGCCAAAGTAATGGATGGGTACTCATCATAAATGTCTTCTGACATGCTTTCCCTCTGGTTATAAAACTTCCTGTCTACCAAGCATTGTGGCATGAAGCGATTTGTTGATTAAAGAGTACACAGAGAAATAAAAGTACTTTTGTTAAGCAGATCAGAAACCGTGTTTCCTATAGGAAATTTTTGATTGATTGTTCTGCAAGCAAAGAGTATGTTACCGACTTGTTAGATGAAGAGATGCAATCACTCGCTGCTTTAGGCTGAATGACCAGTCAATTTCCGCGAGTTTTCGATCCCGCGCATTGGGGTTATACCCAAACTACTTGGAATTGCAGCTAGGCGGCAAGTGAGTGAATCCCCATGAACATAGATAGACTATGTGATTGGGGTGAAAGAATGCAGCCAACACCGCTGCAGATTCAAGTAGGAAGGGGATAGATTGCCAAGGTTTAGGGCAATCTAGATTAGGAATGACTCAGCCGATCGCGATGAGTATCGCGATCAGAAAAAGGAGCGATAACCCACCCATATTCGTGCGGTTATCAGATTGGAAGGCCATCTACTATGAATGCAAATCTAAACAAAGCTTATCCCAACGTTAGCCTTGAGAACTTCTTCTCTACTCCGCTGGCGGCAACCAATGATGCGGTATTTGCCGCCATTCAAGCTGAATACACCCGCCAAAATGAACAGATCGAACTGATTGCCTCTGAAAACATCGTCTCTAAAGCCGTAATGCAGGCGCAAGGCACTTGCCTGACTAACAAATACGCCGAAGGTTATCCGGGCCGTCGTTACTACGGCGGTTGTGAGCATGTTGACAGCGTTGAGCAGATTGCTATCGAACGCGCCAAAATGCTTTTTCAGTGTCAATACGCAAACGTTCAACCACACTCAGGCGCTCAAGCCAATGGCGCTGTGATGCTTGCTCTGCTGCAACCGGGCGATACCATTATGGGTATGTCGCTAGATGCAGGCGGTCATCTCACCCATGGTGCGCGCCCTGCTCTTTCAGGTAAATGGTTCAATGCGGTGCAATACGGAGTGGATCGTCAAACTCTCGAAATTAACTACGATGCGGTTCGCGCACTGGCGTTAGAACACAAACCCAAAATGATCATCGCAGGCGGCAGTGCGATTCCTCGCACTATCGATTTTGCTCAATTTCGCGCGATTGCTGACGAAGTTGGCGCGCTGTTAATGGTCGATATGGCGCACATTGCTGGTCTGGTGGCTACCGGTGCACATCCAAGCCCGCTGCCGCATGCTCATGTCGTCACCACTACCACACACAAAACTCTACGTGGCCCGCGCGGCGGCATGATTTTAACCAACCACGAAGAGATCAACAAAAAGATTAATTCTGCTGTGTTCCCCGGTTTACAAGGTGGTCCACTGATGCACGTGATCGCCGCTAAAGCAGTGGCATTTGGTGAAGCGCTCGGCCCTGAATTCCGCACTTATATTGATTCGGTGATCGATAACGCAAAAGTGCTGGCCGAAGTATTGCAAACTCGCGGATGTGACATTGTGACTGGCGGAACGGATACGCATCTCATGTTGGTCGATCTTAGACCTAAAGGTTTGAAAGGCAACCAAGTTGAACAAGCCTTAGAGCGTGCCGGGATCACGTGTAACAAAAATGGCATCCCATTTGACGAAGAGAAGCCTATGATTACATCGGGCATTCGTTTAGGTACGCCTGCTGGAACCAGCCGTGGTTTCGGTCGTGAAGAATTCAAACTCATCGGTGAGTGGATTGGGGACGTTCTGGATGGTTTGGTGGCCAGCCCAGAAGGCAACCCAGACGTTGAGCAACAAGTGCGTAAACAAGTGAAAGCACTGTGCCAACGCTTCCCGCTCTATCAATAGCTTTTTATCAGTACGATATTTTTTGGAGAATACGCAATGGACAAGACACTGAAGTTCACAGAAAGCCATGAATGGGTTCGCGACAACGGTGACGGTACAGTAACCATCGGCATCTCTGAGCACGCCCAAGAAATGCTCGGTGACGTAGTGTTTGTAGAGTTACCTGAAATCGATGCCGAAATTGATGCGGGTGACAGCTTTTCACTGGTTGAGTCGGTGAAAGCCGCTTCTGACATCTACGCCCCAGTGACTGGCGTGGTGATTGAAGTCAACGAAGAGCTGCAAAACAGCCCAGAGCTGATTAATGAAGAGCCTTACGATGGCGGTTGGATCGTCAAAGTGAAAATGTCAGATCCTGATGAACTCAAAGATCTAAAAGACGCGGAAGAGTACCTAGCTTCAATCGAAGAAGACTAAGCACAATATGCATGAGAAAGCTGCCCTTCAGGGCGGCTTTTTTTCAAAGTCACTCACCGCAAATGAGTGATGTTTGATCGCCAAGTGAGTGGTGATTCCACCAAGGTTGTTCGCATGCTCACATGGAAAGAAGGTAAAGGACAATGACAGAATTACTTCACAGCCTAAGCACACAAAATGAGTTCGTTGCACGCCACAACGGGCCGGATAAACAAGAACAAGCCACCATGCTTAAAACGGTGAATGCGGAAAGTTTGGATGCGCTGATCGCCCAAACCGTGCCTGCACAAATCCGTTTAGAAGCGCCAATGCAGCTCGCGCCCGCTCAAAGCGAAGCTGATATGCTGGCAACGATGAAATCGTTCGCCAAACTTAACCAGATTAAACGTACTTTCATCGGTCAGGGTTACTACAACACCTTCACGCCCAACGTCATTTTACGTAACGTGATGGAGAACCCGGGCTGGTACACCGCTTACACCCCTTATCAGCCAGAAATCTCGCAAGGCCGTCTTGAATCGCTGCTTAACTATCAGCAGATGGTGATGGATTTAAACGCGATGGAAATTGCTAACGCGTCACTGCTCGATGAAGCGACAGCAGCGGCAGAAGCGATGGCACTGTGTCAACGCGCAGGCAAGAGCAAAAGCAACCTGTTCTTTGTTGCCGATGACGTGCATCCACAAACCATTGAAGTGGTGAAAACACGCGCCGCATTCCTTGGCTTTGAGGTGAAAGTCGATTCGATTGACAACATCACTCAACAAGAAGCTTTTGGCGCACTGCTGCAATACCCGGGTACAACCGGTGAAGTGCGCGATCTGACTGACATCATCGCCAAAGCACAAGCCAACAAAACCTTAGTCACCGTGGCGACCGATTTACTTGCCAGCGTGCTGCTCAAACCTGCGGGTGAAATGGGCGCAGATGTCGTAATTGGTTCTGCTCAGCGCTTTGGTGTACCTATGGGTTATGGCGGCCCACACGCGGCTTTCATGGCAACACGTGATGCGCACAAACGCACCATGCCGGGACGTGTGATCGGTGTTTCGATTGATGCGAAAGGCAATCAAGCCTTACGTATGGCAATGCAAACCCGTGAGCAACACATTCGCCGTGAAAAAGCGACCTCCAACATCTGTACCGCACAAGCGCTGCTGGCCAACATGGCTGCGTTTTATGCGGTGTACCATGGTCCACAAGGTCTGCGTACCATTGCGCGCCGCACTCATCACCTCACTGCGATTCTTGCAGCTGGCTTAACCAAAGCGGGTTACGAGCTGGCGCATCAGCATTTCTTTGATACGCTAGCGATCAATACTGGTGCAAAAACCGATGCTCTGTACCAAGCTGCGCAACAAGCAGATATCAACCTGCGTAAGCTACCTAATCAGCTTGGCGTGAGCTTTGATGAAACCACGACAGTGGCAGACGTTGAAGCACTATTTGCCATCTTTGGCATTAAAGAAGATGTTTATGCGCTTTCAAACAGCATTGCTGCCAATGAGCTCGCAGCGATTCCAGAAAGTTGCCGTCGCCAAAGCGCGTTTTTGACTCACCCTGTGTTTAACACGCACCACAGTGAAACTCAGATGCTGCGTTATATGAAGCATCTGGAAAACAAAGATTTTTCTCTGACTCACGGCATGATCCCACTGGGCAGTTGCACCATGAAGCTCAACGCCACGGCGGAGATGATCCCTGTCACTTGGCCTGAGTTTGGCGCACTGCATCCGTTTGTACCAAAAGCACAAGCTGCGGGCTATGCGGCATTGGCTGAAGACCTGAAACAAAAACTGTGTGAAATCACAGGGTACGATGCTTTTTCATTGCAACCCAACTCAGGAGCTTCCGGCGAATATGCTGGTTTGATTGCGATTCAGCGTTATCACCAAAGCCGTGGCGAAGGCCACCGCAATGTTTGCCTAATTCCAAGCTCGGCACACGGCACTAACCCAGCCACAGCGGCAATGGTGTCGATGAAAGTCGTGGTGGTGAAATGCGATGAAAACGGCAACATTGATATGGTTGACCTTGCAGACAAGATTGAAAAGCACAAAGACCATCTTTCCAGCATCATGATCACCTACCCTTCAACGCATGGCGTGTATGAACAGCAAGTGCGTGAAGTGTGTGAAATGGTGCATGCAGCAGGTGGGCAAGTTTACCTCGATGGTGCGAACATGAACGCGCAAGTGGGGCTGACCTCGCCGGGCTTTATCGGCTCAGACGTATCACACCTGAACTTGCACAAAACCTTCTGTATTCCACACGGCGGCGGCGGCCCAGGCATGGGACCTATCGGTGTGAAATCGCACCTAGCGCCTTTCCTGCCAGGACACATTGAAGGTGGCGTAGAGGGTTCTGATTTCGCGGTTTCCGCAGCCGATCTTGGCAGCGCATCCATTCTGCCGATCTCTTGGGCTTACATTGCGATGATGGGTGCAGAAGGTCTGGCTGAAGCCACCAAGATCGCGATTTTGAATGCCAACTATGTGATGGAGCGTCTGCGTCCGCACTACCCAATTCTTTACCGTGGTGCGAATGGTCGAGTGGCGCACGAGTGCATCATCGATATTCGTCCTCTGAAAGAAGAAACAGGGATCAGCGAAGAAGATATTGCCAAACGCTTGATGGACTACGGCTTCCACGCGCCAACTATGTCATTCCCAGTCGCGGGCACCTTAATGGTTGAGCCAACAGAATCGGAAGATTTGGCGGAGCTGGATCGCTTCTGTGATGCATTGATTGCGATTCGTGGCGAGATCGACAAAGTGAAAAATGGCGAATGGCCGCTTGAAAGCAACCCTCTAGTGCATGCGCCGCATACCCAAGCGGATCTGCGCGAAGAGAAGTGGGAGCGTCCATACTCACGTGAAATCGCCTGCTTCCCATCGGCACACACCAAAGCCAGCAAATACTGGCCAACGGTGAACCGTGTCGATAACGTGTACGGCGACCGTAACCTCGTCTGTTCATGCCCAAGCATTGACAGCTATCAAGACTAATCGCTAATCCGTTTAGTAAAGGCGAGCCAGAGTGCTCGCCTTTTTATTTATTTCCTCAACAAACTTTTGAATCAAAGTAGCTGATTTTCAGTAATGAAGTTGGCCAGTTGATCAGCAATGGCTTGATGCTCTGTTGCCGTCGGGTGCCAAATACATCCTTCAAATGGAGAGACAAAGTTCATGCTGTACACTCCCTTTTGCCCTGCTTGGTTTAGCAATGCAATTGCCTCTGCGGTGGCTGGATTTATTTGGTAATAAGGGTAGTCCGGTCTTGGCATGAGTACGATATTAGTCGTACCGTAACGATGACGAAGTGCAGTCACGACATCGACCATTTTATTCACCCACGCGTTTTTCACTTCTTCCACCGTCGTCCACGGTTCATGAGGCTGAGGAGGCGTACTGAAATCATTGGTACCCACTTCAATCACAATCAGATCCGGATGTTTATCTTCAAAATCCGCAGACAATCCGTAAATAGCGGCTGGTTTGTCAAGATAATTCGCAAGGGAATGGTAAGACTGATTACCATTCCAGTTACGCACCAAGCCTAACCCAGAAAAGGAAATTTGAGTCATGCTCGCTTGTAGTGCTTGGCTAGTTTTGTAGGGGAAGGCCAGTCGAGCATTGGAAGTCGCTACAATTTCATCATAAGTACAGTCGCGCTTGTTGGATTCACTGGCAAACCCAGCACTGATCGAGTCACCAATAAACAAAATGTGCGGTTCGCTATTCCAATCACCTTCGAGGTAACCTTGATAATCAAAAGAAATAAATTGGCTGAGTTCTGTGTAATTTTCTGTGCGTTTCACCAATTCGATAACCACAGGATTGGGCTGTGCCTGTTGATAAAGCGTAAAGGTTTGGGGTGTATTCCCTACATTCGTCACTATGGTTTGATGTAGTTGACCATCCACCAACACATCAAATCGGTCACCCTTACCAAGTAAAGAAACGGAGAGTTCAGTCCCCACTAAACGGGTTTTAACACTGCTGCCAGGCCAGTTCATTTTTACCGTTCCGGCTGCGTAATCATTGATATGCCGCCCTTCATACTGCAATGCGTAATGGGTTGCAGGAACCGTATCGGCCATACTCGTGGCACTGACCAGCAGTGCACCAAGACAACTAAGTCGCTTAAACATAAATCTTCCTTTATTGTGTTTTATCTACAGAGGCTCGCCTCGTTGCCCAATTAGGCAGGTGATTTTTGGTTGCTGAACAAGGTTGTTCAACAACACATCAATAAAGACTGATCATTGAAATGATTGTGGGAGTGAAATAGGAAATTTGGGTCAGACTTCTCAAGAAACCACGCTGTGAATACAGTTCCATTGCAGGATTTTTGGCTCTACTTCATCGTTAATCAGTGAACATTTTCAAAAATTGGCATCATAAAAGCGCAGAAAAATCGACATGAATCCGTCAAGAATTGGCGTTAGTGTTGTTCATGCACTAATGCGTAAACACATGTGCATGTTTAACTTCCTCATCCTATTTTTTACTCTCTATACCTTATTTCGCGCCCAATCTAGGGCGCATTTTTTCATTCAGAAGTCTTCATCAGCGCAAGCATTTCAAGATTGACTGGCACTCACGCCAAAACGCATTACAATATTGTTTCCTGTTGATTAACAAAGAGCAACTCCATGGAGCGAGACTACACCTATCAATGCATTCGTGCGATGGATAAAGAAGAACTGACCGAATACAGTTTACGTATTCTACATCGCCTGATTAGCGAAGATATTCTGCGCGATTTATACCGCTATGATGACGAAGAGTTTGAAGGTGAAGAAAAAGCACACATGGCGCATATTGATGCGATGGTAAAAATGCATGCAATTGCGCTTGGGCAACTTCCCACGTTGTTTGAAGGTTCAGACCAAGCGATACAAAATACTCAGCGCATGACTCGCTTACTGATGTGGCATTTTTACGCGATTGCCTTTCACTTAGAACAAACGGTAGATTTGGAAATCCATTGTGCGGAAGTGGAAAAGATGATCGCAGCGCAACCGGAAAATGCGCTTGCGTGGTCGAATCAATTAACGGAACTGCTTTATCGTTACGCAGAAATCTAAAGTATTGATGATCAGCAGAGGCTTCTGCTCAAAAGTAAAATGCCTCTGCTCATCCACTGAATAGCCATCCAACTGATTTAACAAGCTTATTTGGCCAGGTGGGTATATTCAATAATGACCTGATTACCTTCCACATAAACGCGCTTTATATCACCATCCACGGTGATCCGATTTTGCAGATGCACCAATTTTTCGCCTGAACGAGTTTTATGCTTCAGTGTCGGTAGAACATTATGCGGTTCGACATGCAGATGCTGGCAAAAACGGCTAACAAAAGACATGGAGAGTGGTGCATCACCTCTGAGTAGATCAGAGAATTCAACCTGACTGACACCAAGACGCTTAGTCATCTCCATCTGAGTCATATGCATTTTGGCTTTTTTCGTCATCCAGACATCATACAATGCCTTACGGTCTTCTTGGTTTAGTTCCATTTCAGCATTCTTCCTCACCCAGTGTTGTGAATGGCCGATACCATGCCAGAATTTTTTAGGCTGCGTGTCAATCTGATGTGAGTTTGCGATACGGGTTGATCAACAAACCACAAACTGAGATCAATATCTCAATTTGTGGTGAGCCTTTTATCGATAAAAGTGAGGTTGGAGTTAAAACCAACCCGAGAATAACAGCTTGAACCAATCGAGCAGCCGTTTGAAAAAGCCACCTTGTTCTACCGATTCTTGGGCGACTAGTTTCGCTTCGCCCACTTTTTCTTCATCGATGTAATACAAGATCGCACCGACTGGATCCCCCTTAGCAATAGGCGCTTCTAAGGTTTTATCAAGCTGAATCACAGCATTGAGCTTTTTAACATCGCTGCGTGGTAAAGTGAGATAGATCGTATCAGCACTACCCAAAGCCACCTCATTTTTATCGCCATACCAAATCCGCTGATGTTGGATCACTGTCTCTTTTTGGTGTGGGCTGACGGTTTCAAAGAATCGAAAACCATAGCTAAGGAGTTGTTTACTTTCAGCTTCACGAATTTTGGTGCTTTTAGAACCCATTACCACTGAAATTAAACGCATGTCACCACTCGTAGCAGAGCTTGCCAAACTGTAGCCAGCCCCACTGGTGTAGCCCGTTTTCATTCCATCCACATTCATACTGCGATCACGCAATAAACCGTTACGGTTATGCTGAGTAATACCGTTGTAAGTGAATGAAAGCTCACTGTACAGAGGGTAAATTTCCGGTAAATCTCGGATAATGGCTTGCCCTAATAGCGCAATATCATAAGGTGTACTGTACAAATTCGGGTTATCTAGCCCATGTGGGTTGGCGAACGAGCTATTATTCATGCCCAATTGCTGTGCCCACGAGTTCATTAAGCTAACAAAAGCGCTTTCCGACCCCGCCACATGCTCGGCAATCGCGACACTCGCATCATTCCCTGATTGCACAATCAGGCCGCGATAGAGATCCATCAAATTGACGTAACTGCCAACTTCAATAAACATTTTCGATGAGTCAGGGAATTTCTTAGCCCATGCATTGTTGCTGATCCGCACTTGGTCTTGCGCATGGATATTGCCACGCTTCATCTCTTGCCCAGCAACATACGAGGTCATTAATTTGGTTAAGCTGGCAGGATTCAATTTTTGATGAGCATTATGTTCGACCAAAACTTTACCAGTGTGAAAATCGATTAATACATACCCATTGGCCGCCAATTGTGGTGGCTCAGGAATAACGCTCAGTGCGGAAAAACCCAACGTTGGCACAAATGCCATACAAGCCATTGAAAATTTGACGAGAAACTTGGTGTTGGTCATAACGTATCCCCCTATAAATGCTAAGCAAGCAGTATAACCAACCCAAAATTTAGCACAGCGTCTCTTTACCAACTCTTACAGTTGTCACTTCAGGCTTACATTGTGTTACATGCTTTATCACCTAAGTGCGGCTTATTTCGCCAATAAATGCGTCAAGATGGCTGCGTGTCGTATGTGGATTCATCAACACCACTTTTTCACCCGGCAAATGTAAGCACTGCCCATTTCGGTCATAGTGGGTACGGCTCAAGGATTCAACCCAGCTACTGTTCAGTGTTTGACCCTTGCGCCCTAAAAAATGGCTACGATGGTACAAGGTGTGAGTGACAAGTTTTTCGATATAGTCAGGGTGCTGGCTTAGATCCATCTCTAACGCAAAAGCATCACGTGCCGATTTCACACTGTTCGGGTAAAGACGAAAAGCCACACTTGGGCCACGATTATGCTCGGCAATCAATTTGCAATGCGGCAAAGTGGCCAATTGTGCACGTAAGTAGTTGGCGTTTTGTAAGCAATGTGCCAAGAGAATTTGATACCCTTCAATCCCCATCATCTGCAAAGCGGAATACGCGGAGAATACACCTACGGCGCTGCGAGAGCATTCAATCGTAGCTTGCAAATGTGTTTCTTGCTGTCGCGCAGTTTCAAAATAAGAGTAGTAACTCGGATCCGATTTAAGCACTTGTAAATCATGGCTGTTCTTTATCATTACCAAACTTGAGGTATAGGGAACATAGCCCCACTTTTGAAAATCAACAGTGAACGAATCCGCCCACTGCAACGCTCGAATTTTAGGTAACCACTCCGCTATCGCTGCCAGAGTGGCAGAATTGATCGCTAACGGGTTGGCTTGTAGATCGTAGCTAGAAAAGAACAATATGCTCCACCCTACTGCAGCATCAACATGAATGTGGGGCTTACGAGCGATGCCATACTGATGACAAAGCGATTCTCGAATATCGTAAACCGCTTTGACATCATCCAAAGCAAAAGTGTCTGTAGTACCGAATGTCAGCATAATCGTGGGCACCAGTTGCTGCTGTTCAAAGCACTGACTGAGCTGGCGATGTAGATCGATCAGGTCAATCTCATTATTGTCAGCCACTCGCACACGAATAACTTGTGACTGCACATTCACCCCTAATAGAGCCAAGTTAGTCATATTCGAATAGTGACCAGCCTCCGAGTTCAACATTTTAAACGAGCGTGTACCGAAGCCTTGGGAAATCGATTCGGGTATGGCTTTACGCAAACCGAGAAGGTAGCCATATAAGTTGCAGAAAGTTCCTCCTTGCGTAAAAATCCCCGTTGCTTGCTCAGTTGAATATCCCACCAGCGAAGCCATCTGACGAACCACAAGCTTCTCTAACTCTGCGGCAACGCCAGCGTATTCCGCATACACCAGGTTGGGGTTGGCAATCATTGCCAATAACGCGCCGTGAATCGCCGGATCACAGGGTGTGGAGATCACATTTTCCACTGCGCGCGGATCATCCCAGTTTTTCGAATGCTGCGCCGCATACAGTGCCAATTCATCAAATGGTTGGTTCTGACAACGTGAAAAACGGGGGATTTCATCCCTCGTGGTCAGTTGTTTGAACAAATGATGATCATAAGCCGATGGTGCCCGACGTGATTGCAACAGCGGTTGAATTTCTAATGAGCGATACAACGGCCAAAGATCTGGATCACGAGTGAAAAACTTGGCTTTCACGGCGTTATAATGCTGTTCGAAGCAGGAATGAAGCGGATTGTCCTGCAAGGACAATCCGCGAGCAGATAATGCATGGCTCATGATCAACACCCTAATTAACGCAGTTTAAACTTGCCAACTAGCCGCTCTAATTCATTGTTGGACATCGAAAGTGATTCCGTTGCGCCGACCGTTTGGCGACCGCTAACCACCAGAGACTCCACAATCTCTCGAATTGACAACATGTTACGGCTCAATTCTGCTGCCACGGTGCTTTGTTGTTCGGTAGCTGCCGCAATTTGAGTGCTGAGATCATCAATATCACGCACTGATGCGCTCATCATATTCAAGCTGCCTGACACTTCTGAGGTTTTGTCTGCTGTGGTTTGACATTGCTGCTTGGTACGCCCCATAGCCACCACTACGCCATCGGTTCCCTCAAGCAATTTACTCAACATATCAGAGATTTCTGTGGTGCTGTTTTGCGTTCTTGCGGCCAAAGCTCGTACTTCATCGGCGACCACAGCAAAACCACGCCCTTGCTCCCCTGCTCTTGCCGCTTCAATCGCCGCATTCAAGGCAAGAAGATTGGTTTGTTCTGAAATCGCACCAATCACACTCAGCACTTCACTGATTTTGTTGGCATCTCGGTTCATGCTAGTGATGCTTTCTGACATTTTTTCAACGTCATTGACCAAGGAAGTGACTGTGGATACCGCGTTGTTGACGATGACTAAAGATTGCTGAGCTTCTTTACTTGCTCCTTCAGTGATCTGGTTCGATTGAGTCACACTTTCCGCTACCGTACGCGCACTTTCACTCATCTGAGTGATCGCGGTAACCACCTGATCCGTTTCTGATGAGTGCGTCATCAACATTTGTTCATTCTCTTTTGCGGTATGGCTTAGCTGCTCGATACTGCTTGAAATCACCTGAGTTGCATCGGAAATTTGCAGCATCATATCTTGTAAATTGCCAGAGAAACGGTTAAACCCAGCACCGATTTGTGCCAAATCATCATTTCCATTAACCTCAAGTCGTCGGGTTAAGTCGCCACTTCCTTGTGCTAAGTCGAGTACGGCCGCTTTCAAACGTAACAAAGGCTTGTAGATTTGGTTGATGATTAAAATGATCGCCCCAATACTGATCGCAATTAATACAAGGCCTGTGGTAAATGCATCTCTCACGGCAATATCCACATCGGCTAACGCTGTGGCTTTATCCACAAACACCATCAGGGTCCAATACATGTCATCGGTCAAGTTAACGCGCTTATAGTAACCATCAAACTCAATTCCCAAGTAAGGAAAGGAGAGATGGCCGCTCTCTTGGCGATGAAAGCCTTCTTCCATCTCACGAAATGAAGGGCTCACTTGAGAAGGTGTTCGTCCAATATCCGTGGGATCATCGCTCGCAAAAAATACGGCATGTTTATCCGTGAGTGTTGCTGCGCCACCAGCAAAACGCATGTTACTCACCTGACTGATGATGTCATCGAGTTGAAAATCCCCCAACAAAGCGCCGACAAACTGCCCTTGGACCAATAATGGGCTGACCGCACTGATCACTTTTTTGCCAGTCACTTGATCTTGGTAGATTTCCGTTAAGAATGGGGTTTGGCGGTTTTTAGCCTGTTGATACCAATCCCGATCCGTAAATGTAAACCGCCCTGTAGTAATGCCTCCATCCTTATCCAAAGACATGTAGGAACGACCATCTTCATACGCTACGATCACATTCGTTATTTGTGCAGCTTCGCCTAATAAACGTACTTGATTAAGATTATCGGCATCTGAAAGTTCAGGGTTAAACAGTTTTGCACCACGAGATACGGCCTCATATCGGCTTTTAACCCAAAACTCTAATTCAGAGACGTGGTAGTTAAGCTTGTTTTGTGTTTCGTTGGTTAACGAATCAATCATCTCTCGTTTGAGAGATAACATATTGATCGTACCCAGAATAACCAGTGATAGCGTTACCAATATCACTACGCTGGTGTAGATTCTTGCTTTAAATCCTAGAGTCATAACTCCCCCTGCCTTTTCAAGCATTCAATCGCGAATCGCGGTTCCTCTTCAGGTGGAGTCGTGTTTTAGACTTAGAATAAAAATGGATAACACGAAGAGCCACCTAGCCAACCTTTAAAAATTGGTGCATAGATTGGAGATATGCAAGTGCTATCACAAAAATGTCAAAATTCGCTGAGACAAGGTATGCCGCCAATCAGTCAGCATCTGTTCGGCAATCCATTCATTTTTCAGTCAAATTCACTTCTAGCTCTAAATGCCTAACCGAATGAAAATAAATCAACCAAAAGATGCATTACTTCTTGCCTGATAATTATTCCGTAAGGCATCAATAGCATTCAGGCTTATTAATGAGTCGAGTCACATTTTTTACACTGACTTTCTACAATAAACTACTTGTACAACCTAGCTCTGTGGTAGTTGTGTGCAGCTTAAGTGTGTTAAATCGGTTTCATGTATGAGTAACTAGGCTACCTTTAACTTATGTAGGAGTTCTTTTTTCTCTGCGCCAATTGCTATTAATAGGTCACTTACTGAGATGCCCAAGAATCTGGCCCAAGCTGCGGCCTCACTACTTCAACTAGAACACATAGGGATCAGCCAATACGACCTCTCACAACTCTTATGTCAGCATTTGAGTACCATCTTACCGATCGACGGTATACAGTTTTGCCACCCAGCTGAAATGATACTGTGTGTGCACCATGAGGGGGCTTGCCTCAATGAGCATGATTTTCACGACAAACTTGACCGAACATGGTGGCAATGGCTCTCAACACTGAGACGAGACTCGGGGTTTGTTGCTATTCCTAACCACTTACTGGTAAGTGACCAATTTGCTTTAGCGTGTCGCCTATCATTTGAAGAAGAACACTCTAAGGTTCTGATTTTGTTGCTAGGTAATAGCCAACATTTCCAAACCTACTCAGATGAATGGCATATGTTAGCCACCGTTTTACAACAATTTTGGTTAACTCAATCCATTAAACTTCTGGCGGCCGAGAAGCGCCGTGCTGTTGATCATCAGTATGGATTGATCCTTAACAAGCTACAGACACAGACGCGCCGCCATCAAGCGATGAGTAAGGTGGCCTTAGGGGTTGCTGCACTAACCGCAACGCGAACGGAATTTGATCTGCTAAAAGAAAGTGTCAAACTTTTGCGCGAAGAACTCGGCATCGATCGAGTTGGCACCTTCTTAATTGAGCATAAAGCGAGCCGTTATCATGGCATTTTTGGTACGGATGATCAGGGGTGCTATCGTGATGAATCAAATGATTACTACCCTTACACCCAGCTTGACCCCCGCTTTTTATCAGTGCTCAGCAATCCCAACAGTTGGTTTCACTTAGTCACGGATATTACTTTGTACCATTTGCAACAGCCGATTGGCCATGGTTGGAACGCCATGGTGGTTCTGCGCAATGAGTCACTTGAACCCCTTGGCTGGATAGCCATGGATAATTTGCTCACCCAAAAACCTTTTGATAACGATATTCAAGAAGCTTTGGAAGTCTTTGCCAAAACCGTTTCTCGAATTTTGGTTGAGATCCGACATAACAATCGGGTACGCATGATCAGCCAAGCACTTCAGCTTATGTCTCAAGCCAGAAATTCGTTAGAAATTTGTCGGCAAGCAGTCGAAATATCAGTATCCCAACTCGATATTGATCGAATTGGGATCTTTTTGCCCTGTGACACAGACCCAGATCTACTACTAGGGACTTATGGGGTGGATACCGATGGCGTAATCCGTGAAGAAAGCTATTTCTCCATGCCTTATCCAAAAACCCCTTTGTTTGACCAAGCCTATGCAAATCCGAATACTTTGGTGCTCATGAACGATGTTCCTTTGTGGCATGATAGGAAAATTGTCGGTCACGGTTGGAATGCCGCCATTGCTTTATCGGTTGATAATCAGCTGATTGCACTCATTTGTGCCGATAATTTGCTACGCCAACGCCTACTCTCAGAGCATCAACATGAGCTCATACAGCTTTTTACTCGTAATTTCGGTGAAATGTTGGCAAGGCTGCGCGGGCAAGAAAAACTCGAAAAACTGAATAAAACCCTCGAAGAACGCATAACCGAACGCACCAAAGAGCTACAAAGCCTCAATCAAAGATTGGCACAAGCGGCTCGTACCGATAGCTTAACGCAACTCTACAACCGACGTGCTTATGAGGAGTTCATTCAAGAATGTTGGCAAACCCACCAAGGGCAACTGCCCATCACCCTCGCCGTTATGGATTTAGATGGTTTTAAAGCAGTTAACGACCAGTTAGGACACCAAGTTGGAGATGAAGTTTTAAGACTCTTTTCCAATCTACTCCGTGAAACCTTTCATCACCCTTCGGTTCGAATTGCTCGTTTAGGCGGCGATGAATTTGCCGTGATTATGTCGGATCGCGAACCACCGTCGCACTTGGCTTTGTTAGCTCAAATTATTACTGAGTTTGAGCTCAAAACAGCGCAGCGTTTTCAGGATCTTTCCGTTTCAATTGGCGCCGCTAGTGTTGTTCCAAATGCAGAGATGAATACGGACAGTTTCTTTAGCCTTGCTGATCAAGCACTTTATCAAGCAAAGGCGAGTGGCAAGAAGCAATTGGTTGTCTATCCTCTAGCTCAAAATGATCCTGCTTGGATGATTAACCTATAGGGCATACAAAAAAGCCTGACATTCGTCAGGCTTTTCTTATTGATGCTTCGCGTAAGCGAAAAGCGCGTTACTCTTCGTCTTTCTTGTTGGATGCCCAAACGTAAAGCAATTCCAGAGCAATCGTTGCACCTGCCAGTGAAGTCAGGTCGCTTTGATCGTAAGGAGGAGACACTTCTACCACATCCATACCGATCAGGTTGATACCTTTCAGCGCGCGAATGATTTTCAGGATCTTGTCTGAGCTCAAGCCGCCACAGACTGGTGTACCCGTACCCGGTGCGAAAGCGGGATCCAGACAGTCAATGTCGAATGTCAGGTAAACCGGCTTGTCTCCTACGATGTGGCGAATTTGCGCCACAATCTCTTCGACAGACATGTCGTTGGCTTGCATCGCGTTAATCACGTTGAAGCCGTGGCCTTCTTGTTTGTATTCAGTACGAATACCCACTTGCACAGAGTGCTTAGCCGAGATCAGACCTTCTTTTGGCGCATGGTAGAACATGGTGCCGTGATCATACGCACTGCCGTTCGCGTAAGTGTCGGTGTGTGCATCGAAGTGGATCAGCGCCATTTCACCGTAGTGCTTTGCATAAGCACGCAGGATTGGCAAAGTGATGAAGTGATCACCACCCAGTGCCAGCATCGTTTTGCCACTTTTCAGAATTTCGTTGGTCGCCGCTTCTAAGCGGTAAGTGAAATCTTCTGCATCACCGCAATCAAAAACCAAATCGCCCGCATCAACCACGTTGATCTTTTTGAACAGGTTGAAATCCCAAGGGAACTTCTTACCTTCCCATGCTAGGTTCACTGAAGCACGACGAATCGCATCAGGTCCCATACGTGCACCCGGACGACCTGAAGTCGCCATATCCAAAGGCACGCCAAGTACCACGACATCAGCATTAGTATCTACTGGGTTACGCACATAAGGACGACGTACAAACGTCATCGCGTTTGAGTAGAGTGAATAATCAGTTTTAGTAAACAAATCATTCATTTAGAAATCCTCTAAGTAAGTATAGCCGCTTAGGCCTAATTCAAGTTCCGCCAATACGGTTTCTTGTTCTTCTTTGGCAACACGTTGAGAAACCAGTTGACGATAGTTGGTGCGAATTTTATCTACGTCGATGTGAACATAGCGCATCATATCTTCAACCGTGTCGCCTTCATTGATAAAGGCAATTTCAGAATCACCATTATCGTTAATGTTTACCACTACGCTGTGCGTATCACCAAACAGGTTATGCATATCACCCAAGATTTCTTGGTATGCACCGACTAGGAAAAAGCCCATCAGGTAAGGCTTGTCGCTTGTCCAAGCTGGCACAGGCAGTGTGCTTTCAATGCCTTGGCCTTCCACGTACTGTTCAACCGCACCGTCTGAGTCACAAGTGATGTCGAGCATCACTGCGCGGCGATCGTTCATCTCTTCCAAACCAGAAAGCGGCAGCACTGGGAACACTTGATCGATACCCCAAGCATCCGGCAGCGACTGGAACAGTGAGAAGTTCACGAAGAACTTGTCTGCTAAACGCTCTTGCAGCTCATCCAGAATTGGACGATGGAAGCGGTTTTTGTTGCTCATCTTCTGACGCAGCTCATGGTAAATACGCAGTGACAGCTGCTCTGCCCATGCACGGTGCTCAAGGTTTAATACACCCGTTGCAAACTGGCTGTGTGCTTCAGAAAGATCGCTTTGCGTGTCGTTGTAAATTTCAATCAGTGCGCGGTCATCGGTACCATGCTGCACTTCTTCAAATCCACGCCACATGTTTTTAATCAGCATTGGCGATTCTGCATCTGGTGCAGGAATATCTTCTGGTGAATACGCTTCTGTACCGATGACGTTGGTGATCAACACCGCGTGATGCGCCGTGATCGAACGACCGGATTCAGAAATGATCACCGGACGAGGTTGACCGTACAGGTTACATACATCGCTGACTGTGCTAACGATATTACGCGCATATTCGTGCAGACCGTAGTTCATCGAGTTGGATGATTGGCTACGAGTGCCATCGTAATCCACGGCCAAGCCGCCACCCACGTCGAAGAAATCGATGTGCGCACCCAGCTCACGCAGTTCACAGTAGAAACGCACCGCTTCGTTCACACCATTACGCACGTCACGAATGTTCGCCATTTGCGAACCAAGGTGGAAATGCACCAACTGCAGCGCTTCCAGTTGATTTTCCGCTTTCAAGCGGTTAATCACGGTGAGCACTTGTGATGCAGCTAGGCCGAACTTCGATTTTTCACCACCGCTCGATTGCCATTTACCCGCACCTTGAGAAGCCAGACGAATACGCAGACCCAGACGTGGTTTCACGCCAAGGCTTTTCGCTTCTTTCAGGACCAGATCCAGCTCTGACAGTTTTTCCAGAACGATAAAGACTTTATGACCCAGTTTTTCACCGATCAGTGCCAGACGAATGTACTCTCTGTCTTTATAACCATTACATACAATCACTGAACTGGCTTGCTGAGCCATTGCCAACACCGCCAGAAGCTCAGGCTTACTGCCCGCTTCCAAGCCGAGTTGTTTGTGTTCTAATTCGGCCTGACTGGCCAGAATTTCGTCTACTACCTCTCTTTGTTGGTTCACTTTGATGGGATAAACTAGCAGGTATTTATTCGGGTAGTCGTACTCTTCAATCGCCTGATTGAAAGCGTCACAAATGTTGTGCACGCGTTGATGCAGGATCTGCGGGAAGCGTACAAGCACAGGCAAATTTAAATCACGCGCTTCGAGCTGTTTAACAATTGAGCTTAATTGCGTTTGATGAGCTTTGTCTTTTCTCGGCGATACATACACTTCGCCTTGATCGTCAATGCCAAAAAAACCTTGGCTCCAGTAATGCACATTGTAGTCAGCGCGAACGCGGTCTAATTTGGATGGTTGTTCCACATCGTATCTCACAAAAACAGAGAGGATTACAATGATTTCATCGGTTGAAATCACACCTGACACCCTAGATGTCACGCGCTTTATCGGTGAAAAGCAAGGGTGTGTCTAATGATAATAATTTATCGTTATGACAACTGTTAGTTATCACACATAAACTTGCATAAATGTCTTCATTTCATTCATTTTTTCAGGCGGACTCTTGATGCCACTGAACAAAGTCACACTTCAAAGCGTTGGCAATATTGGCTCGGCGTTACACCGCGCTGTTTTTTAAACATGCGATTAAAACTGGCGACATGTTGATAACCCAATCGACGGGCAACTTCGTCAATCGGTACTTTACGACTGAGTAAATTCACCGCGATATTACTTAATACATAACCCAGCACAATTGAGTAACTCATCCCTAAACCATGTAAACGCCGTTGACACTGTTGAGTAGAAAGACCAAGCAACTCTGACACTCGTTCTAGGCTAGGGTAACCATAATGACAAGCATAGTTGATGGTTTCATACACCACTTTGTGCTCATCGGTCGGATCAGGCATGTTGAGAAAATCATCTAATTCTTGGTAGCTCATCGCTAAAGATTTCGCTTTAGGACGATGCAGCATCTGAGTCGCTAGACGATGATTAGCATGGAACCAAATCTCGACCCTCGGTTGGTTCCATTCCACTTCGCAGCCAAAATAGTCCCGATACAAATTTCGGTTATCTCTCTTACCAGGAAGATTTACGCGCATGGGGGCAAAACTTTCCCCTAAATATTCTCGCAATACCTTCAACATAAACGTCGCCATGCGAATTCCATCATGCACTTTCATCTCAGTTTGGATCTGCGGGTTGCGGTAAATCCATTTTAAAATCGGTCCAACCTGTGCCCCAACCATGGAGCATCCTGATTGAACCGTACTGAAACCGTAGTTAATACGTCGAATTGTCGAAGCGAGATCCTCTCCAGAAAAAAACCAACGATGAGCAGGCAATGTCATATCCAGCACCGTATCTTGGGCGGCCTTAAGCAAAAAATCCGGATCTTTTGTCGCTTGCTCCATACGCTGATACCACAGATTCACTTCATTAGCGGGGATCAAAGTCATCGGCAGACGAAAAACAGATTCCGGTAAACCACTACAGCCGTCCGGTAACAGATACCTTTGCTTGAGTTTCAAATGCAGATAGGAAAAACCTATCGCTCGTAAGAAGTACATACTCAACACACCAAACGAAATACAAATCACATCAAATACTAACGTATTTTGATCTCTTTGGTTACTTTAACCAGCGCTTGATTTGTAATATGCACAATGCGCGCTCCCTTGGTTATGGAGCATGATATGAGTCTTTTTAGCGTTCCTTTTGTCGATACTGGTAGTGATACTGCCCTACATTTTGTTGCAGGTTTTGTCTTGATCGCCTCTGTTGCGGCTGGCGTCTATGGTTTTTGGAAACTGCACGAAATCCCTATCAATAAAGCTCATAGTAAAGACCACCATCAAATCGGTTTAATCACTGCCTTAACCTGGATTGGCTTTCTTTGGCATTGGGTTTGGGTTGTCGCCGTTATTCTTGCTTTTGTGGATATGGACAAAGCCATCTTGCATCTAAGGGAAACTTGGCGTCATGGCAGCCTCGATGAAAAGCAAGATGAAACAACATCACAATCCCCAACCAAGGAGCATTCAGCATGATCGAAGGCTTAGCCGTTTGGGCACTGTTTATCTACCTGTTGCGTTTGGTCGGTATGCCATGGAACAAAGTCACCAAAAGTTTTGCCTACTTAGGGGGCATTGGCTGGCTGATGTTTGTGTGGGTTGGTCTTATCAACTACACGCCAATGGATATTTCTGGCGGTTCAGTGGTGCAATCACCTCATATTCAGCTTCGTCCTGATTCACCGAATGTCACGGGCAAAGTGAGTAAAATTTACATTGAGCCAAACCAAACCATTCAAAAAGGGCAGTTGATCTATGAGATTGATGCAACACCTTACCAAATTGCGTTCAATCAAGCCAAAATTGCCGAAAACGCCGCCAGTGTGGCTTTGGATAGTGCCAGTGGCGATGTTGAGATCGCGAAAGCCAGTTATCAATCCATGCTGAAAGACATCACGGTTTCGCAAAGCCAATTGGCTTCTGCCCGTGAAGATTACTTGCTACAAAAGAAGATGCTGGAGCGTTATCGCGAGCAAAACCGCGTTGTGAAAAACACCATCACTCAAGCGGATATAGATAAACAAAGCACTACCGTGCAAGTAGCAAAGCAGAATTTGACCACTATCGAATCACAACTGGCGAAAAAACAAGTCGATGCAGATAAAGCAAAACTTGCGATTACTCAGGCGCAACTGACCATCACCCAGCGTGAAAACGATCTGAGCAATGCCCGCGAAACCGTGGCTAAGGCACAGTGGGATTTAAACAACACTCAGGTTTACGCCCCTGCCGATGGCTTTGTGACCAACTTCATTCTGCGCGAAGGACAGCGAGTCGCCATGATGCCGCGTTTGCAAATGTACACTAACGAGAAGTACGTGCTGATGCGCGTGAACCATCAAGCGATTCGTAACATTAAAGCTGGGCAACTCGCCGAATTTGCTTCCTCGGTTTATCCGGGCAAGATTTTTTCAGCGACGGTGGAAGGCATTGTTGAAGCGACAGGAGAAGCACAAAGCAACTTGATGGGCTTTGATCAAAACGTTACCGCGACAACCGCGCAAAACCTACGCAATAAACATCATTTTGTTCGCTTAAAAATAGCAGAACCAGAAGGCTATGATGTCCCAGTTGGCTCTGTTGGCCTGCTTGGGTCAGCGGTGAAAAGCCCATTTCATTTCTCGCTTTCCTTGATGTGATCCGCGGCATCATCATCCGCATGAAATCACAGCTGTATTTCTTTTACTCCATCTAACATCGCTCATTAATTTGCCATCTCAATCAAAGAGGTGGCAAATTCACCACTTCGCCACTGATTCACCTCTTTTCACTTGGCTACGCATTGTAATTACATACAATTCCGTTATGGTAATTTCTCCACTTAAGTGAGAAGCAAAATGGATTACTTAGCCTTACTACAAGAAAACTATAAATGGTTGATGACGATGATCATCATCCTTTTTTATCCGCCCATTTCGCGGGTTACTTTACGCTTATTTGAAAGCATGATTACCGGAAGAGTGGATATTCACCGCCTTAAACGTGCTCGCTGGTTGATTCGTACTTTACTGTTTTTGGTGATGCTGTTTACCACCTTAATTCTATGGGGAGTGGAGTTACGCGGCCTACTTGTCGTGGGTTCATCACTGTTTGCTTTACTTGGGGTCGGTTTATTTGCAGGCTGGTCACTACTGAGCAACGTAACGGCATTTTTGATTTTGTTCGTCCAAAACCATTGCCGAATTGGCAGTTGGGTGCGAGTCATCGATGGCGGAAACTTTATCGAAGGAAAAATCATCGATATGGCGCTACTCAACGTTGAGTTAGAAACTCTCGATGGCAACCGTGTGCTTTACCCCAACAACTTATTTATTGTTCGCCCTGTGATTGTCTTGAAGAAGGCACCCGAGAAAGCGGCCAAAAAGCCAGAAAGAAAACAGCTACCTAAGGGATTGTAAATTTGACCGAATACCAAGACTTATCTCAACAAATCGAACTGATCGCCACCGCAGAAGAATCCGAACAGCCTCATCTGCTGGGTGATATGGTGGAAAATGGTTTAGATGAAGGCTCCATTGCCCTGATTCTAGAAGCGTTTCCCGTTGAACAACGGGTGCGTTTATGGCGTAGTTTGCCGTTAGAAATGCACATTGATGTGCTAACCGAAATGCGTGCCGAAGTACGTATCTCCGTTATCAAGGCGCTGTCGGAAATTGAGTTAAAACTCACGCTGGCAAAACTGGATAACCTCTCACTGATCGAGTGGGAAGACTCTCTCCCCGATGACATCATCAGTGAAGCATTAAGCCTCATCAACCGCGATGAATTAGAGCTGTATGACCAAGCCAACGAGTTTGCGGATGACGAAATTGGTCACTGGGCGGATCGAAAAGTTTATACCTTACCTTTTAGCATCAGTGTTCGCCGGGCCAAAGTCCTGTTAGACAAATATCATTATGAATCCCCCCAATACATCTACCTGATCAACAAAGCCAAGAAATTCCGTGGTTTAGTGAGCTTTAGTGACGTATTGCAAGCCGAAGAAAACACGCAACTTAAGAGTCTGTACCGAGAAGAAGTGGTGACTCTCAATGCTCAGCAAACATTATCGGATGCTGTAGACGCCCTTGAGCACACCACTTTACCTATCGTCCCTGTACTGAGTGATGATGAGACCTTGATCGGTGAAATTGACTGGCATTTTGCACTTAGCGTGCAACGTGAACTGTATGAAGCACGCTTGATGGCCGGTACAGGTATGGATGAAGGTGATGACCTGTTCGCGCCTGTACTCAAGAGCTCAAAAAAGCGTGGGCTTTGGTTGGGCATTAACTTACTGACCGCGATTCTTGCCTCCATCACCATTGGCCTGTTTGAAGACGTCATTTCGCAAGTCGTGGCCTTAGCGGTACTGATGCCGATTGTGGCTTCCATGGGCGGCATTGCGGGTAGCCAAACCTTAACCTTGATGGTGCGTGCGATGGCGCTCAATCAGATCACCGTCGGTAACCGTTTTGCTTTGCTGAAAAATGAACTGGGAATTGGTTCGATCAATGGCTTAGTGTGGGCACTGATCATCGGTGGTATGGCCGCACTTTGGTTCCAAGAGCCCGTTATTGGAGCCACGATTGCTCTAGCGATTGTGGTCAACATTATTACTGCAGCATTATTTGGTGTGCTGATCCCAATCATTTTGGATAAGTTCAAACTCGATCCTGCTCTCGCAGGTTCCGTTATCCTCACTACCGTGACAGATGTGGTTGGCTTTTTTGCTTTCCTCGGCACCGCCAGTTTGGTGATGTTGTAGCATTCCATAGGCATAGCGTGAGGGCTATGCCTCTCTTTCCTCACTTTGTCGCCCTGTCTTGCCTCTTTTTTATGTCCTTTGCTTGAAGCGCCTCCCATTTCCCATCTTCCGTTTTGCAACATTTGCAATTTGCAATCGCAAAATGCAACCGAATGAACAGCAACTCGGTAAAAACGTACGAAATTCACATAAAACAACGCATGCAAAAGTTGGCACAGATACTGCATTATTAGTAATGACCCTTAATTAAGCCGAGGGTCACCTAGCCAACTGACGTTGTTAGTGAATGAGATTGTTCACATTGATTTATCAGCCAATCGTACCTTTTGCGATTGGCTTTTTCTTTTCAGATTATCCTCAAATTAATCGTTGTTCCCATTCACGAATCCTTAGAATAGCTCGTGCGATAGGCTCTTGGCGTCACGCGACTCCATGCTTTAAAACGCGTACTGAAATTCGCAGCATTCGGATAGCCCACCATTTCACCAATCTGCTGAATAGGCCAATCCGAGCGTGCCAACTGACGTGCGGCGTATTCCATGCGAAGTCGGGTGAGATGAGCGGTAGGGCTGCGACCTAAATAATGCAGACAAAGGCGGTGTAAATGCGCGACAGAGCAAGGCACCAAGGCTGCCATGGCACTGACAGTCCATTCTTTGTGAAGCTGTTTTTGTACTCGCTCAAACATACGATTAAGCCGAATCTGCGCACGAGGCATCTGCCGCTCTCCTGGTGTCGCCAGTAACAGTTCAATTTGCTCAACTGCACGTTGTGCAACGGGTTGGCCGATCTCATCGGGCAGGATTTGCGATCGCAGCAAGGTTTGAATGCAGGTGTACATCACATCCGCTGCGGGCGTGAATCCATAGTGGATCTGCTCGCCAAGATGATTCGGCCACTCTCGTTGTGCAGAAAGAAAAAGCCAAGCTAACTGCCAGTTTTCCTCTTCAATGCCAAAGCCATTCTCCACTCCGGCAGGGATAACCATCAGTGAGCCAGGTTCAAGAAGATAACGATGATCTTGGCTGTTCAACCAGCCTTTACCGCGAATCGTAAACAGCAGCATATGCTGTTTAGGAGATTTTCGATAAACATTGAAGGATTCGCGACAGGTTGCAATACCACACTGCACTATGCCGCTGTGCTCTAGCTTAAGCACATGCTCTTGATCGATGACCTCATGCTGGGTTTTCTCTGAGATCAGATAACTTTCTTGCTTTTCATGCATGATGAGATTTTGGCAATAGTTTTGGAGTTTTTTACACAATACTGCGATGACGTAGAGATCTACACTACTCACATTCATTCCAAGGAGTCAGATCACATGATTGTTCACTTTCGCCAACTCGACCGACCATTCTGGCAAAAATTACTCCAAATCGGCTTACCGGTATCCATGCAGTCCATGTTGTTCTCGCTATTGGGCGTGGTCGATATTTTTATGGTCAGTCAGTTGGGGGAATCCGCCACCGCAGCCGTAGGTGTGGGCAATCGCATTTTCTTCTTCAATTTGATCGTGATTGTCGGTGCAAGTGGTGCGGTCAGTGTGCTCGCAGCCCAATACTTTGGTGCGGGCAATCTTGATGGCGTTCGGCGCACTCTTGCTCAATCGTGGATGATGGCGATTGTGCTGACCTTGCCCTTCGCCTTGATTTACACCTTGATGCCAGAAACCATTGTGGCTTTGGTTGCCGATGAGCCTCAATACGTTGCTCAAGCCACTGACTATTTGTGGGTCACGGGCATCAGTCTGTTCTGTACTGCGTTAGTCGTACCGTTGGAAGGGGCACTACGCAGTATCGGGGAAGCGAAATTACCTACTCGTGTAAGCATTTTTGCCATCATCGTTAACGCTATCCTTAATGCTTTGCTCATCTTTGGCCTATTCGGATTTCCAGAACTCAGTGTATTAGGGGCGGGTTTAGGCACCACATTATCGCGCCTGTTTCAAACCGCATTGCTGTTTGTGCTGGTAAAACGCCGTTATGCCCACCTACTCCCCAATCGAAATCATTGGCAAGAGAGTGTGCAACGCCGCCACCGCCAGCGCTATTTAACGGTGGCTTGGCCAATGCTGATCCATGACAGCGCTTGGGCTGCTGGGCTTTTAGTTTATAACGTGATTGTTGGCCAATTAGGTGTGTCGGAGTTAGCCATCATTTCGCTGCTCGCGCCCATCGAGAGTGTGTTGATCTCCGCTTTCCTTGGCTTTGCTGTGGCAGCATCGATCATTTTGGGCAATGAGATCGGCGCGCAAAACTATCAACGTGTCGAGAACACCGCGTGGTGGTATGTGATCACCAGTTGTAGCTTGGCCTTGCTGCTCGCCTTGCTGTGTATGGCGGCCAAGCCTTTGTTGGCGTGGATTATCAGCCATAGTCCATTGGAAAACCATCAGTTGGCACTGAATGTTTGCCTTGTCATGGCCTTTGGCATGGTCTTTAAAGTGTTCAATATGGTTGGGATTGGTGGCGTGCTGAAAAGTGGTGGAGATATTCGTTACAGCATCTTTATTGACCTGTTTGGCCAGTGGGCGGTGGGTATCCCGCTCGCTTACTTGACGGGCATCATATGGGGATGGCCATTGCATTGGGTATTAATGATCATTTGGCTTGAGGAATTGGTTAAAATGGGGCTGACCGCGCAGCGTATCAGTTCAAAACGTTGGATTAATAACCTCGTTAGTGAACCCACACCCGAAGTCGTTGCTTAAAAATAAAAAAGAGCGAGTTAATTATCCCTAAACTCGCTCTTACTCTTTCATTTTGGTATTGCCTAATAAGTAAAAAACTTAGAAACGGTAGCCTAGACCTACTGTGTAAGTCATTGCCTTTGAATCAAACAGATGTTCGCTGTATTCAACACCACCATTAAGAGCAATACTCTGAGTTAAATTCAGCTCAATACCAGCACCAGCCGCGAAACTACTATCTTCAAAGCCTGATGTAACAGTACTACCTGATTTACGTTCTGCTTTATAAGTGGCATAACCCAGGGTTGCATAGCCACTCATTACATCATTAAAACGATATGTTGGGCCAATATGAATACTGCCATAAGTACGATCAAAGGTATTAATTTGTACCTGGTTATTCACAATCGTTGCTGTCGTTGATTCATTTAACGTTGTACCAGTTAAACCCACCAACAACCCCAAACGACCGGGTTCATAACGATATTTCAGCGCAAGACCTGTTAGATCGTCATTTAAACCTTTGATATCTGTCTGTGCATATCCAACACTAAAAGTATGGTCTGCTGCATTAACATTAACAGCGTGAAACATGGCTGTTAC
This sequence comes from Vibrio sp. RC586, assembly GCF_000176715.1. Taxonomy (NCBI): domain Bacteria; kingdom Pseudomonadati; phylum Pseudomonadota; class Gammaproteobacteria; order Vibrionales; family Vibrionaceae; genus Vibrio; species Vibrio sp. RC586. Next base: position 18,049 of record NZ_ADBD01000010.1, on the reverse strand, counting down.
AACGGCAGCAATAGCAATAGTTTTTTTCATTGTTATTTCTTCTTAAAAGATAAATTTAAAATATAAAGATGAACTCAATGGTTCAGGCAAAACCTAAAGCAATACATTCACAATGTCAATACCTCAATATATTTCAATTTATTTAATTAAGATAATATCCTTTATTTACAAAAAGTTAAAACAACAAAAAAAAACAAAATGAAACCCATACAATATCAATTGTATGGATATGAAATTTTGAAATTAACGTTTAAATATCAAACAAATTACAAAATGAAACCATCGCACTTTGCCGCACAAATAAAATCATTTTTGTGTAAACCTTTAATTGAATGACTCCACCACCTCACCGTCACTTTTCCCCACTCTAATAAGATGGCAGGGTGATGAAATTCCTGCTCAGCTAATTCGGCAATTTGATTAGAAAACGCCCAAGCTTGTTTAAAGTTTTTGAAGCGATATATCTTTTCTAACTGACCAATTCCCTCGCGGTGAACGAGTGACCAGCCATCTAGCTCACTCAATAATTGTTGTTGCTCTTCAGCGGTGAGTGTGACAGCGTCTACACTGCACGCCTCACAACGTAATTCATCCAACATGTTGTTGTTCCTTTGGTTGAAAAAGAGGTGGGAGTAACCCGTCCTTCATAGCTTGAGCAACCAACGCCATTAAATCGCGTTGGCTGAGTTGATAAAGTTGACCAAGATCGGGCAACACGTAATAAATCGGCTGCATGATGTCGATGCGATAAGGTGTGCGTAAAACTTGCATCACATCAAACGGTTCTCGCACCGGAAGCATACTTTCTGAAGCATAAAGTGTTTCTCCCGGTGATGAGAGAATTCCCCCTCCATAGATTTTGGTTTTACCTTTCTCTTGCACTAAACCAAACTCCACGGTGAACCAGTATAACCTTGCTAAAAAGCTGCGCTCTTTAGCAGATGCACAAGCGCCTAATTGACCATAGATCTGAGTAAATGCGGCAAAATCTGGATGAGTAAGCATCGCGCAGTGACCGTAAACCTCATGGAAAAAATCAGGCTCTTGCAAATAGTCAAACTCTTCTCGGCAGCGCAAAAATGTTGCTACTGGAAATTTTCTATTCGCCAGCAGGGCAAAGAAACGATCAAAGCTAATCAATGCGGGAACCGGTTCAACTTGCCACCCCGTTTCACGCTGGAGCACCTGATTAATTTCGGGCAATTGTGGTAGGCGATCCGTGGGCAGATTCAGCATTTGCAAGCCATCTAAGTACGCTTGACAGGCTCTAGATTTCACAACCTCTTGCTGGCGAGTAATTAAATCATGCCAAATCTCATGTTCATTTTTATCCCAGTCAATGTGTCCATGTGGATCAACGGGTTTAGAGTGGTATTGACTCATCGCCCTACTCCTTAACAACTTAATTACATTAAGCCTAACTAGCCCAACTCCGACTGCCAATGGGATCGGATGCAATACCACCACAACCAGTGTAACAATATTTTTACAACTGTACTGTTTTTAGTTATTTTTCATGGGTCTGTTCTAACGCTGGCAAGTTGACTTTCCTATGCTCGAGGACAAAACTTGTTCACAACGTTTAGAGCCGTACCTTCACAAATTAGGGAACGATATGCCATCAACCACACCACTTTGGATACCAAGCCAAGAACGCATATCCACCTCAAACCTGCAGCAGTTTATTCAGCATGTGAACCAGCAAGGAGAAACGTTTGATAGCTATCAAGCTCTGCATCAGTGGTCTATTACTGAAAGCTCGCGATTTTGGTTAGAAGTTTGGCAATTTTGCGATGTTATTGGGCATCGAGGAGATTCCCTGATGAGTGAAGGGCTTCCTCGTTTTGGTAACGAAATATACCCAGCACGGGATTCTATTTGGTTTCCACAGGCAGAACTTAACTACGCGGAAAACCTGCTCTCTTACGCGTTTCAATATCCCGATGTAACGGCTATTTGGTTTAAAAATGAAAGTGGGCAAACCAAACAGCTAACGTGGCAACAGTTGTGTGATCACGTTTCTCTGATTCAGCAATGGCTTATTCAAAATGGAATTGGTCAAGGAGATGTGGTGGCAGGCTATCTTCCCCACTTACCGGAAACAGTTATCGCAATGCTGGCGACAACGAGTCTTGGTGCAATTTGGACGTCAACATCGCCAGATTTTGGCATAGAGAGCGTCATTGAACGTTTTGGGCAGGTACAACCTAAAATCCTTTTTTGCTGCAATGGTTACACCTTTAATGGCAAGCCATTCTTGATGCAAGAAAGAAATACCCACATCGTTTGCGCGCTACCGAGCCTAGTGAATACTTGTCAAATAGAGTATCTGCAAGAGCCTCAGTTCAGCCCGAATTTGGGTAGCAGTTTCTCGACTTGGTATTCAATCTTGGCAAGCTACCAGCCAAAAGAGCTAAACTATCAACGGATTGGGTTTAACGACCCGCTCTTTATACTGCACTCCTCAGGCACAACGGGCAAACCAAAATGCATTACTCACTCCGTAGGTGGCACTCTGCTCAATCATTTGAAAGAACATCAGCTGCACTGCGACATCCAACCGCGAGATCGTGTTTTCTATTACACCACGACAGGCTGGATGATGTGGAATTGGCAAGTTTCAGCATTAGCAAGTGGGGCAACACTAGTCATTTATGATGGCCATCCGCTCTACCCGCAAGCAAAAGCACTTTGGTCTCTGGCCGATGAAGCCAAAATCACCTTGTTTGGCACTTCTGCCAAGTACCTTGAAACCCTGCAAAAATGCCCTTTTTCGCCTAGTGATGACTATCCACTACCGGATCTGAAAACCTTATGCTCTACGGGTTCCGTACTCTATCCCGAACAATTTGATTTTGTGTATGAACACATCAAGGCCGATCTGCATTTAGCTTCGATATCCGGCGGGACTGACATCTGCGGCTGTTTTGCATTGGGAAACCCGCTCTCTCCTGTCTATCGAGGTGAATGCCAGGGCGCGGGGTTAGGTCTAGATATCCTAGCCTTTGATGAACAAGGTGACATCGTCACGGAAAGGCGTGGCGAATTGGTTTGCCGTAATAGCTTTCCTAATCAACCGATCGGCTTTTGGCATGACGATGGCTCTCGCTACCAACAAGCTTATTGGGATAAATTTTCGGGTGTTTGGCACCATGGTGACGAAATTGAAATCACAACACACGGCGGTATCATATTCTTCGGACGCAGTGATACAGTCCTAAACCCAGGTGGGATCCGTATCGGAACGGCTGAGATTTATCAACAAATCAATGCCCTACCTGAAATCCAAGACTCAATTGCGATTGGCCGAAGATTAGAACGAGATGAGGAAATCATCCTCTTCGTTCAACTGACTCAAGGCGTCACACTTGATGATTCGCTCCAACAGAAAATTCGCACACTCTTACGTGAACGCTGTTCACCACGCCATGTCCCTGCGCACATTTTTGCTCTCAGTGACATTCCTCGAACCAAATCAGGAAAACTGGTTGAACTGGCCGTTAAGCAAGTTTGCCATGGAGAGAACGTGAAAAATCTCGGCGCGATCGCTAACCCAGAAGTGCTAAGTGAAATAGAAAACTTACTTTCGGCATGATTGAAAACAACAAAAAAGCCATTTACGTAGATAAATCAAGGCAATTAACGGTTTGTTTTTCGTGCCACAATGCTATTCTTGAGCCAATGATTCAATGCATCGGCTTTTTATGGATTATATTCATCTCTCTCGCTTTAGCTTAAAACACCTCACCGCACTGCATGTTATGCTCAACACTCGCAGTGTTACACAAACCGCAGTCAGGCTTTGTGTCAGCCCTTCAAGTATCAGTAAAATTCTTGCTCAGCTACGTGAGCTGCTCAATGATGATCTTTTCTACCGCGATGGTAATCAGCTGATTCCAACCCCCTATGTGCAACAAATGGGGCCGACCGTACACCATATTTTGTCAAGCATGAATGGCCTACTGCATTGTACTGAGTTTAACCCGCAGGACTACCAAGGCCACTATCGCTTAGCGATGCGTGAAAGCACATTGGAGCTATTTGCCCCCAGAGTCACTGCCGTGTTATCAGCCTGCTCACCAGAATTGTCGATGACAGTGCACTCCAAAGAACATTATGGTTTTGAAGCATTACAAAGTGGTCTCATCGATGTCATTCTCTTGCCACACGACATCAGTCAACCGCCAACGTTCGCGCAAGATCTGGTTTGGCAGATCATTGAATCCGATGAGTTGATCTGCTTGATGAGCCCTGATCACCCACTCGCCCACTCAGAACTCACGGTGCAAGATTATCTCGCTTATAAACACATTGGCATTCTCGATAATGAGCTAAGCGAACCCTATTTTGAAAAGTATTTAACTCAACAGCATGAGACTCGACGCATCGCAGTGGCAACGCCAGATTTTGGGGCAGCCGCAATTTTGTGTCGACAGACTTCATTCCTTTTCACCTGTTCAAAAATGTGGGCAGACCACGCGATGCAAGCTCAAGGCCTAATTCAGAAAGTTCTGCCTTTTGAATATGGCAAAGTCGCATACAGCTTAGTTTGGAATAAACCGAGCATGAATGATCGAGCAATTCATTGGCTTTGCCATCAGTTGACATCTCATTCGATTTGAAAAAATACGCAAAAGGAAAGGGTCGGCATAAGCCGACCCTTTCCTTCTCTACTCTGTTTTTGATTTTTGTTAATAACCCTAGCCATGAGTTGTCAGTCAATAAACAGAAATCTGAGACATAAACTCGGGGAACTGAGTCTTGTCCTTGATTATTCAATCATTAGTTTAGGCGCAAGATCTATTTTTTGTTAGTGAAAATAAGTAAATAGTCAATTTACTATTTGGAAAAGATATGCGAATCACATTCATAACGAAATCAATATGCAATGAGCAGCAAATGTAAAACAAGCAAGCATTATTGCCATTTTGCTACTAGCAAAATAAAGCCGCTACATTATGCAGCGGCCAAAATTACGGTGAGAAACGGATAACTTATAGATTAAAAACCGAACAATAAACTATTTCCGAGCAACCCCAACAACGACAGGCAACGTTCCTTGCTCGGTAGTGACCTCAAAAGCCACTTGCACATCGATTGAAGCAAACCCTGCATTGCGCAAGACAGTTTCAATCTCATTGACAGTTAAGCTCATATCCGTGTTGCCTGCCCCATCAGCCAGCCAATCAAAATGCACAAAATAACCACCCTCATCCACAAGGGTGAAAATGATATCTGCAGCATCTTGGAAATTAGGTAAGAAAGCACAGACCGATGAAGCAACAACCAGATCAAATTGCTTACGAAATGCAGGGTGCTGGGCCACTAAGCCACGAGTGAGTGCGTCCACCACAGGTTCAACATTGCGTAATTCTTTGCGGTCAAGCTCTTCAATCATGGCTTCAGATGAGTCGAGAGCAACAATATCGCGAGCGAGTGGTGACATCAGCTGACTCAACAATCCTGTGCCACAGCCAAAATCCAATACATGCTTACCTTGAAGAGAAAGGATTTTTGTCAGTTGTTGAAATACGCTTTGCGCAAAAATATGAGTGGCGGGATTGCTTTCCCAGCTTGCTGCATATTCATCCCAGTCGTGTGCCATCATGGCCTCCGTATTACTTCTTGTATTCGGGCAATGCTGCCAAGAGTAAACCAAAATGAAGTCGAGTTCATAGCGTTACAACGCATTCTTTACCAAGAATATCCATTTTTGACTTATCTGCTGAGAATTTATACAGACAAGCATTAGTTGACATTCTTTATGAAGTCAACATCTTGAACGGGTTGAGTTTATTACAGTTATCTCACTCATCGAATAGCCAAATTTTGCAAACTCAGAATCAACCTTGTTTGCTGGGTACAGACTCTGCCGTTGTCTCTGATATCGAATGAGGCTGACGAGTCACCCACCAACAAATCAGTGAGCCGGCCGTTACCATCACAACGCCTTGCCAGAAGCTAATGCCTAACACGACTCCCAAAATCAAGGAAGAAAACAGCGTTGAAATCACAGGCGTGAAATAGGAGATTGTCGCTAATAACAGCATGTTGCCGCGCAAAATCGCCACATTCCATAGAGCGTAGCCACTCCCCATTACTCCCCCCGTCAAAAGCAAAGTGCTTACGTTGGACCACGAATATGAGAGTGAGGGTTCATCACTCAGGATGTACTGAACCCACAACGTGCTCGCCGTTGCCGCGAAAAAGAGCACAATTGCATTTTGCCCCTCCGCTAAACGCTGTGTGACATTACAGTAAATCGCCCAGATAAAAGCGCCAATAAATGCCATCGCATAGACCGTTGGGTTAGAGCTAATTCGCCCAGTGAAATCTGCAAGAGAAAAGCCTTGTTCAGCAACGATCGTCCACGCGACACCGATAAAGGCTAATCCAACACTAGGATAAACCCAAAAACAGACCGAGCGTTTACTCAACAATACCGCAATCAATACCGTGAGTGCAGGCCAAAGATAGTTGATTACTGACATTTCAATGGCTTGGAGACGATCGTTTGCCATTCCAAGCGCTAATGCCAAACAAATCTCGTAACTCACAAACAGGGCTCCACCTATTAATAGATAACGCAATGACCCTGGTTTTAACTTGGGTAAACCCATTGTAAAGAGTAAAAACAGCGTACTCGCGGTATAGATCAACGCGGCTCCACCAATCGGTGAAAACTCTTCGGCAACCCGACGAGTTAATGCCATCAAGCTGCCCCAGAGCAAAATTGCAGCAATGCCATATAAGGTATATTTGTACGTGTTGAATCGCTGTTTCAAGGTTCCACCAAGGAGATTAAGCCGTCATGGGCACACTATTCGACGCTTGTTAGAGAGCGCAATATTCTCGCAGGTGTGCCACCCACTAAGGTATCGGGGGGAACATCATGGTTCACCACTGAGTTAGCCGCCACCACAGAGCGAGCACCAATCGTGACACCTTGATTAATCACCACATTGCCGCCAATCCATACATCATTTTCCACCACGATTGGCTTACACACAGTTTCCCATGACTGTCGGCAACGGTAATCCAGGGAGTGTGATGCAGTATAGAATTGCGAACTAGGACCAATAAGAACGTTATTGCCGATGGTAATTGGTGCGCCATCAAGCATGACGACATTCATATTGATGAAGGAGTGTTCACCAATACGAATCGTTTTCCCAAACTCACAATGGAATGGCGGCTGAACTTGACTCAGCTCGCCGAGATAACCAAACAATTCTCTTTGTAAAGCATGGCGTTCGGCGTCATCTAGGCTTTGGTTAATGGCAAGTTTTAGCCTACCCGCTTGGCTACGTAGCGCTTCAACTTCTACAGATGCGCCATCAAAATGTTCGCCATTGAGCATTTTTTCCAATTCACTCATCGATTTTCCCCTATCGTTTATGAACGCTCAAGGTTAACCGCCAATGAGCAAATGAAAAGTGCAAACAATGACGAATCCGTTTCCTCTATTTTTTGTCACTATCTTGAGCTGCAACCTCTAATGGCTCCACGCGGGTGACTAACAACTGGTCAACTTTGTAGTTATCGATATCCACCACTTCAAACTTGTAGCCTGCATACACGACAGAATCGGTACGACGTGGAATTTTACGCAGCATGTACATCATAAAGCCGGCAATGGTTTCGTAATTTTGCTGCTGTGGGAACTCTTCGATACCAAAAGAGCGCATCACATCGGTAATCGGGGTTACACCATCGACCAACCAAGAGTTACCGTCACGAGCCACGATCTGCTCTTCACCTTCTGCAAGAACCCAAGTTCCCATGACCGCACTTTGCAAATCATTGAACGTTACCACACCGACCACCAGCGCATATTCGTTCATCACCACCGCAAAATCGACACGGTTAATTTTGAAATACTCCAATGCCTCAGAAAGGCTTAACGTATCAGGAATAATGGGGCAACCAATGACCACATTGCTCTCTTTTAGGTTCATGCTTTGGCCATTAATCACTCGTAACAACAAGGCTTTTGAATCAACATAACCTTTGATCAGATCCAGCTGACCATCGCAGACCAAAAATTTATTATGCGGATGCTGCGAAATTTTCTGTTTGATCTCTTCTTCACTATCGCTGAGGTTAAGAAACACCAGACTTTCACGTGCTGTCATTGCCGACGTCACAGGAATGCTCTGCATCTCAAACACGCTTTCCATCATCTGTTGTTCACCTTTATCCAGCACTCCGGCCTCTGCACCTGCATCCATCACCGCATAAATATCATCTGACGTGATTTCATCATTGCGCTCCATAGGCACACTCAAGGCACGGAATAAAAGGGTCGCTAGGCCATTGAAAAACCAGACGATCGGTTTAAGTAAAGTGATACACAACTGCATACCGCCCACCAAGTTGGTCGCGATACGCTCCGGCATTGCCATTGCAATACGCTTGGGCATCAGATCAGCAATTAAAATGAACATGCTAGTCACTAGCATAAACGACAAAATAAAGCTGGCTTGTGCCAACCAATTACTCGGAATCCACCCTTCAAGCATCGCTTTGATGTAAGGCGTAAATGCTGACTCACCGACAATACCACCCATGATGGCAACAGCATTGAGACCAATTTGCACTACAGTGAAAAAATTACCCGGGTGAGCTTGCAGCTCTAGCACTCGCTCTGCTCGCTCATCACCTTCATCCGCCATTTGGCGTAAACGAATTTTCCGCGCCGCAGCCAAGGAGATTTCCGACATAGAGAAAAAACAACTGGCAGCGATCAGCGCCATAATAATCGAGATGTTTTCGAAAAAACTCATAGGTATACACCCAAATTCAATAAAACAAGAGAGCTAAAAACAACATCAAAGGGCAGATAGACCAATAGATAAACGCATCTTTATCCGCCTCGGTTGAGCATAGATGAGCGAGACGGATAAAGAGATGATTACAGCAGACATCTCTGCAACTTCAAGTTAAACCGTAGGATTATAAAAGTAAGTTACTCAGCACGAATTTCCCATGAATGGCTCATTTCAACGCCCTTACCGAGCATCAAACACACCGAGCAGTACTTCTCTAGTGAGTCAGCGGTTACTTGCGCCACAATGTTTTGATCCAGATTTTCGCCACTAAGTACAAAGTGGATATTGACTTGAGTAAACAGCTTAGGCGCAGTGTCACGACGTTCAGCGCTGAGTTTGGCCTCACAACTGTGAATTTTTTGCCCTGCCTTTTTCATGCCATCAACGACATCGACTGAGCTGCACCCACCCGCCGCCATCAACACCATTTCCATTGGGCTTGGTGCGCTAGCGCCGCCACTGCCATCCATTACAATTGAATGACCTGAATTCGACAGCCCGATAAAGCGAAAATCTTCAACCCATTTTACTTGCGCTTGCATAACAGAAACTCACTAAAGTTAATGAACGGCTGTATGTTAGCACAATGGCATACGGAAAGATGCTCAGATTCTCTTCCTAGACCACTCAGCGATGATTCAGTGAGCCAAAAAGAAAACCCCACTAAGCTTTCGCTTAGTGGGGTTCAGTTCTTACTCGCAGCAATCCCGCTACTAATAGGTGCTCCCTGCATCTATTCCTTGATAGTTTGCTGTGTCCTTCAGCGCAATCCGTTTCATCGCCTTCCTAGCGGTGTCCCTTACTCTATCATCCTGATAGATATCACCTCAGTCCTTTAAGTTGTCCATTAACTCTCCGTTTATAACCATCCTAGTTACTAAGCGTCCAGCTAACGTCCTTTGCTTTCCATGCCGACCATTCATCCTGAATAATCGAAATCTTCGTCCTGAAGATGACCAATCCTTGGGTCTTTCCTGTTCCGTGTCCGCTTCCTGCTGACGGATAGACTTTACGATATGCGCTTTTTTCAGCAACCCTTATATTTCACCCTACCAAACAACCCTGAGCAAAAAACACAAAACAATCAATAAAAATCAACAGGTTAACTTGAAGCAGGGTTAAACACATGCACCTTAACACTAGAATCTCCTACAGAACCTGTAAGAGATCTCGCACAAGAATAATCCTAAATTGAGAAAAATAGCTTTTCGCCATCTCACATCTCCCCGTGATATTAATCTCAAAAATCTCTATAGGTATTGTTGAAAGAGGGAAGATCGTTATCGTGTGATAGGCAAAGCAACATACTGGACTTATAGGAAGGGATACTCTTATAACAAAAACCAAGATAGTATTAGCAGCACTGATGCACTTAAGGTACAAACTCAATTGCTAAACAATGTCGCGAATGAATGAGGAATAACGACATGATTTCAAAATGGGCGCAACGTTTTTTCCAAATGGCAGAATTAGTCGGATCGTGGAGTAAGGATCCTTCCACGCAGGTAGGCGCTGTGATCACCAAACAAAACCGAATTGTTTCGGTAGGTTTCAATGGCTATCCGCACGGCATTTCCGACAGTGCCAGTACCGATGACCGTGATATGAAGTATTTGAAAACTCTGCATGCGGAAGAAAATGCGATTCTTTTTGCTAAACGCGATCTGGATGGCTGCGAAATTTATGTTACGCATTTCCCATGCCCTAACTGCGCAGCCAAAATCATTCAAACGGGTATTGCAGCGGTTTATTGCCCTGAGCAGTCTGATGATTTTCTCTCACGTTGGGGAGATAAGATCAAAGTCAGCCAAGATATGTTTTTGCAAGCTGGTGTCAAAGTCAACTGGCTGCCTCTGGCCGAGTTAAAGCATATCAATACCATTACCTTACCTACCGACAACCATTGTTGATCCTGTGCCCTCCATTTTGTGAGGGCATCCAAATCAATTTTGAGACTCGCGATAAACCTCGCACAAATTCCGCATCCCTGCCTTTTATTCCATGCCAAATCGCAGTAAACCTACATATGATGAGGCTAAAATCAAACAAGATAATTAGTCTGACAGTATTAATTTTGCACTATGGATAGTGAATGACGTCTCTAATTGCAATTCCCAGTGGTAAGTTAACTTCGCCCTTATGGGCTAATTTATTTTTCCACTTTGGGCTTATCGTTGTGAGCTATACCCTCGTTGCTGAACATCCAACGATGGCACGACTCTACCTATTATTCCCCCTTTTGATGCTCATCGCTTTTTGGGTACCAAATCGCAATGCACGTGGATTATCGGCGCTAAGCGCTCTATTACTGATTGTGATTGGTAGCTTGTTTACTCCGCTAAGTGTGGATGCTATTGAGGAAACGTTTCTTCTACTCCCCTTAATTTACCTTGTACTGTTGCCAGCAACCTTGTGGCCAATGGTGGTCGCCATCATTCTGGTCATGTGCTACCTCACGTCGATTGAAAGTAGTCTGTTTAGTGAAGTAGCGGAAGATGCAACAGAATTGTTGGCCATTACTGCATTTGCTACTTTTGGCACTTACTATCGCCTATCTTTATTAAAGCAAATCAAGCGTTACCGAAAAGACAGTTTGACGGATTACCTGACATCATTAGGTAACCGCAAAGCATTTCACCTTCAATTGCACCAAATCCAGCAGCTGAATCAACCAAGCCAATACGCCTTATTGCAAGTGGATTTGGATGACTTCAAGCAGATAAATGACAGTTTAGGGCATCAGCAAGGCGATAAGCTCTTAGAAGAATTGGGCTTACGTTTACGTTCACTAAAAAACTCATCTTGCCAAATCTATCGCTTAAGCAGTGACGAATTTGCCCTTATCCTTCATCACGAAGAGCAGTTAATACCGGCGATCAAACGGACTGTAGAGCAGCTCCATGCAACTTTACACCAAGGGTATAAACTGGGTAATCGACTCTACTCAGTGACGACTAGCCTCGGTATCGCATTACTGGAAGATGCGCTCAATGACACTGATATTTGGTGTCGCAATGCGGACATTGCAATTCTCAAAGCAAAAAGGAGCGGTAAGAATTGTATTCGCTGGTTTGATAACGAGCTTCACAGTGAAACCATCCGCCAATACCAGATCGAGCGTGAGTTGAATATTGCTATAGAAAAGAATCAGTTATTACTGCACTACCAACCAAAAGTGGACATACGCTCAGGCCGTATTGTGGGGACGGAGGCTTTAGTTCGCTGGCAACACTCAGAGTTAGGTATGATCAATCCGGGGGATTTCATTTCGGTTGCAGAAAAAACCCAGCAGATTATTCCGATAGGTCGCTGGGTAATTAATGAAGCGTGCCGACAATTGAGCGAGTGGCACCACTCATTTCCTGATTTATCAGTATCCGTCAATGTCTCTAACATTCAGTTTCTATATGACGATATCTATCAGGTGGTATACAACGCCTTACAAACCTACCCAATACCACCACACACTTTACAATTAGAAATCACCGAAACAACCTTAATGCGTTATCCCAACAATGTCATCCATACATGTCATCAATTGCGTGAACTCGGCATTCAAATTGCGCTTGATGATTTTGGTGTCGCCTACTCCTCTTTGAACTATTTAAAGCAGCTTCCGATCGATGTAATAAAAATCGATCGTTCGTTTGTCGACAGCTGCAATGACGATAGTGCAGGGAAAATGATCGTACGCACTATCATTCAACTAGGGCACAATTTAGGGAAAATGGTCACTGCTGAAGGCGTTGATTCTGAAGAGAAATTGGCCGTTTTAACAAAAGAAGGATGCGATAAGTATCAGGGATTTCTTTTTTCTCGTCCCCTCCCAGCAGAGGAATTGGAAGCATTAATGCAGCTCCAAGTAGGAAAAGGCTAGTTTAAAACGCGAAAGTCTGAGTTGAGATGACCTTCGCATTTTCTAAGTAGAAATAGCCAAAGAGAGCCAAGGCCCCAATGTCCTATCGCTAATTTTTGATTACATTTTTATTTTTCTTAGATCGCCATAAGAAAAATCATCAAACAACGCTTAAATTCGACTTTAATTACAAAGATTTGCAATTCCAATTTTTATTCACTTTTATTCTTTGATCTCGGTCGATATAGTCACGAAATAAGTCTGCTGTTCTTTTTTTGTCAAGGCACAGATCAAGCCGCATCGAACCCGATAATGAACGCCAATCCATCCAATTTCCCGTTGATTATTTCATCATTATTTTTCCTAGCAGAATAACACCTCTGACTTTACAATCCGGCCACATAAAAACAACAATCCGACTCACCCCCCTACAGACGTGAGTTTTCTAAAGTTTCTCAGCCGATTTGAAATGATTATTTCTGTACCCAAACGAATTGGAGTTGCAGGTAAGCGGCAAGTAGGTGAACACCCATAAACATTGACAGATAATGTGATTGGGATACACGAATCTAGCCCACACCAAAGTAGCTTTAAATCGCAAGGGGATCTTGTAGGGAAACTAAACATAACGTGAAATAAGGCCCAGATTTATCCATGAGTCCAGAGAAACATCTCCAAGACTGGCAAACGAGCCAAACGATTGCTGAAACTATGTCGCCACTCATCGGTCAACTTTATCGCCAAAAAGGTGTTGAAGTTGTTTTGTTTGGTAAAACTTTAATCAATGCCGCAACCATCGACATTATTAAAACCCACCGTATTGCGAAACGTTACTTAGACCACCCTCTGTCACTAGAACAAACAATGCCAGTGTTGCAGCAGATCACGCAGTTGGAGCTAGCACCTTGTCGTATCGATTTGGGTCAGCTAACACATCTGTTTTGGCAACATCATAGCAACCTCCAAGGATTAAACGATTTTCTGCTTACCGCACTGGATGGTGCGTTAGGCAGCACAGCCATATCTCAACCTAAAGACGTTGTTTTGTACGGATTCGGCCGTATCGGGCGCTTACTGGCTCGCCTTTTGATTGAAAAAAGTGGTGCCGGCTATCCATTGCGCCTGCGTGCGATTGTGGTACGTGGAGGCAAAGAGGGCGACCTAGAAAAACGCGCTAGTTTATTACGTCGTGATTCTGTTCATGGCCAATTCAACGGTAGCATTACGATTGATAAAGAACGTAAAGCCTTGATCGCAAATGGCAATTTTATCCAGGTCATCTACGCTAATTCTCCGCAAGAGATTAACTACACGCGTTACGGCATTCACAACGCACTGATCGTAGACAACACCGGAGTGTGGCGTGATAGTGAAGGACTAAGCCAGCACCTTGCTTCTCTAGGCGCAAGTAAAGTGCTGCTTACGGCTCCAGGTAAAGGTGACATCAAAAATGTCGTATTTGGTGTTAATGAATCGGTTATCCAGCCAGAAGACACCATCATTTCAGCCGCAAGTTGTACAACCAATGCCATCACTCCAGTGTTAAAAGCAGTCAACGATCGCTACGGCATTATCTCCGGCCATATTGAGACGGTTCATTCATTCACCAATGACCAGAACTTGATCGATAATTTCCACAAGGGTGAACGTCGTGGCCGAGCAGCATCACTCAACATGGTATTAACTGAGACGGGTGCAGCAAAAGCCGTGGCGAAAGCGCTACCAGAGTTAACCGGTAAACTCAGCGGCAATTCGATTCGCGTCCCCACACCAAATGTGTCCATGGCGATAGCGAATCTCAACTTAACTCACTCCACGACTAAGGAAGAATTGAACGCCTATCTGCGTGACATCGCGCTCAACTCACCTTTGTCAGGGCAAATTGACTACACCGAATCGACCGAAATTGTCTCAAGTGATCTGGTTGGTTCACGCTATGCAGGTGTGGTTGATGCAACAGCAACTATTGCGCAAGAAAATCGTTGTGTTCTGTATGTGTGGTATGACAACGAGTTTGGTTATAGCTGCCAAGTGGTGCATTGCATGGAACAAATGATGGGGGTTCGTTACCCCACTTATCCAGCAAAATAACGGATTCATCTCCACAACAAACCCAAACTGCCGAATGTAGGCTGATCGCGTCTGCAACCAATCTAGCTGAACGTAGAATGGGTCATAACTATAACAACCATAAGTCGTGCTACGCTGATCGCTTCGGTGATAAGCAACAACGGCCTCTCCCTCAAGCTTGCCGCCTCACGATGTAGGCGGCTTTTTTTTGGACATGGACAATAACAGGTCAGAGATACGTCAACTTTGTCCATTTATAGTGAAAATGAACATTGTTCATTTTCGATTAATCTTATTCAGGGTATGGTAAGTCTGTTACTTGGAGGAACCATTATGAACCGATTCCTGATCACTTTACTGTCAATGATTACTGGCGTGTTTGCTCTGATTTTCAGCTTATTGCTCGCGATCCCTCTCGCAATTATCGCGCTGATCACTGGCAAACGTCTGGAAAAGCAGCTTAAAGCACGTGCTTTTCAATTCAGCCAACAAGCCGCTTATCAATCTCATTCTGATGTGATTGAAGGTGAGTGTGAAGAGGTCTCATCACACCGTTAGTATGGCGAGAGAGTTGGGCTTGAGAGTGTCTCAAACCCACAAAAAAATGACTTAAACCGTCAGAAACACTCGAATGGCTAACGCAATCAGCACAATACCTGAAAGTCGATCAATCAATACTGCACGTGCACGCAATTTGTCGAGCAATCGCGGTGAGGACAAGATCAGCGTGATAAAACTGTACCAAAGGCCATCCACAACCCAAGGTGTGATCACAATGGCGGCTTTGCTCGTAAAATCCGATCCCACGGCAACGTATTGACTAAAAAGTGCGATAAAAAACAGTGCAATTTTCGGACTGAGCAGAGAAATCAACAGACCTTCTCGGGCAGATTGCCAAACACTCACGGTTTCCCCCGACTCCAGCTTTGCGGCTACGCCCCCTTTTGAGCGCAATGCGTTCCAACCCAAATAGGCAAGATAAGCAGCACCGGCATAACTGATCGTTTTAAACAGCAACGGTGACTGATGCAGTACAACAGCCAATCCAATTAAGGTGATAAAAGCATAAACACCAATACCAAAGGCGTGCGCCCACGCGGCTGCAAAGCCGTTCTTCCGTCCGCCAGCGAGACTATGCTTTGCTACCATCGCCAAACTGGGTCCCGGTGACATGGCCCCCAAGATACAAATCGTAAACAGCGATAACCAGACTGTCAGTGTCATGCAAACTCCTTAACTTATTCACTCTGCGAGCAACAATATAAGTAAACGGCTGGAAAATATAGCGAAAAGAGTGAGAAATATCGCGCCTAACTTTTGATTGAATGATATACGAGTGAATTTTTATTCAGTGAAAGCCGTTATGAAAGGGAGTATGCTAAAACTCAAACTCAGCGCAGGATGCTTAACGTGAATCAACTGAAGAAGGATATTTCTCTTGGAGCAGGGGTTGCCCAACTCTCGACCACGCTCATGGGAACAGGGCTATTTATGGTCCCAGCCATTGCCGCCGGTATTGCAGGTGCGTTTTCACTGTGGGCATGGCTGATCCTGTTCATCGCAATATGCCCGATTGCGCTAACCTTTGCCCAGCTTGGTAAACGTTATCCCAATGCAGGTGGCACCGCCTATTTTGTTCGTCAGGCGTTTAATTCTCGCCTTGAGCGTGCTGTAGCTTGGTTGTTTCTGAGTGTCATTCCTGTTGGTGTTCCTGCTGCGGTAGCCTTAGCGGCAAGCTTCCTGCAAGCCTTGTTACCTACTCCTCTGGCTAATCCGCTGTTCACGCAAACGCTCACCATTCTTCTACTGATTGGGGTTAATCTTGCAGGCACTAAATCTTCTGGCCGTTTACAAACTTTGATCGCATTAGCCATCTTTAGCTTGGTGATTGCCTTTTTATGGCGAGGTCATGTCTCCACTCAAGATTTGGTCATGCCCGCTTTGACGCATGAAGGCTTGATGTCGATTGGTGCAGCGCTAGCGGTGATGTTCTGGTGTTTTGTGGGCATTGAAGCTTTTGCCCATATGGGCGAAGAGTTTCGCAATCCTCAGCGTGATTTTCCTTTGGCCATTTTGATTGGTAGCTTAGTTGCAGGGCTCACCTACTGGGCTTGTTCAGTCGTGGTGCTGAAATTTGGCGCATTTGGCAGCAGTCAGTTTGATAGTGGCGCAATTCCCTGGCTTAGTGACAAACTGTTTGGGGCACGTTGGGCAATTATGATCAGCATAATTGGCTTTCTGGCCTGCTTTGCTAGCCTGAATCTTTATACACAGAGCTTAGCGCGCATGGTGTGGGCACAGGCTCGAGAATACCGCCCTGAAAGTGCCATTTCCCGAGTTTCTATTCGTGGTGTACCGACCCATGCCACTCTCTTGGTGGGAGGTGTGCTGTTTATTTCTTGCTTGATTGGCAATCTTACAGGGCTTGATCTGGAGTTTTTCTTGAAGCTAGCTAACGGCATTTTTGTTTTAGTGTACTTACTCGCCATGCTTGCCGCTTATAAGTTACTCATGGGTTGGGGGAAATACTTAGCTGGGCTTGCATTGGTGCTGTGTACGGGGGTATTTCTCTGTTTGGGTTGGTCAATGCTTTATGCACTCACCGTATTTATTTTACTGATCCGCCCTTGGCAAACATCGCCTCAGATGACTTGAAATGAGTCAGCATTAAAACAGCTCAACATCATCCGCAGCTGTATTTGGGGTAGTGGCTATTTTTCCATCATCACAAAGCTGCTCATAGCTGTGTACCTGATTACGCCCATGTTCTTTGGCGTAATAAAGCGCTTTGTCTGCTTGGTCAAGAATAGTAGGAAGATAGTCCCCAGGACTTAGTGAACAGAAACCGGCGCTAAAGCTTAGCTGACCAATTCTGGGAAAATCATGGCTACGGATGTGCTGCCGAAATCCATCCAAGTGTTGGCGAATTTGATCTTCATCTCCAGTGGAGAAAATAAATAGTAATTTGTATCGCTGGAAAATCTGATTCAGGAAACTATCCAAAACGCGGAAAAGCTACGTCCTTCCTACTTTGGTGAATCGAAAACAGAAACTTTGGCCGGCATCAACCAAAACCGGCGGGAAGCCCGTGAGCAGGAACGCCAGAAACGTCGAGCAGATAGCAAGCCTACTGAGTCAAAACCTAAAGCAGATGTCAGGTATTTGACTGATCAATCCGAAGACGGGGCTTTCCCTGATTTTCTGGATGACCTGTTTGGAGATGATGAATGACACTACCCAAAGGCATGGTACAGGCGATTTATAATGATACCGGGATCAGTCAGTATCAGGG